>NZ_OMOR01000001.1:2486077-3729116 GCF_900302465.1 Ascidiaceihabitans donghaensis | reverse complement strand
CAGCCTGACAGAAGACGAGATCCGCCAGATTGAAGCGGATCGTGAAAAGGCAGAAGCTGCGGCGGCGTTGCGTGAAGACGATTATCAACTGGCCTATGCCATTGATATTCTTAAAGGTCTCAGCGCTTTGGGGCCAAAGGATTAAGGTGCGCCAAGGCACACCTTACAAAAGGATGTGCCACTTCTAGTGCCCATAAAAAGCAAAGGCGGGGATTTATCCCCGCCTTACGTGTTCTGAAGAAATCCGGTCACGTGTTGCCCGGCAGCCAGACCAAACGTCTATGATGTTTCAATGCAATGGCGCCGAAACGCACGTTTCAACATATCGAGTTCCGCCCGCAACAGCTCCATTTCGGCGCGCATATCATCCCCTAGCGCTTCACCTGCGATCAGGGTGAAATTCCCAATCCGGCTGCCGTCGCTGGTGTCGGTGATCAAAAAGGTCTGCACGCCGTCAGCAATTGCATCCGCGGGGATCGTCACACGCAAAACCCAGGTTTCACCGTTTTCCTGCAGGTCGATATCGGGCACCGGTTTGTCCAAATGCGTGACGGCAATCTGCGGCACACCTTGTCCTGTTTGTGTGATGACGCCTTCCCATACGCCGCGGCGCATTTTGGTGGCTGTCAGGGTCAATGTGGTCATGGTGTGGTCCTTACAGCTGGGCGCGGGGGCGGCGCGAGAACGTCAAATCACGCAGCACGACCTGGTTCATTTCGGGGCCTTCAAAGATCAGATCAATCCAGGCTTTTTCAACCCGCTTTTCGTTCAAATTTGAATACGCCAGATCGAATTCTACAAGAATATCCTCTTCGTGAAGGGGCAATTCACGCACGATTTGTTCAGTGTTAGGACCATTTTTGATGTTGAGCCGCGCAAAAATTTCCAGTGGCTTTTCCATCTCGACGATGCAATTCATTCCAAGCAAATGGGTTTTTTTCAGCCCGCGTGTCGCGTCTGTCGGCAGGTCCACGACAAGAGACAAAAAAGAGCCGTCGAATTTGAAAACATCCATCCGTAGGCCGTAAGGCGCAAGATCCTGTTCACGCAAATTGCGCAATTGCCGCAAAGTAAGCTCGCTTAGGCGGCAATCATGAAACAAAGTGACTTCATCGCCCAGCATCGACTTGGTGCTCACCGAGGACATGCCCGGTTTAGACAATGGGCCGCGCCACAGTTCCGGGCGCCATGCCCAGTCGGCATTGTGAGGTTTTGGAAAGCTGGTGGACCCGATGGCGGGCAAAGCCAACCGTTCGTCTGCTTTGTGGATCAAACGATCCAGATGCGTCCGCAGCAGGCGGGCTGCGGCCCTGTTCTGGCGCAGGATCGGCAGCTTCAAATCTTTCGCATTCCGCGCAGCGCGGGCCCAACGACGCATCGCACGCCTATGCGTTAGCTTGTCGACTAGCCCAATTGATTTGTCACCCATTCGCTCGGTTCGCCTTTGTTTTTATGGCACAATTCATAGGCGGCCTTACGTTTTGGCTGCCAGAGGTGCTTCAGACTTGTGTACTATCTAACGAAAACCTTGCGCACAGATAAACCTGTAATTGAATTTCAGAACAGCTTTTTTGGTTTGGCCTTAGGTCGTAGCGTACGGGTGGCGACATCATTGGCCACAGACGCACCTTCCGAACCATCAAGCAATTGCTGCAAAATGCGGGGTCCGCGGGTGCCCAACGCGGGGCTGCCATCGGGTGCATAAAGGGCGACGGCCACATCGTATCCGTTCAATTGATCCACCGCATGCCAATGCACATCCGACAACCCGTCAGACGGAGCTTGCGCCCTGACACGCAAATAGGACAAACCGCCCAGTGTTTCGGTTGCGGTGACTTTACCGCCTTCGATGTTGTCGCCAAAGACGCTTGCAGAAATGGTGTCTGGCGTTGTCGCTTTGGCAAAGCTGATCGTGACGACACTTAGGGGGGCATCCAGTGCGCCATCGCGCCCGCCAAGAACGTCACAACGCGCGAGAATTGCAAAGGTTTGTGTAAGACTGGCGGGGTCCACACAAAAACCCGCAGGGGGCACCAGTGTGACATCGCCCTGAACCATCTCGACTTGCGTGAATGGTTTCGCAGGCGTCTCCGACTGAGGGGCAAGCCCATCTTGGAGAAACCCCAATGCGGCGCCGTCGCTGCACCCCGAAAGGGCAACAGCACCGGCAAGTACCAGACCTTTACAGATCCCAGTATTCATGACCCTCGTCTTTCGCACCGGGATGCGTGACCGCACCTTTGTAAGTTGATCCGACAAGCTGCGCATATTTCCATAGCGCACCCGCGCCATAGATTGTGTCGCGTGCGCCTTTCCATTCGGCCTTGCGCGCCGCTAGTTCGTCGTCGGTCAACGCCACATTCAACGTACCTTCGATTGCGTTCAACGTGATGACATCCCCGTTTTGCAACAAGGCAATGGGGCCACCGTGCGCGGCTTCAGGCCCGACGTGCCCCACACAGAACCCGCGAGTCGCACCCGAAAAACGACCGTCGGTGATCAGCGCAACTTTCTTGCCCATCCCTTGACCTGACAAGGCCGCCGTGGTCGCCAGCATCTCGCGCATACCGGGGCCGCCGGATGGACCTTCGTTGCGGATTACAAAGACGTCGCCTTCTTCATAGGTGCGGTTTTGGACTGCATCGAAAGCATCCTGTTCGCATTCAAACACACGTGCCGGGCCTGTGAAAATCTGGTGCTGCGCTTCCATGCCAGCGACTTTCACAATGGCACCTTCAGGTGCGATATTGCCTTTCAGACCCACAACGCCGCCCGTCTTAGTCAGTGGTGTTTCGATGGGGTAGATGACTTTGCCGTCTGCTTCCAAGCTGACCTTGTCCATCTCTTCGCCGATGGAATAGCCTGTTGCGGTGATGCAGTCTTCGTGGATCAGACCCGCTTTGCGCAGCTCTTTCATCACAACATAAATGCCGCCCGCCTCATAAAGGTCCTTTGCCACATATTGCCCGCCGGGCTTGAGGTCGACAAAGTAAGGCGTGTCGCGGAAGATCTCGCAGACGTCTTCGAGGAAGAAGTCGATGCCGGCCTCATGCGCCATGGCGGGCAGGTGCAGGCCTGCGTTGGTAGAGCCGCCGGTGCAGGCAACCACGCGCGCTGCGTTTTCAAACGCTTCGCGTGTGCAGATGTCGCGGGCGCGGATGTTCTTTTCGATCAGGTTCATCACGGCGGCGCCGGATGCTTCGGCGTATTGATCGCGGGATTCGTAGGGTGCTGGCATACCGGCGGAGTTCGGGATCGCAAGTCCAATCGCCTCGGACACGCAGGCCATGGTGTTGGCCGTGAACTGGCCGCCGCAGGCACCTGCTGATGGGCACGCAACGCGTTCCAACACATCCAATTCGGCTTCGGTCATTGTCCCGTTTTGCTGATGGCCCACGGCTTCGAACATGTCTTGAACAGTCAGATCGCGGTCGCGGTACTCTTCTGGCACCTGCGCGCCCTTCTGGACACGACCGGGCAGGATGGACCCACCATATAGGAACACAGACGGTACGTTCAGGCGGATCATCGCCATCATCATGCCGGGCAAGGATTTGTCGCAACCCGCAAGGCCCACAATCGCGTCGTAGCAGTGGCCGCGCATGGTCAGCTCAACCGTGTCAGCAATCGCTTCGCGTGATGCCAAAGATGAACGCATTCCTTCGTGGCCCATCGCGATGCCGTCGGTGACGGTGATCGTAGTGAATTCGCGGGGTGTGCCATAGGCAGATTTGACACCCATTTTCACGGCTTGGGCCTGACGGTTCAACGCGATGTTGCAGGGGGCTGCTTCGTTCCAGCAGGTGGCGACACCGACCAAGGGCTGGTGAATTTCCTGCTCTGTCATGCCCATAGCGTAGTAATAGGACCGGTGCGGGGCGCGTTCCGGCCCTTCGGTCACATGTCGGCTTGGCAGCTTGGATTTGTCAAATTTACCCTTAAGCATGGCTATCTCCCGCGAAAACAATTTCAACACGGATACCCAAGGGCCTGACGCCGCGCAAGAAGCGATGCTTGAAATGAAGCGCTTTGGGGCCTAAATCTTTGGGCCTGTGCCAGTATTCCCTGACCGTACAGGAATTTGAGACGCCCCATTATGGATCGCACACTTTTTACCTTCATTTGGAAACACTCCAAACGAGAGCAGTTTACGCTGCTTTTGGTGACATTGATCACCTTCCCGTTTTTGTACGCGACACTGGAACTGCCCAAGCGGATCATCAACGATGCGATAGGGGCCGAGAAGGCAGTTTTGGATGTGTTCGGTTATGAGCTAAGCCAGACGCAGTTTCTTTTGGCGCTTTGCGTTGGGTATCTGTTGGCTGTGCTGTGCCATGGGCTGCTGAAAATGCGCCTGAACACAATGAAGGGTATCACGTCCGAGCGGCTGCTGCGGCGGTTCCGCTATTCGCTGATCTCGCGCATGATGCGGTTCCCACGCAGTTATTTCCAACAAACCAGTCAGGGCGAATTGGTGGCGATGGTCACATCCGAAGCGGAACCAATGGGCGGCTTGATGGGTGACGCGGTGGCGCAGCCATTGTTTCAAGCGGGACAGATGTTGCTGATCGTGACGTTCTTGTTTTTGCAATCCGTTTGGTTCGGCTTGGCCGGTATCGCGCTGATCCCGTTGCAGGCCTGGCTGATCCCGATGATCCAACGCCAGATCAATCAATTGAACAAACAGCGCATCACGCAAGTTCGGGCGCTGGCATCTGAAATCGGGGAAAGTGCGGCAGGTATCACGGATTTGCGCACGAATGGTGGCGTTCGCTATCGTTTGGCAGGGTTTACAGATCGTTTGGGCCAGCTTTTCGAAATCCGTTACAAAATTTATAACAAAAAATTCTTCATGAAGTTTCTCAACAACTTCATCACCCAGCTGACGCCGTTCTTTTTCTATGCCGTGGGCGGTTACCTTGCCATCCAAGGCGAGATTACGGTGGGCGCTTTGGTCGCTGCACTTGCCGCTTACAAAGATCTGTCGAACCCGTGGAAAGAACTGTTGACCTACTACAACCAAGTTCAGGACATGTCCTTGCGGTGGGAAATCGTTGTCGACCGGTTTAACCCAAAGGGCATTATCGACGAGACACTGTTTGAAGGTGAACCTTCTTCGATTCCGCATCTGCGCGGCACAATTGAACTGGATCATGTGACGGTGCGCAGCGCGTCTGGGAACCCGGTGCTGGAAGACATCAATCTGACGATTCAGCCAGGTGCGCGGGTTGCGATCAAAGTGCCGAACGGGACGGAACGCACCGCGCTTGCAGAGCTGTTGACCCGCGAGATATTGCCGGTGCGCGGCAACGTGCGTGTGGATGGACAAAAGCTGTCCGAACTGCACCAAGCGGTGATTGCAGCGCGTATCGGTTATGCCCATTCGCGGCCGTATCTGTTTGATGGCACACTGGGCAGCAATTTGATGATGCCCCTGATGACCAGCCCGAAAACTGTGTTGTGGGATCCAAGCAAACGGGACCGTTTCACCAATGAGGCCGCGCGATCGGGCAACAGCGCTGATAGCCTTCGCGCCGACTGGGTGGATCCGGCCCTTGCCGATTTGAAAGACGGTGATGATATCCGCAGCTGGTGGTTTGAATTGGTGCAGGCCATGGGCATCGACGAATTCATGTTCCAGCGCATGCTGACAAGTCGCGTTGACCCCAAAATGCACCCCGAGTTGGCCAAGGCCGTGGTTGGGCTTCGAGACGAGGTGTTCGACAGGTTGAAGGCAAAAGGGCTGGATAAGGCAATCAACCGGTTTGACCCTGACAAGTTCAACCCGTCGGTGCCTTTGGGGGGCAACTTGTTGTTTGCGGCACCTGCCCGCGAATTGAGCCCGGAAGAACTGGTGGCCGAAAAGAGCTTTCTGGCGCTGATTATGGAACAGGGCTTGGCCGAAGAAGGCATCGCCATTTCGCAAACCGTTGTTGAAACGCTGCACCAGACTTTTGGTCGCGATGGCACAAACCACCCGCTTTTCACGGCTTTGGGCATTGAAGAAACGCTGTATGAACAATTGGTGGATATCGCAGCAAGGCGTCGTGAAGTTGGTGACAAAGCCCTGAATGCGGAAGAATTCGCACTGTTTTTGACGGTTCCGTTTGCCTTCACAGCCGAACAAATTGGTCCAGCCTTTCCGGACAGCTTTAAACAAGAAATTTTGAACATCCGCCGTACCAAAGCTGCCGAATTGCGGGAACGATCGGGGGATTTGTTTGTGCCTTTGGCCCCGGAAAATTATTTGCCGCGGCTGACGCTGATGGAAAATCTGATGTACGGCCTGGTATCTGCCATGGCGGGGGCCAAGGCGGAGAAAGTACGTGAAGTGATTTCTGATCTGCTGACAGAAAAAGGTCTGCGCAGACTTGTGGCTGAAACGATTTTCGACATTCCCGCGGGCCTTGCTGGATCACAGCTGCCGCCCGTGTTTCAAGAACGCGCGGCCTTCAGCAGGGCCGGGATCAAAAAACCGGATATCTTGGTGTTGGATAAAGCGCTGGCCAGCCATGACGCAGACAGCCGGCGTAAAACACGCACGGCGTTGCGCAAATTGATGCCTGATACAACGCTGATATTCATGGAAGACAACTTCGAAAACCCAAGTGAATATGACCTTTTTGTCGAAATCAAAAACGGCAGAATAGACGGCATTCAAAAGCAAGAAATCGATTTGCTCCCTGACGGTGGATCGGACGATCTGCGCAGCAAAATGCGCGAGATTTCCCGCACCGATACCTTTGCAAAACTGGACGTTCGCAACCAAAGATTGCTGGCGTTTGCCGCGCGTTGGTACACGGCCCCTGCGGGTCAGAAAATTTTCAGCAAAGGTGATGTAGCAGATGCCGCTTGGCTTTGTGTCAAAGGCAGCGCGCGCATGTTCTTTGATGACGGGGAAGGGGCTCGGCGTGTTGTATCGACGGTACTGCCGGGGCGTTTGATCGGCGATTTGGCCGTGCTTTTGGACGAAACCCGACAAGTCGATTTGATCGCCGAGGAAGAAACGGTATTCTTGCGGATCGGGGCACGGGAATTCAAGGCAGTGATTGAAAGTGACACCACCGCTTTGCTGACGTTGTTGCAAACCGTCGGGGGGCATTTGCAGGGTGCTGCGGAATTGTTGGCAAAGGCGCAAGTCGATGTGCCAGAAGATTTCGGTGATCCAGAGCCAGAGGCGAAATAGGAAATGCGCCGAGACTTTGCTTATCGTGCGCATAGGTCTTTTGTGGCACCCGCCAAAAGCCACATGCAGCTGTGGCGATTGGCCTTTGGTATTTTGCTGGTTGTGGTTGTCTTCTCGGCGCTTGGGCAATTGTTTGCAGGGCTGATCATGGTAGCGGCAGAGGCCACGGGCTTGGACGTTGGCCAGTTGCAGATGGGTACAGGCGAAACGCCGGGCGCAATTCTGACAACGCTGTTTGCTTACGGACTGCTGGTGCCCTCTGTCTTTTTGGTGTTGTGGGTCCTTCATGAGCGATCTGGCATGACCGTGTTTGGTGATCTGAAGGCGATGAAGGGTCAATTTATCATCGTCGTGCTGGCGCTTGTGATTGTGAATGTCGCGTTGGAAATTCTGCCGCCTTGGGGATACGGTGCAGACCTTGTGTCCAATGTTCCATTGTCTCAATGGTTGGTTCTGTTGCCGCTGTCTTTGGTGGCAATTCTGGCCCAGACCAGTGCAGAAGAGGTGGTGTTTCGCGGCTATATCCAGCAGCAACTGGGTGCACGGTTTCAATCCCCTTGGGTCTGGATGGTGCTACCATCGGTGCTGTTTGGTCTTTTGCACTACGATACGGCGTCAGCCGGGGAAAACGCCTGGTACATTGCGCTTTGGGCGATGCTGTTTGGCATGGCGGCGGCGGACTTAACGGCGCGGTCTGGCACGCTGGGACCCGCCATCGCGTTGCATTTTGTGAACAATGTGATTGCGATGCTGTTCGTGACACTGCCCGACAACTGGCATGCGCTGGCGCTTTATGTGACGCCCTTTGATGCATCCAATACCGAAATCGTCCGCGCTTGGTTGTGGGTGGATCTTGGGTTTTTGGGGGTCAGTTGGCTGACAGCGCGTTTGGCGTTGCAGCGTTGATTGCAATTGTGGTCCACGCAGATTATCTGAGACAGAACCAAAGACAGTAGGGAACCGGTAATGAACTGGATCACAAATTACGTCCGCCCACGTATCAACTCCATCTTCTCGCGCCGCGAGACGCCGGACAACCTGTGGACCAAGTGTACCGAATGCGGCACGATGCTGTTCCATCGTGAGCTTTCGGACAACCTGAACGTCTGCACAAACTGCAACCACCACATGGCAATCACGCCACGTGACCGGTTCGTTTCCCTATTTGATGGCGGCATTTTTACGGAAGTTGATGTGCCTGCACCCATCGCGGATCCGCTCAGCTTTCGGGACCAGAAGAAATATCCCGATCGTATGAAAACCGCGCAAAAGACGACGGGCGAAAAGGATGCGATGTTGGTGGGGCGTGGCGAAATCGGCCGTACGCCGATCATTGCAGCGGCTCAGGATTTTTCGTTCATGGGTGGATCCATGGGCATGTATGTCGGCAACGCCATCATCGCGGCGGCTGAAGAAGCAGTGAAACTGAAACGCCCGCTGGTCCTGTTTTCCGCCGCAGGGGGCGCGCGTATGCAAGAAGGCATTTTGTCTTTGATGCAAATGCCGCGCACCACGGTTGCGATCCAGATGCTGAAAGAAGCCAACCTGCCTTACATCGTTGTTTTGACGCATCCCACCACAGGCGGAGTGACTGCCAGTTATGCGATGCTGGGCGATGTGCATATTGCGGAACCCAATGCCTTGATCTGTTTTGCGGGTCCACGTGTGATTGAACAAACCATTCGTGAACAGCTGCCGGAAGGTTTCCAACGCGCCGAGTACCTGCTGGATCACGGGATGTTGGACCGTGTGACATCACGCACGGAAATGCGCGACGAGTTGATTACAATCACGCGCATGTTGATGGGGCTGACGCCGCCGGTGAAAGGTGATCTGCCGGCGCCGGACACAAGCCCTGATGCAGAATCCGAAGCAGCCGACGCAACATGAGCGCCCAAACATCGGACGCGGTGTTGGCGCGGATGATGGCGCTGCATCCCAAGATCATCGATCTGACGCTGGATCGTGTGTGGCGATTGCTGGAGGCTTTGGGCAATCCGCAGAACGATTTGCCGCCTGTGATCCATATCGCGGGAACAAACGGCAAAGGGTCAACGCAGGCAATGATCCGGGCAGGGCTTGAGGCAGAAGGCAAGCGTGTGCATGCCTACACCTCACCGCACTTGGCCCGTTTTCATGAACGCATTCGGCTTGCAGGTGAATTGATTTCCGAACAGGCGCTGACGGACATTCTGGACGAATGTTATGCGGCAAATGATGGTGGCAATATCACGTATTTCGAGATCACGACCTGCGCGGCATTGCTGGCTTTTGCGCGGACTCCTGCTGATTACACGTTGCTTGAAGTTGGTTTGGGCGGGCGTTTGGATGCAACCAACGTCGTGGCAACACCCGCGTTGACGGTGATCACGCCTGTGTCGATCGACCACGAACAGTTTCTGGGTGATACGCTGACAAAAATCGCAGGCGAGAAGGCGGGGATCATCAAGCGATCCGTACCGTGCATTGTAGGCCCGCAACCGGAAGAAGCGCTTGAGGTCATCGAAGATGTTGCTGCACGCCACGGGGCACCGTTGATGGCTTATGGGCAACAGTGGCGCATTGAACCTGACGCAGGGCGTATCGCGTTTCAGGACGACAACGGGCTGCTTGATTTACCTGTTCCAAATTTGCCTGGGGCGCATCAAATACAGAACGCGGGTGCTGCAGTGATGGCGCTGCGCCATCTGGGGTTTGGGGAAACGGCGTGCGAAGGCGCAGTCACGCAAGCCGATTGGCCTGCACGTATGCAACGGTTGAAATCGGGGCCATTGATAGACTTGGCAAATGGCGCAGAGCTTTGGTTGGATGGTGGTCACAACCCTGCAGCGGGCCTTGCCTTGGCAGCGGTTTTGAAAAGCTTACCCAAGCGGAAAACCTACCTGATCTGCGGTATGCTTAACACCAAAGACGTTAGCGGTTACCTTGCGCCTTTGGCTGACCACGCAGAGCATCTGACGGCCGTGTCTATTCCGGGCGAGGCCAACACGCTCAGCGCTGCGGACACGGCGAAAGCCGCGCAAGGCGTAGGGATGCAAGCACAAACGGCAGAAGACGTGGCAGGGGCTTTGACGCAAATTCTGACGACGGCGCCTGATGCACGCGTCCTGATTTGCGGATCGTTGTATCTGGCGGGGGCCATTTTACGCGAAAACGGCTAACTCAAGCTGCTATGATCCGGTCTGCACCGCATCATGTTGACGGGGCTTGGACCTTGCGCGTATATGTTGCGGTAATCAACAAAGGGTAGGATGCGTGGCATCACTGCCTTCGTATCTTGGGGGATGCAGCATGTTCGGGCGCATGGATTTTGCGGCTTTGGTGAAAGGGTTGAAAGACCCTGAAACGGGCGAATTTTCTTCAAATGTTCAACTGACGGCCATTGGATCGGCGTTTATGGCGATTACCATAGGTCTTATCGTGTTGCAGCCGGGCTATCCTGCAGATCAATTTGCAAATGGTGAATTATTGCCACAAGACTTGACGGACGCGCCATCGGCAGTCGTGATTTCCGCAGACAGGGCGGCCCATAACGGGGCCGACGATGGGGTTGTGACGCGGTCCAATACGTCGCTGTTTTCTGTTGGCCCGGACCCTGTGCAACGTGATCCGATCCGTCTGAGCAGCGGCGATATCATCACCTATGATTTGCGTGGGCTGACAGCGACTGTTCTGACTGATTTTGGGCATGTGACGCGTCCTGGCGACCGGCTGCATAGCTTGCTTGTGGAAACTCTTTCGGCGCAAGAACCCGAAAGCTATATCGATACGGTTTTGAACGCAGCCGCCGGGCGCGGAGAGTTTCTGGTGCCTGTGTCTTTGCAAACTGCTGATGGTGGCTTGGACACGGAAACGCTTTTGCAAGCCATCAAAGTACGATCAAAATTGAATTGAGGTCGCCTCGCTAAGATTGCGCCCAATCGCTGGACTGCATTTCGCGCAAACGTGACGCGGTGCGTTCGAATTCAAACGTCCCTTCGCCTTCAAGATACAACATTTCCGGCTGCGCTGCGGCCGAGCAAATCAGGCGTACTTTGGCTTCGTAAAGCGCATCGATCAGTGTGACAAAGCGTTTTGCTTCGTTGAAATTCGAGCGCGACAAAGTGGGGATATCATCTACCAAAAGTACTTTCACAGCCTCGGCTATCGCAAGGTAGTCGGCGGGGCCCAAGAACGCACCACACAGGTCAAAAAAGTTGGCACGTGCGACGCCGTTGCGAAACTTGGGCAGCACAACATCACGCCCTTTGACGTTTAGCGTCAAAGGGTCTGCAGGGCCGCCGCTTAGGTCTGTCCACACGGCGTCCATGGCCGCACGGGCATCAGGCCCTACGGGGCTGAAATACACCGGTGTGCCTGACAGCCGGTCTTGACGGTAATCGGTGGGGCTGACCAATTCCCACAGCTGCATCTTGTCTTCAATCAAGGCGATGAAGGGCAAAAACGCTTCGCGGTTCAGCCCGTGTTTGTACAAGTCCGATGGAACGCGGTTCGAGGTTGTGACAACCACCACTCCGCCTTCGAATAAGGCCTCGAAGAGGCGGCCAACAATCATGGCATCCGTGATGTCCGTGATTTGCATTTCATCGAATGCCAACACTTTGACCGACGCCACAATATCGGCGGCCACAGGTGCGACCGGGTCTTTCACCCCTTGGGCGCGCGCTGCGTGCATGGCGGCCTGGACCTCTTGCATGAAGGCGTGAAAATGGACGCGGCGGGCGGGAATGTCGCCAAGGTTCTGAGCGAACAAATCCATCAGCATGGATTTTCCACGGCCGACACCGCCCCACAGATACAAGCCCTTTGGCGGTTCCGGTGCTTTGCGAAACCATCCGCTTTTGACAGGTTCTGCCAAAGCCGCCCGAATGCGTTCGAACTGCGGCAGAACTGCTTCTTGCGCGGGATCTGCCGTCAATGCGCCTGAAGCCACAAGATCAGCATAGATGCGGGTTAAGTCGGTCATAGGTTTGGCATATCTCGCGCGATGCGTGGTGAAAAGATCAGTCTTTGTGATGGATTATGAATAAACGCTGAATTGACCAACAGATATTTGCAGTTAATGTGCCCGAATACCACGGGGAAGGCGATCATGGGCCAGCGCAGCACGATATTCACTCCGGTTTTGATCGTGGGGTGCGCAATCATCATGGTCAGCTTCGCGATACGAGCGTCCTTTGGTGTTTTTCAGATCCCGATTGCTGAGGAATTTGGATGGTTGCGTGCAGAGTTTTCTCTGGCCATAGCCATTCAAAATCTGGCGTGGGGTGTGGGGCAACCGATTTTTGGTGCGGTTGCGGAAAAAGTTGGCGACCGCAAAGCCATCGTGATCGGCGCTGCGACCTATGCGTTGGGTATGGTATTATCTGCCAATGGAACGTCCCCGATTGAACATCAGACCTATGCCTGGCTGGTGGGCTTTGGAATTGCAGGCACCGGCTTTGGCGTCATTCTGGCTGTTGTCGGACGTGCGTCCAGCGACGAGAACAGGTCGATGTCGTTGGCTATTGCAACGGCTGCGGGCAGTGCAGGACAGGTATTTGGGGCACCTTTGGCAGAATGGTTGTTGACCATGATGACATGGCAATCCGTCTTTTTGGTGTTTGCCGGTGCGGTATTGGCGATGATCTTTACGTTGCCGTTCATGCGCGTGCCACACATGGCCAGTAAAGCGGAACTTGAGGAAAGCATGGGCCAAATTCTGGTCAAGGCGTTCAAAGATCCATCATACACGCTGATCTTCTTGGGCTTCTTTTCTTGCGGCTATCAATTGGCGTTTATCACGGCCCACTTTCCCGCCTTCGTCACCGAAGTCTGCGGCCCGATCCTGCCCGGAGGTGCGCTGCATAGCATCGGAATCACCACAACATCAGCTTTGGGTGCCGTTGCCATTTCGCTTATCGGGCTTGCCAATATAGCAGGCACTTTGATCGCGGGATGGGCCGGCAAACACTATTCCAAAAAGTACCTGCTGGCGGGTATTTACGTCGCTCGTACTGTTGTGGCTGCCTTGTTTATTATGTTCCCCATGACGCCTGCGACGGTTTTGCTTTTCTCTGTTGCCATGGGGTCGCTTTGGTTGGCCACTGTGCCGCTGACCTCGGGCCTTGTCGCGCATATTTACGGGCTGCGGTATATGGGAACGCTGTATGGCATCGTATTTTTCAGCCACCAACTGGGCAGTTTTCTGGGTGTGTGGCTTGGCGGGCGGATGTACGATTTGTATGGCAGCTATGAAACGGTTTGGTGGATTGGTGTCGGTGTCGGCGCCTTCAGCGCGATCGTGCATTTGCCGATCCGTGAAAAACCGTTGAGGCAGGCGCAGGCGGCTTAACGGGCCCCGGGCAGGTTGTCATGGATCAGACGCAACACGGCATCTGTGTGTGTATAGGTCAATCCGTGCCCCGCACCGTCCACAATTTCCTGGGTCGCATTGCGGGACCATTCTGCCAAAGTTCCTACAGCGGCGATCGGGATCACGGTATCTTCGCGGCCCCAGATGGCCAGCACGGGAATGCCGGCGCGGTGAATGATCTGATGTTCTTCTTTCAAAGCCCGCCACAACACACCGCGTAAACTTGCCAGAACGGCGGGCAGATAGCCCCGAAACTTCAGTTCGTTTTCTTGCAAATCCGCCATGCCTTCGATGCTTTTGGGCAAATCCGCTTCTGCTTTGATGCCTTTGCGCAATTGTCCGGGGTAAAATGCCAGCATCAGCCAGTCGCCAATAACAGGCGTTTTGACGATGAAGTTCCCAAGTCGCCCGGCCACGATGCCCATACCTGCAGGCGCCAACAAAATTAATTGCCGCACACGCGAAGGGTTTTGGGCCGCAAACAAAGTCGAGATCGCACCACCCATCGAGTATCCGACAATGGTGATATCATCCGAAACACCTTGGTCGGAAAGAAGTTCGTTCAGTTGGGTCAGGAAGAAGTCTGCATCCTGCTTGCCTTTTGGTTTGTCTGAATAGCCGCGCCCGTACAAATCATATGTCAGACACCGAAAGCCCATAACAGCCAAACCCCGAACCATGCTGCGCCAAACAAAAGAGGGCGTCGTCAAGCCATGCACACACACGACCACGGGGCCGCGCGCGGGGCCATACCAATTGTAATGCGTCACGCCCTTCGACAACTGCGCAAATTCACCGGGCGCCGTATTGCGTGTGTCTTGCGCCATAACGCTACGCGATTTTTCTATAACCAAGGGGATGGCAATCAACGCGATCAGAATGAGAACGGCAAAAACAGTCATCGGGTGCGCCAGCGTTCAAGAATGTAACGGCTGGTCATCAGATCAAGATGGGCGCCACCGCCATTTTTGAACAAGGTGATTTCGTCGTCAGAGCCGCGTTTGAACGTTTCAATATCGTAGTAGTCGGCGACGATATCACTTTGGGCAAACTGACCCTGTTCGATGGGAATTTTGATTTCGCCGATGTGGCCCACAGTTGTGTCGTAGCTGTCGACAAACACGCGCGCACGGTGCAGTGCGTCATCGTCCACTTCGCGCATGTCCGGGCGGTATGCACCGATAAGGTCGACGTGCTGTCCGGGCCGCAGCCACGCGCCTTTGATCAAGGGGCTGGTGGACATGGTGGCCGAGGTGATGATGTCTGCGGCGCCAACTGCGGTTTCCAGATCGTCAGCGATGCGCAGGCCCGGCAAAGCATCTGCCATGGCTTGCGCGTTGGCAGGGGTACGGTTCCATACAGTGAAGTGCGCGTCTGGAAATGCAGCGGAATAGGCGCTGTGCAGATTGCGCCCCACGGTGCCAGCGCCCACAATCAGGATGTTGCGACTGTCCGGGCGGGCCAGGCGTCGCGCGGCTGTCAGGCTGTCCCCTGCCGTTTTCCATTTTGTCACCAGATGGAAATCGACGATGGCTTCCAGCGTGCCATCAGCATCCGAATACAGATTAACGCCACCGTTTATCATTGGCGCATCTTTGGCGGGGTTGCCGGGGAATACGGTTGCGGTCTTCACAGCCATTCCAAGGCCATCAATCCACGCTGCACGGCTTAGCAATGTATCGGGGTCGCGGTACAAAAACGTGTCGCCAATTTCGGCTTTGGGCAGGGCGTGACCCGCCGCCAATGCGTCTGTCAGGCCGATCCAGTCCAGCAGGGCTTCGCCTTCGGCAAATGGAATGAAGGGGATCTGTGTCATGTGGCCTCTTGTGCCGTCAGCAGGCCTTCCGCCACAAGCCTGTCCGCCCAGCCCTTGGGGTGCTCAAATACATGGGTTCGCCAGCCGCGGGCCTTTGCCGCGTCGATGTTGTCCTGACGATCGTCTGCAAAGATCAAAGCATCCCCTGACAACCCGCTGCCGTCTTCCAGCATCTGGTAAATGGTAGGGTCTGGCTTGATTACACCCATGTGGCCCGAGATGAAATCGCGATCAAATTTGCGCATAAAGGGATAGACTTCGGCAGCGATGTCGTAGGTCTGGATGCCAAAGTTTGTCAGGGAAAACACCGGAATGCCTTTGGCTTGCAATGCATACATAAGGCGTTCTGAATGGTCGATCAGAGGGGCAGCCAAATCAATCCAACGATCATGCCAGATGTTAATCTCTGTGGCCCAATCGGGATTGTCCTGCGCGGTTTGACGCAAGACATCGTGAAAGTTTTCGCCTGCATCAATGCCATCGTTCATGCCATGCAGATCCACGGCCGCAAAGAACGCGCGTCTGCGATCTGCCCCAATCACGCTGTCGAAAAACTGTTCTGGCTGCCAGCCGATGAGGACGTTGCCTATGTCGAAAACAACAGCTTTGATAGTCATTCGATGTTCCTTGTCATTCTGCTTTTCGCGCCTTTAAGTCACTGCCGCGCTGCGGCCCGCATTTCACGTTCTAACGCTTCCAGAAAACGCGACCTGTCGGCTTTGGTAAACCCTTTTCCTCCGCCTTGGCGAAAAGGGTCAGCTGCCCGCAAGTCTGTCATCAGGTCGCGCGTGGCCAAGACGTTGCCGATGTTTGCTGCTGTAAGCGCTTCGCCATTGTGTTTCAGGACGCGTGCACCCGCCTCGACGCATTTCGCGGCCAGTGGGATGTCACCAGTCACCACCACATCGCCGCGGCCACAACGATCCGCGATCCACATGTCAGCCACGTCTGGCCCTGCATCAACGATGATGTTTTCCACCAGCGGGTTTTGCGAAGGCCGCAAACCGCCGTTGGACACCACAAACATCTGGCATTTGTGCCGGGTTGCGACGCGTTCCGCTTCCTCTTTGACAGGGCAGGCGTCGGCGTCGATATAAAGGCTCACTTCTTTTTCTTCATTTTGTCCGGCGCTTTGAATTCTTCGGGGATCGGCATGCGGTTGAACGCATCCAACCCTGCGATTTTATAGGCCTCGGCCAACGTGGGGTAATTGAAGGTGTTCTGCACGAAATAATCCACCGTGCCTTTGAGGTTCAGCACGGCTTGCGCGATGTGGATCAGTTCTGTCGCCCCTTCACCGACGATTTGCACACCCAGCACGCGGCGGGTTTTCAAAGACACCAGCATTTTGAGCATGCCGTGTTCCAGCCCCATGATGTGCCCGCGTGACGTTTCGCGAAAGCGTGCCTCGCCCACTTCATATGGGATTTCGCGTTCCTGCATTTCCTCTTCGGACATGCCGCATGTCGAAATTTCGGGGACGGAATAGATGCCGTATGGGAACCACGCGCTTTCGCCCAGTGTTGGCGTATCCAGCGCATGGCAGGCCGCGACGCGACCCTGTTGGGTTGAGGTCGAGGCCAGCGACGGGTGCCCGATTACGTCGCCTGTGGCATAGATGTGTTTGACGGAGGTTTGGTAAGATTTGCGGTCCACGTCCAGCCGACCACGATGATCCGTTTCAAGACCCGCTGCTTTGGGATTTAGCTTGTCAGTGGCCCCCATGCGCCCTGCCGCGAACAATAGCATTTCGGCGCGTACATGGCGGCCATTGTCCAACGCGACTTCAACGTGTTCGCCTGCGTCTTCGACTTTTTCGATGGACGATCCCAACCGCAGATCAACACCGTTTTCTTTGATCTGATGGGTGAAGTCGCTGATGATGCCTTTGTCGATGAAATCAAGGAAGCTGTCGCGTGGTTCGATCAGGGTCACGTTGATGTCAAGGGCGGCAAACATCGACGCATATTCAACCCCGATGACGCCTGCGCCGACAACGATCAGGCTGCGCGGTAGGTGATCCATTTCGAGGAATTCGTCGCTGTCCACAATCGTTGTGCCATTGAACGGCATATAGTCGGGGCGGTAGGTTTTGGTGCCTGTGGCGATCAGGAATTTGTCTGCCGTAATCGTGGTCGTTTCACCCGCTTCAGTTTCGACTTCAACGGTTTGCGCGTCAATGAAATGGGCGGTGCCGTTCAGGGTTTCCACATGGTTGCGGTTGAATTGGTGTTCCAGCACGTCGACCTCATGATCGAGGGTTTGGTGCAAACGACCTTTCAGGTCATCGGCGCTGATTTCCTGTTTCACGCGGTAGCTGCGGCCATAAAAAGACCGTTCGCGCCAGCCGGACAGGTTCAGCACGGTTTCGCGCAGGGTTTTGGAGGGAATTGTGCCGGTGTGCACCGAGACGCCGCCAAGGCGGTCCTTGCGGTCGATGACCAGAACCTTGCGTTTCAGCTTGCCAGCCTGGATCGCGGCGCTGCGGCCAGAGGGGCCGGAGCCAATGATGATCAGATCGTAATGGGCCATGGATTACTCCGCATAAAGGGCGTCGGCGTGGAAGGCGACGTGGTCTTCCATGAAGGTGGATACAAAGAAATAGCTGTGGTCGTAGCCCGGTTGCAGGCGCACGGTGGCTTGTTGGCGTTTGGTGGCGATGGCGGCTGCCAGTGCTTCGGGTTTCAGCAGGTCGATGAATTGGTCATTGGTGCCTGTATCGATCAGGATGGGGCCGTCGAACCCTTTTTCTGCCATCATAAGTGTCGCGTCGTGGGCGGCCCATTTGGTTTCATCATCGCCAAGGTAGGCGGCCAGCTGTTTGCGGCCCCAGTCGGCGGCGGTGGGATTGCTGATAGGTGCAAAGGCGGAAACCGATTTGAAACGACCGGGCAGGCCCATGGCCATGGTCAACGCGCCGTGCCCGCCCATTGAGTGGCCTGTGATGCCTTGGCGGTCCATATCTATGGCGAAGTTTTCACCGATCAGGGCGGGGAGCTCGTCGGTGATATAGGTCCACATCTGGAAGTTGGGGGCCCAAGGATCTTGGGTCGCGTCCACATAAAAGCCTGCCCCTTTGCCAAGGTCGTACGCCTCATCATCTGCCACATCATCGCCACGTGGGGAGGTGTCGGGGAAGATCAGCGCAATTCCGTGCTCTGCCGCCCATGCCTGTGCACCGGCTTTTGTCATGGCGTTTTCGTGGGTGCATGTGAGGCCCGAAAGATACCACAGCACCGGCACCGGGCCGTCTTTTGCTTCTTCCGGCAAGAAAACCGCAAATGTCATGTCGCAGGCGCATGAGGTCGACGCATGACTGTAGACGCCTTGTGTGCCGCCAAAGCAGGCATTTTCGGATAGGGTTTTCATCGCGGATCTCCTTTGTTGTTTCATCGCTAGCGCCCGTCGGGGCATGCGTAAAGGGGGGGAGCCTCTGGCGGGGATTTTTTTAGGAAAAAGACACCTAACCGGGGCTGACCCATGCGATTACAAAACTGACTGTCAAAATGCTTATGGCCGTTGAAACAAGGATGGCCGCTGATACCCTTTGTGGTGCGGCGCCATAGTGTTGCGCCAGCATGTAAACATTTCCTGCCACAGGTAAGGCCGCGGCGGCGATCATCACGCTTGCGGCGTAGGGTTCGACTGAAAAAAGATACAGTGCCCCAAAGGCCACAAATGCCGGGTGCAGCACAAGTTTGCAGAAGGTGAGCCAGCCTGCCACTTCGAGACGTTCAGCGGATTTTGATGCCAATGATGCGCCGATCGCAAACAGTGCCCCTGGCGTTGCGGCCCCGCCCAGGATTGCAAGAAATTCGTTGGCTGGCGTGGGCACCGGAATACTAAAGCCAGACACCAAAAGCCCCAATGTCATCGCCACAATCATCGGATTTTTGAGCAACCCGATCCCGACGGTTTTGAGCATCTCTATGGATACACGGCCATCCCGTGATGCCGTTATCAAGATGACAATCAGGGATGAGAATACAATCAGATCCACCGCAAGCATCATCATGATTGGTCCAACGGCGGCCTCGCCCATCAGCAGTGTCAGCATTGGAATACCTAGAAAGCCGATATTTCCGATGACAGCACATTGTGCTTCGATGGCGGCGGTGGGCACGTCAAGCTTGCGAAAGAATGCCACCAGTGTCGCTATGCCATATACGAATGTGGTTCCCCAGAGGTAGGCCGCAATCAATCGCGTGTCCCAGACTTCGCTTAGGGACAGGTTGGCTGCAAATCGGAAGATCATTGCGGAAAGTGCAAAATAGAAGACGAACTTTGTGAGATAAGCTGTGGCTTCTTCGGAAAAAAACTTGGTGCGTCCCGCCATGTACCCAAGCGCAATGATCGCAAAGAAGGGCAGTGTTTTGAGGAAGATAGCCAGCATGCTTTCTCGATAGCCCTGTAAAGGACGCCAATCAAGCCGCCCGAGGGCACAAAAGGCGCCCCGATGCGGTGTTACGCCATACGACAAGTTTTGGGTTTGGGTTATTTTTGCTGTGGAAAGTGAACCAATCGGTTTATGTTACTCATCTGAAGGTTGGAGACCATATGACTGAAACTGTTCAAATCGTGCGCAAAGGCCGCAAATTTACCCAAGTGCTAGAGGGTGCGCGCGATGTCTTTATGGCGGACGGCTTTGAGGGCGCAAGTGTTGACGATATTGCTAAGGCGGCAGGTGTCAGCAAAGCTACGTTGTACAGCTATTTCCCAGATAAACGGTTTTTGTTCGTGGAGGTAGCAACGACTGAATGCTTGCGTCAGGCGGATGATGCCATTCACAACATCGATAGATCTGCACCACCGCGTCAGGTGCTGTTTCAGGTGGGAATGCATTTTTTGCGGTTTATCACATCCACTTTGGGGCAACAGATTTTCCGGATTTGCGTTGCTGAATCGGACCGGTTTCCAGATATTGGCCAAGCCTTCTATGCGTCTGGCCCTGCTGTGATGCGGCGCGAGATGGCGGAGTATTTCGAGCAGGCCGTGGGGCGCGGCGAATTGCAGATAGATGATTTGACTTTGGCCGCCGACCAATTTGGCGAATTGTGTAAAGCCGATGTCTGGCCGCGTCTGATGTTTGGGGTGAGTAAAACTGTGACAGATGCAGAAGTCACCCGCGTCGTTGAAAGTGCGGTGGACATGTTCATGGCACGGTATGGCGCACAATAGGGTCTCGACTCGGGCGTCCGACTCACGCTAATTGAATAAGAACAAATAAAGAACATTTAGAAGGTGGGGAAGTGGTCCGGCGATGGCAGATCGACGTATCCTATCGTTGTGGTTTCCAAGACTTGGGGCGGAACGGATGATCCGTTTGGAGCCAGAGCTTGGGGATCAGGCTTTGGTCATTGTGGCTGAAGAAGGAAATACACAAACCGTTTGTTCTGTGAATGTTGAAGCACAAGGTCGTGGGGTACATGTGGGACAGCCGATACGGGACGCACATGCCATGTGCGACGGCTTGGTTGCGAAATCTCGTAACGTTTTGGCAGAAAAGAGATTCTTATCTATTTTACGACGCTGGGCAGGTAAGTTCAGCCCTTGGGTGTCTGAAGAAGGCCGGGACGCTTTGGTGGTGGATCTGACTGGATGCGCCCACCTTTTTGGCGGCGAAGACGCGCTGGTTGCGGTGGTGCAGGATGACTGCACGGATCTTGGATTAAGCGTGCATTTGGGATTGGCAGACACACGCGGGGCGGCTTGGGCTTTGGCACGGTATGCAGGGCAAGCAGCGCAATCAAACCGGTCCGGAGACGCCATCGATCAAGAGGCGCGTGCGACCAGATCGCGCGCTGGCAAGCGACGACATTGGACCAAAGGCGGTGCTGCGCCTGTGGCCGACATGTCGCGAGAGACGCGGCAGAATAGGATCGCAGGAGCAGGGCAGACGTATTCTGCTTTAAGCCCTTTGCCGGTTGCCGCGTTGCGTCTAGATGCCGAAACCACGGCACAATTGGGGCGTTTGGGGTTGCGTTGTGTGGGGGATGTTCTGGGGCAACCGCGCGCAGCTTTGGCCCGTCGGTTTGGGCGCGGTTTGGTGCTGCGTCTGGATCAGGCGATGGGCAGTGCGCCTGAGCCGATTTCTCCTGCTCGTCCTGCACATCACTTTGCAGTCCGCATGAGCTTGCCTGAACCAATTGGGTTGGCAGATGATGTAATGGCGGGTGTGGACCGGCTTTTGCCGAATTTATGTCAGTCACTTAAGGACAAAGGACGCGGTATGCGTTGTCTTCAGGTGCAGGCATTTCGCACTGACCATGCGGCGGAAATGATTGAAGTTGGTTTGGCCCGCCCCACCCATGATCCTGTACGAATACGCCCGCTTATTGCCTTGAAGGTCGGTGATATTGATGCGGGGTTTGGAATTGATATGTTGCGTTTGGAAGCGGTGCAGCACGAACCCTTGCATGAAAGAACTGCGGTCGGGCATTTGGGAGCCGGCGCACAGGCGCGTGCACGACATACCAAAGCGCAAGATATAGAAGATCTTATTGGGCGTTTGGGCGCACGTGTGGGGTTGGACAGCATCACGCGTTTGCACCCCGCGTCTAGCCATATTCCTGAAAAATCAGCCCAGATTATGTCGGCGGCTTGGTCGGGGACTTACGATGGCCCTTGGCCCAAAGCACAAGGGCCGCGTCCTGTGTTGATGTGGAAACCCGAACCTCTTGGCGCACAAGACAGTCCTCAACTACCACATGTCTTCCGGTGGCGAGGTCGTGAGCATCGCCGTATCCGTGCATTCGGCCCCGAACGTGTGGCTCCCGAATGGTGGTTGGACGATCCGAATTGGCGCAGTGGACAACGCGATTATTGGGTAACAGAAACCGACCGGGGAGACAGGCTTTGGTTGTTCTTCGGCCATGGGGCCACGATGTCAGCGGGGTGGTTCTGCCAAGGGCATTTTTTGTAACTTACCCTGCATCCATGCATCGAAATGTCTGTTTCCAACACATTTAGAACTGCTTTAACCCGCCTTGTCGCCAAGGGTGTACATTGCATTTTGGCGTAAAACCAATGCAGGCACCTGTGCTGCAGATACAGGTTTGCTGAAATAATATCCTTGGGCCAACACGAAGCCCATATCTTTCAGGAAATTCACTTGATCGACGGTTTCCATGCCTTCCAAAACAAGCTTGAAATTCATGGAATGACTCATGCCAAGCAATGCGCGGATGATTGATTTATCATCTTCGTTGTCTAGAATATTTTCCACAAACGACTTGTCGATCTTTACCGAGGATACCGGCAATTCTTTCAGTTGTGTAATTGACGAATACCCAGTTCCAAAATCATCCAGGGCAATAGAACAACCCGCTTCGCGCAGGGTTTCAAGATGAACAAGAAACGCAGCCTTGTCGCGGCCGAACAAGCAGTTTTCGGTGACTTCAATAACCAAATTTGAAGGAGACAATCCGCGCTGGGCCAGACCGGTTAGCAAAGAATGTGCAAATTCTTCCTGTTTGAGATCGCCGTTTACGACGTTCAGGCCGACCTTGTGAAAAGGGATGCCATTGGCCTTCCAGATTTCCATGTCATCAGCAATTTTGTTAAACATTTGCTGCCCCAGCAACGCACTTAATTCGCCGTCTTCAAATATATCTTCAAAGACCAACGGGGTCAGAATACCTTTTTTTGGATGATCCCACCGCGCAAGAGCTTCAAAAGCCACAACTTGTCCGGTCCGCATGTTTACGATCGGTTGATAGAAGGGAACCAATTCGGAGCGGTCCAAAGCCATTCGAAATTCATCGCGTAATGTCAGGCGACTTAGAAAATTTTCTTTCATTTCGGATTGGTAGATCTGAACTTCGCCGGCGCGGTTGGGCTTTGCAGCGTAAAGCGCGAGATCCGCCATCTGCATCAGATCGGATGTGCGTTGGGCGTCTTTTGGAAACTGTACAACCCCCCCTGAAATTGTTGCACTTACATATTGCTGCCCTCTGTTGATGTGCAGCCCAACGGAGTTTGGTAGACGCAGATGTGCTAAAGGATCGGTGATGGTCAAAGGTAGACCTGAAAGGACCACCACAAATTCGTCACCGCCCAAACGGGCAACATATCCGCCGTCTGGCACATGCTTTTTCAACATTTCCGCAAAGGCGCATAGCAGGCTGTCACCGACGTGGTGGCCATAGTAATCATTCACTTCTTTGAAGCCGTTCAAATCAAAAAGGAAAACCAAAGCGCCAGTTTTCTCTTCCTGACATTTCCAAAGAATGTCTGACACGGATTCCTGAAAGTCGTTTCTATTGTGCAAATTGGTCAGCACGTCATGAGACGCAAGAAATTTTGCACGCCTATCTGCGGATTGTTGTCGCTTTAAGCTGCGCAGATATTGGCGTGCAGGATACCCTATCGCAAACAGCAAAACCAAAGCGCTGAACATGAAAGCGATAGCAATTGTGCTTTTGTATTGCGCCGCCTCTTCTTCCAGATCGACCATTGCACGCAGAACATAAACCACTTCGCCGTCCATAGTTACAGGATGGAAGACTTCACCAAAAGTTTTGGGGAATCCCGGCGTGTTTGTTGTTCGGATGTAGACGTCATCCGATACATTTTTCGCAGCGGACGTCACCAGTGCACGATCTATCGGATACTTGTAGATTTTCGCAGTCGCCGAAAGACCCGGAGCATGTGGCTTGCTGCTTTTGAGGACGTGGTTCAACACACGTGGCTTCAATTTCTCCGTGTTATGATCGCTTCCTTCGTGATCTGCGTGATCGTGATCATCAGAGCCTTGTCCGACAAGCATACGGGGTGCGCTTAAACTGATGTCACACAGGCACAAAAGGTTAACATAGTCGATTTGATAGACGTGCCCAACTTCGAATACATTCGTTAGAATTTCACGAAACCTTTGAACATCAGGCAACTGCTTCGGATCAAAACTGCCGTCAGGTTTATGAAGACCGGGTAGCTTGAACAACTGGTTTTCAATGTAATGCGTCCAGTCCGTCCCTTGCGTGTAGGCTTCACGTTGCATTACCCGCTCAAGAAAGTGCTGCGCCATAAACGAGCTAACGGATATTGCGCAGAATGCCAAAACAGCGGCAGTAACCCAAAATTTTCGCAAACTTGGCACGAGAGGATCCCCAAAAAATACTATGGGTTCTTCCCTAAAGAAGAAGTCTTAAAGTCAGAGGATCGATTTGTGTCTTTTCGAAGAATTGCCGCTAAAATTTTGCACATTTTGAGCTGACACCCGGCAGCATTGGCATCGGGCCCCGCCTGCAAAGGCTTTGACTGACTGGCCACTTGATTTGCGTGACGAACAGCGCAACTGTAAGGCCTATGACCTTGCACACGCCTCCACCGTCAAACATACGCGAAATGCCCCCGCTTCAGGTTGCATTCCACCGCACGGAACTGTCCGTGATCCTGTCGCTATACGGCCGTTTCGTAGCAGCCGGAGAATGGCGCGACTACGGTATTTCGTGCTTGCGTGAAGTCGCTGTGTTTTCTGTGTTCCGGCGCACGGCTGAAAATCCGATGTACCGTATTGAAAAACGGCCAAAACTGCGTGGCAAACAAGGAATGTATGCGGTGATTGGCATGGATGGTCAGGTGCTGCGCCGCGGGTCTGAATTGCGTACGGTGCTACGCGTTTTGGAACGCAAGTTGATCCGTAGTGTGGAGTAGCACCACCAAAACCAGCCCGCACAACAAGCCCCTATAGGCGAATGTGAGACGTCACAGGGCCATCGCCATTTTCGGCGATGCGTCGCTTCGCTGCTTCGATGTTTTCAAAAGCCACGGCCATATGATGTGCATTGGCGTGCAGGATGTCTTGATCGTTTGCCACCCAAGCAACGTGACCTTTCCAGAACAGCAAATCCCCGCGCCTTGGCGTTTCCCCAAACGATAGCTTGCGGCCCAATGTGCCTTCTTGTTGATCGCTGTCGCCCGGGCAGTCTTGGCCACATGCCAGAAGCGCTGCTTGAACCAACCCGGAACAATCTATGCCCAAGCGGCTGTTGCCCCCCCAAAGATAAGGCGTTCCAAGATAAAGAGTTGCGACCGCAACAGGGTCCGTCATTTTGACGTCGCTTGGGCTGAGGTGTTGCTGTGGGATAAACCCGAATTCTGTTTCCAAAAACCCGGTTCCGGTCTCAGTGCCGGACACTGCACTGTTGTGGCTGAGCGACATTAAATCGGGGGATTTCATATCGGCTTTTGTGTAGCAGTGTGTGGCTAAAGCACTGACGCGATGTGTGCAGGCTTTGGGTGATTTCAAAGCGCTTGATGCAATGAAACCGATGTAGCCGTCTTTGCGCAACCTGATGTAGCTATGTGCGCCTTGAACGCCAAGAACAGTAGCGTGATCGCCCATAAGTGCTTGTCGATCGCGTGGTCCGTCAGGCCGCCGCAATACATCTGTTATTGGCACGCATACTTGGGTGGGACGGTCTTCCACTACCCATTCCGGGTTGGGAACGCTACGGTCGTCAGTCATGTGCCGATCATGGCATGTAGGGCTTTGACCAAAGCGCGTGTGCCTTGCCCTACGCCGCCTTTCGGGCGTGCAGGCGCAGCGGTGGGCTGCCACCCGTAAATGTCGAAATGCATGTAGCGCGGGCATTGTGTCACAAAGCGGCGCAAGAAAAGTGCTGCGGTGATTGATCCAGCGAACCCGCCCTTCGGGGCGTTGTCGAGATCCGAAATACCAGGTTCGATTGTGGCTTCGTATGGGGCGTGAAACGGCATCCGCCAGACGGGATCAGCAACGGATTTTGCGGCGTCTTCCAATGCGGCGGCCGCTGTTTCATCATCCGTGTAATACGGCGCGAGATCCGGTCCCACGGCCACGCGGGCAGCACCTGTCAAAGTCGCCATGGAAATGATCATGTCAGGGTTACCTTCATCCGCCAAGGCAAGTGCGTCCGCCAATACCAAACGGCCTTCAGCGTCGGTGTTGTTGATTTCCACGGTCAGCCCCTTGCGTGAGGTCAGGATATCTTGTGGTCGGAACGCGTTTGAAGAAACTGAATTCTCGACTGCAGGGATCAAAACGCGCAGTTGGATTTGCTGACCTGTGGCCATTATCATCCGGGCCAAGCCAAGAACAGCTGCCGCACCGCCCATGTCCTTTTTCATCAAGCCCATAGAGCCGCCGGGTTTCAGGTTCAGTCCACCTGTATCGAAACATACACCTTTGCCGACAAGGGTGATTTTTGGGCCATCGGTACCCCAAGCCATGTCGATCAGACGGGGTGCGCGGTCGGCCGCGCGGCCCACAGTATGGATCATAGGAAAATTCTGTTCCAAAAGATCACCACCAGCAACAACAGAAATACGGGCACCAAATTCATCGGCCAGTGCGCGGGCTGCGTTCTCCAAATCAGGGGGGCCCATGTCCGAGGCCGGGGTGTTGATGAGATCGCGGGTCAAGGCCTCTGCGTTGGCGATGGCTTCGACTTCGGATGCGTTGACATCCTCGGGGCACACAAGTTGCGCTTTCATGTGCGACCCTTCGCGGTAGGCGTGGAAACGGTAGGCCGCAAGCAGCCAACCCAGGCTTTCCGATGCCAGCTGATCTGTCGGTATGCCAGATGCGATACGGTAGTGACCTTCGGGCAGATTAACTGCGCCAGCCGCAAGATGGAAACGACCCCGGCGACGGGTCGCGTCAGAACCATATCCGATCAATGCCATTCCCGGTGCGCCTGCCCCGTCGGGAAGAGCGATGGTTTGGCCAAGCGCCCCTTTGAACCCATGGGCGGCACACCAGGTCCGCACGGCGTCCCCTTGCCCTGACAGCCAGGTTTCGCAATTGTCTTCAGAAATGACGTGAAGGGGAATTGCCGCGTCGGCGTTCGAAAAATGCAAGGACATGGCAAAACCTTTTGTAGGGTGAGAGTGCCATGTCACAGTAGCGTTTGAATGTTGGACCGCAAGCCGAAGATCAGATGGTGATATCCTGACTGTCCCAGATTGCTGTTAACGACCCTTCGCCGGTGCGCATCAGCCGTTGCAAGGTCGCGGCCAGTGCCACGTCGTCTTCAGTGTCGATACATTCCGTCACATGCCCTGCAACGCGCGAAACGTCTGACATGCCGATCTGATCTGCGATCGCAATCAGGGACCTGGCACTTTTGCGCAGCTCTACCCAATCAGACTTACGGAACAAGCGGTCGCAGTGCGACAAGCGCAACGCCAGCTCCTCCATGGCGCGGCAAACCACGTCTTCTGCACTTGCTTCCCCCAATTGCGTATACAATGCGCCCAATCGTTCATGATCGACGCGCACCGCCTCAAGCGGTTTTATCTGTGTTATTTGTCTCATTGCACTCACCCTTTGCAATTTGCCCCCACGGCTTAGGCATCAGGTATCGCACCGGTTTCCTTCCCAAATGGTTATGATAGCTGTGCATTTTCCCTCGAATTCGACGCAAATTCAGGGTAATGGCGAAGGTAATACACGTCCAAGGAATGACATCATGCACAACGTAAAGCCGTTGCCCGCCTATTTGCTTCAACGCTATCACGGCTGGAAAGCCACAGGATACAAAGAGAACCAGCAATGGTATCGCCGCCTTGCCACCGAGGGGCAACGTCCACGTGCTATGGTGATTTCATGCTGCGACAGCCGGGTACATGTGACCTCGATCTTTGGGGCAGACCAAGGCGAGTTCTTTATTCACCGAAACATTGCCAACCTTGTGCCGGAATACCTGCCGGACGGCGATCACCATGGCACAAGCGCTGCCATCGAATACGCCGTCACGGTGCTAAATGTCGCGCATTTGATTGTTTTAGGGCATTCCAGTTGCGGTGGCGTGCAAGGATGTATCGACATGTGTCAGGGGCACGCGCCTGAATTGGAAGCAAAGGAAAGCTTTGTGGGGCGTTGGATGGATATTTTGCGTCCAAAGTACGACCTTGTGGCCGATGAACCGGACCCCGCGCAGCAAAGCCGCTTGTTGGAAAAACACGCCGTTGTTGCGTCTTTGGAAAACCTGCTGACCTTTCCGTTCATCCGGTCACGCGTTGATAAGGGTGATCTAAGTATTCATGGTCTTTGGACAGACATTGGTGAAGGTGGTCTGGAGCATTACGATCACGAAACCCAGTCATTTTACGCAGTGTAAGGTTTCTATTTAAGCAGTTTTGCACAGGCGTCTGTGATCTCACGTTCCCGCGAGACTCGCGCGGAACGCTGGTGTAAAATCGGTCCTCAGAGTAGCGTTGTCTTCACATTGTGAAGGCAAACGAAATGAAAACGATACTGGGCATTATCATGTGTTTTGGCATCTTTGATGCAGCGCATGCCACTGTTTTGGATGGTGAAATTTTACGCCAAAATGGACAAGGACAGTTCGTTAAGCTGGACACCGACACATCCTTTGCTGTTGGCGCAGATACGTTTGACGACGACAATTTGTATGCTTTTGATGAAGATCAGAACATCGAACTGCAAACATCTATAGGCGTCGATATCGGCGGCGTAAACGGCGCTATCACAGCGGGCACGGTTGTGGCCAGTCACTATGTTTTCTTTGACAGCTTGTCGGGTATTCACATCGGAACCGTACTGTTTGATGCGCCCATTTTGGGAATTGCAGCGTTTCAGGACACGATGGGGGCTACCGATTTTCTTGCGAACACATCTGTCAAATACATCTCGACCGAACTGCGAGGGCTTGAGCAAGGCGACATGGTTTGGGTGGACGATGAAGATCCGAACCGGTTGTGGGTCTATTGGGCGGGGTCATCACCCGGCGATTACATTCGTGTGTTTACGGAAAAGTCACCCGGTGCCTTCATGATGTAGCAATTGCGTCAATGCAGGATGTGGAAAGCTACGCGGCAGAGTTACGGCGTAAAAAGGCTCCGAAATGTTCAAGTCGAACGGGGCCGTTGCCAGCAATCCGTTCGCAATTTCATCAGCAAAAACAACGGCCGGGGCGATGGCGACACCAAGACCTTCGCGCGTCAGCAAGCGCACCATTGCCATGTCGTCAACGTCCGCCGCGATGTTGGGCGTGATACCCATCTGGACGATCAGATTTTCAAATGCAGCGCGAATGGCGCTGTCTGTTGGCAAGATCAAAGGTTCATGGTTCAGAAGCGACTTAAGATCGGGATACTTAAGCCTTTCGGCTGGGCCATGGACGCCTACGATCTGTTCATCAATACGTTGCGCAGCGAAGTGGGTTGTGGTCGTGCCTGATGGTAAGGCGGTTGTTAAGACGACATCCAACGCAAGGGCTTGCAAATCATTCAGCAACAGATCGATATTGCCTGATTTCAATGTAATAGGCGTATCATTCGACGCCAGAATGGGGCTCAAAAATTGCAGCTGAAAGTTGCGCGACAAGGTTGATAGCGCCCCGACCCGCAAAGGTGGACGGGCGGTGCTGCTTTGACGCAAAGCGGCCAACAATTCGCTGCCCGCCCCAAAGATGCGTTCAGAGTGGTCCAATGCGATGCGTCCGGCTTCGGTTAGAACCAGTTTACGGCCCACACGGTCGAACAGGTCATGCCCCAGACGGTCTTCCAGTTGACGGATCTGGATCGAAAGGGCGGATTGGGACACGTTAAGCCGTGCAGCGGCGTGGCCAAGATGTCCTTCGTTGGCGACCTCACGGAAATACCGCAGATGGTGATAATTCAAAGTATCCATATTCTGTTTCATAGAACAATTTGGTCGCAAATATATATTTATTATTATCTTCATAGTCCTTTAGGGAAGCAGCACCATCAGCAAAGGATCCGCGCAATGGATATTTTCACGCTCGCTGCCAACAATCTGTTGTCCCCTATCATTTTGTCCTTTGCCTTGGGGGTCGCAGCGTCTTTGGCCCGTTCAGACCTGACAATTCCCGAAGCGGTGGCCAAGGGCATGTCGATCTACCTGTTGTTTGCCATCGGCTTCAAAGGCGGGGTCAGCGTGGCAGATCATGGAATAGACCTGACACTGGGCCTGTCCTTGTTGGCTGGCATCGTTTTGTCGTTTGCCTTGCCCTTGATCGCTTTTGCGCTTTTGCAGGTGATGTCGGGCCTGTCCCGTCTGGATGCTGCCGCAGTCGCCGCGCACTACGGGTCGATTTCGATTGTGACCTTTGTGGCCGGCACCAGCGTGCTTGAAAGCGCGGGTTTAACCTACGAAGGGTATATGGTCGCGGTGGCGGCCGCGATGGAAGCACCTGCTATCTTGTCTGCCCTTTGGCTGGTGTCGCGCGGTGCAGGTGGGCGTAAAATGGAAAGCGATTTGTGGCGGGAGATTCTGTTAAACGGGTCCATCGTTTTACTGGTGGGATCGTTCTTTATCGGCATGGCGACCGGCAAAGAGGGATTGGCCGAAATTGAAAGCTTCATCGTAGCGCCCTTCAAAGGTGTGTTGTGTCTGTTCTTGCTTGATATGGGCCTGGTTGCTGGACGCGGGTTGCGGCAGGGGGGGCGCGTGATGCGCCCGGGCTTGCTGGCTTTTGGTGTGGTGATGCCATTGATCGGCAGTGTCGCGGGCTTGGGATTTGGTGTTTTGTTGGGCCTGTCCACGGGTGGCGTTTTGCTGATGATGGTCCTAAGCGCATCGGCCAGTTACATCGCGGTGCCCGCGGCCATGCGTGTCGCCTTGCCAGAGGCGGAACCGTCTATTTATCTTACTCTTTCTCTTGGGGTTACTTTCCCCTTTAATCTGACCTTGGGCATTCCGCTGTATCTGGCGGTAGCCCAAATGGTGACCGGAGGCTGACCCATGCAAATGCACAACGCAAAACGGATCGAGATTACCATCGAAGCGATCATGCAAAAACGGCTGACGCAGGCATTGGAAAATGCGGGGGTGACGGGATACACAATTTTGCCGGTGCTGGGTGGCTCAGGCCGATCTGGCGCGTGGTCGCGTGAAGGCCAGGTCAGTCGGGCGAGCGGGATGGTGCAAGTCGTATGCATCCGCAGGCCTAACGAGGTCGATGCACTGCTGCAAGCGGCCTTCGCAGTGGTCGAAACCCACATCGGTGTGGTCAGTGTGACCAACTGTCAGGTCCTGCGTGCAGAGCGGTTTTGACCTATTGGATGCGGTTCCTGAGAACGTGGGCCACCATCACACGCGCCTTGAATTTGGACCATGATCCAACAGGGGGCGGCGTATTCTGTCGTTCGCCCCGCTGCAATTCTTGTGAAAAAATGCGAAGCATTTCCTGTTTGGTTACTTTTTCGGGCAACCCGTCCTGTTTGCCTCTGCCATAGTTATGCGTCGGCTCAAATAGCGTAAACATTCACCTATCTCCACTCACCCTTACGAACCGGCCCCACACCGGATTACAGGCAAGTTCGCACAGATTGATTGCAATGCCCTTTAAGAATTGGATCGGGTTTTGTTCAAATGAAACGGATCAGCGCAATTCCAGACCTTCAGGCCACGTGATTTTTGTTTTGATGGAGATGCTTTGCTTTGATCCTGACGCGGCGTTCAGGTCCCACCGCAAGATACCGCGACGGTCGTCGTCGTTGATCTGGTCCGGCTTCGGAGAGGCCGTCCAGTCAATCACAAGGTCCTCTTGTTCGCCATATGGCACGCCGTCAAACACAGCCACATCCCAGGCGCGGTCCGTGAGGTTCTCGATGTCGATGCGGATGTCTTCGCTGTTCTCGTTAGACCGCGTGACAAAGCCCCGGTCCCCTTCGTTGCGATCCAGAACGGTGCGCGACACCAGCAACCCGTCGATGGGGCCAAAGAACAGGTCGGCCTCTTGGGTGGGTTCGATTGTCTCAATTTCAGTGTCGCCCATCAGACGTCCATCCACATAAAGAACGGCGTACTGTGATTGCAGCAGCCGCTCGGTGCTGTCGTTTGTAAACAGCACTTTTCTAAAGGCGGTGGCGTCGACACGCGGAGTGGCTTCAGCGCTGAGTTCGGGCGTAAACGTCAGAGTGCCTAATGCCAGCTGCGCTTGCGTGAAACCGGACAACAACGACACCTTTTGCGGAAATTCGTAAAGCGTTCCGGGGCCTGCCATAGAGGGCGTGCTGCCTTGGGCTTCTTCGATGATCACAGGGGCTTCCATAATGCCGTCCGCGAGGGCACCTGCATCAAGTGACCGGGAACTTACGCTTAACTTTTGCGCAGGGGCCTGGATGCGAAGCCGTTGGGCAAAGGGACGCGATGGAGATGTTTCGCTGAGCGGTGAAAGCGTTGAGAGCGACAGTGTCACGTTGTTCCAGTTTTCACCTGTGCGTTGCTGTATCGTGGCAAAGCGGTCCACGCTCAGCGATGGGGTGTCTCCGGTGGCGAGGTCCATACGGTAGTTCGGGAACCACTGGGCAGACGCCATAATGTAGGTAATGTTGGCCGTGACAGAACCAGCTGCTGGGACATTGGCACTTAAGGACATTTGCATTGCGTCTTCGCGTGGTGTTTTTGCGGTATCAACCAAGACGGCGGCGTTGTCTACCGCAAGCCCCAGCCGGTCTAGGTCGTCTTTGAGGCGCCGGATGTCTGCCTGCGCCTGAATGATAGCCGACTGTGCCTTGGCCGTTTCCTCAAAGACCATCCGCGAAAGCTCGCGCAGAGTGTCTACGCCATTTGGCAACCCTTCGTTTTTGGACAGTCCATTGAGGAAACTGACTTGGCCGTTTGCAGCAGTGACTTGCGCTTCGGCTGTTTTGATTTGATCTTGTACCGCTTCATAGCGCGCAAGTGCCGTATCATAGTCGGCTTGGGCAGCAAGGTAGCGTTCCGATGTGTCTGGCAGAACCACCGCTTCAGAAGACTCGATAAAGCTGCGGCCTGTGATTTGCGCACCTTCCAAGCGCACTTCTACCAAACTTGGCGCTACATCTTGGGGCAAATCTGGGAAAAGTATACTGTGTTGGCCCGCAGGCATCTCAAACGTGACAACACGCGTGACCTGTGTTGCCCCTGGGAAAATGCGTACTGCATTGGGCTGGCTGTAAACCGTCATTGTGTCGGCCATCGCAAATCCGGGCAAAGCGACGAGGGCGGCAATCGTTATCATACGCATGGGGGCAACCTTTGGTAATTTCTGCCCTAAGGTGGCGGGAACACAGACAAAAGAAAAGGGGCACGGCGTGGGCACCCCTTTGAAAGTTTCAAGCGTCGGCAGGTTTCAGCCTTTTTTCAAAACCCGCGTACCGAGCGTTTCCGCGATTTGCACCGCGTTCAGGGCTGCACCCTTGCGCAGGTTGTCCGACACGCACCACATATTCAGGCCGTTGTCGATTGTACTGTCCTGGCGGATGCGGCTGATAAACGTCGCATATTCGCCAACACATTCGATGGGCGAGACATAGCCGCCGTCTTCGCGCTTATCGATCACCATGACGCCGGGGGCCTGACGCAGGATGTCGCGGGCTTCGTCTTCGTCGAGGAAATCCTCAAACTCGATGTTGATGGCTTCGCAATGGCCTACAAACACAGGAACGCGCACACAAGTCGCCGTGACTTTGATGGAGGGATCGACGATTTTCTTCGTCTCGACCATCATTTTCCATTCTTCTTTGGTGGTGCCGTCTTCCATGAAGGAATCAATATGCGGGATCACGTTGAAGGCGATCTGCTTGGTGAACTTTTTTGCCGGCTTGTCATCCACAGGATTATAGATGGACTTGGTCTGATCCCAAAGCTCGTCAGCGCCTTCTTTGCCGGCACCAGACACCGCCTGATAGGTCGACACCACCACCCGTTTGATCGGCGTGCGGTCATGCAAAGGCTTCAGCGCCACAACCATCTGTGCAGTGGAACAGTTGGGGTTGGCGATGATGTTTTTCTTGGAATAGTCCATGATCGCTTCGGGGTTCACTTCTGGCACGATCAACGGCACATCGGGGTCGTAGCGATACAGCGACGAGTTATCGATGACGATGCAGCCATCAGCTGCCGCCTTTGGGGCGTATTTCTTCGTGGCGTCTGAGCCGATGGCGAAGAGCGCAATGTCCCAGCCCGTGAAATCAAATGTGTCCAGGTCCTTCGTCTTCAGTGTTTTGTCGCCAAACGTGACTTCCGTGCCGAGAGAACGGCGGGACGCCAAAACGGCGATTTCGTCTACGGGGAACTGGCGTTCAGCCAGAATGTTCAGCATTTCGCGGCCCACATTGCCTGTGGCACCCGCGACAACGACGCGGTAACCCATCTGATTTACTCCAATATAATAGGGATGGTGAGCGCCCTTTACACGGGATTCCCCATAGGGGGAAGGGGAGCCGAAAAATTCAATTTTTCGGGCCCGGTTTCTTTCAAAGAAAACGGCGCATTCAGCCAGTGTTGTCTTTGGAAAACAGATACAGAACCAGACCCACTGCCAGCATCAACCCAAGGAACCCGAACACTGCTGTGTAGGGCGCCGTCACGTCGCTGCCTTGATAGGCCGTGTGCAAGCGCCCGGTTGCAAATTGCGCCAATCCGACCCCGCCGATGCCAAACAGGTTCAACAAGGTGACACCCCGCCCTGCCAGATGCGCCGGGAAAAAGCTTTTGCCGTGCGCCATGATCACCGGGAAAGTTGCCCCAAAGAACCCGACGCCAGACATCATTGCAATGGATACGACAGGCGATGCGGCTGGAAACATCCAAAGCCAGCCGATGCAAGCCAGCGTCAGTGCGGACCCCGCAACGATGACCCATTTGCGTGTTCCAAAGATGCGATCAAGCGGACCATACAGCAAAACGCCTCCGATCATTGCTGCGCTCATGACCATAGACGCGATGCCCACTTGCGCTGTGTCATATCCAAAAACGTCTTGTAGATACGGCCCAATCCAGATCCCACGTATCGCGCCGGGAGGCATGTAATTGACCAAGGCAATCGGCAAGATCAACCAGATCACAGGCATGCGCAACAGGTCCAGCAACGACCCCTTTGTGGTTGCTTGTGTTTTGGCCGGATCGCGGACGGTGAATTGCACGCCAACAGCGACCAGGGCACTTAGGCCCGCCAGCGCAAGCATTGATGTGCGCCAACCGACAAGATCTTCGGCCAAAGCCATTGGATAGGACGAGATCAGATTGCCCAAGGTCCCGATCCCGATGATCAACCCCGCCAATGTTGCAAATTTTTGCGGCGAAAACTCGCGGGCAAAAATATAGAAAGACGCCATAAGGACAGGTGAGCAGCCGATCCCGATCAGAATCATGGCCAGGTTGATGTGCAAGGCCGATCCGGCCGCAGCAAACAGCATAGCGCCGCCGCCACATCCCACCAGCATAAGCGCTGACGCTGTACGTTTGGGGCCGATTGTATCCAAGGCCCATCCTACTGGAATTTGCATGGCTGCAAAGCTGATAAACCAAAGTCCCGATGCAAAGGCCAACGCTTCGGCATCAACGCCCAGATCCTGTTGCAAAGGCCCGCTGAGCACGGCAAGAAACGCCCTGAAAAATTGGCTAAGTACATATGCGACTGTCAGAAGGATAAGGCCGATTTGCATGCTGGATTCCCCTTTTGCCTTTGTCGTTTTTGACGGGCACTGCGCCTGACTGACATGGGATATGACCGTGTACAAGTGTTTGCAGTTGGTTTCATGGGGATGCCGCGCTAGCTATGATGCATGGAAAAAGAATTTGAATTCTACGGTATGTTGCCGACCCGAGACACTTTTGTGGAGTTCGCAAGTGCCGAAGTTTACACAGCGCTGCCGGACGATTGGATGGTCGGCACGTCGGATATTGTGGGCTCCACCGGTGAAATCGCCAAAGGCCGTTACAAAACAGTGAATATGGTCGGGGCGGCTGTGATCTCGGCGCAGGTCAACGCCGCCAAAGGGCGCGCATTGCCATATGTGTTTGGCGGAGACGGGGCTGCCTTTGCATGCCCCGCGTCCCACGCCGAAACAGCCGCAAAGGCGTTGGCCGCTGTGCAGGTTTGGGCGCAAGAGATGTTTGGCATTGAGTTGCGTGTGGCTATGGTTTCGGTGGGCGACATTCGCCGCGCGGGATACGATGTTGCGGTGGCGCGGTATCAAGCGTCGGAGGGCGTGGATTATGCGATGTTTTCCGGTGGCGGAATATCGTGGGCCGAAGCGGAAATGAAAGCGGGCGCACATAATATTCCGGCGGCACCCAGTGGTACTTTGCCGGATTTGGAGGGGCTTTCATGCCGTTGGAGCCATATGAAGGCGCGATCCGGCACTATATTATCAGTCGTCATTCAGCCTGCTGCAGGCATTGATCCAAAGGCATTTTCGGATGTGTGCACCACCGTACTGACACGGGCTGGCCAACTTGATCGGGGAGGGCACCCATCCCCCGAGATTGGCCCCGGTACCAAATGGCCGCCGCAGAATTACGAGCTGGACGCGAAAGTCAGCCAAAAAGATATGCCTTTGGCCAAACGGAAACGACAGGTTTTGTTTGAAACAGCAATCGCGTGGCTTTTGTTGAACCTAGGCCTGTCCATTGGTGGCTTTGATCCCAAAAAGTACCGTCGCGAGGTTGCCAGCAATGCGGACTATCGAAAATTCGATGATGGTCTGAAAATGACTATTGATTGTGATGCTGCCACGCAGGCCGATTTACAGGCCATTCTTGATGGTGCCCGTGCGGATGGTATTCTGAATTATGGTCTGCACACCCAAGACGAAGCCATGATGACGTGCATTGTGCCGTCCCCCATGGTCAACACACATGTGCATTTCATCGACGGTGCTTCAGGGGGATATACCCAAGCCGCTGCGCAAATCAAAAGTGGCTAGGCACCTAAGATTTCCACTTTTTGACCAGATCTTTGGATGCGTTGACCAGTGTCAGCATGTCCACCCCGACGGCAACAAAACGCGCCCCTGCGTCCATGGCTTTGGTGGTCATTTCATCGTTCAGGCTTAAGATGCCGGGTGCAACGCCTGCGGCCGCGATTTTTGCGATGCTGTTATAGATCAGGTGTTGCATATCGGGGTGCATGGCATCCCCCATGTGACCCATATCAGCGGCCAGATCTGCGGGTCCGACAAAGACGCCATCAATGCCATCGACCTTTAGAATATCGTCCAGCGCGTCGATCCCTTTGCGGTTTTCGACCTGCACCAGCAGGCATGTCTGGTCATCTGCCGTTGTACCGTAGTCGGGGATCGTTCCAAATTTCCCGGCCCGCGTCACGGCATATCCCACACCGCGCACGCCAGTTGGTGGATAACGGCAGGCTTTGACCAATGCGCGCGCTTCATCAGCGCTTTCGACCATGGGTACAAGAATAGTTTGTGCCCCAATGTCGAGCACCTGTTTCACCATATAGGTTTCGCCGATGGGCAACCGTACAATCGCATGGGACGGGCTGCTGTCGAGCGCGATAATTTGTTCGCGCATGGATCTAATGTCGTTTGGGGCATGTTCGCCGTCAATCAGGAGCCAGTCAAAACCAGCGACCCCCATTGCCTCAGCCGAGTGGCTGTTGGCAAGACTAAGCCAGCATCCGATCAATGTGTCCCCGTTCAAAAGCGCTGCTTTAAAGGTGTTTTTAGGGGCTGGCATTTGCTGATCTCCAAAGACGTTTTTTGCACCCTAGTGGGCTGGCATGGTCTTTGGCCAGCCGAAACCTTGGTTGTATTTGTCGTCGGCTCAAGGTGCTCTGCCCCCGGTGCTTGTGCATCTCCCCCTGGGTTTTTGCAGGAAAGGGCAATCAGGCGTCAGACAACTTTGATCACGTCTTTTCCCACTGCCAGCATGTATCCACGCCGCGCGATGTTTTTGACCAAAAGTTCGCTGACCATCTGGTTGCCCAATGTGTCGCGCAATCGTTTGATCCGCGTGGCCCCTGCCGCTTCTTCGCAGTCTGCGGCACTGCGTCCTGATATCATGCCTTCGATCTCGGATCCTGTCAGAACATCGTCGTCCATGCGGGCTTCGGCAAGAATGGACATCGTCTCCATTGCGGCCGCTGTCAGTTTGAATCCCATGTCATTCAGATAGACGGTGTTCTCTTCGCGGCTGATCAAAAGCGAGTTCACCTCGATGCCTGCCCGTTCAATTTGAGCCATGCGGCGGTTCAGGATCACCAACATCACCAGAAACACCAGTGAGGCTATCAGCAAGGCTGTGGCGAACACCAGCAAAACGAAAATGATGGTTCGGTAGGACACAAGAACGTCTGAAAACGCCGTGCCGGACTGTGCAAGAATCTCGAGCAGTTTGATTTCTGCCTGCGTGGTCAGATCGTTTTCTACAAAGATCGTTTCCACTTTGGCATTGAACGCATTGGCATCCGGTAAGTTGTAGAACAACACAAAGGCAGCTGCGCCCAGAACCAACACGATTGCCGCAAGCCCAAACCCGACAAGCCGCGTCCCAGAGCGTCGTGCCTCAGAAGCGGAGGTAGTTTGATCCAGCACGTTGCTTCCTTTCATTCAGGCCGTCTGCCCCGAAGGTGGAGACAATTGTAAGCAAGGTCCACCCCTGGGCAGCCAGTCGGGGGCCCAATTGGGCCTGTGCTGCGCCGGGTGAACAGGCACCGGATATCTGCGCAACACCGTAGTGTAGTCGCAAGGGATCATCTTGCTTTGCCTTGTAGTCGGCATAGCAGTTTTGGGCCTGCGCAGGACTGCTGAATGTCAGCAGGGCGGCAAGGATAAGAAATGCGTGTTTCATGATGTAACTGTGGGGGGAAATACGTGGTTATTCAATAACAACAAAGGCTTTTGGGACATGATATGCGATAACACCGCGCCGTTATTGCCTGTCGGACGGGGTTGCCCCCAGTTTGATTGCACAAACACCGCACAGCCCGTTGCGGACCAATCAAAAGGATCACACGCCATGACAAGCATTCCCTTCCATAAGAAATTTATCAGCACCGTTGCAGCAGTTTCCATTGCCTTGACGGCCTTTTCTGCGGCACCTGCCCGTGCGGGGGATGATGATGTGGCCAAAGTGCTGGGTGCCCTTGTCGGTCTGGCCGTGTTGGGTGCGATCATCAACGACAAGCGCCATGATGCAGAAGCGCAGCATCAGCCAAAACCCCGGGTTCACAATCCGCGTCGCCCTTACACCGATCCCGCCCCGCGTCCGTTGCCGCGTCGGTTTGTGTTGCCCAACCGCTGCCTGCGCACTGTGCCATTGCGCAACGGTAACCGCATCAACGCTTTTGGGCAGGGGTGCCTGAACAAACATTACCGTCATGTGAACAGCCTGCCGCGTCATTGTGAGCGCGCTGATCGTGGCAAACACCGTGTGATTTACAGCTATGGCGCACGGTGCCTGCAGAAAGCCGGTTACAAATTGGCACGCCACTAAGAGTGTGCCTGCAGCGCAACCTTTCGAGGTCGCGTGAACTGGGGAAGGTGTTCGGGCACCTTCCCCTTTTTCGTGGTTGCGGTTGAAGCCGCACAAGTGGCGTGTGTACTTGGGGCGAAGCGGGCGGGGGATTTATTGTGCCGGATTTTACTTTCGAGATGCAGATAAGCGGACGGGTTGCGGGCGTTGATGAAGTGGGGCGCGGGCCATTGGCAGGGCCTGTGACTGCGGCAGCAGTTGTTTTAAGGTCGGGGTTCATTCCAGAAGGCTTGAACGATTCAAAAGCTTTAACAGCCAAGAAACGCGAACAGCTTTATCCGCTTATTCTGGCCAATGCGGATGTTTCCGTGGCGCATGCCAGCGTGGACGAGATTGACAGGTTGAATATTCTGCGGGCCTCTCATCTTGCGATGGTGCGCGCGATTGCGGGGCTGCAAAGTCCTGCGGATCATGCGTTGATCGACGGTAATATGATTCCTCGCGACCTTGATATTCCAGCAACCACGTTGGTGAAGGGGGACAGCCGGTCTTTGTCCATCGCGGCGGCCTCAATTGTGGCCAAAATATGTCGAGATCGTGTCCTAGTGGATTTGGCGCAACAGCACCCCGGATATGGCTGGGAAACGAACATGGGTTATGGATCAAAAAGCCACATGTCGGCGTTGGAAAATCTTGGGGTAACCCCACACCATAGACGATCTTTCAAACCCATACACAACATCTTGTATCAAGAAAAAATCGTAAGTGATTGATTCAAAAAGAATTTGACCGCGAATCGCCTTTGACTCACATTGGTACTCAACCAACGAGGTCAAAATGACCCGGGCCAAAACGGCTAGGACAGAGGCAGTCAAATGACGAAACATATGAAAAGCGCCGAGGCGCTTCCGCTAAACACGATTCTTGCTGGCGATTGCATCGATGTGATGAATGCGCTGCCTGCGAATTCAGTCGATCTGATCTTTGCAGACCCGCCGTATAACCTTCAGCTGAAGGGCGAATTGCATCGCCCCGACAACTCTAAGGTTGATGCGGTTGATGATCATTGGGACCAGTTTTCCAGCTTCAAAGCCTATGATGATTTCACCAATGCTTGGCTCAAAGCGGCCCGGCGTTTGTTGAAGCCAAATGGCGCAATTTGGGTCATCGGATCTTATCATAATATCTTCCGTGTTGGTGCGGCGTTGCAGGACCAAGGATATTGGATTTTGAACGACGTGGTGTGGCGCAAGTCCAACCCGATGCCGAACTTCCGCGGCAAACGCTTTACCAATGCCCATGAAACAATGATTTGGGCGGGCAAAGAAGAATCCAGCAAATACACCTTCAACTACGAAGCTCTGAAGTCGTTGAACGAAGGCATTCAGATGAGATCTGATTGGGTCTTGCCGATCTGCAATGGCCACGAGCGTCTGAAGAACAAAGACGGTGAAAAAGCGCATCCAACGCAAAAACCACACAGCCTATTGCATCGTGTTCTGGTGGGGTCCACCAATCCGGGCGACGTCGTGTTGGACCCTTTCTTTGGAACGGGAACAACAGGGGCCGTGGCGAAAATGCTGGGCCGTGAATACATCGGGATCGAACGCGAAGCTGAGTACCGCGAAGTCGCCGAAAAACGCATTGCTGATGTGCGCAAATTTGACCGCGAAGCGTTGCAAGTCAGTGCCTCTAAGCGGGCTGAACCCCGTGTGCCGTTTGGCCAATTGGTTGAACGCGGCATGCTGCGCCCGGGCGAAGAGCTATATTCCTTGAACCAACGTCACAAAGCCAAAGTGCGCGCAGATGGCACGTTGATCGGGGATGACATCAAAGGATCGATCCATCAGGTCGGCGCTCATCTTGAGGGCGCCCCAAGCTGCAATGGCTGGACCTATTGGTGCTACAAGAAAGATGGAAAGAAAGTGCCCATCGATCTTTTGCGCCAGCAAATCCGCGCAGAGATGATCAACTGAGTTATTAAAGTTTTACGAACACCGCCGGTGCCTGCGGCCTTTACCCAAGGCTATAACCATAGGCACTTACCTATACCCCGCCCTCGTTGGCGGGGTTTTTTTGTGAACAGTGCTATTCTATGTCCCCATGAGGTTGAATTTCGCGCTGTGCAGTGTGAATGTCTTTAACATTGCAGGAACCAGGCGAACACTATGGCGGACGTTCAATCGATAGACACATCTTTGGAAGATGCTCCGGGAAAATTTGCGCAAGTCGCTTTAGAGCGGCACAAGCAAGAAGGCTTGAATTTGGCGGTGCGTGCGCGTTGGGCCGCCATCGCGGTGATTGCAGTTTTGTTGCCATTCCTCAATCCGCGCATCGAGGTCCTGTATTCTTTGGCGCTGCTTGCTTTGGTGGCGTTGAATGGTTGGTTTTTGCGTCGCGTCGGGCGGGTTGGCCGATCCGGCGCTGAGCTGTTTTTCATAGCGTTTGATGTGCTTTTGTTGACCTTTGCGTTGCTTTTTCCCAACCCGTTCAACTCTGATCCGTGGCCGACGTCCGTCGTGTATGAATTCCAGACGTTTATGTATTATTTTGTGTTTCTGACCTTGGGAACGCTGTCTTATTCGTGGCGTACTATTCTTGCGCTTGGTCATTGGTCCGTTGCGTCGTGGCTTGTCGGTACAGCTTTGATCTGGTGGCTTGGGGTCACCTATCCACAGATCAGCGCGGGCATTGCCCAAGCTTTTCCAAGCGACACCCTCATGGCGCAATTTGTCGATCCCAACAATGTGAACTGGGATCGCCGCATCCAAGAGGTCGTTGTACTTTTGATCTGTTGCTACACCCTTGCCCTGACCGTGCGCAGGTTTGAAACGCTTTTGTTGGGCAACGCAGGTCTTGAACGGGAACGTGCGAACTTGTCACGCTATTTCTCGCCGAATGTCGTGCATGAACTGTCTCATAACGATGAACCGCTTAAACAAATTCGCAACCAGGACATCGCAGTCCTGTTTGTGGACATCGTGGGGTTTACAGCGCTATCGGCCAACCGCCCCCCAGAAGAGGTCATTCGCCTGCTGCGGCAATTCCACGGGCGCATGGAGGCTGAAGTTTTTGCGCATGATGGAACATTGGACAAATATCTGGGGGATGGGCTGATGGCGACTTTTGGCACCCCTGTCGCAGGCCCCTGTGATGCAAGCAATGCCTTGCGCTGCGCACGCGCCATGATGCGTGCGATGGAAGGTTGGAACGACGCCCGTGAAAGCGAAGGTTTGCCTGCAATTCACGCAAGTTTCGGTATCCACTATGGGCCGGTCGTTGTGGGCGATATCGGGGCAAACCGGCTGGAATTTGCGGTCATCGGCAACACGGTCAACGTGGCCAGCCGCCTTGAGGCCTTAACGCGGCCTTTGGGTGTGTCATTGATTGTCAGCGACGACGCCTACGCAAAAGCCTTGTCGGAAAAAGTGACCAAACCACACGACCCGTTGGACGCCGTGGGCGAACATGTCATCCGGGGTCTGGATGCCCCAATGGTGATCTGGACGGCCTAGGGGCAAAAAAGGCGCAATCCGTTAATGCACCCGTTGTTGCGACTTTTCCAACGCGGACTGCACATATCCGGAATGGAAGTCGTCTTTGCTGACGATGTAATGGACACCGGCCTTGGTGGCTTTGGCCCACATAAAAGGCGACGGCCAATCGCTGACCATAACGACGGGTGTTTTGCTATAGGTCGGATGTTTGGATAATTCCACGGCAAAATCCGCGCCCATACCGTCCGGCAGGTTGTTGTCCAGTAAGATCATCATAAATGGATTTTCAGCGATTTTTGCGCGTGCTTTTGCCAAAGTGTCTGTGAACACGAGGCTGATGTCCCGGCACCCGTGTGACATGGCCCGCGAGATACGCGTTTGGTCAAACTTGTTGTCTTCTACGACTAGGCACACCCGTTCGGGACGGGGTTTCGACGCTACTGTTTGAGCTTGCATTACATATCCACTTTTCACATCTGCGCCGACACGTTTGACAGCAAATGTTTAAGAAGTGGTCAGCGTGGAAGCGGGTTTTGCGCTTTGTTGTAGGGCTTCCAGTCGGTGATTTCTGGATAATACATTTCGCGCCACTTGCGTACGCGCGGGTGCATGACTTTGCGCCAAAGCGGTGGAAACATCGCAGCGACCGTCATGACCGGATACCCATAGGGCAGTTGCGGTGCCTGTGCGTCGGTGTAATTTTGCAGCACTGGAAAACGGCGATCGGGTTTGTAATGGTGATCCGAGTGGCGTTGCAGATTGATCAACAACCAGTTCGACGCCTTATGCGCAGCGTTCCATGAATGGTGCGGATGCACATGTTCATATTTGCCATCACCCAAGTGTTTCCGTGTCAAACCGTAGTGTTCGACATAGTTGACCAGTTCCAATTGCCAGATCGCCACGCTGGCTTGGATCAAAAACAATGCAAGGCCCGTCCAGCCCCCCAAGATAACAGCAAGCCCGATACAACCGCCTTGCATCGCCCAATATTTGAAAAACGGGTTCGACCGATCTGACCATGGCAAATCTTTACGCGCCAGCATCCCCTTTTCGGCATTCCACGCAGACAGAAGGGACTGTCGCAAAACGCGGGGGTAAAATCGGTAAAAGCTTTCGTTCCAACGTGCTGTTACGGGATCTTTTGGGGTTGCGACATAGCGATGGTGCACAAGCAGGTGTTCAGACCGGAAGTGCGAATACAGGACCATCGCCAGCAAGGCGTCGCCCATAAAGCGTTCCAGTTTGTTTTTTTGATGCATCAGTTCATGGCTATAGTTGATGCCCACAGTGCCCGTAATCACGCCCACGCCAAAGAAAAGCACGACTTTTTCTAAAGAAGACAGGTGTTCGGCAGGGGCCACATACCAAATCATCCCGAACAGGGTCAGAAATTGCAAAGGCACCCAAGCGATGGTGATGGCGCTGTACCAAAACAGATCATCGTCTGTTGCATCCAGATCGCCGTTTTCGGTGTTCAGACCGATGGCGGCGTCCAGAAACGAAAACATGTACCACGTAACGAGAGGCAGCAAAACAACCGTCCATCCCCCGTAAAATGCACCGATCCATGCCAAGGGGATAAGTGCTAGGGAAATGGCAAAGGGCAGGGCCCGTGTCAGCTTTGACAATTCTGCGGCAGGTAAGGTCATGACGGAGTCCTTGGCTGTTCTTGGCGAAGACTACGCTGAAACGGAACGCGTCTCAATGCGGCGGATTGGCGATCAAGTCGAAGGCTTTGCGAAAGACTGTGGGCAAATCGGAAGGGCGGAATGCCTCGCGTGGAACAAATGTGCCTTGCGTGGGCGTGTTGTCGGTGTCTGCATGCAAAACGGTTAAGATCAGATGGAAATGCGTAAACGTATGGCGCACCTCACCTGCAAGCGGGGACCATTGGGCTTCGATCGGGGGCATACCGGCCGGACGGTTATCTGCCACATCAACCCAATCTGATCCGGGCCACCCAAGCATGCCACCCAAAAGCCCCTTGTCGGGGCGGGTTTCCAACAGCCAAGCGCCATCGCTGCGCCGGGCCAGATACACCGTGCCATGACGGACGGGTTTGGGTTTCTTAGGTGTTTTCTTGGGAAGGTCCTGCGCGGTGCCTGCTTGTCTTGCCAGACAGGGCATGCGCCACGGGCATATGCCGCAGGCGGGGGATTTCGGGGTGCAAAGGGTGGCGCCCAAATCCATCACGGCTTGGGCGTAATCGCCAGGGCGGCTGTTTGGTGTCAACGCCTCGGCAAGGGTGGTCAATTCAGGTTTGGCGGCTGGCAGTGGCGTGTGCACGTTGTACAACCGCGCCATGACGCGCTCGACGTTGCCATCCACAACGACATGGCGCAGATCAAATGCGATGGAGCTGATGGCCGCCGCCGTGTAGGGGCCGATGCCGGGCAGCTTTAGCAACGCGGCATGATCGGCAGGGAAAATGCCGCCATGGTCGGCCACGATGGCGCGGGCGCATTTCAACAAATTGCGGGCGCGGGCATAATATCCAAGACCCGCCCATTCGCCCATCACATCTGCGTCATCTGCTGCGGCAAGAGCGCTGACGGTGGGCCAGCGTTTGGTAAAGCGATTGAAGTATTCGGTGACAGCAGCGACTGTCGTTTGCTGCAACATGACCTCTGATAGCCATATTCTATAGGGGTCTGGACGAACGCCGGCTTGTTTTTCGGCGGGGGGCGTGCGCCACGGCATGGCGCGAGCATGCAGGTCATACCAATCCAGCAATTCTGTGCTCAGGTCACACAATGTTTATGATCCTTAACCAATCGTTTCGCTGGCAGTGCTGTGGGCATACGCTATGATGCTTCCAAAGTTATTGTCGTTCTGAAGGGAACATAGCCGTGGCGCAGCGCCGTGCCAGTACAAAAGGGTTCAAACGCACCAGTTCTTTGCTGGGCGACCGTATCCGCACGGCCTCTGAGAGCCGGGGATTCGCCCAAAGTCGCCTTTTGACGCATTGGGCCGAAATTGCCGGACCATCGGTGGCTGAAATCGCGCGCCCCGTCGAGGTGTCCTATACCCGCGGGGGCATGGGGGCGACGCTGACACTGCTGACCACCGGGGCGCAAGCCACGATGCTGGAAATGCAAAAGGAACAAATTCGCGCTAAGGTAAACGCCGTTTACGGCTACAATGCGATTGCGCGTGTTCGGATCACACAGACCGCGCCAACCGGCTTTGCAGAAGGGCAAGTGGCATTTGCGGCACGCAAAGCGGATACGGCCCCGGCACGTTTGGATCCGAAGGACGTGGCGCAGGCAGTGCAAACTGTCGCACCTGTCGCCGACGATGGTTTGCGCCAGGCGCTTGAGCGCTTGGGCACCAACATTCTAACCCGTAAAACACATCCCTGAATTAAGGACCTTTTTCTATGAAACGTATCATTCCTCTTGTCGTGGCCGCCTTGGTGGGCGTCGGCGCATACTTTGTCTTTGTGGCGCCATCGGGCCAAGACACCCCTGTCGCCGCCTCAACGGTGGTAGAACCTGTTGCAACGGCCGCGGACAACGCCGACGAAAATGCGGATCTCGATACATCTGTGATCCCGGATATGTCATTGGGGAATGCAGATGCGCCCGTTACGGTTATCGAATACGCATCCTATACCTGCCCACACTGCGCCAACTTCCACAGCGGTGTTTTCAAGGATTTGAAACGCGATTACATCGACACTGGCAAAATCAACTTTGTGTACCGTGAAGTATATTTCGACCGTTACGGCCTGTGGGCATCTATGATTGCGCGCTGTGCCGGACCCGACAAATTCTTCGGCCTGACAGACTTGATCTATTCCGGGCAAAGCACATGGTCGCGTGCGGGTGAACCATCAGCCATCATCGGCGAGCTGCGCAAAATTGGTCGCTTGGCCGGCTTAAGCGACGAAACCCTGCAGGCATGTCTTGAAGATGATACCAAAGCGCGGACACTGGTGGCGTGGTATCAGGAAAATGCGGAAGAAGACGGGGTTCGTTCGACACCCAGCTTCGTGATCAACGGCACAACCTACAACAACATGTCCTTTGAGGAGATGTCCAAGCTGATCGACGAGGCGGCCGAGTAATGGCAGCACCCCTTGAAGGACTGCGCGTCGTTGAATTGGCGCGTGTTTTGGCGGGGCCTTGGGCTGGTCAAACGCTGTCGGATCTTGGGGCAACAGTCACCAAAGTAGAAAGCCCCGCTGGCGACGATACGCGCCAGTGGGGACCGCCTTTTGTAACGCGCGACGACGATGTCTCTGCGGCGTACTTCCATTCCACAAATCGTGGAAAAGCGTCTGTCGTGGCAGATTTTAAAACCGCAGAGGGGCAGGCGCGGGTCAAAGCGCTTTTGCAAGACGCGGATATTTTGATCGAAAACTTCAAAGTTGGTGGATTGGCGAAGTACGGGTTGGACTACGACAGCCTCAAAGCGGATTTCCCCGAACTGATTTACTGTTCGATCACTGGGTTCGGGCAAACCGGCCCCTACGCCCATCGCGCAGGATATGATTTCATCATCCAAGGCATGTCGGGGCTTATGTCAATTACGGGCGATCCGGACGGCCAGCCGCAAAAATCAGGGGTCGCCATTACGGATATTTTCACCGGAGTATATGCCACAACGGCGATCTTGGCCGCTGTGCATCAACGCCATCAAACCGGCCGTGGGCAACATATTGATATGGCGCTTTTGGATGTGGCGGTGGGGATCACATCAAACCAGGCCATGAACTACCTGACAACGGGCAAGGCACCGGGACGGATGGGCAATGCCCATATGAACCTGACGCCGTATCAAGTGTTTGATTGTGCGGACGGGCATATCATTATCGCCACCGGCAACGACGGTCAGTATCAACGTTTGTGCCGGCTGTTGGGGCTGGACTGGATGGTAATGGACAGGAAATTCCTGAAGAATGCCGACCGCATTGCCAACCGTGATGAAATGACCAAACTGCTGACGGCAGCCACAGTTTTGCGCGACCGCGATGATCTTTTGGCGGCGTGCGAAGCCGAAGGTGTGCCTGCCGGTCCAATCAACGACATGGCGGATGTCATGGCCGATCCACAGGTCAAAGCACGAGAGATACAGATCGCGTTGGACGGGGTCCCGGGAATACGGACACCCATCCGGTTTTCGGATGCGGAGCTTGCCTTGCATCGTCCCGCCCCCAAGCTAAACGAAGACGGCTGACGTGACCCAAAGGAAGCCCTAACGGGCTACGACATGTTTTGTTTGGAATGTGTGGCTAAAGGTGCGGCAAGTCTTGAAGCCGCGTGCGCAGCCCGTCTTCGTCGCCAAAGGTCAACCGAACGGGCAGGGTGATCACCTTGCCACGATATGACGGCGGCAAACGTGCTGCATCTTTTTCCGTCGTGACCAATTGTGCGCCCTGCGCCTTGGCTTCGGCCTCCATCCGCGACAACAAAGTCGTTGAAAGCGTTTGGTGGTCGTCAAGCGCTTGTGTCGCCACCAGATCCGCACCTAGGCCGCGTAGGGTTTCAAAAAATTTCTCGGGATGACCGATGCCTGCGAAGGCGTAAAACGGCGTGTCCGTCCAGGTCATTCCGGTTTGCAGCGCGTCCAGTGACGCAGTGACATGGGGCGGGTGCGTGTCGGGCAATTTGGCGGCAAAGTCTTGCTGCGCTTGAATTGATCCGATGGACAGCAGCAGATCGGCCCGCGCCAGTCCCGTGTCCACGGGTTCGCGCAGTGGTCCCGCCGGAATACAACGCCCGTTTCCAAACCCGCGTTCGGCATCCACAACCACAATTGCCAAATCCTGCACCAAAGCGGGATTTTGGAACCCATCATCCAAAACGATGACAGTCGCGCCATCTGCCTGTGCGGCTTTGGCCCCGGCAGCGCGGTCCTTGGCCACCCAAACATCTGCGAATGCAGCCAATAACAAAGGTTCATCACCAACCTGAGCCGCTGTGTGCCGGTTGGGATCGACACGAACCGGTCCAGCAAGCAATCCACCATAGCCGCGGCTGACAACATGAGGGGTGTGGAACATGTCCCGCAGGCGCTCAACGCAGGCAATTACAGTAGGGGTTTTGCCGGTGCCGCCTGCATTCAGGTTGCCGACACACACCACCGGAACGTCCAGTTGTAGCGGTGTGCCCTGCGCCAAACGTCGTGCAGTGGCTACTGCGTATAGCTTGCCCAAAGGCGCCAGCAGCATGGATTGCCAGCTGTTTCCCTTACCCCAAAATGCAGGTTCGCGCATGGCCTAGCCCTTTCGTTGACGTGCATCTAGCGCGTCTTGGACTAAATCTACAATCCGGTCTGTGACAGCTGCACTTTCCGAAGCCACGTCCCATCCCGCCAACGCCATGGTTGCCGCATGATCCGGCGCCATCAACCGTGTGACAGCCACGCCCAGTGCATTGGCGTCATTCACGATGCGCGCCGCGCCGACTGTTGCAAGGCGCGTGTAGACGTTCAGATGGTTCCGCACGTTGGGGCCATACAAAACGGCGCTGCCCAAGGCCGCAGCCTGCATCGGGTCCAGCCCGCCTTTGCCAGCAACTAAGGAGCTTCCCAAAAAGGACACCGGCGCACAGCGATACCACAGACCCAATTCGCCCTGGGATGGTGCCAAAAGGACCTGACAGTTGTCATCGGGAAATGCGCCTTCGTCCCAATTTGCAAACCGCATGTTCTGGTCTTTCAGAATTGCGATGCAGTCGTTTTCCTGCGCGGGATCGGCAGGGTTTAGAACCAACAGCAAGCGATGGGACATACGCGATGCATGGCGGTGTGCTTCCAGGACAACGGCAACCTCTTCGGGCTGCACGGCAGCGGCATGCCATACGGGGCGCCCCTTTAAAACATCCGCCATTTCGTCAAAATCGGTTTGTGCAAAAGGCAATGCGATTGAGCTGGTCTGTAATGGGGCGGTTTGTTCCAAAACCTCATCGGAACAGCCCAACATGGCCAATCGCGTTGCTGCGGCATCAGACCGCGCGATCACTTTGTCAAACAAACCAAACATCCGGCGCGCAACATCGCGTCGCCAGCGGCTTCCAAGTTCGTCAAATCCGTTCTGACCTGCGTTCACCAAGAACAATGCAGCCCCTGAATGCGCTGCGGCGTCGATGAAAGACTGTTGCAGATTGCCCCAAAGCCACAGCGCAACATCAGGTTTCCAATGATCAATGAACTGACGGGCCGTGTCGGGGTGATCCTGCGGCAAGGTTTCACAGATCAGGTCTTTGCCGGCGCAAAGAGGTCTGGTTTTCCCGGCAACGGTCACGATGACGGTCAAATCCGGCAACGTTGCGGCCAACCGCCGGGCCAATGTCGCTGCGGTGTCTGCGCTGCCTTCTTCGGGGGCATGCATCCAGACCAAAGCGCCTGAAGGGCGCACCGCAGAAGTGGTGTAGGGGGTAGAGGCCCTGCGCCGCGATAGGGCGCGATATGCTGATAGTCCCAAACCAGTGACCATATTTGTCCTACCCCAAAGCCCATAAGGCGTGGCTTTGGCAGCGGAACGCGAATGAATATGTGACGCTGTGCGTCATCGGCCTGATCCTTTCGGCTGCGCGTGTCAGTTTGCCCAATTGTGCCAACGGGTCAAGCCGGGTGCAATGCATCCAGCGTGTCGCGATGCACCAGGGGGGTGCCTGCGATAACGCCATTCAGTTGGGGCGTCGGATTGTTAAACGTCAAAGGGCGACCGGTACGATCGCTGACGGCCCCCCCGGCTTCGGCAATGATCAATTCGCCCGCCGCAATGTCCCATTCCCACGTGGGCCGGAAGGTAAACATAACATCAAATCGCCCCTCGGCGATGCAGGCCATGCGGTAGGCCAATGACGGGCGGTAATTGAAATCAACATCTGGTGCGCCGTTCTTCCAATTGCTGTCCTTCATCGCGGGTCGCGTTGTCAAAACGGACGATTTGTGCAGCGTTTTCTGCGAAGACACCCGCATGTGTGTGCCGTTCAGCGTGGCCCCTCCACCTTTGCGGGCGGCGTATAATTTGTCGCGTAAAGGCAAATAAACCACGGCCGCAGTCACATGCCCTTTATGTGCCACAGCAACGGAATGCGCCCATGTCGGTTCGCCTGCAGCAAAACTGCGGGTGCCATCGATAGGATCCACGATAAACACCGTGTCACAGTCCTGCCGCGCCCTAGAATCCTCCGTTTCCTCCGAAAGCCAACCGTAGTCGGGTCGGGCCTGACGCAACACTGCATGAAACATGTCGTTGACGGCCAGATCGGCCTCGGTCACGGGGCCCGCGTCTTCGGGCTTGTCCCAGCGTTTGGCGGTTTTGCCTGCGTAGCTTGTCGCAATGCGCCCCGCAATCCGGCAGGCATCGATCAGCAGGTCCAGATCATGATCCTGCAAGCGTCATCCCCGGCACCAAAAGTGATGGCACAACGCGACTAAGATGCGTGCGTGCATCATTGGCTGGCACAATTGAACGCAGCATGTCGCGCAAATTACCCGCGATGGTACATTCGTTGACTGCATAAGAGATTTCGCCGTTTTCAACCCACAGGCCTGCTGCGCCTCGTGAGTAGTCACCGGTGTTGGGGTTGATGGTTGAGCCGATCATTGACGTGACCAGCAACCCGGTGCCCATCTCGCGGATCAGGTCCGCGCGGCTTGCGTCCCCTTGGGTCAACGCCACATTCCATGTGGCCGGGGACGGACCCGAAGACGGCCCGCGTGCGGCGTTGCCTGTTGACGGCATGTCTAGTTTGCGGGCGTTGGCCAGATCCAGTGTCCAGCCTGTCAGTGTGCCGTTGTCGATGATCTTGCGCATCTTCGTGGGCAAGCCTTCGGCATCAAAGGGGCGTGAACCGCCCGCGCGCTTGCGGTGCGGGTCTTCAATGACGTCCAGCCCTTTGGGCAAAAGGTCTTCGCCCAATGCGTCGCGCAGCCATGTGGCACCACGCGCCACTGCGGCTCCGTTCGCGGCAGCCAGCATATGACCAATCAAACTGGCGGAAATGCGTTCGTCAAATAAAACGGGGTAGGTTCCGGTTTTGGGTTGGCGGGCATCCATGCGTTCCAGCACGCGCATGCCTGCTTCGGTGCCGATGTCTTGGGCGCTGCGCAAGTCGCCTTGAAAGATGCGGCTGTCACCGGAATAATCGCGTTCCATCTGTGTGCCAGAGCCTGCAATGGCCACGCAGCTTATGGCGCGGTCGGTTCGGCTGTAGCCACCTTCAAAGCCATTGGAGGCGGCCAAATAGACGTCGCGCGCACCATAGGCTGCGGTGGCCCCTTGCGCTTGGGTGACGCCTTTCACAGCCAATGCTGCGGCTTCGGCCTGCATCGCGTCATCTTGCAAGGTTTCGGCGGTGGGCTCCGGGGTTGGATCGTACAGCTCAAGACCATCGGCGTTGCGCGTTTGGGTCAGCTGATCGGGGTCCGCAAGGCCGGCATAGGGGTCTTCCGGGGCTTCTTGTGCCATGGCCACGGCACGGACTGCCATTTCTTCGATGGTCCGGTCAGAGGTGTCTGAAGCGGACACATTGGCCACTTTCTGGCCTACAAAAACCCGCAACCCCAGATCGACACCTTCGCTGCGTTCGGCATGTTCCAATGCGCCCGCCCGCACGTCGATGGAAACGGATGTGCCTTGCACCGCCATAGCGTCGGCTGCGTCCGCGCCGGCAGTTTTAGCAGCCTTTAACAAGGCTTGGGTCAGCACGTTCAGGGGCATTGGCATCGCAGTCTCCGCATTAGAGTTGTAGGTGAGGTAACGGTGCAGGGGGCAGGCTGCAAGGGTCGCGGGTGCAAAAGCGATGTGGCGCGCCGTGTAAACGCAAAAGGCCGCACCATGAAGCGCGGCCTTGGATGATTTTAGAGATGGGTTACTGGATGCGTTGACCGTTGGCCAGAATGTGACCTTGGTCGTTGAATTCGATTTTGGAATTCAACGTGTCGTCCCCTTCGCCTGGAACCGCGAACAGACCCATCATCATGCGTGCGCCCATAGCCTGCTGTTCAGGCAAAAGGCCCATGGCGACCAGTTTGTCGATCAGCCCGTTGCCGCCCACAAGTTCCAGATCAACCGCGCCTTCGGGTTTCGGAATGCCGCCAAAGCTTACCAAATCGGTGTTGTCGAATACAAAGTCACCTTTGCCTGACAACCGTGCACCTACGGCATCGACCACAAGGTTTTGCAAGGTAAGGGCATTCAGCTCACCCGGCACCGCGCCGCTGCTTTCCAAGGCGGCAGCTTGCGCTGGGTCAAGAAAATCGAAAAGCACCTTCGCTTTGCCCGTCAAGTCGATGGCAATGGTGGCTGGATCGCGTGGCAATTGGCCTGTCGGATCAAAGATGCCCCAGATCATATCAGACATGGTGAAATCGCCCATTTTGAACCCAAAGGCGAAATCTTGTTCTTCGTCCGATTTTTGCACGGGCATCGTCAAATTGAACTTGGATTGCTGCATTTTGAAGCTGATGGGCAAAGGCACGTCAGGCATCAGCATATTCACATCCAGCCCGTTCTGGGTCACGTCATAGCGCAGACCTTCTTGGCCCATCGCAACGCCAATGTTCCCGCCTTGGGAAGAGGTGCTGGCCGTGCCTGCGCCATCTGGCCCGTCGAAGTTCAGGTTCATGTTGCCTGCCAGAAATCCGAAGGTGCCAGAAAAATCAAATCCCGCAGCCAGCAAGGCGCCGACATCCGTTGTCTGGCCGTCGGTTGGCAAATCGCCCACGCCGCCAAATGTCATGCCTTGGGTCCCGCCTTTTAGCGCAAAGCGGCCTTGACCTTCAGGATCTACAAAGGCGGCGTCATAGGTCACCGCGCCGGATGTCATGGTTTGGTCGTAGGTGCGTTTGTCTGCAACCGTGATGTCGGTGGTGCCTTTTATATCGGCCACGGACATCACAAAGCGCGCGGCGTCGGCAGGCAAGGCCGTGCCGTTCATGGCGACCCTATCTAGGGTGATGTCCATTGTATCGGCGCTGTATGTATACGTCAGTGCAGACGGATTGCCCGACGCGACCATTTGGAAGTTTGCTGTGTCGTAGGACGCCGCGATATCAACAGTTTCGCCGGTTTCGGTTTTGGTTTGCATCGTCATGTCGGATTGCGGAGCCATCACAACATTCACGGTTCCATCGGCGTTGGTGACAAAATCAAGCGTTGGAATGGTGTAGACAAAAGTGCCTGCCTGACCCTCCAGAGGCAAAGACATAACCACATTGGAAACCGTCAGCGTATTGCCGGACACCGCTTCATCGGCGGTCAGGCCATAACCGAACCCTTCCATGTACCCGCGCCAATCGGCCCAAACATCTGCACCTGTCAGATCAGCAAAAGCGGCAGGGGCACCAAGAAAAAGTGCAACAGCTGTTGTGCAAGACAGCGTGCAAAAACGTGAGGAAGAAAGAGGCATGGGGCAAATTCCTGTAAAACTGGGATGCACCATGGTTTCGCACTGCAGCAGCATGGTCAAGGGGGGGAATTACCCACCTTGAAAGCCGGTGCTCTGGACGCGCGGAGTGTCGCCCATTACCAATGCGCTTAAGCATGACAAAGGAAAGACCCGTTATGGATATGACAGGAAAAACAGTGATGATCACCGGCGCAAGCCGTGGCATCGGGGCAGAAGCTGCGCGTGTGTTCGCAGGCGCCGGGGCCAATGTGGCCCTGTTGGCGCGCAGTGCAGATGCCATTGGCGAAGTCGCGGGTGAAATCGGGGCGCAGGCCATCGCCATTCCATGCGACGTATCGCGCTACTGGGAAGTCGAAGCGGCTGTGAATGCCACGATCGCAGCCTTTGGTGGTTTGGACGTGTTGATCAATAATGCGGGCGTCATTGAACCGGTGGCCCATCTGGCCAATGCCGATCCAGATGCATGGTCCCATGTCATCGATATCAATCTGAAAGGTGTGTTCAACGGCATGCGGGCGGCTTTGCCTGTGATGCAAAAGGCCGGTGGTGGCAGCATTTTGACCATCAGTTCGGGTGCAGCCCATGGTCCGGTTGAAGCCTGGAGCCATTATTGCGCATCCAAAGCGGCGGTTGCGATGCTGACGCAATGCGTGGACAAGGAAAACGGTGCGGAAGGTATTCGTGCGATCGGGCTGTCCCCGGGCACTGTCGCCACGCAAATGCAGCGCGAAATCAAAGCATCGGGAATCAATCCAGTCAGCCAATTGGCATGGGAAGATCACATTCCGGCAGATTGGCCAGCTAAAGCGTTGCTATGGATGTGCAGCACACAAGCTGACGCATATTGCGGACAGGAAATATCGTTGCGCGATGATGCCATTCGGGACGCGGTGGGCTTGGCATGATCGAGCTTCAAAAAGATGGTGGCATTTGGATCGTTAAGATCAACCGCCCTGAAAAAGCCAATTCATTGACCCTTGCGATGTTGACCGAACTGGCTGAAATCGCCGAAAGCGCCCAAGACGCGCAGGCCTTTGTTCTGACGGGTGAAGGGCGCGTGTTCAGCGCCGGCGCCGATCTGGATGAAGCGCGGGCGGGGCTGGCTGTTTCGGATGTATGGGAACGCTTGTCAGGGGCGATTGCACGTTTGCCTGGCCTGACGATTGCCGCGTTGAACGGCACGTTGGCGGGCGGTGCGATGGGGATGGCCTTGGCCTGTGATATGCGGATCGCCGTGCCGGGGGCCAAGTTTTTCTATCCCGTGATGAAGCTGGGCTTTCTGCCGCAACCTTCTGATCCCAAGCGCATGGCGGCGTTGATCGGGCCTGCACGCACCAAGCTGATCTTGATGGGTGGGCAAAAAATCGAAGCGCCCGAAGCTTTGTCCTTTGGCCTGATCGACCGGATCATAGATGGTGATGTGCTGGAAGCGGCCCAAGCCCTGTGCGCGGATACGGTTGCGGCCAAACCCGAAATTGCGAAGGGGATCAAAGACATGTGTCAGGGGGCATGACCCTTGAGGACGCCATAGCCGCATGGGACTGCAAGTCGCGTGACGCTATTTTGGCGGTGCACGGGACGTTTTGCAGCCGTGCCACTTACATGCTGGATTTGATCCGTATTGCGCAGAACCCGGAACGGGCAGACGGGGCCACGTGGTTGATCAAACACGCATTGGAACAGGGGCATGGCGTCGTTGATCCAATTGGAGTGATCCGTGCGGGGTCCCGTGCGACCACTTGGCCCGCACAGCTGCATGTTTTGCAAATGTTGCCGCGTCTTGGGATACCCGTCGGTGGCGTTGGATATACGGAAACCCTTGTGATGGCCGCTGTTGCCTCGCCAAAGTCAATGGTTCGGGCATGGGGGTACGCTGGGTGTGATTTGTTGGGAATGTCTGTCACAGCGCTTGGCCCAAAGATGGCCCTTGTTCTGGCCAAAGCACGCGGTACAGAAACCTCCGCGTCTGTGCTGGCACGTCTCAAGCGCTGCGAGCTTTAACTTGCGCTAAAGCTGCGTCTTCTGCATGACAGATCGAACACTTCCGTAGGATAACAAAAGGTGCACCATGTTTGGGATTGATCTGTCGGGGCAACCTGAAATCGTCGTGCAAGTGGCAGGATACATCGAAGCAGGGTGGGAATTGGCGGCGTCGTGGTTGCTTAGTCCGGCGGCCTGGTCCCAGTTCGGTTTACTGGTGGTTGCGTATTTTGCAGCGCTTATGGTCACACGAAAATTGCGGCCATTGTTGGTGCGTGTTCTGGACCCCGGCGATAGCACACATTTGCTTGCGACGCCGCGCCGCTTTGTTATGGGATTTTTGCCGCTTTTACTGCCATTGATGGCGTATGTGTTCACCGGAATCGGTGAAAGCATTGTGCGATCGTTGTTCGACAGCGGTGCTGTGATTGCCTTCGGAAAGCGTGTGTTTTTGTTCTTGGCGGTGCGGGCCCTTGTGCGCGACATCATCACAGATTCCTTCCTGAAGCTGATCGGGAAATATGTCTTTTTGCCCATCGCAGGTCTGTACGCTTTGGGAATGCTGGATGTGGCGCAGACACAATTATCGGCTATGACCGTGCAGCTGGGAAATATCTCGTTTTCGGTCATGGCGCTTGTGCGTGGGTTGATCGCGGGGGCCTTGTTGTTCTGGTTGGGCCGTTGGTCAAACGAGCAGTCCACCAACTTCATTTCCAAACAAGAGGAAATGCGGCCATCTATTCGGCAACTGGCTGTAAAATCAGTAGAGTTCATTATCTTTGGTGTCGCCTTCCTGCTGTTGATGAACATCATGGGGATCAACTTAAGCGCCTTGGCCGTCCTTGGAGGGGCCATTGGTGTGGGTCTTGGGTTTGGTCTGCAAAAGATCGCGTCCAACTTCATTTCCGGCGTGATTTTGTTGGTGGAAGGGCAAGCCACCGTCGGTGACTACGTGGAATTGGACGGCGGCGAAGCTGGCACGATTGTGCGTATGACAGCCCGGGCCGCGATCTTGGAAACCTTCGATGGGCGCTGGATTGTCGTGCCAAACGAAGATTTCATTACGACGCGGGTGGTGAATTATTCGGATTCAGGGTCAGCCAACCGCTATGAGGCGCCGTTTTCCGTCAGCTACGACACAGACATCAACATAGTGCCCGACATCATCAACGCCGCTGTGGCGGCGCATCCCGATGTGTTGAATGAGCCCTATCCCGCAGACTGCGAATTGGTCGGCTTTGGCGACAGCGGCATCGACTTTACGGTCGAGTTTTGGGTCAATGGCATCGACGACGGGCAGCATAAATACAAATCCCAAGTACTGTTCATTGTGTGGAATGCTTTGAAAGACAACGGCATCCAAATTCCTTACCCGCACCGTGTTGTAGAATTCAAAGGCGCTGTGCCGAAGATCGAGACATGAGCGTGCGCGCCAGCATCATTGGCGGCGGTCCTGCGGGGTTAATGGCTGCCGAAGTGTTGGCGCAGGCCGGCGCACAGGTGACTGTTTTTGATGCGAAACCTTCCATGGGGCGCAAATTCTTGATGGCGGGCAAGTCGGGATTGAACCTGACAACGGATGCGCCTTTGGAAAGGCTGTTGCCACGGTTCTACGAGGCTGCAGATCGCTTGGAACCTATGATTGCGGACTTTGATTCCAAGGCCATTCAGGCGTGGGCCAAACGTTTGCAACAACCAGTTTTCACGGGCAGTTCGGGGCGGGTGTTTCCTGAGGCGATGAAGGCATCACCGCTGTTGCGGGCGTGGTTCGCGCGTTTGGATGCGCTTGGGGTGCGGCGTGTCACACGGGCGCGGTGGCAGGGCTGGGATGACGCAGGAGCGCTTGTTTTTGACCCTCCGCAGGAGGCGCAATTTATGCAGCCTGATGTCACAATTTTGGCGCTGGGCGGGGCCAGTTGGGCGCGATTGGGGTCGGACGGTGCCTGGGCAAACATGCTGAAGGATCGTGATGTTCCTGTGATACCCTTCGGTGCATCCAATGTTGGCGTTTCGGTTGATTGGTCCACGCACATGCAGCGCCACTTCGGCGCACCAATAAAGGCTGTCAAATGGACAGTAAACGGAACCCATAGCCGCGGTGAAGCTGTTGTGTCTGCTCATGGACTTGAAGGTGGGGGCCTGTATCCTTTGGCGCGGCACATTGATGCGTCTACGTCGCTGTTTGTCGACCTGATACCTGATATGGATGCTGCGCAAATTGCAGAACGTCTGTCCAAAAAGCGTGGAAAGGCCAGCCTTTCAAACCATCTGCGCAAAGCGCTGCGGTTGTCTTCCGTCAAGATTGCGATGTTGCAGGAATGGTCTAGGCCAGTGCCACAGAATGCTGTTGCTTTGGCGGCGTTGATCAAGAATTTGCCAGTGGCCCACGCGGGCTTGCGCCCCATGGATCAAGCTATTTCCACACATGGCGGTATTGCATGGAACGCCTTGGATAACGGTCTGATGCTAAAGTCCATGCCAGGTGTCTTTTGTGCTGGTGAAATGGTTGATTGGGATGCTCCGACGGGCGGATACCTTTTGACCGGATGCTTTGCGACAGGCCGTTGGGCCGGGCAAGCCGCCGCACAGCGGCTGGGGCTGTTGTAAACCTTGTTTCTGGGGTGATCCTGTCAGAAATTGGCAAGATGGTGGGATATGTCTTACCGTGACCATGATCCAAAACAGGAGTTACGCTAATGTCTCGATCCGGAAGCTGCTTATGCGGCGCTGTCACTTTTAAAATTGCCTCTGACGTTACGGACACAGGGGCATGTCATTGCGACATGTGCCGTAAATGGTCCGGCGGCGTATATCTTGGCATCGAAGTTGCCCCTGACAACATGTCCATCGAAGGTGCGGGAAACATCACGCATTTTGCATCGTCAGAGTGGGCTGAGCGCGGGTTTTGTCGCACATGTGGCAGCAGCTTGTTCTATCGAATCACATCCCCCGGCCCACACAGCGGCACCTACCACGTGGCCATGGGGGCGTTGGATGATACATCTGGTATCGATCTGAAGGGCGAAGTTTTCATTGATAGCAAACCGGATGGATACAGTTTTGCGGAAAAAACCGAACAATTCACAGGCGCAGAATTGATGGCGATGTTTGCACCGCCTGCTTGAAAATGCTTCTCTGGTGTAGCTATATTTGCGTCGTTCAATTTGGGGCTTTGCCCTCGGTGCGGCGCATCTGCCCCGGAACTTTTCGGGAAAAAGTTTAACGGGTTCTGAGCCTAGCGCGCGCCCAACATAGCCAAGCGGATGAAAGCGCGTTCCACCAGCGCCATGGCCGGCGCATTTTGGCCCGCGGACCTAAGTTGCAGGTCGGTGTCTGTCAGCACAGTCAGCGCCGTCTCCAGCTTGAAAGGCCCCCATCGCCGGGCTTGCGCGATGATCCGGTCCTTGTTTGGCCCCCAGATGTTGGGGCGCCCTGTCGTGTCACAAACCACTTTGTGCATTGAACGGAAATGACGCATAGCGCCGATGCACAGTGAAACGGCGTTCACCCCCTGCGCTTGTAGCTTTGCCAAAACCGGGCCGATCTGATCTGCTTTTGCATCGGCCACCACCATCAGGATGTCGTCGATGTCTGCTTCTGTCGACGTAGGGGCGCACGCCGCCACGTCATCCGCGCTGAGTGGTTCGGGGTCGTTCCATTTATACAGAGTGATTTTTTCCAGCGTTTGGCGGAAATCGCCCGGATCCAAAGCCTGCGCCAGATCACTCAGCACCGCCATTACGTCACCTTGAGGCACTTGCAGGCCAGAGGCTTGCAAGGCCGCTTCAATTTCTTGCCGCGTGGGCGGGTTGTCGTAGATGCCGACAGCATAGGCGTTGCGGTGGCTTTCAAACGCTTTGCGTGTCTTTGACGTTGGCTTCAGCGCCCCCGCTGTCACGACGATTTGCGCGTCCCCCGACTGCCAGTTGTCCAAAGCGTCAATGATTGTGGCATCCACATAGCTGTTGGCGTCTTCGACAAATGCGACGCGGGGGCCCGGGAAAAAGCCAATAGCCTTGATCGCGTCCATCAACAGGGCAGGCTCTTTGCGCAAGTCGCCTGCAGGGATTCGCGTCAGCCGCATTTCCTCTTCGCCTTGGGGACCGATCAGCGCCGCGATCACCTCTTGGCGCTTCAAAGCCACACGCATGGGGTCTGATCCGTAAATCAGCAATCCCGTTTTGTCGGTTTCGGGCTTTGAGAAATAACCGGTTGCCTGTCCGCCGTTCAGCTTCACAAGGAGGCCTGTGTTTGCAATTCGGCTACAAGCTTGTCGCCTAAAATCACCATCAATCGTTCACTGGCGTCCCGTTCCGCAGCCAAAGCCGCCACAGGCGTGCCTGTCGCAGAATACCCTGTGAAACTTTCGACTTGCCCGGATGCTGCAATCGCGCCCGTGCTTTTGTTGATCAACGTATAATCTGCCGTCCCGATCAGGTTGTAGCGTTCAATCACGCCATCGGCGTCAATGGCCAGCGACACTTCTTGCGTTTTGACTGTCACGGATAGGGCAAAAGCCGCGTCATTTGTGCGCCCCAACCGCGTTTCCAGTTGCCGGGTGATCAGATAGCCGTTGCGCGTCAGGGGTTCATCGACCAGCACCCGGTTTTGTAACTGAGTACCGACCCCGTCCGGCCCATACACGGGCGTGAACCCGCAAGACGCCAATGGCAAAGCTGCGACAAGCAATATCTGCGCTGTTTTAAACGACCACATTCACAATCCGTCCCGGCACAACGATCACCTTTTTGGGCTGTCCACCGTCTAAGGCCTTTTGCACAGCTTGGCTGGCCAAGGCGATCTTTTCAACCTCGTCTTTGGGCATGTCTGCGGGCACTTCGATTTCGCCGCGCCGTTTGCCGTTCACTTGGATCGGCAGGGTCACGGTGTCATCGACCAACATTTTTTCGTCGGCTTTGGGCCATGGGGCGGTTGTGACCAGCCCTTCACCACCTTGATGTGCCCAGATGTCTTCCGCAAGATGCGGCGTCATGGGGGCCATCAGTTGCGCCAACGTCATGACCGCTTCGCGTTGTGCCGCGTGGCTGGCTTTGGACTTTTGCAAGGCTGCGGTGAACGCGTAAAGTTTCGCGATGGCCGCATTAAACCCGAAGCTTTCGACGCCCATCGTCACATCGTGGATGGTTTTGTGCATGGTTTTCAGCAGATCTTCGTCGCCTTTCCCTGCCGCATCCTTGTCCATCGCGCCGATCCGGTCGCAGATGTTCCAGACGCGGTTGAGATGTTTGTAGGCGGCTTCCGCCCCCGATGCTGTCCATTCAACGTCCCGTTCTGGGGGCGAATCGGACAAAACGAACCAACGCGCGGTGTCGGCGCCATAGCTTGCGATAATGCCAAGCGGGTCGACCACGTTCTTCTTGGATTTGGACATTTTGGCGGAGGGGGTGATTTTCACCTCGGTGCCGTCGGCCAGTTTGCCGTCTGTGACGTCTTCGGGCAGGTGATAAACGGGACGATCTTTGTCGTCGCGTGTCTCGTATATCTCGTGTGTCACCATGCCTTGGGTGAACAGCGCGTCGAAGGGTTCAATCGCGCTTTGCGGCAGGTGTCCCGTGATCTGCATCGCACGCGCGAAGAAGCGGGAATAGAGCAGGTGCAAGATCGCGTGCTCAATCCCGCCGATATATTGATCGACGTTCATCCAATAGGCGGCGTCCTCTGCCACGGTTGGTGTGTCGGCGCGTGGCGACGTGAAACGGGCGAAATACCACGACGAATCGACAAATGTGTCCATCGTGTCGGTTTCGCGCTTGGCAGGCGCACCGCAAGACGGACACGACACGTCGCGCCATGTGGGGTGGCGGTCAAGCGGGTTGCCCGGCGTGTCGAATTCCACGTCATAAGGCAGTTCGACCGGCAGGTTTTCTTTCTTTTCCGGCACGACGCCGCAAGCATCGCAATGCACCACAGGAATCGGCGCGCCCCAATAGCGTTGGCGCGACAGGCCCCAATCGCGCAGGCGGTATTTGGTGACGCCTTGGCCCACGCCTTTGGCCTCGCAGAAATCAATGGCGGCTGCGATCGCCTCTTCGCCTGTTTGCAATTCTTCCCCAGCGAATCCTCGAAGGTACAGCACCTCTTCTGTTTTCGCTGGTGTAAATGCGGTTCCAACTATGCGTTCATAAAGCTCATATGATGGCGGATGGCTTTCCGACGGACTACGAATTTCTTTTTCATACCAACTGGAGTCTTCGAATAGCTCATCAGGAAGATCGTGGTCACGAGCAGCTTCAGGAATCCCAAACACTGGAAGCACTGGCAACTCGTACTTCCGTGCAAATTCAATATCGCGTTGATCATGCGCGGGACAGCCAAAGATCGCGCCGGTGCCGTAATCCATCAGGATAAAGTTGGCGACATAGACGGGCAATTCCCAATCGGTATCAAAGGGATGGCGCACGCGCAGGCCTGTATCGAAACCCATTTTCTCGGCGGTTTCGATTTCAGCGGCGGTGGTGCCACCCTTGCGACATTCAGCGTTGAAGGCCGCGAGGTCGGCGTTGTCTTTTTCAAGCTGTTTGGCCAGCGGGTGGTCCGGCGATATGCCCACAAAGGACGCGCCCATCAGTGTGTCTGGGCGTGTCGTGTAGACTTCGACCCGGTCAAAGCCGTCCGGAGCATCGATGGTCGAAAAGGCAAATTGCAACCCGCGCGATTCGCCGATCCAGTTTTCCTGCATCAAACGGACTTTGGCCGGCCAGTTTTCAAGACCTTGCAAGGCTTCGTTCAGCTCACCTGCATAATCAGAGATTTTGAAAAACCACTGTGTGAGGTCGCGCTTTTCGACCTCGGCACCCGATCGCCAGCCCTTGCCGTCGATAACTTGTTCGTTGGCCAGAACAGTCATGTCGACAGGGTCCCAATTCACTTGGGCGTTCTTGCGGTGAATCAGGCCTGCCTCGAGGAAATCAAGGAACAGGGCCTGCTGTTGGCCGTAGTATTCGGGGTCACATGTGGCAAATTCGCGGGACCAGTCGATGGACAGGCCCAGCGGTTTCATTTGCCCGCGCATGTCTTTGATGTTGCCGTATGTCCAGTCTTTGGGGTGGCCGCCAATGGCCATGGCGGCGTTTTCGGCGGGCATCCCGAAAGCGTCCCAGCCCATGGGGTGCAACACGTTGTGACCTGTGGACATCTTATACCGCGCGATCACGTCGCCCATTGTATAATTGCGCACGTGGCCCATGTGGATGCGACCCGAGGGGTAGGGGAACATTTCCAGCACGTAATACTTGGGCTTGGTTTCGTCGCGCTTGGCGGTGAAAATGCCAGCTTTGTCCCAGGCGGTTTGCCAACGGGCTTCGATGTCTGCGGGTGTGTAAGTGGCCATGTGGGTCGTCCCATATACGTGTGGGGTGGAAAGCAAAACGCCGGGCGAAAGGGCCCGGCGCATCGTGTAAGGTGAAACAGCTTTGATTTAAAGCTTGTTGTCCGCGATGCGCAGTTGCCGCGCACGCGATAGAATAGCGTCTTCGATGGCGCGGGTTGTCGCCGCAGGGGCTGTGCCTCCGCGTGTTTGCAGTGCCACGTTCAAAGACCGCGCATCCAACGCCGGATCTTTGATCAAAACGGTGGCGCGGTAAGACCGACCACCATTCGGCGGTGTGCCATAGCCTGTGACGATGACGCCGGTGTATGGGTCAATGGTTTGGATCGGCAGGAAATCGAGAACTTCAATCGTTGCAGCCCAGATGTATTTGTTCACAAGAACATTGGTTTCTGTGCTTTTGCGGTTGAAGGCATTCCAGATGGTGTTTTCCGTATCCAGATTGTTGGGGTTGGTTGGATCGGTGTATTGATTTGGGCGCTCTGTGGCGGGTTTGCCGCGCAGGATGCTATTGTTGCCCCCACAGGCCACCAACGACCCCAAGGCCGCTACCGCTACTGTGCATTTGATCAAGGTGAGTGCCCGCATGTGCCCTGTCCCATTGCTTGTTTCCCTTTGATCTACAGAAGCAGGGCAGTTGGGGCAAGCGCCTTATCATGTGTATAACAAGCCGTATGGAATGGTATTTTCGCAGGCAGGGGAATTGTGGCGAAAGGAAGTGTGGCAAAGCTGCACCATTATTTGGCACTTTGCATCAAGGGCGTGTGCAATGCTTGCAAACAGAGGGGCGAAAAGGTGAAACACCATTCATACCCTTTCCGGATTCCCCGGTTTGGGCATTGTGAATAGAAAAACCGAGGGAAAACTCATGAAAAAAGTTCTCTTCGCTACGACAGCTCTGGTGGCAACAGCCGGCGTCGCAGCAGCAGACGTAACATTCGGCGGCTACGGTCGCTTTGGTATCCTGTACGTAGACACAGCAGCTGGTGACTCCACAGACATCACAAGCCGTTTCCGCCTGCAGATCGACGCAACAGCAGAATCTGACGCTGGCGTCACATTCGGTGCACGCGTTCGTATCCAACAGGACAACGACGGTTCCGCAGACGGTACAACAACTGGCGGCGTAGGCGTTGATGCTGACGGCGACGGCGACAACGACTTCCGCGGTCGTCAAGAAACAGGCATCAACGGCGTTCGTTTCTTCGCACGTTCCGGTGGTCTTGAAGTTGGTGTTGGTAACATCTTTGGCGCGTTGGAATTCATGCCAGGCATGTACCCAATCGACTTGGGTCTGACAGGTCACTCCTATGACTACACAGCCTACAACTTCCGCGGCGACGCGTACGACTCCGACACAGGCGGCGCAGCTGGCCTGAACGGCGTTGAAGTAATGTACTCTGCTGGTGACTTCTCCATGCACGTGTCTGCGTCTGACGTAAACGACCGTTTGGCAGCGCACTTCGCGTACACATTCTCCGGTTGGACAGTTGCTTTGGGTCTGCAAGACTCTGACGCAGCAGGCGACACAGAGTGGGCCGTTTCTGTTGGTGGTTCCGTTGGTATCGCAGACCTGTCATTCGCTTACGCGAAAAACGGCGACGACAACAACATCGTTGGCGCTGGCGGCAATGGCGACCACTGGGTTCTGGCAGCTCGCTTCGACGTAGGCGCAGCCACAAACATCGAAGCATATGTTGCTGACGCGGATTACTTCGCTGAAACATCCTACGGTGTTGACTTCAACCACGATCTCGGTGGCGGCACATCTTTGCGCGGTGGTATCTCTTCCACTGGCCAAGACGTCACATTGGTTGACTTGGGTGTTCGCTTCAACTTCTAAGTTGAACGTCACTTAATCGAATTGAGGCGGCCTTTTGGGGTCGCCTCTTTTCGTTTGGGTCCTCTTTTTTCGCGGCGTTCCCTTTCATTTTCCCGCGAAGTATTATTTGAGTGCGTTAGAATTCAGGCGAGGGCGCTATGGGACTGACCGATATTCAACACAGCATCGCTGCGGCGGAAGAAAAATGGGATTGCACAGGGCGCACCCAATTGATCGCAGTGTCCAAGGTGCAACCCGATGATCGGGTCGCTGCCGTTCTAGATCAGGGCCATCGTTGTTTTGGGGAAAATAAGGTGCAAGAGGCCGCTGGCAAATGGCCTGCCTTTCGGGACAAATACGGCGCCATTGATCTGCATTTGATTGGCCCGCTTCAAACCAACAAAGCGCGCCAAGCGTTTGAATTATTTGACGTTATTCATACGCTAGACCGTCCCAAGCTGGCGAACACCTTTGCGCGTCTGGCTGATGAAATGGGCAAATGCCCTGACTTGACTGTTCAGGTAAACACTGGCCGTGAGCCACAAAAAGCGGGTGTGTTGCCTGAAGATTTGGACGATTTTATCGAGCAATGTCAGTCGCTTGACCTTCCTGTCAAAGGATTGATGTGCATCCCCCCCATTGATGAAGAAGCCAGCCTGCATTTTGCGTTGCTGAACAAAATGGCCGAACACCACGGGCTGGAATGGCGATCGATGGGGATGAGCGCGGATTTCGAAGTTGCCATTTCCTTGGGGGCCACGCATGTGCGTGTGGGGTCCGCCATTTTCGGAGACCGCGTGCCAGCTTAGGAAGCAATCAGCCGGGTCTGGAAGGTGATTTTGCGCGCGATCCATGCCAGATGATCACGCCTGAATGCGACACAGCCTTCGGTTGGAAACCCAGGCCTGCGATACTGGTGAATGAAAATCGCAGAGCCCCGTCCGCCTACCGCATAAGGCCAATTCCAATCTGTTAAAATCACCAGATCATACAATGGATCAGGGCGCCGCAGTTTTTCATGGCTGTGGGAATATGGCGCACGCACCATCATATTGTAGTCTTCATGCCCGGAGGCATCGGACCACAGATCGGATGGACCGATCGGTTTTGCCCAAGATGTTGGCCGTTTCATACGATCCGGGCGATACAGCATCCCCACAATCCGGTGCACACCGTGCGGGGTTGCACCGTCGCCCTCGCGTTTGTGGTCTGACAGGCCAGACCGGCCAATTGTGCAGGGAAACAAGCGGCCCAAAAACCGAACACCTTTGGTCGTCAAAACCAGATCATGTGATTTCATGGCGGCGTTAACGCTTTGTATCCCTTGTAGATCAACAAGGAACCGACCCCGAATAACCCTATTCCGCTTAAGGTAGACACACTGATTTTGCGTCCCAAGGGCGACTGGAAACTGCGCAATGTCAGAAGCGCGTATAGAATAATGGATGCGGCATCCAAAGAGACAAAAATGAACCCGTAAATCAACGATTGAAGCCAAATGCTGTGGTCCGGCGAAATGAAACCTGGAAACAGTGCGGCAAAGAAAACAATCGCTTTCGGGTTGGTGACACAGGCGAAAAAACCGGACAAGAAAGATGCGCGCTGCGCACCTGCAAGATCAAGTCGCGCCTCATTCTCTGTCATTGCCTGCCATGCAAGATATAGAATGTAAGCGCCACCAGCCATCTGAAGCCAAGGCAAAACATAACCAGCCAAAGCAACCAGATACTGCAGGCTGGCTGTGGCCACGATGATATGGACCACGGACCCCAACGCATCACCCGCCACGCAAATCATCGCGGATTCTGGGCCGTAGCGAACAGCCTGACTGCTGGCCAATGCAACCGACGGACCTGGCGTACAGACAATGATCGCGGTTGCAGTCAAAAAGCTAAGAAACAGTGTCAGATCCATTAGAAAAGATGTCCTGATTTCGCAGCCTTTGTGGCCAAATATGCTGTGTTAAATTTGTTTTCCCCAACCTTTAACGGCACTCTTTCTGCAACATCCACCCCCGATTTTTTCATCATATCGACTTTGGCAGGATTGTTGGTCAGCAACCGTACCGAGGAAAACCCCATTGATTTCAAGATGTAAGCGCCCAGTTTGAAATCGCGTTCGTCATCCTCGAACCCAAGGCGATGGTTCGCTTCCACGGTGTCGAAACCTTGATCCTGAAGGGAATATGCCCGCATTTTGTTGGCCAGCCCAATACCACGACCTTCTTGGTTTAAGTACAACAGGACGCCCGCTCCTTCGGTTCCCATCTGCGCCAAAGCTCCACGCAATTGCGGACCGCAGTCACATTTCAAACTGCCTAAAACGTCGCCGGTGAAACATGCGGAATGCAGTCGTGCCAGTACCGGTTTAGTTCGATCAGCCCGCCCGATTTCGATCGCATAGTGTTCTTCCGCGCCGTCTTCAGGCCGAAACAGATGAAGCCGGCCCGCCTCTGCTGCCTCAATAGGCAGCCGTGCTTGAACCACGGGATGCAGCATGCTGGACCCGGCCAAGTGTGGGGCTGCCTCTGTCATTTGCACAGAAGTTAGACCGTTCTGTGCCGCAAATCTCTCCCCGTTTGGTATGTTGATGACCACTGTGGATGGCAAAAGGCGCGCCGCTTTGGCCAGTGCAATGGCCATGCGGTGCCCCTCTGCGTCGCCCTCACGTTTCGTGTTTAAAGGGCCTTTCATCGGGTTTTGTAAATCGTCCGCGGGATCTGCGATGGCCTGTATCCAAGCCAGTTTGGCATCATTAGGAAGCAAAATCCGGGCCACATCACCATCATAGGCGCGTGCTTTTAAGGTGGTGGCACGGCGTTCGGTGATGGCTAAAACCGGATCTCCATCAAGTGAAAGAATATCGTTCAGACGTAGGACATCCAGAGTTTCTGTTGCAAAAACCAAATTGGATTGCTGCCCCAATAGTACGACGGGCACGCCCATTCGAAGGTCCGCTCGGGCGCGTGCTAGCCGTTCGACTATGGTTGGGGCAAAGTTCATGTTACACTTTTGGGGTGATTGATGTGGATATTCTAGGTGAAAGTGATCCGAAATGAAATATTTCCGCTCATTCTGACACGAGGCTGTGAAACATCGATAGGAAAGCTTGTTCTGCACCCCTTCAAGGCGCATTTATGATGTAGAGAACGGAGAACACCATGGCGCAATTGAAGAAAATTTTGTTGGTTGATGACGATGACGATCTGCGCGAGGCGCTGTCGGAACAATTGATCATGACGGAAGATTTCGATGTATTCGAGGCAGCGAACGGTCATGATGCGATGGATCGTGCCAAGGAAGCTTTGTACGATTTGGTGATTCTTGATGTCGGACTGCCTGATACGGACGGTCGAGAACTGTGCCGTTTGATGCGCAAACAAGGCGTTAAGTCCCCGATTTTGATGCTAACGGGCCATGATAGTGATGCAGATACAATTCTTGGTTTGGATGCCGGAGCCAATGATTACGTCAGCAAACCTTTCAAGTTTCCGGTTCTTTTGGCCCGTATCCGCGCCCAATTGCGTCAGCATGAGCAATCCGAGGACGCTGTATTCACGCTTGGGCCATACACATTCAAGCCGTCGATGAAGATGTTAATCACTGAAGACGAAAAGAAAATCCGGCTGACAGAAAAAGAAACCAACATTCTCAAGTTTCTGCACAGATCAACAGATGGCGTGGTCGCCCGCGATATACTGTTGCATGAGGTTTGGGGTTACAACGCAGGTGTCACTACGCATACGTTGGAAACACATATATATCGGTTGCGTCAAAAAATTGAACCAGATCCGTCAAATGCACGCCTTCTTGTTACCGAATCTGGTGGTTACAGATTAATGGCCTAGTGGGCTTGATCCACGTAAACACAATCTTAAGTCTGCATAAGATATAAGTTTGTTGAAGTTCCCGCCGTACGTCCGGGTTATGACGTACACCTCCCTGTTGGACTTGGCCGGGCCTTGCGCCCGGTCTTTTTTTGCATTGAACAAAAGTAAGGGTTTCGTCTGTTCAATATCAAAAGGTTCAAGGTCTGATTTAGATGAACCTAAGGGGCTGTTGGCACATTCGACTTTTTCAAAAAGGTACCGGCCAATTAGAATTCTTCCCAACCATCTGAAGGTGTAAGTCGGGTTTGAACCTTTGAAACAGACGATTGAGACACATCACCCACTGCCACATCCAGAGATGTTAGTGCTGAAGCTCTCGTTTCGATGGGCCGGTCCTCGACGACTTCAACGGTATTGATGTCTTGGAGTGGGCCATGGCCAAAGAAGCTGACCAATTCGCGTAGGTTGGCAGCCCGTTCCGCCAGTTGTTTTGCTGCGGTCGCACTTTTGTCAGCCAAACCTGCAGTATGCTGCGTGGTTTGGTCAATTTGAAGCATCGCCTGGGTCACTTCAGTGATGCCTGCGGCTTGTTCCTGGCTCGCTTCAAGGATTTCGTTGATGTTATCGACGACGGCAGTCACCCCGGAGACAATCTTTGTCAGCGCTTCGCCGCTGCTGTTGACCAATTCTGACCCCTCAAGAACTTCCTCATTGCTTTTGGTGATCAATTCATTGATTTCGCGGGCTGAATCAGATGAACGGTGTGCAAGTGCGCGAACTTCGGATGCGACAACTGCAAAGCCACGGCCTGCGTCACCCGCCCGCGCTGCTTCTACACCTGCATTCAAGGCCAATAGATTGGTCTGGAATGCAATCCCGTCAATGACTTCTACGATTTTGCTGATCTCTTGTGTGCTTGTCTCGATACGGGACATAGCCTCAACTGCATTCGTGACGATGTCTCCACCGGACTGCGCTTGTTGTGCTGCAGTTTTCGCGGCTTGCGTGGCAATCTTCGCGTTGTCGACCGTGTTGCTAACTGTCGCCGAGATCTCTTCCATAGAGGCGGAGGTTTCTTCAACTGTGGCAGCTTGTTGTTCGCCGCGCAACGACAGGTTTGAGGCATTTTCGGCAATTGAATTCGTTTCAGTCGCAATAGCCTGAGACGCGATCAGGATACCGCTTACCAGTTCTTCAAGGCGCACGAGTGTATTGTTGAATGTGTCGCGCAAACCTTCAAATGGCCCGCTTAAATCCGCCGGGAGACGGGCGGTCAGATCGCCTTCAGACAAAGATGCCAATCCGGCGACAAGCGCATTCATAGCGCTAATATTTTCAGTGACTTCGAAGGCGTATTCAACGACTTTGTAAGGCTTGCCTTGAAGGTCAAAAATTGGATTGTAGCTTGCCTGAATCCAGACTTCTGCACCATCACCTGCAATGCGCTTGTATTGTCCCGAATGAAATTTACCCCGCGCAAGGTCTTGCCAAAAGGCCGCGTATTCAGGCGTTTCTGCGTCTTGTTTGTCCACGAAAATCCGGTGATGCTTGCCTATAACGCCGTCGGCCGAGTGGCCAAATTTGGCTAAAAAATTGTCGTTTGCGCAAATCACTTTCCCGTCCAAATCGAATTCCACCACGATTTGAGATCTCGAAATGGCAGACAATTTCCCATCCGCATCGGTGGCTGCAATCTTGCTTTCTGTGACGTCAGCGGCCAGTGCAACGACTTTGACAGGGCGGCCTGTGGTGTCCACAATTGGATTGTAGATGGCCCGAACCCAGATTTTTGAGCCATCACTTGAAATGCGCATAAAATCATCCAGGACGGATTTTCCATCACGGAGGTCGTCCCACAATGCTTTGTGTACGTTTCTCTCGTGTTCTGAGTCTTCCACAAACATGTTGTGGTTTTTCCCTTGAACTTGCTCGAGTGAATATCCGGTACAGTTCAGAAAGTTGTCGTTTGCGGTCAAAATCGTACCGTCCAGATCAAACTCGATCACAACAAGGGATTTTGAAATAGCTTCCAACTGCGTTGTGGCATCAAATTCCGCAATCTTACTTGCAGTGACATCTGTGGCGATTTCTACAATTCTGTTTGGCACACCGGATGGATCACTCAGGTGGTGATAAGACGCGTCAATCCAGATGTCTTTGCCGTTTTTGGTTTTTCTGGAAAATGAGCCACTTTGCGGCTTACCATTACGCAGACTTTCCCAAAATGCCGAATAGTCTGGACCGTCCAAGTCATCGGGGGCAACGAGAATCCGGTGATTTTGGCCTTTCAATTCCTCAAGAGTATACCCCGTAGCGTCCAATGTGACCTGATTGGCATCCAGTACAGTTCCATCAAGATCCAACGTCATCATTCCATGCGATTGATGCAGGGCGGCGTGCAACGCCAAGGCGTCTGCTGTTTCCGGGTTATGTTGTGGAGCACGTTTGCCAAAGATCATTCTGAAAGCCTTTCATCAGGTCTTGCGCACTGCACAGCGATTCAAATCGCGCAGCGCACTTTGACAGACCTTCACCACGAAACTCTTTAGAAATGCCTAAATCACATTCATTTTGCGCACCTCTGTCACCCAGCAAAATATTTTATGCGATGTGGCTTCGAATGACGTGCGACGGGACGTTGCAATTTAACTGACGTCGGGTTCTAGGTGCAATTCAATCGGTCTAAAGCCATCCTAAATCCAACAAATTGGAGAAAAACATGAAAAAAGTCGTGTACGAAGAGTTCGGAGACCCGGTCACCGTCTTGCAGGTCGTCGAGGCTGAAAGTCAGACGTTGGAAGCTGGTCAAGCCCGTGTCGAGGTATTGCGCGCCCCTATAAATCCAAGTGATTTGATACAAATTGCGGGAAATTATGGCGTGCGTCCTCCGTTGCCTGCCGTCGCCGGGAACGAAGGCATAGGTCGCGTCACAGAAGTAAACGGCGCGGGCGTCGAAGTCGGCCAGCTTGTTCTGGTACCGGCAGGGGCGGGGACATGGGTTACGGAAATTGTCGCCGGTATCCACCAATTGGTGCCGATGCCCGAAGGTGACGTCGACCAGTTGTGCATGATGATGGTCAATCCGGCTACCGCCCAACTGCTGCTGACGGAATACGTCGAATTGAAGCCGGGCGATTGGATCATTCAATCCGCGGCAAACTCTGCCGTGGGTGGCTACATTGTGCAACTTGCCAAGGCGCGCGGCGTGAATGTCGTAAATGTTGTGCGTCGTGACAGTGCGGTCGAAGACGTGAAAGCCTTGGGGGGTGATGTTGTTTTGGTGGATGGGCCTGATCTGGCTGCTGAAGTCAAAAAGGCCACCGGAGCCAAAATGAAGCTGGCTATTGATGCGGTTGCAGGGGCCACTGCAGGGCGTTTGGCAGATACGCTTGAACGGGGCGGTACGCTGGTGAACTACGGTGGAATGTCAAACGAGCCATCTGCTTTGGGGGCTGCCGCGCTGATCTTTAACGACATTGTAGTGCGTGGCTTTTGGTTGGTGCTGTGGTTTGAAAAAGCGTCACGCGACGAACGTATGGCTGTGTACGGTGCATTGACGGCGGCGGTTGCCAAAGGCGAACTGCACGCCCCCATCGACAAGGTCTTTACCTTGGACGAAGTCACAGAAGCGGCGCGGTATTCCTGGGCGGGCAGCCGCAAAGGCAAAGTTCTGATGGCCCCCAACGGCATCTGACCCTTTCAAAATACATTCGATCGGAAGAAACCAAGACACCGTCGCAATTGCGATGGTGTCTTTTCATTCGTGGCCATAGGTTAAGGTTCAAACAACCTTCGGAGATCCGCTATGTCCTTTTCGCTTGCCACTTGGAACATCAACTCGGTTCGTTTGCGTGAGCCGATTGTTTTGAAGCTGTTGGGAGAAGAGGCCCCTGATGTTCTGTGTCTGCAAGAATGCAAAAGCCCCGTCGACAAAATTCCGTTGGAAGGGTTTCAAGCGCTTGGATACACCCACATGGTTGCACGAGGGCAAAAGGGGTACAACGGCGTGGCGATCCTGTCAAAAATCCCCATGATCGAAGCCGGGGCCGAAGACTTTGCGCAATTGGGCCACGCCCGCCATATCGCAGGTCGGCTTGAAAACGGTGTCACGATCCACAATCACTACGTGCCCGCAGGGGGGGATGTGCCTGATCGTGATGTGAACGAAAAATTCGGCCAAAAACTGGATTACCTGACCGATATGCGTGATGCCTTTCGTGCCTCCGCCCCTGAAAAATCCATTCTGGTGGGTGATTTGAACATTGCCCCCCGCGAAGACGACGTGTGGGACCACAAAAAGCTGTTGAAGATCGTCAGCCATACACCGATTGAGGTCGATCACTTCAACCAGGTGATGGAAGCCGGCGATTGGCATGATGTGACCCGCGCCGATATTCCCGAAGGGCTGCTGTATTCGTGGTGGTCTTACCGCGCCAAGGATTGGGATGCCGCCGACAAAGGGCGCCGTTTAGACCATGTTTGGGCAACGGGTGACATCAAGGCGGCGGCGCACAGCAGCCGCGTTTTGCGTCACGCACGCGGGTGGGAAAAACCATCGGACCATGCACCAGTTTTTGCGACATTCGATTTGTAGCAAAGCGGCGTTCACGGCACTTTGGTGAGCTTGAAAAAGAACGGGGCCTGCGCGCCTTTGTGATCCATCAATCCCAGCACATTTCGCGCGTCAATCTTGCGAAAGACATCGTTTATGGGGCGTGCGTCATATTGCATTGTGGCGCTTACTTTTCCGCGAAACTCTGTCATGCGCAGGCGCGCTTTTGGTTTGCCGGTGCTTAAAAACGGACCGAGAAGCGGAAACAGTACTTTGATGAGCGGGTCGCGCATAGGCAGATGTGTCGCCAGCCCCAAGGGCAATAGGGCGGGGTTCACAAAGAAATCCCGCCCGAACAGCCCTTTATGCACAAGCGGATAAACCGCGTCCGGCCCATCAAATCGTTTTCCGATCCAACGGGATGCTTCTAGTAGGCCGTCCATAGGGTGGTCTGTGTCGATACCTTGCCCGTGCCACGTCCCGATCATCATCGGCGCATCCACGGGTTCAAGGCTGTCGAAATAAGTCAGTGCCTCTTGGGACGTCATTTTTTGATTTGTTGCGGCCATGACAGTCTCCGGTGGGGTGGGCAAAGACTGCCCCGTTTGAATATTGGGTTAGACCCGTTGCCAATCACTATAGGCTGGATTGGTGTCTTTCATATCCTGATATAGCCATGCCATGCGATCTACGAACCAAATCTTTCCGCCGACAATCAGTACCATTCCAAGCGCAGCGGCCCATAGATTTATAGCCCAAAGACCAAAAAGCCACGGCAGGACCCCGGAAGCCGAAACCCATGTCAGCCCATACGCCCAAGCGGCGTGGTGATCGGGGATGGGCACGGAGCGGCGGTTTAGAAAGACGCGTTCGCCAAAGACGCCATGCGCGGCCCAGTGGTTGGTGTGTGATGGTGCGGTAAAAGCGCGTGGATTCCACCAAATACATAGGACAACCAGTGCGAACGCGGCCAAAGCCCACCACCCGATCCAAACCCGCGACAGGACCGCAAGGGTCAACAACGGCATTGCTGTCATGCGTGAATAGACCGACCACGGGTTGGCGTGTCGCGTCCATGTCGCGTCGTCCATGCGCATGATCTTTTCGGATGCAGCGAAGATATCGAAGGATTTTGCCATTTCTCACCTGTCTGCTTTGGCCTGCCCCTTGGTTTTTGGGCGCTTAGGTTTCATATAGGGGCCAACCTCGATGGAGAACACGACATGATGGATATTATCGGCCAACCGGCAGCGGATGCAGATCTGATCAAGGACGTATCAGAAGCAACTTTTATGCAAGACGTGGTGGAGGCTTCGCAAGACACGCCTGTCATCGTTGATTTTTGGGCGCCCTGGTGCGGGCCATGCAAAACATTGGGGCCACAGCTGGAAGCGGCAGTGACGGCTGCCAAAGGCGCTGTCAAAATGGCCAAGGTCAATGTGGACGAAGCGCAAATGATTGCAGGTCAGCTGCAAATCCAGTCTATCCCGACGGTATATGCCTTTTATAAAGGACAACCTGTGGACGGGTTCCAAGGGGCTGTGCCGCAATCCGAAATTGAAGATTTTGTGGCGCGTGTCATTAAAGCTGGGGGCGGTACGTCTCCGGCAGAAGATCTGAATTCTGCGGTTGAAGCGGCTGAAGAAATGCTGGCCGAGGGCGCAGCAGACGATGCGGCACAGACCTTTGCGGCGATACTCGAGGAAGACCCAAACCATGCAGGGGCTTACAGTGGTTTGGTTCGTGCGCATATCGCGTTGGACGATCTGGAACAAGCAGAGGGCATACTGAACGGCGCACCTGCCGAAATTTCGTCATCGCCCGAATTGGACGCGGCTGCGGCGCAATTGGAACTGGCCAAACAAGCAGCCAACACCGGACCTTTGGCTGAATTGGAAGCGGCTGTGGCAGCCGATGAAAACGACCACCAAGCGCGCCTGGATCTGGCACAGGCCATGTATGCGGCTGGTGATGGCGAAGGGGCTGTGGAACACCTGTTGACGATTTTCCGCAAAGACCGCGAATGGAATGATGGCGCGGCCAAAGCGCAATTGTTTACGATTTTCGAAGCCTTGAAGCCGGACGATCCGGTGGCGCTGAATGGGCGGCGCAAACTTAGCTCAATGATATTTGCCTGAACGCCTTTGCGGGCTAGGTAGCATCACATGAAAAAGATAACTGATCTGCCGGATGTAATCCCGGTTTTCCCTTTGCCCGGTGCGCTGCTTTTGCCGCGTGCCCGGCTGCCGTTGCATCTGTTTGAACCGCGCTATCTGCAAATGTTCGACGATGCGTTGAAAACCGAGGCACGCCTGATCGGCATGGTGCAACCCAACGAGGTGCCGGGGCGCGAAGGGCCGGGGCTGCACACAATCGGGTGCGCCGGGCGGATCACGCAGTTTTCAGAAACTGAAGACAACCGCTATATGATCACTTTGGGGGGCGTATCGCGGTTCAGAGTGGTCAAAGAAATAGATGGCTTTACACCGTACCGCCGGTGCGAGGTGAATTGGGACGGCTTTGATCGTGATCTTGGCGACACAGAGGAAGACGTCGTATTTGACCGCGATCCCTTCCTGAACAAGTTGTCAAAATACTTCACAGCGCAAGGGCTGTCGGCCGACTGGGAAACCCTGCAAGATGCAGATGATGAATTGCTGATCAATTCGCTGTCCATGATGCTGGACTTTGAACCCGAAGACAAACAAGCACTGCTTGAAGCCCCAAGCCTAAGCACACGCCGCGAAACGCTTTTGACATTGATCGAATTCAATCTTGCGGGCGGCCCGGACGGAGACATGCTGCAATGAGTGACGACACAACAACAGACACAGACCGCCGCATGCTGGAAGCTTTGATTTGCCCCCGCAGCCATGAAACCTTGCGGTATGATGCGGCTGCACAAGAGCTGATTTCGGAAGGGGCCGGGCTTGCGTATCCGATCAGAAACGGGATTCCTGTGATGCTTGTGGATGAAGCGCGGGTGCTAGATAGCTAAGATTGCGGGCGTCAGGGCAGCATCACGGCTTGGGCATAAGCGATGCCTGCGAAAAAGCACGCAGATGCGACCAGAACAAAGCCGTGCCAGATGGCATTGGAAAACCGCAAGCCTTCCCATTTGTAAAAAATCGTGCCTACCGAATAGGTCAGGCCGCCGATGGTCACAAGCCAGATGGTGGGTGTGGGCAAATAGGTGATGACGGGTTTCGCCAAACTGACGCTAAGCCACCCCATGCCAAGATACAGCAACAAAGACCCCGGTCCGGGGCTTTGCCAGAAGAACATCTTTCGGGCTGCCCCGTACAAACCGATGCTCCATACCACAGCCAACACAACATAACTGAAGGGTGTGTTGATTAAAGCGACAAGCGGGGTGTAGGTGGCGGCGATTTTCAGGAAGATAGCAGCATGATCCAGACGACGGCGGGCAGGTCGTACGGTTTCGTTCGGTGCAAAGTGATATGCCGCTGAAGCTGCAAAGCTGAACACCATAATCGCGCCGTAAAGCAATGTGGCAGGCAGGTGAAAGCCCGGCAAAGTGGATGCCAAGACCAGATACACGGCCGCAAATGCGGAGGCGGCAATAGCCACACCATGCACAAGGGCGTCAGCGCGCCGTTCAAAGGGACTATAGGTCGGGTAGTGATCTGCGGAACTTTGAGCCATGTCGCAGATTTGGTTGCCGCTTGGTCAATAGGCAAGCCGAACGTCGCGGAAAGCAAAATCCGCGCGTCCTGCCTTTGACCCAAGTTCTTCGCCTAGGGGCGCCGCGTTTACTGCATCAACTTTGGCAAATCGCCTGTAAGACCAGCGGCTTCGCGAATGAACCCGCGACGCAGGCCAGGCATGGCGTTGATCAAACCCATACCCAGATCACGGCCAATGCGCAGCAATGGGTTATCGTTGGAAAACAATTTGTTAAACGCATCCGTCGCCATGGCAAGGGCTGCGTTGTCGAATCGGCGCCATTCTTCGTACCGTTTGAGAACCTGAATAGACCCGATGTCTTCGCCGCGCTGCTTTGCTTCGGTTAGAATTTGGGCCAAGGCCGCGATGTCGCGCATACCGGCGTTCAGTCCTTGACCGGCAATTGGATGGACGCCGTGGGCCGCATCGCCCACCAGCGCCACGCGGTCAGCGACAAGGTTTTGCGCCAAAGTCAGGTTCAGAGGATATGTGAACCGTTCGCCTTCCAACGCAATCTCGCCCAGAAAATCGCCAAAGCGTGGGCGCAACATGTCAAGATATGCCGCTTCGGGCAGGGCGTTGAAGGCTTGCGCGTTCTCATCTGTTTCGGACCACACAATCGAACTGCGATTGCCGGGCAAGGGTAAAATTGCCAACGGCCCGGCAGGCATGAAAAATTGATGCGCAACACCGTGGTGCGGTTTTTCGTGTTGGATGGCGCAGACCAATGCCGTTTGCGCATATCCCCACCCAACGCGCTTGATGCCTGCGCGTTCGCATGTGCCGCTGCTGCGCCCATCACATCCGATAAGGGCTTTGGCGGTGAGTGTCTTTCCTGTGCTAAGCGACACAGAAACGCCGCTCGGTTGGGCAGATTGTCCGGTGACGGTTGTGTCCGGCAGGTGCGTTACAAGGGGATTTGACGCGATTGCATCTAACAGAACTGGTCGCAAATGACGGTCTTGCACCATATAGCCCATGGGCCCTTCTTCGATTTCGGCGTGGTCGAAGTGCATGAAAAACGGTGAGGGCCCTTCGCCGGCACGGCCGTCGGTGACTGTGATTTCCAACATGGGTTGGGCGTTGTCCGCAAGGGCATCCCAAAGCCCCAAACGCGCCAAAAGCCGCTGAGAAGTCAGTGCCACGGCATAGGATTTACCGTTAAACCCCTCATCCTTGAAGATTTTCGTTTTCTGGGCATCGATCACGGTGGATGTGATTCCTGATTGCGCCAAGGCCAAAGCCAGTATTGGCCCGTTCAACCCGCCGCCTACGATGGCGATTTCTGTTTCTTGTGTCATGCTGTTGATATGGGCTGCGTGTCGGGGATTGTCCATGTGCGCAAGCGTCGCTACCGTTTGGTGGAAATCGACAATATGGAGAGACGGCGCAATGCAGACATGGTTGAAGATGACCGCCAGTGATTTGGGACGTGGCATTGGTGCTGGTACGATCGATCCGGTTGCGTTGGTTCAAACCTATCTGGAGGCCATTGACGCACATCCTTTGCACGACCGGATTTATGCACGCGTCACCCGCGACCGTGCTTTGGCAGAAGCCCGTGCGGCCGCGACGCGTGCGAAAGCGGGTCAGCGATTGTCTTTGTTGGATGGTGTGCCGATCAGCTGGAAGGATCTGTTTGATACAGCAGGGACAGGGACCGAGGCTGGGTCCGAATTGTTATCAGGTCGCGTGCCGGACCAAGATGCGGTTGTATTGGCAAATGCGACCGCTATGGGTTTGGTTTGCTTGGGAAAAACCCACATGAGTGAGCTGGCATTTTCTGGGTTGGGCTACAATCCTTCCACGGCCACGCCGCCATGTGTGAATGATGCGGATGCGGTGCCGGGGGGGTCGTCATCGGGGGCCGCGGCCTCTGTGGCCTTTGATTTGGCGCCAGCGGCAATCGGGTCTGACACGGGTGGCTCTGTGCGTATTCCTGCGGCATGGAATGATCTTGTTGGTTTGAAAACCACAGCGGGGCGATTGACCCTTGAGGGTGTCGTTCCATTGGCGTTGAAATTCGACACCATAGGCCCGCTGACCCGTTCGGTCGAAGATGCGGCGCAGCTTTTGGGCTTGTTGGAAGGTGCCGCGGTTGCGGATTTGCGTGGCGCATCCTTGGACGGGCGGCGGTTTGCGATTTTGCGCACTTCGATGCTGGATGGTACGCGTGCCCAGCCTTTGGCCGCATTCGAAGCCGCAGTTGACCGGCTTGTCGCTGCGGGTGCTGTCGTTGAACATATTGATGTCCCTGAAGTGCAAGAGGCCGTTGATCTGGCCGCACTTTTGATCACATCAGAAGCATATGGCCTTTGGAAAGACGTTATCGAGGCCAACCCGGACGCAATGTACGATGAGATCTTGGCGCGTTTTCGCCTTGGTGCAGCGCATGGCGCCGCGGACTACGTGGCGGGATGGGCCAAATTGGACGCATTGCGTGCAGCATACGATGCTGCCACCGCAGGCTTTGATGCTGTGCTTGGCCCGTCGTCTGCGATTATGCCGCCCAATCTGGATCGATTGAACAGCGAAGAAGACTATTACGTGTCCGAAAACCTTCTGGCTTTGCGCAACACCCGTGTGGGTAACATGCTGGGCTTGTGTGGTTTGACCTTGCCCACGGGTGTGCCAAGCTGCGGCATCATGTTTTTATGCGCCCCGGATCTGGAAGAGCATTTGTTGCGTGTTGGTGCGGCTGCAGAAGCCGCTTTGATCTGATCGAAAAGGGGCTCTGCCCCCGGCCTGCGGCCTCCCCCGAGGTTTATTTTGCGAGATGAAGCGCGGGATCGACTCAAAAGCCACAATTGTTTTGGGTTCGGGTTGTTTTTCTGGACGAAACAGGACCGCTTGCGTAAGTTGGGGGAAACGGGACGCTAATGATCCCGATCCTGAGGCAGTTTTGATGAAGTTTCCCGAGCGGTTTTCGAACCTTCCGGCTTATGCGTTTCCACGTTTGCGTGCGCTTTTAGATGTGCATCCTGCGGGCGGTGACGTAGTGCATATGACCATTGGTGAACCCAAGCACGTTTTCCCGGCGTGGGTTACAGATGTGATTTCCGAACATGCCGCGGGCTTTAACCGTTACCCGCCCAATGAAGGTGCGCCCGAATTGCGAAGGGCTTTTTCCGATTGGGCGAACCGCCGCTATAGTTTGTCGCTTGATCCGGACGTCAATGTAATGCCGTTGAACGGCACACGCGAAGGGCTGTATAACGCGCCCATGGCGTTGTGCCCCGAAACCAAGAATGGCCAGCGCCCTACAGTTTTGATGCCGAACCCGTTTTATCAGGTTTACATGTTGGCCAGCATTTCCTCGGGTGCAGAACCTGTGTTTGTTGCGGCTACGGCAGACACCAACCACTTGCCCGATTATGCCGCGCAGCCGGAAGACGTTTTGCAACGTTGTGTGGGAGTGTACATTTGTTCCCCCGCCAATCCGCAAGGCGCTGTAGCAGATCGTGCCTATTGGACTGACCTGCTGGCCTTGGCAGAAAAGTACGATTTCCGCATTTTTGCAGACGAATGTTACTCCGAGATCTACCGCGATGCCCCCCCTGTTGGTGCTTTGCAAGTTGCGCACGAAATTGGCGCCGACCCAGAGCGGGTTGTGGCGTTTCATTCCTTGTCCAAACGGTCCAATTTGCCGGGCTTGCGGTCCGGTTTTGTAACTGGCGGACCGAAGACTATGGATGAAATTCGTCAATTGCGCACCTACGCAGGGTCGCCTTTGCCGTTGCCTTTGCAGATGGCTGCAGCAGCCGTTTGGGCGGATGAAACGCATGTGAATGAGAACCGCGCTTTGTATGCGGAAAAATACGCGATTGCGGATCGCATCCTTGGCAATGTGCCCGGATACTCCAGTCCGGAGGCCGGTTTTTTCCTATGGTTGAAAGTTGAAGACGGCGAAGCGGCAGCATTGAAATTGTGGAAAGAGACGGGCGTTCGTGTGCTTCCGGGGGCCTATTTGGCACAGGATGTGGACGGCAAGAACCCGGGACATGAATACATCAGGGTCGCCATGGTGGCCCCAAAAGCGGAAATGACGCGCGGGTTGGAAGCCATTCGCGACTGTCTTTATCCAGCTCAGAACGACGAGGCGAGGTAGGTAAAATGGCATATCAAACACGTGGGCGTGACCCGTTGCTGGACAGCAATATGCAGGCAGCGATTGAGAAACGCAGCAAAGAGTTGATTGGTATCTCGTTGATTGTACTTGGCCTTTTGTGTGCGGCTATGATTGGCAGCTATTCGCCGGACGATCCCAATTGGTTGGTCTCTACGGATGCACAAGTGCAAAACTGGCTGGGTCGGTCCGGGGCGTCATTGGCGGCACCATTGATGATGGTTGTGGGACTTGGGGCTTGGGCGATTGCGATTGTCTTATTGACCTGGGGCGTGCGTTTTTTGCTTCATTGGGGCACAGACCGTGCACTGGGCCGTTTGATTTTTGCACCTATCGGTATCGCTTTGCTTGCGATCTATGCTGAGACCCTGCAGCCAGGGGCCGCATGGTCACAAACGCATAGTTTCGGTCTTGGTGGTATGTTCGGTTACACCGTCATGGGCTTTTCGCTGACGGTTCTACCTATCGGATCCGCCTTTGCGCTTAAGCTGATGTCCTTGCTGATGTTCGTGGCTGTCATCGCCATGAGCGCTTTTGTGTTGGGCTTCACACGCCCCGAAATCCACCGCGTCGGACGGTTTTTGCTGCTGGGCGTTGTGATTTTGTATGCAGGCTTGATGACGCTGTTGGGCAAAGGCGCCAGCAATGCAGTCCACGCTGCCCGCGAGATGCAAACACGCGCAGCTGAACGCAAGGAGCGCCAACGGGCAGAAGCCGCAGAGGCAGCGGCCTATGCCCATGCCGAAGCCAGTATTCCGGCACCTGACTATGCCGTTGAAGCAACTCCGGTCGCAGATGCGCCTGATTACGATATGGCCCCGGCAGAACCCAAAGCCGGTTTGTTGTCGCGGATGCCTTCGCTGATCAAACGCGCCGATCCGGTTCCTGACGCGATGCCGGAACCAGAATTGATCGAGACATATTCGGATGTGGAACTGGACCATGCCCCAAGTGATGACCGCATCAAGGCGAAAATCTCGGATGTGATCAAGTCGCGGGTACGTCAAACGCCGTCTTTGCAAGTCAGCTCTGTGGCCCCTTTGACCAAAGGGCGTGGCCGTGGGCCTGATCCTTTGGTGCTGAACTCAGAGCCAACGCCCGTCGAATTGCCGCCTGAACCGCCCTTGATGGCTTCGCCTGCTGCAGTACGCGCGGAACCGCCGCTTGTTGCCCCACGCGCTGATGTTGTGGCCCCGCCTGTGACGGCTGCACCTGAACCGGTCGCAGAACCTTTGCCACTGCAAGATGTCGCCCAACCGGCACCTGCTATCCCTGTGGCAACGCCCCGCGCCGTCGTGGAACAACCTGTGCGCAAGCCGGTGCAACCATCGACGCGCGCCAAAGCCGAAGCCCAACCGCAGCTTTCTTTTGAAGACACACACCCGGGATTTGAACTGCCCCCGCTGTCGTTGTTGGAAAGTCCGGATGTCGTGCAGCGTCACCATCTAAGCGATGAGGCGTTGGAAGAAAACGCGCGCATGTTGGAAAACGTGTTGGATGATTATGGCGTCAAAGGCGAAATCGTTGCTGTGCGCCCCGGTCCCGTTGTCACCATGTATGAACTGGAACCTGCCCCCGGTTTGAAGGCCAGCCGTGTCATCGGGCTGGCGGACGATATTGCGCGATCCATGGCCGCCTTGTCTGCGCGTGTGTCGACCGTTCCGGGCCGTTCTGTTATTGGCATCGAATTGCCAAACGAGAACCGCGAAAAAGTAGTTTTGCGGGAAATCCTTTCGGCTCGTGATTTTGGCGACAGCAATATGAAGTTGCCTTTGGCTTTGGGTAAAGACATCGGCGGCGATTCAGTTGTCGCCAACCTTGCCAAAATGCCCCACTTGTTGATTGCGGGGACGACAGGGTCCGGTAAGTCGGTCGCCATCAACACCATGATCCTGTCGTTGCTTTACAAGCTGACGCCGGAAGAATGCCGTTTGATTATGATTGACCCCAAGATGCTGGAACTGTCTGTCTATGACGGGATTCCGCACCTGCTGTCCCCTGTTGTGACCGATCCCAAAAAGGCGGTTGTGGCCCTTAAGTGGACCGTGGGCGAAATGGAAGAACGCTATCGCAAGATGTCCAAAATGGGCGTGCGCAACATCGACGGCTATAACGGACGCGTCAAAGAGGCGTTGTCCAAAGGCGAGATGTTCAGTCGCACAGTGCAAACCGGATTTGACGATGACACGGGCGAGCCTGTGTTTGAGACCGAGGAAATCACACCCGTTGCATTGCCCTATATCGTGGTGATTGTCGACGAGATGGCCGACCTGATGATGGTTGCGGGTAAAGAGATTGAAGCCTGCATTCAGCGCCTTGCGCAGATGGCGCGGGCGTCAGGCATCCACCTGATTATGGCGACGCAGCGGCCTTCGGTCGATGTGATCACCGGCACGATCAAGGCGAACTTCCCGACGCGGATTTCGTTCCAGGTAACGTCGAAAATCGATTCACGCACGATCCTTGGTGAAATGGGTGCCGAACAGCTTTTGGGTATGGGCGACATGCTTTACATGGCGGGCGGTGCAAAGATTACGCGCTGTCACGGGCCGTTTGTGTCCGATGAAGAAGTCGAAGAAATTGTGAACCACCTGAAAGCCTTTGGTGCGCCTGACTATGTGTCGGGCGTGGTTGAAGGGCCGGACGAAGACAAGGAAAGCAACATCGATCAGGTGCTTGGCCTTGGCGGCAACACAGACGGGGCAGACGCGCTTTATGATCAGGCCGTTGGCGTGGTGATCAAAGATCGCAAATGTTCGACCAGCTACATTCAACGCAAATTGGCGATTGGTTATAACAAAGCCGCGCGACTGGTTGAGCAAATGGAAGACGAGGGACTTGTCTCGGCGGCGAACCACGTGGGCAAACGCGAGATTCTGGTGCCCGAGCAGCAATAAGCATCTTTGCGGAACACTCAATCAATGCGCACTAACCGGCTGGTTTGGTGCGCATTTTTCTTTTGCTATCGTATAACATCGCGGGTCTGCCTATATCGGATACGAGGCAAGACAAAAGTGAGCAACGATATGAGTTTCCATTTTAAAGCAGTGATGATCGCGGGTTTCGCAAGCATGGCCACAATGGCCAGCGCCGACAAAATTCCGTTGGATACGATTTCGCAATACCTGAATGGGTTGAAAACGACTCAGGGCGATTTCACACAGATCAACGATGATGGATCCGTCAGTACGGGCAAAATCTACATCAAACGGCCCGGTCGTATGCGGTTTGAGTACAACGCCCCGGACAGCGCGATTGTGATTGCGGGATCGGGTGCTGTGGTTGTGGACGACAAGAAATCAAACCAGCCTCCCGAAACATATCCGCTGAAACGCACGCCGCTTTCGATCATTTTGGCGCGAAATGTGAACTTGGGGCAAGCGCGAATGGTGACGGGCCACAGCTTTGATGGCACGGCGACGGTGGTGACCGCGCAGGACCCGGACAACCCCGAGTACGGCAATATCCAGATGAAATTCACCGCGGACCCCGTGCAGCTGCGCCAATGGGTGATCAACGATGGATCGGGCAGTGCAACGACAGTTGTTCTGGGCGCAATGAAGGTGGGTGGAAATCTGCCCAACCGCCTGTTTGATACAGGGTCGCCCGGGCAGAAACTGGATTAAGTGTCAGCGGCGCACGCGGCAGGTCGCCAGTTGTTGACGGTAAATATCTGACCGTGCGCCGACTTCGCCAGACACGCGCAGCAGCCATGATTTTTTGTTATAGCTGCCACGCGCATACCCTGTATGGCCTTCGTGATAAGCCAGATATTGGTTGCGAGCGTCGCTAAGGCTGATGCCATTGCGGTCGCGGGTGGTGTTCATGTACCAGCCCATGAAGTCGCTTGCGTCTTTGATGCGTGTGCGCTTTGCGCCAAAGCGACCTTGGTCCTGTTGGTATTCTTTCCATGTTCCATCAAGGGCTTGGGAATACCCAAGTGCGCTGGACAAACGACCCATCGGGATTACGCCTGCCGCATAGCGAAACGGCGGGCGTGCATTGGAAACGAATTTGCTTTCTTGGTAAATGGTCGCCATCTGGACGTGCACAGGCACACCCCATTTGCGTTCTGCTGATTTGAACGCGCTAAGATATCCGGGGCGCTGTTTTAGAATGGAACATGCGTTATCAAGTTCCTTGGGGGCTTTGCCTGACCCACCACTGGAACATGACGCAAGGGCCAAAACCAACATTATCGCGCCAAGAGTTCTGCTCATCTGCCTCTTGCCTCATTTTTTGATCGCCTTTTCGGCGTTATTGCTTCGTATACTACCTGCTTTTTGCGCAGTTTGAAATCACGTTTTCTACAGAACAAGCGCCAAAATAAGCGGCAGTGCGCCGACAGACATCACCGTCGACACCACGACAAGGCCGGCAACAGCATCTGCGTCCGCGCCATACTTTTCAGCCAGCAAATAGGACGTGACAGCCACCGGCGTTGCGATTTGCAAAACCAAAACTCCAAATGCTACGGGCTCAAGATCGAAAAACAGCCCCGTTAACCATGCCACGCCAGTGCAAACGACAAGTTTGAACAGTGAAAGTGCAATCGCCCGCAGGAAACTTTGTGGTGTAAGCCGCGCGACAGCCACCCCAAGCGTGATCAGCATCAAAGGAATCGCCATTTGTCCGATAAGCGACAATGTGTTTGTTAAAAATAGGGGTGTCTGCCAGCCCATCCACAGAAATACAGCGCCTAGAAGCGTCGCGCCAACCATGGGTTCTGAAACCACTTTCCCCAAAGCGCCACGTCCGGACACCAGCCAAATTCCAAAGGTAAAAGATCCGACCGCCATGATTGCGAAGACAACGATGGCATTGCTTAAGCCTACATCACCAAAGGCAAATAACGCCAAAGGCAGCCCAAGGTTGCCGGTATTTCCAAAAATTAGCGGTGCCAGATATGTGCTGCGGTCCAGTCGCAACGCCAAAATTGTGCCCCACGTCAAAAGCGTGACACCCGCGTATGCCACCAATGTGGCCAGCGACAATTGAGTGATTGCAGACGGGTCCATTTTGGTTTGCATCAATGACACAAAGATCAAACATGGCACTGCCAAGGTCATAGCCAAGCGTGTCACGAATTGGATGCGATATTCGAAGCCCAATTTGACCCAAGTAAAGCCGATGCCTGCCAGCAAGAAAACCGGGGCCACAATTTCAAGGACGGTCAAGGCAAGGGTCAACAGTCTGTTTCCTTTTGTAGGATCGGTAAAATTGGACAAAGCCCTCTTGCAACGTCTACTAACGGGCGGTAGGGGCTGCAATGTTATGATGAAAACACTCGCGAAATATCACTTGGGGCAAGTTGTCCGTCACAAGAAACACCCCTTCCGGGGGGTTATTTTCGACGTGGACCCCGAGTTTTCCAATACAGATGAATGGTATGAGGCGATCCCAGAGGACAGCCGCCCCATCAAAGACCAGCCTTATTATCATTTGCTGGCGGAAAATGACCAAAGTTACTATGTGGCCTATGTTTCCGAGCAAAACCTAATAGCGGACTACTCTGGTGAGCCGGTCGATCATCCTGATATTCCAGACCTTTTCGGTCCTTTTCAGGATGGAACCTACCCACTGCATTTTCAGCTGAATTGATGGAACGCCGGGGTCAATACCCCAGCGCAATTCCGTCCTTACGCGCGTCACTTGCCCCTTCAAACACCCCGTCTTCGCGCATTCGAATAGCTTGTGCGCCGCCAATGGCTGTATCGGGAATGCTGACAGAATGCCCTAAATCACTTAGTTCTTGGCGCACTGCATCACTGTAACCACGCTCGACTTTCAGCGTACCTGCGTCGCTGAATGCGCGTGGCGCATCAATGGCGCTTTGTAAGTCCATGCCGAAATCCACGATATTTGACGTGAACCGCGCATGTCCGTTGGGTTGGTACGCTCCGCCCATGACCCCGAACGGAACTGTTGGCTTGCCGTTTTCGCGGATCATACCGGGAATGATCGTATGCATCGGGCGCTTCCCGCCAAGCAGTTCGTTGGGATGGTCTTTTTCCAAAGTGAAGCCTGCACCGCGGTTTTGCATCAAAATACCGAATTTGTCCGACGCAATGCCCGACCCGAAACCGTGGAAAATGGAATAGATCAGGGAAACGGCCATTCCATCGCGATCAACGACCGTAATGTAAATCGTATCTTTGTGAACGGCTTCTGTAAGTGGCGCCTCTGCTTTGATCGCACATTTCGGATCAATCAAAGCTGCCAGTTTTGCCGCTGTTTCAGGCGACGTCATAACATCAGCCCGTGTCGAAAAATCTGCATCGGCAACAATGCGATTGCGCACGTCATAGGCCAGCTTCGCAGCTTCCGCTTCGATGTGAACGCGCGTAGCACTGACTGGATCCATACCCGCAATGTCGAAATGTGACAGAATGTTCAGCATCAACAAGGCCGTTGTACCATGTGTGTTGGGGGGATGCTCTACCACTTCGATATCTTTGTATGGCCCAGCAACCGGTGTGGTGTGTGTGCAGGCAGCTTTGGCAAAATCGTCTGCGGTGTGCATGCCACCCATCGCATTCAAGGTGGCGATCATGTCATCTGCAATTTCGCCACTGTAAAAGGCATCGCGGCCATGTTTTGCAATGCGTCGCAACACTTCGGCTTGTCCGGGGGCCGCAAACATTTGTCCGACTCGCGGGGCTTTGCCACCAAACAGATACATATCACGCGCCGAGCCTTGCAGTGTTTCGGCGTCATTGGCCCAATCAAATGCGACACGCGGTGCAACGGGAATTCCGTGATCTGCATAGTGGATGGCTGGCGCCAACACCTTATCCAACCCTATGTTCCCGACGGTTTCCGACAAATGACAAAAGGCATCAATTGCGCCGGGAACCGTAACCGCATGCGCACTGCGCAAAGGGACTGTTGCTTCCCCCTGCTGGCGCAAAAGTTCAGCGTCAAGGCCCGAAGGTGCGCGTCCCGAACCGTTCAAAGCGTGGATTTCATCTGACCCGGCAGGAGAATAAAGAACAAAGCAGTCACCACCGATGCCTGTCATTTGTGGTTCGCAGAAACCCAATAACACCGCCCCGGCTATTGCTGCGTCCATCGCATTTCCACCTTGTTGCAATATGTCGATCGCTGTTTGAGCAGCCAAAGGGTGCGATGTTGCGCACATTCCATTGCTTGCGAAAACGGGGGAACGGCCAGGAAGGTGAAAGTCGCGCATGGAGAAGCCTTTGTGATTGGTTCTGGGCGAACCTAATCTTTACAGCCCGAATGTCCATGCATCCAAGCGCACACATGATGGATGCACTGGGTCGTAAAGGTCTGCTGGGGAAGTAGTTCCTCGGCACCGCGCACTGGGTGGGGGCTATCAAACGCGGCGCCGAGGGAAGCCATATGCAGCTACATGAACAGGTATGACGTGAAAAAGGGGCGGAAATGTGAACTTGCTGTGGTGCTTTTGGGAAGTATTCCCGACGGCGTGAATTTTGCAGGCAAACTGTGCCTAAGACCGGTTTTTCAAGCGCCGCGAACGTTCAAGCGCAGACGCAGATGGTTGCTGTTGCCTTGTCGTGCGTAGTCGATGTCTTTGGCGAGGTCTTTGATCAAAAACCAGCCAAAACCACCTTCGGGCATGTCCTGCATTGGAACATTCAGGTCGACCTTGGACCCAATAGGGGTTTCACCACTTGGCATTGGCAAACCTTGATCACAAATTTCAAAGTGGAGGCCGTCCCGCTTGTGGCTGCACGAAATGTCAATCGCTCCACCTTCGGACGATGGCGGATATCCATGTTCCACCACGTTGTTCAACGCTTCGGCCAGAACCAGTTCGATTGTTCCGGCTTCTTCGACGTCCAGATGCAGCGGTTCCAGTTGCGTCAGTAACTTTTCCAACGCAGACCGAACAGCAAGTTGACCGCTTTGTACGGAAACTTGGAATTTAGGTAGAAAGTGGGTCACAATCATACCTCCCTCTCCTTCAATGTTCTGTATCAAGACCGCAGGCCTTCGACGGCCCCGTCCAAAGTATCAAACAGGCTAAAAACTGAATCCATGCGTGTCAGGCGGAATACTTTATCTACAGTTGGTGTCAGCCCTGCCAAAGCCAACTTTCGATCCTGACCTAGGTTCTTCATGGATGCAACAATCGCCCCTAAACCACTGGAATCGATGAATTGTACCTTGCTAAGGTCCAAGATAACGACGGCCGGGCCGTCTTCCGTTTGTGTTCGCATTGCATCTTTGAATTCAATTGCTACTGCCGCATCGATGCGTGTGTCGTTCACCGAAACAATTCGGAAAGACTCTTCTGTTTTGCTTGATAGTTCCATGAATTTTTGACCGCCGTCCTAAGAGTTGTTGCCATACTTAGGATGAAAGTCTTACCAATCCGTAATTGCTTTCCAAAAAAGGAACCTGATGATGAAAGATGTTGTGATTGCCGGTGCAGCACGTACCGCGATGGGAGGATTCCAAGGGGCTTTCACGTCTCAAACTGCATCAGAGCTTGGCGGGTCCGCGATCAAGGCAGCTTTGCAAGGTGCAGGCGCGCGCGTTGTGGACGAAGTCCTAATGGGGTGCGTATTGCCTGCAGGGCAAGGGCAAGCACCTGCGCGACAAGCCGGATTTCATGCCGGATTGGGCGAAGAAGTACCCGCCACCACATTGAACAAAATGTGTGGTTCCGGAATGAAAGCCGCTATGATTGCGTTTGACCAAATCGCGCTGGGACAATCTGATGTTGTCGTGGCAGGTGGTATGGAAAGCATGACCAACGCGCCTTACTTGATGGACAAAATGCGTGGTGGCGCACGGTTGGGGCATGCAAAAGTTGTGGACCACATGTTCCTGGACGGCTTGGAGGACGCATACGATAAAGGCCGCCTCATGGGGACGTTTGCAGAGGATTGCGCCGAAACCTTCCAGTTTACACGCAGTGTGCAAGACGACTATGCGCTGACGTCCTTGTCGCGTGCGAAGGCTGCACAAGACAGCGGTGCGTTTGATACGGAAATTGCGCCGTTTGAGGTTGCGACCCGTAAAGGTAGTGTTTCCATTGCAACTGACGAACAACCGGGAAACGCCCGGCCTGAAAAGATCCCTCAGTTGAAGCCTGCGTTTCGGGAAGGTGGCACCGTAACAGCTGCGAATTCGTCATCGATTTCAGATGGGGCAGCGGCACTGGTTTTGGCATCATCAGATGCGGCGAAGAGCCAAAACCTGTCTGTACGCGCCATCATCAAAGGACACGCCAGCCATGCACAAGCTCCGGGCTTGTTTACCACGGCACCTGTGCCCGCCGCGCAAAAATTACTCGCGCACCTTGGGTGGCAAAAGGAAGATGTCGATCTTTGGGAAGTGAACGAAGCATTTGCGGTTGTGCCGTTGGCTTTCATGCACGAAATGGGACTAAGCCACGACATTGTAAACGTGAATGGCGGCGCTTGCGCGTTGGGTCATCCTATCGGCGCATCTGGAGCACGAATTATGGTGACACTGCTGAATGCGCTGGAAACACGCGGCCTGAAGCGCGGAATTGCCGCAATTTGCATCGGAGGGGGCGAAGGCACCGCAATCGCAATCGAACGGCCCTAGCCATTCATTCTTTTCGCCAAAAATATCCCGGGGGCTTGGGGGCAGAGCCCCCAATAGGAAAAACATGACTGTTGACTACGAAACATTGGCTAAAACTATTGCCGCGCTGACGGAAAACGAAACGGATGCTGTGGCGCTGATGGCGACAATTGCGTGCGAAGTGCATCACAGCGACGACAGATTTGACTGGACAGGGTTTTACCGTGTCGTTGCACCTGAGGTGATGAAAATCGGTCCCTATCAAGGGGGGCATGGGTGTTTGGTGATTCCCTTCGCACGGGGCGTTTGCGGGGCTGCGGCGCGAACGGGACAGGTCCAGTTGGTCGCGGATGTAGACCAGTTTGAAGGTCATATTGCCTGCGCCAGCTCTACCAGATCTGAACTTGTTTTGCCTGTTTGGGGGGCAAACGGTACACTTTTGGGCGTATTTGACATCGATAGCGACCAAGCGGACGCATTTACGCAAGTGGATGCAGACGCTTTGGGTGGCATATTGAACGACTGTTTCAAAAACGCGATTTAGCGATGCCGTGAAAAAGAAGCTTGATTTTTCATTGGGTCATATGCAACGTGAAATTCGGATATAAATTTTCACGAGACCAAGTGGCATGCTTCAAACCAACCCCTCTTCTCCGGACACTTTGGGGGCAGATTTGCGGGCACTGCGGAAATCGCGCGGGCTGACGCTTATGGATATGGCCGACGGACTGGGACGGTCCGTGGGGTGGCTTAGCCAAGTTGAACGTGATCTGTCCGAGCCTTCTATTTCAGATTTGCGCGAAATTGCAGCATTGCTGTCTGTGCCGATCTCGATGCTGTTCCGGCACGAAGCGGCGCCGGCGCACGAAGCGGGTTATGTAGTGCGGCAAGGTACGCGGCGACCAATGGGGTCGCACACTGCAGGGCTGGTAGAAGAGCTGTTGTCGCCCGATCTGACCGATGACTTTGAAATGGTGCATTCCACGTTTGAGCCGCACAGCGACATCGGCGCACCCGTAACGCGCCCGACACAAGAAGTGGGATACCTGATCTCTGGCCGTCTTGATTTGGAAATCGGGGGCAAACCTTTCCATATTCATCCCGGCGACAGCTTCCGCATCAAAGGCGAACCGTTTCGCTGGATGAACCCTTATGATGCTCCGGCCGTTGCGGTTTGGGTCATCGCGCCACCGGTGTATTGATGTCGTTTGAAGGCTGGATCATATTCGCGCTGTTTTGGGCCGTCTTTGTGACAACACCGGGGCCAAATGCGGTGAACTGCATTTCAAATGGCATGAACCTCGGGTTCAAGCGCAGCCTTGTCGGCGTCTTTGCGATCTTGACCCAAGCCTCCCTTTTTCTGGCGCTTAGTGCGGCTGGTATCACAGCGTTGATCGCGGCTTCACCCACTGGCTTTTTCATTGCGAAGTTGATCGGCGCGGGGTTCTTGATCTTCCTTGGTGTGCGCGGTTGGCTGCTTGCTGCCAAACCCGCACCGACGGTGCCGCGCAAACCGGGTTCAATCTATTTAAACGCTTTGGCCATCGCCACGATCAACCCGAAATCGGTCGCTGGATACCTCGCTGCGTTCTCGCAATTTGTGCAGCCCGACGTGCCGATCGGCGCACAAATGTGGGTGATTGTGCCGACGGCCCTGACGCTGACGGCGCTAAGCTACGTCACATATACGGCGCTGGGCGCAGGCTTGGGGCGTGCGGCTTTGGGCGCCGTGTTCAATATATGGGTGCGCCGTGGCATGGCGGTGTGTTTTGTCATTTACGGCGTGCTTTTGGGTGCCGCCACAACACCAGTGAGGGCAGGATGAAAAAGGGCAGTTGTTTGTGCGGTGGCGTGCAATATGAATTGCAAGGTGATCTGCGAAATTCCGTAGCGTGCCACTGTGTGCAATGCCGCAAGACCAGCGGGCATTATGTTTCGGCTACACAAGTGGGCCCCGAACAGCTGACCATCACCAAAGACGAGACGCTTAGCTGGTATCAATCATCACCACAGGCGCAGCGCGGGTTTTGCAATCAATGCGGGTCATCGCTGTTTTGGAGGCACGAGGCCGACAATGGCGCAGTGTCTGTCATGTCTGGAACGCTAGACGGCGCAACAGGAATAACAACCGAAAAACACATCTTCGTCGCGGACAAAGGTGACTATTACAATATCGCGGACGATGTGCCGCAAAGGGAGCAATAAAAGATGAGTGATTTTCCAACAACGGCCCGTGTGGTCATCATCGGCGGTGGTGTGGTCGGTACATCCACTTTGTACCATCTGGCAAAAGCGGGCTGGAAAGATTGCGTTCTTTTGGAAAAGAACGAACTGACGGCGGGCTCTACATGGCACGCCGCGGGCAACGTGCCAAACTTTGCCGGGTCTTGGGCCGTTATGAACATGCAGCGCTACGGGGCCACGATGTACCGGACGCTGGGCGACGATGTTGACTACCCTATGAACTACCATGTGACGGGAGCGATCCGGTTGGCGCACTCCAAAGAGCGTATGCAGGAATTTGAAAAAGTGGCTGGCATGGGCCGCTACCAAGGTTTGCAAATGGATATTTGCACCCCTGCAGAGCTGAAGGAATTGAACCCTTTCATGGAAACCCATGATCTGGAGGGCGGTCTTTGGGATCCACTGGACGGCGACATTGATCCGGCACAGTTGACCCAAGCTTTGGCCAAGGGCGCACGTGACGCCGGTGGTCGGATTGAACGCTTTTGTCCTGTCACTGGCATCGACCGCGATGGCGACGAATGGATCGTGAAGACCGAAAAAGGCGATATTCGCTGCGAAAAAGTCGTCAACTGTGCAGGCTATTACGCGCAGCGGGTGGGCGAAATGTTCAAGCCATTTGGGGGCCGCACAGTCCCCATGGTTGTGATGTCGCACCAGTATTTCCTGACAGAACCGGTCGCTGAGCTTGAAGCATGGACCAAGGAAAATGGCCGCAAAATGCCGATGATCCGCGACGTGGACAGCAGCTATTATCTGCGTCAGGAAAAGAACGGTCTGAACCTTGGCCCGTACGAGCGCAACTGCAAGGCCCATTGGGTCACGCCTGAAGACCCCATGCCGGAAGACTTCAGTTTCCAGCTTTATCCTGACGATCTGGAACGGCTGGAATGGTACATTGAAGACGCCATGGAACGTCTGCCTTTGCTGGGCACGGCAGGTGTTGGCCGCAACATCAACGGCCCGATCCCTTATGCCCCCGATGGCTTGCCGATGATTGGCCCGATGCCGGGTGTGAAAAACGCCTATGAAGGCCACAGTTTTACCTTTGGCATCGCCCAAGGCGGCGGCGCGGGCAAGGTGCTGTCGGAATGGATCATGCACAATGAGACCGAATTGGACATGTGGGCTGTCGATCCGCGTCGTTACACCGATTACACCGACCACGATCACTGCCTGTCGAAGGCGCTTGAAACCTACGGCCACGAATACGCCATGCATTTCCCGCACCACGAATGGCCTGCAGGGCGCGACAAGAAGCTATCGCCGATTGACGCCAAAATCCGTGCGCAAGGCGGGCAGATGGGGGCCTACAACGGCTGGGAGCGGGCCAACTGGTTTGCAAAGGATGGCGACGACACCTCCGAGGAAAGCACGCAAACTTGGGGCCGCGAGGGGCCCTGGAAAATCCGCGTGCAGGAAGAGGTCGAAGCGGTCCGTGATGGCGTGGGCGTATTGGATTTGCCCGGTTTCTCGCGCTTCAAGCTGAAAGGTGAAGGCGCGGCAGAGTATCTGCGTACCAAGATCGCAGGGGCTTTGCCAAAAGCGGGCCGCATGACGCTGGGCTACTTTCCCGACAGCCGCGGGCGTATCCTGACGGAAATGTCGATCATGCGGCACGGCGATGACGACTTTACCCTGATCACCGCCGCAACCGCGCAGTGGCACGACTTTGACGTGTTGAACAACGACCTGCCTGCGGGTCTAAGCCTGACGGATCACACAACGGAATACTCGACATTGATCGTCACGGGTTTGAAAGCCCGTGAAGCGTTCGAGGCGATGGGCACCGATGCAGATTTGGCGTCTACTTGGTTGTCCATTCAAAAGGCGACCGTCGCAGGCACCGATTGCATGTTGGCGCGTGTGTCCTTTGCGGGGGAACTAGGTTGGGAAATCCATGCCCTGAACGCGGATATCCCTGCGTTGTATGACGCGGTTCTGGCGGCAGGTGCTACGCCTTTCGGCATGTATGCGCTGAACTCGATGCGCATCGAAAAAGGCTACCGAGCGTGGAAGGGCGATTTGTCCACGGACTACAGCCTGCTCGAGGGTGGATTGGAACGCTTTGTGCGCCTGAACAAGGAACAGGATTTCCCGGGCAAAGCTGCGTTGCAGGCTGAAAAGCAGGCAGGGTCCAAGAAGATGTTTGTGACGCTGACAGTGGACGCGCCATATGCGGATGCGCCCTACATGTCGACGATCTGGAATGGTGACGAGGTGGTTGGGGAAACCACGTCAGGCGATTGGGGGTTCCGGATCAACAAATCCGTGGCTCTGGGTGTGGTTAAAGCCGAACTGGCCGAACCGGGCACAGAGCTTGAGGTGGAAATCTTTGGGTCACGCTGCAAGGCAGTTGTGCAGCCTGATCAGCCACTTTGGGACCCCGAAAACGACCGCATACGCGCATGATCGGATGGGTCCAAAAGCAAAGCATGGCCGTCAGGTTGTGCTTTGCCTTTGCCTATTGCGGTATGTTCTACGCGGTGTTGATCGTGGTGCAGGGGGCCACGTTTGTTACAGCGGTGACCTTGGTGATGCTGACGGTGTTCCCTTTCCTTTATGGTACTGCAGTCAGTTTGGTTCTGGACCCACGCAACCAAAGCGGGTTGGCGCGCATTCTGGGATTGGGGTTGATCCCTATTGCTTTGCTATGTGTGGCGTTGCTGATTGCGCAGCTTGAAACGCTGATTTGTGTGGTCATTCTGGCGCCTGTCTTCATTGGCTTGATGATGCTGGGGCAGTTCGTGATGCGGGCTGCTTTGCGTCGTGCGTTGGTGGCATCTGACAGCGCGACGTTGCATGTGTCGGTTCTGCTGTTGCCGCTGCTGGCCGTGCCTGTTTTTGGGCAAATCACCTTCCCCGAAGCGCAGATGCAGGTGGTGACGGAAATTCAAATCGCGGCGCCTGTGGAAACGGTTTGGGCCCACACCTACGAAATCGAAGCGATCACGGACCAAGAACGTATCTGGACTTTCTCGCACAACATTATTGGCACGCCACGGCCAATCAATGCCGTTGTGGATGGCAGGATCCGGCAACTGCGTTGGTCCGGGGGTATGCGGTTTCAGGAACATCTGACCGGGATCACGCAGCACAAAAGCCTGACATGGGATTTTGTGTTCAACGAAAAATCCACGATGTATGCCATGGATCCACATGTAGACCCGCAAGGGGATTTGGTGAATTTGCACTCAGGGTCCTACGAATTGACGGCATTGCCAAATGGCGACACGCTTTTGACGCTACAGACCAACTATTCCGTGACGACCCCGCTAAATGGCTACTTGTCCCTTTGGGGCGAAGTGTTTTTACAGGATTTCCACCGCTCTGTGCTGAGCGTGATCAAAATGCGAAGCGAGGCGGCGAAATGACGATAACTCTTTTAGATGGCGGGATGGGGCAGGAACTGATCAGGCGCAGCACCGACGCACCGACGCCACTGTGGTCGACGCAGGTGATGATCGATAGGCCCGGTTTGGTGGCAGAGGTGCATCGTGATTTTGCAGATGCAGGTGCAGACATTACGACGACAAACACCTACGCAATCTTGCGTGACCGCCTTGTGGGCACACCGCACGAGGGGCGGTTTGAAGAACTGTACAAAATGGCCATTCAGGAGGCAAAAGACAGCGGGGCCAAACGTATCGCGGGGTCCATGGGGCCGATAGGGGCGTCATACCGCCCCGATTTGCATCCTGCCGATAATGTGGCCGCAAGCATCTATAATGAGATTGCCGATATTCTGGCCCCCGAATGTGATCTGTTGATCGGTGAAACGATTTCGTCTGTTGCACATGCGCGCAGCATTCTGAAAGCCGCTTTGCGGACCGATGTTCCAGTGTGGCTTGCGATGACGGTAGACGACAGTGATGGCACAAAGCTGCGTTCCGGTGAACCACTGGCAGATGCGATGGCGGTCGCCCAACAAGGTGCAACGGCGATTTTGGTGAATTGCTCAACACCCGAAGTGATCCCGGCGGCAATGGACGTGCTGTCCCATGGCACATTGCCATTCGGCGCCTACGCCAATGGCTTTAAGAAAATTTCGGATGGATTTTTGAAAACGAAGCCTACTGTCGACGCGTTGACAGCGCGGCGCGATCTTGGTCCAGAAGCCTACGCTGACCATGCCGCGATTTGGGTTGCAAAAGGGGCCACGTTGGTCGGGGGCTGCTGCGAGGTCGGACCGGCACATATCGCGGAATTGTCGAAACGTTTCAAAGGTCTTCCTGCGTGACAAAGCCCGCACCCATCGTCACTAAAGCGACGCCATGGTGCGTGGATATCATCCTTGCGGAAGGCTTTGTGCTGGTGGAGTTGTCCGGCGTTGTGGAAGTTTTGCGTATGGCAAACCGGATCAATCCGGGCGCATTGTTCACGTGGCGATTTTTATCGCGCCATGGGGGGTACGTGGCGTCGCGGTCCGGTCTGGGTACACAAACCGAAGCGATCACACATCGCTCTGAGGCAGAATATCTGTTTGTGATTGGCAATTCGAATGCCGATGCGCCAGAGCTGTCGCTTGGGCCTATCATTGCGGCCTACACGTATCGCAAAGCGAAGGTGGTGCTGATGTCCGAGGCCGCAAGCCGGTACATATCGGAACATCCCACGGGGTCTGCGGCACACACCACGCATTGGGAAAACCGTGCGGTTCTACACGAACGGGGCGATCCAAGCGGCGAAGGCACCTATGCCTTGGCTGTGGATGACGGACGGATCGTGACCTGTGCCGGAATGGGGGCTGCGGTGGATTTGACGTTAAGCCTGGTGGGCAACCACATGTCTGCGGCGGGTGTAATGACGGTTGCCGATATTTTATTGCACGAAAAGATACGCGATTTCAAAACGCTACAACCGTTCGGGGGCAAACGACTGACAATTACGGGCGACCGCGAACTGGACCAGTGCATCGAATTGATGCAGGCACATATGGAAGAACCGCTGCCTATTGCCGAATTGGTGGCACGTGTCGGATTGTCGTCGCGGTCTTTGGAGCGCCGCTTTCACCGTCGCTTGAATACGACACCAAACACCTACTACCGAGAATTGCGTTTGAACTGGGCCAATAACCTGTTGCTGAATACCACGATGACCATCCGGGAAATCGGGCTGGCTTGCGGATTTCCGAACGGGTTCTCAAGTTTGTACCGCAGTTTCTTCGGAGTGACGCCAACAGCCATACGCCAGAAAAAACAGGCTGCGGGCCATGTGAGGTAATTACACCAAAATCGTCATAAGTGACGCTTTTGATAGGCTTGGTGCGCTGTAACTGTGCCACACGCGAAAAAGATACTCTTTCAAAGGTCAAAACCCATGTCTGCATCCAAATCTGAACTGCCCGAAAAAGCCCGTGTCGTCATTGTTGGCGGTGGTGTGATTGGGTGTTCCGTGGCCTACCATCTGACCAAATTGGGGTGGAACGACGTTGTGCTGTTGGAACGCAAGCAATTGACGTCTGGCACAACGTGGCATGCCGCGGGTCTTATCGCGCAGCTGCGCGCGACGGCGAATATGACCAAATTGGCAAAATACTCTCAAGAATTGTACGGCACACTCGAAGAAGAAACAGGCGTGGCCACGGGGTTCAAACGCGTTGGGTCTATTACGGTTGCTTTGACAGAAGAACGGCGCGAAGAAATTTACCGCCAAGCCGGCATGGCACGCGCCTTTGGTGTTGAGGTTGAAGAAATTTCGAACGAGCGTGTGCAAGAACTGTACCCGCATATCAACCTTGAAGGCATCAAAGGCGCGGTCTACCTGCCGCTGGATGGCCAGGGCGATCCAGCCAACATCGCGCTGGCTTTGGCCAAAGGGGCCCGTCAGCGGGGCGGGCTGGTTAAAGAACGCGTTGCGGTCACAAACATCACCAAAGAAGGTCGCCGTGCGACGGGAGTGGATTGGGAAGACAGCGACGGAAACACCGGTCATATCGCAGCCGACATGGTTGTGAACTGCGGTGGCATGTGGGGCCATGAAGTGGGGCGCATGGCTGGCGTGAACGTGCCGTTGCAGGCCTGTGAACACTTCTACATCGTCACCGAAGCCATCGACGGGCTAACGCAATTGCCGGTGCTGCGGGTGCCGGATGAATGTGCCTACTACAAAGAAGATGCGGGTAAAATGCTGCTGGGCGCGTTTGAACCGAACGCGAAACCTTGGGCCGTTGACGGTATCCCGAAGGACTTCGAATTCGATCAGTTGCCTGAAGACTTTGATCACTTTGAACCGATCTTGGAAGCCGCTGTTGAGCGCATGCCAATGTTGGCCGAAGCGGGCATTCACACGTTCTTTAACGGGCCTGAAAGCTTCACACCTGACGATGCCTATCACCTTGGCCTTGCACCTGAGATGGACAACGTCTGGGTCGCGGCGGGCTTTAATTCCATCGGTATTCAATCTGCTGGCGGCGCGGGTATGGCCTTGGCTGCGTGGATGGACACAGGCGAGAAGCCCTTCGATTTGGGGGACGTCGACATCAGCCGTATGCAGCCGTTTCAGGGAAACAAGCGCTACCTTGAAGCGCGATCCAAAGAAACGCTGGGTCTTCTATACGCCGACCACTTCCCGTTCCGCCAAAAGGCGACTGCGCGTGGCGTGCGGCGCACTCCGTTCCACACACATTTGCTGGACCGCGGGGCTGTCATGGGTGAACTGGCGGGCTGGGAACGCGCAAACTGGTTTGCCAACGACGGCCAAGAACCAAAATATGAATACAGCTGGCAGCGTCAAAACTTCTTTGACAACGTCGCGCAAGAACACATGGCTGTGCGCCAGAATGTGGGCATGTACGACATGTCGTCGTTTGGAAAAATCCGCGTCGAGGGACCGGATGCCTTGGCCTTTATGAGCTATATTGGTGGCGGCGATTACGATGTGCCTGTGGGCAAAATCGTGTATACACAATTCCTGAATTCCACGGCTGGCATCGAAGCGGATGTGACGGTCACCCGCATCGAAGAAAACTGCTATCTGGTTGTCACACCAGCTGCGACGCGGCTGGCAGACCAAACCTGGATGCGCCGCAATCAGGGCAACTTTAGTGTGGTCATCACCGACGTTACAGCAGGTGAAGGTGTGCTGGCCATTATGGGACCCCGATCGCGCGAACTGTTGCAGGCAGTGTCCCCTAACGACTTTTCAAACGATGTGAATCCCTTTGGCACAGCACAAGAGATCGAAATCGGTATGGGGTTGGCGCGTGTGCACCGCGTCACCTACGTGGGTGAATTGGGTTGGGAGGTTTACGTGCCTTCCGACATGTGTGGTCATGTCTTTGAAACGTTGGCGGACGCGGGATCCGGTTTCGATATGCGCCTGTGCGGTATGCATATGATGGACACATGCCGCATGGAAAAAGGGTTCCGCCATTTCGGGCATGACATTACATCCGAGGATCACGTGCTGGAAGCGGGTTTGGGTTTTGCTGTGAAAACCGACAAGCCTGACTTTATCGGGCGAGATGCGGTTTTGAAAAAGCGTGAAACCGGTTTGGAACAGCGTCTGGTACAATTCAAACTGACAGATCCGGAGCCGCTTTTGTATCACAACGAACCAATCCTGCGGAATGGCGAATATGTCGGATATTTGTCTTCGGGCGGATATGGGCACCATCTGGGTGCTGCCATCGGGATGGGCTATGTGCCGTGCAAAGGCGAAAGCGTGGCGCAGTTGCTGGACAGCACATTCGAGATCGACATCATGGGTGTGAAGGTGAAAGCTGAGGCGCAGTTGAAGCCGTTTTACGATCCGAAATCAGAGCGCGTCAAAGTCTGACCTTCGAGCGCGACAATAGGCAGCAATGATATTGCTGCCTTATTTTTGTCCCGAGTTCAGCAGGTGGAGCGCACTGCTAGTTCAGATGGACCGCTTTTGTGGTGATGGGATCATCTGTGACGGTACTGATCAACGTGTCTATATCATCATGAAGCGTTTGCAGATCGTTTGGTTTCGCCAAGTAGCCGGTAAACCCCGCACCCGCACAACGTTCCGCATCACACCATGTGGCGTCACCGGTTAAGGCAATAATCGGGACACGGCGTAGCGGGTTTCCTGCCATCGCGCGAATGCGCCCGGTGGCCTCCGACCCAAGCATGTCGGTCATGTGCACATCCATCAAAATAAGATCATAGTTGAACAGGTTGGATTCAATCACCTCAAGGCATTCGGGGCCATCGACACAAAACGTAAATTCGGCATCAAGCGCAACAAGCGTTTTGATCATCATTCGTCTGAAAAAGGCGTCGTCATCAACGACAAGTATATTTTTTCTCATGCCAAACCTTCTGTAAAATCGCTAGTATCTATTACGAGGCACCTCTCAAGATTGCATGAAATGCCCCTAGGTAAGCAAAGGAATTGAATTTAAAATCTAAGCTAACATGAATCCATTTGTGGTCGCCTATGGACACTGCGCGTTTCGCTGGTACGGATAAGGCTTCAATGAAGGAGACTGCCGTGCCAGACGCTAAAAGACCTTCGTCCGGGGATACGCTTGTCGGATTTGGCTTTGCGTTGGGCGCCTATGTCATGTGGGGATTTTTACCTCTTTACATGAAGTTGGTGTCACATGTGCCGCCGGCGGAAGTCGTCGCACATCGCGTCATCTGGTCCTTGCCGATTGCAGGGGCTTTGCTTGTCCTGCTGGGCCGAACCCGCGACGTGCGTGCTGCTATTTTTAGCCCGCGTACCCTGGCCATGGGGTGTGTGTCTGCTGCGCTGATCACCGTCAATTGGGGGCTTTATGTCTGGGCGATTGCAACGGATCGGGCTTTGGATGCCGCCCTTGGGTACTACATCAACCCGCTTTTTAGCGTCGCGTTGGGGGCTATATTACTGGGCGAACGTCTGACACGGGCACAAATTGTTGCGGTGGGGTTGGCCGCTGCCGCCGTGTCCTATCTGGCGTATCAGAACGGTGCTGTCCCTTGGGTTGCTATTGGATTGACGGTGTCATGGGGGTTTTATGCGTTGTGCAAAAAACAACTGCCTATTGGTCCAAATCAGGGCTTTCTGCTAGAGGTGCTGATCTTGATCGTGCCCGCTTTGGGGTATGTCATATGGCTGGCCACACAAGGCAACAGCCATTTTACTTTCACAGCGAAGCCGGACACGTGGTTGCTGATGGGATGTGGTGTGGTAACGGCGGTTCCGCTGCTGTTTTATGCGAACGGAGCCAAGGGTTTGCGCCTGACGACCATCGCTATCATGCAGTACATTGCACCCACCATGATTGCGCTTTGTGCTGTTGTGGTCTTTAAGGAAGACTTCGGCACGGCACGCATGATCGCGTTTCCCATGATCTGGGCTGCCCTGCTGATTTATTCCGTGTCCATGTTTCGCCAGATGCGCCGCTGATTGGACCGGACGGCGTGGTGGGTTGAAAACCCACCTTACATCTGAAACATCCAACACCATGCAAACTGAATACAATCCGCCCGATGGACCGTTGGTCATTCTGCACGAAGACGCTGACATCGTCGTTGTCGACAAGCCTGCGGGCCTATTGTCTGTGCCAGGTCGGGGCGCACATTTGGCGGACTGTCTGATCACACGCTTGCAGGTTGCGTTCCCCGATGCCTTATTGGTGCACCGTTTGGACAGGGACACCTCCGGCGTTATGGTATTTGGGCTGACGCCGCATGCGCAGCGCGTTTTGTCCGTGCAGTTTCAAGACCGCAAAACAAAGAAGACCTACGTCGCACGGGTGCATGGGATGCCCTCCGCGAAAAGCGGAACAGTTGATTTGCCATTGATTGTGGATTGGCCAAACCGGCCGTTGCAAATGGTCTGTCATGAGACCGGCAAACCGTCTGTCACCGATTGGCGTGTGCTAAAAACGGAAAACGACACAGCGCGTGTGCGATTGACGCCTTTGACGGGGCGGACCCATCAGTTGCGTGTGCATATGCTTGCCTTGGGGCATCCGATTCTAGGTGATCCGTTCTATGCTCATGGGGCTGTGCGCGACAATTATCCGCGCATGATGCTGCATGCGGAAGAGTTACGTTTCAATCATCCTCAAACGGGCCATTCAATGAAAGTACGGGCAAAGGCGCCTTTCTGACGACTGCCCTTACGCTTTGATCTGCAACCAGCCTTTGGGCAAAATGTCCGGGTTGTTCAGCTTGGGGTCGCTGAACCAGTCCTTTGGTCCCGCGACGCGTTTGTCCGGGTTGCGGTTCAGCCAAGCGCCCCACCAACTGAAAGACGAATTGGCAAGAACGTTGTGTTGGCACAATGACATCAGGCGGAGGTCTTCGTAATCGGTGTCGGGGCCGTTGAAATCCACGACGACCTTTTCAAAAGGCAACGGCAAGTTGTCTTTGGCCCAGTCCGGATCATCAGAGAAGACGTAAACTGTGGGCGCATCGATGCCTTGTGCGACCTTTGCCAAGGCTGCTTCGTAGTAGGCTTGGTCGCAAAGACCATGTGCGCCGACAGTCAGATAATCCCCCCGTCGGACGTGTAGAGATATAGACGGGCCAGACGCAATTCGGGCGGCCATGTCGGCGTTCTGTGGGCTCATGGCATGGCGTGGTACGAAAGCTGCGCGGATGTCCTTCGCGATAGGGGCGAAATACTGTTCCGCCTGCCAATAGCCGTGCAGATATGTGTTGTCGGGTAGGGTTTCAAAAGTGGCGTTGTAGCCAAGGCCCCGTTCACGGTAAATTTTTGGATTTTGCCCGAAGGCGCGCCACGCGAAATACGCAAGGGGGCGGAGATGTTGGGAAGGGGGGAGATGTTGGGGAGTGCTCCAGTCCACATCGAACACGCGGGTCAGAACGCCTTCGCCTTTGTGCTCGGCGCGGCGTGTGTCGATGGAAAATGGGACATCAAGCCGTGCAGCCAAGGCACGGGCAGCCGCGTATTGGAACATTTGATTGCCCAAGCGGCCATGCAATCGCGCGTAGATCATCCATCACTCCGGTGAATTATGGGGGTGTGTCAGGGACAGGGGGTAAGGTGCACTTAAGTGCACCTTACGAGGCTGAGGGTCACTCAGCGGCCCAACCGGATACGGCTTTGACCTCAAGGAAGTCTTCCAACCCCCAAACGCCGCCTTCGCGCCCGTTGCCCGATTGCTTCATCCCGCCAAAGGGGGATCCCGCAGCACGTGATGTGCCGTTCATTTCCACCATGCCGGACCGCAATTGCGTGGCCAACCGATTGGCGCGGTTGCTGTCTTGTGTTTGCACATAGTTTGTCAGCCCGTAGGGCGTGTCGTTGGCGATTTGCACCGCTTCCTCTTCGGTGTCGAAGGGGATGATCGACAACACGGGCCCAAAGATTTCTTCGCGCGCGATCGTCATGTCGTTGTTCACGTCTGCGAATACTGTTGGACGCACGTAAAAGCCGCGGTTCATTCCGTCGGGGCGACCTGGACCACCCGCGACCAGTTTCGCGCCTTCTTCGATGCCCTTTTCGATCAACGCCTGGATTTTGCCCCATTGGACTTCGTTCACGACGGGACCGATGTGGCGCCCTTCTTCTGACGCAGGGCCGACGGTGACTTTCTCTGCCACAGCGGCGGCTTCTTCAACGGCTTGATCGTAGATGCCGCGCTGCACAAGCATACGGCTGGGCGCGTTACACGACTGGCCTGTGTTGTTCATCATGTGCAAGACACCGCGCTTGACGGCTTTTTCATCCGCATCGTCAAAGATCAGGTTTGCGCCTTTGCCGCCCAGTTCCAAGTGCACACGTTTCAGCGTGTCTGCTGCGTTCTTGGAGATGGCTGTGCCTGCGCGTGTAGAGCCTGTGAAGCTGACCATGTCGACGTCCTGGTGTCCGGACAGGGCCGTTCCCACGCCTGCGCCATCGCCTTGGATCATGTTGTAAACGCCTGCAGGGAAACCAGCTTCGTGCATCATTTCTGTGAAGATGACTGCGTTCAGCGGGCTTTCTTCGGATGGTTTCAATACCATCGTGCACCCTGCAATCGCCGCAGCCCCGACTTTCAGCGTGACTTGGTTCATCGGCCAGTTCCATGGCGTGATGAGGGCGGCGACACCGACAGGTTCGTAAATGATCCGGTCGCCGGGCGCGTGGTCACCCAAAGGACGATTGAATTCAAAGTTTTTGGCGGCTTTGATGAAATTTTGCAGATGCCATGATCCTGCGCCTGCTTGCGAGGTTTTAGACATTGAAATCGGTGCGCCCATCTCGAGGCTCATGGCTTCGCCCAGCTCTTCTGCGCGTTCTGCATAGATGTCACAGAGTTTGGACACCATTGCGATCCGTTCTTCAACAGGTGTCGCCATCCACGCCGGAAAGGCAGCTTTTGCTGCCGCCACCGCAGCATCGGCATCGGCCTGCGTGCCTAAAGTGATTGTGGCGCATGGTTCTTCGGTTGAGGGGTTAATCACGTGATGATCTTTACCGCCCTGGCTTTCGACCCATTCTCCGTTGATGTAAAAGGCGCGTTTTTCCAACATTGATTGTCTCCCAAAATCTGTGTTTGCCTCGGGGTGAGGCCGCTTGGCATACACTGTCGCACCTTGCCCAAACGGGGGCAAGTCATTGCACAGGGTGTTTGTGGCGTCATGGCGCTGAGTCAGGCACCTTTCAATCGTTGCAGCGTTGGCAAGGGTTTTCTTGCTTTAGGGGCTCTGCCCCCGCCCGTGCCGGGCGCCCCCGAAGTATTTGCCGCGAAAGGAAGACGTATTTCAGGCTTCTTGCGGCTTTGATCCGACCAGCCATCGGTACCATTTCCGTTTGATTTCGCGAGACAGCTTCTGTCCCGTTATTGTTTTCTTTTGGATCGTTGAGCCGCCCAGTTCCTGCGTCAATTCCTTGACCCCATTGGGGAAGATCGTGTGGATTTTTTGCCCATGCACCCAGTGCATTTGCAACAACGTGTCCACAGGCCGGTCCAATTCCTCTGTTGCTTTTAATAGCGCTTTGGCTGCGTTTTTTCCCACAACCTGACACACGGTTTGCAGCCCTATTGTCTTTGGCACGAACAATCGCGCTACGCCGTTTGTGTCGATGTTTTTGATGGATTTATCACGCGCTTTGGCTGGTAATCTGATAAAGCTATTCGCATTGGCATGTTGCGCCACAAGCCCCATGGCTTGCTTCCAAATGGCGTGGTCGATGCTGAGGTCATCCTCGCAGATCAGCGCATATTCCACATCTTGATCTACAATCCACTGCCAGCATTTACGGTGACTTCGTGTGCATCCGATTTCCCCTTTGTTCATGGCAAAAGGATAATTTGGCGTGTGAAGATCACCGGGTCGCGTCACGCATTCTTCCCCGCTTTCCGCATCTACAACACGTGCATCAGGTAACGTTTGGCAGAGTGTTTCTACATTTGCCTTGCGGGCATGGGCGGTGGCCATATGGATGATCAAAGACTGCATAATGCAGCCATACTGTTTTCTGCAATGCGCAGCAATTGTCTCTATTGTTTACTAAGAAGTGCACCGTAAAAATTAATGCCGTGTTTCAGGTTTTCGAGCGACAAGCGTTCATCGATACCGTGAAACCGTGCGATGTCGTCTGATGTCACCAAAAACGGGTTGATGCGATAGGCAGCATCAGCAGCTCTTGCGTAGTACCGTGCATCTGTGGCTGCTATTGTGAGGCCCGAAACAGAAGCAATCGGGCCGAATACGGATAGGATAGAAGTTTCGATATCGCCGTAACCCGGGTTGTCGAGGCTGGCCACAGGCGATGCGGGGCTGGCCTGTGCGATGTCTGATTGAATTTCAATTTCTGCATCATCAATTGTTGATTTCACATAGTCCAAGACACCTTCAGGCGTGTCGCGCGGGTGCAGTCGGAAGTTGATTGTGGCTGTTGCTTCGGCGGGCAGGACGTTTTCCTTGTTGGACCCAGACAGCATCGTAGGTGCGGTTGTGGTGCGTAACATCGCGTTTGTGGAGGCCGCCCCTGACAGCACCCCTTCCAGCACGGGCTTGAACAACCAAGTGTTGGCAAACAGCACCTTTTTCTCAACCGAAAAATGCCGCCCCAACCCGTCGAAGAACTCTGCCGAGACGCCGTCTAGCCCGCCTGGTACAGGCGCCATTTGCAGGCGGTCCACGGCACGTGCAATTCGCCCTACGGCCGTCATGCGCGGCGGCAATGCGGAATGCCCACCGGGTGATGTCGCCACCAGTTTTACCGTTAAATAGCCTTTTTCAGCCAAATTAATGCTGGCCACAGGCACATCGAGGCCGGGGATAATATCATCAAGCACAAAGGACCCCTCATCCAGTGCCCACTCCAATTGTATGTTTTGGTCTTGCAGATGTGCTGCCACGGCTTGGGCGCCTTTGCCCCCGACTTCTTCGTCGCCGCCAAAGCTAAGATAAACAGTGCGTTCTGGTTGAAAACCGGTGCCTATCAGGTGTTCGGTGGCAGACATCAAGGCGATCACCGCCCCTTTGTCGTCCAACGTACCGCGGCCCCAGACAAAGCCATCCGCAATGGTGCCTGCAAAGGGGGGGTAGGTCCAGCGGTCCAACGATCCTGTGGCCACGGGCACAACGTCGTAATGTGCGGCCAATAGAACGGGCTCTAGGTCGGGGTTGGTTCCTTCCCACTTGAACAGCGGCGTGTTGGCAAAAAGGACCTCGCGGTCAAGGGCCTGATGCACCTTGGGATAAGACGTTTCCAGAAAGTTCACGAACTGTGGAAATGCAGGAGTGAAGATGTTGGTTGATACAGTTTCGATCTTCAACGCATCGGACAGGATTTGCGCCGCAGCATCCGTGTCGGCGCCCAGATCAAAGGATGCAACGTCTTGCGGCGTATCGGGCGTGAAGCGGTAGGTGTTGAACGCAAGAACCGCGACAAGGGCTGCAAATAGCAAAGCAAGTCCACCTGCGATACGTTTGACTGTTTTCCACATCTGTCGTCTCCTTCTTGTCGGGATACTGTGCCCCGCTTTGCTAAAGCGGTCTAGCAAGGACGTCGCGGAAGGCAGCACCCGCATGACCGATATCGACACAAATAGGCCCGAAAATGTCGGGAAACCGCTTGGGAATGGCACAGGCTTGGTGAACACTTGCGCATCAACACAGGAGATTTCGTGCATGACACAAACAGCCCTTGCCAAACCACTCGACTTTCCGACCGGGCGTCCGCACGGGTTTGCGCCCTTGGAAAACGAGCCGCAGTTTGATGCGCAGCGTCACCTCCAGATCGAAATGCCTGACGAAATCCTCCCGCTGAGTGCTTTGGGGTATTCGGACGCAGAAATTGCCGAATGTCCGACGCCATTCGGGGTAACATCTATCTTTCGTGTGCTCAGCGATGAAGGGGCTGCATGCTTGTTGGACGTGGCGCGTCAACTTGAGCAGTTCACGACAAGCAACGCGCGGATTGCGCGAAATGTACGTGGTGCTGTGTACCGGTCAAAGTTTTTGCGTGATCTGTGTCAGTCCCCCGAATTGACCGCCGCCATTTCCAAGATTTGCGGAACGCCTTTGCTGCCGCACACCTTGCCGCACCAACTGGGCCATCTGAACTACAATCCGCTAGAGGTTGGTGAAAATGTAGACAAGTGGCATGTCGACACGTTGCGCATTGATTTTGTGATGTTCGTCACAGATCCGAAGTCCGTCGAAGGGGGCGAGTTTCAGTATTACAAAGGCACCAAGGCAGAGGTGGCCGCGCTGAAGGCAGACGGCAAGCCGTTGGACCCCGAAAAGATCGTATCGCCTGCTATGCCCGGACCGGGCTATGCGGTGGTTCAACAAGGCAACATGGTTGTGCACCGCGCCAAAGGGCTGACGGCCCCGGGTGAGCGGATCACGATGGTCAACGGCTATGTGCCGCAGGATATTGAATTTCCGGATTTCTCTCGGTTCGACCAGCTGTATCTGGTGGATCCCAAAGACGTGGCGGCCAGCGAATACACACGGCATATGAAATGGATGGCGCGCGAACGCATTGATGCGCAACTGGAAGGGTTCGAGTTTTCCGAGGACACAGCAAAAATGGCTGAGGAGTTTGAATCCCTGTCTGCCTTGATGTTGGAGACGGCCAAGGAATTACGCAATGCAGGCACAGCCACAGTTGAGCATTTCGGGGATTAATTGCGTCGCAAGCTGTATTGGCAAAATGCAAAAAGCCCCGGCGTTTCCACCGGGGCTTTAAAAAATCAGCGATAGATAACGACCTTAGTCCTCTTTCGCTTCTTTCTTCTCTTCTTTCACTTCTTCGCCGGTTTCCTGATCGACCACTTTCATGGACAAACGGACCTTGCCGCGATCGTCAAAGCCCAGCAGTTTGACTTTCACTTCCTGGCCCTCTTTGAGGACGTCGGATGGGTGGTTCAAACGGCGGTTTTCGATTTGGGACACGTGCACCAGACCGTCACGCTTGCCGAAGAAGTTCACGAATGCACCGAAGTCGACGATTTTGACGACTGTACCGGTGTAAACCATGCCTTCTTCCGGCTCTGCCACGATCGAGTGGATCATGTCGTAGGCCTTCTTGATCGAGTCACCGTTTGGCGATGCGATCTTAATGATGCCTTCGTCGTTGATGTCGACTTTGGCGCCCGACACTTCAACGATTTCACGGATCACTTTACCACCCGAGCCGATCACTTCACGGATTTTGTCCGTTGGGATCTGCATGGTCTCGATGCGTGGCGCGTGCTCTGAGAACTCGGCTGCACCTGTCAGTGCTTTGTTCATCTCGCCCAGGATGTGCATGCGGCCTGCTTTCGCCTGCTCAAGTGCTTTTTCCATGATCTCTGGCGTGATGCCTGCGATCTTGATGTCCATCTGCAATGACGTGATGCCGTTTTCGGTACCTGCCACTTTGAAGTCCATGTCGCCAAGGTGATCTTCGTCGCCCAAGATGTCGGACAGAATGGCGTATTCGCCGTTGTCTTCCATGATCAAGCCCATGGCCACACCGGCAACCGCAGATTTCAACGGCACACCCGCGTCCATCATGGACAAGGAGCCACCGCAAACGGACGCCATGGAGGACGAGCCGTTGGATTCTGTGATTTCAGACACAACACGTACTGTGTAAGGGAAGTCCGTCGCCGCTGGCAGAACCGCCTGCAACGCGCGCCATGCCAGTTTGCCGTGACCGATTTCACGACGACCGGGAGGGCCCACGCGACCCGCTTCACCAACCGAATAGGGAGGGAAGTTATAGTGCAGCAGGAAGTTGGATTTGAAGTTGCCGTGCAACGCGTCGATGAACTGCTCGTCGTCGCCGGTGCCCAATGTGGTCACAACCAAACCTTGCGTTTCACCACGTGTGAACAAGGCAGAGCCGTGCGTACGTGGCAACATGCCGGTTTCGCAAACGATGTCGCGGATTTCATCCGTCGCACGACCGTCGATGCGCTTGCCTGTTTTCACGATGTCACCGCGCAGGATGGAGGCCTCAAGGCCTTTCATCGCGGAACCAAGGTTCGCGTCGCCTTGCTGCTCTTCGGTCAACGCTTCCAGGATCGCAGCGCGGGCTGCTGCAACAGCTGTTGTGCGTTCTTGTTTGTCGCCAATTGCGAAGGCTGCTCGCATGTCTTTTTCGCCAGCAGCCGCAACGGCAGCAGACAAGTCAGAGTAGTCAGCAGGCGTGAAGTCAAACGGTTCTTTCGCGGCGGATTCGGCCAGATCAACAATCAGGTCGATCACAGGCTGGAATGAATCATGGGCAAATTTCACCGCACCCAGCATTTCTGCCTCGGACAGTTCGTAGGCTTCGGATTCAACCATCATCACGGCGTCTTTTGTACCCGCAACAACCAGATCAAGGCGCTGTTCTGGCTTCAGGCGCAGGTCCTGCATGTCGTCGACTTCTGGGTTCAGGATGTATTCACCATCCTCAAAACCAACGCGTGCACAGGCGATTGGGCCCATGAATGGCGCACCAGAGATCGTCAAAGCAGCAGAGGCCGCGATCATCGCAACCATGTCAGGCTCGTTGACCAGATCGTGGGACAGAACAGTACACATCACCAGAACTTCGTTTTTGAAGCCGGGGACAAACAAAGGACGCAATGGGCGGTCGATCAGACGGGCCGTCAGCGTTTCTTTTTCAGATGGGCGCGCTTCGCGCTTGAAGAAGCCACCCGGTACTTTACCGGCGGCGTAGTATCTCTCTTGGTAGTGCACAGTCAGAGGAAAGAAATCCTGACCCGGCTTTTGCTTTTTGGCAAAAGTGACGTTGGCCATAACGGAGGTCTCGCCCAATGTGGCGATGACAGAACCGTCGGCCTGACGCGCGACTTTGCCTGTTTCCAGTGTCAGCGTTTCTTCGCCCCACTGGATGGATTTTGTTGTAACGTTAAACATCTAAGTTTCCTTGTTGGCCCATTGGCCTTTGCATAGGGGCCGTATTGCCCCTGACCCTTCGTATCTTATATCTCGGGCGCTAGAGTCCGGACGCCGGATAGCGGGCGCATACAGGAGAATCCGTGCTTTGGGAAGAGAACAGTGTTAGGGCCTGTTGTCACACAGGTAAGACAACGGGGGATGCTATGAAAATTGACTGGACAATCGCGACGACACGTTTGATTTTGACACCCTTCCGGCCCGCCCATGAAGATGCGCTGTTTGCCATGAATTCCGACCCGCAGGTCATGCGTTACCTTGGACCGGAACAAAGCCGTGACGACGTTCGGGCGTCAATCGCGCGCCAAAAAGAACGGTGGGCCAAACACGGGTTTGGGTGGTGGAGCGTTTTCTTGAAAGACACCGATACCCAGATCGGGGCCGCCTGTTTGCAGCATTTGGCCCATGATGAGGCGAACCCGCTTGAAATCGGTTGGCGTTTGATGCCGCAGTTTCATGGCAAAGGCTACGCGACAGAAGCCGGGCAGGCTGCGATGGACTTTGGGTTCGGGGCGGCCGGGCAAGATTACATCTGTGCCGTTGCAGATGTTCCGAATGAAGCGTCGCAAAACGTCATGAAACGTCTTGGCATGCGCTATGTCGGGGTGCGCGAATATTATGATCAGGATTGCGCCTACTTCGAGACCTGCAAGACCTGAACCTGTTGGGCTAAAGCATATAAATCGTGCTGAACGCGAGCGCCCACAACAGGATCGGCCAAAAGCTGACCTTGGCCACAAAGTTGTCACCCCAATGCAGTGCCCCGTTGTGTTCCAGACGTTTCAACGAAAACAGGTAGCCGTTCAGCGCCACCAACAAGATCATACCGTACAGCGTCAGATAGAAGTATTCGATGTAGACAAGCCCCGATCCGGGAAACAAGGATCGCACCTGAATGTGACTAAGCAGCACCAAAAAGAACAAGCCCGAACACGTGCCTAAAACACCCGTTGTATTGAACCCGAAACGCTCTGCCTGATCTCGATTTCCTGAAACGGTCATGAGCGTCGAAAACAAAAGCAAGCTGATAACCAAAAGCGGCACCAGATTGATGATGAAAGCGTTGATGAATTTGCGTTCGGCAGACAGGTTAAAGAAGAATTCGCTGTGCACGACGTCTTTGTCTTTTTTATTAAGCCCGAAATTCGTGTCGTAGGGAATGCTTGCATAACTAAAAAATGTACGCTCAATCGACCATTCACCCTGCACCAGATCGCCATCCAAGCCAAAGACATCGCCGCGCGTGTCAGAATAGCTGTCGAAATCAGGCACAAACTGAACCGCATCACGGTGATCGACGTTAGCCGGCCAAAGCCGCAACCAAATCGTCAAATGGTCCAACGGATAACGCACATAGTTAAAGGATTGCCGCACAGTGACGTCAAAGTATGACCCGACCAGATCATGGGGTACGCCGTCTACCAAAACCTCGTCGCGGTAGCGTTCCTCAATAACGGTTTCCTCTGAAGCGACTTCTTCGGGAATGTCGAAGCTGCGGGTGAATGGAAAATCCTTTGGGAACTTCTGCCAAATATAGCCCGTCAGGTTCACATCAGTCGAAGACACGAAAGCCACAGATTGTACAAAGACTCCGGTGGGTACACGGTAGCGGGCGGCTGACGCCTGCGCCTTCGTTGCCCCTGTGGCCACGTCTTTAGCAATATGGCGTTCCAAGGCGGTGGCATCGACAATGGTATGCATGTTGTCGGGCAAAATGTGGGTGGTTTGGGACCACGTCCATATGATGGTCAGAACAGCCAAAGCAGACAGCAGAATAGACAACGCAATCAGGCTTCGTGCGGTGGCGCGGCGCATAAGGCATCCTTGTCAAAAAATGGGGCGGTCTAAAATCAACTTAAAATACACCGCGCACTATGGCGCGGCTGCGGATTTCAATCAAGCCTGTGCGCTGGGTGGTGTCAGGGGCTTCGCAAACTGCATACGGTGCAGGCGTAAGGCGTTGGTCAGCACAAACACAGACGACGCCCCCATGGCCGCCGAGGCCAGCATCGGCGACAGCATTACCCCGAAGAAGGGAAACAAAAGCCCTGCCGCCACCGGAATAAGGGCGGCATTATATGCGAAAGCCCAAAACAGGTTCTGACGAATGTTGCGCAGAGTGGCTTTGCTGATTTTGATTGCAGTCACCACCCCCATAAGATCGCCCGACATCAACACCACATCCGCCGTCTCGATTGCGACATCGGTGCCGGTGCCGATGGCTAAGCCCACGTCGGCATGGGCCAATGCTGGCGCATCGTTGATCCCGTCGCCTACAAACGCAACTTTGCCATGGGAAGATTGCAAGTGCGCGACATGGTTCAATTTGTCTTTTGGAAGGGTCTGCGCATGTACAATCGAAATGCCTGTATCACGGGCCACGGCTTGGGCTGCATCGTGGCTGTCGCCTGTGATCAGCGCGGTTTTAATGCCCATCGCATGCAGGTCCGCGATAGCAGCGGTTGTCGTGGGTTTGATCTGGTCCGCGACCCCAAACACCAACTTTGCAGTGTGATCGATGGCTGCGAAAAACACCGTGTGGCCGTTTTGCGCCATAGGCTGCCCAAGTGTTTCCAAAGCGCCCAAAGAAATGCCCAGATTTTCGAAAAAGCGTGCGGTCCCGACATGGACCAAAGCCCCGTCAACTGTGCCACGCAGGCCGTGGCCCGGTTCGGCATGGACGTCTGTGACTTGGACACCGGCCAAATCAAGGTTCTCTGCCGCACGCACAACCGCTTGGGCCACCGGATGTTCTGACTGTGCTTCCAAAGCTGCGACAAGGCGCAATGCATCGTCGTGACCTTCGGGCAAACAATGGACCACTTCGGGCTTGCCTTGCGTTAATGTGCCTGTCTTGTCAAAGGCTACAAGATCCACGTCTTGCAATGCCTGCAACGCATCACCTTTGCGAAACAGAACACCCGCCGCTGCGGCCCGTCCGGTGCCGACCATAATTGAGGTTGGGGTGGCAAGACCCATGGCGCACGGGCAAGCGATGATCAGGACCGAAACCCCCGCAACCAAAGCGTAGCTTAGGCCCGGATCAGGTCCGAAGATCAGCCAAAGCGCCACGGTCAACGCCGCCACGATCATAACGATTGGCACAAACACCGCGGTAACTTGGTCTACGGTGGCTTGGATCGGCAGCTTTGCACCCTGTGCGTCTTCGACCATACGGATGATCTGGGCCAAAACAGTGGCGTCCCCGACGGCTGTGGCGGCAAACGTCATTGCCCCGCTGCCGTTTACGGTGCCGCCGACAAGCGTGTGGCCGTGCGATTTTTCGACAGGAACCGGTTCGCCGGTGATCATGCTTTCATCGACCCAAGATTGTCCCGTGGTGACGGTGCCGTCTACGGGGATGCGTTCGCCGGGCCTGATGTGAACTGCATCGCCTGTCACGATGTTTGCGATCTGGACTTCGATGAGGTGCCCATCACGCATCACACGCGCTGTTTTGGGCTGTAGGCTGACAAGCCTTGCGATGGCTGCACCTGTGCGGCCTTTTGCGCGGGCCTCTAAGGTGCGCCCCAACAGGATCAGCGTTGTGATAACGGCTGCCGCCTCAAAGTAGACAACGGCCGCACCTGCCGGAAACAGCCAAGGCGCAAACAGGGCCAGTGTTGAATATAGCCATGCCGCCGACGTGCCCAAAACCACCAGCGTGTTCATGTCTGGTGCCCCGCGCAACAGTGCAGGCACGCCTTTTTCAAAAAAGCGGGCGCCGGGCCATAAAAGCACAAGGCTGGTAAGCACGAACTGTATGACCATGTCAGTGACATGGCCGATGCTTGTCATGATGAACGTGTGAAAGGGGGGGAACACATGCCCGCCCATCGCCAGCACCACAACAGGGATGGTCAGGGCAGCAGAGATCCAGGTCACGCGTTGCAGGTCTTCCAAAGCGTCGGCTTTTTGATCTTGATTATGATCTTGGGCATCCGGCATCCGCGCGGCATACCCTGCCTGCGTGACGGCCTGCGCCAGATCGGCGCCCGTGGTTGTGCCCGAAACCAGTTCGATGGTGGCGGTTTCAGTGGCAAGATTAGCGGTTGCCGACAGCACCCCATGCTGCTGTTTTAGCGTTTTTTCGATGCGCCCCACGCAGGATGCGCAGTGCATTCCGTCTACCGAAAGCCGTACTGTTTCTTGTGCAGCAGGGTAACCCGCACGATCCAGCGCGTTCAAGGCGGCGGGCAAAGCATCGAGGTTTTCGATCGTGGCGGTTGCTGTTTCTGTGGCAAGGTTTACAGACGCCTGTGTGACGCCTTCGGCCCCGGCCAATGCTGTTTCGGCCCGCTTCACGCAAGAGGCGCAAGACAGGCCAGTCAAAGGCAGGCGAAGGGTTTGGGGCATCGGGCACGGCTTTCGTCAAAGTGTTCCTTCCATAAGGGACGTCACAGGCACAAGGTCAAGAGCGCCCCGGGCGCAACGTGCTGTTGCGAGGGGCGCTCAGGGTTGTGTTTACAGACCCAACTGCGTGGCGAGACCGTCAATTATGGCGGCATGCACCGCGGCCCGGTCCGCGCCTGCGGGGTCGGTGCACACAGGATCATCGTTTTCTTCTTCAAGGATCATTGCGCCTTTGGGCTTGCACAAGGGAAGGGCCATGAAGTGGCTGGCAGGTGCCAAAGTGCGCAGGGTGGCATCCGGCAGTTGCGCTCCGAATCCGCTGCCTTCGGGGCCAAAGTCAGTTGCGAACAAGCGGTCTTCGCCCTCTCCCAACGCAATCAGTTGCACGTCGCTGACCAGCCCCGACAAATGGCTATCGCCCAGATCCCAATGCAGTGCAGGATCAATAGAGGCCACCATGCTGACGCGGGGGTCTTTGTACGAAGCATCCCAAAGGGCCGCATCCAGATCCGCAAATGACACACCTGCATTGGCGATGTCATCGCAATGCGAAGACTTGGCGCCATAGGTGGCGCAATGCGCGGCATAGGCTGCGACATTGCCTGTCAGTCCGCCCAAAGACAGCGCTGTCCAACCGCCATAGGAAAAACCGGCGGCCATAATCGCCGTTTTGTCGATCAGATCACCCATGGTGGGGTCTGCCAGCAACTGATCCAGGGCAGCACTTAGGTCTTGGGCCCGTGTCCAATGGTTCATGCCATTGCGGATGTCGAAATCCCATGTGCTGCTGGCCGGATGGTTGACTGCAACCACGATGGCGCCGCGTTCGGCCAAGCCCGCACCCAACCATGTCAGGCTTTTGTAATTGCCGCCCATGCCATGTGACAGCAAAACGGTAGGACGCTGGCCAGACACGGGGGCCGCATCCTGTTGAACAGGCACGCCATAGAACACCGGGTTCTGGTTGACGACTTGGGCTGCCCCTTTGGCGGTTGCAGGGTACCAGATGGCGCCCTCGATCGGGTCATCCTGATGTGGTGTGTTAAAGGTCTTTAACGCATAGCCTGCCGGGTCGGCCAAAAGGGCTGTTGCGGACAAAAGATAGGCGGTCAATGTCGATGCATAGGTCATTGTGAAGGCTCCTGTTTCACGGTTTTGATGATCCAGACATGGCGGTGCCGCAAAAATACTTCGTCCTAAAACCGGTTCGAGGACGCGCAGATCCGGTTTTAGGACTAAACCCAATCGGGTAAAGGAGACCCTATGCTGACGTTACCGATCCCCATGTTTGGCGCTTTTGTGCTGGTTGTATTGTTTCTGAACCTTGTGTTGCGAGAAGGGCGGCATGGGTTTTTGGCCGCATTGATCGGTGTCTGTGCCATGCAATCGGCGGTGATTGCGCTTGCGCAGCATTACGGGGTGGGGCCGGCGCGGATGGTGCAACCTGTCGGCGCGGCCCTTATTCCGGCGTTGGCGTGGGTGACGTTCCAAGCAACGGCTGTGCGCCGTTTTATGTGGCACCGTGATGGTGTCCATTTCCTTGCGCCTGTCTTTGCAGCATTTTGCCTTGTGTTTGCACCGCAGGTTCTGGATGTGCTCATCCCGACGCTGTTTGTAGGATACGGAATTGCAATCTTGATTGTCCTGCGCAGAGGGGCCGATGCCTTGCCCCGCTTGCGGCTTGAAGCGGGGGGTGTGCCATCAGTGATCTGGGCGGTCATCGGGGCATCATTGATGGCGTCGGCCCTAAGCGACGTGTTGATCGTCGTCACGCAAGTGGCAGGTTACGGTGCGTGGCAACCTGTGATTATCAGCATCTCTGTGACTGGCAATCTGTTGTTGGTTGGGGGTTTGAGTTTGTCGCGCAATCTACATGTGGCGCCTGAACAACGGGACACCACTGCTGCGGCGCCTCCGGTGGATGTGGAAGCAGATGCGCAGATCATGGCGCGACTTGACGGGATGGTGGCGCAGCAAAAGCTGTATCTTGATCCAGACCTGACGTTGGACCGGATGTCCCGCAAACTTGGGGTGCCTGTGAAACAACTGAGCGGCGCGATCAATCGCAGCACGGGCGAAAATGTATCACGCTATATCAACGCGCGGCGGGTGGCGGCGGCCTGCGATGCGCTGGCAGCGGGGGGCAGTGTGACATCGGCAATGCTGACAGCAGGGTTCAACACCAAGTCCAACTTCAACCGCGAATTCTTGCGCGTGACGGGGCAAGCCCCTAGCGTTTGGGCGCGATCGGAACGCCGGGGGAACTGACCCCCGGCGTATCGGGTGTTTCGGAAGGGATCAGTCGTAGGCGGCGTCCACGATGAATTCCACCTTCAGCTCGGCGCGTGCCAGTTTGGCTTCGCCGCATGCGCGTGCGGGCGCGTGGCCTTCTGGCACCCAAGCATTCCAGACTTCGTTTAGCCCCGCAAAGTCGCTCATGTCTGCCAGCCAGATCGTGACACGCAACATGTTTTCACGCGACGACCCCGCCTGCGCCAACAAGGCATCGATTTTTTCCAGACAGATGCGGGTCTGGTCCTGAATGGTGTCGCCTTCTGCCACTTGGCCGGTCAGGTAGGCCACGCCGTTGTGTTTCACAATCTTGGAAGAGCGTGTGCCGGTTTCAATGCGTTCGATCATGGGAAGGTCCTTTTGGTAGGGCAGATGCACTGCGAATAAGGATCAATGGACTCAAGACAAGGATTAAGGCAAACACAAATATGTTGATTAGGCTTCAGAGGATCTGAAATTGGCGATTAAGCTGGAAATGCTAAAGTGTTTTACGATGGTGGCCCAACACGGCAGTTTGTCAGATGCGGCACAGGCCTTGGGGCGCACGCCATCTGCAGTGTCCATGATGTTGAAGCAATTCGAAGACCACATCGGATCGCCTTTGTTTGAAACCGCCCGCAAGTCGCGGCTAACGGCGCTGGGCGCATTGATCTATGAGGAAGCGCGCCGCGAAGTTGGCCATTTTGAAAACACTGTCACAGTCATCGAAGGCATATCACGCTCAAAGCTGGGGTATCTGCGCTTGGCTGTCACCCCATCGGTGGCCACAACACTTTTGCCGCCGGTGATCCGTGCCTTCACGGCCGACCACCCGCAGGTGCAGGTGGAAATCCGTGATATGGATTCAGCGGCCATTGCAGAAGAATTGTTCCACGAACGGGCCGATATTGGCATCGGATCACTGCCCGACACAGAAGGCATGACGCGTCGGGCGTTGTTCAGCGACAGTTTCGGGGTGGTATGCCGCAAGGACAATCCGTTGGTGCAGGATTGGGATCGTTTGACGTGGCGCAATATGGGGGACCATGCGCTGATTGCAAACGGATTGTGCGACCTTATCACAGACCCCGATTTCGCGCCGTTTTTGGCCAAATCGCGATTGCGGGTGCCAAACAGCACGTCGTTGCTCAGCCTTGTGCGCGAAGGGGTCGGCATCACGATATTGCCGCGTATGGCGGCACCCGGACTGCAGGATGATCTGGCATTTCTGCCATTGGTAGACATTGCCACACGGCGAACAGTGTCGGTCATGTCGTCGCGATCGCATATGCTGATGCCTGCTGCACGCGCCTTTTTGGACGCTTTGGAAATTACCGTGGCGACGGATTCGTTTTCCACTGTGCCGGAAATTCAGAAATTCTGAATAAAGCTACAGAATTTTCTGAGTGCCTGAATCTATAAGCTGTCCTATGCGTGGTGCAACTTAGTGCGCTTTCAAAGGACATATCATGCAAGATCTTCGCAAAAACTACATCGCAGGTGAATGGACGGACGGGATTTCGCACATCGAAAACCGCAACCCGTCGGATCTGACGGATGTGATTGGTATGTTCGCGCAGGCCAGTGCAGATCAGCTAGACGCCACATTGGATCAAGCCCGCCGCGCCCAAGCCGAATGGGAAGCCTACGGCATGGAACGCAAGCAGGCGGTCTTGATGGCCATTGGCAATGAAATGATGGAACGCGCCGAAGAACTGGGCACATTACTTAGCCGCGAAGAAGGCAAGCCGTTGGCCGAAGGCAAAGGCGAAGTGTACCGCGCCGGCCAGTTTTTCACATATTACGCTGCTGAATGTCTGCGCCAATTGGGTGAAAATGCCGATTCCGTGCGCCCCGGCGTCGAAGTCGATGTGCGCCGCGAAGCCGTTGGCACTGTTGCCATCATTTCACCATGGAACTTTCCAACCGCCACGGCATCTTGGAAAATCGCGCCGGCGCTGTGCTATGGGAACGCTGTTGTTTGGAAGCCTGCCAACATGACCCCGGCCTCTGCCGTGGCGTTGACCGATATTATCACACGTCAGGACATTCCCAAAGGTTTGTTCAGCTTGGTCATGGGGTCGGGCAGCGATATTGGCCAGCGGCTTGTGGAAAGCCCCAAGATCGACGCGATTTCCTTCACGGGGTCGGTGCCTGTGGGCAAAGGCATCGCATCGGCAGCCATTCAGAACCTGACCAAAGTGCAGATGGAAATGGGATCGAAAAACGCATTGGCTGTGATGGATGATGCGGACCTTGATCTGGCGGTTACCTTGGCGTTGGGTGGCGCCTTTGGGGGTACGGGCCAGAAATGCACGGCGTCCTCACGCCTTGTTATCCATGCCAGCATCCACGATGCGTTTGTCGAAAAACTGGTGGCGGGCACGCAAGCCATGAAAGTCGGCCATGCGCTGGGCGAAGGCACGCAAATGGGACCAGTTGTCAGCGAACAACAATTGATGGAAAATCTTGAATACGCGGCCCTTGGTGTGTCCGAGGGCGCGGAACTGGCCTGTGGCGGGGCGCGTTTGGAAATGCCGCATGACGGCTTTTACATGTCACCTGGCGTCTTCTTGAACACAACCAACGATATGCGGATCAACCGCGAGGAAATGTTTGCGCCGCTCACGTCCGTGATCAAAGTCGACAGCTACGCCGAAGCATTGGCCACGGTCAACGATACCAACTTTGGCCTCACCTCGGGGATCGTGACGCAGAACCTTGCGCGTGCCACACATTTCCGTCGCAACGCGCGCACAGGCGTGGTCACGGTGAACCTGCCGACGGCGGGCACCGATTATCACGTCCCATTCGGGGGACGCGGCGACAGCTCTTACGGGCCGCGCGAACAAGGCAAAGCGGCAGCAGAATTCTACACCACAGTCAAAACCGCCTACATCAGCGCCGGGACGCCTTTGTGATGCAACGCACCCCGCGCATCGACAACTTGCAATACGCCAACTGGTCGGAAAAGATTTTCCGCCAGATGCGCGAAGGTGGTGTGGACGCGGTGCACGTGACCATCGCCTACCACGAGAACTTCCGCGAAACGGTGCTGAATTTTGAACAGTGGAACCGCTGGTTCGAACAGTATCCCGACCTGATCATGAAGGGGCAGTGGGCGTCTGATGTGCAAGTGGCCCAAGACACAGGGCGCACGGCGATCTTCTTTGGGTTCCAGAACCCAAGCCCCATCGAAGACGACATCGGTTTGGTGGAAATCGTGCACAGCCTTGGCGCGCGCTTCATGCAGCTGACCTACAACAACCAGTCTTTGCTGGCGACGGGCTGCTATGAAGACGAAGACAGCGGCATCACACGCATGGGCAAGCAGGTCATCAAGGAAATGAACCGCGTGGGGCTTGTCATCGACATGAGCCACTCGGGCGACCGGTCCACGATTGAGGCGGCAGATATCTCTGAGCGCCCTATCGCGATCACGCATGCCAATCCCTATGAGTGGTGCCCTGCGCTGCGCAACAAAAAAGACGACGTGATCCGCGCCGTCACACAAAATGGCGGAATGTTGGGGTTTTCGGTCTATCCGCATCACCTGAAAGACAAGTCGGATTGCACCTTGGAAAGCTTTTGCGAGATGATTGCCCGCACGGCTGAAAAATTCGGACCTGACCGTTTGGGAATCGGCACGGATCTGTGCCAGGATCATCCCGATAGCGTTGTTGAATGGATGCGCGTTGGACGGTGGAGCAAGCAAATCGACTATGGTGAAGGGTCAGCTGCGGCGCCCGGATTTCCACCCATGCCCTATTGGTTCGAAGACAACCGCGATTTTGACAACATCGAAAATGGCCTTAAGGCTGCGGGATTTTCACCAGAAGAAGCAGCAGGCATCATGGGCGGAAACTGGCACCGTTTTTATGCTGAGAACTTTGGGCCCAAATAGACGAACGCACTAAGACACACGAAAGGATCGGCGATGAAAGCTGAACAGGTTGAGCACCCGCAAATTGCATTACGTGATCCTGCGACCGTGATGCGTTTGGCCCGTATGGGGTCTTTTCACCAAAGCCGCTTGTCCTTCATGCGCACCCTGCTGCGCCGGTTGAAGACCGAAAACTGGCAATTTTCGCGGCCGATCTTTGACATGGACGTCAAAGGCGTCGGCCACGCCGTTTACACAGCGCATGGTCCCGACGCGACATATAGTTTGGTGTGTTTCGGACATGACTTGCCGCCTGAACAGCGGTCGGATCGTGTCATCGCCCACGCATGGGATTCGACATTTACCCTGTGCAAAGGTGTGCCATCCGTGGACGACATCGAACGCTTGCGCCGCAATGTCCCCAAACAAGAAGCCGGTCGGGTTACGTCATCAGAAGTGTCCTTGTCACGCGCCAACCGGTCCGTGCGCTTGTTCGAACATGTTGTGTCGCGGTTGGCAGAAGGGATGCAACCCGATCCTGCCCAGATTGCGGCTGTTGGATATTTGATGCGCACGACAGCTGTATACGGGTCCGGCAAATTCGGTGCCGCAGACCACGACGCTGGCGCTTTGCCCTTCCAAACCGAAATGCTGGCCGTGTTTTTGATCCGCGCCTATGCTCTTGATCTGGTTGAACACATGGCCAAGCTGCGGTCACCCGATACCGCCGTTGCAATGGACCCTGAGCTGCGCCGCCAGTTTGGTGTGGGCAATTCGACAGGCTTGGGGATGGCACCTTTCATCGTGAACCATCCTGTGTTGCTGAACAATTGGATAACCGCACGTGAAGTGGCTTTGGCACGGGTGCGCAGCATAGACCATGCAAACGCGTCAGAGAAAGCTGTGTTCTGCGACGTGGTGCGGCGTGCGCAATACAACGTCAAAATTTGGCAATCGGCACATCCGATCCAGATTGAAAAAATCGCAGATTTAAAGGCGGACTTAAGCCTGTTGATCGCGCATGTTGATGCCTGCGCATTGGACGATGACACACCTTGGGACCATCTGTATCGTTGGTCTGAGCAACACCTAAGCACAGAAGGCCAAGAGTTGTTGGTGTCGATGATGTTAGAACCCTATGGCGCATTGGTCGATGATCTGACAGGGACGATGGGCGCAGATGAAGGGGCGGTCTTTGCCATAGACGGCGCGATGTCCGTGACGCGTATGCAAGAGGTGCTGCGGGACGTGTTTGGGTGGGCCATTGATACAGATTGGCAAACGTCCGACAACGTGGCGCGGGTCTGGTACACGTCAGAAGAAAAGCTGGAACCGCGCCTAGGCGAACGCTTTGAAGAGCCGATTGAGCCCTACGAACAGCCTTTGGCGCCGGGCCGCGATGCTGCGCGGTTCTACGATGATCTGGTCGCTTGGGCTTCACGTGATGCAAACCCGTCTACATTGGCCGCTTTCTTGATGAAATACCCGCAACACAGACACGTGGCGCGTCGGGCGCAGATCGTGGCGCATCACCCCTATGCAGAAATTCGCGACAACACGATCGCCGCCAAAATGCTGCCGATTGATTTGCTGCGCTGCAAGCTGTCCTTCTTTGGGGCGACCCATTTTGACCCCAGGTCAGACCGTTGGGTGCGGATCACCATGTTCCAGAATGCTCCGTTTCCGCATGAGTTGATGCAGGCAGGTGACGACGACTGGTCCTATCCAAGTGCAGCAAGGGCAAACGCGTGTATTCACTAAACGAAGTTGAAACCACAGCGAAACGTGCCGCTTGGGGGGCGGGGGTGCCTTGGGGGCTGGCAGAAGATGCCGGCAAGGCAGTGCGCTGGCTTGCGGCGCAAGGGTTGCCAGGTCCAAAGTCATTGGCACAGCTTTTGACCGGATTTGACGACAATCCTTACCAGTTGTTTTCGCCACAGTCAGATGCAGGTGTGTGGATCGCGTCAGCCGATGCGCTGTGTCCGCTTGTCAGCGGGGCGGCGGTGTCGGATATGGCGGCAACACTCGCCGCAGGCCGGACCATCGATTTTGGACCCTGCTTTGTTCCGATCTTGCTGCTGCCTTTCGCAGCTATGGCCGCACGCCTGACGGACGGTCCGGTTTCAGTCGCGTGGAATGGGGCCGCTTTCACGGCAACGCCAAATGCGCTGTTGTTGGATGCAAGTCCTGATACCTTGCAGGTGCAGTCGACACGAGCGGTGACATGGTCGGCGGAATTAAAGGCCAAACGTGTCTTTCAACCGCAAGAGCGCCTACCGATTGCAGCCGAAGACTGGACCGCTTTGCTGGCGTTTGGCCATCGGACGTTTGCCCCCGACACTGAAGCCTCCCGGTTGGCGGGTGCGGGGGCCGGTGAAACCGACAACGATTGAGTAACTGGATAAAACTGCGGCGACGCCTGATTAGTCGCCCAGTTTTTTGTGAACTTCTTCCAGATCAATTTCACCGATAGGCATTTTGTTTCCGGGGTTCTCAAAGTCGTATTTGAACACGTCGAAATCGCGCTTGAATATCTCGTAGACCAGATGCATCGACATATCGTCGAAATAATCCTCGACCGGATGGGCGCGTTTGGGGCCGTGGCCTTCGCTTTCGTTAAAGCGGGGAATCGCATCCAGATCGACGGCGTGGGGCGTTTCAATCGCGCCAAGCACGTCGGCCATGCCTTCGTTGAATTTTTCTGTCCACAGGATTTTATCGTAGGTGCCGCCGTTCACGATATAGGTGCTGACGTGGCCTGACATGGCGGACCAGTGGATGTCGGGATCCATAGGGCGTCGCCAGCGGATTGTATCGCGGGCAAATAGCAAAAAGCGGCGGAACGACTTGATTTGATCAAAGTCCTGTTTGCCATCGTCGCCACCGACTTCGATGCCGTATTTTTGGATCAAAAGCGGGACAAGATTGCCACGATAGCGTTTGCCATTGCGTTGAATACCACAAATTTTGTCAAAAAAGGACGACAGGATACGGGTGTAGGGATTGCGTACGCAGGTGAAGGCGTAGGATTTGTGGGCCTGCACATTGGCAGAGATCAACGGCTGGCTGTCGTCCAGCGCCCACTTGTGCAACCCGTTTTTGGCGTCATGAATATCGCCATCAAAAAAATCACCATGGTCAGAGTAATACATGATCTGACCGATGGTCGAGCAGGCGCATTTGGGCACCACGCGGTACACTACGCTTTCGGTCTCTGTCATCCACGTTCCGGGAAATCCCATATCACTCGTCCTTGTGCTCGTATGGCCTGTTTTATCTGCAACAGTTTGCCTGTCCCTTAAAAAAGCAAAAAAATCCTGTTTATTCAATCTGTCTTCACCATTAACTAGGTAAACAATCAGGCGTAAAGGGGCTGTTCGTTTCTAATATGGCAAAAATCGCCTACATATTGCTATGTCACAAGGATCCAGAAGCGATCATTAAGCAGGCTCAACGCCTGACGGCTGTTGGCGACTATATGTCGATTCATTTTGACGCCAGCGCGAACCCCGCCCACTACGCCCAAATCAAAGACGCTTTGAAAGACAACGACCACGTCACATATGCCCACAAACGCATCAAATGCGGGTGGGGGGAATGGTCGCTGGTGCAGGCCACTTTGTACGCGGTGGAATCTGCCGTTGATGCCTTTCCCAAGGCCACACATTTTTACATGCTATCGGGCGATTGCATGGCGGTAAAATCGGCGGAATACACGCATCAGTTTCTGGACGACAACGACGCCGACTTTATCGAAAGCTTCGATTATTTCGAAAGTGACTGGATCAAGACCGGCATGAAAGAAGAACGGCTGATCTATCGCCACTTCTTCAACGAACGGACACAGAAATGGCGGTTCTACACGTCATTCAATATGCAGCGTAAATTTGGCATCACGCGGGATATTCCAGACGACATACAGGTTATGATCGGCAGCCAATGGTGGTGTTTGCGCCGTCGCACGGTGGAATGGGTTCTGGATTTCACACGTCAACGCAAAGACGTTATGCGGTTTTTCCGCACCACATGGATTCCAGATGAAACCTTCTTTCAGACCATTGTGCGCCATGTTGTGCCAAAAGAAGAAATTCGAACGCGCACGCTGACGTTTTTGATGTTCACGGATTACGGGATGCCGGTGACGTTCTATGACGATCACTATGATCTGTTGCTCAGTCAGGATTTCCTGTTTGCCCGAAAGATCAGCCCGGAGGCCAAAGACCTGAAACGCAGGTTGGGATTGCTGTATGCGGCGGTCGGGGTGCAATTCAAAATCTCGAACGAAGGGACCAGCCTGTTCAAATTCTTGACCGGGCGCGGGCGCATCGGGCGACGTTTTGGGATGCGGTTCTGGGAAACCGAAAGTACGCTGGGGCGCGAACGCGAATTGATGATCGTGATTTGCAAAAAGTGGCACGTGGCCAAACGCGTTTTGGAGCGGATCCGGCAGGTCACAAATGTCCCGGCTTTGGAATACATCTTTAACGAAGAAGACACGCCTTTGCCTGATCTTGGAGGTATCCAAAAGACTTTGGGCAAACGGGCGCGGCACCGCAGGGCATTGATGCGGATGTTGTTTGACTACTATGAGACAGACAAATTGATCGTTTGCATGGACCCCGGAAATGTTGATCTGTTGCAGGATTTTGCAGGTGACAGATCCGTAACGCGGATGTTGGAAATCGATTGCGGGTTTTCTGATGATTACCTGATTGGCCACGCGATGCGTGTGGGTCTGGCGGGGGATCAGACCTCTACGGACACGCTGGAACGGTTGTTGCCGACCATTCGAAATGACATGATCTTTGAAAGTGATCGCATCCGCGACGCGGGTTTTGAAAACCTGGAAAAAATGCGGGAAGGGGCGGGGGCCGAAGAAAACGCAAAAGCATTGGCTTCTTTTTTGCGGATCAGCCCGGAAAAAGCGTTTGAAATTGCGCAGGCAGATTACCTTTTCTCGGACTGAGTTCGCGTTTTCTTTCCCTATATCCGCTGCTAGTCTGATGCTTTAGACGATTCCGTATAGGAGGCGCCGAATGAACGATCCAAAGCCAAAACGCGCCCTTACGGTGATCGGATGGCAAGAGGCTGTTGATCTGCCCGATTTGGGCCTGACCAATATGATTGCAAAGATCGACACTGGTGCGCGAACATCTGCGCTGCACGCCGAACAAATTGCGCGGTTTGAAAAAGATGGTGCACAGTGGGTCCGGTTTCACACAAGGTTTGATGATGAAGCCCGCGATGTCTGGATCGAGTGTCCGATCCATGACCTGCGTGAAATTAAGAACACGTCCGGGCAACCGGAAGAGCGCATTGTGATCCGCACCAAATTCCGCATTGCGCGGCGGGCCTGGACTATTGACCTGTCTTTGGCCGAACGTGGCGAAATGCAGTTTCGTATGATTGTGGGCCGGTCTGCCCTTAGCAAACATGCCATCGCCGTGCACACCCGTGCCCGGTTTTTAACACAAGATCCGGCCAAAGCGTTGGACATCACGGGGAAGGCAAAAACATGAAAATTGCAATGATGGCGCGCAACGCAGAGCTATACACACACCGGCGCCTGCAAGAAGCGGCAGAGGCCCGCGGACACCAGCTGGATATCATCAACACGTTGCGGTGCTACATGAATATCGCGTCGCGGCGTCCTGAAATTTACTACAACGGGGACAAGTTGGAAGGCTATGATGCGGTCATCCCGCGTATCGGGGCGTCGATCACATTCTATGGCCTTGCCGTATTGCGACAGTTCGAAATGATGGGTGTTTATCCGTTGAACGAAAGTGTCGCTATCGGGCGATCACGCGATAAACTGCGATCGATGCAACTGTTGGCGCGTGATGGCATTGGCCTGCCAGTCACGACTTTTGCCCATGACCCCAAGCAGACCGAAGAGGTGCTGAAACTGGCTGGCGGTGCACCCATTGTGATCAAGTTGCTGGAAGGCACACAGGGTTTGGGCGTTGTTTTGGCTGACACCGACCGGTCCGCCAAATCTGTTGTCGAAGCGTTCCGTGCTGCAAATACAAACATTTTGCTGCAGGAATTCATTAAAGAAGCAGGCGGCACGGACATTCGCGCCATTGTGGTTGGGGGCAAGGTCATTGCCGCTATGAAACGCACTGGCGCTGCAGGTGATTTTCGCTCGAACCTGCATCGTGGCGGGTCGGCCCAAGTTATCAAACTGTCACCTGAAGAACGCGCCACTGCAGTGCGCGCCGCCAAATCCATGGGCTTGAATGTATGCGGGGTTGATATGCTACGCGCCAATCATGGCCCCGTCGTCATGGAAGTGAATTCGTCTCCGGGCCTCGAAGGTGTCGAGAAGGCCACGGGCCTCGACATTGCAGGAAAGATCATCGAATACATGGAAAAACACGCCAAACCGGGTGCCACCAAGACCAAAGGCAAAGGATAACAATGCCCAAACGCGAAGGGTTTCAGATTGGCTCTGAAACAGTTGCTTCAGGCACGCGCCGGACAGTAAACTTGCCCGTCAGTTACTTGTCGGATCATACACCCGTCACCATGTCAGCGCATGTGGTGCATGGCCGCTTGAACGGTCCTGTCGTCTTTATCAGTGCGGGGATTCACGGCGATGAGGTGATCGGCATAGAAATTGTGCGTCGATTGCTAAAGACGCCGAACCTGAAGTCGTTGAAGGGTACGTTGATTGTGGTGCCCATCGTCAACGCATTCGGGTTTATCAACCGGTCCCGCTATTTGCCGGACCGCCGCGATTTGAACCGGTCTTTTCCAGGCAGTGAAACAGGGTCTTTGGCATCCCGCCTCGCTGACCTGTTTGTGCGTGAAATCGTGGAACGATCTGATCTGGGAATTGACCTGCATTCCGCAGCAATTCACCGCACCAACTATCCGCAAATTCGAGTGTCTCCGGATGACGAAGATGCCCGTGCCCTTGCCGACATTTTCTGCGCACCTGTCATCATGGAAAGCAATTTACGTGAAGGATCGTTGCGTGAAACAGCCCATCGTTTGGGTAAAAAAGTGATGCTTTACGAGGCGGGTGAAGGTTTGCGGTTTGATGAATTTTCCGTACGTGCAGGTGTCGCGGGCATCATGCGGGTCTTGCATCACATGGGGATGATCGGTTCCAAAGGTGTGTCGCGCCCGAAGGCGAAGCCACAGTTTTGCCCGTCATCCAAATGGTTGCGCGCCCCGATGGGCGGCCTGTTGCGCACGTTCAAGTCTGATGGTGATCTGGTCCATGAAGGTGATGTTATGGGGTCTGTATCTGACCCGTTTGGTGAGCAGGAAAATGATATCATCGCCCCGTTTGACGGCATCATCGTCGGCCGCGCCGTTTTGCCTGTCGTGAACGAAGGGGACGCGGTGTTTCATCTGGCCCGTGTTGCTTCAATGAAGCGGGCTGAAAGCACCGTTGAGGGTCACAGCCTGCATTTGCAAGATGATCCGATGTTTGATGAGGACGAGATTATCTAGAGCGGGATCAGGGGGGCCAGCCCCCGTCGCTGTGCGACCTCCCCGAGGTTTATTTAGCGAGATGAACAGGGGACTATTTGGCTTTCCACGTTCCCAACCAGCGGCGAATACGCCCGCGCTTTTCATCAACGGCGTCTCCGGCTGCGTCCCAATTGTCTTGAATTTCTTCAAGCGTCGGATCAATTCGCGCGATGCGGAAGCGGCGCCAACGTACCCAGATGAAATAGGTGACCATCGCAAACAATGTCAGCACGATGATATTGATCCATGGGATGCCTTTAGACGCATTTGGTCCGTCCACGATCTTCACGTCCAGTGCATTGGGGAAGATCGACATAAATTCATTACGCCATCCATAGTGCCGAATGATCGCGTATTGTGGATCTGCTGCCGTTGATTTGGCATCGGCGGCCTCTGCCTGAAGGTTTGAGGTGTCGAATTTCAGATAAGGCGGCCAACCCCAGCCAGTGTCTTCGTTGCGGTAGACCATGACGCCATCGCTGCTTGCAAGTCGGGTCTGGATGAAAAACACATCGCGGTTCACGGCCGTGCCATCGGTGCCCGTGTCTGCACTGGCCCAAAAGATCGAGTTTTCCCCAAAGTCCACCCGTTTTTCGTAGGTGTCGGTGATCCGCACGATGTCCTTTTGTGGCAGCGTATAGTGAAAGAACGCAGCCACAAAGACCCAGAAGCTGATGATAAAGAACCACTTGATATAGGTCACGAAAAGCCCCTCCGGTCAGGCGAAATTGGTCAGATAGATGATGACACACATAAGGGTGAACGGCACAATATACACCCCCAAGATCAGTTTGCGCCGCAATGATCCATCATAGTCGGCAAGCCCCTGATCCACATAGCTGTCGATGTCCGTGGTTTGGGGGCCATCGTACCATTCAGCCTTCAGCTTTCCGCGCCGCACCGCGCGTGAATAAAACGACAGGCTCACGTAAACCACTGTCAGAACAATGAACCCCATGAACAACAACCGTGCCAATGCAAACATCTTAACGCCTCCTCACCGCGCCCCAAGGACCCACGCGATCAATCATATCGTTGCGATCCCACGGGCCGGGGGCCGCATCCATCGCCGCCTCATGCCCGAACAACGCCGCCCGCGCGCCCGCTTTATCCACTTGGTACTCGCGCTCCAGATAGTCCGCAACATACTCTTTCTTGCTGTCCGACCACCCCGCATAAGTCGCATAAAACAGCTCTTTGTGGCAAATGAACAACTGGCGGATGTCTTGCGGGCACAACTCGGCCAGCAGCATATTCACAAGGTCTTTGTCCGAGGTATCAGCCGCCCGCAGCGTGTAGAAATAGGCAGGGTGTTCTGAATCAATCTTCGGCCACGACCCGCCATGTTCCGCCCAATTCACCAATTGCCCCAAGGCTTTGTACGCTTCTGGCACAAGGCTGGAATGTTCGCGCGCAAGGCGGCGCATATCGCGCCGGGTGGTGTTTGACAGATCCACACCCGTGCCCGCTACCGCATCAATCAGGATGAAATCCATCTTTTGCCGCAGGATCGCCGCCGCATCGACGCCACGCGCCTTCACGATGGGTTCGACCAGATTGCAATCGTCAAGGAATTGCGCAATGCGGTTGCGTTCCGTGATGTCGTAGGTGCGCGTCACAGGCAGATCGCCAAGGGGTTCTTTCGAGCGCGAGGTGATCGCCGCCTGTCTGTCCGTCGCCTGAAAAATGTAAAGCCCGCCAAAATGCGCGGTCCAAAAATTCTCCTGTGCGAACTCCATATGGTTCAAACGCACAGGATTGCGCCGCACGTCACCCGTTTCCCCCGCGAGGCCGATCATCTCCGCGATCAACACATCATCAAACCACGCGTCGTCTTCTTGCAGAAAGCGGTCCACTTTCTTGGCCAAGTTGTTCGCAGATTGCACCGTGCCCTGCGTCGTGTCCGCCTCGATTTGCACCGATCTAATGTCAAACAGGCGCTGCGGCGTCGAGATGTCATAGACGCTGTTGACCAGCTCCCCCGCCACCGCGTCACGGGCCGTGAGGGCAAAGAGTTGCGCCTCGTTCGTGTCGAAGAATTCGCGCAAGATCGTGTAGCTGGTCGAAAATTTCGCACCCAGCAGGGGGCAGCGTTTTTGATCGGTGCTGAGCAGGATAAACTGCCGATTGACGCCCGCATGGTTAAGGTAGAGGTGGTCGTTCAGCTCCTCCCCGATCTCGGGGGCATAGCCGGAAATGTCGATGTGGAAATCGGTTAGGGTTGTGGTTTTTCCGGTGAGGTGTTTGAGCGCACGATTGTAGCGCTCGACCAGGGCGGGCGAGGAGACGTGGAACAGGTTGCCAAACATGAGGCCGCGTTGGATGAGGCGTTTCATATTAAGGTTACCTTTCGCCAGATAGAATATACTATGATGATCAGATAAAATACGGACCCAAGCATTATTAAAGTTGTGACAGTGGTATCCACCCATTCGATACAGAAGTGTTTTGATTCTGGTCCGCCTTGCAACATAACAAGTGGAATGACCAAAGAAAGTGACGCCATGAAAACACCATAAGAAATTGCAAGAGCAACGACAGTCTTGATAACCCCGAACGGGATCAAGAATTGACCAATGAATTTTCCAACAAAAAAGAACACTGAATACTCAACTAAAAGTACGACGGCTGAAATTGCGAGGAAGGAGACACAATTCACCCTTCCCCTCCCAAAAACCGCTTCTTCGCCTCAACCTGACGCCCCATATCCCGCACCATCCCCTCAATCGCTACCTCATCCGACTTATCCGCATACCTAAACTCGGAATCCGCGTAGCGATTGATCTCCTGCACCACCATGTCCACCGTGATCGGCTGGCGCAGCTCCGAAATCATGCCCTTCTTGGTGTCGTAATCCTTGAACAGGAACAGGTCGGGTTCCTCCATCCATTCATCGGGCAATTCGAAGTCCATCGCCCGCACTTTCACCGCATCCGTGATGTTCTTGATCGCGCGACCGGTGAACCGCTCGTCCGCCTCTTGGATGCCTTTCAGATAGGTGCCGAGCTTCGCAATCGTGTCCAATTCACCAATTTCCGAGGACACCTGATCAAACACCCGCATCAGCCCCTCTTCATGGGGCTTCGCGTGGCTTTCAAACGATGCGGCCACCGCCGATTTGATTTCTTGCGCGCTAAACACCTCATGCGCGCCTGTGGGGATGTCGTGGTTTTTGCCCATCAGCAGGTACAGGATGTCGATGTAATCCTCGCGGGTTTGTGGCCCATCGACCAAGAACCGTGCGCCCGCCCGTTGGCGCAACGCATCATCCACATTCTCGGGATAGTTCGAAAACATGCCAAAGGTGCAATTGCCGCGCACGACCGTATTGGCGCCTGCAAAGCTTTCCATCAGCACGGCAGTGATTTCCAGCTGCCCCGCCGACGACTGCCGATCTCCACGTTTCCCAGCCAACTGGTCAATATCGTCAATGGTGCCAAAGCCGATCACGGACGGGTCCAACACGTTGTTGATAAATGCTTTTGCGTTCTGACCTGATTTACCCTGATAGCTGTCGATGTTGTCTGTGCTCAGGTTCTGGTAGCGAAACGGATAGCCCGCGATCCCGCAATAGTCGTTCACCATCCCCGCCATCATCTGGATCAGCGTGGTCTTGCCCGTTCCCGGTTTGCCGTCGCCCATGAAGGTAAAGATGAACCCGCCAAGCTCCGCAAACGGGTTCAAACGGCGGTCAAAATCATAGGCCATGAGCATCTTGGACAGCTTCATCGCTTGATATTTGGCGATGTGGTTGCCCACGACCTCGTTGGGTTTCTTGAAGGACATGGTCAGCGTTGTGGACTTGGCCTTGGACGCCGGGGAAAAGCCCGCAACGGTGAAATCATCCGCCTCAACGCGCCAAGTGGCATTCGCGAACGTCTCCAAACGTGGGGCTGATCCGGCACGCAAGGCGACCTTTTCCATCAAGGCCTCGGCAAAGCCCGAAACCGTCGCCACAAGCCGTGCATCATCGGATGCATGGGCCGCAAGGTCCTGATCCAACTCCCAAAGTGCGCCATGCAAAGCGGTCTGGCCGTTATCGGTCAGAACCTCTTCAACGTCACCCAGTTCAACAGTGACCTCTGAGGCATGGGGGGACAGCAAATAGGCCGTGGCATTGCCAAAAACATAAAGGGTGATCAGTGCCTCCGCCGCCAGCAATTCCGAAAACTCGGTCTTGCGCGCGGTGGGCAAGGACCCTTCCAAGTTCGAGCGCTTCAAATCACCCAAGCCAGAGCTTTCCGCGTATTCCTCTGCCACGGCCAAGGCGATGGACACCGCGCGGCGCAACGCATTCATCACGGTGGCCTGCAAGGGCGTCACGAGTGCATCATCCTCAATCCGCGCCATCACCTGAACGGCACCAGAAACGGCTGTGCGGCGCGTCACAAGCCCTGGCGTGGTCGAGCGAAAGCGACGGCGCGTCCCAATGCCCGATGACCGCTCAGGTGCGTCTTCAACCACAGCTTTGCCAATACGCGGCGCATGATCAAAGCCCTGCAACATGGCCAGCGCCATATCGTAATGCTTTACAATATCGCTCTCGCGAAGCTCCATCTGGTCAGATGTTTGGCTCATTTCAAATCCCTCTTCAAATCACACTGGCCTGAAATCAAAACAGATCCCTCCGCTTCATCTCGCCAAACAAACCTCCCCCGGAGGGTCCCGTCAGTACCGCAAAACGCGCCCCTGTGGGCTAACGACAAACTTGCGAACAGACCCAAATCCCGGCGGGTTCAACTCTTCCAGCACCTGATAGGGGCGCTGCGGTACAACAATCGACCGCTCCATGCGTGTGGCCCCCGTATCCGCACCGCGCCCGGCAAAGGGATCAAGCGCAAACACCTCGCGTTCAACGGTCGAAAACCAGCCCGAACGTTCTTCAACCACGCGTTCGCTTTCCAATTCTTCTTCTGTCCAGACCAAAGCCCAATCTTGCCCCGCAGGCGCTTTCGCTTGTGCTAAAACTTGCGCCATCGGACCCGACTGGCGCGTAAATGCATCCGAATACATTGGCCCCACATGAAACCGGCGCATGCGTTTGGGGTGCAGATCGTCAAAATCTTCGTCAAAGCCTTTGGCGATGGTCATCAGCTTCAGCCCCGCCATGGCCTGCGCCATCAGATGCGCTTGCACCTCAGGCCAACGACGTTGGTCTTTGGGCAGGGCCGTTTTGCCGCTGTCTTCAAGTTCCATCATATAGATCACAGGCAGGTTGACCTGACTGTCGTAGACCGCCCAATGCAGCAAAAACCGCCGCCGACCGGCGCCGGCATCGCCCAACCATTGCACCTCCGGATCATTACGCGCCCAGAACAAGTCGCCGCGCGACAGCTCCTGATAATAAAGGCGTTGCGACAAGGCGAATTGCAACTTTGTTGGAATTTCACGTTCGCCTAAAATCACGCCAACCATCTGCGACTTCAATTCGTCCTCGGATGGCATTTCACGCAAGTGGCGTTCGGCCTGCTGCGCGTCATTGGCCATGGTCAGAATTTCATCCGAGGCCGGAAACCCGCTTTCTTTGGTGTCAATTTCAAGCGATCCAAAGAACCGCCCCGTATCACGCCCGACCAGCAGATATTTGTAACTGAGCGCCTGAAAAGTGAAGTGCAAAGACGTGGCGTAGCGCGTCAGAATATTCACCTCGGCCCGGTTCAACCGCCCTTCGGCTTCCATCACCCCCGCCACACGGGTCATGTGCTGCAGGATGCCTGCAAATTTTCGGAAATAACGGCGCGAGGCGAACAGGTCGGTCAGACCTTTTGTCTCAGTGTTTTTGCTTTCCATCACCACAACTGTGTCTCCAGAAATACACGTAGAACAAGCCAGACCACAAAACCCACGAGTGCGCCGATAACGATGCCCTTGATCAAAGGAATCGCAAACGCCATCCCAATCACTTCACTGAACTGGAAGGCAGCAACACCACCCAAGATCGCGCCAGCAGCAATGAAAATCCGCATCATATGGACAAATCCTTGGTCAAAGGATCACCCGTACTGATTGCTGTCATGCTTTTCGACAATCTGCTGGAATCGCCGCGCAAAGCGTTCATCCGCCTTTGCCTTCTGCTCCAGCACATCCCGCGCAAAGACCATGTGATCCTCGTGCGCTTCCATCATTTCGGCCATCCGCTTGTTGGTCGCGGCCCCAATGCCTGCCATCGCGGATTGCGCTTCTTGGTCGGTTTGCACACCGATTTCGTTGATGCGGTGGGCGACGTCTTGTTGTTGCGCGGTTTTCAGGGATTTGGTCAAAGCGTCATAAAGAACAACACGTTGCTTGGTGTCTGTTTGCAGCTTGTTGATCAGAACCATCTGTGTGGCCGCTTGGTTTTGCAAGGAATCAACCCAGGTTTTACCCTTCTCGATATAGCGCTCAAGTGTCTGAGACTTTGCCAGCTTCACTTGTTCTTCCTGCACCATTTCGTTGTAGGTGCTGTTCAACTCGGCCAGTTCGGTCTCAAGGGCCGTGCGCTTGGCGGCGTCTTGTTCCGATGCAATGGCGTTTTCAACGGTGATGATCTTGGGGTCCATCGCTTGAATGTCGGCTTGCAAGGTCGACAGTTCGCCCACGGTCATTTCGCGTTCGTCCAGCGTCTCGGTCAGGTTCGCTTCAACCTTCACCTTTTGCTCTTCCAGCATCGACAACTGGCCTTCCAGCAGCTTCACAATGACATCGGACTTGCCGATCAAATCCTGCAACTTGTCGTCAATTGAGGCCGTGCGCACACGTTCCTGCCGCATGCTGTCGGATTTGGCCTTGGCAAAAATGCCCACAAAGCTCTCCCAGCCCGTCTTGTTGCGCATCTCGTCAAAGTCTTGGGAGAAGGCCGATGTCACATCATCCAGCCCCATAATCAGTTCCGCGATATTGGCGTTCATCACGTCGGTGTGGGCGTGCACGTCCTCAAGGGATGCGTTTTCGATGTCCATCATCGCCTCATCGCCCGACTTCATCTTGGCGCGCGCGGCCTCGATGCGGCTGGATAGCTCAGCGATTTTGGATTGTGCCTCGGCCACCTGCGATTGGGATTCCCGAACCTGCGCGTCAAAATCAGCCATAAATAACTCCCGTGTTCAATTGCTTAGGGCCTATATAGTCAATGTAAATAAGATTTACATCAGCCCACTCAGTGATTTGGCCAAAGTGTTGCAAATGAAAGCGGCAAAGGAAAGGCAGATAGAGGGAATTGAAGGGTCAGGAAAACCCGACCCTTCGATGTTTTAGGTCACCACGTTAAAGTCGGGACCGTAGGGGTAGCCTGTGATGTTTTCGGCCCCGTCTTCGGTGATGATCAAAATGTCATGTTCGCGGTAGCCGCCTGCGCCCGGTGTGCCATCCGGGATCGTGAGCATCGGCTCCATTGAAATCACCATGCCGGGTTCCAGCACTGTGCCGATGTCTTCGCGCAGCTCTAACCCTGCTTCGCGTCCGTAGTAGTGGGACAGCACACCAAAGGAATGGCCGTACCCAAATGTGCGATGCTGCAGAAGGTCGCGTTCTGCGAAAAATGCGTTCACGCCAGCGGTAACTTCTGCGCAGGACGCGCCGGGTTTCAGCAAGGACATGCCCAGTTCATGCGCGCCGATGTTGGCTTCCCAATACCCAAGGCTCGCATCGTCCACGGTTTCCACAAACATGGTCCGTTCCAACGCGGTGTAGTAGCCCGAGATCATGGGGAAGGTGTTCAACGATAGGATGTCACCGCGTTCCAATATGCGGGCGGTGACGGGGTTGTGAGCGCCGTCGGTGTTCAGGCCCGACTGGAACCAGATCCATGTGTCGCGGTATTCCGCGTCGGGGAAGCGTTTGGCGATTTCCAGTTCCATCGCGTCGCGGCCTGCCATGGCCACGTCAATTTCGCGCACCCCTGCCTTGACGGCATCGCGCACCGCATACCCACCTACGTCTGCGACAGCGGCGCCCGCGCGGATCAATTCGATTTCAGCAGCAGATTTGTGCATCCGTTGCACCATTGTGGTCTCGTAGAGGTCCACGGTTTTGGAGGGGGACAAGAACCCGCGTAGTTTTTCCATCTGCAAGAGACTCAGGTGATCGGATTCGTACCCAACGACTTTGCCTGATCCCGCCACAGACAAGGCGGCACGCCAGAAGTTGTCGCGCTGCCAGTCGGTGTAGGTGATGTTGTCGCACCAGGACCGACGCCAGGGTTGGCCCGCATCAATGCCCGCGCTGAGGGTGACGCATTCTGTGGCCGTTACAACGACAGCATAAGGGCGGCCAAAGGCGCAGTACGTGAAGCCGGAATAGTAAGACACATTGTGCATAGAAGTCAGCACAGCGGCGTCGACGCCTAACGCAACCATACGCTTGCGTAGGTCTGCGAGCCGTGCCTCGTATTCGGCAACGGCGAATTGCAACGGCGCTTTTGTGCCATTGTGGAAGCGGTGAAAATCAGGACGTGTGGTCATGTCAGACCCTCCTTTGCAGAAAGGTCCCGGCGTTCAGGACAAGTTGTATGAAAAGCCACCCGCGACGCCATCGTCGGGCAGGTTTTCTTTAAGACGCTTAGGTGTTTCCGGTCAAGCGTTTGATCATGTCGCTGTGCGGATCTGCCAGCGCGTCGATCACGTTGAAGTGGTGCATGCCCTCTGCAACGACTTCATCGCAGCCCCAAGCGTCTGCCAGCCACATGGATTGATCCAGAAAGGCGGGGCGCTCGGACCCGCCGACCCAGACTGTAACAGGTGTGTTTGGTTTGGGTTGTGCCATCGGGCTTTCGGCTTGCGCCATACCTGCGTCCATTTGGAAGTCTTTGTTCATAGACGTCTGCAGCAGGGGCTCCAGATCGCTCAGTGGTGAAATTGGCATCACGTGGTAAATCCGCGACATGACATCCGATGGCAGCATCCCAGGCGCACACATGCGCGCCACAAGATGCCCCCCCGCCGAGTGTCCAGCAAGGCTGATGGGGCCCGGAACGCGGTGGGCGATGACCTGTACGGCTTGGGCAATCTGCTGCGTGATGCCTGCGATGCGAACATCAGGGCATAGATCATAGGATGGCATGGCCACGGCCCAACCCTGCGCCAAAGCGCCCTTTGCAAAATGCGACCAAGTGGACCGGTCAAACCGCAGCCAGTAGCCACCGTGCACAAAGATCAGCAAGCCGTTGGGTTCGCCTTCGGGGTGAAACAGGTCAAAGACCTGACGTTTGGACGGGCCATAAGGCACCCCAATATCGGCACGTGCGCCAAGCGAAGTGCGAAAGCTTTGTGCGGCTTCATCCCATCGCGCGGGGTAGTCTGATGCGCCTTCGATATAGGCTGCATTCGCATAAGCATCGTCCATACCCGACATCACATTACCCTCTTTGACCTAGACAACAGGCACATTACTTGGTTTGGCTGCATGCGCAATCGCCAGAGGACGCATTATGCTAGATACAGCCACAACCCTTTCATCCATGCTTAACGATCCAAGCCTTTTGGAAACCCGCGCCTATGTGGGCGGCAAGTGGCTTGACGGTGATAAAGGCACGTTTGAAGTCAGCAATCCTGCCCGTGGCGACGTTGTGGCCGAAGTGGCGGATCTAAGCCGCGCACAGGTGGCGGGTGCGATCGCTCAGGCTGAGGTGGCGCAGAAAGACTGGGCCAAGTGGACAGGCAAAGAACGCGGTGCTGTTTTGCGCAAGTGGTTTGACCTTATGATGGCAAACCAAGACGATCTTGGTGCGATCCTGACGGCCGAACAAGGCAAGCCGCTGGCAGAGGCCAAAGGTGAAATCGCATATGGTGCATCTTTTGTGGAATTCTTCGCCGAAGAAGCGAAACGGATATACGGCGAAACCATCCCGGGGCACCAACGTGACAAACGCATCACGGTTGTGAAGCAGCCTATTGGCGTTGCAGCGTCGATCACGCCATGGAACTTTCCCAACGCGATGATTACGCGCAAAGCGGCCCCTGCTTTGGCGGCTGGTTGTGCCTTTGTTGCGCGTCCCGCAGAATTGACGCCGCTGTCAGCCATCGCAATGGGCGTGTTGGCAGAGCGGGCTGGTATTCCGGCAGGTGTATTTCAGGTCGTTACGACGTCCGACGCATCCGAGACCGGCAAAGAGTTCTGCGAAAACCACGCGGTGCGGAAATTGACGTTCACAGGGTCGACGCAGGTGGGCCGCATTTTGCTGCGTCAAGCGGCGGATCAGGTGATGAAATGTTCGATGGAATTGGGCGGCAATGCCCCTTTTATCGTGTTTGACGATGCGGATTTGGATGCTGCCGTGGAAGGTGCGATGATGTGCAAATTCCGCAACGCCGGGCAAACCTGTGTTTGTGCGAACCGTATTTACGTCCAATCGGGCGTGTACGATGCGTTCGCGGAAAAGCTGAAAGCCGCCGTTGAGGCCTTGAAAGTCGGCGACGGATTTGAAGACGGCGTCACCACAGGGCCGCTGATCTCTGATGCGGCTGTGGCAAAAGTGCAAAACCATCTGGAAGACATCACCGCCAACGGCGGCGCGGTTCTGACCGGGGGCGCACCATCCGATCTAGGCGGATTTTTCATGCAGCCCACAATCGTGACAGGCGTCACGCAGGACATGAAAGTTGCCCATGAAGAAACCTTTGGCCCCCTTGCGCCGCTGTTCAAGTTCGACGATGTGGACGATGTGATCGCCATGGCCAATGACACAATCTTTGGGCTGGCGGCATATTTCTACGCCAAGGACCTCAGCCGCGTTTACAAGGTGTCGGAAGAACTGGAATACGGCATTGTCGGCGTGAACACCGGAATTATCTCGACCGAAGTCGCACCTTTTGGCGGCATCAAACAATCCGGTTTGGGCCGCGAAGGCAGCCATCACGGGATCGAGGAATTTTTGGAAATGAAATACGTCTGCATGTCCGTCTGAGATGTCTCTAAGCTCTGCCATACCGACGCTCAAAACCTTGGGTGTCGGTGTGGGCGGAGCCTGTCTTGCCCGTCTGTTGCACATGCCATTGCCGGATCTTACAGGGCCCGCCTTTTGCGTCAGCGCGGCAGGCCTTGCAGGGCTGCAATTGGAACTGGACGATAAGGTCCGCAACATCGCATTTGTCATTCTTGGAATGTCCGTTGGTGCGGGAATGACAGCGCAGGCCACGCAAATGCTGGTGCAGCTGCCTTTGGCTTTTGTGGCATTGATGCTGTCGACGATCTTCGGGCTTGGTGCTTGTTGGTGGGCCCTGGTGCGCTTTTTCAAATTCGACGTACAAAGCGGGCTGCTTGCGGCGTCGCCTGGGCATCTGAGCTTTGTTTTGAGCATTGGCGCACAATACGATCTTGATCTGGCGCGTATCACAATTGTGCAATCCATTCGATTGCTTGCCCTAACGTTGATTACCCCTGTGGTTGCTCTTGTTCTTGGGGTGTCTTCGTCCACGACCATGGTCGGGGCAGGGGCGTCCATGACGGTGTGGATGATTTTGATCCTGGCTGCGTTGGGATATGCCGCCAGCCTGGTTTTGTCGCGGATCAACACGCCAGCCCCTTTGTTGATTGGGGCGATGCTGGTGTCGATGTTGGGCCATGGCAGTGGGGTGACACCGGGCCAAATGCCCTTGTGGCTTGCGGTGCCGGCCTTTGTGGTACTGGGAACGCTTATCGGGACGCGGTTTGGGGGCGTGAGTGTTAATGCGCTAAGGGCGGCCGCCATTGCAGGGCTGATGGCGACGCTGATCACGACGGCAACGGCGGCTGGATTCGCGGTTCTGACAGCCGCGCTTTTGGGTATAGACATCGGGGCGCTGCTGATTGCCTTCGCGCCGGGCGGGCTTGAAACAATGGTCGCCATGAGCATCGCGTTAGGCATCGCGCCGGGCTTTGTCGCCGCCTGCCATTTGGCACGTCTTCTGGTCCTTTCAGTGGCGGTGCCTGTGCTGTTTGCCAGAACGCAGAATGGCGCGGGGCGGTGAATTTTTTTTGGAAAAAAATTCCGTTGCGCCAAGGATCGGTGGACGAGACACGTCCAACCCCTGAGATGCGCGAAAAAACCGATGATATTGACCTTGCTTTGGCTGCTGCAGGCGGAGATGCAGATGCTTTTTCAGTTTTGCTGGCACGGCGGTACGACGGGCTGTTTCGCCTGTGCTTTCGCCTGACCGGATCGAAAGTCGAAGCCGAAGACCTGACGCAAGACATTTGTGCAATGCTGCCGTCCAAGCTGCGCAGTTACAAAGGCAACGCAGCCTTTACGACATGGCTTTACCGCATTGCAGTAAATGCCAGCCACGATCGCAGGCGCAAACAGGCGACACACACCCGCGCAGCTGTGGGGTGGGGTGATTGGGAAATGAACCGGCAGGCTGAAATCGCTGAAGGGCAGCAGCAGGCCGATTGGTTGGCTATGGCGATGTGCCAATTGCCGCAAGATTTGCGGGATACGCTTGCGCTTGTGTTGGATGACCTGACGCATGCCGCCGCCGCCGATGTTCTAGGGGTGTCCGAGGGCACAATCAGCTGGCGAATATCGCAAGCCAAGAAACAACTAAGCGCTTTGCGCGACATCGAGGATCAGACATGAGCGACGATCTGAACGACATCAAAGCCATGATGCAGGCCGCAACGCCTGACCCTGACGCGGATAAAAAAGCGGCTGATCTGGCTTTGGCACAAAAAAACTTTGCAGCCCTCCAAGGATCGGCTGACGGCACGCGTCTTACTGTTGATCGGCCCACAACGGGCCTTTGGACAGGAGCGAAAAATATGATTGCCAAACTTACCACACCCGCCGGATTGACGGCTTCGACCGCTTTGGTTGCGGTTGCAATGATTGCGTTTTTGCCGATGGATTTCAGCAGCACACGCCCGACAGGGGTTTCCCGAAACGAAGCGCAGTTGGCACCTGAGTTTGCTGTGGCACCGGTATCCGAAGAGGTCCCCGAACCCGCACCCGCGCCGCGCACGGCAGCCAAACGCGACACCGCGGCACCCGAGCGTTTGATGGGGGCCGATGACAGCATTGCAAACGGCGCAACAAACGGTGCTGCTGACATGCAGGTGACAGGTGCTATCGCAGGATCCGCCCCTGCACAGATCATCCGCCAACGCGAACCTGTGCTGCAGGATCAGGGCAACACCGAAGACTTCGCCAACGCCCAGACAAATCCGGTTCAAGTGACGTCTGAAACCCCGGTTTCGACATTTTCCATCGACGTCGATACCGCAAGTTATGCCGTGGTCCGCAACAGCCTGACCCATGGGCAAATGCCGCCCAAAGACGCTGTGCGGATCGAAGAAATGGTGAACTATTTTTCCTATGCGTACCCGACGCCGGAAGGTCAGCCATTTCAGCCAACGGTATCGGTTGGCCAAACCCCTTGGAACCCGGGCACCCAGCTTGTGCATATCGGCATCCAAGGCATGTTGCCTGCGCTGGAAGACCGCCCGCCGCTGAATTTGGTGTTCCTGATCGACACGTCAGGATCGATGAACCAAGCCAACAAACTGCCCCTTCTCAAGCAATCTTTCCGGTTGATGTTAAGCCAATTGCGTCCCGATGACGAAGTGGCGATTGTGGCGTATGCGGGCAGCGCGGGGCAAGTGTTGGCGCCGACAAAAGCGGCTGAACGCACGACGATCCTGAACGCGCTCAATGCGTTGCAATCGGGGGGCGGCACGGCGGGACAAGCGGGTTTGCAACAAGCCTATTCGGTCGCGGAACAAATGACACAGAACGGCGACGTCAGCCGCGTTATTCTGGCCACGGACGGTGACTTTAATGTTGGACTTAACGATCCTGAGCAGTTGAAAACCTTTATTGCAGACAAGCGTGACAGTGGGACTTACCTAAGCGTTCTGGGCTTTGGACGTGGCAATCTGGACGATGCGACAATGCAGGCCTTGGCACAAAACGGCAACGGAACGGCGGCCTACATCGACACATTGTCTGAGGCGCAAAAGGTGCTGGTTGATCAATTGTCAGGGGCGCTGTTCCCCATCGCCAACGACGTAAAAATCCAGGTTGAATTCAATCCCGCGACAATTGCCGAATATCGCTTGATCGGTTACGAAACCCGCGCTTTGAAGCGTGAGGATTTCAATAACGACAAGGTAGATGCAGGTGATATCGGGGCGGGGCACAGTGTGACGGCGTTGTATGAGGTCACGCCAACGGGATCTGCTGCGGTCTTGAATGACCCATTGCGCTACGGCGCATCGGAAACCCCACGCACCAGTGATGAACTTGGCTTTTTGCGACTGCGGTATAAAATGCCCGGCGATGCAAACAGCCAGCTTGTTGAGACGGCGATAACGCCGGACCTTGGCCCATTAAGCGACGCAGGTTTTGCCAGCGCCATCGCAGGCTTTGGACAGCTGTTGCGCGGGTCGGATTATCTGGGGGACTGGGGATATGCCGATGCAATTGCTTTGGCAACCCAAACCAAGGGTGATGACCCCTTCGGTTACCGCGCAGAGGCAATCCAACTTATGCGTTTGGCGCAAAGCCTCAGCGAATAGGCCTAGGGTCAGGATCCTAGTTTGCAGCGACCAATGTAAAGCTCATCGGCATCTGCGCGGCGCGGTCTGCGTAGATGTCGAACTCCGCTTCGCGGTTGGAATGGGGGTGCTCTGTAAGGTTTTCGATGCAAAGCCCCGCCGCGATGCATCCGTTCAGAATTGCGCCCATTGTGTGGGAAAACCAGTATCCTGTAGGCGCGTCGCCCCCGTCACTGCCATCATAGGTGATGCCCCCTTCGTGAATGTCGGGCGCGGTGTCAAAGTAGCTGTATTCGGGCTCGAACGGAGTGTCTGTTTCGGGGGCAAACATCTCTAGCACAGGGTGGGTTTCGTAAATCACCAGTTTTGCGTCAGGGGCCATCAGGTCGAAGACGACCTGAAAGAACCTTGGCAAATCAGGCATCCATCCCAACACGCCGATGGTGATCAAAACCAAATCAAACTGGCCAATATCATCGGGCAGATCGTAGATGTTGGCCTCTAGCAGTCGGGGCGTTAGCCCTGCGGCCTGCGCCAGCTGGGCCCCTTGCGCCAGAAACGCGGCCGATTGATCTATGCCGAGGGCGGGCACCGCACCAAAGGACGCCAAAGACAGCAATTCGCGGGCATTGTTGCACCCCACTTGCACGACGCGCTTCCCCTTTAGGTCCAAGTGCTCAAGGGTCTGCGTGATGCAATCGTCAAACACTGAAAATGCAGGTTGGGCGGCTTGGGTAAGCAGTGTTTCCCATGCCGGACCGGTGCCGTGCAAATGGGCAGAGGCGTCCCATGTTCGCTTGTTTGCGGCGGCATAGGCTGCCGTATCATTGCGGTCGATTGTCATGTGTCAAATACCCCCTTTTGAAGAATGCTACCGCAAATGCAGGTGGACGCCAACTGCGGCGCCGCAAACGCGATGCAAACAAGGGACGCATGCAAAAAGGCCCGAGGTGTCCCCCGGGCCTTGCACCTGTTTGCTGTGCGCGACTGGCGCGTTTAGTTCACGGCTTTCGCGTCGACGACATCTGTTTCCACCGCTTTTTGCGACGAGATTTCGATGCGACGCGGTTTCAGTGCCTCGGGCACTTCGCGTGCAAGATCGATATGCAGCATGCCGTCCGCATGGCTTGCACCTGTCACCCGCACGTGATCGGCCAAATGGAACCGGCGTTCAAAGGCGCGGGTTGCGATGCCGCGATGCAGGTACTTGCGCGCGCCTTCGTCTTCGACCTTTTTGGCTGTGACGATTAGGGCATTTTCGCGCACTTCGACGTTCAGTTCAGCGTCGGAAAAACCGGCGACTGCGATGGAAATGCGATATGCATCGTCATCTGTTTTTTCTATGTTGTAAGGGGGGTAGCTGTTTTGCGTGGGCTCACTGCTCATCACGCGATCCATCAAATCGGCGATCTGATCAAAGCCAACAGTGGCACGGTGCAACGGTGCAAAATCAAGTGTACGCATAGGTATAATCCTCAGTTCAAGAGCGATTCATAGGTCAGGTTCTCCGATATCGGACGAACCCAGATTAGTACCGGAACCCAACATTAGGCATTCCGGTACTGAGAATTTGGGCATGATTTTTGACGGTTCAAGACCCAAACGGCGAAATTACGGTTTGACGAATTTTGCGCCGATGCTTTTGCGCGATGTGCCGTTCAGGGCCGTGCCGCCTGAACCGACGCGCAGGCGCTTGATGCGGGCGGCCGGCGCAGGGGCAATGGCCAACTGTCCGGATCGCAACTGCTGCTTTAGGTCCGGCACAACGGCTTGGACATCCACGCCCAATGCCACCTTACGCCCGTCCCAAACGGACATGGCTGACACCACAGCCATAATCTTGGCGCGTCCGTTCATTTGCGTGAACACAGGTGCGCCTGACGATCCATAGGTGACATCGCAATCAAAAACCAAGACCGCGCCTTGGCGTTCTTTCATCTGGCATTCGTTCTGTCGCGATTGGGCTTCGGATCGGTTGCGGCCGTAAGACACAATGCTGACAGGGCCGCGCACCACGCGATCTTGATGTAGTGCAAAAGGGTTCAATTGATAGACTTGCACAGGCTTTTCCAGCCGCAACAAAGCTGCGTCGTGCGATATATTGGCATAGCTGGACGCCGCGCGTGGATTGAACTTTGGGTGGGCCGCAACCTTGGCCACACGCACATGGGCTGCAGCCTTTCCGTCGCGCAATCCGGCCCTGAAGGTCATGTTTTCAGGTGCGTGGGCCTGTCCTGTGTCCATGTTGTAGACGCAATGGGCGGCGGTCACGACAAGATCATCTTCGATTAAAGTGGCAGAACAGAACCCGCCACCCGCGATGTCCAAACGCCCAACAGCCTGCCAGGCTTGCGCGTTCAGTTCGCTGTCCAGTTTGCGCAATTTCGTGGTTTGTGCGCTGGCACCCGTTGCGGCGATGACCAAGGCCGCGATCCATCCAACCAAGCGCATCATGGTTTGATAAACTTTGCGCCAGTGTCGTTTCGAATGCCGCCAACACGCACACGCCCTGCGTCCGCGGTGGCGATCATTTCGGCTTGCAGGCGTGCCAATGGGGCACCCAAAGCTGTGCCTAAAGACACTTTGTCACCTTTGACTTCTGCTTTGGCGGAAACGACGGACACGATATGCGCCGCACCATTTTCAAAGGTGAAAATGGGGGCTCCGGAAGACCCGAAATCGACAGAACACGACGTCACAAGAACACCTTCCTGCCGGGCCAACACGGTGCAAACTTCTTGCAATGATGGCGCTTCTGCGCGGTCTTTGGCATAGCTGACGACGCCCACCTTATCACCCTTGCGGGGGCGCGCGGCGGTGCCAAACGGGGCAATCTTTGAATTTCGAATGGGGCGGGCCAATTGCAAAAGGGCCAGATCATTGCGCACACGTTCGGATGATACGTCGCCTTCAAACGCATACTCGGGATGCACAACGGCCCGCCGCACATCGCGGTACGCCGACGCGCGACCATTGCGCCACCCTGCTAGAAATTCGATGGTTTGCGGATCGATAGGGGCCCCTGACGCTTTGTCAAACAAGCAGTGGCCTGCCGTCAGAACAAGGTCCGGCGCAATCAATGCACCAGTGCAAAACCCTGTGCCACCAATGTCCAATCGCCCGACAGCTTCCCAGGTTTTGCCTGCATCGGATGTATCGAGGCGGCGCAGCCGTGCATCCTGTGCGAAAGCCGCAGAGGTGATCACCAGAACCATGATGGAAAGAGACATCCAGCGCCGCAAAACCGCTATCCTTTGTTCGTGTTGTCACTGGCTAGCGTCAACTTAAGGCGAAATTAGGGCAAAGTGGTCGGGAATGGTGTGAATAAAGTAAAAAGCGCGGTTACGTCAGGCCGCGCTTGGCACTATCTGAGCATCGGAATTTCCGGCGCTGCATTTGGGCCACGGTCCAGACCCGCTGGACGCGGCCCTCCTGTCGCCCAATCCAGCAATTCAACGGTATGCACCACGGGCACGCCCGCCGCTGACCCGATCTGCATCATGCACCCAATGTTGCCGGCTGCGATTACATCGGGGTTCTTGGCTTCAAGCGTGCGCACTTTGCGTTCTTTCAACTGCTTGGAAATTTCGGGCTGCATCAGATTATAGGTGCCGGCCGACCCGCAACACAGATGCGGATCAGAGGGTTCGACGATGGTGAACCCTGCCTTTTTCAGCAGCGTCTTCGGGTGGGTTTTGATCTGTTGACCGTGTTGCAAGGAACAGGCCGAATGATAGGCTACAACCATGTCCTTATCGGTGCCTGCCTCGATGTCCAAATCCATCAAGACCTCAGAGACATCTTTGGCGATGCCTGCAACTCGCGCGGCATCTGCGGCCAAAGGGTCATTGCGGAACATGTGGCCGTAGTCCTTAACAGTCGTACCACACCCCGATGTGTTGATGACGATGGCGTCCAGCCCGCCATTGTCCATTTCCGCCGCCCAAGCCTTGATGTTTTTGGCGGCGGTCGCGTGGCTTTCTTTCGCTTTGCCCATGTGGTGGGTCAGCGCACCACAGCATCCTGCACCCTCGGCGACCACCACTTCGCAACCCATGCGGGTCAGCAAGCGGATGGTGGCGTCATTGATGTCAGTGTTCAACGCCTTTTGCGCACAGCCCGTCATTAGGGCGACCCGCTTTTTGCGTGGGGCCTGCGCCACAAAGGTCTGGGGATCGTCGTTGCGCGACACGGGCGGGATGTGTTTCGGGGCCATTTCCAACATGGCTTTCAAACGCGGGTCGGGCATAAACCGGGCAAAAGGGCGCCCGATCTTGGCACCCAGCAACGCCACGCGAAAGCGCATCGGATAGGGAAGGATTTGCGCCAAAATCCAACGCAAAACACGGTCGCTTAAGGGGCGTTTGTAGTTGTCTTCAATGTACTCTCGCGCATGATCGACCAGATGCATGTAATGCACACCAGAGGGGCAGGTGGACATGCAGGCCAGACAACTCAGGCAGCGGTCGATGTGCTTGACGGTTTTCTCATCCGGCACACGCTCGTTTTCCAGCATGTCTTTGATCAGGTAGATGCGGCCGCGCGGGCTGTCTAACTCGTCGCCCAACACCTGATATGTGGGACATGTGGCCGTGCAAAATCCGCAATGCACACAGGTGCGCAGGATTTTGTTGGAATGTTCTATGGCAGGGTCTTTGAGCTGCTCTGGTGTAAACATCGTTTGCATATCGTTGCGTCCTTAGCCTGTCATAAAACGGGCTGATGCCAGCCCAAACCACGGCACAGCAGTGCCAAAAGCGCCCAAAACAGCGGTCCAGTTGTGCATTCGCACACTTGGATCCGCCATGCGCAGGCGCTGCACGCCAAGCGCCAAAATTCCCACCCACGCAATCCAGATCAATCCGACGGTGATCCAGGTCAGAGACGGATCGCTGCCCCAGCGCCCTAAAAAGCCAAAGCGTAAGGCAAGGCTGACCAGCAAGGTGCTAAACGAGATGCCCGCCAACAGACGAAATTGCGCCAACGACGGCGCAGGGCGCACCAACCGAAAGAAAATCAACGGGCCCGCGACGAAAACCATCAGGAATATGACGACAAGAGAGTTCACGCGGCCATCAAGCCCGGATTCAAGATGCCTTTGGGATCAAAGCGTTGACGCAACCCTTTGGTCAACATCGCAACGCCAGCCTCTTCGGGATGAAAACGCGGAAATCCGGACCCGCGCACCAAGGTCACATGGCCCTTAAAGCCACGCAGACGGGTCCGCAGGTCTGTGCCTGGCGCCATGCGCAACCAAACAAGGCCACCAGCCCAATCCATAGTCGCCTGTTCTGCCCCTGCAGCGGCGATAACTTGTGCGCCGTCAGAAGGTGCGACCGAAACACGCCAAATGTCACCGTCTTTTTGCTGAAAGCAGACTTGGGCATTTACGTCTTGCCAGATTGCGGAACTGTCTGCGGTGGCGCAGGTGATGTCGGCCCCGAACTGCGCCAGCTGTTTTGTCAATTGCGCGACACGGTATGTCACGGACGCTTCAAACCCCTCTATACGGATCAAGGTGACCGGCGCTGCGGGGTCTTCGGAATGGGCTGCACCGGACACATCGTAAGGAGAGCCCAACGCCGATGCCATCGCTTCAACGGCCATTGCATTGCTGAGGCCGTGGATCATAACGGTGGCCTCGGTTTCAGGGGCCGGCAAGACTTTCAAAGCAACTTCTGTCAGAACACCCAAAGTGCCCCAGCTGCCTGACATCAACTTGACCAAATCATAGCCGGTGACGTTTTTCATCACCCGCCCACCGTTCTTCACGATTTGCCCCATGCCATCCACATAACGCACACCCAAGGCAAAATCGCGGGCAGCACCGACTTGGATACGTCGCGCGCCAGAATTGTTGGTGGCAATAACGCCGCCAATTGTGGGGGTGCCCATGACGCCGGTCAGGCCGCGGTAGTCAATCGGTTCAAAAGGCAGACGCTGGTTTTCAGCGGCCAATGCGGCTTCAACGTCGGCAACGGGGGTTCCGGCCTTCACAACAATGGTCAGTGCGCCGGGTTCATACAGCTCGATGCCACTCATGCTGGCAGTGCTTAAAGCGGCACCTTCCCCTTCAAGCCCGCGGGTGCCACCGCCCTGCACCCAGATTGGCGCATTGGCAGAGGCCACGTAGTCGGCCAGTTCCTGTTCTGTTTGAGGTGTTATCATTTTTCTTTTTTCCAAAAATCCCGAGGGAGATGCGCGGCGCAGGGGGCTGAGGGTGGGGGATCACTCGGCTGCAATCTGCAGTGCTCTGCGGTCTTCTGTAACATTCAAAGGAAACACTTTGGCGGCGTTCAGCAACCACTGGGGATCAAAGACGTCTTTTACCGCCATTTGGGCTTCCAAATCAGCAGGGGCATACTGATAGCCCATCAAGTCGCGCTTCTCGATGCCGACGCCGTGTTCACCCGTCAGGCATCCCCCCGCATCGACGCAAAGTTTCAGAATCTCAGCACCCATTTGCTCGCACAACTCAAGGTCGCCTTCTTTGTTGGCATCGAACAATATCAAGGGGTGCATATTGCCGTCGCCGGCGTGGAAGACGTTGCCGACTTGCAAACCGAATTCGTCGGACAACTCGCCGATGCGACGCAAAACCATTGGCAAAGATGACACAGGGATTGTGCCGTCCAGACACATGTAGTCACTGATTTGTCCAATGGCGCCAAAGGCTGATTTGCGGCCAAGCCAGATTTTTGCGCTTTCTTCCGGGGATTTGCTTTCACGCACTTCCACAGGATCATGACGATTTGCAATATCGACAATAAGGGCCAACTGGTGGTCGATTTCCTGCTCGGACCCTTCGACTTCGATAATCAGCAAAGCATTGCAATCAGGATAACCGGCTTGGGCAAAGTTTTCTGTGGTCTCAATGCACAAGCGGTCCATGAATTCGATGGCCACGGGCAAGACACCGGCTTTGATGATGTCCGAGACACAGGCCCCCGCGACTTCGTTGTCGTTGAACCCGACCAACACAGGACGCGCACCTTCGGGTTTGTGCAAAATGCGCAAGGTGGCTTCGGTCACAACGCCCAATTGGCCTTCGGAGCCACAGACAAGGCCCAGCAAATCCAGACCGGCGGCGTCCAGATGTGCGCCTCCGATTTCGGTCACTGTCCCATCCATCAAAACCATGGTGACGCCCATCAGGTTGTTTGTGGTGACACCATACTTCAAGCAATGTGCGCCGCCAGAATTCATCGCAATGTTGCCTGCAATGGCGCAAGCCAATTGGCTGGAAGGATCAGGGGCGTAAAAGAACCCGTCCTCTTCGACAGCGCCCGTCACGGACAAATTGGTGCGGCCTGTTTGTACGCGTACGTACCGGTCCGCATAGTTGGTTTCCAGAACATCGTTCATTCGCGCGACGCCCAGAATAACGCAGTCTGCTGTTGGCAGGGCGCCGCCAGCCAAAGACGTGCCTGATCCACGGGGGACCACGGGGACGCCTTCCTCATGACAAATGCGCAGTATATCGGACACTTCTTGTGTGCTTGTGGGTAGCACAGCGGCCATAGGCGGGCAGCGATAGGCCGTCAGGGCGTCACATTCGTAGGCGCGGGTTTCCATGGGGTCGTGGATGACCGCATCTTGGGGCAGCACGGATTGCAAACGCTCCACCACACGGGCTTTGCGGGACAATACAGATGCGGATGGAATTGGCATTTCCATGTGGGAATCCTCCAGTTGGTAAAATAATATTACCAATTTTGCGGGATGGCAAGTTTTAAGACGGCGCTGTACACCGCAACCATGACCTGGATTGATCGCATTGCCTTTTTCTCGACATTGGACGTCATCGCTGTCGGATTTCTTTTCAGCGCATGGTTTTTTATCGGAGTGTGGATCGACAACCCGACCAAAGCCAACCCTTCAGTCAGCACACTTATGGCCGGATACAGACGCGAATGGATGCGGCAGATGGTGACACGCGATCCGCGCATCTTTGACGCACAGATCCTTGCCAGTCTGCGCCAGGGCACGGCCTTTTTCGCGTCTACCTCGATGCTTGCTATTGGCGGGACCTTGGCTTTGATCGGGAACGGTGAACGCGTCAGCGGGCTTGCGCGCGAATTGATCCTTGTATCCGATCCTGCGTTTGTCTGGGAAATCAAATTGTTGGTGATTGTGTTCTTTCTAAGCAACGCCTTTCTAAAGTTTGTCTGGTCGAACCGGCTGTTTGGTTACACGGCTGTTTTGGTGGCGTCGGTGCCCAATGATGCGGAAGATTCCCGGGCTATGCCACGTGCGATGCAAGCCGCCGAGATTAGCATAACGGCCGCACGGGGGTTCAATCGTGGCCTGCGCGCCGTCTATTTTGCGATGGCGACAGTGGCTTGGCTGGCGGGCCCGATCACTTTGATTGTGGCCACAACATTCACGTTGGGGGTCATCTACCGCAGAGAATTTGCATCGGCGTCTCGAAAAATTCTGTTGAACACACAAGCGTGACTTTGTCGGGCACTCAATTCTGCTAGGAATATGCCATGAAATACATCCTTGCCGTTCTGGCCCTGACCACAGCCGCCGCAGCAGAGCCGCCGAAAATCACCAAGGTGACAGCCATTGAGCTGGGCGGCACGTGGCGGTTTGACGTGACTATCGCGCATCCCGACACTGGATGGGACCATTATGCGGACGGGTGGCGTGTTCTGGACATGAACGGCAAAGAACTGGGCATGCGGGTTCTGGGCCACCCCCACGTCAATGAACAACCCTTCACCAGATCGTTGTCGGGGGTGGCTGTTCCCGAAGGGACAAGGCAGGTGCAAATTCAGGCCCGGGATTTACCCGGCGGATGGAATGAAACCACCACGATCGTGGACCTCAACTAAACGACTAGGCTCAGGACCCATTAATCTTAATGGGTCCTGAGCCTAAGCAGCGTTTATTCGCCGTAGGGTATCCAGATGTTCTTGACCTCTGTCGCAGCCTCCAAAAAGGCTTTTCCGGCACCGGCAGAGCCAAACCAATCGCGACCCATGCCGTGATTGACCCACGTCCGTTTCAGGTTGGTTGCAGCACCTGTTTCGATTTCTGCGGACAGATCAGAAGCGGAAAATGACCACACGGCATCCACACCCATATGGGTGGCCAATGCCCCGGCCATATCACCATGTGGACCCGTCAGAATGTTCACGACACCCGCAGGCACATCGGATGTGTCCAGCAATTGGTAAAAGTCTGTCGCAATCAGGGGATAGGGTTCCGACGCGGCCAAGATCACGCGGTTGCCCATCGCAATCGCCGGCGCCATGCACGACACCAGCCCCAACAGGGGCGGCGCGTCGGGGCAAAGTGCTCCTATAATGCCTACGGGTTCTTTCATTGCCAAAGCGACGCCCCGAATAGGGACGCCATGCGCTTGCCCATCAAACTTGTCTGCCCAAGCAGCATAGGTGAACAGGCACGAAATAGCGGCATCGACTTCCTTGGTGCCGCCTTTGCCACCTTGTGCGGCATTTAAGGCGTCGGCAAAACCCTCGCGCCGCGCAGATAGGTTTTCGGCCAGATAATACAGGATTTGGGCGCGTAAATGTCCCGTCGTTTTTGCCCAACCTTTGGCTGCGATGGCCGCTTCGACTGCATTGCGCACATCTTTGCGGTTGGCTTGCGGGACATGTCCGATCAGGGTGCCATTCTTGGCGTAGCTGGGGGCAGAGTATCCGCTGTCGGGACGCGTTTGTTTGCCGCCAATATAAAGCTTGGCCGTGCGGTCCAGACCTTCGGGGCCGCCCTTGCCTGTGTTCGGGGATACGGGCTTGAGCGGTTTATGGGGGGACACGTCTTTTGTGTAGGCTCCCAAGCCCTCCCAACCGCCTTCGCGGCCAAATCCGCTGTCGCGCACTCCACCGAACCCTGCGGCCGCGTCAAACATATTGGTGCCATTCACCCATACCACGCCAGCCGCCAGTTTCGGGGCTACATCCAATGCAAGATTGATGTTTTCCGACCAAACAGAGGCCGCAAGACCGTAGCGTGTGTTATTGGCGACCTCGACAGCCTCAGTGGGGGTGCGGAAGGTTGTGGCGACCAGAACCGGACCAAAAATTTCTTCCTGCATAAGCGTGTCTGCGGGATGTAGGCCTGTGATCAGCGTGGGTGGAAAGAAACTTCCGTTGGTTGGCATATCAACAGCGGCCTGATGCATGTGACCGGCAGAGTTGGCGTCGACCATCGCGGTTATGGCATCCAGCTGCGCCGGATCAACAATGGCGCCCACGTCGATGGATTTGTCCAAGGGGTTGCCGATACGCAGCTTGTCCATGCGGGCGCGCAGTTTGGTGTAGAAGGCGTCAGCTACGGGTTCTTGCACCAAAAGGCGTGACCCTGCGCAACACACTTGGCCCTGATTGAACCAGATCGCGTCCACCAAACCTTCGACGGCGGAATCGAGATCTGCGTCATCAAAGACGATGTAGGGTGATTTGCCTCCCAACTCCAATGTCAGGGATTTTCCGGTGCCTGCAGTGGCTTGACGAATGCGGCGGCCCACAGCGGTTGATCCTGTGAATGCGATCTTGTCGACGTCCGCGTTGACGATCATTTCGCCGACATCACCGTAGCCAGTCACGATGTTTACGACACCTTTTGGCACACCAGCTTGCATGCAAATATCGGCAAACAACAAGGCGGTCAGTGATGTATATTCCGCAGGCTTCAAAACCACGGTGTTGCCCATTGCCAAAGCGGGGGCGATTTTCCATGCCAGCATCAAAAGCGGAAAGTTCCAAGGCACAATCTGGCCGCAAACGCCCAAAGCCGCGCGACCTGGTAATTCGCTGTCCATCAACTGGGCCATGCCCGCGTGGTAATAGAAGTGGCGTTGCGCCAAAGGCACGTCTATGTCGCGGCTTTCGCGGATCGGTTTGCCATTGTCCAGCGTTTCAAGAACAGCAAACAAGCGGCTGTGTTTTTGCAAAAGACGGGCGATGGCATAAAGGACACGAGCGCGGCCATGGCCACCCAAAGCGGCCCATTTGGGCTGGGCTTTTCGGGCTGCCGCCACGGCGCGTGTGACGTCTGCGTCGGTTGCTTGGGTTAGGGTTGCAAGCACGTCGCCCGTGGCCGGGTTTTTGCTGTCGAACCCTGCGCCGGGATCTGTGAACGCGCCATCAATGAAATGACCGAATTGTCCGCCTTGATCCACGATCCAAGCCAAAGCTTCGGATGCGTTTTCAGGGGCGGTGCCGTAATCCATGGTTTCAAAAATCTCTTTGACGCTCATTTTCTCAGGTCTTTCGTGTGGTTGGCTGGCGGTTTCTTTGAAAGAAACCGCACCGGAAAAATGCAATTTTTCCGCAGCCTAGCCCATGGGGTTTCGGTATCCGGCAGCATAAGCGCCAGTCAGGTGGTGGTCCAGTTGCCGTTCTATGTCGCCCAACAAAGACGACGCACCGAACCGGAACAGATCAGGTTGAAGCCAGCGGTCGCCAAGTTCTTCCTTGATGAGGGCAAGATATGTGATCGCGTCCTTGGCCTTTGAAATGCCGCCTGCGGGTTTATAGCCTACACGGTATCCTGTGCGATCAAAGTAGTCGCGGATCGCACGCAGCATCACCAGCGTGACCGGCAACGTCGCATTGACGCTTTCCTTGCCCGTGGACGTCTTGATGAAATCGGCCCCCGCCATCATGCACACAAGTGACGCACGCGCCACATTGCGCAGGCTGCCAAGTTCGCCCGTTGCCAAGATGGCTTTTACATGCGCATCACCGCAAGCGTCCCGCATTTGCTTCATTTCATCATAAAGCGCGTGCCAGTTGCCTGTCAGGACATGTCTGCGCGAAATGACAATGTCGATTTCATGGGCACCGGCTGCCACGCTTTCCTTGATCTCTTGCAGGCGCAGATGAAACGGGGACAGCCCTGCTGGAAAGCCTGTCGACACGGCAGCAACCGGAATACCCGTGCCTTGCAACGCCTGCACCGCGGCGGGGATCATCTCGTGATAGACGCAAACCGCGCCAGTTGTTAGCCCGTCCATCCCCAAGGCTTGCAACACTTCGGCCCGCACAGGGTGTTTTGCTTTTGCGCACAATCGTCCCACACGCATTTCAGTGTCGTCGCCCGACAAGGTTGTCAGGTCGATGCAACTGACAGCTTTCAGCAACCAAGCGGCCTGATGTGTCTTTTTCACGGACCGTCGCGCGGGCAATGCCGCGCAGCGCCGTTCAATCGCAGAGGTGTTGGCTTGCACCCGCGCCACCCAATCCAGATCCAGCGCCATCCCCGGATTGCGCGGTTCTGTCACCTGCGGCAAGTGTGCGGTGTGGGTTTGCGTCTGGGCGTGTTCTGATGTGGTCAAAGCCATGGATGGCACCTTTTCCCTTCAGGGTTTGCGGGCGAAACGATCCCTCTCAGGTGGCATGCGTCACCTTTAAGTGCAAGGCGTTGCATAAAAACGCAGCGCGACGTCAGCGGGTTTACCCGAAAAACGCCGCCTGCACAAAATCTGCACAACTGCCCCCCAAACCTTACGCAACCCGCCTGTCATGTCATCCCTCAAAGACGGATCAAAAAGGACAGGGACATGAAATCATTCGCCATAAGAGGTGTGCCACATACCATGCAACAAGATGGTTGGTGGTTGTCGAGCGGCCCAAAGGAACAAAAAACCGACGGCGCGACCATAGACAGCTCAAAATTCGGGGGGTGGTCGCGACTGTTGCTGCTTTTGGTGCTGATTGCCCTTGGGGACATGCTGTTTTGGAAGGTCACGCCCGGCGTGTCGCTGGCAGCCTTCGCTGTCATTCTGGTTCTGGCCGCGCTGTCCCTGATCCAACCTGCTTTGTCAAAGCGTCGGCTGGCGATCATTGGCATGGGCACCGTGTTGGCTGTTTTGCCAGTCATTGAGCTGGTTCAGCCCTTGTCGGTGTTGATTTTGGTTGTTGGTGTGTCAGCTGTTCTCAGCATCGCAGCCGGGGTGCCATGGCACCGCCTGCAGACCGCTACACTGCGGTTTTGGGTTGTGGGGTTCGGACAAACCACGCGGGATATATCGCATGGTGCCACACGTGTCAGCGCCCCGAAATGGAGCACAACCCGTGCCCAGGCCTTTGCGATTGGATGGGCGCTGCCTATCGGTTTTGGTGTGTTGTTTTTGGTTCTGTTTGCACGGGCCAATCCGCTCTTGTCCGACGCGATTGAGGCGCTTGTGCCAAACAGACTGCCGGATCTTGATGTATGGCGCTGGGCGCTTTGGCTGACTGTGGGGGGGATTGCATGGCCTTGCCTGATCCTGTGGCGGTTGAAGGAGCAGTTGCGCCGCGATGGGCCTGCAAATGTTGCGCTGCCAAAGTCGAAACTGATCAACGGTCAGGCTGTTTTGCGGTCCTTGTTGATCTTTAATCTGATGTTTGCGGTTCAAACTGTCACCGATGTCGCGGTTCTGGCCGGGGGCGCTTTGCCCGAAGGCATGAGCTATGCGACCTATGCGCACCGCGGCGCCTACCCTTTGCTGATCACGGCGCTTCTTGCTGGCATTTTCACCATGATCGCCCGACCCTTTGCGAAAGAAATTCCGCTGGTGCGTGTGCTGTTGTTGGTGTGGACGCTGCAAACGCTGGCTTTGGTTCTGGGATCGGCAGTGCGTCTGGACGCATATGTCGATGTTTATGGATTGACCCGTTTGCGGTTGGCCGCTGCCGTCTGGATGGTGCTTGTCGCTGCAGGCCTATGCGTCACGTGGGTGCAGGTGTGGCGGGGCGAGGTCGCGGCATGGATGTTGGTACGTGTTGGTGTTCTGGGGATTTGCGTGTTGTACGGCGCATCGTTGGTCAGCTTTGACAGGGTGATTGCGACGCACAATTTGACCCATGACGTCAAGCTGGACACACATTACCTTTGCACTCTGGGCGAGGCTGCTGCCCCTGTCATTGCGCGCTACACGCTGCGCCAACGCTTTGACGGGTGCCCCGATTACGCGTCTCCCATCACTTTTGTGGCGCAGCCCCGCGACATTCGGGAATGGGGCTTTCGGAATTGGCGGGTGCGCCGTAGTCTGACCGCGAATGCACCTGAAGGCCTGTTACAATGACCCATTCCATTCTGATCGTGGATGATGATCCGGAAATCCGCCAAGTGGTGCGCATCGGCCTGACCCAAGCGGGCCACACCGTAGAAGAGGCAGGCGACGGGGCCGAAGGGCTGGCCAAAGCGCAATCCGGTCGCTTTGATTTGGTGGTGCTGGATATTGGGATGCCGCGCATGGACGGCCTTGAGGTATGCCGCACCCTGCGTCGAACCCACACAACGCCGATCCTTTTCCTAACGGCCCGAAACGATGAAATTGATCGGGTTCTGGGGTTCGAGCTGGGCGGAGACGATTATGTGGTCAAACCTTTTTCGCCACGTGAATTGTCGGCACGCGTGAAAGCCATCCTGAAACGCAGTGGCGCGGTTGATCCTGTGACCGAAGCGCCAAAGGGGGTGCAGCGCGGTTGCTTGACGCTGAATGCGGATCGGCACTTGTGTGCGGTTGCGGGTGTGCCTGTCGCGTTGACGGCACGTGAAATGGCGCTGCTGGCGCATCTTATGGCCCATCCTGACCATGTGTCGGCACGGCCCGCTTTGACGGATGCGATGTATGGCATGAACATCCATGTCAGTGACCGTACAGTTGACAGTCACTTGCGCAATCTGCGCGCCAAACTGTCCGCAGCCGGATGTGCGGATGCAATTGAAACGGTACATGGCGTTGGCGTGCGGATGGGTGCATGCAGCGAATAACACGCAAATGGCGCCCCCCTTTGGCACTGGTGATTGGTGGCGGCCTTGCGGGGGTGCTGATGACCCCGTTGGTCGCAATCGTGTATTACCGTGTTTTTGGCAACATCATGAGCGCCAAGGAAGTGGCCCTTTTGGTGACGCTGATTGCGGTGGTGGCGACCAGTATTCTGGGCTTCTTGTTGTGGCGTTTGGTGCTGCGCCCTGTTTATGCGCTGACACGGCATGCCAGCGCGTTGAAAACCGGACGACGTGATAGCGCTGCCCCCGAACATTTCGGCACGCCTGAATTTCACGCTTTGGGTAAAAGCATCATGGATATGGGCGAAACGCTCCACAATCGTGCGGAATCTATGCGCGCGTATGCCGACCACGTGACACATGAGTTGAAATCGCCACTGACCAGCATTCAAGGGGCGGCCGAGCTTTTGGATGACGCGTCGTTGCCTGAAACAGACCGCGCGGCTTTGACAGCGACTTTGATCACATCCAGCAAACGCATGGCCGCTTTGCTGGATGATTTGAGACACCATGCCAAAGCAAGCCAGCAGGCCGGCCCCGGAGAGGCCGGTTTGCAAGATGCGCTGCCCGTGATGCCGGGTTTGGACATCCGCGTCGAGGGGGCTGATCCGGTGCCAATGCCTTTGGATGATCTAAGTGCGGTTCTTGTGCAGCTGGCGCAAAATGCGGCGGCGCATGGTGCAGATACGCTGGATATCTTGTGGGAAGGCGGACATATGGTCTTGGCGGACAATGGTCGCGGTATTGCGGCAGGCGACCGCGCCCGCGTGTTTGATCCGTTCTTCACCACGCGGCGGCCTGATGGGGGCACAGGCATGGGTCTGAGTATCGTGCGCAGTTTGATCGGGGCGCACGGTGGGCGTATTGAAGTTTTGTCGCCAGAAAACGGTGCCTCATTTTTAATCACATTTGACTGATCTTTTGGGCGCACACCGCAGTGTGAATGAGAATCGTTCGCAAAAACTTGACAAGTTGCAAATGACTCGCATATTCATTCCAAGTAGCCTTGGAGGTCACATGCACACCCGTCGCCAGTTTCTAGCTGCATCAACTGCAGCAATCACCGCCTTCTCGACCACGTCTGCCTATGCTGCAGGGCCGTTGTCAGTTGTTGCGACAACAGGAATGATTGCGGATGCAGTGCGTCGTATTGCGGGCGATGCAGTGACTGTGAAGGCCCTTATGGGACCAGGTGTTGATCCACATGCGTATCGTCAGACACGCAGCGATATTGCGGCCATGGCGCGGGCCGATTTGGTGTTGTGGCACGGATTATACCTTGAAGCGCAAATGGAAGATTTCTTTGGTGATCTGGGACGCAAGCGCATGGTGGTGCCGGTCGCAGAAGGTTTGCCAAAAGATCAATTGCTGGGCCACGACGATTACGAAAACCGTTTTGACCCCCACGTGTGGATGGACCCGTCCATGTGGATTGGCGTTGTGCAAGCTGTTGCCGAGGCTTTGGGGGAAGCCCGCCCTGATCTGGCGGGAACATTTAATGCCAACGCAAACGGCTATATGGAAGAGCTAGAGGTTCTGGCAGCTTATGGCACCGAAACTCTGGCTTTGGTGCCTGAAGAAAAACGCGTTTTGCTGAGCGCCCACGACGCCTTTGGCTATTTCGGGCGGGCCTACGGGTTTGAAGTGATCGGAATTCAAGGGATTTCCACGGAATCCGAAGCCGGTTTGAACCGCATCAGTGCCTTGGTTGATATGTTGGTGGCGCGGAAACTGCCTGCCGCATTTGTCGAAACGTCTGTGTCGGATCGCAATATTCGCGCGTTGATCGAAGGGGCCGCCGCACAGGGCCACACCGTCAAAATCGGTGGCGAACTTTACAGCGATGCCATGGGGCCTGACGGGTCTTACGAAGGCACATACATTGGCATGATCGACCATAACATGACAACGATTGCGGGCGCTTTGGGGGCCACGGTCGATCCCGGTGGAATGTCGGGAAAACTGGGACTGGAAAGCTGATATGAGCGTGGAACTCGCCACTTTGAACGGTCAACAAGCCGACCGAAACGCCCGCAATGACAGCCCTTTGGCTGTGCGGGGGCTGACGGTATCCTATGGTCAGAAACCTGCAGTTTTTTCGGTTGATATGACTGTACGTGCCGGTGCTATGACGGCGATTATTGGACCAAACGGTGCGGGCAAGTCGACGTTGCTTAAGGCGGCTTTGGGTATTTTGCAGCCCCTCGCCGGCACGGTCAGTGTCATGGGCAAAACGGTTGCCGACATGCGTGACAGCATCGCGTATGTGCCGCAACGTGCCAGCGTTGATTGGGATTTCCCCACGCGCGTGATCGACGTGGTCATGATGGGGCTTTACGCCCAGTTGGGACTTTTGGGGCGCGTGCGCCAAAAGCACCGCGATCAGGCGATGGCGTGTTTAACCCGCGTGGGCATGGCTGATTTCGCAAAGCGCCAGATCGGGCAACTGTCTGGCGGGCAACAACAAAGGGTCTTTCTGGCGCGTGCCCTTGTGCAAGATGCAGACTTGTACTTGCTGGATGAACCTTTCGCAGGGGTCGACGCTGCGACGGAAAAAGCCATCATCGATGTTCTGAAAAGCCTGCGCGACGCGGGTAAAACCGTTGTCGTTGTGCACCATGATCTGTCGACAGTGACCGATTACTTTGACGACGTTTTCCTGATCAACACCAAAGCGATTGCGCATGGGTCGGTCGAGACAACGTTTACACAAGAAAACCTCCAAACGACGTATGGTGGGCGTTTGGGCGGTGCACAAATGGACGCTTTGTCTGGTACTTTAGGGTAGTCATGATTTCGGACGCATTGTTATTGGGGCTTGGCTATAACGCCACGCTTGTGACGCTGGGCGCCATGCTGTTGGGTATGGCGGCTGGCGTCGGTGGCACGTTCTTGTTCCTGCGCAAACGCGCCCTTGTCAGTGATGCCGTGTCACACGCGACGCTGCCCGGCGTGGGGCTTGCGTTTATTATCATGGTGGCGCTGGGCGGTGACGGGCGATCTTTGGTGGGGTTGCTATTGGGCGGGGCGGTGTCTGCGGGCATCGGATTGTTGTGTGTCAGTTGGTTGTCCACACGCACGCGGCTGGCCGAAGACGCGGCCATTGGGGCCGTGTTGTCGGTGTTTTTCGGATTTGGCATCGTTATTTTGACCGTGATCCAATCCATGAGCGCGGGACGCCAAGCTGGTTTGGAAGGCTTCCTTTTGGGATCAACCGCTGGAATGTTACGCACCGACGCGATTGTTCTGGCGGGATCGGCGGCGCTGACGTTGTTTCTGGTCTTGGTGCTGCGCAGGCCTTTGACGTTGGCTGCGTTTGATCCCGAGTACGCAAGCGCATCGGGCCGCAACGTGACCCGGATTGATTTGGCTATGATGGGCATCGTTTTGGCGGTGACTGTTGTAGGTTTGAAAATTGTCGGTCTGATCCTGATTGTGGCTTTGCTGATTATTCCGCCTGTCACAGCACGGTTCTGGACGGAACGCACCGATCATGTGGTGCTGATTGCGGGGCTTGCAGGCGGCGTCTCCGGGTATGTTGGTGCCGCAACGTCTGCCGCGCTGCCGAATGTGCCGACGGGTCCTATTATTGTGTTGGCCAGCTTTGCGTTGTTTGCCTTATCGCTTCTGTTTGCGCCCGGTCGCGGTGTTTTGTCTTCGTTTCTACGCCACCGGACGTTCCAAAAACGGGTGCATTTGCGGCAAGGATTGCTTGCGCTGGCCCAGAACCAACCCATTTACGAGGGGCTGACGATGCGTTTGCTGAAGCGGGCCGGTCTGGTTTTGGCCGATGGTGTGCCCACAGACGCAGGTCAGGCGCGGGCGGCCAAGGCCATGCTGGACGAAGCGCGGTGGACAATTGTGCGCGGGGATCAAAGCTATGAGGCCGCAGCAGTTTTGTATGATGGGCTGACAGATCTGGAAACGCTTTTGACAACGGATCAATTGCGCGACGTGGATGCGCAATTGGCGCGCCCGCAAGGGGTCGGGGCATGAGCGGCGCAGAGTTTGTCCCCCTGTCTCTGACCCCGATGCTGATCGGTATTTTTGTGGCGATGGCCTGTGCGCTGCCCGGCAATTTCCTGTTGTTGCGCAGGCAGGCATTAATCGGTGACGCGATCAGCCATGTGGTGTTGCCGGGGATCGTCGTTGCCTTCTTGCTGAGCGGTATGGTCGCGGCGCTTCCCATGTTGTTGGGCGCAGCAGCAGCGGCGGTCATCGCAGTTGCGGCGATAGAAGCGATACAACGGTTGGGCAAGATCGAACCGGGGGCCGCCATGGGGGTTGTGTTCACCACCATGTTCGCAGGCGGGGTGTTGCTTTTGGAGCAGTCCGACACCAGCAGCGTGCATCTGGACGTGGAGCATGCCCTGTTTGGCAACTTGGAAAGTCTGATCTGGCTGGATGCTTTGGGATGGTCGTCGCTGCTGGATCTGGACGCACTTTCCGGGCTGCCGGTTGAGCTGCCGCGTATGGCAGGCACGCTTGTTTTGGTGGGGCTGTTTATCGGTGTATTCTGGCGGCCGCTGAAAATCTCGACCTTTGATGAAGGGTTCGCCCAGACCATTGGTATGCGCACACGGCCTTTGGGGCTGGCTTTGGTGGTCGTTTCCGCCATCGCCGCAGTGGCTGCATTTGATGCAGTGGGATCGATTATCGTGATTGCGATGTTCATATGCCCCCCTGCCGCTGCTCGTATGATGACAAACCGGTTGGAAACCCAGGTGGCGTGGTCGATGTTGTTTGCGCTGCTGGCTGCGGTCGCGGGCTATGTGTTGGCGGGCTACGGGCCGTTGTGGCTGGGGTTTGACGCGTCTGTCAGCGCGGCGGGGATGATCGCGACCATGTCGGGGGTCAACCTTGCGCTGGCGGCAATCCTGGGACCCCACCGCAAACGGTCCTAGAGTCCTGACCCCAGGACCGTGATCGAGGGCGGGTCCCAAGTGTCGGCGCTTGCCAAACGGAGAATTTTCTGGCCCTCTGCCCCCAAGCCAAAAAAGGAGAGCCTGCCATGAAAGACGACAACTTCCTGCGCGCCAATAATGCGCAACACTTGTGGCACCCCATGGGGCACCCGGGCGCGGCAAAAGACAATGCGCCGACGATCATCACAGGGGCCGAGGGCTCTGTCATCAAGGACATCGACGGGCATGAAACGGTGGATGCCGTTGGCGGGTTGTGGTGCGTGAACCTTGGCTATTCCAACGATGTGGTCAAAGATGCCATTGCCAAGCAACTATATGATTTGCCCTATTATTCGGCCTTTGCAGGCACATCCAACCCCACCGCGATCGAGGCGTCTTATGCGGTGCGTGAGTTCTTCGAGGCTGACGGCATGGGGCGGGTGTTCTTCACCTCGGGCGGGTCGGATTCCGTCGAAACCTGCCTGCGTCTTGCGCGGCAATATCACCGCATCAAGGGCGCCCCCAACCGCACCAAATTCCTGTCCTTGAAGAAGGGGTATCACGGCACGCATTTTGGCGGGGCTTCTGTGAATGGAAACAACCGGTTTCGCATCAACTATGAACCGTTGATGCCGGGGTGTTTTCACATGCCCAGCCCATACACGTATCGCAATCCGTACAATGAAACGGATCCCGATGTGTTGGCCCAAAACATTGCAGCTGCCATGGAAGATGAAATTGCGTTCCAAGGCGCAGGCAGCATCGCCGCATTTATCATGGAGCCTATTCAGGGCGCGGGTGGTGTGATTGTTCCTGGGCAGCATTTCATGAAGCTGATGCGCGAAATTTGCGACCGCCACGGAATTTTGATGATTGCGGACGAAGTGATTACAGGCTTTGGACGGTCTGGCGATTGGTCCGGCAGCACCCACTTTGGCGTGCAGCCTGATATGATGTGTTGCGCAAAAGGGATCACTTCGGGGTACTTCCCGGTTGGCGCGGCCTTGATGTCGGAGGCTGTGGCAGAGGTGTTTGAAACATCTGGCGAAGACGGTGCGATTTTCCACGGCTACACCTATTCCGCGCATCCGGTTGGGGCAGCCGCTGTGACAGCTTGTCTGTCTGAAACCTTGCGTTTGGACACAAAGACCAATGCCGGTTTGCGGGGCACACAGCTGTATGATGGATGTGTCAAATTGATGGAGAAATACGATATCATCGGGGACGTCCGCGGTGGGCATGGGTTGATGACAGGGCTTGAACTGGTGTCGGACCGCGGCGCCAAAACCCCCATGGACATGGCCACGATGAAGCGCATTCATGCAGCGGCGTATGATGCGGGCGTTATGGTGCGTTTGGGCGGCAACAACATCTTGATGTCGCCGCCGTTGATCATCACCGAAGATGAAGTGAACCGTGTTTTGACGGGGTTGGATGCGGGCTTTGCAGCGGCGTAATCAGGTGCGGCAAGCCACACCTTACGGCGTCTTTGCAGCCTTTTCAGCGCGTTAACCAAAACACCAGAAAGGCGGGCTAAACCCCGCCTTACCTTGCTGGTCGAATCGCGTCTTTGCATGCTACATATCGGGGCATGGCCGCAATTGACCCCAACATCAGCGAAAACCGCCCCGTAATCCGCCAACTTGACGATGCTGCGATCAATCGCATCGCTGCGGGCGAAGTGGTCGAACGTCCTGCCTCTGCTGTTAAGGAGTTGGTGGAAAACGCGATAGATGCCGGTGCAATGCGCATCACCATCGACGTGGCGGACGGTGGCAAGACCCTGATCCGCGTCACGGATGACGGCTGCGGCATCGCTGGCGATGATTTGCCATTGGCACTGTCACGCCATGCGACATCAAAAATCGACGGATCGGACCTGTTGAACATCCACACTTTTGGCTTTCGGGGCGAAGCCTTGCCATCTTTGGGTGCCGTCGGGCGTTTGAATATCACCTCGCGCGTGCCCGGGGCTGCAGCCTTCGAGATCAATGTCGAAGGTGGACATGTTGGCGACGTGCGACCTGCTGCTTTGAACGCGGGTACCGTGATCACCTTGCGGGATTTGTTCTATGCTACGCCTGCGCGGTTGAAGTTCCTGCGTACTGACCGCGCCGAATCCCAAGCCATTGGGGACGTGATCAAGCGCCTTGCGATGGCCGAGCCATTTGTGCGCTTTGAGCTGCGCGATGTCAGCGGCGACGCCCCCCGCACGACCTTTCGCGCCGAAGCGGAAACAGGGGATATGTTCGACGCGCTGCACGGACGACTGGCCACGGTTTTGGGCCGCGAATTTGCAGACAACAGCCTGAAAATAGACGCAGAGCGTGAGGGGCTGCATCTGACAGGATATGCTGCGTTGCCTACCTACTCGCGTGGTTCAGCCGTGGCGCAGTATCTGTTCGTCAACGGTCGCCCGGTGCGTGACAAGTTGCTGGTGGGTGCGTTGCGTGGGGCCTATTTCGATTTTCTAAGCCGTGATCGTCACCCTGCGGCGGCCCTGTTTCTGGATTGCGACCCGACGCTGGTGGATGTGAATGTGCACCCGGCCAAATCCGAAGTGCGCTTTCGCGATCCGGGGCTGGCGCGTGGATTGATCGTGTCCGCGCTACGACATGCTTTGGCGGATGCTGGGCATCGGGCGTCGACCACTGTTGCGGGTGCCACTTTGGGGGCGATGACACCAGAGACCTCGGCCGGGCGTGTGTATCAGATGGACCGTCCCCACGTTGGGTCGCGTGTCACACCCCACGAGACGCAAGCGCCCGGCTTTGCAGAGATGCGTCAAGATTACAGCGGTCAGGTTATGGCTCCTGACCCTGTGCCAGATGAGGCGCCCCAAGACCTGCCATTGGGCACGGCGCGTGGGCAAGTCCACGAAAACTATATTATCGCCCAAACCGCACATGGCATGGTTATCGTCGATCAACATGCGGCGCATGAGCGGTTGGTTTATGAAAAACTGAAACACCAGATGGCGGAAAACGGGGTTGCAACCCAAGGGCTGCTGATCCCTGAAATCGTTGAACTGTCCGAAGGCGACTGCGCCCGATTGCTGGACGTTGCGGATGACTTGGCGCGCTTTGGATTGGGGATTGAACCCTTCGGTGGCGGTGCGATTGCCGTACGCGAAACGCCTGCAATATTGGGCGAGGTCAACGCGCGTGCGATGATTTTGGATATTCTCGATGAATTGGCGGATCAAGGCAGCTCAAACATGGTGCAGGCCAAGGTAGAAGCGATCCTAAGCCGAGTGGCCTGCCATGGGTCGATCCGGTCTGGCCGCTGGATGCGGGCCGAGGAAATGAATGCGTTGTTACGTGAAATGGAAGCGACCCCGCATTCCGGTCAATGCAACCACGGACGCCCCACCTATGTGGAGCTGAAATTGGCAGACATCGAACGGCTATTCGGGCGCACATGATTGAAATTGCAGGATACGCTATCAGCCTTTCTGACGGCGTGATCTGGGCTGTGTTGGCCATTCCAGTCCTTATTGTGGTTTTGCTTTTTATGGCGGTTTCCGCGGCAAGACGCTCTGCGCGGGCGGCAGAGCCTTTGGCACAGCAGTTGGGCTATCTGGGGCAACATGTGCAGCAGTTGTCTATGGGGCAAGCCCAGTTACAAGGGGGTTTGCAAACGGTGTCTGACACCCAAGCCAACACGCAGACGCAAGTGATCCAAACCATGGAAGCGCGCTTGGCCATGGTTCAACAGCAGATGACGGACCGTCTGGCGGAAAATGCACTGAAATCGGCAAATTCCTTGGCCGAGATGCAAGAACGGATGAACGAAACCCTGCATGGGTCGTCAAAGCAAACGACCACCAGCCTGACGCAGTTGCAAGAACGGTTGGCCGCGATCGACAAGGCACAAGACAACATCACCAAATTGTCCGGGGATGTCCTGAGCCTGCAAGACATCCTAAGCAACAAACAAACACGTGGTGCTTTTGGGGAAATTCAACTGAACGATATTGTCGGCAAAGCGCTGCCCAGCGACAGCTATTCGCTGCAAACGACGCTCAGCAACGGAAAGCGGGCAGATTGCTTGATCAAGCTGCCGAACCCGCCCGGGCCTATTGTGATCGATAGCAAATTCCCTCTCGATGCCTATGAGGCAATGCGCAAAGCAGAGACTGACATTGATCTTAAACAGGCGGTTGCGCGGTTCAAAACCGATGTAAGAAAACACATTTCGGATATTTCCGAAAAATACATCATTGATGGCGAAACAGCGGATGGGGCGTTGATGTTTCTGCCTTCGGAAGCCGTTTATGCAGAACTGCACGCGAATTTCCCCGATCTGGTGCGGGCCGGTTTTGATGCGCGAGTCTGGATCGTGTCGCCCACGACATGCATGGCAACGTTGAACACAATGCGCGCGATCCTGAAAGATGCCCGCATGAAAGAACAGGCAGGGGCCATTCGCACAACTTTGAAACACCTGCACCGTGACGTCGAGATTGTGGTGGAACGTGTGAACAAGCTGAACACACATTTCGGTCAGGCGCGTGCTGATCTGGACGGAATTTCCACGGCGGCGGAACGGGCTGGCAAACGCGCAGCCAAACTCGATAATTTTGATGTCGAAGAGCTTGAAGCCGCGCCTGCAAACGTGGTTCCATTGACGCAGGGCGACGCGTAAGACGGATTAGGAGACGGACATGGACTATTGGATGAAAGAAAAAGGCTACGCTTAACGCGTCACCCAAGATTGCTGCCCATCGCTTTGGCCCGGTCCGTCAACGCCTGCATTGCTTGGATGTAGGGGGCGGGCCCATGGCTGATGCGGGCCACACCCAGTGCTGCAAGCGCTGCGATTGAATGGGTGTCGTCGCTGCGCATGACATTGACGGGCAGGGGGCTGGCGGCACAAATTTGTTCAATCAGGGCAGGGTCCGTGACACCCGGCACAAAGAACCCGTCAGCCCCTGCATCGGCATAAGCCTTTGCGCGGTCGATCAGATCCGGCAAGCGCGTCATCTGGGTTTCAAGGTCACTGCCATCAAACATCAAATCGCAGCGTGCGTTGATAAACAGGTTTTGTTCCACGCCGCGCAATCCATTGATTTTGGACGCTTGCGCCTCGCGTGTTTGAAGCGTTTTGCCACCGATGATGCGGTCTTCGAAATTGATGCCAATCGCTCCGGCCGCAACCAACCTTTGCAGATTTTCAAACAGCCCATTGTCTGTTTGCGCGAAGCCGGCTTCAAAATCGACAGTCAGCGGCAAGCTAATGGCGTCACTGATTTGAATGACAGTTTCAAGGAAACGCGCAAACGGCATGTTTTGCCCGTCTTCGTATCCTTGGGCCTTGGCAACCGCCCAACTGCCCGTTGCGATGGCGGGCGGGTTAGCCTTGGCCACGGCCACTGCGCTGCCTGCGTCCCAAATGTTGCAAAGAACCAAGGGTCGTCCCGGAATGTGCATGGCTTTGAAATCAGTCATAGATATTGCCTTTCAAGGTCGATGAGTTTTCGTTTCCGCCACACGCCGCCGCCATATCCGGTCAGCGCCCCGTCAGCGCCAATCACACGGTGGCAGGGGATTAAAATCGCGATCTGATTTGCGCCGTTGGCCCGTGCCACAGCCCGCGTCGCGGTGGGGCGCTGTATGGTTTCAGCCAAAGCGGCATAGCTTCGGGTGTGCCCCGCCGGAATGGTTTGCAGCGCCCGCCAGACGTCTTTGGTAAAGGGTGTGCCGTGAAGCGCCAAGGGTGTTGTGAATGTAGCATTCTGGCCGCCAAAGTAAGATTGCAACTCTTGTTTGACCTGTTCCAAGGGCGGGGTGCTGCCAATCGCGACACCGGATTTTGTGGATGTCACAAGGCGCTTAAGCTCGGCCGGTAGTGCCTTGCGATCGGCAAATTCCAACAGATGCAAATGCGTGTTGTCCGCTACGCCAATCATGGGGCCGAGTACTGTTTGAAACCAATCGGCTTTCAGCAGTGCCGATTTTTGAAACCCGCCGGGGGGCAGGCCGATCATCGCGGCGAAGGCTTTGCGAAAAGCAGAAGGGCTGTCAAAGCCGGCTTCCAATTGGGCGTCGATGACGCGGCCACCGTCCGCCAATGTGGTGAAGCCTGCTTGCAGTCTACGTGCGCGGGCAAGATCAAGAAAAGTCGTGCCAAAATGCCGCTTAAAGGCGCGCCGAATGGTAGAGGGATCATGCCCAAGTGCCTTCACATCAGTCTCGGACCAGCGCCGCGTGGGGGCGTTGTCCAATCGTGTCAACAAATCCTGCACTGCCGGATCGTCCGGCACCAAAGCGTGCATGGGATGGCACCGATTACAGGGACGAAAGCCCGCGTCGATGCAGGCGGTCGGGCTGTCGTGGAAACTGCAGTTTTCGGCTTTGGGTTTGCGGGCAGGGCACGTCAGGCGGCAAAATACGCCAGTTGATCGCACGCCAACAAATGCCCGCCCGTCATAGGCGGGATCACGGGCAATCAGTGCGTCATACAATGTGGCGTCTGAGGGAAGTGTAAACAGCATGAAAGAAGCCTAGACCAAGGGCCCAGGCTTCGCCGCCCCAAATCGGGCGTTTATTCAAATTTTCTCAAGTACGTTAGATGCGCAGGAACCTTTGGGCGATTTTCGGTAGCAAACCTTTGAATTCCAGCGGCGCATCTGTCACGGCCAGACAGATACAGTCTTCGTGAATGTCGGCCACCGGCGTGTGGAAATGATCGCTGTCTGCCGTTTCGACATCACCGCGTGCAAAGTAGTCGTCATCGTCCTGAAAAGCACCCTGCAAGACCATAGTCATTTCAGTGCCTTTATGACCATGGTCAGGCATCGCAGCCCCCGCGGGAATGAACAAAAGCCGCGCAGACGCGTCTTTGGAGGTCGGTAAAATGGCTTGCTTGACGCCAAGGCCAACCGGTTTCCAACGGATCTGATCCAAATCACCGCCGACGTAATCCTGCAGCGGTGCTGGCAACATACCTTTGGGGCGTGTGACTTTGATTTCCTCTGTCGGACCACCGGCGATCAGCGCCATGGTGGCGGCGAACGATGCCGTATCCATGGCGATGTCGACATCTGGCGTGTCCAGAACTTCGCCGCCTACGGCGTCAAAGCTAGCCAGATGCGCACGGCACGTATCACACAAAGACAAATGCGTGGCGACCATCAGATTGAAAGCCTCTGGCAGGGTGCCTGCGGAATAGGCCATCAGGATGTCGTCGGTCAGGTGGTGTTTGATGTTACTCATCGTTTTAACCATTCATTTCAATACGTGGCGCAAGCGTTCCAGCGCCAACCTAATTCGCGATTTGATCGTGCCAAGGGGCAGACCGGTTTCAGCGGCAATTTCACTGTGGGACAGATCCCCGAAATACGCCTTTTGTATTAAATCCCGCTGTGCTGCGGGCAGGTCGGCCAAGGCGCGACCCAGTAATTCGCTTTCTTGCTGCAACGCCAAAACGTCGGCTTGATCGGGTTCCTCTTCGGGACCCCATGTCAGTTCCTCAGGCTCTGGTCGGCGCTGTTTGCGCAGCACGTCGATCTTTCGGTTCCGGGCGATGGTAAAAATCCATGTCGCCACGGACGCCCGGCTTGGGTCGAACATATGCGCTTTGTGCCAACAGGTCGCCATGACCTCTTGGGCGCATTCTTCGGCCAAGGATGCGTCTGACCCCGACTTGATCAGGAACCCTTTCACGCGGGGCGCAAAATGGGCGTAAAGCTCGGCGAAGGCCGCTTTGTCCTGATTGTCGCGGATGCGGGTCAAGTGTGAGACCCACAACAAACGCTTTTTTGTTTTGTCTTCGTTGTTCACACGCACTTCGCCTGTCACAGCCCCACGGGCCATTGGTCGATAGGATGACGGTGTCGGTTCCGCCACCGATGAAGTTTGTAAACCCGCTAACATGACAAAGATACGAGGCCCACATCCAATTGGATCACATATAGATTTTTGCGTTTTTTTGCATCCATTCGTGGCGTTGATGCGTACATCTATGTAAATCTGGCTAGACACATTGCCGCAGCGCAGAAGAAAGACCAACTGAATGCCCTTTGAAAACGCCCCGCCCGCCCCTAAGTCGCATCGTCGCAAAGTTGCTGTTATAGGCGCTGGTATTTCAGGCATGGGCGCTGCTTACATGTTAAGCGAGACGTCGGATGTGACGCTGTTCGAGGCCGAAAACCGCATAGGTGGTCATGCCCGCACACGCATGGCGGGGCCGAACATGGACCAACCCGTCGATACCGGGTTCATCGTCTTCAATTATGCCAACTATCCGCACATGGCGCAGCTTTTTGATGAACTTGATGTGCCGGTTGTGAAAAGCAACATGAGCTTTGGGGCGTCTATCGGTGGCGGTCGGTTCGAATACGCATTGGCCAGCCTCAATGGTTTGTTCGCCCAACGCAAAAATGCGTTGAACCCAAAGTTTCTGGGGATGATACGCGACATTTTCAGGTTCAACAAAAATGCGTTGCGCGTCGCCCAAGACCGCAGTCTCAGCGTCGGAGACTTTCTAAAAGTTTTGGGCACAGGCGATTACTTTCGCGACTATTACCTGCTGCCGCTGTCTGGTGCCATCTGGTCGACACCGACCCAGAAGATCATGGACTTTCCGGCCCACGCCATGATCCAGTTCTTTGAAAACCACGCATTGCTGGGCGCCACGGGACAACATCAGTGGTACACTGTTGAAGGTGGTTCGATCGAATATGTGCGCCGCCTTGAGGCCGCGATGCTGGGACGCGGTGTCGACATTCAACTGTCTGCCCCCATTCAATCTGTGCAACGCATCGATTCCGGTGTGCGCATTAAAGCGCAGGGCGTCGACTGGGCTGAGTTCGACGATGTGGTGTTTGCCACCCATTCCGACGATACATTGGCAATACTGGGCGATGATGCAGGTGCAGGCGAACGCGCGGCGCTGGGTTCAATCAAATACCAGCCAAACGACATCGTTTTACATTCTGACGAAAGCATCATGCCACACCGCCGGGCCACATGGTCGTCCTGGGTTTACACCGAAGACGCGACTGTGCAGGACGATACCATTGATCTGACGTATTGGATGAATTCGCTACAACCCATCAAGCTGGATCAGAATTTCTTTGTGACGCTCAACACCAAGCGACACATCGACCCCGATTTGATTTATGACCAAGTCACCTTGCGCCATCCGGTCTATGATGCAGCGGCATTGGCAGCGCAAGACGCGGTGCGTGCTATGAACGGTGACAACAACACATGGTTTTGTGGGGCTTGGATGCGTCATGGATTTCACGAAGACGGCTTGGACAGTGCGGTAAACGTGGTTCGTGCTATGCAAGCCCGTGATACGTTGGCTTTGGCGGCCGAGTGACCCGCGGCATTGATCATATTTCAGGCCAGACGTTTCATGGCCGCAAAGGCGACGTGGACAACGCGTTTCGCTATTCCATCGACTATGTGCTGCTGGATGCAGAGGCCGCATTGGACACGCCGTCCTTGTTCAAGCGCAACGGGCGTGGCGTTGCAGGTCTTCATGACAGCGATCATGGCGGCCCGCCCAAACACGGGCGCGGGGCGCGGTGGGTTCGCGATGTGCTTGAGGCGCACCAGATCAATGGTGTCGCTCGCATCGAACTTTTGGCCCAGCCCCGTTTCTTGGGGCATGTGTTCAATCCGGTGAGCTTCTGGCTGTGTCGTCGTGGGCAAGACGACGCGCTGATTGCGGTGATCGCGGAAGTGACCAACACCTTTGGCGTGCGTCACTCCTATCTGGTGCATCACCCCGACATGCGCCCGATTGCCCCTGAAGACCGGTTGGGGGCGGTCAAAATCCTGCATGTGTCGCCCTTTCAGCCCGTTGAGGGCGGTTACGAATTTCGCTTTGACATTACAGAAGACCGTATCGGTATCTGGATCGACTATTCGCGTGCTGGCGGCGGTTTGATTGCCACGCTGACAGGCAAACGCCGCCCCTTATCCAACGCCAGCATTTTGCGTGCCTTGCTGCGTCGTCCCTTTGGGTCGCGCCGTGTTCTGGCGCTGATCCATTGGCAAGCCATCAAGCTTTGGGTGAAAAAAGCAACCTTCAGACGGTCACCGGAACCACCGAAACAAGAGGTGTCGCGGGGATGACCTCAACCTCTGATCATGTCACTGAACGCAGCCCGCTGCGCTTGCCGTCTTACGCTGTGTTTGCAGCGCTTTTGGCGGCGGCGGGATTGCCGATTTATATCCATGCGCCGAAGTTCTATGTCGATGAGTACGGCGTGTCTTTGGCCGCTTTGGGGGCCGTTTTGTTCGGCTTGCGCTTGCTGGATGTGGTGCAAGACCCGCTGTTCGGGCGGGTGTCAGAAAAACTGCGTGACCGGCGCGCGCTGGCCGTTGGGATTGGCTGCGCGGTGATGGGCGGTGCGATGGTTGGCCTGTTCGCGGTCACGCCGCCGATTGCGCCGCTGATCTGGTTCGGTTTGATGCTGACGCTGGTGTTTTCGGGGTTTTCCTTTTTGACCATCAATTTCTATGCACAAGGCGTCATTAAGGCCGACCAACTGGGGGGCAACGGACACTTGCGTTTGGCGCGGTGGCGCGAAACCGGTGCTTTGCTGGGGGTGTGTGCCGCCGCGATTGCCCCTGTTGTGTTGGGTGGCGTGATTGGTGCCCCCTTCGCGGGATTTGCAGTGGGATTTGCGGTTTGGGCGGTGTTGTCTGTGGTGATGATGCAGCACGAATGGGATTCCGGCACCGCGGCGCGGTCGTCGGGGTTTCGCGTGGTGTTGCAAGACACAGTGGCGCGGCGGCTTTTGCTGATCGCTATGGTGAATGCCGCACCTGTCGCCGTCAGTTCCACGCTTTTCCTGTTCTTTGTGGAAAGCAGGCTGGATGCGCCCGGGCTGGAAGGGCCATTGCTGTTGTTGTTTTTCCTGTCGGCCGCACTGGCATCCCCGATCTGGAGCTTTCTAGCGGAACGGATTGGCGCAAAGCAGGCGCTGCTGTTTTCGATGGTCGTGTCGATCGTGTCGCTGGGATGTGCGATGTTTCTGGGCGCGGGTGATTGGCCATATTTTGCAGTGATCTGCGTTGTGTCGGGGGCAGCCCTTGGGGCAGATTTGACGCTTTTGCCTGCAATCTTTTCCAAACGAATGGCCAAGATTTCGCCCTCTGCCGCCGAAGGCTTCGGGCTTTGGGCGTTTGTGTCGAAATTTACCTTGGCCTTTGCCGCTGTCACCCTTTTGCCCGCGTTGGACGCGGTGGGGTTTCAAAGCGGTACAGCGACCAATTCAGTGCAAGCCCTTGGTTTGCTTTCCCTACTTTATGCGGCTGTGCCCTGTGCGCTTAAGGCCGTCGCAGTGCTGCTTTTGGCAGCCACCAACCTCGAGGAGACCTGACAGATGGACGGTATTTTCTACGTGATTGCAGGGGTGGCTATTGTGCTGCTTTTGAACTGGGTGCGACAGCGCTATGCAAGTTTTGTGGCGCAAAGCCCCGATGACTATGCGCAAGACGATACGCAATTTGATGTGCGCCAACACCTGAATGGCCCGATTGTGTGCGAAGGGGTCATCTACGGCCCGCTTGGTCGCGTCACCAGCCGGTTTGTTGGCGAATTTGATTGCGAATGGACCGGAAATTCAGGGGTGATGCGCGAACATTTCCGCTATCATGACGGATCCACGCAAGACCGTCAGTGGAACCTGTCTTTGGGCAACGACGGGCGCATCAAAGCCACGGCCTCTGATGTGGTGGGCGAAGGCATGGGGGTGCAATTGGGCGCTTCTGTGCAGCTGAAATACCGCTTCCAATTGCCAGACAGCGCGGGAGGCCATGTTTTGGACACCGTAGACTGGATGTATCTGGCGCCGAATGGAACCATCGTGAACCGGTCGCAGTTCCGTAAGTTCGGGATCAAGGTTGCAGAGCTGGTGGCCACGATGCGTCCCGCAGAACAAACCATCAAGGAGGCGGCATGACATCCGAGTGGCAAGGCAAACGATATTGGTTGGTGGGCGCAAGCGACGGGCTGGGTGAAGCTTTGGCGCGCCTTCTCAGCAGGTCCGGCTCAGAGGTTGTGCTCTCTGCGCGTTCTGAAGACAAACTGGCAGCGATCGTCGCGGATTTGCCAGGCAAAGCGTCTGTTCAGGTCATGGACATTTCAGACGATGACAGCGTCAAGTCGGCGGCAAAGGCTGTGGGGGACGTGGACGGCGTCGTGCTTCTGGCCGGTGTTTACTGGCCGTTTGGTGCAAAAGACTGGAACGCCGACCAAGCCACTGCAATGGCAGACATCAACTTTACAGGCTTTGTGCGTGTCTTGGGGCAGGTTGTGCCGCAGATGGTTTCCAAAGATGCAGGGCACATCGTCATTACCTCAAGCCTGACGGGGTTCCGCGGCTTGCCCGGCAGCATTGGCTACACCGCGTCAAAAGCGGCAACAATGTCTTTGGCGGAATGTATGTATGCCGATTTGCGTAAAACGGGTGTGCGTGTTCAAGTCTGCAATCCGGGCTTCATCAAAACGCAACTGACCGACAAGAATGATTTCAACATGCCCTTCATCATGGAAACCGACATGGCGGCGCGCGAGATGTTTGAACACATGAACGACACTGCGTTCAAAAAGAGCTTTCCAAGGCTCTTTTCGCTGGTGTTTCGGGGCGCGAATTTCTTGCCGGACTGGCTGTATTACCGCATCTTTTCCTAAAGCCCGCAAAGCATCGCAATCAAAAGTCGACAGCGATGCCTTTGCGTTCCCAATCCCCAAAGCGCACGGGTTCCGGCCCGTCACGCCCACCCAGTTCTGTGGGCAAATCAAGACCTGCGTCGGCTTTGCGGCGGGCTTCGGCCTCGGCCAAAGCGCGTTTGGCGGCGTCTGGCAGGGCCTTTTGGGTTTTGCTGTCTTCGCTCATGGGGTGGGTTCCTTTGCGGCTGTCCCCTTGATATACGCCGGGTCTTGGCGGGGGCAACCCGTGACACATGACATATAAGGGTTGAGAAATGTCTGACACAGGTGTGCAAGCGCGGCGGGCGGCCGTTTACGTGTTGGATCAGGTCTTGGGCGAAGGGCGATTGATGTCCGAGGTGCTTGGCGCAGGTACACTGGACAAGCTGGACGCAAGCGATCGCGCCCGTGCGCAACGCCTTGCAACCCAAACGCTGCGCGGGCTGGAACGTGCGGATCGTGTTCTACAAAAACACCTGCAACGCACGCCCCCCTTGATGGTGCACAATGCCCTGCGCGTCGGCGCGGTAGAACTGTGTCAGGGCGAAGCGGCACACGGCGTTGTCAATGCGATGGTTGAGCTGGTGTCCAAACACAAGCGCTACGGCAAAATGAAAGGTCTGACCAATGCGGTGCTGCGCAAGGTTGCGGCAAAAGGGCCAGAAGAGTGGGGCAAACTGCGCGCCCCGCGCTTGCCCAAATGGCTGCGTGGTCCGCTTGCAGACGCTTGGGGGGCAGAGGCAATGGGGCACATCGAACAAGCCCATTTTGCAGGGGCGCCGTTGGATGTGACTGTGAATGGTGACGCACAGGCATGGGCTGAAAAACTGGGCGGCTCCGTTTTACCCACGGGGTCCGTGCGCGTTACAGATGCGCGTCAGGTTTCTGCAATGGAAGGCTACGACGCGGGCATATGGTGGGTGCAAGACGCAGCAGCCGCAATCCCCGCGCAGGTGCTTGCGCCGCAATCGGGGATGCAGGCGCTGGACCTATGTGCGGCCCCCGGTGGCAAAACCATGCAGATGGCGGCCATGGGCGCAGAGGTGACATGTGTAGATATTTCCAAAGGTCGCATGGCGCGGGTGCAGGAAAACCTGACCCGCACCGGCCTGAAGGCCCGCGTCGTTGTGCAGGATGCTTTGACGCTGGACGGGAAATATGATGCGATTTTGCTGGATGCGCCGTGTTCGGCCACAGGCACAATCCGTCGTCATCCGGACTTGCCACATGCCAAGGACGGATCGGAATTCGGGGCTTTGATTGATCTGCAAGCGCAGCTTTTGGACCATGCCGCAACACTTCTAAAGCCGGGCGGACGACTGGTCTTTTGCACCTGTTCATTGTTACCGGACGAAGGCGAAGTGCAAATCGAAGAGGCGCTTGAACGTCATGCCGACCTGTCCATTGATCGTGACGCATTGAAGGTGGATGGTGTCGATCCAAGCTGGACGACCCAAGAAGGCGGGTTGCGTTTACGTCCCGATTTCTGGACGGATCAGGGTGGCATGGACGGGTTCTACATCGCGGCGCTTCGCAAGGCGTGATCCAATCCCTGCCGATGCAAAAAATCAGGCACACGAAAATCAGTGACTTAAATTTGATCGCCAGCTAAAGTGCAGCCAAACGCCATCAGAGCGTGAAAAGGCAGAGCACTATGTCCAACCCAAACGGTTTTAAGGCCCGCAAGGCCCGTTTGCTCAATCGCGTTCATGCGCGGTTGGCGTCGCGTGCGGTGGCGGCCAAAGGTTTTACATCGTCGCCCGAACCCCGCACCATTGGCAGCTTTGCCCGTGGGCGACAGCTGATTGCGGGCAATTACCTGTTTGCGGGATATCTGATCGAAGCCCCCGACGCGTCGCTTTGGCAGTTGAACACCCCTGATCCGGCCTATGATGCAGAGATGCACGGGTCTGCATGGATGGACGATCTGGCCGCTGTTGGGGACGCAAAAGCGCGCAGCAAAGCACAAGCGTGGATATGGGACTGGATACAGCGCTATGGGCGTGGCTCTGGCCCCGGATGGACGCCTGATCTGACGGGGCGGCGTTTGATCCGATGGATCAATCATGCGCTCTTTTTGTTAAGCGGTCAGGATGGGCAGGCCTCCGAGGCATTTTATCGGTCTTTGGCACAGCAAACGCAGTTCTTGTCCAAGCGCTGGCACAGCGCCAGCCCCGGCTTGCCCCGTTTTGAGGCGCTGACAGGATTGATCCATGCAGGGCTGTCGTTGCAGGGCAAGGAAGCGTTGGCGGCCCCCGCCATCAAGGCTTTGGCCCGCGAATGTCGCAACCAAATCGATGATCAAGGCGGATTGCCCACCCGCAATCCCGAAGAATTGCTGGACGTGTTCATGTTGCTGACATGGGCTGCGGCGGTGGTTTCGGAATCAGGGCAAGACGTGCCCGAAGCCCATACCGCAGCCATCGCGCGGATCGCACCCACGTTGCGGACCCTGCGCCATGCCGACGGTGGTTTGGCGCGGTTCCATGGCGGTGGGCGCGGTATGGAAGGGTGGCTGGATCACGCTTTGGCATCTGCAGGGGTGAAAGCGGTGCAAGTGGACGGGCTTGCCATGGGATTTGCGCGACTGTCGGCAGGGCGCACGTCGGTGATCGTGGATGCAAGCCTGCCGCCCAAAGGCAAAGCATCCCATGACGGACATGCGTCCACGCTGTCGTTTGAACTGACGTCTGGGCGCAGGCCGTTGATCGTGAACTGTGGATCGGGGGAAACCTTTGGCGCGGAATGGCGCCGCGCCGGCCGCGCGACCCCGTCCCATTCGACGTTGTGTTTGGATGGCTATTCCAGCGCACGGTTGGGCGATGCGGACCGCAGCAGCGCACATGAAGAACTGGTGGACGGGCCAAAACATGTGCCCATCGAAATGAGTCAGGCCCCCGACGGGTTGCGTTTTCAAGGGGGGCATGACGGCTTTGCGCCGGTTCATGGCCTGACACATGCACGCACATTGGAAATGACGTTCGATGGCCGCGCGATGGCAGGCGAAGACATGCTACTGGCCATGGAAGACGGCCCAAAACGCAAATTCGACGCCTCAATGGACGCCGCGCGACTGGCGGGCATCCCCTACGAGATACGCTTTCACCTGCATCCCGAAGTGGACGCGACGCTGGATTTGGGCGGTTCTGCCGTGTCTATGGCGCTCAAAAGCGGGGAAATCTGGGTTTTCCGCCATGAAGGCAAAGATAATTTGTCCCTTGATCCAAGTGTTTATCTGGAAAAAGGCAGATTAAAGCCACGTGCGTCACAACAGATCGTTCTATCTGGTCGTGCGATAGAGTATGCCACGCGCATCCGCTGGTCCTTGTCCAAGGCGCAGGAAACTGCCATTGGCATTCGCGATCTGAGCCGGGATGAACCTGACTACTCTGAATAACTTCCAAAGGACGCCTTTTCTATGACCGATCTGTACCCCATTCGCCGCGCATTGCTTTCAGTCTCCGACAAAACCGGATTGGTTGATTTTGGCAAGGCGTTGGCCGCACGCGGGGTTGAATTGTTGTCGACGGGGGGCACGGCCAAAGCGTTGCGCGACGCGGGGCTGGACGTAAAAGATGTATCCGAAATCACGGGCTTTCCTGAAATGATGGATGGACGCGTCAAGACGCTGCACCCTGTTGTGCATGGCGGCTTGTTGGCGCTGCGCGACAACGATGCCCACGTGGCGGCGATGGACGCGCATGACATCGGGGCCATCGATCTTGTTGTCGTCAACCTCTATCCCTTTGAGGAGACGTTGAAGCGTGGCGCAGAATACGCCGAGATGATCGAAAACATCGACATTGGCGGTCCGGCGATGATCCGCTCTGCTGCCAAGAACCACGGCTTTGTGAATGTGGTTGTTGATGTGGAAGACTACGATGTGGTTCTGGCCGATATGGCCGCCAACGACGGGCAAACGACCTATGCCCTGCGCCAGCGCTTGGCCCAAACGGCGTATGCGCGCACCGCGGCCTATGACACAGCGGTCAGCACATGGATGGCCAGCCAGATCGGCGACACCCCACGCCGCCGCACCGTTGGTGGCACATTGGCGCAGACTTTGCGCTACGGCGAAAACCCGCATCAGGCGGCTGCGTTCTACACAGACGGATCAGAGCGCCCGGGCGTTGCCACAGCTGCACAACATCAGGGCAAAGAGCTGTCCTATAACAACATCAATGACACCGATGCAGCGTTTGAACTGGTGTCTGAATTCGATCCCGCCAATGGCCCGGCAGTGGCCATCATCAAACACGCAAACCCGTGCGGCGTTGCAACCGGTGATACGCTGGCGCAGGCATATTCCCGTGCATTTGATTGTGACCGCACGTCGGCTTTCGGTGGCATTATCGCGCTAAACCAGCCGTTGGACGGCCCCACAGCGGAAGAAATTTCTGCCATTTTCACAGAAGTGGTGATTGCGCCGGGTGCGGATGATGCGGCCCGTGCTGTGTTTGCCAAGAAAAAGAACCTGCGCTTGTTGACGACGGACGGTTTGGCGGATGCCAAGGCCGCTGGACAAACCATCCGTCAGGTGTCGGGTGGCTATCTGGTGCAAGACAAAGATAACGGATTCATCACGCGTGATGATCTCAAGGTCGTGACCAAGCGCCAGCCGACGGAACAGGAACTGTCCGACCTGATGTTTGCGTGGACTGTGGCCAAACACGTAAAATCCAACGCCATCATTTACGTCAAGGACGGCGCCACCGTGGGTGTGGGGGCAGGCCAGATGAGCCGCGTAGACAGCACGCGCATCGCCGCACGCAAGGCGCAGGATATGGCCGAAGCAATGGGGCTTCCTGCGCCATTGACCCAAGGGTCTGTCGTCGCATCGGATGCGTTTTTCCCTTTTGCGGATGGATTGATTACCGCCGCAGAAGCAGGCGCCACGGCCCTGATCCAGCCTGGTGGCTCCATGCGCGACGATGAGGTGATTGCCGCCGCAGACGAAGCCGGCCTTGCCATGGTCTTTACCGGCATGCGCCACTTCCGCCACTAAGGACAAAACCCGATGCGCCTGATGTTTCTCTTTTCCATGATCGCCTTTCTGGCGGACCAAGCCAGCAAATACTGGGTGGTCCATGTTATGGAAATTTGGAAACGTCCTGACATGTTGCCGGTGATCCCACCGGTGTTGAACTTCAGCTATGGCGAAAACCGGGGTATCAATTTCGGGCTGTTTGCCAGCGATAACGACGTGATGCGTTGGGTGTTGATCGGGTTGGCTGTGGTTATTTGTGTGGCCGTGGTCTTTTGGATGCGCAAACGCAGGCAGCCTTTGATCGTTCACGCAAGCGCGGGGTTTTTGATCGGCGGTGCGCTGGGCAATGTCGTGGACCGCATGTGGTACGGATATGTTTTGGATTTTCTGAACACATCGTGTTGCGGGTGGGTGAACCCCACGGTCTACAATGTGGCGGATGTGTTTATTGTCGTAGGCGCTTTGGGTATGATCTTTTTTGCCAACGAAGGAAAAGACGACCCGAAGAAGGGGCGCAAAAAGGGGGCGTGACATATGTGCCCGGACTGCGATATTGAGAAGCGACAGGGAAGTGGAAGGTAACGGGATGCGTTTTGTAGTGACTGCTGTGCTGATGCTGGCCATCACGGGGTGTGCCAACACGGGCCTGCGTGATTTGCGTGGCTCTGGCGATGGGCCGGATGAATTCATCATCAATCCAGCAAAGCCGTTGGAAACACCTGAAAGCTATGCCGCGTTGCCAGCACCCACGCCGGGCGCGAACAACATTACCGATCCTACACCCTTGCAAGACGGGGCCATTGTCGTCGGTGGGCGCAGGACCTCTGCCGCAGCGGCTGTGCCTGCACGCGACGGCGCAGTTGTCAGCCACGCCAGCCGTTTTGGTGTTACGCGCGGCATCCGTTCCCAACTGGCCAGCGAAGACGAAGATTTCCGCAAACGTCGCGGTCGGTTGACGCAATACCGGATCGTTCCGGTGGACCGTTACAATCAGGTCTACAAACGTCAGGCCATTGATCCCGATCGTGTCGCAACACAGTACCGGCGCGCCGGTGTGCCAACCCCTACGGCCCCCCCTTCAAATTAACTGTGCCTGTTGTCTGGCATTTGGACCTCACATTTTTGACAGTGCGCTTGAAGCATGCCCCGCAAGACGTATCTTGTGATCCATGACGCACACCCATTCTAAAGGATCGCCTATGACCCTATTGCGCGCTGCCCTGACTTCGCTGGCATTATTGACGCCTGTGGCCGCCACCTCAGCCGAAGACCAAGTCACAACGTTCACCTTGGACAATGGCATGCAGGTCGTTGTGGTTGAAGATCACCGCGCCCCTGTTGTGCAACATATGCTGTGGTACCGTGCAGGGTCTGCTGATGAGCCTAAGGGATCGTCTGGCGTCGCGCATTTTCTGGAACACCTTCTGTTCAAGGCCACCGATAAAATGGAAGCGGGTGAATTTTCGTCCGTGGTTGCGGCCAATGGGGGGCGCGACAATGCGTTCACCAGCTACGATTACACCGCCTACTACCAGCGTGTCGCAGCGGACCGTTTGGAATTGATGATGTCTATGGAAGCCGACCGGATGCGTAACATCCGTTTGACGGAGAAGAATATTGAAACCGAACGCGATGTGATCATCGAAGAACGCAACCAACGCACTGAAAACAGCCCCCGTGCGCTGTTTTCCGAACAAATGAATGCAGTGCAATATCACAACCATCGCTACGGTGTGCCTATTATCGGGTGGATGCACGAGATGGAAACACTGGATATGGACGACGCACTGTCGTTCTATGAAATCTACTATTCTCCGAACAACACGATCCTTGTTGTGTCGGGGGACGTTGAACCCGAAGACGTGCGCACGCTGGCTGAAAAGCATTATGGCGTCATCCCTGCGAACCCCGATTTGCCGACGCGCCTGCGCACGGAAGAACCACCGCAAACCGCAGAGCGCCGGTTGATGTTCCGTGATCCGCGTGTGTCACAAGAATATGTGGCGCGTAGCTATCTGGCGCAAGAACGTGATGCCGGGGCGCAACAAGAGGCGGCGGCCCTTACATTTTTGTCTGAAATTCTGGGCGGTGGCACCACGTCGTACCTGACTGAAAAGTTGCAGTTCGACACGCAAACCGTGGTATTTTCGGGGGCGTTCTATCGCGGTACTTCACTGGACGACACGACCTTTGATGTCATTGTCGTGCCATCGCCCGGCGTGACCCTGCAAGAAGCCGAAGACGCAATGGATGCAGCCCTTGACCAGTTCATGATTGATGGCGTGGACCCCGAACAGCTTGAGCGGTTGAAAATGCAGCTGCGCGCTGAACAGATTTATGCCCGCGACAATGTCGACGGGATCGCGCAACGCTATGGCTCGGGACTGACATCGGGGCTGACGGTCGAGGACATTCAGGCATGGCCTGATGTTCTGGACGCTGTGACAGGTGAAGATATCATGGCTGCAGCCAAGCGGGTATTCAACCGCGAAGCCTCTGTCACCGGATGGCTTATGAAGGAAGAGGGAGCAAACCAATGAGGGTCCTAAGCATTCTGGTTGCAGCCATGTTGTTGGCGTTGCCTGCACGCGCCGAAGTCAAAATCGAAGAAGTTGTGTCGCCGGGCGGGATCACCGCGTGGCTTGTCCAGGAACCCTCAATCCCGTTCATGGCGCTTGAACTGCGTTTTCGAGGGGGGGCGTCACTGGATCGCGATGGAAAACGGGGCGCCATTAACCTGATGACGGGGCTTTTGGAAGAAGGGGCCGGCGATCTGGACAGTCGGGGTTTTTCCAAGGCCGTGGAAGGCTTGGCTGCAAGCTTCGGATACTCTGTGGGGCCGGACAGGCTGTCTGTATCGGGACGGTTTCTGACCGAAAACCGGGACGAGGCGATTGCGCTTCTTCGGGCATCTCTGATCGAACCCCGGTTTGAACAAGCCGATATTGACCGTGTGCGCGAACAAGTGCTGACGGGCATCCGGTCGGGGCTCAAGGATCCGGACACGATTGCCGATGCGGCGTTTGCAGAACTGTCTTACGGCGATCACCCTTACGGCAGCAATCTGGACGGCACACTGGACAGCGTTGCTGCCCTGACACGCGATGACATCGTGAATGCGCATAAGGACGTGTTGAACAAAGAACGCCTGTATGTGGGCGCGGTGGGCGACATCACACCAGAGGAACTTGGGGCGTTGCTGGATACGCTTTTGGGGGACTTGCCAAAAACCGGCGGGACTATGCCGGAACGGACAGATATGATGGCGCCGGGCGGGGTGACGGTGATTGACTTCAACACACCTCAGTCTGTGGCTGTGTTCGGGCAAAAAGGGATCAAACAAAGTGATCCGGACTTTTTTGCCGCAACACTTCTGAACCAGATCCTTGGGGGCGGTTCATTCGAATCGCGACTGATGGAAGAGGTGCGCGAAAAAAGGGGGCTGACCTATGGGGTCTACTCCGCGCTCGCACCTCGTGATTTGGCCGAATCCTACGTGGGACGGGTTGCTTCCGCAAACGAACGGATTGGTGAAGCAATTGACGTGATCCGTGATGAATGGGCGAAAGCGGCAGAAAACGGCGTAACCGCGGAAGAACTGAAAAACGCGAAGACCTATATGACGGGGGCGTACCCGCTGCGGTTTGACGGGAACGGACCTATCGCAAAAATCATGGTGGGAATGCAGATGATCGGGCTTCCGATCGACTACATCGCGACACGCAACGACAAGGTGGAAGCCGTGACATTGGAAGATGTAAAACGGGTCGCAGCAGAGCTGTTAAAACCGGAAAGCCTTCATTTTGTTGTGGTGGGAAAACCGGTCGGTGTGGAAAACACGACAGACAACTGAGCTTCCTTTCGCCGCAAATACTTTGGGGAGCGCGAGGGGCAACGCCCCTCGTCCAAAGGGATCACGTCGCGCGACAGCGCGGCCGGTTGATTAAACTCGGGTGGTCAAACGCGGTGGTAGGGCAGGCCCGCCAGTATGGAAGCGGACCGGTATAGCTGTTCGGCCAACATGACGCGTACCATCATATGGGGCCAAACCATCGCGCCAAATGACAACAAATGATCCGCGTCGTTGCGCAGACTTTTATCAATGCCATCGGCGCCACCGATGATCAAAGCCAGATCAGAACGGCCCGTGTCGCGCCATGCCCCCAAACGCTTGGCGAACGCGGGTGAGGTTTCGATTTTCCCACGTTCATCAAGACAACAGATGACAGCGCCTTTTGGCACGGCGCGGCGCAAAAGTTCTGCCTCTGCGCCCATGCCCGCATTTTTGCGATCTTCAACTTCAATAACACGCGCAGGGCCAAGGCCAAGGCCACGGCCTGTGCGATCAAAGCGTTTGATGTAGTCGGAAATCAGGTCCGCCTCAGGGCCGCCACGCAAGCGGCCCACAGCGCATATATGAACACGCATCTATTTGCGATCAGTGCGTGGTTTCGGCTCCGGTGCCCGGCATCCACATCTTTTCAAGCTGGTAGAATTCGCGCACTTCCGGGCGGAACACATGGACGATCACATCGCCTGTGTCGATCAAAACCCAATCGCCGGTTTCTTTGCCTTCCATACGTGATGTGCGGCCAAACTCGGATTTCAGCTGCTCCACCAGTTTTTCGGAAATGGCGGCCACCTGACGGGACGACCGGCCAGAGCACACGACCATGTAATCGCCGATTGCCGTCTTGCCACGCAGATCAATCTGCACAACATCTTCGGCTTTATCGTCGTCTAAAGATTTTAAAATCGCAGCCAGTAGCAAATCACTTGTGGCTGTTTTGTAGCCTGCCGTCATTGCGGCAGCCTGCGCGTCAGTGGCCGATGCCACCTCGGATTGGATTGACAGGACATTGTCCTCCTAAGAACCGCGCCGTCAGAGCCCCGGCGCTGGGATAGGGAATCATACCAAGAAGAACCTTAAGGTTCAATGACAGTGACCTAAGCTGCCGCGCACATATGCGTTTTTGCACCATATGCCGCACGCCACATCGCGTGCAGATGCAAAAGAGGCGCGCGTGAAAACCTATGGGCTTCTTCCCAAACCCGCCCGTTTTGCACAAAATACCCAAGTCTGGCTTCGGCTGCCAACGCCTTTCCGTAGGCTGAAGGGTTCGGCAAGCGCGCAGCAGGCAAATGCGCCAAATCGGCAGGCTTGGCCCGTTCAAACAGCAAAGCGCTGTCGTCTTGGGACAGATTCACACAGCGCGTGCCTTCTGCTGCGGCCATCAGGGCCAGCCTCGCAGAGCTTGCACCAAGGTCCATCAAGCTGATGTCGTCGCGCAAAGGGTCGGGTGCGCCCGTGCCATAAAAATGGGTGGGGCCCGTTTTGGCATAGACCATATCGCATCCAATAAAGGCCATCACCCGTGGACGCAAAGCGTGCAGCGCCCAGTAACCGGCTGTGAACGCCATGGTCGCCCCCGCATAGACAAACCCGCCGTACGCATTTTGGGCCGGAACGAACTGGTCGGCCTCGATACGTCGTTGGGAGGGCTGCAAGGTTGGGGGGTGCCGGTCTTTCGGGAAATCCTCAGGATAGATCAGCGCATTCCAATCCGGTCTGATCCGCCACGCGTTGTTGATGGCAATGATCTGGTCAAAGCCGAACCATTGGGTGCAGTCGACAGCATTAGGTCCGCTGCCAACAATGAGGACGGTGTCGTTTTTGAATTGGGGCATTTGAAGCCCTCCGCGCAATTCATAGGACCCCACGAGATAGGCCTGATAGGCTCTCAAGCAAGTTAATCCTTTGCACAGAACGGGACATATGGCGGATTTTGGCGCACATACAAAATGCTGTTGCGCTTGGCGGTCTGCAAATCCTGCTCCGAGACAATGGCTTCGACCCCGCCCACCAATGGATCATCCAGTGAGATTTCGGTGGCACATATCCGTGCCAAAACAAGGTCTTCGGTATGATATTTGGACAGGTCCACATCCAGCCCCAATCCGATGATCCGCAGTGCTTCGGCATTGGGGGTTTCCACCAGAACATCTGCGCCCGGTCCCGCGATAATAGAAAGCGATCCGCGTTTGCCTTTGCCGCCAAAACTGGAAATATTCTTGGCGTCGACCTCAAATTTGGCACGATATCCGCGCTTGGCTTCGACATCTAACCACGTCAGATCAAACCGCAACCGCGTTGAAAAGGGCCCATCAAACAGCATCGATCTTGAATGGCCTCGCCCCTTTACGGAGGTTTCCAAGGCGATCACATCATTGTGGATCAACGTCATTATGGCCGGAGTTGAAGGATGCGACCTTACGTTTAACCGCATCTCTTTCATACGCAGGCTGTCAGCAACCCAAGCGATTGCGCCTAACCCCGCCAAAACCAGTGCCGCCAAACATGCCCAAACCTTGATTTGTTCAGTCGATGGCATCGGCACTGTCTTTCAACACCTTCACTTCGCGCTGCGGGAACGGAATGGAAATGCCATGGTCCTTGAAGGCATCCCAAAGCGCCAGATATACGCCGCCGCGGATGTTGGTCAGCCCGCCCGTGGGGTCTTTGATCCAGAAACGCAGGATGTAATCCACCGAACTGTCACCAAAGCCTACGATATGGCACACGGGGCGTTTGGGGTAGTCCAGCACGCGGTCCACTGTTGTTGCGGCCTCAATGGCCAGTTCGCGTACCTTGTGCGGGTCATCGCCATAGGCAGTGCCAAAGAAAATATCGAGCCGCACGTAGTCATTGGAATGGGACCAGTTCACCACTTGGTTGGTGATCAAATCCTCGTTCGGGATCAGGTATTCCTTGCCGTCCCGCGTGACGACGGATGCGTAACGCGCACCCAGCGTTTGTATCCATCCAAAGGTTTCGCCTAGTGAAATCACGTCGCCGGGTTTGATCGACTTATCGAGCAAAATGATCACGCCCGACACAAGGTTCGAAATGACTTTTTGTAAACCAAAGCCAAGGCCCACACCGATGGCCCCGGTCAGGATTGCAAGGCCCGACAGGTCGATGCCGACCGAATTGATGCCCACAAAGAACGCAATGCCATAGAGCAGGATTTGCACCGCTTTGACGGCCAGAACCTGCATTGACGGGCTGATGTCTTCGTTGCGCCGGATTGTGGTTGCGGTGGTGTTTGATACCAGCCGCGCCCCTGTGAACAGGATGCCAATAAGAACAACCGCCGACAAAAGCGTCAGCACAGAAATGCGAAAATCCCCGAAACTTATGTCCAGATTGTCCAGAAACTGGGTGAAATCATCTGACAAATTCAGGTAATACAGGGTGACGTAGATCCACAAACACCACGTCACCAGCCGGCGCAAAAAACGGTTGCGCACAAACCGCGTCGCAAAGCCGATCACCAACCAGGCGATGGCCAAAGTGCCTGCCAATCCTATCAAATAGGACCGTGAGGGCCATGTGACGGCCTGCATAACGGCCCAAATGCCCCATGCGAAAAAGCAAAACCAGATCAATCCGAGGCGCCTGCGGATCTGTACGATCATGCGCAGTTGCCATGTTTTCCAACCGTCACGGTTGCGCACAAAGTTTTGCAGCCAGATGTCGGAGACCTTGTGCAAGCCATAGGCCAGCACCATCAATCCCAAAACGATCAGCACTTGATATAAACGCCATCCGGGCACCAGCAAGCTTTGGGCGAAGTTGCTGGCGGAGATAAGCAAAGAGCTGAATTGCGCCATGAAGTCGATTGTTGCGGTCTCGTCGTTGCCCATATGCACCCCTTACTTTGTCAAACTTTGCATGAATGGCGGATGTGGTGCAATCCACACCCTTGCGAGACTCGGCCTGTCGCTGTATCCCACAACTATGACACAGCTTTTCGATATCTGTGATCGCGCCCGACTGCGCGAACGGTTTTACGGCGTCACCCACACGGTGTTGGCGCGGCTATAGTGGTGCGCCACAGGCACACCTTACCCCACCCCACGACTGTTTACCTATAAAAGGGAGAGGACCACATGTCCCCCAAAACGCTCTATGATAAAATCTGGGATGCGCATCTGGCGCATGAAGCCGACGACGGCACCTGCTTGTTGTACATCGACCGCCACTTGGTCCACGAAGTGACAAGCCCACAGGCCTTTGAAGGTCTGCGCATGACAAACCGTAAGGTCCGCGCACCCGAAAAGACTATTGCGGTTCCGGACCACAACGTCCCCACCACGCTGGACCGTGCCAACGCAGCCACTATGACCGAAGACAGCCGTGTTCAGGTTGAGGCGCTGGACAAGAATGCCAAGGATTTCGGCATTCACTACTACCCTGTGTCCGACGTGCGTCAGGGCATCGTGCACATCGTCGGCCCCGAACAGGGTTGGACGCTGCCCGGCATGACCGTGGTGTGCGGTGACAGCCACACAGCCACCCACGGCGCGTTTGGCGCTTTGGCCCACGGCATCGGCACATCCGAGGTCGAACATGTTCTGGCGACCCAAACGCTGATCCAGAAGAAATCCAAAAACATGAAGGTCGAAATCACCGGCAAGCTGAAGCCCGGTGTGACCGCGAAAGACATCACCATGGCGGTCATTGGCAAGACCGGCACCGCGGGCGGCACTGGCTTTGTCATCGAATATTGCGGCGAAGCAATCCGCGATTTGTCCATGGAAGGGCGCATGACCGTCTGCAACATGGCGATTGAGGGCGGTGCACGCGCGGGTCTGATCGCACCGGACCAAACCACATATGATTATTGCATGGGTCGCCCCCACGCCCCGAAAGGTGCGCAGTGGGAAGCGGCGCTTGACTGGTGGAAGACGTTGTATTCCGACGACGATGCGGCATGGGATGAAATCATCACCATCAAAGGCGAAGACATCGCACCGCTTGTCACTTGGGGCACATCGCCCGAAGACGTTTTGCCGATCACGGCCACTGTGCCAGCGGCGACCGACTTTGACGGCGGGAAGGTAGACGCGGCGCAGCGGTCTTTGGACTACATGGGCCTGACACCGGGCATGGCTTTGTCAGATATTGAAATCGACACGGTCTTTATCGGGTCCTGCACCAACGGCCGGATCGAGGATTTGCGTGCCGCAGCCGAGGTGCTGAAAGGCAAGAAGATCAAGGTAAAACGGGCGATGGTTGTGCCGGGATCGGGTCTTGTGCGTGCGCAAGCCGAAGAAGAAGGGCTGGCGGACATCTTCAAGGAGGCCGGTTTCGAATGGCGCCTTGCGGGCTGTTCCATGTGCTTAGCGATGAACCCTGATCAGCTGAAAGAGGGCGAGCGCTGCGCATCGACCTCAAACCGCAACTTCGAAGGGCGGCAGGGCTATAAGGGGCGTACTCACCTTGTGTCACCGGGGATGGCTGCTGCTGCGGCCTTGACGGGTAAACTGACTGACGTACGGGACTTGATGTAAGCGGATGGGGCAACACCGCCCATATACTGCGTCAGCTGGCCTTGCGCAATTCGCTGCCGGACTTCAGCACTTCGCTGCCGTCGTTCTGTTCGATCTTGTAGGCCGGTTCGTCGTCGCTGGCGTTGCGGGTCACTTCGGTGCCCGACAGCGTCAGGGTGATCTTTTGGGTATAGCGCTTGACGACCTTGCCTGTGCCCGTGCCGTTGCCCCAATCCCATTCTACTTCCGTTCCCTCACGATATGACATCAAACATCCTCTTTTTGTGCGGCTTATGGGCCAAACACGCGGACAGCAATTTGGTTCCACGTCCCGTTTCCCAGCCCCGCACCAACCAAAGGAAAAACCATGGATAAATTCGACACACTGACGGGCATCGCGGCGCCGATGCCGCTGGTCAACATCGACACCGATATGATCATCCCAAAGCAGTTCCTGAAAACCATCAAACGCTCGGGCCTTGGCGCGAATCTGTTCGACGAAATGCGCTTTGATCGCCAAGGCAACGAAATCGCGGATTTTGTGCTGAACAAGGACGCCTACCGCGAAGCAGAAATCATTGTGGCCGGTGACAACTTTGGCTGCGGGTCTTCGCGCGAACACGCGCCATGGGCCATCAAGGACTTTGGTATCCGTTGCGTGATCTCTACCAGCTTTGCGGACATCTTTTACAACAACTGTTTCAAAAACGGCATCTTGCCCATCGCACTGCCAGCCGAGGCCGTGGACGTTCTGATGAAAGATGCAGAGAAAGGGGCGAATGCCCGTATGTCCGTGGACCTCGAAGCGCAGACTGTGACCACATCAGATGGCGAAGTGTTCAGCTTTGAAGTCGACGCGTTCAAAAAGCGTTGCTTGTTGGAAGGCTTGGACGACATTGGTTTGACCATGGAAAAAGCTGCGTCCATTGATGCATTTGAAGCGACGGCGTCACAAGCACGCCCTTGGGTCTAAAACGATCCGACGCTTTGGCGCGTGACATCTCGAAACGTGAAAAGGGCTGCGAAAGATCGCAGCCCTTTTTGGGTTTCACGCCCGGGAGAAGACAAATGGCGTGGCCCGAAAGCAAGCTTTAGAAGGCCAGGTTGCCATCATTGTTGCCCAAGCCCTCGATCTCGATGGATGTGGATTGGCTGTTGCCATTTCCATCACGGCACAAGGCGGTCAAAAACACGCCAGCTGTACCTGTGATCTGGATGTCGATGTTGCCGCAGCTTTTTTGAAAGCTGCTTGCGCCGCCGCTCCGGGTCAAAGTGCCGTTTTCGTTACTGATCCCCGGAACGACAATGGATGTCTGGTTGGGAGCGCCGGCTGCTGTCAAACAGGTGGCGGCGACACCGGCATCGGAACCCAGATAGGCGAATTCGATGTTGGAACAGGTTTGTTGGAAGGTGCTTGGCGCGGCATAGGCTCCGCCTGCGGCACAGACAAAAGCAGCGGTCAAAAAGAAGTTTTTCATAATCAAAGTCCTGAATGTTGCAAAAGTAGCTTTTCGAAATTGCAAAGAAAATGCTTTGCATGGCTCACGCTACGGTGGAAATCGCAACACGTATAGAGTGTGTGGATGGATTTTCAGGAAATTTCGTAAATCCCAGTGAAAGAGTGGTGCATTCGAATGTTAACCCTGCAGGGCCGATTTTGAAGCCGCTGTTGTGGCGGATGCGGCGCAGCCCACAATATATAGAGGCGGTCCAAAAAGCGCCGCAAAGTTGATGTAATATCGCACCACCCCCTCCCTGAAAATGCCCAACCTGTGAGTAGAAATTAACCAATCAGCTTGAGCCGCCAGCCGATACAAGGCACAAATGAGGCAAGAATGAGGCAGCCTGCCCTAATCGGCGCGGGATCAAGTTGGAACAAGATTGCGGCACGTATCGCATCTGGCCAAGTTGAAGGGATCGAAAAGTGATAGCTCGAACATCAGGCGCTTTTGCGCGTGGATTCTTAGTTGCAGTGCTGATTGCATTGCCCGCGTTGGTGTTGCCCAACGTGCAGGCTGACAGCTCACAGATTGTGTTGCTGACAGCGATGCTGGCTGGGTTCCTGACCTTTGCGGAATACAATTCCAAATCTCCGTCGATCGTAGAGTTCCGCGATGCGGCCCCGTTCAACAGATTGCGTTTCACAGCGTTGTTTGCGACTGTTCTGGTCCTGTCCTTGATCATCAAAGGGCAGGCTTTGCCGTCCGGCTTGACCAATGCATTGACGTCTATCGGGCTGATTATCGGCAATGCGATCGACTTTCCGTTTTCTCCGGTACGTCTTGTCGTGCTGATGCTGTCCAACGATGTTTCTGAACAAACCGTCAGCAATGTACGCACGGCTGCGGGCCTGTCTTATCTGGTCTCGCTGTGCGCTATGACGTGCTTTCTTGTGATGGTTCGTGTTTTGGGGTGGCCGTCGCGCAAGGGCGCGTTCAACGTTTGGATCAATCTGCCCATGTTTGATCCCACGGCGGGCGGCGACGTGGTGACACGGTTGCGCCGTGACGCACGATTCAATGTTGCTGTGGGGTTCTTGCTGCCCTTCTTTATTCCCGCGGTGGTCAAAGCGGCCTCTGATCTGATAAGCCCTATCACATTGGAAAACCCGCAAACCCTGATCTGGACAATGAGCGCATGGGCCTTTCTTCCTGCCAGTATGATCATGCGTGGTATCGCCATGGGCAAAATCGCGGATATGATTCAAGAAAAGCGTCGCCGCACTTACGCGCAGGAACACGCAGATGGATTGCAGCCTGCCTGATTGCTGCATGGCCGTTTGCGTCCCTTGCGGACGGCCCGTTGCGCGTTGCCACCTACAACACTGAACTTGAACGCAAGGGTCCGGGCCTGTTGTTGCGCGACATCGCCAAAGGTGATGATCCTCAGGTCAAGGCCGTCATCGAGGTTATCAAAGCCGCCGACGCTGACATTCTGGTCCTGCAAAACATCGATTATGATTTGACGGGCGCTGCGCTTGAACAGCTTGTCAGGCGGCTGGACGACTACCCCTACAGCTTTGCGCGTCTTCCCAACACAGGTATGGGCACGGGCCTTGATATGGATGGCGATGGACGGCTGGGCGGCCCACGCGACGCCCAAGGCTATGGCCGGTTTTCAGGGCAGGGCGGTATGGCCATCTTGTCGCGCTACCCCATCGTTGAAGCTAAGGTGCAGGATTTTTCGGAGCTACTTTGGACGGATATTCCCGGTGCATTGCTTCCCGAGGTGGACGGTGCGCCGTTTCCAAGCGCCGAAGCCGTTGCCGCACAACGTTTGTCTTCAACCGCGCATTGGGTGGTGCCGATAGATACGCCGTTGGGTGTTGTGCATCTGTTGACCTTTCACGCCACACCTCCAGTCTTTGATGGTCCCGAAGACCGCAACGGGCGGCGCAACCACGATGAAATTATCTTTTGGCAGCAATACCTTGATGGCGCATACGGCGATGTCCCGTCTGATCGTTTTATCGTCATCGGTGACGCCAATCTGGACCCCTTGGATGGCGATGGTCTAAAACCCGCAATCCGAAGCCTTCTGCGTGACCCGCGCCTGCAAGATCCGTCACCCACAGGGGCCGCAGGCACCGACACCGCCGACTGGAGTGATCCGACCCCGGGCAACCTGCGCGTCGGCTACATCCTGCCCTCAGCCGACTGGCAGGTCGTGGACCGCAGCGTTATGTGGCCATGGCCTGACGATGCGTTTTGGGACGTCGTGCAAGAGGCCAGTCGGCACAGGTTGGTTTGGGTAGACTTGAACGGGGGCTAAACCAATTCGTGCAGTTTTTCCAAGCAAGCAAGCTAGGTGGTTGATGTCGGTAGTATGAGTTCAATCAGGGTACTTTGGACCACCACAGAAAATGCACTTCGTAAAGCCAAGCTCTTTCAGCTTTTCAACATGGGCATCGTAATTTGTCTTCCCGCCGGGTCCAATTTTGATGAACCCTGGTTCCCACTCTTCTTCCCACGGATTATACCTTGCCTCAAAGCAACCTAGGTCGTTACAGTGCAATTTGATTTTTTGATCGCCATTCTTGAAGGCGCCGGAACCGGCGATTGACATGGTCGCGGAACAGACAACAAGAATTGCCGTCAGCAGAGTACTTGAATATACATTCTTCATCTATTTCCCTTTATCCATTGAATGCTTTTTGCAAAAAAGACAGCTGTTACGCTGCATTTTGCAAGTTTTAAGTTCAAAAAAGCAAGCTGATCGTTTCGGAGTGAAAACAAAGCGGAGAGGTGGACTGGAACCACGACCCAAAACTTGACCCCACACCCCCCACGCGCTACCCCGCCTCAAACATTTACAAACCGGAGTAGCCCACATGTCCAACCCTTCGCTTCTGATCCTGCCCGGTGACGGCATTGGCCCCGAAGTCATGGCCCAAGTGAAACGCATCATCGATTGGTTCGGGGCGAACCGTGATCTTGGCTTTGACGTCTCTGAGGACCTTGTGGGCGGCGCGGCCTATGACAAACACGGCACGCCGTTGCACGACGACACGATGGCGAAAGCGCTTGAAGTGGATGCAGTTCTTTTGGGCGCTGTAGGCGGCCCGAAATACGATGATCTGGATTTCTCCGTAAAGCCCGAACGCGGCTTGCTGCGATTGCGCAAAGAGATGGATTTGTTTTCCAACCTGCGCCCTGCACAGTGCTTTGACGCATTGGCGGATTTCTCGTCCCTGAAAAAAGACATCGTGGCTGGCCTCGACATCATGATCGTGCGCGAACTGACATCAGGCGTCTATTTCGGTGAACCGCGTGGCATCATCGAAGAAGGCAACGAACGTGTGGGCATTAACACCCAGCGCTACACCGAATCCGAGATTGCCCGCGTGGCCCGTTCCGCCTTTGAACTGGCCCGCCGTCGCGGCAACAAAGTGTGTTCGATGGAAAAAGCCAACGTCATGGAAAGCGGTATCCTGTGGCGCGATGTGGTCATGGAAATCCACCAAGCCGAATACGCCGACGTGGAACTGTCCCATATGTATGCCGACAACGGCGCCATGCAGCTGGTTCGTGCGCCCAAGCAATTCGACGTGATCCTGACAGACAACCTGTTTGGTGACATCTTGTCCGACTGTGCTGCGATGTTGACCGGATCGCTTGGCATGTTGCCATCGGCCAGCCTTGGGGCGCCTGCGGCGAACGGGCGTCCAAAGGCGCTTTATGAACCCGTACACGGCTCTGCCCCCGACATCACAGGCCAAGGCAAAGCGAACCCGATTGCCTGCACACTTAGCTTTGCGATGGCGTTGCGGTATTCCTTTGATCAAGGCGATGAAGCCACACGTCTGGAACAAGCGGTGGAAAAAGTGTTGGCAGATGGCGTGCGTACCGCGGACCTTATGGGACCGGAAGACGGCACGCCAGTTTCCACCACCGGCATGGGCGATGCGATTTTGGCGGCGCTGGACGCAAGCCTGTAATCACACATCAAAGGTATGACAAAAGCGGCGGGATTTCTCCTGCCGCTTTTTGTTTGTGAAAAAGCTCTAGGTGGAATTGCCCGCTGCAGGCTATCCAGAGGAAACTTTGCGCCCAGGACGATTTGACATGAGTGATTTGCTGACCCCACGGCCCGCTGGCTGGCATCCTCCAGCCCTTGCCCCCGACTACAAGTCGTCGCGGCTGCGGTCCCCTCAGAACAAGCCTTTGCGCATGCCAACAGGCCCTGCAGAGCTGGCGGGACCGACGTTTGGCCATGACTTGATAGGCCCAAACGATCACAACATGATCATTAATTATACGGGCGAGATGGCTATCGGGCCACGGTTGATCGTTCACGGCCGCGTTCAAGACGAAAACGGCCAACCTGTGACAGGTGCTTTGATCGAGGCATGGCACGCCAATGCAGGCGGGCGTTATCGTCACAAAAACGAAGGCTACCTCGCGCCGCTGGACCCGAACTTTGGCGGATGCGGTCGCACCATCACCGACGATCAAGGCCACTACCGCTTCCTGACAATCCAGCCGGGCGCCTACCCCTGGCCCAACGGCCCCAACAGCTGGCGGCCCGCGCATATCCATTTTTCGCTCTTTGGTCATAGCTTTGCGCAACGCCTGATCACCCAGATGTATTTCGAAGGCGATCCGTTGATTCCATTGTGCCCCATCGTGCAGGCAATCCCGTCCGAACAGGCCGTGAATACGTTGGTGGCACGCCTAGATATGGACGCCAATACGCCCATGGACAGCATCGCCTACCGGTTTGATATGACGCTGCGCGGCCGCGACCAGACGCATTTCGAAACCAAGCCGGAGGGCAGCTGATGACGCGCGAATCCCCATCCCAAACGGCAGGACCCTATGTTCATATCGGGCTAACCCCGAATTATGCCGAGGTGCATGGCGTCTTTGAAGCTGACCTCGGGTCGCAAATGGTAACCGACGACACGCAGGGCCACCGGATCAAGATCACCGGAACTGTGTTCGACGGTGCAGGCGACGCACTGCGCGACGCGCTGGTCGAGATCTGGCAGCCGGGATCAAACGGTAAATTCGCAGGAGATCCCAAAGCGGACCCGCATTTTTCTGGATTTGGGCGCTGCGCCGCGGATTTGGAAACCGGGTTGTTCAGTTTTGACACAATCATGCCCGGTGCAATTCGGGGGAATGCTCCGTTCATAACGGTTTGGATCGTGGCCCGTGGCATTAACCTTGGGTTGCACACGCGGATGTATTTTCCGCACCAGTTTGCAAATGCCAATGATCCGGTTTTAAGCCAGCTGGATGAAGATCGCCGCGCCACGCTTATTGCGACCCCGACCGACGACGGGTTCAACTTTGACATTCACCTGCAAGGGGTCGGGGAAACGGTGTTTTTCGACATCTGAACCGGATCGGACGGGTCACGGTCGCAAGCTGCGTTCACGGGACACTGATCAAATGTGATTGGTACGTGTTGTACTTTTTGCCGACTGTAATTCAACGCAGTCGCCGCGAAAGGTACCCCAATGTTGTTCAAATGCCGTTTTCTGGCTCGTCTCACCGTTTTGGCGTTGATGACGGGTTTGCCGTGGACGCACATGGCCTTTGCGCAGTCTTCGACTGTGCCCGACTACATCATTGCTGAATTCGGCCACCCCCCCGCCGTGCCAACAGGCCCTTTGTCGCGCGACGTGAAGTTTGCCGTCAAAGTCGCCTTTGTGGACAGCGTCAAACAATCCTACTGGGGGCGGGATCAAGATATTGCTTTGGCCACCGTGACGGCATCCAAAGACCCGCGCCTTGCGTGGATTGTGGCCGATCTGATGCGGTTTTCGTCGGGTCGCCAATTGACAGAGGCGCTGACGCAAACTGCGGCTGCTTTGTTGGATATTGACCCGCCACGGAGAAACGAGTGGGGCGTCGTCACCGACAAGTTGATCGCGTGGGATATTCCAGCGCCGCCCAATTATCTCAAAACGAAACGCGCGATCTTCACCAGTTTTGTGCCGGGGTGGAAAAAGATTTTCACCAAGGGCGATATTGACTGGCGGCATGTGTCGTGGGGTGGTGTGCCCATTGATGCGCGGCCCTATGACACCACGGACGAGGCCTGCAACTGCATTCCTGCCGCAGACAACCCCCAAGTCAGCAGCGCTGATGAGGCCACATGGTTGAAAGACAAAGACATTGTGTTCGGCATCGAAGTGAATGGCGAAACCCGCGCCTATCCACGGCGCATCATGGAAGTCCGCGAAATGGTGAATGACACGCTGGGCGGACGTGATCTGGGCATTCCCTACTGCACGTTGTGCGGCGCGGCGCAGGCTTACTTCACAGATGAATTGCCCCTTGGGGTAAAACGGCCTGTGTTGCGGACGACGGGGCTGCTGATCAGGTCCAACAAAGTGATGTATGACATCACTTCGAATTCGGTGTTCGACACGTTTCTGGGCAAGGCTGTGACGGGGCCGTTGGCGCGAAAGAACATTGAACTGGAACAGGTCAGTGTCATCACAACGGATTGGGGCACGTGGAAGAAAGAGCATCCCGAAACAACTGTCTTGGTCGAAGCATTGGCGCTTGGGCGGGATTTTGATTTCCGTAACACACGTGATGCAGATGGGCCTATTTTTCCGGTGGGCGATGTTGATCCGCGCCTTGGTGTGCACGAAGACATCATCGGCGTTGTGACAGCATCCGGCAAACCCGTGGCTTTTCAACGCAGCAAAGCCTTTGTCGCGCTGAAGCGTGGGCAGGCAGTTACTTTCGAAAATGTGCGCCTTACTTTGGATGGTGGCGGCATTCGTGCAGTCGATGCAAATGGTGCCGATCTTGGCAGCCATCAGGCATTTTGGTTTGCGTGGTCGCAGTTCCATCCCCGCACGCATCTTTGGGCGGGGTAGGGCGCATATCGCCCGCCTTGCATAGATGGCCCCCACGCCTTACATGGCAATCCCATGAACACAGGCACAAAATCTGACCCCAACTACAAAGTGATCGCCGAAAACCGGCGGGCGCGGTACGACTATGCCATCGATGATGACATCGAATGCGGCATCATCCTTGAGGGGTCCGAGGTCAAATCCATGCGCGTGGGCGGCACCAACATCGCCGAAAGCTATGCGGCGGTCGAAGATGGTGAGCTGTGGTTGGTCAACAGCCATGTCGCGCCCTATGCCGGCGCCAAGACATTCAAACACGAAGAACGTCGGCGGCGCAAATTGCTGGTGTCGAAAAAGCAGATGTCGGATTTGTGGAACGCCACGCAACGCAAAGGCATGACGCTGGTGCCGTTGGTGATGTATTTCAACCATCGCGGGTTGGTGAAGATCAAGCTGGGCATCGCCAAGGGCAAGCAGAACCACGACAAACGCGCGTCCGAGGCCAAGCGTGACTGGTCGCGTCAGAAATCGCGGCTTATGAAAGACCATGGCTAAAGTGGCGCGTTCAGGCCTGCGGACATGAGTGATGCGCGGATGAAAATGGTGCTGGTTACCCCCGAAATCCCTTACAACACGGGCGCGATCGGGCGCACGTGTGTGGCGCTGAACCTTGAGCTGATCCTGATCAAACCCTACGGGTTTTCGCTGGACGAAAAGTCGGTGCGACGCGCAGGAACGGATTATTGGAAACATGTCACGCTAAGCGAATATGACGATTGGCATAGCTTTCTGACAGCGCGGCAGCCTGCCCGCGATCAGCTATATTTCTTTGAAGAACACGGTGCGCAAACCATCTACGCCCCGACATATGCCCAAGACGCTTATTTGGTGTTTGGGTGTGAATCCGCCGGGCTGCCGCGCAGTATTCTGAATGATATGGACGACCGCGTCTTTAGCCTGCCGATGCTGGACACACGGGTGCGATCGTTGAATTTGGCGAATGTGGCCACAGCCGTGATTTATCAGGCGATGCGCCCGCAATTGGGCGGTTAAGGCTGCATTATTGCATAATACTGCAAATATTTCCCCATGACGCATGTGCGGTGCATAAGCGATACCCGCACAGCACTTTAGCGTGGGGGACGTGGGGTGCGCCTAAATGAATACCCCCAAAAGGGAACAAAAGTATGGAACTTATCATTGGTCTTTTGTCAGGCGCCGTTGGTGGCAACGTGGCTGGCAAATTGTTGGGCAGCCTGAACCAAGGCACCTTGATCAATTCAATCGCGGGTGTTGTGGGCGGCGGGCTTGGCGGCACATTGCTTGGCATGATCGGCGCACCTGATTTGGCGGGCGCTGCAGGCGGCGCGGGCGGTCTCGATTTCGGGGCCATCATCGGTCAAATCGCAGGCGGTGGCGTCGGCGGTGGTGTCGTGTTGGCGATCGTAGGCTTTGTGCGTAAAGCGATGGCGAAGTAAGCACCATAAATCAAAGCGCTGGCCCATCTTTGCGGGATGGGTCAGTGGCGCCGAAGAAATATTGAAATTAGATGCGCAACATGTTTGCTTGATCCCATTGAAAGAGGGGATTTGTGCATGCACCGTTTAATTCTTCGTTGTTTGATCGCTTCTGTGTTGTGTTTGGGATTAGGTTTGGCCAATGCGGGCCACGCTCTTGATGCGCAGTTCCGTTTCGAGACAAAATATAAAGGTAAGGCCCAGATTGTTTTGCTTGGGGTGCCAACCTCTCAAATCAGCGCGGCGCTGGAAACGCGCAACGGGCGACGGATGATCCCCGAATACATGAGCACTTACGTAGATTACAAAAACCAGACCTTCATGAATTTGGTGCTTTTGGAAGATGACAATCGCGGATGGGGCTTTGAGTGGGGCAAAACAAAGTCGCAGATGAGGGAATATTTCATCAAAAAGCGTGATGACGGATATTGCGCCACCAATCTGGGCGTTTACCCGAAGAATGGCGAAATCCTCTATGCGATGGTGCTGAAAGCGCCAGAAAAATGCGATAAACAATCTTTGCATTGGGTGCGTGGACCGGATGCTTTGAGTAAGGTTGTGGATACGGATTTTCAAAGCGACTACCGAATGGTCACGGTGTCTGCATTTGCGCAAAAGAACACACTTTATGGCGCGGCGATTACACAGATCCCCAAGGTGGCAACCAGCTATGACCTTTGGGATGATCTAACCCGCCTGCGGGTGCGTCACGCGTCTGTGTCAAAACCGGAAAACGGCTACACGCGGCTGCTCAAAGACCTTTCCATTGTGCATAACGGCCACAAATGGCTTTACCTTGCAAGCTGGCAAGACAGGCGCGGAACCGGGTTCGGGGCGCAGTTGTGGGATGCGACAAAAGCCAGCTACACAAACAGCCAATTGCGTGATCTGGTGGCCAAGAATGGCCTAAAGATCATGTCCGTTGCGGGATATGTTGCAGACGGCGAAGTCCATTCGTTTCGGATCATGTCGATCAAATAGCGACGAACAAATAGCAACAAATCCTGCCTTCAACCTTGCCTCAGGCGGGGTGCGGCGTTAGTCAGAGACGCATTTCTTCAGCAGGAGAGAATCCATGGCAGACGATCCTAAAACGCTTGTGTCCACCGAATGGTTGGCACAACATCTGAAGGACCCGGATTTGCGAATTCTGGATGCGTCTTTGTACATGCCCGACATGAAACGCGACGCCAAAGCTGAATATAACGCCAAACACATTCCCGGGGCGCGGTTTTTCGATATTGATGATGTCAGTGACGGGCGGTCTGATCTGCCCCACATGGCGCCACCCGTAGAAAAGTTCATGTCGCGCATGCGTGCGATGGGTGTGGGTGACGGACATCAGGTTGTGGTCTACGACGGGGCCGGCATTTATTCTGCGGCGCGTGTCTGGTGGCTGTTTCGTCTGATGGGTCAAATGAACATCGCGGTGCTGGATGGCGGGTTGCCCAAATGGGAAGCCGAAGGGCGCGAAATCGAAGATATGCCGCCTGTGATCCGCGACCGCCACATGACGGTGCGCTTTCAAAACCACCTTGTGCGCGATGTAACACAGGTGTCGCAGGCGTCAAAACTGGGGTCGATCCAGATTGTGGACGCACGGGCGGCCGGACGGTTCCGCGGCGAGGCACCTGAACCGCGCGAAGGGCTTCGTTCAGGGCATATCCCCGGATCACGCAGTGTTCCCTTCACCACGCTTTTGAACGTCGACGCCACGATGAAAACACCGGATCAAACACGCACGATTTTTGAGGCTGCTGGCGTGGATCTGGACAAACCTATTATCACCAGCTGCGGGTCGGGCGTGACTGCCTGCGTGCTTGCGCTGGCACTGGAACGCATGGGGCACGATCAGTGGTCCCTGTACGATGGATCTTGGGTCGAATGGGGAATGTTCCCCACAGTACCCGTCGCAACCGGAGACGCATAAGCGATGTTCGAAACCCTTCAGGCGCAACCCGCTGACAAAATTCTAGCTCTTATGGCGCAGTACCGCGCCGACCCGCGCGAGACGAAAATCGACCTTGGGGTCGGTGTCTACAAAGACGCCACGGGGCTGACGCCTGTGATGAAAGCGGTCAAGGCTGCGGAACACAAACTGTGGGAAGAACAAGACAGCAAATCCTATGTGGGCCTTGCGGGCGACCCTGCCTTCGGGGACGCGATGGTGGAACTGGTTCTTGGGGACAGTGTGCCCCGCGAAACGGTTGCGGCGGCTGCGACACCGGGTGGCACAGGTGCCATTCGCCAAGCGTTCGAACTGATCCAGATGGCGCGTCCCGATGCACGTGTGTTTCTGTCTAACCCGACATGGCCAAACCATCCGTCGATCCTGAAGTATCTCGGGATGGAGATCGTCGATTACCGCTATTTCGATGACGAAACCCGTGGCGTCGATTTTGATGGCATGACTGCCGACCTGAAAACGGCCCGCAAAGGCGATGTGGTCTTGTTGCATGGCTGCTGCCACAACCCGACAGGGGCCAACCTGAACGCGGTGCAATGGCAGGAGGTCATCAAGGTTCTGCTTGAAACCGGTGCGACGCCTATGGTCGACATCGCGTACCAGGGATTTGGCGACGGTCTGGAAGAAGACGCCGCCGCCACGCGCGCCGTGGTCGCCGCTGTACCCGAGGCCATCGTGGCTGCCAGCTGTTCCAAGAACTTTGGCATTTACCGCGAACGCACCGGCATCTTGATGGCCGTGTCCAAGGATATGTCAGCCAAGGGCCTGAACCAGCAAACGCTTGCATTCCTCAATCGGCAGAACTTTAGCTTTCCGCCGGACCACGGCGCGCGTGTTGTGACGATGATCCTGAATGATCCCACGCTGAAAGCCCAATGGATCGAGGAACTGGAATCCGTGCGCGTCGCTATGTTGGGATTGCGTACGCAGTTGGCAGGGGAATTGCAGCGCCTGTCCGGTTCAGACCGTTTTGGCTTTTTGGCGGACCATCGCGGCATGTTCTCGCGTCTTGGCACAACGCCTGAGATGGTTGAAAAACTGCGTGTGGATGCGGGCATTTACATGGTGGGCGACAGCCGCATGAACATCGCGGGTTTGAACGCGGAAACTGTGCCTGTTCTGGCCAAGGCTATTGTGGACGCTGGCATCTAAGCCGGCATTTTCGATCCCACAAAAACAATTGAAGCGCCGGTAGGAATGTCTCCTACCGGCGCTTTGTATTTGGGGTTAGACTAAACCTGCCAATTTCGCAAAAGGGTCGCGGCCCGCGTCTTTGTGCCATTCGTATTCGCAGCTGACGGCCAGCCTATCGGCGGTTTCCATGCCGTAAAGGTCGGCCATCACGGCAAGGGCCATATCCATGCCAGCTGACACGCCTGAGGATGTGAAAAATTTGCCATCCTCGACCCACCGCGCCTCTTTGATCCACTGCACGTTTGGCGCCAAAGGCACTGTTGCGTTGAAATCCAGTTTGTTTGTAGTGGCACGGCGCCCGTCCAGCACACCCGACATGCCCAGCAAAACAGTGCCGGTGCAAACAGCCATGACACGCTCTGCCTTGGCCGAGGCATCTGCAATCCATTGTAGCAAGGCAGGGTCCTTGGCCGCATCCAGTGCCGTGTCGCCACCGGGGATCAGCAGCAAATCGTAGTCGTCGCTTTGGTCAAGGGTGGCATCGATGACGATGCGTTGGCCATGCACGCTTGGCACCGGGGCCGCGCCTTGTGCGACGGTTATGATTTTGGTCTGGCCTGTAAAGCCGCCCAGCATTTCGATGGGGCCAAAGTAATCAAGTGTTTCAAAGCCGGGAAAAACCAGCGCTGCCAAAGTTCTCATGATGGTTCCTTTTCTAGGGGATGCTTACAAGTCGGCGCATTCGGGGTGGGCTTTGACGAAACGCTTTGAAGAGGCGGGGTGCTTCGCCAGATGGTGCGCGGGGCGTGTGGGGCGCCGCAACAGTTCGCCGCCACAGTTGGGACATTGGTTTTGAAACCGTGTGTCCGCGCAATCCTTGCAAAACGTACACTCAAACGAACAGACGCGGGCGTTTGTGCTGTCCGGGCCAAGATCTGTATCGCAACATTCGCAATTTGGTTTGAGGGCAAGCATGATGTGGTCCTTTTCCGTTGATCTCTACCCCTAGACTACAGGCAATGGGGTTGGCATAAATGACAATATGACCTCACTTTATGCCAAGTCACTGGGCGACACCGCCCCTCCGCGTCACGTAGTGTTTGTGGTTTATCCGGACATTGTGCTGCTTGATCTTGTCGGACCGCTTCAGGTGTTTACCCATGCGCAAGCGTACCAAGGCTCTGGCCCTGCATATAAAACAGCGGTTGTGTCTGAGGCAGGGGGGCAGGTGGACACAAACACTGTCCTGCCCATCGACAGTGACCCGATTGCCAACTGGGTGTCGGCTGACGCCCCTGCAATTCACACGCTTGTGGTGATTGGGGGGGACGGTGCGGTGCCGGCGTCCCGTGACCGCCGTATCACGGACCTTGTGCGGCAGCTGGCAGACCGCGCAACACGGGTCAGTTCGGTGTGTTCCGGGGCCTTGGTGCTGGCAGCGGCGGGCCTTTTGGACGGTCGCCGTGCCGTAACGCATTGGGAAGATTGCGATGCGCTGGAACAGGGGTATCCAAAAGTGCAGGTCGAAGTGGACCCGATTTTTATCAAAGATGGGCATGTTTGGACCTCTGCGGGGATTACGGCGGGGATCGATATGGCCTTGGCGATGGTGGAAGAAGACTTGGGCAAGGCATCTGCCATGGCGATGGCGCGATCACTTGTCACGCCTATGGTGCGGTCCGGCGGGCAGTCGCAATTCAGTCAGGCGTTGCATCAGCAAAGCCGCGATGTTGGGGGGCGGTTTGCGCAATTGCATGCCTGGATCGCACAAAATCTACACCGCACCGTGCGTGTCGAAGACATGGCAGAGGTTTGCAACATGAGCGGACGCAGTTTTTCGCGGCGGTACACGGCCACGATGGGGCAATCGCCAGCCAAAGCCCTTGAGGTTTTGCGGGTTGAGCGGGGGCGTGACTTGCTGGCGACAACAGACAAAAGCATTCAAACGATCGCGGTGGATTGCGGGTTTTTGGATGATGAACGCATGCGTCGCGCATTTTTGCGTCATCTCAACACCTCGCCATCGATGTATCGCAAACAATTCCAACCATGAGGGCTGTTGTAGGGGGGCCGTTAAACACAAAAAAGCCCGGGCGCGGTTGAGGCGCCCGGGCAGTTGGTTCTCCAAGAATTCTGAGAGGAAGGAGCCTCAGCCTTTTGAGAATTCCGGATAGGCTTCCATGCCCAGTTCTGTTGTATCGAGACCCATGATCTCTTCCTCTTCGCCGACACGGATGCCCATGGTGGCTTTGAGAACCATCCAGACGATGCCGGATGCAACCACGGTGAAGATGCCGACAACCAGGATGGAATATAGTTGCACCATCAAAGACGCGTCGCCGTTTGTGATGACTACGGCAATGGTGCCCCAGATGCCTGCAAACAAGTGCACAGGGATCGCGCCGACAACATCGTCAATCTTCAGCTTGTCGAGGAAGGGAACCGCAAAGACCACGATCACACCGCCGACGCCGCCGATCAGGGTCGCCATGCCCAAGGAAGGGGTCAAAGGTTCAGCTGTGATAGACACCAGACCGGCCAACGCGCCGTTCAGGATCATCGTCAGGTCAGGCTTTTTGTACAGCACTTGCGTCAGGATCAGCGCGACCAATGCGCCACCCGCAGCAGCGGCATTTGTGTTGGCAAAGATGCGGCTGACGTCTGCAACATCGCCCACGGTGCCCATCGCCAGCTGCGATCCACCGTTGAAGCCGAACCAACCCATCCACAGGATGAACGTGCCCAAAGTGGCCAGCGTCAGGTTGGAACCCGGCATTGGAATGGTTTTGCCGTCTTTGTATTTGCCGATGCGTGGTCCAAGGATCAACGCGCCAACCAAAGCGGCCCAGCCACCAACAGAGTGCACAACTGTGGAACCCGCGAAATCAAGAAAGCCCATGCCGTCAAGGAAACCGCCGCCCCACTTCCAAGACGCTTGGATCGGGTAAATGACAGACGTCAGCACGATAGTGAAAATCAGGAAAGGCCACAGTTTGATCCGTTCCGCCAAAGCGCCGGATACAATGGATGCGGTGGCAGCACAGAACATCAACTGAAAGAAGAAATCAGACCCTGTGGACGCATAGCTGTAATCGTCTGCCGCGTCGGATGTAACGCCAACCGCTTCCAGAACGCCGGGGCCAAATACGCCTGACAGCACACCTTCCACAGACCACGTGCCAAGTGGGTACATCAGGTTGTAGCCGATCAGGTAGTAGAACACCGTGGCCAGTGAAAAGAGGCCCATGTTCTTGGTCAACTGCATGGTGACGTTCTTGCCGCGCACAAGGCCCGCTTCAAGCATGGCAAAGCCAGCGGCCATAAAGAACACCAAAAAGCCGCCCACAAGGAACAACAGTGAATTCAGAATAAAGACGGTGTCCGTGGATGCGTTCACGCCTGGTGTTGGGCCGTCCTGGGCCAAGGTCAGTGTCGGCAGTGCGACAAGCGCAGCGGCACCGACAAGAGGTTTAAGTAGTTTCATTTTCGTATCCCTTTCACGCGGCGCTTAAAGCGCGTCTTCGTTGGTTTCGCCGGTGCGCACACGCACGGCCTGGCTCACATCAAGGACGAAAATCTTGCCATCGCCGATTTTGCCTGTGTGGGCTGTTTTGGTGATCGTTTCGATGATGCCGTCCACGTCGTCTGCCGCCACAACGATTTCCAGCTTCACCTTGGGCACGAAATTCACGGCGTATTCAGCGCCACGGTAGATTTCGGTATGGCCCGATTGTGATCCAAAGCCTTTGATTTCGGTGACCATCATGCCGCGCACACCAGCTTCGGTCAGCGCCTCGCGCACCTCTTCCAGTTTGAATGGTTTGATTGTTGCTATGATCAGTTTCACGAACTGTCCCCTTTTTACGCCAATTTGCGATTTGGTTTTGATAACGACAGTTGTGCGGCACGCAGGGGGTTAGGGAATGCAATATGGGTAAATGTGGATCAGGAATTCCGGTACTCTGCATAAAAAATGAACAAAAAATCATTTTTGACTAAATAATATGCAAAAATATGATGAAGATCTGCGAAAATCCGCCCCTGTCTTTCTGCGATGCAACACGATAGTGTGACCAAAACACGTATAATGTGGGGGCCGGGCAGGTCTGAATATGAGTGATTCACGTAAACCAAAGAAGCCTTTGGTGGCTGATAGACGCTATTCGAAAGCGCCGAAAAAAGCCGCGCCGAAAAAGCCCGCACCACGCAAAACCACAAAACGACGCAAGGCTGCGCCCAAGCGCACAGGCGTGTCCGGTTTCATCGTAGGTCTGTTTCGCTGGGTCTTGCGCCTGATTTGGCTGGTCACCTCCCGCGCAACAATCGTGGGTCTGATCATACTGGCTTTGGCCGTGGGCTATGTTTTTGCAACGCTTCCCAATGTGAACGCATTGCTGGATGGGCGTGCCCGTGGGTCTGTAACCTTGCTTGACCGCGACGGTAAGGTCTTTGCGTGGCGCGGTGACCAGTTTGGCGGCGTTGTGACGGCCCAATCGGTGTCGCCGCATTTGCACAACGCGATTGTAGCGACGGAAGACAAACGCTTTTATCGCCACATTGGCCTGTCGCCGCGCGGTATCGCCAGCGCTGTGCGCATTAACCTTGCCGCTGGCCGTGGGCCTTTGTCGGGCAACGGTGGCTCCACGATCACGCAGCAGGTGGCGAAATTGCTGTGTCTGGGTGAACCCTACGATCCGTCCTCGGGCCAAACTGAAAAGCAGTATGAAGCCGAATGCCGTCGTGGCACGCTACAACGCAAGGCTTACGAGGCGATCTATGCTTTGGCGATGGAAGCCAAGTATTCAAAAGCCGAAATTCTGACGATCTATATGAACCGCGCGTTTCTGGGTGCGGGGGCGCGGGGGTTTGAAGCTGCAAGCCAGCGTTACTTTGGGAAATCCGCCGCCAACGTAGACCCGTCCGAGGCCGCGATGCTGGCGGGATTGTTGAAAGCCCCCACGCGCTATGCGCCCACAAACGATCTTGAACGCTCGCAGAACCGGGCGGCCACAATTTTGCGCCTGATGAACGAACAAGGCTATCTGACCAACGCGGAACGGGCCGTGGCGGATGCCAATCCCGCCAAGCTAAGCGCGGCGGCAGAAGCCCGTGCCGGTGGGTATTTTGCCGATTGGGTGATGGATTCCGGTCCTGAATTTTTCACACGCAACACCACCGAAGATGTCATTATCAGAACAACCTTTGACCAACGTATGCAAAAGGCGGCTGAAGACGGGTTGAAGTGGATTTTCGACAACAAAGTGCGTAAGGGGTCGCAAGCCCAAGCCGCCATCGTCGTCATGAGCGCGGATGGCGCTGTGAGGGCCATGGTGGGGGGGCGCCAAACCAAAGTCGTGGGCGCCTTTAACCGTGCCACAACGGCGCTGCGCCAAACAGGGTCCGCCTTTAAGCCTTTCGTGTTCGGGGCTGCGTTGGATCTGGGCTATTCGCCAATGGATTTGGTGGATGACGCGCCTTTGACCTTGGATATTCCCGGGTCTGGCCCATGGTCGCCGTCCAACTATGATCGCAAGTTTCGCGGTCAAGTGACGTTGACCGAAGCATTAAAGCAATCATTGAACATTCCGGCTGTCAAAATATCCGAAAGCGTCGGGCGTGATCTAGTGCGCCGGGTTGCTGTGGATTTCGGGATCGGCGACGAGAATTTGGCGCAAGGACCTGCTTTGGCACTGGGCGCTTCGGAAAGCACATTGATTGACATGACTGGCGCTTATGCGGGCATCCTGAACGGCGGGTCGGCGGTAACACCTTACGGCTTGGTCGATCTGCGGCTGCTGGGTGACGATGCGCCGCTTATGGACATTGCGGGCGGCATCGAAGAGCGGGTCATTCAGGTAGATTCAGCGCAACAGTTAATCTGGATGATGGAAAAAGTGGTCAGCGAAGGCACAGGCCAACGGGCCCGTTTCGGTGATCGCCAGATTGCAGGCAAAACCGGCACGACCCAAGCCGCACGCGATGCGTGGTTTATCGGGTTTACCGGGGATTACGTGGCCGGTGTTTGGATGGGCTACGACAACAACAAACCCTTGACGGGTGTAACGGGGGGCGGCCTGCCTGCCGACATCTGGCGCGAAGTGATGCAACGTGTGCATGAAGGGGTGCCACCCACTGCACTGCCGATGCAAGCGCCCGCTGCTGCGACGCGGCCTATAGATCCCACGCCACAACGCCCCCGTTCAACCGAGGGGATCATCAACAATCTGCTACGGGATATTCTGGGCGGACGGGCCACGGGGTCTGGTAGCTCAGCGCCATCGCCCAACGCCGGAGATCGCTAACGAAAACGGCGCACCCAAGGGTGCGCCGCGTTGTTTCGATGTTGGTCCGATTGCTGTGGTTTAGACCTTAGCTCAATTTTTTCAGATCACTGATCATTTTGTCGATGTCACCGCCGTTGCGATCAATCATGGCACCAATTTCAGTACGTTCCGTCAGCAACAGGTTCACGCCTTCGATGAACATGTTAAAGAACAGGTCCTTGCCAGAACGGTCAGACACCTGAAACGTCACCTCAAAGGGGGATTGGCCGCGCAGCTTGGCGGTGGTCGAAACTTCGTACCAGGATTTGACGCGACGCACGCCTTTGACTTGCAACTGGCCACCGATGAATTCACGGAAACGGCTGCCGTATTTGTTGGCGACGTAGGATTGAAACGCTTTGGAAAATGCGCGTTTCTGGCCCGAAGACGCCCGACGGCCATCAACGCCCATGGCGTAGGCGGAAATGTAGGACGTATCGGAATACCGCGCAAAAATGCGTTCAAAGTCGCGGATCATGCTGCTTTCGGATTTACCGGACGCGATGACTTTGTTGATGTCGGCGACCAACGTGTCGACCAGCACTTTGGCGCGGGCTTCTGTCAGTGCGAATGCAGCAGTCGGCACAAAGGGGGCCAAAGCGAAGGTTGCCACGACGGCGGCGGTGAAAGAACGACGGTTCATGTTTAAAACCCTTCAGTGTCCAGTTCAAATGGATCGATTTCAGAGCTGGCATCTTCTTGGCCAAGCTCGAATCGACGGTTCTGCAAATAGATCAACCGTGCCTGCGCATAGCTGTCTGCGCTTTCATATAGGATGGAATCGACCGTATCGGAATAGCGACCCCTATCGCTTAAGCGTGATGCCACCGATGCACCGGTGCCGTAGTATTTTTCGGGGCTGTCCACAGTGTAGCTTAGAGGGTTGGTAAACAGGTCGACGACCTTGCCGACGGTGTCGCGTTGTGTTGACGGGCCCAATCCGGGCAATTCGACATACGCGCCTTCGCCAACGCCCCATGTGTGCAGCGTTTCGCCAAAGTCGGTGTCGTGGTCCGGCATGTTCAATTCATCTGCCGCGTTGATCAGACCGCCGACGCCCACGACGGTATTGACCAAAAAGCGCGCTGTCGAAACGCCGGCGCCTTTCAAGTCACCCTGAAGCAGCGAATTCACAACAACACTTGGTTGGCCAAGGTTCGTCGCGAAATCGCCCACGCTGTCTTCGATTTCGTCCGGCAAAACTGTAGAATACCCACGTGCTGCCGGGCGCACCAACGCGCGGTCCAATGATCGGTTGAAGGCATGCACTTTGCGGTTGGCTTGTTCATGCGGGTCATTGATGCCGTCAGCGCCGACGCCACCGGGTTGCGATGTGGCGCATGCAGACACAGCCAACACTGCACACAAAGCCAGTGCTTTGCGCGTGCGGTCGGGGGATAAAACTGTTTTTGGCATAGAAACTCGCATCAATTTCACTCTCCACGCAGGGGATTATCGCCTAAGTAATGTTTTTGGGCATAATGCCCAGATGCCTCTTCGGCTAAATATGTTTATGTGGCACTTGCGTGACAGGGTGTACACAAGGCACATTGCCATAAAACGCATAAATGCACACTAATTACAGGCGAAAAAGTGCCGATGCAGAGCAAAGTTATTCAACAGGGCCGCGCGGAATTGCGCGAGGCCCGTAAGCAAAGTCGCAGATTGTATTGGACCGTTGGCATTTTCAGCATGTTTGCGAATCTGCTTATGCTGACAGGCCCTATGTATATGCTGCAGGTTTATGACCGCGTTTTGGGCAGCAAATCCGAAGAAACTTTGATCGCTTTGTCGCTGCTTGTGGTCTTTTTGTACGGGATCATGGGCATTCTCGATTTCACCCGGGCGCGGATAATGGCGCGGGTCGGCGCCAAATTTCAGGCAACTTTGGATCGTCGGGTGTTTGATGCAGTTGTGCGCAAATCGGCTGTCGCGCCAGACATGCAAACGCAATCCGGACTTGCGGATCTTGAGGCAGTGCAACGTCTGCTGACGTCGCCGGTTCTGATGGCCTTTTTCGATTTGCCGTGGACGCCGATTTTTATCGCGGGGATTTTCCTGTTTCATCCGATGCTGGGCTGGATGGCTTTGGGCGGGGCCGCCGTTTTGATCCTGATCGCGTTGGCCAACCAATTGCTGTCGCGCAGGCCACAAATGAATGCAGGGGTGGCGGGACAACAAGCGTCAAGCATGTCTGACCAGATCCGCATCGAAGCCGAAATGGTGCAAGCCATGGGCATGCGTGATGCTGCGTTTTCGCGCTGGCAGATCGCACGCAACAAAGCGTTGACGGGGCAGATCAAAGCAACAGACGTCAGCGGTGGTTTTTCGTCACTGACCAAGACGCTGCGGCTATTTTTGCAGTCGGCGATGCTGGGGCTTGGGGCCTATCTAGTTTTGCAGGACCTTATGACACCGGGCGCTATGATTGCCGGTTCGATCTTGCTGGGACGCGCGTTGGCCCCTGTTGAAATGATGTTGAACCAATGGCCTGTTGTGCAGCGTGCGTCAAAAGGCTGGGACACTATGGCAGAGCTATTGGGCACAGTGCCGCCGGAAAGCCACCGCACGCCATTGCCCAAACCCAAAGCGCGTTTGGTGGCCAAGGCGCTGACCATCGTCGCACCCGGTCAAAAGCAAGCGTCGTTGCGGGGGCTGAACTTTGAACTGCCCCCAGGCAAAGCGCTGGGTGTGATTGGGCCATCGGGGGCGGGTAAATCGACCTTGGCCAAGGCCGTAACGGGCGTGTGGCGTCCTGCGGGCGGCTCTATCCGTTTGGACAACGCAGCCCTTGAACATTATGCACCGGACGTCTTGGGTCAGCACATCGGTTATTTGCCACAGCGCGTGCAATTGTTCGACGGGACCATCGCCGACAATATTGCACGGTTGGCAATGAAACCGGATGCCGGAAAAGTCGTGGAAGCCGCAAAAAATGCCGCCGCCCATGAAATGATCCTTGAACTGCCCGATGGCTACGATACCCGCCTTAGCACCGCGCAACAACGTTTGTCGGGCGGGCAAATGCAGCGCATCGGCCTTGCGCGTGCGATGTATGGCGATCCGGCAATTCTGGTGTTGGACGAGCCGAATTCGAACTTGGACAATGTAGGCAATGAGGCCCTGAACCAAGCCATTCGCGCCATCAAGGCGCGCGGTGGGTCGGTGATGATTATGGCGCACCGCCCTGCAGCCATTCAGGAATGTGACCTGCTTTTGGTCATCGACAACGGTATGCGCACGGCGTTTGGTCCAAAAGACGATGTGTTGAAATCCATGGTGAAAAACCATCAGCAGATCCAGAAAGCACCCGCCGGTGCAGGAGGTGTCACATGACCGAGCAAAAAAATCCTTGGTCGGCGGTCGTTCCGGCCTCTGTTGGTCTGTTCGCATTGGTCGGGTTGTTTGGCGGGTTTGTGTTGTGGGCCACCTACACGCAAATCGCCGGTGCAATAATTTCGCCCGGCCGCATCGAAGTTGACCAAAACCGGCAAGTTGTGCAGCACCAGATTGGCGGGATCGTTGCTGAGATTCCCGTGACAGAAGGGGATACGGTCAAAGCGGGCGATGTTTTGCTGCGTCTGGATGACCAGCAGGCGCGGTCACGATTGGCCATTCTGGAAGGGCAACTTTACGAATTACAGTCCCGACGTGCCCGCCTTGAAGCGGAACGCGACGGGTCAGAGTCCATCGACTTTGACGCGGAACTGTTGGCCATTGGCGCAGGCAACGCTGAAATTCAGGAACTGATCGATGGGCAAAGCAATCTGTTTTATGCCCGCAGGGATTCTGTTGCGGGTGAAATCTCTCAGCTGGAAAAGCGCAGATCGCAGATCGGCAATCAAATCGACGGGATCGAAGCCCAAGAAGTGTCGCTGTCCAAGCAACTTGACTTGATCACGCAAGAGCTGGCCAGCCAGCAATCCCTTCTGGACAAAGGCTTGGCGCAGGCTGGCACAGTTTTGAACCTGCAACGCCAATCCGCCAGCCTTGATGGCCAAATCGGTGAATTGATTGCCAACCGCGCGCAATCCGAAGGTCGCATGACCGAAATTGACATCGAAGTTTTGAAGCTTGGCACCACCCAACGCGAACAAGCCATCACGCAATTGCGTGATCTGCGGTACCGCGAACTTGAACTGATCGAACAACGTGCCTCTACGTTGTTGGAAATCGAACAACTTGATATCCGCGCACCCGTGTCCGGCATCGTTTATGGGATGCGTGTTCAAACGCCCCGGTCCGTTATTCGCGCGGCTGATCCGGTGCTGTTTCTGATCCCGCAAGACCGCCCGTTGTTGATCGTATCGCGTGTTGATCCATTGCATATTGATCAGATCACTGTCGGCCAGCAGGTGAATTTACGCTTTTCCGCGCTGGACCAACGCACCACGCCCGAGCTTGTTGGACAAGTTACGCTGATCTCGGCGGATGCCTTTGACGACGAGGCGCTTGGGATCGCATACTACCGGGCGGAAATCACGCTGAATGCGGGGGAATTGGCGAAACTGAATGAAGGAGACGTGTTGATCCCCGGCATGCCTGTCGAGGCGTTCATTCGCACCGCAGACCGGTCACCGCTTGCGTATTTGGTGAAACCGATGGCCGATTACTTCAATCGCGCCTTTCGGGAATCCTGATTGCAAATCGACCTTTCCGTTTGCGCAATGGCGCGGTAGCGTCCGCCGCAAAACCACAGCCCCAAACAAGGAATCTCTCTATGTCTATCGAAGCACGTCTGAATGAACTTGGTGTTACTTTGCCCGAAGCCGCCGTGCCCGCTGGCAATTACGTTCCCTACGTTGTGGTGGGCGATATGGTCTACATTTCTGGGCAAATCTCGGTGGATGGCAGTAGTTTGATCAAAGGCACGCTGGGGGACACTATGGAAACGGGCGCTGGGGCTGCCGCTGCAAAAGTGTGCGCGTTGAACCTGATCGCGCAATTGAAAGCGGCCTGTGGCGGTGATCTGGACCGCGTTGTGAAGGTTGTAAAACTGGGTGGTTTTGTAAACTCTACCCCTGAATTCACCGAGCAGCCGCAGGTGATCAACGGTGCGTCCGACTTCTTTGTTGAGGTCTTCGGGGACGCAGGCCGCCACGCGCGCGCCGCTGTGTCTGCCCCGTCTTTGCCTTTGGGTGTTGCTGTTGAAATCGAAGGCACGTTCCAGATCAAATGACACCACGGTTGCATCTCGAATTCCTGTCGCGCCCATTGGCGCACAGGGCTTTGCACGATGTTGGCAAGGGCCGTCCGGAAAACAGCCGTGCAGCCATCGTGGCGGCCATGGATGCGGGCTATGGCATCGAAATTGACCTACAGCTTAGTGCCGACGGGCAGGCCATGGTGTTCCATGACGATGCTTTGGACCGTTTGGCCAAAGCCACAGGACCGGTGCGCGCCCGCAGTGCCGCAGAACTGGCCGAAACGATTTTGATTGGCAGCGCAGAAGGCGTGCCCACCTTGCAAGAGGTGCTGGCGCTTGTTGGGGGCCGTGTGCCTGTTTTGATCGAGTTGAAAGATCAAGACGGTGCCATGGGGACAAACATCGGTGCCCTTGAACGCGCCACGGCGCAGTGTTTGGCGGGTTATAAGGGGCCGGTGGGTGTCATGTCGTTCAATCCCAACAGCGTGGCCTGCATGGCCGAACTGCTTCCTTCAATGCCGCGCGGCATTGTCACCAGCGCTTATGATGTGACGGATTGGGCGCCTTTGCCTGCGTCCGTCTGCGATGCGCTGCGTCCGATCCCCGATTTTGACAGGGTTGCTGCGTCATTTGTCAGCCACGAAGTCTCTGATTTGGACCGCCCACGCGTTGCCGAATTGAAAGCCCAGGGGGCGGATGTCTTGTGTTGGACGGTGAAATCGCCGGATCAGGAAAAATTAGCCCGTCGTATTGCGCAGAATATCACCTTCGAAGGCTATCTGGCGGCGACCGCGTGTTGAACAGTCGCTGCATCGCCACACATAAGATGATATGAACACGCAGCCTTCAGACAATGGTCAACACGAGGTGGAAATCTCGGTTGTGCCCAAAATATCCGATATCGGTCCGCGCGATTGGGACGCATGTGCTTGTCCGGAAGAGGCAGATGGTGGTCGGCCGCATGATCCTTTCACCACATACCGCTTCCTGAGCGCTTTGGAATTAAGCGGGTCCGTCGGCGCAGGTACAGGGTGGCGACCCCAATATCTGGTTGCGCGGATGGCCGGTCAGGTGATCGGGGTCGCCCCGCTGTATGCCAAATCCCATTCGCAGGGCGAGTATATCTTCGACCACAATTGGGCCCATGCCTATGAACGGGCTGGCGGGCGATACTATCCAAAACTTCAGGTCGCGGTGCCGCATACCCCCGCCACAGGACGACGGTTTCTGGTGCATCCTGATTTTGCCGAAGCCGGGTTTTCAGCGCTTGTTCAAGGGGCGGTGCAGCTGGCACAGAACAACCGTATTTCATCTGTGCATGTGACGTTTTGCACGGCTGATGAAGCCAAATTTGGCAAAAACATGGGGCTGATGCCACGCGTGACGCAGCAGTTTCATTGGCTGAACGACGCATACGCTGGCTTTGACGGGTTTCTGGCAACGCTCAGTTCACGCAAACGCAAGAATATCCGAAAAGAACGCACGCAGGCCCAAGGCTTTGGCGGAGAGATCGTGCGGTTGACTGGCGACCAGATACAACCGGAGCATTGGGATGCCTTTTGGGTCTTTTACCAAGATACAGGCGCGCGCAAATGGGGCACGCCTTATCTGACACGGGCGTTTTTTGACCTCGCCCAAGAGACACTTCGTGATGATATGGTTCTGGTGCTGGCGAAACGCGATGGTCAATGGGTGGCGGGTGCGCTGAACTTTATGGGGCGAGACGTGCTGTATGGTCGCTATTGGGGGTGTATAGAACAGCACCCCTGCCTGCATTTTGAACTGTGCTATTATCAGGCCATCGATGCCGCGATTGATTATGGGTTGGGACGCGTCGAAGCGGGGGCGCAGGGTCAACACAAATTGGCGCGCGGGTATTTGCCGACACAAACACACAGTTTGCATTGGGTGGCTGACGAAGGTTTTGCAAATGCTATTGGTGACTATCTTGAGGCCGAACGCGAAGCCATCGAGGAAGGAATCGAGATTTTGACGGACTATGGGCCGTTCAAAAAGGTCCAGATTGAGGAGCAGGAATAATGGAACGACTTAGCGAAGAAACACGCGGCACGCTTTTGTCACCCTTGATTGACGCGGGTTGGTCGGTGCAACCGGATCGGGACGCCATCGAAAAAACGTATAAGTTCGCTGATTTTGCCGATGCCTTTGGGTGGATGACCAAAGCGGCGATCTGGGCGGAAAAGTGGGATCACCACCCCGAATGGTTCAATGTGTACGGTAAAGTCAAAGTGGTTCTGACAACCCATGATGTGGATGGGCTAAGCACCTTAGACATAAAGCTGGCTAGAAAGATGGATGGTTTGGCGGAATAATAGCCATCGGGGTCTATCGTTGTGATCTTCAACTTGGGAAAATCCGTTTCATTTCGCGGTCAAAGTAGGCCCATGTCATAGATGCTTTGTTCCCTGCATAGCCGTGATAATGGGATTTGCCGGTAGAGTTGGGCAAGCCCGCCCATATTTTCGCAAGGTTGTTCATGAATGTATGCCGCTTCATCTGGCCTTTGCTGACTTCAATCAAACCCGCTTCGACCAAAAGCACATCGGCAAGCTTGTCCTGAACATCGGGCGTAAACCGCACATCCGGTGTTAACCCCAATCTGCTGGCAAGGCTTTTCAATGTTGGTGGAATGAACTGATAGCGTCCGATGGCGTGTGGTTGTCCGGGGGTGTCGCCTATCCATTTATAGATTTCGCCCAATGTCATTTGGGTCGGCCGTTTTGAAGGTTTGATTTTTGCCCCGTATTGCACGGCATCGTATTGCTTTGATCCGGCTTCGGCCTTTGCAATCAGGTGGCGGACGCGGTCGACCTGGGTGCCATTGCGCGACAGGTGTATGGTATCGGACCGCAGCGATTGTCGTTTCGGGAAAGGCGCGAAAAAACTGGCGCCTTCTTGGCCGATGAAGAGGGACGCGGTTTGAACGCGATCTTTCGCGGCATCACCACTTGGCAAAAGCGCACGTCGTTGTGCCCCCACAGCGTCCATAGGCATCAGCGAAAAAGTATCAGTGGCCCCCAAATTTGGAAAAACCGCAGCACCTAGTCCCAACATTAGCATCAACGCTATACGCTGTATCATGCACACCTCATTCTGACAGGGCATTTGTTCCCCTTATGTGCTTTGATTATTGATATTTCGTTGCCTGACGCCGCGTTTAGCGTGACACGGGGCATCCATTCGGGTGAATGACAGGTCAACACAGCAACCAATGAGGCCGCCATGTCTGCTTATCCACATCTTCTTGCCCCTCTGGATCTGGGCTTTACGACTCTCAAAAACCGCGTGTTGATGGGGTCTATGCACACCGGCCTTGAAGAAACCAAAGACTGGAACCGTGTTGCCGAGTTTTATGCCGAACGCGCCCGCGGCGACGTCGGGTTGATGGTGACGGGGGGGATCGGCCCAAACCTTGAAGGGTCGGTTTTGCCGGGTGCCGCAATGATGACGACGCAAGCGGACATCGACAACCATTCCATCGTGACCAAGCGCGTGCACGACGCAGGCGGCAAGATCGCCATGCAAATCCTGCATGCAGGCCGCTATGCTTACGGTCCGAAATGCGTGGCGCCTTCAGCCATTAAATCGCCAATCTCTCCGTTCCCGCCCACGGAACTGGACGAAGAGGGCATTGAAAAGCAAATTCAAGACATCGCGGACACCGCCAAACGCGCACGCGAAGCGGGCTATGACGGGGTCGAGATCATGGGGTCGGAAGGCTACTTCCTGAACCAGTTTCTGGTCACACACACCAACAAACGCGAAGACCGTTGGGGTGGATCATACGAAAACCGCATGCGCCTGCCTATCGAGGTTGTGCGCCGCACACGCGAAGCTGTAGGCGACGATTTTATCATCATTTATCGTCTGTCCATGATCGACTTGGTGCCCAACGGCTCAACCCACGACGAGGTCGTGCAACTGGCCAAAGAGGTCGAAAAAGCAGGTGCCACGATCATCAACACGGGCATCGGCTGGCACGAAGCCCGCATTCCCACGATTGCCACCTCCGTGCCCCGCGCGGCCTTTGCATGGGTCACGAAAAAGCTGATGGGGCAGGTGAATATCCCTGTCATCACATCCAACCGCATCAACACCCCCGAAGTTGGCGAAGAGGTTCTGTCGACAGGGTGTGCCGATATGGTATCGATGGCGCGTCCAATGCTGGCGGATGCACATTTCGTGGCCAAAGCGGCCGCTGGAAAAGGCGCACAAATCGCGCCTTGCATCGGCTGTAACCAAGCCTGTCTGGATCACACATTCGGTGGGAAAATCTCGTCTTGCTTGGTGAACCCGCGTGCGTGCTATGAGACAGAGTTGGTTTTGAACGCGACCGATGCCAAAAAGACCGTTGCCATTGTGGGTGCGGGGCCAGCTGGTCTGTCAACAGCAATGGCCGCGGCTGAACGTGGCCACACGGTTACTGTGTTCGACAAGTCGGACGAGATTGGCGGCCAGCTGAACATGGCCAAACAGGTCCCCGGCAAAGAGGAATTCTGGGGGCTGGTCGATTGGTACCGCACCATGATGGACGAGATGGGCATTACCGTTGAATTGAGCCGCGAAGTCGGTGCGGATGATTTGACAGGCTTCGATGAGGTCGTGATCGCAACCGGCGTTATGCCGCGCGATCCGGGCATTCCGGGGCAGGACGGTGACAACGTACTAAGCTACATCGACGTGCTGCGGGCCAAAGCGCCAGTGGGCAAAAAGGTGGCAGTGATCGGCGCGGGGGGCATCGGGTTTGACGTGTCTGAATATCTGGCCCACGAAGGCGAAAGCACGACAGTGAACCTGCCTGCTTGGATGACCGAATGGGGCGTTACAGATCCAGCAGAGCACCGCGGTGGATTGGCGCCAGAGGGGCCGCAACCGCATGCGCCTGCGCGGCAAATCACACTGTTGCAGCGCAAAGCGCAAAAGCACGGCAAGAACTTGGGGAAGACCACGGGCTGGATTCACCGCGCCGCGCTAAAGATGAAGGACGTGGAATTTGTGGGTGGCGTGAACTACGAAAAGATCGACGACAAGGGGCTGCATGTGTCCTTTGGCGAAGCGCGTGAAAACCCGACCCTGATCGAAGCCGATACAATCGTAATGTGTGCCGGACAATTGCCCGAGCGGTCGCTGGCCGATGCGCTTGAGGCCAAAGGGATCAACGCCCACGTGATTGGCGGCGCGGATGTCGCGGCTGAACTGGACGCCAAACGCGCAATCGATCAAGGCACGCGGTTGGCTGCGACATTGTAAGCGACCCCACATTCGGGCAAAGTGGCGTAAAAACAGGACGCGCCCATGCCCATTTGTGCTTTTGACATTTCATCTGACGGGGTCGCCCGTCCGGTGATGGACATTGACGACCGCGCCGCAGTGCCCGCACGGGGCTACCGCTGGGTGCATTTTGATCGTGCGGATTCTGATCTGGATCACTGGATTGCCGACAATGTTCCCGAATTGCCCGGTCAAGCTTTGTTGCAGTCCCAGACCCGCCCGCGGTGTGATCGACAAAATGACGGGCTCATCCTGAATCTAAGAGGTGTTAACCTGAATGCGGACGGCCCCGCCGACCAGATGGTTGCGGTGCGTTTGTGGGTGTGTGCGCAGACCATTGTTACCGTGCGGATGCGCAAGGTGTTCGCTTTGGATGATCTGCGTCAATCATGTGCTGATGGCACTGGCCCCGATAGCATTGCTTCGTTTTTGTTGTCGTTGTCGGAAAAGCTGATGGGGCGGGTGCAGGATGTGGTGTTCGGTCTGGCAGACCGCGTGGAAGACATCGAAGACACCCATTCAACTGCGCAGGGCTTGCCCGAGGACATGGGCGATCTGCAACGCCAAGCAATCCGGTTGCATCGTTACCTGAGCCCGCAAAAAGCCGCGTTGCACAGGTTGACGGACGCGGTCGGGGATTTGTTCGCCGCGAGCGCGCATCAACAGGCACATCAACGCGAAGTCAGCAATCAAACCACTTTGCTTGTAGAAGAACTGGAAGCGTTGAAGGGACGATTGGCGGCGGTACAGGATCAACATGACAGCGCCCATAACGCTGCGCAAAATGGCCATGCCTATGTCTTGTCAATTGTCGCGGCGGTGTTTTTGCCGTTGGGTTTTTTGACGGGGCTGTTCGGGGTAAATGTGGGCGGGATGCCCGGTTTGGACAATCCACTGGCGTTTCTTTGGTTGTGTTTTGTGATGGTGGGATCGGCTTTGCTGGCTGTTGTGATTTTGCGTCTCAAAAAATGGATTTGAAACATTTGCTCACGACTGTTTTTCTTTTCCGGGTTCTGTTTCTATGGTTGGACTGATGCAAAGGGGCATTTAAAATCGCAGTTTCTCCACATACCGAAGTGCAAGACGGCATGAACGTGGTTTTCCCGCGTCTGTGGCGGTATTGCATGTCGTTGACGGGACAGCGCGATTGGGCGGATGATCTGGCCCAAGTGACGTGTTTGCGTGCCATTGAACAAGCCAGCAAGTTTCAACCAGGTACACATCTCGACCGATGGATGTTTCGCATGGCCCAGCGGGTGTGGCTGAACGAGCTGCGGTCGCGCAAAGTGCGCATGGGCGCAGGGCAGGTTCCTGTCGAAGATGTAGACCTTATCGACACAAAACCGGATTCCGAGACGAATATTTTTGCGCGTGACGTGTTATCTCAGGTAATGGGGTTGCCCGAAGCGCAGCGACAATCGGTCTTGTTGGTCTATGTGGAAGGCTACAGCTATAAAGATGCCGCCGAGATTATGGAGATCCCGATTGGCACAGTCATGAGCCGCCTTGCAGCCGCGCGGCGTGTGATTACATCTTCTATGCCCACTGAGGTTTCGGCGGGCGCAACAGTCGGTGAAGGAACCGGGACATGACGTTGAACGCACAGTTCACGGATGAACAACTGACGGCTTACCTTGACGGGGAAGCCGCGGATGACCTGTGCGCAGCTATTGATGTAGCTTTGGAAACGGACGAAACACTTGGCGATCGTTTGGTTGGTTTGGATATTCCCATGGCCGAACTGGACGCGGCGTTTGCCGGTTTGTTGGCAGATGCCCCTGCGATGCCGCCTTTGGACGCACCAAGTCAGACGCCCGATGTGCCGGAACCTGCCAACCTGAACCGTGGTATAGGTTGGTTTGGCGGTATGGGACTGTTCGGCACTGGCATTGCCGCGGGCGTTGCGATGATGTTGTTTGTGGGCACAGGTACCACGCCAGAGCCTGCGGCTCCGGGCTGGAAGGCCGTCGTCGCAAGCTATCAGTCACTGTACACGCAGCAAACCGTTGCAGGTTGGACACCCACGCCGGAACAGGCCCAGACGCAGCTTGCCAACGTGTCGCAGTTGGTTGGCGCGGATTTGACAGGATTGCCTGCGATCGAAGGGCTTACGTTCAAACGTGCCCAAATCCTTGGCTTCAATGGCAAACCTTTGGTGCAGATCGCCTTTGCCCGTGCCGATGGTACACCCGTGGCCCTGTGCATCATCGCGGCCAAATCCAAAGAAGCCAAAGCCATGCAGGCTGAAACATTGGGTGGCATGGCTGCGGCCAGTTGGAATTTGGATGGTCGCGCGTATCTGTTGATAGGGGGCGACGCGCAGGCCGCGACCCAAAGCGAAGCGGATGCATTTGAAGCCTGGGCTGCCACTGTGGCAGATATTTAGACCCATAGTGGCGGCTTTCCGGAGTTTGGGTTAATACGAATTCATTTCGAAAAGGTTCGTGCCGGGTGCTTATTGTATAGGCCCGACGCGGTCTCTGTTTCTCGTATCCTTCCGGCGCGCCTAAAATAGAATAGCCCTACAAAACATGATGGAAACGATGCGTGGTGGATTTCTTAGCGATCAAGAAACACACTGTTCCGCTGTTTCCCTGCCATGAACGATCCCTGTAAATACCCCCGTATTATCCCACCATTGCCCTGATCCTGCCCAGATTGACCCCGATACATATCCTCAAGAAAACGAGCAGATAATGAATTCGGAAGGACAGGCCAAATGGACCGTCTCACAGAAATGGAAGCCTTTGCCACAGTCGTGGATCAAGGTGGATTTACAGATGCCGCCAAGAAAATGGGGATTTCCAAATCCGCAGTTTCCAAACACGTATCTAGCCTTGAAGCCCGCCTTGGTGCGCGGCTTTTGAACCGCACGACACGCCGTGTGTCGCCCACTGAAATCGGCCTTGCCTATTACGACCGTGCCCGCCGCGTTCTGAACGATGCAGGCGAAGCGGATGCTTTGGTGACATCAATGCAATCTGCGCCTTCGGGCTTGTTGCGCATATCGGTGGCCACAGATTTCGGGGTCAATCACCTGTCTCCGGCGTTGTCAGAGTTCCTTGAGGACTTCCCGGACATCACCGTCAACATGGTGTTGAACAACCGCTACGTTGAACTGATCTCCGAAGGCTTCGATATGGCCGTGCGCATCGGTGAGCTGGAAGATAGCACCCTGCGTGCACGCAAGCTTACAGAAACCACCAAACGCATGATCGCCTCACCGGCCTATTTTGAAAAATACGGTCGCCCCGAAAAGATCGATGACTTGAACGATCACAAGCTGTTGCATTATTCAAACCAGTCTTCTGGAAACATGTGGAAACTGACGGCCCCGTCAGGCGAAAAACGCCAAGTGCGCACGGCGGGCTGGTTGTCGGTGAACGACGGACAATCCTTGCTGAATGCGGCGATTTCCGGTCTCGGCATCGCGTATTTGCCAAGCTACCTTTATGCCGATGCGATGGCGCAAGGATTGGTGGAAGATGCCATTCCGGAGTTGCCGATGGAAACCCAAGGGATTTATGCAGTGTACCCTCCGGGGCGCTTCACACAGCCTAAGGTACGCGCATTCATCGATTTCCTGGTCCATGCGTTTGCCGAAAAAGGCCCGTCGCAGTGGTAATTTGAACAACGAGATTTCTTTTCCGTCCTCCCCAAGGAAGAGAACAAACTGGCCCCGGTGTTGCAGCACCGGGGTTTTTTCATGTCTCGGATGCAAAGGGCTATCAGCAGAAAATCTTACCCCGCAGGCAGAACAATCGCTTCGACCCGCCGGTTTGTTTCGCGGCCTTCTTTGGTCAGGTGGGTGGCGGCAGGCGCTAAATATCCCATGCCTTCTGCATCCAGCCGCGCGGGATCCACGCCATGTGCTTCAATCAGTCGTTGCCGCACGGATTGGGCGCGTTTTTTAGACAGCGCGATGTTTCCGGTCAGGCCGCCCACGGAATCTGTGTGCCCGACAAGGGCCATCCGAATGTCGCTGCGTTGCGCCAGTAAACCTGCCAGATCTGCAAGGATTGGAAAGGGTCCGGCCCCAAGATCAGATGTGCCTGTGGCAAAATCCAGCTCTGTCAGGACAAGCGATCCTTTTGCGACCAGACTGTCTATCCCTTCCGGGGCGGTTAAAGCGGTGTTCAAAACAGGTTCGGGAATTTGCCCTGTGGCTTGCACCGACGTTTTGCTTGCGATGTCACCCGCCTGAATAACTTGTACATGGGCCACGGTTTCAGATGTGCTTACAAACAGACCCACCACGTTTTTTGGCGCACTGACCGGGCCAAGATGCGCTGCCAAGAAGCGGTAGGCGCGGATATTCACATACATGTTGGGCGCAGGTAAAACTTCGGTGGCAAACCGGAAATCAAACCCCCCGCAGGTGTTTTGCGTGCAATCCAGCGCGACCTCGTAGCCCGCGTCGACCAATTGTTCGCGCAAGGGCGCCAGCACTTGCAGCGGTGTCAGCCCCGGTGAGGAAATGCGCCATGCGGCCCTGCGCACTTCGCCCTCAACCGTGACAGATGGAATGCCCGCAATGCCGAATGGCGCTAAGGGCAATGTGTAGCCATCCAGCTTGGAATTGCGTTCCGCCGTTAGTCTGGCGTTTGCAGGCAGGCTTAGGTCCAGCGCAAATGCCGCCGGGGCCGGGGCGCAAAGCAACGCCAGAAGGGCGAGCGCACGGATCATCTATGCTGGCTGTGATATGGGTCGTTGGGGCGCATGTCCGTGGCACTGGCCACGCGATTGGTCATGTTGAAGAACCCAACGACGGAGGCGATGTCGAAGATGTCACGATCCGAAAACCCCTGATCGCGCAATCCTTGTCGGTCGCTTTCGGATGTTTTGTAGCTGGCCACTGTCAAGTTTTCAGCAAAGGTCAAAACCGCCACCATACGCGGTTCTAGGTCAGCGACACGCCAGTTCATCACCAACTGTTCGCCCAGCATCGGATTGCCCGACAACTGCCGCACAGCGGCACCATGTGCTGTCAGGCAATAGTAACATTTGTTGATGGATGACACGACCACGGCGATCATTTCGCGTTCCAGCTTGGTCAACCCGCTGTCGCCCAACATCAAGTCGTTGTACATGGCTGTGAACGCATCGAATTTGGTCATGTCGAAGGTGTATGCCTGAAGGACATTCGGCACCATGCCAAGTTTTTCCTGACAGATATCAAAGTATTTTTGCTTGTCTGCGGGCATCGGATCGACCGGCGGCAGATCGAGGGCAGTGGGTTGTGTTTTGGTCATTTTATTGCTCCATCTTTGCCCTGTAGTGATAACCACCTGCAGGTTCAAAACCTAATTTCCGGTAGAGGGCATTGGCCCCTGTGTTGTCTTTTGTGGTCAACAAAGCCAGCGTATCGGCCCCGTGCAATTGACCCCAAAACGCGGCTTGGCGCATGATCCATTGGGCCACGCCTTGACGGCGCTGATGGGGTAGAACTTCGATGGCATGCACCATAGCTATGTGTTCGTGCAGCCCAACAAAACCCGCGCCTGCCGGTTTTTCATTCCATCGCGCCAGAATCGCTGTTTTTTGCGCAGCGCGGCCCATGACGGCCAAGCGTTCGGTGCCGATGCCGCCTTTGGCCCAGATCTCGGCCATGATGGCTAGCGGTTCCCAGATGCAAAAGGTCGTCACACGTGGGATTGGTATTTGCGTCAATCGCGCGATGGGTATGGTATAAAGCACCGTTGGATCGTGCTTTACGTAGCCGCGTTGCGCCAGTTGGGCGTCCAGCGCGTCTTCGTGCGGGCGTAGCATGAAACGCGGGGTCTGGCCGATGTCGCGCATCGCCTGTTCTGCTGTATCCAGCGCCGCATCATCCACAGCGGCGTTCGCCGTGGCCGCCGACACACGGCTGCCCCCGCCCAGTCCCTCACGTACAGTGACGCCCCCCACATCAAAGCGACGTGCCGCAGGCCATGTGGCGTCCAGTGCCGCGAAATAGGGGGCAAGATCGGTCATTCGGGAAAGGCCGCCGCCAGCTTTTCCATCGCTTCGGACAGCATTGCCATGTCGGTGCCACGCATCACGATATTGGCGCCATATTTGCCGTCTTTCTGGTAGGGGTAGCTTCCCATGCTCAGCGCCGGATAGGCATTGGCCAGTTCGCCTAAAGGACCAGCAATATCGCCTTCGCCCCGTTCAATACGCAGTGTTTTGGAAATCAGCGGATCACCGCCCGTCAGCGTTGGCAAAACACTGGCAACCATCGCCTGAAACACCGCAGGCACACCCGCCATCACGTGCACGTTTTGAATTGAAAAGCCCGGCGCCACGGACACAGGGTTGTCGATCAACGTGGCACTGTCGGGGATGCGTGCCATGCGCAAGCGCGCGGCGTTCAGGTCGGTGCCTTGCTTGTCGTAGTGGGCTTGCAACAAAGCCCGCGCATCGGCGCGAATGTCGATGGGATCATCAAAGGCCGCTGCGATACAGTCAGCGGTGATGTCGTCGTGAGTCGGGCCGATGCCGCCTGACGTGAACACCGTGTCATAGGCGTCTGACAGGGCTTTGACTGCCGCGACGATGGCGTCCGGATCATCGGAGACCACCCGCACTTCGCGCAGATCAATGCCGCTTTCGGTCAATTGCCCGGCAAGATGATGCATATTGGCGTCGCGGGTACGACCGGACAGGATTTCGTCGCCGATCACCAACATGGCGGCAGTGGGGTTTGGCATGCAAAGCGCTCCTTGAAGGGGTCTGACCTTGGGTATAGTCCTGCGGCCATGCGCTTTCAAACCGAACTTGTCCCTGCCCGCCTTATTCGCCGCTACAAACGGTTTCTTGCGGATTGCGTATTGGACGATGGCCGCGAAGTTGTGGCCCATTGCGCCAACCCCGGATCAATGATGGGACTTGCGGATGAAGGCATGAAAATCTGGCTGGAACCCAATGATGATCCCAAAAAGAAGTTGAAATTCGGGTGGCGGTTGGTCGATCACGAAAACGGGCATTTCACAGGGGTGGACACGTCAGTGCCCAACCGCGCCTTGAAAATGGCATTGGAAAACGGTGAAGTCGCGGCGCTCAGCGCCTACAAAACCGTGCGCCCCGAGGTTAAATACGGTGAAAAATCCCGTATCGATTTTTTGTTGCAACAAGACGGGCTGCCCGACGTCTATGTCGAAGTGAAATCCGTGACCCTTTCACGCACAATGGGCCAAGCTGAATTCCCCGACAGTGTGACAACACGCGGGACAAAGCATTTGGCTGAATTGACGCAAATGGTGCGTGACGGCCACCGCGCTGTGATGCTGTATCTGGTGCAGCGCACGGATTGCACCACATTCACACTCGCAAATGATATCGATCCCAAATATCACGCTGCCTATCTGTTGGCCCGTAACGCAGGTGTTGAAACGCTTTGCATCGGCACCAATATCACCCCCGACAGCATTACTTTGGACAGTCCGCTATCCATTGGCATCTAGGCACACCCGCGTTAAACACACCAAAAGACATCACCCGGAGCACCGCGATGAACACCGCAGACCGTGGCCGCCTGACAAAAGACGGCATCCGCATTTATGACCCTTCCGATTCCGCAGGCATGTATGCCGCTGGGGCATTGGCCGCGAGAATTCTGGACGACATTGCCGCACATGTATTTGTTGGCCAAACAACAGGCGCAATCGACAAAGCCATCGAAGAAATGGTCGATGCGGCGGGCGCCACCTCTGCCACGATCGGGTACAAAGGGTACAAGCACGCGTCGTGCATTTCCATCAACCACGTGGTGTGCCACGGCATTCCGGGCGATAAACGTCTGAAAGACGGCGACATCGTCAATATCGATGTGACAGTGATTGTGGATGGCTGGTTTGGTGACACATCGCGGATGTATGTTGCCGGCAAACTGCCGCGCAAAGCCGAACGGTTGATCCAAGTCACGCATGATGCGTTGATGTTGGGTATCGAGGCCGTGAAACCGGGCAACACCTTCGGCGACATAGGCTTTGCAATCCAAAGCTTTGTGGAAAGCCACCGCATGTCTGTGGTGCGTGATTTTTGCGGGCATGGTTTGGGCCGTGTCTTTCATGCGCCGCCCAATGTGTTGCACTACGGCAAGCCGGGCAACGGCGCAGTGCTGGAACCGGGAATGTTTTTTACCATTGAACCTATGGTCAATCTTGGCCGTCCGGAAACCAAAACACTTGCAGATGACTGGACTGCCGTGACACGCGATAAATCGCTGTCGGCACAGTTTGAACATTCAGTTGGCGTGACCGAAGACGGCGTTGAGATTTTCACGCAATCCGCGGCAGGCACGTTCCACCCGACCTATGGCCAAAGCTGACGCAACTGCGCAGGCCGCCGCCTTGTTTGACGGCGGCGCATTTGAAACGGCGCTGGGTGCGTTGGTGGGCTATGCCACCGAAAGCCAGGTCGCGGGCAATCATGCAGTGCTGGATGCCTATCTGGACGATGCGATCACCCCGCGTCTTTTGGCGCTTGGCTTCGACGTTGAAAGACACGCGGGCCATTTCCTGATCGGGCAACACATTGAAGACCCCGATCTGACCACTGTGCTGATCTATGGCCATGGCGATGTGACCCATGGTCAAAAAGGGGCATGGGCCGGTAACATGGATCCGTTTGCTTTGACGGATGCAGGCGACAGATGGTTTGGTCGGGGGACGGCCGACAACAAAGCCCAACACCTGATCAACCTTATGGCCCTCGAAGCGGTTTTGGAGGCGCAAGGCAGCCTTGGGTTCAATGTCAAAATCTTGATGGAAATGGCGGAAGAGGTCGGATCACCGGGTCTTGAGACGTTTTGCGCGACACACAGCACCACGTTGAAAGCGGATGTATTGATCGCGTCGGACGGGCCGCGTTTGCAGGCGGAGACGCCCACGCTTTTCATGGGGTCGCGCGGGGCAATTGATTTCGATCTAAGCGTTGATCTGCGCGAGGGTGCGCATCATTCAGGCAATTGGGGCGGGCTGTTGGCGGACCCCGCGATGATTTTGGCGCAGGCCTTGGCAGTGATCACGGATGCCCGCGGCCAGTTGCTGATTGAGGCATGGAAACCCGACAGTTTGTCGCCAGCTGTTCGCGCGGCGCTGGACGGTTTGCCGATCGAGATGGCGGATGGTCCGGTTGTTGATCTGGGTTGGGGTGCCGTCGATCTAACGCCTGCGGAACGGGCGTATGGCTGGAACAGCTTTGCGGTCCTTGCGATGCAAAGCGGTGTCCCGGACGCGCCCCAGAATGCCATCAGCGGCAAGGCGTCCGCGCGATGTCAGTTGCGGTTTGTGGTGGGGACGGATGTAGACCAAATTCTTCCCAGCCTGCGCAGCCATCTTGATGCACATGGCTTCCACGCTGTCACGATCATCCCCCGCGAGGGGCATTTCCCCGCAACCCGCCTTGATCCTGATGACCCTTGGGTCAAGCGGGTGGCGACATCCATCACAGATACAACAGGGAAGGTGCCGCATATTTTGCCCAACCTTGCCGGATCGCTGCCCAATCATTGCTTTGCAGATGTATTGCAGCTGCCCACAATTTGGGTGCCGCACAGCTATCGCGGCTGCAATCAACATGCGCCCAATGAACATGTGCTGAAATCTACCTGCCGCGATGCCTTGATCCTGATGGCAGGATTGTGGAGCGATCTGGCAGCCTAAAGAAGTTCCAACAGGGTCACATGGGTGTCACCGTACTTGCGCTGGTCCAGCAAGGCAAACCCTTCAGGGGCCAACATCGGTGCGCTTTCTTCCCAAACGAGTGTGGCATTTGTGGCAAGCCAACCGCCTTCTTTCGCGGCCTGCAACGCGCGTTGCCCCATGCTTTTTCCGTAGGGCGGATCCAGAAACACCAGATCAAATGGGGCTTCAGGACAGGGCCCCAGCTTGGTCGCGTCCATGCGCATGACGTGCGTTTTATCGGCGCAGCGCAGCTTGGCGATGTTTTCGGCAACCAGACGCTGGCCGACACGCCCGTTTTCCACGAATGTGACGCAAGACGCCCCACGCGACAGGGCCTCAAGGCCCAAAGCGCCAGTGCCTGCAAACAGGTCCAGAACCCGTGCCCCGTCGATCACATCGCGGCTGGTCAGGGCCGAGAACAGGCTTTCGCGCACGCGGTCCGAGGTGGGGCGCAAATGCGCACCCTTGTCGCCCTTGCCCAGATGGGCCAGCGCGGTGCTGCGCCATGTGCCTGCAATGATCCTCAAGACTTCAGCAAGGCCTTCATGTCGGTGTCGGGGTCAGCGATAATTTTGGGTGCGGGGGATTTGCCCGCCTCGATCAGGCGCTTGCCGATCATGTAGCCACGTGGATCATTGGCCGCGTCCACGGCCAGCAAAGTGTCGGCCTTATAGTACCAAAAAGAGGTCGCACCGTCGCCTTGGCGGGTCACAACGCGGTCGTATCCGGTGTTCAGCCCCGCGATTTGCAGTTTCACGTCATACTGATCCGACCAGAACCACGGTTTTGCAACATAGGCCACGTCCGCGCCCATGATGTTGGACGCCACACATTCGGCCTGATCAATAGCGTTGGGCACGCTTTCAAGGCGGATGCGGCCCTTGCCGTAGGGAAAGGACGCGCAATCGCCTGCGGCCCAGATGTGGGGATCGCTGGTGCGGCCATGGGTGTCGGTCTTGATGCCGTTTTCGATGGTGACACCGGCCATATCGGCCAGCGCGGTTGCAGGCTGGATGCCCACGCCCACAATCACAAAGTTCACGTCCAATACAGTGCCATCGCTCAACACTGCGCCTGTGACAGCGCCTTCACCGGTCAGCCGTTCCAGACCAACGCCCTCGCGGATGGTGACGCCATGGCGTGTGTGCAGATCGCGGAAGAAATCAGAGGTTTCGGGAGCGGCAACGCGCTGTAGGATACGGTCGGCCATTTCCACCAATGTCACCTGCAACCCCAGCTTGGAAGCCACGGCCGCGGCCTCAAGTCCGATGTAGCCGCCGCCGACAATCAGAACCTTGGCCCCTTGCGTGAAACGGGGGGCCATCGCGTCCACATCCGCCAAATCGCGGACCACGCAGACGCCATCCAAAGCGCCGCCGATGCTGGCGGGCAGGCGGTTGGGGATAGAGCCCGTGGCCAACACAAGATCGTCGTAAGGCAAAACGTCCTGACCGGCTGTGACTGTCTTGGCCGCTGCATCAATCGCAGTGACGCGGGTGCCCATACGCAGATCAATGTCATTTTCGGCATAGAAGCTTTCGGGGCGCAAAAACATGCGCTCCAGCGCCATGTCGCCCAGAAGATAGGCTTTGGACAATGGGGGGCGCTGATAGGGGGGAACAGGTTCTTCGCCGATCAGGGTGATGGATCCTTCAAACCCGCCATTGCGCAGTTTCGCGACACAAGATGCTCCGGCTTGACCGGCTCCGATAACAACGATTTTGCGCATTTCGATCCCCTTCATGCCAATTCTGCTGGCAGCCTTATGTCCCTGACCCTATATCTGCACCACAGACAAATTCAATTCCCTAGAAAGGTTCTACCCATGGCGATCAAGCAAGGCGACACGCTTCCCGACACAACATTGGTCGAAATGACCGCCGATGGGCCAGCGCCCGTGAAATTGTCCGACAAAACCAAAGGCCGCAAAGTGGTGATTTTTGCTGTGCCGGGCGCCTTTACCCCCACATGCCATTCAGCGCATGTGCCAAGCTTTATCCGCACCAAGGACCAGTTTGACGCCAAGGGCGTGGATGAAATCATCTGTGTGTCGGTGAATGATCCCTTCGTGATGAACGCATGGGGCGAAGCAACGGGCGCTACAGCGGCGGGCATCACAATGCTGGGCGACGCAGAAAGCGCGTTCACAAGCGGCATTGGCATGGACTTTAGCGCACCACCTGCGGGTTTGATGGCGCGGTCCAAGCGGTATGCGATGCTGGTCGACGACGGTGTGGTGTCGCTGCTTCAGGAAGAAGAAAACCCCGGTATGTGTGAAGTATCAGCCGGCGAGGGCCTGCTTGCCTCTATGTAAGCGTGCGCTTTGATCCATGACACAGGCCCGTCCCACAAGGGATGGGCCTTTTTTCATGGGGACTCCCCTGATAAGTCTGCGCAAAAGGAACATGATATGACGCCCGAAGACATCGCAAAACTTCCCTACCGCCAAAATGTCGGCGTAATGGTCTTGAACGCCCAAGGTCAGGTTTTTGTGGGGCAGCGCAAAGACAACGCTGTTGCGGCTTGGCAAATGCCGCAAGGCGGGATCGACAAGGGCGAGGATGCACGCACAGCCGCCTTGCGCGAACTGGAGGAAGAGACCGGTATTTCCCCCGATCTGGTGACGATCGTGGCACAAAGCGAAGACTGGATCCCTTACGATTTGCCCCATGCCCTTGTGCCCAAATTGTGGAAAGGGCGGTACCGCGGTCAGGAACAAAAATGGTTTCTGATGCAGTTTTCGGGCACCGATGCAGATGTAAACATCCAGACAGAGCATCCAGAGTTTTCGGCATGGCGCTGGCTGGAGTCTGCCGATCTGGTGAACAACATTGTACCCTTCAAGCGCGATGTTTACGTTAGGGTTGTCGAAGCTTTCAAAGAGTATCTGTGATGCGGTTCATTGCCTTTCTGATTTGTCTTATGGCGCCGTTGCCTGCGATGGCCTTGTCTTGTGCACGGCCTTCCGTGGAACGCAGCTATGGGCAAGCCGCCAAGGCAGAAGAAGCCTACGTCGTGGTTAAAGGCCGACTGACCTTTGATGAAAGCAAGTTGCCCAAGGCAAACATGCAAACCCAAACCGCGCCGAAACGGACTGTGATCAAAGCCCGCTTTCAGGGTCATGCACTAAGCGGTGCAGATTTTTCGACCAGTTTTGATGCCGCATTAAACTACGAAGTGCGGTGTTTGGTTGTGTGGTGTGGTGGTGGACAAAGCGGCGAAGACATCATTGCGTTTGTTCAGAAAACACCGTCCGGTTACACCCTTGAAATGGGGCCATGTGGCGGGTGGGCTTTTCCAGCCACGCGCAAAAATACCATGGCTGTTTTGTCTTGCGCACGCGGGTCGACTTGCACGCGCTGAACGCTAGTCAAAGATAGGCACATGGGGCGCGTGGTTGCGCGTAAATCCTGCAGTGCCTTTGATTCGGTTGTCGGGGGCAATTTCGATCTGTTGGCGCATGGGCGTGAACCCGGAGCGGCGGTAGAAGGACAGCGCTTGCGGGCTGTCCAACGTGCAGGTGTGCACATGAAACAGCGTGATGGGTTCGGCCCACGCCATCTGGATCGCATGCGCCATCAATCCGCGCCCGACCCCTTGGCCGATCAAGGTATCCGTCAGTCCGAAAAAGGCAAGCTCACAGGCGCCATCGTGGCGGAAATCCAGTTCAAGCAGGGCTTCGTCCTGTCCGTTCACAGACAAGGTAAAGATGCGCACTTTGGGGTCGTGTATAATCGCTGCCAGGTCCGCATCCGACAACTCAAGTCGTGAAAACCACAGCCAGTCCGCGCCGACGCGGCGATAGATGTCGCGGTACCAGTCCAGTGTCGGGGATGGCACTGCGCGCAATGTGATGCCGTCTGGCAGGCACACCTGTGTTGTTGCGGGTTTGGCATGCATTTCCAGATGGGTGACGACCATCGCAAGGCGCCCCGCAGGCACATCATGATAGCCGTCTGTCAGCATCAGACCAGACCTTCAGCCTTGAAGACATCCATCATGTCGCGTTCGGGACGCGGCCCGATGTGACTGATCACCTCGGATGCGCAGGCATTGCCCATGCGCCCGCATGTGTTCAGATCGCGTCCTGTGGCCAGCCCGAACAGGAAGCCTGCAGCGAATTGGTCGCCTGCACCCGTGGCGTCCACGGGAACAACCGTTTGCACAGGCACGTCTACGCGTTCGTCGCCACGCACAATTGTGACGCCTTCGCCAGAGCGGGTGCAAACCACCAGCGGACACATCGCGGCTGTTTTGGCCAGGGCTTCTTCGACGTCGTCGGTTTCAAACAACGACTTCATTTCAGCTTCGTTGCCGATGACAAAATCAAGTTCTTCCCCGATCATGCGCAAAAAGTCCGCGCGGTGACGGTTGACGCAGAAAGGGTCAGAGATTGCGATGCCAGCCATACCGCCGGCTTGGCGTGTCAAACGGGAGGCTTGCAAAAATGCTTCTTTGCCTGCGTCCTTATCGAACAAATATCCCTCAAGGAACATGATTGCGGTGTCGGATGCCACGTCCTCTGGTACGTCGTCGGGGCCGAGCTCTGTTGAGATGCCAAGATAGGTGTTCATCGACCGTTCCCCGTCCGGGGATACAAAAATCATGCTGCGCGATGTGGGAAGATCATCGTCTTCGACCGGCGTATTTACGAAATCTGTGCCATCTTCGATCATGGATTCAGCGTAGAATGTGCCCAAGATGTCGTTGCGGACCCGACCGATGAAGGCGGTGGGCAACCCAAGCGAGCCTATGCCTGCAATCGTGTTGGCAACCGATCCACCGGGCGTTTGCACGCGGCTGGCTGGCATCGTTGAAAAAAGTGCGGCAGAGCGGTCCTTTTCGACCAGCTGCATGATGCCTTTTTCGATGTCGTTTTCTTTCAGGAAGCCTTCGGAACATTGGGCGATTACGTCAACAACGGCATTGCCTATGCCAACCACTTGATACTTCGTCATTCAGTTTTGTCCTCAAATACGCAGAGATCGCGGATGATGCAGGTGCGGCACATGGGTTTGCGCGCCTTGCAGTGATAACGCCCGTGCAGGATCAACCAGTGATGGGCATGAAGCTGAAAATCAGCGGGAATATTGTCTTCGATGGCACGTTCTACCGCATCAACGGTTTTGCCGGGCGCAATCTTGGTGCGGTTGCCGACACGGAAGATATGGGTGTCCACGGCTTGGGCGGGCTGGCGCCACCACATGTTCAGCACAACATTGGCCGTTTTGCGTCCCACACCGGGCAGCGATTGCAAAGCGGCGCGGGAATTGGGAACTACACCGTCATAATCGTCTACCAATATCTGGCTAAGCTTTATCACGTTTTTCGCCTTTTGACGAAACAGGCCGATGGTTTTGATATGCTCTGTCAGCCCTTCAAGCCCCAAATCCAGCATCTTTTGCGGTGTATCCGCGATCTGGAACAATGCGCGCGTGGCTTTGTTCACACCAACATCTGTAGATTGTGCTGACAACGCAACGGCGACGACAAGTGTATAGACGTTGACGTGCTCCAGCTCCCCTTCGGGTTCCGGGTCAGCGTCCTGAAAACGCTCAAAGATCGCGCGGATCGTGTGGTAGTCCAACTGCTTTACCATGCCTGTCCTATGCCTGTTTGGCGGGTGTGCTGCAAGCGTTTGGGACAATTGCGCATATTTCGGGTCGCCGGGTGTGTGCCCTTTGCCTAAGTTGGGGGCATGACACAGAATGATGAAAACACCTGCGGATACCATTACGGCGTGATGCGTCGCGCCATCGAGGTCATCGACAATGCCGAAGAGGCGATTGGCCTTGATGCGCTTGCCACCCAAATGGGCATGAGCCCCGCCCATTTCCAGCGTGTGTTCAGCCGCTGGGTGGGTGTCTCGCCCAAACGCTATCAACAGTATCTGACGCTTGGGCATGCCAAAACACTGCTGCGGGACCGGTCGTCGACAATGGATGCGGCACAGGGCAGCGGATTGTCGGGCACAGGGCGTCTGCATGACCTTTTTCTACGTTGGGAAGCCATGAGCCCCGGGGACTATGCGAAAGGCGCAGTGGGGCTGACGATCTATTGGGGGTGGTTTGAAAGCCCCTTTGGTCCAGCCGTTGTTATGGGAACAGACCGTGGCATTTGCGGGTTGGGTTTGGCGGCTGAGCTGGGCGAAGAAGAAGCGATGCAGGATCTGTTGCGGCGGTGGCCAAACGCCACATTTGTTGAAGATCCCATGCGGTTGCGCCCTTGGGTGTTGGCAGCCTTTGGCGCAAAGGATGCGACTTTGGAAAAGGCCCCATTGTTTTTGATTGGGGCACCTTTTCAAATCAAGGTTTGGGAAGCGCTTTTGACCATTCCGTCAGGCCACGTCACCACCTATGGCGACATCGCCGAGCGCATCGGCAACCCCCGCGCCGTGCGGGCCGTTGGCACCGCGGTGGGCCGCAATCCGGTCAGCTGGCTGATCCCCTGTCACCGGGCATTGCGCAAATCGGGCGCCTTGGGGGGATACCATTGGGGGCTGCCAATGAAACGGGCTATGCTTGCCTTTGAAAGTGCGCAGGCAGAAGCCTGATGCAAGATGCCCTTTGGGCAGCCCCACAGGCCATCGCTTGTGCGGCGGCCTGCGGGGCGGATAAGGCCTAGTAACACCGCCTTTGCGCATATGCCGCGTTCAGTTTCGACAATTGGGTGCGTGCATCCTGCGCCGTCAGATCGCCTGCCAGACTTTCAAGCCCGCCTTCCAACCGCTCCGATGAGCTGTCGCCCGCAAGAGAGTCAATCGTCCCCAAAAAGCTGTCGAGCGTGGCGTCTTTTTCAACCTGCGTGAAGCGCCCGATTTCGCGGGCCAGTTCCGTGCAGCTCATGCTTTCGATGGGTTTGTGGTAGGTGGGTTCGTCACAGGCGCCTAGGGCCAAAGCCGCAGCCATTGCGGCTGTCAGTATCAAAGCACGTTTCATAGTCGATTGTCCTTACTCAGAGTATCCGTGGCGATGCGCCACATAAAAACCGGCTGTAAGGCAAACCGGCCCTGTCACTGCTTCAGCGTGACGGGCCGGACAAAAATTTCGGGGCGCCTTGGTCTTAGTGGATGGTGGATGTGTTTCCTTCTTGAGGCTGGAGGCCGCGGGGATTGCTTTTGCGGTAGGCGGACGGGGTTTGCCCTGTGACCTTTTTGAAGGCGGTGTAGAAGGACGATCTGGCGTTGAATCCGACGTCATAGGTGATGGATTGGATCGGTTCATTGGTTTGAACCAGCAAATGCATCGCGTCTTTGATACGGTGACGGTTGACGAAGTCGAAAAAGTTCTCGCCCAAGGCCTCGTTCAATGTTTGCGAGATGTAGTTCGGAGATGCCCCCACATGCCGTGCCAGATCCCAAAGCGACAGGTTCGGGTTGTTGTGAAGATGGTCCACTTCCATGGCCACTTTCAGTTTGCGGGCGATGCGGGCCGAGGCCTCTGGGCTAAGGGCGGATTTTTCGTATTTTGCGTCCTCACCGCTGTCTGCTTGTCCTTGCGGCGTGTCCGGAACCAACCCGGGTTGCTGGCGTAGCCCCCAAAGCGTGATCGTTAAAAAGACAGCCAGCCCCAACACGCTAAAAAACGCGGTTGGCAGCGCATTTGGCCACAGGCCCAGAACGTTGTTCAGGTCCAGAATTTGCGCGACCCAGAACAACAAAGCCAAAGTGCCGATCATAAAAATCCAGTTCAATTCGGTCTGTTCAGTGCTGGCATAAACATCTTTCAGGCGCTGCCGGTACTGGACAAGCCGCCGGATGATCCAGAACAGATACACCGCAATCTGAACATGGATCGCAAGTTCCAGAAGGCCGATCACCACGATAAACACAACAGGCCACCCAAGGGACAGAATAAGGTCATCGTCAAAGACACCCGCTTGAAGATCAGCGGGCAACCATGCCACGGCCAGTCCGGCAATCACCGCCAGCAGCGGCAACAGCATGTGCGCAAACAACCGGTTTGGCCGACTTTGGGATGTCGATGTAAGGGTGAAAACATAGAACCACAAAAAGGGCGTAAAACACAGTGCGCTGGCCAGGTTGAGAACAACCAGCAACATGTGTGTTTGGGGGATTTGCGTCGCATCCAGCAGACGCACAAACGCGGAGGGTATGTTGTTCAAAGCTATGACACAAAGCCACAATGCAAAACTACGATAGGTCCGCTTAAAGTGCCTTTGCATCAGGCAAAAGGCTACTCCGAACAGGGCGATGGCAAGCGTCGCGATTGCGACGGTTTCGTTTACAAGATCATTCATTCGGGCAGCCTTGCCTAGAACATTTGGTGTGGCCAGAGTTTGACGTCCTAACGCTTAGGGCCGGACAAAACAATGAAGCCAGCCTGTCGAACAGTTGCGCTGTCTTTTGGGCAAGATGCCGCCGATTTGATTTTCCCCTTATTCAGTCAGCGTTAAGTTGCCATATATAACGACATGACAACGACGCTCCGCCCGAACGGGGCTGCATCACATGAAGGCAGTACGATATGATTTCTATGAAAACTCCCGCAATCGCCATGCTTTGTAGCGCTTTGGCTTTGACCGCTTGCACCGACCCCGCGACATTGGGCGTGGACGCGAATGACCCTAACCGCCAAACCAAACAAGGGGCCGCAGTGGGTGCTGCAGCCGGTGCGCTTTTGGGCGCGATCGTCAGTGGCGACGGGGACCGCACGAAAGGCGCGATCACAGGGGCCGTTGTTGGCGGTGCTGTCGGAGCGGGCGTCGGCTATAGCCTTGATAAGCAAGAAGCCGATTTGCGCCGTGATCTGGGCAACGACAATGTGACCATCAACAACACGGGCGACCGTTTGATCGTGACGCTGCCTCAGGATATTCTGTTCGCGTCGGGCAGCTTCAATGTGCGATCCGACTTGCGGCGTGATCTCAATTCGGTTGCGGGCAACTTGCAGGCCTATCCGAATTCCACGATCCAGATTGTGGGACACACAGACAGCGACGGCGATGCTGCATCCAACCAGCAGCTGTCGGAACGGCGCGCCAATGCTGTGGCAGACGTTCTGCTAGACGCAGGTGTACCTTTGTCGCGCATCCAGACCTTCGGGCGCGGCGAAAACCAGCCTGTCGCCAGCAATTTGGACGCCATCGGCAAATCGAAAAACCGCCGCGTCGAGATCGTGATCCTGCCAAACGCAGTCTAATCGCGTGACGCGCACAGGCAATGTGCGGCGGTTGCCGCGCATTGCCCCTTGAATTGCCACTCGTATCCTTCATCTTGCATATCAAATGCTTGTGAAAGGACATGTTTATGGCAACCGTTAAACTTCTTGGAATCTCGGGCTCTTTACGCAAAGACGCCACCAACTCGATGCTGTTGCGCGAAGCTGCGCGACTGTTCGGGGACTGCACCTACACGCAGGCAGACATCAATTGGCCCCTGTATGATGGCGACGATGAAGCCGCGTCCGGTGTGCCTGCCGCAGTTGAAGCCGTGGCCAAGCAGATTGCCGACGCCGATGCCGTGTTGATTTCGACACCCGAATACAACAAAGGCCCGTCTGGCGCGTTGAAGAATGCATTGGACTGGATCAGTCGTGCTTCTGTCAAACCTTGGGGCGGCAAACCCGTAGCCGTTATGTCCGCTGCCGCAGGGCGCGCAGGCGGTGAACGTGCGCAGATGGTGCTGCGCGGGTTCATGGTGCCGTTTCGTCCGCGCATTTTGCAAGGTCCAGAAATTCATTTGGCCGGCAGTTCCAATGCCTTTGATGACAATGGCCAGCTTACAGGCGAGATGTATATCAAGGATCTAACCGCTTTGATGGAGGAACTGCGGGCAGAGATCGCGCGTTGAGCCCTGATTTCGATCCCGAAGCCATTGAACACGTGTCTGACGTTATGGACGTTGCGCGCGCAAACGCGCTGCATGCCACTTTGGGACATGATTTGAAGGTTGAAGACGGGGGCATTTTGCCTCCGTTTTTCCATCAGGCGTATTTTTGGCAACCTGAACCGCCCTCAGCATTGGGACGCGACGGTCATCCTAAGGTCGGCGGCATCATTCCTGATTTGGGTTTGCCGCGCCGTATGTGGGCAGGGGGACGGCTGGCGTTTCACACGCCATTGGTCGCGGGGGTAAAGGCCACGAAGGTGACACGCTGCGAAACGGCGCGCCAGACCACGGGCCGCACGGGCGCTTTGGCGTTTGTCACCCTGCGCCACGAGGTCTGGCAAGGCGATGAATTGTGCGTCATGGAATGGCAGGACTTGGTCTATCGTGCCGATCCAAGCCCCGATGCAGTGCGCCCGCAAGCGCCTGTCGCGCGAACGGATGCGCAAAGCGCCGAGGGTGTCGGGTTCGACGCCACGCAGTTGTTTCGCTATTCCGCATTGACCTTTAACGGGCATCGTATTCACTACGATTTGCCTTATGCCCGCGATATTGAAGGCTATGACGGGCTGGTCGTGCATGGCCCGCTTTTGGCCCAATTGCTGATGTTGAAAGCCCAACGCGAGCTGGGTGATTTGGCGACATTTTCCTTTCGGGCGACGGCACCTTTGATGGATTTCGAGCACGCGAAGCTGTGCCGATCCGGTACCGATTTTTGGGTATCTGGACCTGACGACCGCCAATGTATGGTCGCAAGTGCGACGGCAGCGTCTTAGATTTTGTGCCTCCGGCGGGGATACTTTTAGCGAAAAGAAGTCTCTAAAAAGATGCTGCTGCGTGAAATCCTTCTGGAATCGCATCTTTGTTTTCCAACAAGAGATCAGCCATCACGTCGCCCACCTTGGGTGCCACACCGAAACCAATTTTGAACCCGCCATTTGCAATGAAATGTCCTTTTCGGTTTGGCCAGTGCCCTAGCATGGGTGCGCGGCTTCTGGCTTTGGGTCGCACACCGGCCCAGCGTTCCAAAACGGGGGCGTTTTTCAACACCGGAAGCGCGTGTCGCACCCGCGCTATGATATCGTCAAGTTGCGTGTCCGTTTGGGTTGCGCTGTCATAGTCGCGCTCGGATGTTGATCCGATGCCCACCGTGCCGTTTGCGTGTGGGATAATGTGCAGTGTGTCGACAAACAACTGCGGCGCGTCTTGAGCATCAAAATCCAGCAAAGCGGCCTGTCCTTTGACCCCGTTGCCAACCGGTCTGGTGTTGGATTTGCTTATGTCGTTCAAACCGTCCGCACCGGTGGCCCATACGGTTTGTCCTTGATCGTCACCGTCGCTTTGAATGGTGATTCCATGCGTGTGCAAAGCGGCCACCAAGGCGGCACAGGCCATTTGGGGATGGATGCGTGCGCTAAGGCTGTCGAAAATCAACTGCCCCGTTGGACTTTTAGGGGCCCACGGCCCGCCCGCCGGGATGATCTTCCACTGTGCTTTGCCTTGCCACAAAGCCTGCGCCGTTTGTGCGCGGTTTTGGGCAAGGTGCAATGCGTGTTCATCTGCGATCGGTTGCAAGCGCCCTGTGCGTCCGTAACCTGCGCTGTGTCCGCATGCATTTTCGACCTCTGCCCAGAAGTGTTCCGCCATCAGCAGGCTTTCCAGTTGGAATTGCTTCTTGGGGTTCCAGTTTTCTGGCACATGCGGGGCCAGCGCACCAACCACCCCTCCGCTGCTGCCGGATCCAGCGCCATTGGGGTCGATCACTTGAACTTTTGCGCCACGCTGAACGCAGCACCATGCCACAGACAATCCGAAAATGCCGGCGCCCCGAATGGTGATGTCTGGCGTTGCCAAAGCAGGCTCCTTTGCTGCAGTGTCGCGGTGATTTGGGGCGGACCATACAGAGGCGCATGATGCAGGACCATAGGGCAGAACTGGAATGGCGCGACGGCGGTGTGCCGGTGTCGAAACGCTTTGATGATCCGTATTTCAGTCTCGACAACGGGCTGGCCGAAACACGCCATGTTTTTCTGGAAGGAAACGGCATTTCCGCGCGTTTGTGTGACGGGTTACACATTGCTGAACTGGGATTTGGAACCGGTTTAAACCTGTTGACCACAGTTTTGGCGTGGCAGGTGTCGGGCGCGGACAGCCCATTGCATTTCACCAGCTTTGAAGCGTTCCCGATGGCACAGGACGATATCGCCAAGGCGCTGTCTTCATTTCCCGAGCTGCATGCCATCGCCCCGCAGTTTGTCAAAGCCCTGCAATGGGACACCCCGTTTGAGGTCGTGCCGGGGGTGACGGCCCATGTGATTGTGGGTGATGCGCGACAGACGCTGCCTGAATGGCACGGCAAGGCCGATGCGTGGTATCTGGACGGGTTTTCTCCCGCCAAAAATCCCGAACTGTGGTCGCCCGAATTGATGGGTGATGTCGGCCGCCACACTGTGTCCAACGGCACAGTTGCCACTTACACGGCGGCAGGTTTCGTCCGCCGCGGTCTGGAAGACGCTGGTTTCGATGTGACACGCATCAAGGGGTTTGGCCGCAAACGTCACATGACAGTCGGGGCAATGGTAAAATGAGCACCCAAAGCAACACGGCAGCGGGCATCGGCCTGATGGTGGCGTCGACTTTCGTGCTGGCAATGCAGGACGGTGTTTCGCGTCATTTGGCCAGTGAATACAATGTGCTGATGATCATCATGATCCGCTATTGGTTCTTTGCAGCCTTTGTCGTCACCATTGCGGCCCGTGCGGCTGGCGGCATCAAGCGCGCAGCGCACACCACACAACCCGTTTTGCAAATAGGGCGTGGGGTTTTGTTGGCGGCAGAGGTTTGCGTTGGTGTTTTGGCCTTCACCTATCTTGGTTTGGTCGAAACACTGGCAATATTTATCTGCTATCCTTTGATTGTTGCGGCTTTATCTGGACCGGTGTTGGGAGAACAGGTGGGGTGGCGCAGGTGGGCCGCTATTGGCGTCGGGTTCATCGGGGTGATGGTGATTTTGCGTCCCGGTTTTGGCGTCTTTGAATTGGCGGCGATCTTGCCTTTGGGATCGGCTGTGATGTTTGCAGTGTACGCTTTGGCCACACGCTTTGCGGCACGCAGCGACAGCACCGAAACGAGTTTCTTCTGGACCGGCACAGTGGGCGCGATCTTTATGACGGCCGTTGGGTTATGGGCGTGGGAACCGATGACTGCGCGGGACTGGTTCTGGATGGGGTGCTTGTGCGTGTCGGGCGCCATCGGTCATTGGCTGTTGATCAAGTGCTACGAGATGGCCGAAGCCAGCGCCGTGCAACCCTTTGCCTATTTCCATTTGGTGTTCGGGTCGCTGGTTGGAGTGATCGTGTTTCACGAAGTTATCGCATGGAACGTGGCATTGGGTGCGGTTATCGTGGTCGCGGCAGGGTTATTCACCTTTTGGCGCGAACGGCAGCAAAGTTGATCCAATCAGCTCTTGCGTGAAGCTTTGCGGCAGTGGCGATTGGCCCAGCCTTGCGCGGTAGATGGGCAGGCTTTCGGTGACACGCATCACATAGTTGCGGGTTTCGCGAAAGGGGATGTGTTCGATCCAATCCACAACATCGAAGCCTTCCGCATTGGCGCGTGGGTCTCCATACAGGCCAATCCAGCGCGTTGGTCGGCTGGGGCCTGCGTTGTAGGCGGCGGACATCAGAACCACGTTTCCATCAAAACGCCCCGCCAGCGTTGACAGAAAAGCGGCCCCCAAATCAGCATTGTAATTGGGGTCACTTATCAAACGATTTGTGGAATGTTCCGCGCTGCGCCCCAGTTTTCCGGCCACTTCCTTTGCGGTGGCTGGCATGATCTGCATCAGACCGCGTGCACCAACGCCGCTTTGCACCGATGGGTCGAATTCGCTTTCGCGCCGTGCAATGGCCAAATTCATCTCGGGTGCCATCGGAAGGTCGCGCTGCGCCAAGGGATGCAACGCATAATAAGGAGCAGGCAGGATGATGCCCCGCTGCGCCACACGCTTCCCGATCATCACGGCAATATGCTGCTGATCCATGTCTATGGCGGCTTGGCCCAGTTGCGCGGCTTGGGGGCGGGTCAGATCCTCGGCGTAATGCGTCCAGAAGCGTTCGGCCACATCCAGCTCTCCGGAGGCTTGTAGCAACATGCCTGCCTCGAACAGGGGATGCCTGACCAGATCAGACGTGCGCCAATCGGGAAAGACTTCGGTCCCTCCGAGGGAGGTATCAAATGGCAGTTTGCCACGCTCGGCGGCCAGCAGCCCGTAAAAGGATGATTGGTACAGCGCCGCATTGGCATAGGCGGCGGCGGCCTTTTCGCTTGAGCCCATCGCTTCAAAGGCGCGTCCGCGCCAATAGCCCGCGCGGCCTTTGGAAATGGGGGATGCGATGGCCGTCTCAAACCGGTCGAAATGTGTCAGTGCCGTTTCGGGATCGTTCAGACGACGCAAGGCGATGTAGCCTGCAAGCCATTCCAGATCTGCGAATGCGGAGCCTGTTGTCAGATGGTGTTGTGCAGCCATCCGGTAGGCCAGAGCGGGGTTGCCGTCACGCATTTCTTCGCGGGCCAAAGACCGGCGGCGGTTGGACCATTCTTGTGGATTGCCCAATGTTTTGAGGCTTTTGGATTGCGCCAACAACAGGCTGCGGGCGCTGTCGCGCAGACCGGAGCGTGCCCGCCAGACAAAACGGTCATAGGCAAGGCCCGGGTCAGAGGTGACGCTGTCAGGTAATGCCTGCACAAGGTCGCTGGCGTCCTCGGTGCGGTTTTTCAAGGCCAGCCGGGCGCGGGCCAACTGGGCTTGATCGTCTGTAACCAGATCCAGCATACGCCGCGCATCTGATCCAGACCCATCCCAAAGCATCGCATCCAGTCGCGTCCAGTGATGCGGTTTCAGCACTGCACCATGGGTTGCCAAAAACAAAGCCTGGCTTTCGGCGTTCATGCGCAGGCGGGTCCATGCGGACACAAGCAATGCATCGGCGCTTTCGCCCTGTCCGCGCAGTTTCAAGCTTTGTGCATAGGCCAACACACCGCGCGGTGTTTGCGGGGTGTGGTCTGCAAAAAACGCAGCGACAGCTTGCGGGCCTTCCTGTAAAACCGCAGGCTCTGAACGGCGCAGCAAAAAGGCTTCACCGGGCCAGTCCGGGCGACGATCGAGAAAATCGACAAGCTGCGCATAGGTTCCGCGGCCAGCGCGCAAGCGGTGCCACATGATGACGTCGGATGCGACTTGACCGTCACGGGCCGCAATCTTGGCGGCCTCATCCCAATTGCCGTTGCGCATGGCATCCATGGCCCAGCCCAATGGCCGCGGACGCTCTGCCAAAGCGGGCAGGGTCAGCGTGAATATCATCGTCAGACACAGGATAACGCGCGGGATCACTTGCAATTTTCATCCATGCAGGGCAACAGGCTGTCACTATCCTGTTTATGTGTTTTCGATCTGTCCAAGTTCAAGGCCATGAACAGCTCACCAGGCCAATTGCCGGCCATTTTAGAAAAAAGGAGCGTGAATATGCTTACAGGTTCTATGCCTGCCCTCATCACGCCGTTTCGAAACGGCGAGCTGGATCTGGAAACTTTGAAGAAACTCGTGGAGTGGCACATCGGGGAAGGCACCAACGGCTTTGTGCCTGTGGGCACCACCGGTGAAAGCCCGACACTGACACATGCCGAACATGAGACCGTGATCGAAACGGTCGTCAAAGCGACGGCAGGTCGCGTGCCGGTTATTGCGGGGGCCGGGTCCAACAACACGGTTGAAGCCATCCGTTTTGTGCAATTTGCAGAAAAAGTAGGTGCGGATGCCGCGTTGGTTGTCACCCCTTACTACAACAAGCCCACCCAGCGCGGCATGATCGCGCATTTCACGGCTTTGCACGACTGTGCGGAAATTCCGATCATCATCTACAATATTCCAAGCCGTTCAGTCGTTGATATGACGCCTGAAACAATGGCCGAACTGGCAAAATTGCCCCGTATTGTCGGCGTGAAAGATGCGACAGGCGATCTGGCGCGGGTCTGTGACACGCGGCTTGCTTGTGGTCCTGACTTTGTGCAGCTGTCTGGTGAAGATGCCACGGCGCATGGGTTTAATGCCCAAGGCGGGGTCGGCTGCATCTCGGTCACGGCGAATGTCGCACCAGGGCTGTTGGCGAAAATGCAGGCGGCGACGCTGGCGGGTGACTACGCAGCGGCCTTGGAAATCCAAGACAAGCTGATGCCTTTGCACAAAGCGATCTTCACCGAACCGGGTTTGATTGGCGCGAAATACGCGATGTCCAAGCTGGGACTGTGCAGCGATGAAGTGCGCCTGCCGCATATGGCGCTGACCGATGAAACCAAAGCTTTGGTGGACGCAGGTTTGGCTCACGCCGGACTGTTGTAAATTCGGAAACAATTGACGGAAAAGGCGGGCAGTGTCCCGCCTTTTTTGCGTTTTGCAGGCTTTCCAATCCAAGCTACGTTGTTACACTTAGCGTCAAAGTTGAAGCGTTTTGGGGAACGGTAAACATGTTGTATTTGCTAACGATGATGGGCCTCGCGGCTGGCGCTGCGTTTGTGGGTTCGGGCGGCGATGACGAAATTATCGGGACAGAGGACGGTGACCGCATCGACGGCGGAAATGGCGATGACACCATTTCCGGCAAAGGCGGTGACGACACCCTTAAGGGGGGTGAAGGCGATGATTTCGTCGATGGCAATGACGGCGATGACATTGTTGGTGGCAGTAGTGGCAACGACACGCTTTTGGGGCGCAGCGGAGATGATTCACTATTTGGCGGTTCCGGTAATGACGACATATTTGGCGGACCGGGCGACGATACCGTTTTTGCGGGCTCGGGCGATGATTTAACGCGCGGCGGGTCAGGTGACGATTCGATCAAGGCTTTCGGTGGCGATGACACTATTTTTGGCGGCACCGGAAATGACTTTATCAACGGTAATTCCGACGATGATGAACTCTACGGCAATCTTGGCAAAGACACTCTGAACGGCGGATCAGGTGATGACATGCTGTCTGGTGGGGGCTGGCGTGACCTGCTCAGCGGAGGCGGCGGTGACGATGAGCTGTTTGGCGGCTCTGGGCACGATATGCTTTCGGGTGGCTCTGGAAACGACGCGTTGCATGGTGGTGGTGGCGATGACTTTTTGAATGGCAATGACGGGTTCGACGGCTTGTATGGTGACGCAGGCGATGACACTCTTGTTGGTGGTGACGGTGATGTGCTGAGTGGCGGCACCGGCAACGACATGTTGGTTGTAAACGACGGGGCGTCGGGCAACGGGGACGGCGGCAACGACACGTTAATCTCAAATGGTTCCGACGAAGTGGCTGGCGGCGCAGGTGATGATGTAATCAGCGGCAAAGGCGATTTGGCTTTGGGCGGTGAAGGCAACGACCTTATCGAAGGCGGTAGCGATTTTGATGTCATGGATGGTGGTGCAGGTGATGACACGATTTATGTCGCGGACAACGCAGAAATCAGCGGAGGCAGCGGTGCAGACGCGTTTATTGCCGACCTGACTGCACAGTTCGATTTCAGCAATGCGCACATCACCGATTTCAACCGCTCCGAGGATCAGCTTGTGATTGTCAGCGACCAAGATTTGAGCTTTGAGGATCTGTCGTTTTCCTTTGATGGCAACGGCGAAACCGAAGTCTGGGTCGGTGAGGTTAATCGTGGCCAACAGGTCGCCACTTTGAAGGATATTCGGTCTCCGTCGAGCGGCATGTTTGCCTTTGTAAGGGCCTAACGCACCATCCGGTTGACCCACAGGGTGCGTCCAGCCATTACTTTGTTTACCACATCAAAAGGATGCGCCTCATGAACATTTTGCCCACCATCGACGCCGCCAAAGACGAACTTGTGGCGATTTTTGAAGACCTGCATGCCCATCCCGAAATCGGGTTCACAGAAACGCGCACCAGTGCCATCGTAGCGGACAAGCTGAAAAGCTACGGTGTGGACGAGGTGCATACAGGGTTTGGCGGCACCGGTGTTGTGGGTTTGGTGCATGGTAAAGGCGGCGGCACGCGTCGGATCGGGTTGCGCGCTGATATGGATGCGTTGCCGATCGACGAGACATCTAACCTTGCCTATTCTTCAAAAAACGAAGGCGTTATGCACGCCTGTGGCCATGACGGGCACACCACGATGCTGTTGGGTGCGGCCAAACATCTATGTGAAACACGCGACTTTGATGGCACGGCCGTTCTGATCTTTCAGCCCGCCGAAGAAGGCCTAGGTGGCGCGCGCCGTATGCTAGAGGAAGGACTGTTTGAGCAATTCCCCTGTGACGAAATTTACGGGATGCACAATTGGCCCAGCGGGCAACCCCATACAGTCGGCGTGTGTAAAGGCGAAGCGATGGCGGGTGCTGCGTTCTTTGACATTCACGTCCAGGGCAAAGGCAGTCATGCGGCACGGCCTAGCGATTCCAAAGACGCCCTTATGATTGCGGCCAGCTTGGCAGCCGAAATGAACACGATCCTTGCACGCAACATTCCTGCGCAAGAGGTGTGTGTGCTGTCCGTCACGCAATTGCATGCAGGGGCGGCTTATAACGTGGTGCCGGATACCGCGACACTTGCGGGTACAATTCGCTATTTCAAAGACGAAATTTACGCATTGGCGGTGGAGCGCATGCAGCGCCTGTGTGATGGCTTTGCTGTGGCCCATGACGTGGAAATACAGCTGGACCTGCGCAACGTCTTTGATGTGCTTCGCAATGATGCGACCCTGTCCGATGCATATATTGAGGCTGCGACGGACATCGTGGGGCGTGACAACATTATACAGGATTTGCAGCCCGTTACAGGATCGGAAGATTTTTCGGATATGCTCAAAGTGGTGCCGGGGGCCTACTGCGTTGTTGGCCATGCAGGAACGACAGCCTTGCACAATCCGGGTTTCGTATTGGACAAAGCGATCCTGCCAGTGGGGGCTTCAATAATGGCGAGAGTCGTGGAACGGCGTCTCGCGCAGGGGTAGAATTCAGTGACTTAAGATGTAAGTGATTGTTTCCAAAATAGAAATAATGGTTAACAATTGTTTAACAGATTGAGAAAACTCACAAAGCTGTGTAGTGTGTCCCCACATTTAGGGGGACTATATGCTATATTTATTGGCTTTACTTGGTGCTGCTGCAGGCACCGCTTTCGTTGGTTCAGATGACGATGACCGGATTGTAGGCACCGACGACAACGACGATGTTTCGGGCGCAGGCGGGGATGACATCATTCGCGGTGGTCGCGGGTTTGATTTGCTTGATGGTGCCGAAGGCAACGACACGTTGATCGGACAGATCGGTCAAGACACGCTGATCGGTGGTGACGGTGATGATGAGCTGTTTGGCAATGTCGGCGACGACGTGTTGCAAGGCGACAGTGGCGAAGATCTGTTGGACGGTGGCAAAGGCGAAGACACACTGCGGGGCGGCGACAACAGCGATACGCTGATGGGTTTCAACGACGACGATAATCTGCGCGGTGACAACGGCAATGACAGGCTGTTTGGCAACGATGGCGATGACCGTATTGCTGGTGGTGTCGGTATCGACAAAGCCTTTGGCGGTGACGGCAACGACACAGTAATCGGGGACGATGGCGCAGACTTCTTGCGCGGCGGTGCCGATGACGACCGTGTGTTTGGCGGTGCAGGGGCTGACGTCATTTATGGCGATGGTGGCAATGATGCGGTGTTTGGCGGAAAAGCTGATGATCTTGTCGATGGTGGCTTTGGTGACGACACCGTCAATGGCGGCTTTGGGGACGATACCGTCAACGGCGGACGCGACAACGATGTTGTCATGGGTGGCGCGGGCAGTGACTTTGTTCTGGGTGGTGACGGTGAAGATGTGCTGTACGGCGGTCTCGCGGATGGCACCGATACTGACGCGTCAGATGTCCTGAACGGCGAAAACGGCAATGACACGATCTATGCTGGCGCGTTTGACCAAGCGTCGGGCGGGTTCGGCGACGACGAGATCATCGCGGATCGCGCAGCACTGGTGAACGGCGACAATGGCGATGACCTTGTCACTGGAACCGCAACATCCGTGTTCGGAGGCGAAGGCAACGACACCATCACTTTAAGTGGCGGCGATGAAAGCTTTGTCGACGGGGGCGACGGTGACGACGTGCTGACGCTCAGCGGATTGGTGACGGCAATTGGCGGCGAGGGGATGGATACATTCATCGTCAACGACCAGTTTGAATCCGAGCCCACCAACATCATTTCCGACTTCTCGGTTGAAGAGGACTTGTTGGTGATTGAATCAGAAGAATTGAGCAATGGTGCCGATTTGAGCTTTGAGTATGACGAAGAAGCTGGCGCTATGAATGTCGTGGTGATCTCGGCGGCTGAAGGGTCTTCGGTTGTGGCGCAACTGACAGGTGTTACGGCGGATCAGGTCGAGGACATCAACTTTACCTTTGCTATCGCGTAATCAGCAAAAGCTTTGAAATTACAAAAGGCGCCGGGGTTTCCCTCCGGCGCCTTTTGTTTTGGGGATCTGAGCGCCTTAGCGTTTACCGTAGTAAAGCCCCACCACATGTTCAGCTTCTGCAAAGAACAACCAGCGTGACGCCAGCACACCCGCCACGTGGCTGACAACAGCGACCAGCGCCAGCCAGTGTGTGAAGGTGGCACTCATGATGGCCAGCAGGATCACAGGAATCACGACAGCTAGCACAAACGATATGACACGCAATTTCATGCTGTGTTTACGCCCCACCACATGCACAAATTCGCGCAGCAGGTAGTTGGTGCCGGTATGAGGTGGTTCAAACGCTTGCACTGTGCCGATGTTGCCAAGCCCCGTGGCCGTGGCGATGGTTGTTCCCGAATTGGCAAAGGCTTTGTCGCCTTCGATCCATGTGAAAACCAGAACAAGGCCAGCAACAACCAGCAATACAATGGCCCAAATGATGTGGCCCTTTAACAAGGCGCCGCCAGCAAGGGACAGCGACAGGTACATTGCAGGCGTCAAATGGCTGTTCCATCGCGGGATTGTTTTCATCTGCGCGTAGATCATCGAGGTCGTGTAGACCGTGGCCAGCGCACCAATGGCGCCAAGCCAGCCAAGCGGTTGCCAAACGGCGCCAAAGAACACCAAGCCAAGGCCGTACAGCCCCATCAATACAAGCGTCGCAACGGCGGCAATGCCTTCGCGGCTAAGCCAGCTGGACCGCCATTGGGTGAAAGCTTTGAGGAACCTTTCGGGATGACCAAGGTGGAAGGTTGAAGACAACAATCCGCCAACGGCCATGACATAGGCGATCAGCCAAAAGGCGAATGCCGTCCAACCTGTCGGTGGTGTTGCGTCCAGGCCAAGCCAGAACAAAAGGCCAAAGCCCATGCCGGAAAAGACGGTGAAGATGATAACTGAGGGTGCTGGATGCATCAGAGTTTCTCCAGGGTTTTGTCAAGCCAGCCCAAAAAGCCCTTTGGGTCTTCAGAGACAGGTTCAAGATAGGGCGCCAACACATCAAATTCTGGCAACGCATCTTTGGGACGCGGTGGCAGGTATTGGTTGACGGGTTTGGTGCCTTGTTCGGGCATCAGGTTCATACCGCCGCGTTCTGCAACAAGGATCGACACGTCCGAATTCGGATCACCAAGGTCGCCAAAGTGGCGTGCATTCGACGGGCAGGTCCGAACGCACGACGGAACGCGATCCACTTCTGGCAGGTTGTCGTTGTAAATGCGGTCGACACAAAGGGTGCATTTTTTCATGACCCCTTCTTCCTGATCCATTTCACGTGCGCCGTAAGGGCAGGCCCATGCACAAAGCCCGCAGCCGATGCAGTCCTGTTCGTTGACCAGGACGATCCCGTCTTCGACCCGCTTGTAGCTGGCCCCTGTCGGGCAGACGGTCACACATGGCGCGTCTTCGCAGTGCAGGCAGGATTTGGGAAAGTGGATGGTTTGTGCGGCTGGTTGCACCTTGTCTGATGTCGCCAAAGGTTGCACCGAATAGCTGTGTACGCGGTTCAGGAACGTGCCGGAGACGTCTTTGCCGTAGGCGTTCTGGTCCGACAACGGCGCGCCGTAGTTTTCGGTGTTCCAGCCTTTGCACGAGATCACGCAAGCATGGCAGCCCACACAAGTGTCGAGATCGATCACAAGCCCGAGTTTCTTTTGCGTTTGTGTAGGGAGCGTGGTCATTTGATTTGGCCTTCCGCTTTGTGTTTGTGTCGGACCGGGGCGCTGCCCCGGACCCCGAGGTTTATTTGGCGAGATGAACGGGGGATCATTTGCCCACCTTCCATGCGAGGTTTTTGGGGCCTTTGCCGACGGGGGATTTGATGGGCGGCAGGCTGGGTTGCGATTCCGCAGGGGCGTCTGCTTTTTCGATGCGCACCTTCAGGTCGAACCATGCGGCCTGTCCGGTGATTGGGTCGGAGTTGGCCCAACGAAGCCCGTCGCCTTTGGGTGGCAGCAGTTCGTGGATCAGGTGGTTCAGAAGGAACCCTTTGGTGACTTCTGGCGCGTCCTCTTCCAGTGCCCACGCCCCTTTGCGTTTGCCGATGGCGTTCCATGTCCAGATCGTGTTTTCGTTCAGCGCGGCCATTTCGAGGACTGGGACCGTGATCTCACCGTGTGGCGATGTCACTTTCACCCAGTCTTCGTCTTGAAGCCCGTGTTCACGCATCAGCTTGGTCGGGATGTAGAGTGGGTTATGCCCATGCAACTGGCGGAGCCACGCGTTCTGGCTGCCCCAAGAGTGGTACATCGCCATAGGTCGCTGTGTCAGCGCCGTGATCGGGTATTCGTCGGCCTTGTTGTCATCTTCGTTGGAATACCAGATCGGTAGCGGGTCCATTGTGGCTTTGATCCGGTCGCGCAGGTGGTCGGGTGGTTGGTGATCGCCATGCCCTTCCGCCGCCAATTGGAATTTGCGCATCGGTTCCACGTAAAGCGAGAACAGATAGGGTTGCGGGCTGTCGTAGATGCCCATTTTCACTGCCCAATCCTGATAGGCCACGTTCCACGGTTTGTAATAGTTGGAGCCTTCGGGGATGTGTTCCACAAAGAACCCGCCGTTTTCGATGTAATTGTCCATCTGTCCCGCATTAACGCCACCGCGCCCCGATTGAAGCCCGTGTTCGCCCATACGCCAACCTGCAAGCGGGCCAATGCCCGGACGGCGTTCGTGGTTGACGATGTAGTCAGCGTAATCTTCGTATTTCGCGGTGCCATCATCGTTGGTGAAGCCGGGCAGGCCCATTTTCGCGCCCAACTGGCACAGCACCGTTTGGAAGCCGCGCACATCGCGGTCCGGTTCGATCACAGGCCAGCGGATGGCGTCTGCTGCTGCGTCTGCCTCACAGATGGGACGGTCCAGCAAAGAGATACAGTCGTGGCGCTCTAGGTAAGTGGCGTCCGGCAAAATCAGGTCAGAGTACGCGACCATTTCCGAGGAATAGGCATCGGAATAGATGATCCTCGGGATCACATATTCACCGGTTTCCTCGTTCTTGTCGGTCAGCATTTCGATAACGCCACGTGTGTTCATGGACGAATTCCACGACATGTTCGCCATATACATAAACAGCGTGTCGATCTTGTAGGGATCGCCTGCGTAAGCGTTCGAAATCACCATGTGCATCAAACCATGGCTGGACATGGGATTCTCCCAAGTGAAGGCCTTGTCGATGCGCGCAGGGGTGACGCCGTCCTCGCGATAGGCGAGATCCTCTGGGCCCTGTACGAACCCCAAATGCGGCCCGTTCAGTGGCTGGCCGGGGTTCATACCGGTGTGTGGCTTGGGGTGCGCTTTGGCGGGTTTAGGGTAAGGTGGCTTAAAGCGGAAACCGCCCGGAACTTCGACTGTGCCGAGCAAGATCTGCAATGTGTGCAAGGCGCGGCAGGTCTGGAAGCCGTTGGCGTGTGCCGAAATCCCGCGCATGGAGTGGAAGGAAACCGGACGGCCTGTCATGGTCTTGTGGGTCTCGCCGCGGAAATCAGTCCACTCAATCGGCAGTTCGAATTCTTCTTCGAACGCCACACGTGCGATTTCGGCGGCGATGGCGCGAATACGCTCGGCGGGGATGCCGCAGCGCTCTGCCACGGCTTCGGGGGCGTATTCATCGCTGAGGTAGCGGTCCGCCATCTTGTGGAACACAGGACGGTGCGTGACCCCTGCGACACGGTGTGTGGCTGAAAGGTCTGGTTTGACGCCGGGCTTGTCGAAGGCTGTTGGTTTGCCCGTAACGCGGTCAATGACCAGTTCCTTGCCATCTTCGTCGCGCATCAGAAGGCCAAACTCGGGTGAGTTTTCGTCGCAGTTCACAAGGACCGGTGCGTCGGTGTATTGCGCAAGATAGTTCAGGTCGATTTTGCCCGCTTTCATCAAGCAGTGGACCATGGCGAGGATGAACAAACCGTCGGTGCCGGGTGTAATGCCAACCCAATCGTCCGCCACTGCGTTGTAGCCCGTGCGGATCGGGTTCACCCCAATGACGCGCGCACCGCGCTTCTTGATTTTGCCGATGCCCATTTTGATCGGGTTGGAATCGTGGTCTTCGGCCACGCCAAACAGCATAAACAGTTTGGTGTGGTCCCAATCGGGTTGCCCAAATTCCCAGAACGCGCCGCCCATGGTGTAGATGCCAGCTGCGGCCATGTTGACGGAACAGAAACCACCGTGGGCCGCATAGTTGGGGGTGCCAAAGTTTTGCGCCCAAAAGGACGTGAAGCTTTGTGACTGATCACGGCCTGTGAAGAACGCGAGTTTGGAGGGGTCGTCTTTGCGGATCGGCTCAAGCCAGTCGGCGGCGATTTGCAGGGCTTCGTCCCAGCTGATTTCCTCAAACTCGCCGGACCCACGCGGGCCAACACGCTTCATTGGCGCGCGCAAACGGGATGGCGCATTAACCTGCATGATGCCTGCAGAGCCTTTGGCGCATAGAACACCCTGGTTCACGGGGTGATCGCGGTTGCCTTCAATGTAGGCGACTTTCAAATCGCCCAAAGGGTCCTTTTTCATGTGCACGTTGATGCCGCAACGGCAGGCACACATGTAGCAGGTGGTTTTGCGGATCTCGTCCGAGACCTTCGGGGACAGGTCGATTTTCGGCTGGTTCATGGATGGATCCTTTCGATCAAAGTGCACTGCGCACAAGCGACGTGGCGCCCAGGCCAATCAACAGTGTGAGGCAGGCGGGTCGGTAGTACGGTTGGAAGCGGGGGGTAAACAGGCGTTGGCCAATCAGCACACCCAAGATGCAGGGCAGAACAAATGCAAGGCCGCGCAAACTGGAGGTGGCATTCATTGTTCCAAACCACAGATGCGTGAAAAGGGAGGTGGCCGAGCCAAGAAAAAGGTAAGCGACAAGCGTGGCGCGCATCTTGGCCGGCGCGTCATTGCGGGCCAGCACATAGAGGGCCACCACCATGCCACCGACGCCCGCAAGGCCCGTTGCGATGCCTGCGATCAAGCCAGTCGCGACAGTGCCGGGTCGGCTTGCCAGATGTGGGATGCGTATTTTCGCCAGTTGCAGCAATGCGAGCCCGATCAGCACGACCAGCGCGATTTGCTGGGATGCCGCGGGATCAAGGGTCGTGGTCATGCTTAGGCCAACGATCAGCCCAAGGGCAGAGCCAACCACAAGAGTGATCGCAGCCTTCATATCCGCACCTCCCCAGCCGTGGCGCAGCATCACGAGGGACGCGGCCATTTCGAGCCACCACATGACGGGGATCAATTCAACGGGCGGCAGGATCAGGACGGCCAATGCCAACCCGAAAGCAGAAAGCGCAAATCCGGTAAACCCACGCACCAAACCCGCGACAAAGCAAATCGCCGCAAGGGCGAGTGCGTCTGACGGGGTCAGCGAGAGAGAGGACCAGATGTCACCCATGGGCAGCTTGCAATGCGGTCACAGCGATCATGTGCAGCACGTCTTCGGCCACACAACCGCGGGACAGATCGTTGGCGGGTTTGGCAAGACCCTGCAGGACAGGGCCAATGGCTGTGGCCCCACCGATGCGTTGCGTGATCTTGTAGCCGATGTTGCCTGCGTCCAAGTTGGGGAAGATCATGACGTTGGCATGGCCTGCGACGTCTGATCCGGGCGCTTTGCTTGTCCCCACAGAGGGCACAAAAGCGGCGTCAAATTGCAATTCGCCATCGACGTTCAGGTCTGGAGCCTGCTCTTTCACAAGGGCGGTGGCCTCGGTTACTTTGTCGACTTTGGCGTGGCGTGCGGAGCCTTTGGTGGAAAAGGACAACATCGCAACTTTTGGTGCCTCAGCCATCAACGCCGTGCAAGAGGCGGCGGATTGCTGGGCGATGGCGGCGAGTTCTTCGGCGGATGGGTCAATGACCAGACCGCAATCGGAATAGATCATGCCGCCGCGCCCGGAGGGGTGGCCTTCGGGCAAAACCATCAGGAAAAACGACGACACCAAAGGCGCGGTTTTGGCTTTGCCGATGACCTGCAAGGCGGCGCGCACTGTGTCGGATGTGGTGGCAACAGCACCACCAACGGTGCCGTCGGCGTGGCCGTTGCGCACGAGCATGGCGGCAAAGACAAGCGGGTCTTGGGCCTGCTTTTCAGCGATCTCCATCGACACGCCTTTGTGCTGGCGCAGTTCAAAATAGGATTGTGCAACTTCGGCGGTTAGCGGCGATGTGGCGGGGTCCTCAATGCGGATGTCCTCGGATGGGGCGCTTCCTGCATCGGACAGTTGTTTGGTGATCTCGTCGGTGGGGCCAACAAGAATGATCGTCGCAATCCCAGCGGCCACGGCTGAAACGGCGGCAGCCACGATCCGAGGATCGTGGCCTTCGCTTAGAACGATGCGGGCAGGGGTCGCAGCCGCGCGTGTTTGTAAATTGGTCAACACGCTCATGGTCGCATCCCCTTCCTTATTCTTTTAATACCAGTCACTTAGACCGTTTGCTGCTGCATGTCGTCGGCGCTGATGCCAGCAACTTCAACAGGCTTCTTCATGGCGTCGCGACGGAACGGGTCACCCAATTCCTGGTTGATCATGGCTTCGATCAGCGTGGTGATGCCGTTCTCCATCTGATCTTTGATCGCTTGGGCCAAGGCCGCTGTCAGCTCGTCCTGCGTGCGTGCAACGACGCCTTTCAGGCCACATGCGTTGGCGATGCCGGCGTAGGACACTTGCTCGTCCAGCTCGGTGCCGACGAAGTTGTCGTCGAACCACAGTGTGGAGTTCCGCTTTTCAGCGCCCCACTGGTAGTTGCGGAAGACGATCTGCGTGATCGCAGGCCAGTCGCCACGACCGATGGCTGTCAGTTCGTTGACGGAGATACCAAAGGCGCCGTCGCCTGCAAAGCCGACAACCGGCACGTCAGGGCGACCGATTTTCGCACCAACGATGGACGGCAAGCCGTAGCCACAAGGACCAAACAGGCCCGGTGCCAAATACTTGCGGCTCTCGTTGAACGACGGATAGGCGTTGCCGATCGCACAGTTGTTGCCGATGTCGGAGGAGATGATCGCCTCAACAGGCAAAGCCGCCTGAATTGCGCGCCATGCCATGCGTGGGGCCATCCAGTCTGGTTTCGCAGCACGTGCACGGACGTTCCAGTCTGTGCCGGGATCGTCTTGCTCTTCTGTCATGGAGGTCAATTCCTGAGCCCATGCAGATTTGGTCGTCGCGATGGTGTCTTTACGTGCCTGACGGTCTGTGTCGCCTGCTGTGTCCGCCAGTTTGGCAGAAATAGACGATGCCACTTTGGCCGCGTCACCCACGATGCCGACTGTGACCTTTTTGGTCAGGCCGATGCGGTCAGGGTTCAGGTCGACTTGGATGATTTTGGCGTCTGTTGGCCAGTAATCAATGCCGTAACCGGGCAAGGTCGAGAACGGGTTCAAACGTGTGCCAAGGCACAGAACAACGTCGGCCTTCGAAATCAATTCCATGCCCGCTTTGGAACCGTTGTAGCCCAATGGGCCTGCGAACAACGGGTGGTTGCCCGGGAACGCGTCGTTGTGCTGGTAGCCCACGCAAACTGGTGCGTCGAGGGTTTCGGCCAAAACGCGGGAAGCCTCGATGCCACCTTTGGACAGGATCGCGCCCGCACCGTTCAGGATCACAGGGAACTTGGCGTTGGACAACAGGTCCGCCGCGTCTTGTACCGCTGTTTCGCCGCCCTGTGGCAGTTCAAAGTCGACGATGACCGGCAGGTCGATGTCGATGACTTGTGTCCAGAAGTCGCGTGGGATGTTGATTTGGGCAGGTGCGGAGGCACGCTTGGCTTGCATGATCACGCGGTTCAGCGTTTCGGCGATCCGTGTCGGGTCACGGACTTCTTCTTGGTATGCAACACAGTCAGCGAACAGGTTCATCTGTTCCATTTCCTGAAAGCCACCTTGACCGATTGTCTTGTTCGCAGCCTGTGGTGTGACGAGCAGAACAGGAGTGTGGTTCCAGTAAGCTGTCTTAACGGCTGTTACGAAGTTTGTGATGCCTGGACCGTTTTGCGCGATCATCATGGACATTTTGCCCGTGGCGCGGGTGAAACCGTCTGCCATCATGCCGCCGGATGTTTCGTGGGCGCAGTCCCAGAATTTGATGCCCGCATCAGGGAAGATGTCGGAAATTGGCATCATGGCAGAGCCGATGATCCCGAATGCGTTGTCGATGCCGTGCATTTGCAACGTTTTTACAAATGCTTCTTCTGTGGTCATTTTCATGAGAAAGACTCCGGTCGGTGGTTTGCAGGTGATTCACGAATTTTGGCGACAATACGGATTCGCATTGTGCAGGGTTAGGGCCAGTTTTCAAATCGGGTAAGTCCAAAGTGTCAACTGGACTTAATCTCTGATGCGACCAGCTTGATCCCTTCAGCGATACGTCCCGCGGGGATGGAAGAATATGCCAGTCGGTAGAAATGTTGTGGTTTGCCGTCCCCGCCGAAAAATGATTCTCCGGGTTCAATCAAAACGCCTTTGGCTTGCAGTGATTGTGCAAGGTGGCGGGTGTTGACGTGTTCGGGTGCGCGCATCCAATAAGACGATCCGCCATACGCGCCCTGACCGGCAATTTGCAGGCCGTTTTCTTCAATGGCAGCTTGCATGATCTCACGCCGTTCGTGCAGGGCAGTCCCCATGCGTCTGATTAGTGCATCGTAATGTCCAAGGGAGAGAAAATAGGCGGCTGTGCGTTGAATATGCCCGGGCGGGTGACGCAAAACGGATGCTCGCAAGGCGCGTGCTTCGCGAATAAACGGCTCTGATCCGACAAGGTAACCAAGGCGCAAACCGGGGAATAGCGACTTGGAAAAGCTGCCCACGTAAATGACACGCCCATCTGTATCGAGCGATTTTAGCGCAGGTGATGGGGGCTTCAGGAACGACATTTCGAACTCGTAGTCGTCTTCGACAATCAACGTATCCATTTCGCGGCATCGTTCCAAAAGGGCGCGGCGCCGGTCCATGGGCATTGTCCCGTTCGTGGGGCATTGGTGGCTGGGGGTTGTGAACACGACATCGGTGTCTGGTGGAATTGCTTCGGGGGGTAAGCCCGCCTGATCGACCCGCACAGGGGCCAAATGACATCTTGATTGAGACAAAATGTCTCGCAATGCGTGATAGCAGGGGTCTTCAAACGCAGCCTTGCGGCGCTGAGTCAGCAAGACCTGGGCGGTCAACCACAACGCGTTTTGTGCGCCAAGCGTGATCAGGATTTGTTCCGGCCGCGCCGAGATGCCGCGCCGGGGCAGTGTATGGCGGGCGATAAATTCGATCAGTTGTGGGTCATCCTGATCGTAGTAGTCCGTGGTCAGCGGTGTGAAATCGCGTTGGCCCAAGGCCTGCAAAGCGCAAAGACGCCAGTTGGCGTGATCAAACAAGGTTGGGTCAGCTTGACCGTAGATAAAGGGATAGCGGTATTTGGCCCAATCCTGTGGTTTGCTTGGGGTCTGGCCCCCAGAGAAACGCTGGCCGATGGCTTTGTTCCAATCCACGGCGTCAGGGCCGTTCGGGGTCGGTGTGAAAGATGGCGGGGCAGGCGCGTTGCGCGACACGTAGTAGCCGGATCGCCCGCGCGATGTCAGATAGTCGTTCGACAGCAATTCGGTATAGGCCAACGTGACTGTGATCCGGCTGACGCTAAGGTGCGTGGCGAGTTTGCGGGTGGATGGCAGCTTTTCCCCCGGCTGAAACCGACCCGACAGAATGCCTTGTGCGATCATCTGTTGGATCTGCGATTGCAGGGTGCCCTGATGGTCAGGGTTCAGGAAGAATGTTTCGACAGGTAAGGTCATATGAGGTGCATATACTGGATATAAGTGCAGATCAATCTGGACTTAAAATCTAATGAAAAGACTATTTGGGTTATCTTTATCAACACTGCATAACACACATTAATTGAGACTGCACGTCTCAATTTTGTAAAAATGGTATAATTACCTCCCGATTCAGAGCTTGAATGTTGTTCCGCTTTGGAAAGGTGTGCTCAAGGAATCGCACTTGGCGGGTAAAATGCGCATCTAGCCGTGAGATTGTTGGCGCCCTTGCAGTCACGTATCTGTTTATTGTTTTGCACTGCGCGCGCTCTATTTTGTCTGATGTCGCAACAGAAAGAGGATCTGAACCATGGATATTTCACGTCGCCAAGCTTTGCTGGCAGGGGCCGCGTTGCCTTTGGCCGCCGCTCCGACCCTTACTTTGGCGGATGGGCATTCTGCCACCTCCATGCCCACGCACCGCGATTTTTCGCTAGGCGACTTCAAGGTCACGACACTGCTGGTCGGAAGCCGCAGCGTCGAGAACCCGCAGAATATCTTTGGTATGAACGTCGACGCAGACACCTTTAACGAAGTCAGCGCGGCCAACTTCCTAGGTACTGACGCAGCACAATTCTTCTTCACACCGACGGTTGTGAACACCGGGTCTGAAGTGATCCTGTTCGACACGGGTTTGAATGCCGCTGGCACAACAAAAGCTTTAAACGCTGCAGGATACGATGCATCGGACATCAGCCATGTTGTGCTGACCCACATGCACGGCGATCACATCGGCGGTTTGACGGATGCGGACGGCGGTGAAACTTTCGCAGGTGCGGCCTATGTGACCGGTCAGGTGGAATACGATGCTTGGGCCAAGGCGGAAAACGAAGGTTTTGATGCCAAGGTAAAGCCGCTTGCAGAAAAGATGAGCTTTATCAAAGGAGGTGACGCAGTACGATCTGGCATCACGGCGGTCGAAGCCTTTGGTCACACGCCTGGTCACATGACGTATATGCTGGAAAGTGGCGGCAAGCAGTTGTTGTTGATGGCGGATGCGGCGAACCACTATGTCTGGTCGCTGGCCTATCCCGATTGGGAGGTCAAGTTTGACATGGACAAATCTGCAGCGGCGCAAACACGCAAAACGCTGATGGATATGGCATCAGCGGATCGCTTCCCATTGATTGGTTATCACATGCCATTCCCGGGTCTCGGATACGTGGAAACGCGTGGCGAGGGTGGCTATCGCTATGTGCCGCATAGCTATCAGTTGATCTGATCCAGTGTTTCAGGATGTGAAAAAGGCGGGCCATTTCGGACCCGCCTTTTTTGTTACGTCTATTGTGGTGTGCGCTTATCCGAACACGCGGCCCAATGCGCCGTCCACCGCGCCGACGATCTGGTCGATGTCATCTTTGGTGGCGATCAACGCAGGCGAGAAGCACAGCGTGTTGTTTTTGCCCGGAAGCGAACGGTTTGTCGCGCCGATGATTACGGCTTGTGACATGCAGTCTTTCACAACCGCTTGCACCATGGCCTCGGCTGCGGGTTCACGTGTGCCGCGATCCGCTACCAATTCCGCACCAACAAACAACCCTTTGCCACGCACGTCACCGATGATTTCGTGCTTGTCTTGCAGGGCCTTAAGTTGATCGACCATGTAGTGGCCCATATCAACCGTGTTCTGCAGCAGGTTCTCGTCTTCGATGATCCGCATGTTCTCGATCGCCGCCGCTGGACCGGCTGTGCAGCCGCCGAAGGTGGAAATGTCGCGGAAATAGCTGAGGTGATCCGACGTGTCTTCTTTGAACAGGTCGAACACTTCTTCTGTGGTCACAAGGCAAGAGATCGCCGCGTAGCCAGACGCCACGCCTTTGGCCATCGATACCATGTCGGGTTGGATGCCGTAGTGCTGGTAGCCGAACCATTCGCCTGTCCGGCCTACGCCACAAACCACTTCGTCGATGTGCAGCAAGATATCGTATTTCTTGCAGATCTCAGCAACGCGCGGCCAGTAGCCTTCGGGGGCTTCAATGACGCCGCCGCCGGCTGTGACGGGTTCAAGGCAAAGCGCACCAACGGTGTCGGGACCTTCGCGCAGGATGATTTCTTCGATCTGGTTGGCAGCCCATTCGCCGTAGTTTTCCTCGGGGGCGCCGTCTTGTTCGTGCTTGCGGTACTCAAGGCAGTGCGGCACGCGGATGAAACCGGGTGTGAACGGGCCGTATTGTGCGTTGCGTTCGTCCTGGCCACCGGCGGACAGGCAGGCGATGGTTGTGCCGTGATAGTCGCGGTCACGGTAAAGGATCTTGTGCTTTTTGCCACCGTAGCGGGCGTGTGCGATCTGGCGCACCATTTTGAAGGCCTTTTCGTTCGCCTCGGAACCGGAGTTCGCATAATACACGCGGCTCATGCCGGGCATTTTGCTGATCAGCTTTTCGGCAAACAATGCGCCGGGGATGGAACCAACCGTGCCGCCAAAGAAGTTCATTTTCACAATCGCGTCACGCACGGCATCGCCCATTGTTTCGCGGCCATAGCCCACGTTGACGGTCCAAACACCGCCGGACACCGCATCAATGTGTTCAATACCCTTTTGGTCCCAAACACGCAGGCCTTTGCCTTCGACGATAATTTTAGGATCAGCACCTGTGAAGAACGGTTGGTGTTGGGTCAAATGATGCCAAACATTTGCGCGATCGGCTTCGACAACGCGGCTGATATCGTTTTCGTTAAATGTACCGTCCATGATGGCGTGCTCCAAATTGTAGGGTGGTAGGCGAATTGAGCGCACACTGCGCCCGTCTACGCACTTAAAAACAGCGATTCCAGTATGATCAGTAGGGCCAGAATTGCAATCCATGTATATCCAGACTGTGGGCAAAAACTGGACAGGCCCGGGTCAAAACGTCCAAAAATCAAGCGATTCCAAGGCAATTCAAGGATTACCCACCGGATGGAAAGATGAATGTAGTGCGTTCGTTTTGTGAAATGTGACACGAAAAGCGTTGAAACCAAGCGGATAATCGGTTGGGATCACTCCAGCGCTGGGATGGCTGCACAAAGCTTTTTTAGCTCGACGTGTCAAAAGATCGGCACGTAATGACAAGAGTGTCGCAAAACGCGTCACCAAACGGGAGACTACTATGACTTTTAAAACAACTCTGAAAAGCGCAGTCGCGGGTCTGGCACTTGTTGCTGGCGCACAGGCAGCGTTCGCAGACGGCCACGGCGAAATTACCGTTGGCTATTTCCTCGAGTGGCCAATGCCATTCCAGTTTGCCAAAGAAACCGGCATGTATGACGAAGCGCTTGGCGTTAAAGTGAACTGGGTCAGCTTTGACACAGGGACAGCAATGTCCGCTGCAATGGCGTCCGGCGACGTGCAGATGTCCGTCAGCCAAGGCATCCCACCTTTCGTTGTGGCAACATCCGCGGGTCAAGATCTTCAGGTTCTGGACGTTGCTGTTTCCTATGCTGACAACGACAACTGCGTTGTTGCTGCCGCTTTGGAAATCGACAAGGATTCTGCTGGCGAACTGGCTGGCAAAAAAGTTGCCGTTCCTTTGGGCACAGCCGCACACTACGGCTTCCTGAAGCAAATGGAGCACTTCGGTGTATCCCTGGACAGCCTGGAAGTTGTCGACATGGCGCCAGCCGAAGGCGAAGCCGCTCTAAGCCAAGGTGCTGTTGACATGGCTTGCGGTTGGGGTGGTGCATTGCGCCGCATGACCAACTCAGGCAACGTTTTGCTGACAGGTGCGGAAAAAACAGAGCTGGGCATCCTGGTATTTGACGCGACAACCGCACCAACATCCTATGTTGCTGAAAACTCTGACCAGGTTGCAGCGTTCTTGAGCGTCACAGCATCCGCCAACGCGATGTGGGCTGACGAAGCCAACCAAGCAAAAATGTTGCCAGTGATCGCTAAAGACGCCGGTATGTCCGAAGATGATGCGGCCTCTACGCTGTCAACATTCGTCTTTCCAACAGTTGAAGAACAGCTGTCTGAGGCATGGTTGGGCGGCAACGCAGCAACATTCATGAAAGGCGTTGCAGACGTCTTTGTTGAAGCCAAGTCCATCGACGCGGCAAAAGCGTCGTATGAAGACAACGTAAACGCAGGCCCATTGGGTCAGTAAGCTTACGTCTTTTGGGGCGGGCACCTGTCACGGGTGCCCGCCCTTCTACGCCCGAGGTTGCGGGCAATCATCCTGGCAAGAGGGGGACACCTGTGACCGGGCTTCTCATGGAAAATATTTCAATGCGTTTTGACCTGCCCAATGGCGGGCATGTGCAAGCGCTTCAAGATGTCTCATTGGACATCAAATCCGGCGAATTGATGAGCGTGCTTGGCCCATCGGGCTGCGGCAAAACCACACTTTTGAACATCGTTGCGGGCTTTTTGGCCCCTACCGAAGGCAAAATCATTTTGAATGGCAACACCGTGACAGGCCCAAGCCCGGAACGTGGCATGGTCTTTCAACAAGGCGCTTTGTTCGAATGGATGACGGTACGTGAAAACGTGTCATTCGGCCCCGACATGAAGGGCATCAGCCGCGCCGAAAGCAAAGAGAATGTAGAACACCTTCTTGAAGTGGTCGGTTTGCAAGACTTCAAGGAAAAGGCGATTTACGAACTGTCCGGCGGGATGCAACAACGTGTGGCTTTGGCCCGTTGCCTTGCCAACGACCCTGACGTGATTTTGATGGACGAACCCTTGGGGGCTTTGGATGCTTTGACTCGCGAAAAGATGCAAAGCCTTGTGTTGGACCTGTGGAAAGACACCGGCAAGACCATCATCTTGATCACGCACTCCGTTGAAGAGGCATTGCTGCTGGGTGAACGCCTGTTGGTAATGGCCCCGCGCCCCGGTCGTGTGCACAAAGAATATCGCTTGCCGTTTGCCGGACTTGGTGTCGGAAACGATCTGCGTGAAGTCAAAAAACACAAGGATTACGCCAGCACGCGTGAGGAAATCCTGGAAATGATCTGGAGCATGGAAGAAGAAATCATGGGCCGGACGGAGGAAAGCGCATGACCGGTTTACTTGTACTTGCCCTATATGTTGCGGCGTTCTTTGGCTCTTTCTTGCTGGCTAAGAAAATTTTCGCCAGCGCCTTCGAAAAGAAGGGCTTCAATCGCCTAAAAACCGTGACTTTTGGCGATGAAAGCGCGATCACTGCAAACCGTGTTGCATCTATCGTGTCCGTGATCACTGTGTTTTGGCTTTGGGTGGCGTTTACCAACTCTGTCATTCCATTGCCAAAGTTTCCGGGTCCGTATTCCGGTGATATGACATTCACCTACACCGCGCAGCTTGAGGACGGATCGACCGACGATGCAACCGTGACCATGCGCGTCTATCGTGAAGACATTCAGCAAACGGTGGATGCCGAAGGCAACCCGGGGCGCGAACCATCCGCCGCAGAAGTCGAACCGGGCGACGGATTTGCCAAGAACGACACTTTGACCGTGGCACGTTACGGGTTCAAGGTGGTCAATGTCTGGGGCAACGACGAGGTTTCAAAGAAAGAGGGGTCCAAGATTGTCGCCCTGAATGGTGAACCCATCGCGCCGGGTGAAAAAGTATCGGTGCCCGAAGGCACCATTGGTCTGACAGACAAAGGCACTCCAACCTTTGCCCCTGCCACCGGTTTGCGTATGGCGCGCCTTTACCTGCCTGCGCCGGAACTGGTGTTCGCCCGCTTTATCGAGCTGAATGTGGAAGGCTATCAGGGCTACAAGCTGTGGGAACACACCGGCTATTCGCTGTTCCGCGTTTTGGTCGGCTTTTTGCTGGGTGCTTTGGTCGGTGTTCCTATTGGCTACGCTATGGGTCTGACGGGTTGGGCGCGTGGGTGGTTTGACCCTATCGTCGAATTCATGCGGCCTATCCCGCCATTGGCTTTGATTCCGCTGATCATCATCTGGTTCGGCATCGGAGAAAACGGTAAGATCGTTCTGCTGTTCCTGGCGTCTTTGTGGATCATGATCATTGCTGCGCGTTCTGGCGTGTCGGGGGTGGCCATTGCCAAGGTCCACGCCGCCTATTCGCTGGGCGCTTCCAAGTCGCAAATCCTGACTAAGGTCATTGTCCCCAATTCCCTGCCTGACATCTTTACAGGTGCCCGTGTTGCGATGGGGGTTTGTTGGGGTACGGTGGTTGCTGCTGAACTTGTTGCTGCGAACGTAGGTCTGGGTAAAATGATTGTCACAGCGTCCAAGTTCCAGCTGACTGACATCATCATTGTCGGGATCGTTGTGATCGGTCTTATCGGCTTTGCGATTGAGGTCGGCATGCGTAAACTGGAAAGCTGGCTGATCCCATGGAGAGGCAAAGTCTAACCTACTCCGCATTTCCAAAGAATAAAGCCGCGCCTTAGGGTGCGGCTTTTTTATGTCTGACAGTTGGGCATAAAAAAGGTGGGGTGAACCCCACCTTACTGACCTTTGGCGGTAAGGTGCACCTTGGTGCACCCGCCCCCGTTTAGGAATGGTCTTTGTAGTTGATTTCTGGGGTGTCCTTGCCTGATTTTTCGCGGCGCACCAGAAGACGGTTCAGCGCATGAACGTAGGCTTTGGCTGACGCCACAACGGTATCAGTGTCCGCAGATTCGCCAGTCACGATCCGCCCGTCTTCTTCCATGCGCACCGACACTGTGGCCTGAGCATCCGTGCCTTCGGTCACGGCATGCACCTGATACAGCTGCAACCGCGCGTCATGGGGGAACAGGGCTTTGACCGCGTTGAATGTTGCATCTACAGGGCCGTCGCCGGTCTGGGTGGATGTGGATTCAACGCCATCTATTTCCATGACCAGATCGGCCTGCTGTGGCCCTTCTGTGCCACATTGCACACGCAAAGATTTGACCTTGATCCGCTCAATCTCCGGATCATCAGAGGCCCGCATCAACGCCACGACATCATCGTCGTAAACTTCTTTTTTGCGGTCAGCCAGTTCCTTGAAGCGCACAAACACATCGCGCAATTGGTTGTCGCCGACCTCAAAACCAAGGTCTTCCAACTTGGCCCGCAAGGCCGCGCGGCCCGAGTGTTTGCCCAACGGCAAAGACGTGCCAGACAGGCCCACGTCCTCGGGGCGCATGATTTCGAAGGTTTCGGCATTTTTCAACATGCCGTCCTGGTGGATACCGCTTTCATGGGCAAAGGCGTTCTTGCCCACGATGGCTTTGTTGAACTGGACGGGAAAACCCGAAACCGTGGCTACGCGCCGCGAGATGTTCATCAGCTTGCGCGTATCAATGCCCGTCTGGAAGGGCATCAGATCGTTGCGGACCCTCAAAGCCATCACCACCTCTTCCAAGGCGGTGTTGCCCGCGCGTTCGCCCAAGCCATTGATCGTACATTCGATCTGGCGGGCACCGGCTTCTACGGCTGCCAAGCTGTTGGCCGTCGCCATGCCAAGGTCGTTGTGACAGTGGGTGGCAAAGATCACATCCTGTGCGCCGGGCACCTCTGCGATCAGCTTGCGGATCAGCTCGGCGCTTTCGCGCGGCGCGGTGTAGCCCACGGTGTCGGGGATGTTGATCGTCGTGGCCCCTGCCTTGATTGCGATTTCGATAACACGGCACAAATAGTCAAATTCTGTGCGGGTCGCGTCCATGGGCGACCATTGCACATTGTCACACAGGTTGCGGGCGTGGCTGACGGTTTCGTCGATGCGCACGGCCATTTCGTCCTTGGTCAGATTTGGAATGGCGCGGTGCAGGGGCGATGTGCCGATGAACGTATGAATGCGCGGTTTGGCTGCGTGTTTCACCGCCTCCCAGCAGCGGTCGATGTCACCGGTCTGGGCGCGGGCCAAGCCGCATATCACCGAATTGACGCTGCGCTCGGCAATTTCCGAGACCGCGTTGAAATCCCCTTCGGAGGCGATGGGGAAGCCCGCCTCGATGATATCGACGCCCATTTCGTCCAAAAGCCCGGCGATTTCGATTTTTTCTGCGTGGGTCATCGTGGCGCCCGGGGATTGTTCCCCGTCGCGCAAAGTTGTGTCGAAGATAACGACTTTATCTTGCGCATCGGTTTGCGCAGCTTGGTCTTGCGTGTTTGTCATTTGAATTCTCTTTTTTGTCCTGATCCGTGGCGCGCTATTCTGCCTTGTTATGGGCTACTCCTCTGAGCGGGCGCGCCGAAGGACACGCTCAGAGGCGGAATAGGATCAGTAGGCCGCATAGGGACGCTGCGCTGGATGCGCGGGCGTTCAGGGTATGTGCGGTCTGTGTCATGGCCTCCGTTATACCGAGGCTTTGGTAAATGAAAAGTATGTTTTTGCAGAGCACCTCGCCCCGTCTTGTTTTGAGGTCACTTCAGAAGGTACAATTTTTGCCACAAACTTCGTTGAATACCTGCATCTTTCGGCTAGTTCTCTGGGCATGAACAAGGTTTTAATTTTGGGCGCGTCTGGCGGCATTGGGGCTTCATTGGCGCATGCTTACACGGAACAGGGTGCGGATGTCGTCGGGCTTTCGCGGTCTGTTGACGGCTTTGATGTGACGGACCCGCACAGCGTCGCACTGCATCTGGGCGGTTTGCAGCATAGCTTTGATCGCGTTGTTGTGGCGACGGGTGCATTGGAAATTGCAGGAGCGGTACCAGAAAAAACCATAAAGGGATTGTCTGCCAAAGCCATGGCCGACCAATTTGCACTAAATACCATTGGTCCCGCCCTTGTTTTGTCGCACGCTCATCTTCTTTTGCCGCGTGATCGTCGCGCCGTATTCACGGTGCTGACCGCCCGCGTCGGATCAATTGGTGACAACCGTATAGGCGGATGGATCAGCTACCGCGCGGCTAAGGCAGCCGCCAATCAGGTCGTGCGCACAGCAGCCATTGAACTGGGCCGCAGCCACCCCCAAAGCTGCATTGCGGCGCTACATCCGGGCACGGTAGAAACACCCTTCACGCGTAAATACCTGGCCCGCCACCCGTCGGTTCCAGCAGATGAGGCCGCGCAGAATCTCATCACTGTGATGGATGGGCTAACACCGGATCAAAGCGGTGGATTTTATGACTATTCCGGCAAGCAGGTGGCATGGTGACACGATTGGTTTTGGTGCTGGGCGACCAGCTAAGCACGACCCTAAGCGCATTGACGCAAGCGGACCGCGACACGGATGTGGTCGTCATGGCCGAGGTCAAAGCCGAAGGCACCTATGTGCGGCACCACCCCAAGAAGATCGCGTTGATCCTGGCGGCGATGCGCAAATTTGCGGCCCAATTGCGGGCGGATGGCTGGCAGGTGGCCTATTCGGAACTGGACGACACCGACAACACCCAAAGCATCGTGGGCGAACTGCTGCGCCGTGCCGACCAATATGGTGCGTCCCAAGTGCTGGCGACCGAACCCGGCGAATGGCGTCTGATCGAGGCGCTGCGTGATGCGCCGTTGCAAGTCGGTGTTCTGCAAGACGATCGTTTTTTGGCGTCTCATGCGACATTCGAGGCATGGGCCGAGGGGCGCAAACAGTTGCGGATGGAGTATTTCTACCGCGACATGCGCCGGACCACAGGGCTGATGATGGAGGGCGACAAACCCGCCGGAGACAAGTGGAACTTTGACCACGACAACCGCAAACCCGCACCCAAAGATGTGACCATCGGCGGACCTTTGGTCTTTGAACCGGACGCAGAGGTCAACGCGGTGCTGGATCTGGTTGAAGCGGAATTTGGCGATCACTTTGGCCAGTTGCGCCCGTTTTCCTATGGCACCACGCGGGCAGAGGCGCTGCGGGCTTTGGATCATTTTGTGACCCATGCTTTGCCGCGTTTTGGTGACTTTCAGGATGCGATGCTAAGCGATCACCGCTTTTTGTATCACGCTGTTCTGTCGCCTTATCTGAACATTGGCCTGCTTGGCCCGCTTGAGATCTGCCAAGCTGTCGAACAGGCTTGGAAAGACGGTCACGCCCCGATCAATGCCGCCGAGGGGTTTATCCGCCAGATCATCGGCTGGCGCGAATATGTGCGGGGCATCTATTTTCTGGAAGGCCCCGACTACACGAAGCGTAACGTGCTTGAGCAAACAGCAGACCTGCCGGCCTTGTATTGGGGCAGCAAGACGAAGATGCGCTGCCTGTCCAAGGCTGTTAAGCAGACTGACGTGGAAGCCTACGCCCACCATATCCAGCGCCTCATGGTAACGGGTAATTTTGCGCTGCTGGCGGGGGTGGATCCGCGCCATGTGCATGAATGGTATCTGGCTGTTTATGTCGATGCGTTTGAATGGGTCGAAGCGCCGAACACCGTGGGCATGTCCCAGTTTGCTGATGGCGGGATCATCGCCTCCAAGCCCTATGTGTCGTCGGGGGCCTACATCAATCGCATGTCGGACTACTGCAAGGGGTGCCACTATAAGGTGGCCCAAAAGACCGGCGAAGGGGCGTGCCCGTTCAATCTGCTGTACTGGCACTTTCTGGACACCCACCGCCCGCGCTTTTCCAACAACGCGCGGATGGGGAATATGTACCGCACGTGGGACCGTATGGACGAAGACAAACGGGATGTGATCTTGCGTGAAGGGCAGGATTTTCTGGATCGTATGCGGGCCGGAGAGGTGGTCTAGGCGATCTAACCGTCTTGCTTTAGAGCGCCGTTTTCCCATGTGCCTTCGGCTTCTTCGCCGGTGGAGTAGCGCATGGTGCCTGTGCCTTGGCGCTTGCCCTGTTTGAAGGTGCCTTCATAGATGTCGCCATTGTCATAGGTTGCGGTGCCTTGGCCGTCGATTTCGCCAGCGTTCCATTCACCTTCATATTGAAAGCCGTTGGACATGATGATTTTGCCCGTGCCGTGGCGTTGCCCGTCTTTGAAGGCGCCCTCGTAAACTGTTCCATCGGGGTAGGACGCTTTGCCCGTGCCGTGGCGTTGGCCGTTCAACCAATCGCCTTCATAGCGGTAACCATCTGCGTAGGTCATCACGCCTTTGCCATGGTTGCGCGCGTTCTGGAAACCGCCTTCGTAAACGACCCCGTTGGTATAAGTGGCTTTGCCTTGGCCCTCGATCACACCCGCGACCCAGTCGCCTTCGTAGGTGTTGCCGCCCTTGTAGATAATTTTGCCCGTGCCTTCGGCCAGATCATCGCGGAATGTGCCCTCGTAGATAGAGCCATCGGGGTAGGTCACGCGGCCCTGACCTTCGATCTGACCTGCCACCCAATCACCTGAGTAGACATAGCCATCGTTGCCGGTGAAGGTGCCTGTTCCGTGGCGCTGATCATCTGCAAAATCGCCGACATACACATCACCGTTGGCGTAGGTGACTTTGCCATTGCCCTGACGGCGGCCTGCCACAAGATCGCCTTCATAAACGTCGCCATTGGGTTGGGTCAGTTTGCCTTGACCGTCGATTTGCCCGTCTTTCCAAAGGCCCACATAGACCAAGCCGTCAGGCATGGTCAGTGTGCCGGTGCCTGCGCGTTTGCCGGCAACGATCTGGCCGTCATACACAGCGCCATCAGGATAAGTGATTGTGCCAATGCCTTGTTTGACGCCGTCGATCCAGTCGCCTTTGTATTCGTAGCCGCCGGGGCTTTGCATGACGCCTTTGCCGTGGTGCTTGGCGTTGCGAAACGTGCCTTCGTAGCGCACGCCGTTGGCGTAAAGCGCCACACCTTGACCCATAATCGCACCGGACACCCAATCGCCTTCATAGGTGCCGCCATCAGCAAAGGTGATCTTGCCAAAGCCCTCTGGCTTGCCTTTGGAGAATTCTCCTTCATAGACAGAGCCATTGGGGAAACGCGCGACGCCTGCGCCTTTGATCTCGCCCTCTTCCCAAGTTCCGGAATACTCATAGCCGTTGGGCAAGCGGTAGGTGCCTTGCCCGTGCTGCAGGCCACCCTGAAAGGTGCCTTCATAGATGCCGCCATCGTCGTATTGTTTGGTCAAGACCTGACCGTCCTGCGCCAATGCAGGCGCAGACAGAAGGGCAAAAGCAAGAATCGCGTGTTTAAAGGTCATATGGCACCTGTCGTTTGAAGCTGAACCCTAAAAGATGGGCCGTGCTGCGGCAACGCCTTTTGCGCAATTGCGCCCTTGCCCTTCCACTTTGTGATGCATCTGCTAGATCAGGCATAAGTTTTGACGCAAGAGAGACCGGATATGGCAGATACGTTTCGCATCACGTTGGCGCAGTTGAACCCGACAGTTGGCGACATTGCAGGCAACGCGGCACTGGCACGGGACGCGTGGGATCAGGGCAAAGCGGCGGGGGCTGATCTGGTGGCGCTGCCTGAAATGTTCATCACGGGCTACAACGCTCAGGATCTGGTGATGAAGCCTGTGTTTCGGGATGCCGCTTTGGCGGCGATCGAGGCTTTGGCGGCAGACTGTGCCGACGGGCCAGCCTTGGCGATTGGCGGACCCTTGTTTGAAGACGGCAAGCTATACAACGCCTACTTCATTTGCCGCGGCGGCAAGATTGCTTCCAAATCCCTGAAACACCACTTGCCCAACGAAACCGTCTTTGACGAGGTGCGCGTGTTTGATGCGGGACCTTTGGGGGGGCCGTATTCCGTAGGCAACACACGGATCGGATCGCCCATTTGCGAAGACGCATGGCACGAAGATGTGGCGGAGACGCTGGCAGAAACGGGGGCCGAATTTTTGTTGGTGCCCAACGGTTCACCCTATTATCGCGGTAAGTTCGATACACGTATGAACCATATGGTGGCCCGTGTGATTGAGACGGAATTGCCGTTGATTTACCTGAATATGGTCGGTGGTCAGGACGATCAGGTCTTTGATGGGGCGTCTTTTGCATTGAACCCCGGCGGTGCGCTTGCGGTGCAACTTCCTGCTTTTGATAGCGTTGTGGCGCACATTGATTTGGAACGCGGGGCCGACGGGTGGCGCGTGGTCGAAGGCGACAAGGCCACCCATGCAGATGAATGGGAACAAGATTACCGCGTTATGGTGCAATCCTTGCGGGATTATATGCGCAAGACAGGTTTCAAAAAGGTTCTTTTGGGCATGTCGGGTGGCATTGATTCCGCGATTGTGGCCACAATTGCCGTAGATGCGCTGGGCGCTGAAAATGTGCGTTGTGTGATGCTGCCGTCGGAATACACATCGGAAGAGTCGCTGGAAGATGCTAAAGCCTGTGCCAACGCCATAGGGGCGCATTATGATTTTGTGCCGATCAGCGAAGGGCGGCAGGCCATCACAAACACGCTTGCGCCGTTGTTTGAGGATACCGAAACGGATGTCACCGAAGAAAACATCCAGTCCCGTTTGCGTGGACTTTTGTTGATGGCACTAAGCAACAAATTTGGTGAAATGCTACTGACCACAGGCAATAAATCCGAGGTCGCAGTGGGCTATGCCACGATTTATGGCGACATGTCTGGTGGCTATAATCCGATCAAGGACCTTTATAAAACGCGCGTGTTTGAAACCTGCCGTTGGCGGAATGAACACCACCGCGACTGGATGATGGGTCCCGCAGGCGAAGTGATCCCCGACCGGATCATCACCAAACCACCGACGGCGGAATTGCGGGAAGACCAAAAAGACAGCGACAGCTTGCCGGATTATCCCGAGCTGGACGCGTTGTTGGAACTGTTGGTGGACCGCGAAGCGTCCATTGCTGATTGTGTGGATGCAGGATTTGAAAAGGCCACGGCGGAACGGATCGAGCATCTGATTTATATTAGCGAATACAAACGCTTTCAGTCCGCGCCGGGTGCGCGTCTGACGCCACGCGCCTTTTGGCTGGACCGCCGCTATCCAATCGCAAACCGGTGGCGCGACCGCTGATGCCGGGTGGTGCGCCACAGGCACACCTTACGGATGACGCGTTGATCGTTCGCGTCAATCCAAAGCGATTTCGTACCATCATATGGACAAGCCTGATTCTGGGTATGTTCTTTGCAGGGGGCGGTTTTGTGCTTCTGGTGTGGGGGCAAGAAGGGCGTGGGTTTGGGTTGGCTGTGTTCTTGCTTGGCGCGCTGTTTTTGTATCTGGGTGCGATGAATTTCGGTATTTCCCGCGCACGCCCTGTTGCCTTGCGTTTGGATGCCAACGGGGCGTCCGGCTACTATGTTCCCTCTGTCACTTGGGACGAGGTTGCGATGATTGGTGTTGATGGTACGGACAGCGGTGCCAGTCTGGTGTTTCGGTTGCATGATGTTCAAGAACTGCGTGCCCGCCAGAAAACAGCGTGGGCACGGCTTGGAACAGTTGCCGCAGGCCCGCAAGGATGGCACCTGCGGGTGCCCCAGCTTGTCATGGATGTCCCGGTTTCAGACCTTTGCGCACATGCGCAGAAACTCCACGCAGCAGCAAAGTAAGGCGTGGCTTGCCGCGCCAAGGCGCAGCTTACGGTGTTGTGATTTGCTTTCGCCCCTCGGCTGTCAGACCGTATTCTCATGAAACGTATATTTTTTGCTATGACAGTGGCTTTTGTTGCAACATCTGCTGACGCATGCGGCCCTGACACAGATTGCGGGCTTGGGGACCGCCACTACCGTATCGCCATGCCCGAAGGTCATGACGGTGCCACACCTGTTGGGGCGATTGTGTTCGCGCATGGGTATCGTGGGTCGGCACATGGCGTGATGCGCAACATGTTTATGCGCCGTTTGGTGTCGGACATGGGACTTGCTTTGATTGCGGGCAAATCACTTGACGAAGACTGGGTGTTGCCCAACAGCCCGTCGCATTTTGACAGCGATGGCCAACAAGAGATCGCGTATTTTGAGGAAGTGTTGACGGATGCCACCAAGCGCTTTGCCATTGATCGGGACCGGGTGATGGTGTCGGGGTTTTCGGCAGGGGGAATGATGGTTTGGAACCTGGCCTGCGCAAAGCCTGATCTGTTTGCGGGCTTTGCTCCGATTTCCGGAACGTTTTGGTTGGAACCACCCGCCACCTGCGTAACCCCCGTGACCAGTGTGATCCATATCCACGGCGACGCGGATAAAACAGTGCCATTGGAGGGGCGCGCTATTCGGCACACCAGACAAGGCGCAGTGGATCAATCGTTAAGTATGTATGCGCAGCAGGGTGATTTCGCGGTGGCGGAACATGCGAATTTTGGCGATCTGCGGTGTAAGAATAGAACGAATGCGGCAGGGGAAGTGTTGGAGTTTTGCCTCTTTGAGGGCGGTCATTCCTTTCGGGTCGCGTTTTTGCAGCATGCTTGGGATCGACTGAAGGCTGCAGGGCAACTGTGACGGGGTAAGGTGCGCCTTGGCGCACCACGCGGCCCCTTCGGAACTGGACAATGCAGCGCCCGTATGACAAGCCTCGCGCCGATAGGAGACCTTGTCCATGACCACCACCCGTTTCGCCCCATCGCCCACAGGCTACCTGCACATCGGCAACCTGCGCACGGCTTTGATGAATTATCTGATTGCCCGCAAAGCAGGCGGCACATTCATTCTGCGCATTGATGATACGGATCCGGAGCGGTCTGAGGAAAAATATGTGGACGGCATCAAGCAGGACCTCGAATGGCTTGGGCTGCACTGGGACCGGGTAGAACGCCAGGGCGAACGGATGGACCGTTATGCCGAAGCTGCGGCCAAGCTGCGCGAAATGGATCGCTTCTACGAGGCGTTTGAGACGCCAACCGAGCTGGATCTGAAGCGCAAAAAACAACTGAACATGGGCAAACCGCCAGTCTATGACCGTGCGGCTTTGGCGCTTGGTGCAGCGGACCGTGACGCACTGCGGGCAGAACGCGGCGACGGGGTGTGGCGTTTCAAGCTGGACCATACACGGATCGAATGGGCCGATGGTGTCTTGGGCGATATTTCAATTGATGCGGCATCCGTGTCAGATCCTGTCCTGATCCGTGGTGACGGGCAGGTGCTATACACCATCGCCTCTGTTGTGGATGACATGGAGATGGGTGTCACAGATGTTGTGCGTGGTTCTGACCACGTCACGAACACAGCCACTCAAATCCAGATCATCGAAGCGTTGGGTGGCACGCCCCCGCGTTTTGCACACCATTCACTGTTGACCGGACCGCAGGGTGAGGCGTTGTCGAAACGCTTGGGAACACTGGCGTTGCGTGACTTGCGCGAGGCCGGTGTACAACCCATGGCGCTGTTGAGCCTTATGGCGCGTTTGGGGTCTTCTGATCCGGTTGAGTTGCGTATGGATATGGCTGAATTGGTGGATGGTTTCGATATCAGCCGTTTTGGCTCTGCCCCCACAAAATTCGATGTTGCAGATGTTTACCCTTTGACGGGGCGCTATTTGCAGGCGTTGCCGCTGGATGCTGTGGCCGACGACATTGCGGCGCTTGGTGTGCCTGATGATATGGCGGATCTGTTCTGGACCGTCACACGCGACAATATCTCGACTTTGAAAGATCTGTCGGGTTGGTGGACGCTGTTTTCCAAAGGTGCAGACCCTGTTATCGACGATGAGGATGCCGATTTTGTAGCGCAAGCCTTGGGGTTATTGCCCGAAGGTCCGTTTGATGCGAACACTTGGGGCACATGGACTGCCGCGGTCAAGGAAGCCACCGGCCGCAAGGGCCGTGGTTTGTTCATGCCACTACGTAAGGCACTGACTGGTCAGGCTCATGGCCCGGATATGTCCGCTGTCATGCCGCTTTTGCAGGTGGTGAAGGCACGTTCCTGATCCGGCTTGATCAGGTCCGACCTTATCTGGCGTTGTACGCGTGGCCCCTGTCGGATGCCTCCGGCGGAGGTTTATTTGGCGAGATGAAGTTGGATCGGATGGTGCATGGCGGGTGAACAGGCGAAGTTCTTAAGCGGAAATCTGTTTTCCCACGTGACTGTCATGTCATTGACGGCCTCCGTTGGTTTGATGGCTGTCTTTTTAGTCGATTTTGTCGACATGATTTTCATTTCGATGCTTGGCAAAGCGGAGCTTGCAGCGGCCGTTGGCTATGCTGGTGCAATTTTATTTTTTACCACGTCTTTTGGCATTGGAATGGCGATTGCTGTGGGTGCTTTGGTGGCCCGTGCACTTGGCGAAGGAAATGTGGAACTTGCCCGTGGGCGCACTGCCACCGGATTACTGTACGGCGTTGTTTTCGGGGTGTTTTTTGGTATCGTGGTGTGGCTCAATCTGCGCGGCCTTGTTACGCTCCTGGGCGCGACCGGAGACACTGTTGATCTTGCTGTAAGTTACCTGCGCATCATTGTGCCATCTATGCCTTTGCTGGTGATCGGTATGATGGGGGGCGCGGTGTTGCGCGCCTATGGCGATGCGCGGCGCGCCATGATGGCCACCATCTATGGCGGCCTTGTGAATGCCATTTTGGATCCCATCCTGATCTTTGGCCTGGACCTTGAATTGACGGGTGCTGCCGTTGCCTCTGTCATTGCGCGGGTTGCTATTGCAGGCACATCATTGTTGCCAATTATACGCCACCACGGCGGCATCACCTTGCCCCGTGCTGCAGACCTGTCACGGGATTTCAGCCCGATTTTGGCGATTGCGGCGCCTTCCATCATGACCCAGCTGGCCACCCCCATCGGTCAGGCCATCGTCACCCGCAACATGGCGCAGTTCGGCGAAGACGCGGTTGCAGGCATGGCCATTGTTTCGCGTATCGTGCCCGTGGCCTTTGGCGTGTTGTTTGCCTTGTCTGGTGCTGTGGGGCCAATCATTGGCCAGAACTTCGGCGCAAAAGACTATGGGCGTGTGCGTGGCGGCTACAATGCGGCTTTGCTGTTTGCGGCCATCTTTACGGTTTTGGTTTCAGCCCTTTTGTTCCTGCTGCGCGGGCCAATACTGGCTTTGTTCAATATGGACGGTGTCGGCGCTGACCTTGTTTTGGTGTTCTGTGGTCCCATCGCGCTGCTGTTTTACTTTAACGGGGTTCTCTTTGTCAGCAATGCAGCCTTCAACAATTTAGGGCACCCGTTTTATTCCACATGGATGAATTGGGGGCGCAATACCTTTGCGATGTTGCCCTTTGTTTGGTTGGGGGGATTATGGCTTGGACCCGAAGGCGTGTTGTGGGGCCAAGCAGCTGCAGGCGTGGTATTTGGGATCGTGTCGTGGCGCCTTGCGGTGAGTGTCATTGCCAAGGACAGCGGAGAACTGCCACCGCGCGGACCGTTCGCACGGCAACGCAGCCTGTTAGAGATTTTGCACTTGCGCCGATAAACCATGCAGATGGTGATCCACCAGCGCGGTTTCAGATGCGCTGAGCAACTGTGCGCGAGGGTACAGCGGCGACGCGCGATCGTTCAGGATCGGGGTGGACCAACCGTCTGTTGTGTCAAAGAAATCGGCGACGCCTTGCGTGCCGAACACACGTAGGTATCCTTGCACCACAACGTCCAGATAGCTCAGTAAAATGCGATGATCGCCGCTTGACCGCATGTCTTCCGGTGGAACGGCGTAGACGGCAATGTCATGCGGGGCCTGGTCGACAGTGACGGCGTCTGTTGCCGGTACGCGGGCGTATCCGCTTTCACGCAGGTCAAGCGCTGCCCAGTCGTTGTTGGGTACGGCCGCAATCAAACCGGCGATGCTGTGTCCCGGGGCCGGAACCCCCGTTAGAAACACGATGTCGCGCAGATCCGTCCGCACCCATGCCCGACGCCATCCATGTAGCGTCGCGGGGCGTGCGTGTGGGTAAGAGTGGGTGTCGGTGTTCACAAGGCTGCCATAGCCGAAAAAATGTGGATCGTTCATTCTTTGGCACGTAGCACTTGTGCAGGCCGCGCAGCAAGAGGCGCCCACGCAAAGGCCAAACCCGCCAAAAGCGTGGCGATAACGCCGCCCGCGATGATCGCAATGGCGTTGGGCCAGATCACGTTGAAATCGGTTTCCATCACAAAGCGGCTGACGGCCCATCCCCCTGCGATGCCCGCCGCCAACGCCACAGCCCCCGCTGCAAAACCCAAAAGGGCTGCACGCAACGCAAAGCTGCGCAAAATGCGCCCCCGTGAAGCACCAAGCGTCTTAAGCACGGCTGCCTCGTAAGTGCGGGCTTTGGTGCCAGCCGCCGCCGCGCCGATCAAAACCAGAAAGCCTGTGATCAATGTGGCTGCTGCCCCGTATGATGTGGCCGCTGCAAGTCCCGCCAAGACATCCGCCACGCGGTTGATGGCATCGCGTACCCGAATTGCAGTGATGTTGGGGTAAGCCGTCGCCAGATCGCGCAGAATTTGCGCTTCGGCCTCTTCCTCTGCGTAGACGGTTGAAATGAACGTATGCGGCGCACCTTGCAATGCGGCCGGGTTCATCGTCAGGACAAAGCCCATTTCAGCCGTTGAAAAATCAACATCGCGGAAGGAGGTGATGGTGCCCGTGATGTCACGGCCCAACACATTGATCGTCAGCGTATCGTTGAGCTTAAGGCCCATTTCTTCGGCCTCTTCAGCGGCGAAGCTGATTTGTGGTGGCCCAACATAGCCTTCATCCCACCATGCGCCTTCCGTAATCTTGGTGTTTTCCGAAGGGCGTTCGGCATAGGTCACGGCACGGTCACCCTGAATGACCCAATGTTCGCCGGAATATTCCCGTGCCGGTGTATCGTTGATTTCGGTGATAACCCCCCGCAGCATCGGTGCGCTGTCGACGCGACTGACGGCAGGGTCGCTTTCCAGTCTTTTGGTGTAGCCGGGCATTTGATCGCGTTGAATATCCACAAAGAAATACGATGGGGCCACGTCAGGCAGGTTGGTTGTGATGGCTCCGCGCAAGTTGCCGTCGATTTGCCCGACAGCAGCCAGCACAGACAGCCCAAGACCTAACGACAAGACCACGGATGCAGCCCCTTCGCGGGGACCCGATATAGAGGCAAGCGCCCACCGCAAAGCGGGCCGCCCCTTAGAGACCGCGGCGCCACGTCGGGATGTCCAGCGAATGATCACAGCCGTAACACTTAGCAGCAAAAGCGCCCCGGCGATTCCGCCAGCGGTCCAAAGCGTCAACCGCCATGTCCCGGAAAAGAATCCGGCCAATCCGATGAGGGCCGCAAGGCCAAGGCCCGTGAAAAAGATGTACTTGAGCGCTGGCAAAGCGCTTGAGGTGTCTACGCCGTCCCGAAACAAGGTCGCGGCCCGCACGTTTTCGGCGCGGGCCAATGGCCAAAGGGTAAAGACAAAGGCCGTTAGCAAGCCGTACAGCGCAGCTTCGGCCAAGGGGGCGGGATAAATGCCGATTTGGGACGGTATTGGCAAACGCGCTTCAATCAAAGGGGCAAGGGCGGCAGGCACCAACGCGCCCAGCGCCACACCGATGGCGATGCCCAGCAACGACAAGACCCCGATTTGGATGAAATACGTCTGGAATATTGTGCTGCGCTCTGCGCCAAGCGTGCGCAAAGTTGCGATGACACCGGTTTTATCACTCAGATAACTGCGCACTGCGGCAGAGACCCCGACGCCCCCGACGGCAAGGCCCGATAGCCCCACAAGCACCAGAAACGCGCCCAGACGGTTCACGAATTGCGCCACACCCGGCGCCCCGTTGCGTGCATCGGTCCAGCGCATGCCGGTGTTTTCAAACTGCGCTTTTGCTGCGGCTTCAAGCGCTTTAAGATCCGCCCCTTCTTCCAGCTTCAGGCGGTACTTTGTTTCGAACAAAGACCCCGACGTCAGAAGTTGTGCATCTTTCAAAGCCTCGGTGTAGACGATGGTGCGGGGTCCAAGTGAAAACCCGCTGGCGGCACCGTCAGGTTCGCGTGTCAGAACCGCACGTAGGGTGAAGTCTTGGGTACCTAACGCAAATGTATCGCCGACGCTTAGGCCAAGGCGATCGCTGAGCACACGTTCCATAACCGCGCCATAGTCTGCCAACGCCACATCCAGCGGCATCTCGGGCATCAATCCTACAGTTCCAACCAACGGGTAAGCATCATCGATGGCCTTGATCTGGGTCAGGGCGCGTTCATCGCCAACGACGGCCATAGACCGAAAGTCGGCTATTTCCGAAACGCGCGTCGCGGTGGTGTCCATCCATGCGCGTTCGTCTGCGGTGGCGAACCGGTATGTGAAGTCCAGTTCAGCATCGCCGCCCAAGATCGCGGCCCCTTCGCGGGCCAAACCGGCCTCGATCCCGGAACGAACCGATCCCACGGCTGCGATGGCAGCCACACCCAAAGCCAGACAGGCCAGAAAAATGCGAAATCCTTTTATGCCGCCACGCAGTTCGCGTTTGGCAAATTTGGCGGCCGTTGCAAGGCTCATTCTGCGGCCTGTGCCAGATCAGCAATGCGTCCGTCTTCCAGACGAATGACCCGATCGCAGCGTGTCGCCAAGGCATCGGCGTGTGTCACCAGAACCAGCGTCGCGCCATGTTTGTCGCGCAACCCGAATAGCAAATCCATAATGGCAGCCCCGTTGGAGCCGTCCAGATTGCCCGTAGGCTCATCTGCCAGCAGTATTTTGGGACGGGGTGCGGCTGCGCGTGCCAATGCAACGCGTTGTTGTTCGCCCCCTGACATTTGCGAAGGATAGTGGCCGGACCGGTGTGCCAGCCCGACGGCGTCAAGCTCTGCCTCGGCGCGCTCAAATGCATCGCGAACACCTGCCAGTTCCAACGGCGTTGCCACATTTTCCAATGCGGTCATCGTGGGTATCAAATGGAACGATTGAAAAACGACGCCCATATTGTCGCGGCGGAACCGTGCAAGGGCATCTTCGTTCATCGCCGTTAAGTCGTGACCCAAAGCGTGGATTGACCCGCCCGTTGCCATTTCCAAACCACCCATCAACATCAACAGCGATGATTTGCCAGACCCTGATGGTCCAATCAGCCCTACCGTTTCTCCAGATTGCACATCCATAGAGATCCCATGCAAAATATCCACCCGCCCGGCATTGCCATCCAGTGACAGGGCCGCATTATTTAACGATAGGACTGGATTGGACATGCATGTGCGCCTTTATAGAGGTGTACGATTGGATATGGAGGCTGGATCACGATGCGCAAGGCAATTGGTGGAATTGTAATGAGTTTTTGGGCGTTTCCTGCATTTGCAGAGGGCGTGGTGATTGCCGCTTTGGGCGACAGCCTGACGCAAGGCTACGGTTTGCAGCAGGCGGATGGCTTTGTGCCCCAGCTGGAAACGTGGCTGCAAGATCAAGGCGCCGAGGTCACGTTGATCAATGCGGGGGTGTCCGGCGACACGACTGCAGGGGGGGCAAGTCGCGTTGCCTGGACGCTTACCCCTGAAGTGGATGCGATGATTGTGGCCCTTGGTGGTAATGATTTGTTGCGCGGCATTGATCCTGCTGTTGGCCGCGCAAATCTGGAAGCAATTTTGCAAGCCGCTAAAGCCGCTGATGTCGCGGTGTTGCTGGTCGGGATGCAAGCACCGGGTAACTATGGGCCTGCATATAAGGACGCATTTGACGCAATGTATCCTGAGCTTGCGGCCCAATACGGGACTTTGTTTCAAGAGAGCTTTTTTGACGGTCTGGGTGGCGCAGGCTTGGACCCTGCACAGGCCCGTCCGTTCTTGCAAGCCGATGGTATCCACCCCAATGCAGAAGGGGTGAAGAAGATTGTTGAGGGCTTTGGCCCGAATGTTCTGGCACTGATCAATGCGGCGCAGCTGGCGGGTGGGTCCTAGGCTCAGGACCCATTAATCCCGTGGCGCCAGCGCCGCAGGATTGATGAGACCTGAGCCTAGTCCGGGCGTACACGCGCTGCGGTTTTGTTGGCGAAGGCTTCAAGGCGCTCACGGGACGCGGGTTGTGTGTTCACAATGCCCGCCAACACGCTCTCCGAATAGGCTGCGTCCAGTGCCGACATGTTTTGCATATGGCTGATGCCAGAACAGATGGCAAAGTTGGACAGGGCCGGGTTTTGGGCTGCCAGATGGGCCAGTTCCATCGCTTTGTCGTCGGTGTTTCCGTCGATCAGGTACTGGCATAGCCCCACGTCCATCGCTTCTTTTTGCTTGTAGACACGGCCTGTCAGCATCATGTCGATCATGCGCGCTTTACCCACAAGATCAGCAACGCGGATGGTCGCCCCACCGCCTGTGAACAACCCGCGCTGGCCTTCCGGCAGGGCGAAATAGGTGGATTGATCCGCGACGCGCACATGCGCGGAAGATGCCAATTCCAGCCCCCCGCCCACTACGGCGCCTTTCAGGGCTGCGATGATCGGCACGCCACCGTATTCCATCTTGTTGAACGCCTCGTGCCAGCGCAGGCACAGGTGCATGAAATCTTCGGGGCGGCGGTCCTCGACGTGGTGTTCTACCAGATCAAGACCGGCACAGAAATGATCGCCTTCGGCGCGCAACACCACGGCTCGCGCACCCATGCGCGGCAGTTTTGAAAAAACTTCGATCAGCTCTTCGATGGTATCGGCGTTCAAGGCGTTGCGTTTTGCAGGGCGTGACAGCACGACCTGGACAACGCCACTATCGTCTCCTGATACGGTTAGGTTTTCCAAAGTGAAGGCGTTGAAATCTTGCATCAGAGGTCTCCGGGGTCAGTGTGATCTATAGGGTGATTAATTGTCTGACATTTGGCGCGTGTCCATCGCTATTTGCACCTTTCGTGAATGTCGCGGCTGTGCCGTGGCGGCATTTTTGGTCAAACATCCATATGCAGGCATAAAATTGCCGCTTTTTAGTGGCAAAGGGACAAAGACCAGCTGGTGACACGCGACCAAAATGATCACCGCGGCATTGAGATGAAGGAGCTTGAGGCATGGACATTCTAACCTGGTTGGCACGCCCCACATGGCATTCGGAGCTTATCTTATGCGCCTTTGCGGTTCTTGTTTTGTACGTTGTGTTCCGGAAAAAAGGTGAGTTGTCGCGTCACGCTTTGGAAAACACAGTGGCGACCTTGCTGATCGGTGGCATCAATATTCTTGTGGCGATCGTGTTTTTGAAAGACGTGAACGCTTTCATGCAGTCGGCCTATGCCGCTTTGCATATTCCAACCCTTGATCCCTCTGTCTGGGATGCTTTGCCGCTTTGGGTCGTGTGTATCATGGGCATTATCGCCAAAGACTTTGTGGACTACTGGAACCACCGTTTGATGCATACCAAATGGGGGTGGCCCACACATGCGGCGCATCATTCAGACACACATGTGAATGCGTTTACCGCCAACCGTATCCACTTTTTGGAAGCGATGCTGATGACCGCCAGCTACATCATATTGTTGACGTGGTTGCAGATGCCAAAGGCGCTACCATTTGTGATCGCCTTTTACATCCTGCACACAAAATATGTGCATATGGATCTGCCGTTTGAACACGGGATCTTCAAATATCTGATTGCTTCGCCGGTCTATCACCGCTGGCATCATGCAGATGTGCCTGCGGCCTATGGCAAGAACCTTGCCAATGTCATGCCGATCTATGACGTGATTTTTGGCACCTACTACGAGGCTGGCAAATGCAACGCACCCATGGGGGCGTTGGGCACTGGGGTGCCGGACAAGAACGTCTGGCGCATTTTCACTTATCCATTTGAAGAATGGGGGCGTTTGATCCGTGCCAGTTTGGCGGAACGCCGCGCCAAGGCCAATGCAAGCGCGTCTGAAACGGTAACCCGCTAAGCCCGGGGCTTTAAGCCCCTGTGCGCCAAATAGACGTGCGCCAAACACAAAAACGGACGCCGCGGCGCCCGTTTCAAATCTTTTATCGTCGATCCGCTTACGCGAGGGCGATGTTTGTCGCACTTTCGCGGTTGTCGCGGCCAGCTTCGATATCGAAGGTGACTTTCTGGTTGTCGGCAAGTCCTGTCAGGCCTGCGCGCTCAACGGCAGAAATGTGACAGAACACGTCTTTGCCGCCGCCATCAGGTGCGATAAAGCCGTAGCCTTTTGTTGTATTGAACCATTTCACGGTGCCAGTAGCCATCGTGTTTCTCCTTAGTGTGTCTGCCCGCAACATGCGGCAGGTCGGCAAAGTCGTAGCTGATCGAGGGGGACTGAGCCGGATCGGAGCAGTGGTCGATAGGTTTAACGTCGCAACCCCAAGATGTGGACCCATGCGGCCTAAATCAAGAAAAAACCTTAAAAATAGGCGTTTTTGCGGAGTCTTGCCGATTAGTGATCGTTTTTGTCTCATTGTTTTTGATTTTTCACGGAATGCGGGCTTCAATAAATTTACCAGTTGATAAAATTTTTAGACCGTGCTTTGATTTTCTCTAAGTTCACTGCACACAGCCAAGACAGGGAGAGCCATGTCGCAGAATTCTTTCACGCCAGGTGTCGTCGCGGGACGATTGGCGCCAGATCAGTATCAAGAACAATTTTCAGACCTGCACCCGCCGTTGCAAGACCATGAAGCCCTTGTTGCAGCGGATCGGTGCTACTTTTGCCACGACGCACCGTGTATTACGGCCTGTCCCACAGACATCGACATACCGCTGTTCATTCGCCAGATTGCAACAGGCACGCCTGATGCGGCGGCAAAAACGATTTTGAGCCAAAATATTATGGGCGGGATGTGCGCCCGTGTGTGTCCCACGGAAGATTTGTGTGAACAGGCCTGCGTCCGTGAAGCCGCAGAAGGCAAACCGGTGCTTATCGGTCAATTGCAACGCTACGCCACGGATCATCTGCAAACCAAAGGTGTGCACCCGTTTGAGCGGGCAACAGAAACCGGCAAAACCATAGCAGTTGTCGGGGCCGGTCCGGCGGGATTGTCCTGCGCACACCGTTTGGCGATGATGGGGCACACCGTCACCGTCTATGATGCAAAATCCAAGGCGGGTGGGCTGAACGAATATGGCATCGCCAGTTACAAGACGCCCGGTGGATACGCGCAAGACGAAGTCGATTGGCTTTTGCAGATTGGCGGCATCACGGTTGAAACGGGCAAGGCGCTGGGCGATGGCCTTAGCCTTGAGGCGTTGCAGGGTGATCATGACGCTGTGTTTCTGGCCATCGGTTTGGGCGGCGTAAATGCGCTGGGGCTGGAGGGTGACGACAAAACGGGCGTTTTGGATGCTGTTGATTTCATCTCTGAACTGCGGCAGGCCAGCGATGTGGCACAGCTGCCTGTTGGTCGCGATGTGGTCGTGATTGGCGGGGGCATGACGGCGGTGGACGCCGCTGTGCAGGCCAAGTTGCTCGGTGCGTTGAACGTCACACTGGCCTATCGCCGCGGGCGCGACCGGATGAATGCAAGCGTCTATGAACAGGATCTTGCGGCCTCCAAAGGCGTTCGCATCATGACGCATGCGGTGCCGACAGCAGTGCATGGCAACGGCGCTGTGCGCGAGATCGAATTCGAATATGTAGACGACGCTATGGCGGGCACCGGTCAAACCATAAGACTGCAGGCCGACCAAGTGCTAACAGCCATCGGGCAGACGCTGAATGGAAGCGGGCTGCCGGATTTAGATGGCCGCAAAATTGCCGTGGACGGCACGGGGCGCACATCGCTTGATGGCGTTTGGGCTGGCGGTGACTGCGCAGCTGGAGGTGACGATCTGACCGTCACAGCGGTGGCCGAAGGGCGCAACGCTGCGATGGATATACACGCAACTCTGATGGGAGGCGCATAAGAATGGCAAACCTGCAAAGCAACTTTTTAGGTATTTCATCCCCCAATCCGTTCTGGCTGGCCTCTGCCCCGCCCACGGACAAAGAATACAATGTCCGCCGCGCCTTTGAAGCAGGCTGGGGTGGCGTGGTCTGGAAAACTCTGGGCTCAGAAGGCCCGCCTGTCGTTAACGTCAACGGGCCACGATATGGCGCGATTTATGGCGCGGATCGTCGGTTGTTGGGTCTGAACAACATCGAACTGATCACCGACCGCGACCTTTTCACCAACCTTGATGAAATCAAGCGCGTCAAAGCGGATTACCCGGACCGTGCGATCATCGTGTCGATCATGGTGCCGTGCGAGGAAGAGGCGTGGAAAGCGATCCTGCCGTTGGTCGAGGACACGGGCGCTGATGGGATTGAGCTTAACTTTGGCTGCCCGCATGGGATGTCGGAACGCGGCATGGGCGCGGCTGTGGGGCAGGTGCCCGAGTACATCGAAATGGTGACGCGCTGGTGCAAGCAGTATTATTCCAAGCCTGTCATCGTGAAGTTGACGCCGAACATCACAGACGTGCGCAAACCTGCGGCGGCGGCGAAACGCGGTGGCGCGGATGCGGTGTCGCTGATCAACACGATCAATTCGATCACCTCTGTGAACCTCGACACGATGGCACCGGAACCCAGCATCGACGGCAAAGGCACTCATGGGGGCTATTGCGGCCCTGCGGTGAAGCCTATCGCCATGTCGATGGTGTCAGAGATTGCGCGCAACCCTGAAACCCATGGTTTGCCTATTTCAGGCATCGGCGGGATCACCACATGGCGGGATGCGGCGGAATTCATGGCGCTGGGCTGCGGCAACGTGCAGGTCTGCACGGCGGCGATGACGTACGGGTTCAAGATCGTGCAGGAAATGATCAGTGGCCTGTCGCAATGGATGGACGAAAAAGGCCATGCGTCTTTGGACGATTTTGTCGGGATGGCGGTACCGAATACGACGGATTGGCAGTACCTGAACCTGAACTATGTGGCCAAGGCCGTGATTTCCCAGGATGACTGCATCAAATGCGGCCGTTGTTACGCGGCCTGCGAAGATACTTCGCACCAAGCAATCAGCATGTCAGAGGATCGCGTATTCGAAGTCATTGACGCAGAGTGCGTGGCATGCAACCTTTGCGTGAATGTTTGTCCGGTGGACGGGTGCATCACGATGGAGGCCATGGCCCCCGGTGCCACCGACCCACGGACAGACAAAGTGGTTGAGCCGGACTACGCAAACTGGACAACGCACCCGAACAATCCGGGAGCAGTTGCGGCTGAGTAATCTCCCGTCCGCGCGGGGTAAGTCATGTCACCCCGCGCGGATACCTTTCAGAAAGGGCGTTGCTCTAGGACCATTGTGAGAGGTCTTAGACTGGCATCTCTTCTGGTTCGGCGCTTGTTGCGGGTGGGCTGACGTCATTGCCTTCCGCGACAGGCGCTATTTTTTCAGCTTCTGCTGACAGGCTTGTCATACCTTCAAGAATTGACTGCAATTTGTAGGCCGCTTGTGCATCTTGTGCCGCTTTGCGCGCCGCAGCTTCGGCGTCCTCCGCGCTTAATTTTGCAGGGGCTTCAATCTGGGCTTGCACCGTGCTTTTTGCTTCGACCTCAACAGGCGCAGTGCCGAGATCCTTTGCGGTGGAATAGCTTTGTGCGGAGGCACTGGCCGCACCGTTTGATCCGGTGTTTGCCCCGCCATCGTCCGATGTCGTGGCCGTATCGGTTTGTGTTTCTTTGGCCTCTGTTGTGCCTGTGGTTGTTTCGTTTGCCTGCGCGGCATCCCCTTCATTCGAAGTTGTGTTTTCGGTTGTCGTCGTTCCAGACGGTTGTGCAAATGGACTGGCCACTGCCGAAATAATACTCATGCGGTTCTCCTGAAAAGGTCAGTTGAAACGCCCCATCACCCGCCTTCAGGTGTCGTTCACAAGTATGAACAACTCCTAAACGTGCGGATTAAGATTGGGTGAATGGTTAAGTCAGGTTAACAAACTGATTTAAGGGGCAAGCAACTTGGTAAACATGGTTTGCAGATACTGCGTCGCGCTGCCGCGATCTTCGCCATCCGGCAACAAAACGTCAATTTGCGCTTCAAAATCTGCATAGTGCTGCGTACTGGACCAAATCGAAAAAATCAGGTGCCGCACATCCACTTTCGCCAGCCGCCCTTCGGCCATCCAGCCTTCGATCACGGCGCATTTTTCATCAAAAAGTGGTTTTAGGCTGGCGTGCAAATGGGGCTTCATCCGCGGTGCGCCTTGTAGAATCTCGTTCGCAAATAAACGGCTTTCGCGGGGCAGGTCGCGCGCCATGTCCAGTTTCCGCTGCACGTAATCAAGCAGTTCTTGCAATGGCTCGCCATTTGCATCCATTTCGATCAAAGGGTCCAGCCATGTTTCCATCAACTGGTTCAGCAAGGTGACGTGAATTTCCTCCTTGCCGGCGAAGTAATACAGAATGTTGGGTTTGCTAAGCCCGGCTTCACGCGCGATTTGATCCAATGTGGCCCCGCGGTAGCCATGCTGCGAAAAAACTTCAAGCGCCGCTTCGATAATCCGGCTTCGATTGCGCAATTGAATCCGGCTTGGCTTTTTCGGGGCGCTTTCATTCATACGGCTGTCCTTGGTGCTTGAATTTACAGCATATGTTGCCTGTCTTGGTTGAATTTGGCAAACCAGTTCTTGACAGCTTCGGCCCCAGTCGCAATCGTGTATTTACCAATTGGTAAAAAACAAGCCAGCACAGAGTCCAGTACGGAGGTCGTTATGCCAGCGCCGGGAGAAAATCTAAGGATCAATGCCGATCGGCTGTGGGACAGCCTGATGGAAATGGCAAAAATTGGACCGGGGGTTGCGGGTGGAAACAACCGTCAGACCCTGACGGACGAAGACGGTGAAGGCCGCGCATTGTTTCAGTCGTGGTGCGAGGCGGCAGGATGTTCTATGGGGCTGGACCAGATGGGCAACATGTTTGCCCGCCGTGAAGGCGCTGATCCTGATGCTTTGCCGGTATATGTTGGTTCGCATTTGGACACGCAACCCACAGGCGGCAAGTATGATGGGGTTTTAGGCGTCCTTGCAGGGCTTGAAGTGATCCGCACCCTGAATGATTTGGATGTGCAGACAAAACACCCCATTGTAGTCACCAATTTCACCAATGAAGAAGGCACGCGTTACGCGCCCGCCATGCTTTCGTCTGGCGTTTTTGCGGGTATTCACACGCAGGATTGGGCGTACGATCGTGTTGACGCGGAAGGTAAAAAGTTCGGAGATGAGTTGTCGCGTATCGGCTGGCGCGGCGAAGAAGAGGTTGGCGCCCGCAAGATGCACGCTTTCTTTGAGCTGCACATCGAGCAGGGCCCAATTCTGGAAGCCGAAGGGCGCGACATCGGCGTTGTGACCCACGGGCAAGGTTTGTCGTGGACGCAAGTCACCGTGACGGGCAAGGATGCACACACAGGTTCCACCCCGATGCCGATGCGCAAAAATGCCGGGCTTGGTATGGCGCGTATTCTGGAAAAAGTGGATGAAATTGCGTGGTCCCACGCGCCCCATGCAGTGGGCGCGGCAGGGCATATCGACGTTTATCCGAACTCGCGCAACGTTATTCCGGGGCAGGTGGTGTTCACGGTGGATTTCAGGTCACCTGATCTGGCGGTGATCGAGGACATGGAAGCCCGTCTGCGCATCGAGGCGCAGGCAATCGCTGATGACATGGGTCTTGAGGTCGCGTTTGAAAAGGTTGGCGGATTTGATCCTGTGGCTTTTGATGAAGGCTGTGTTGGGGCCGTGCGGTCTGCGGCGGAGCGCCTTGGCTATACTCACATGGATTTGATTTCGGGGGCGGGGCATGATGCGTGCTGGATCAACCGTGTGGCCCCTACGGCGATGGTGATGTGTCCGTGCGTTGATGGGCTGTCACACAACGAGGCTGAAGAGATTTCCCGAGAGTGGGCGATGGCTGGCACAGATGTGTTGATGCATGCGGTTGTGGAGACTGCGGAGATAGTTGGGTGAAACTGCTGGACCCTGATCTAAGCGTTGCGGAACGGATTTCAGGTCTCGTGCAGGCGGAAATCGACACTGCACGCGTCGAAACGGATCGCGACCTGCGACATCTGGATGCATTTCGTGCGGCGTTGGTGAAACCCTTTGAAACCACTGTGAACTTCAGTGGTGGTGTGACGCAAACCTGTTGGACCGTGACGCGGACCGATGGCACGTATCGCGTGGTTTATATGCCGGTTGCGGGGTATTTTTCGCTGTGTGTGGAAAGCGATTTTGGTCCTTTGGATATTGGGGTGCATGGGCCGGCAATGGGCTGTTATGGATCAGTCTAAAGTGGGGCTTTGCCCCGAAGTTTTTGTTCTGTTGGGGCTCTGCCCCAAACCCCGAGGTTTTTCGGGCGAGATGAAATTGGATCGAAGGGAAGTCTGAGATGAGCAAGGTAATCAAAGGTGGTTTGGTCTGTACCGCGGATCGCACGTACAAGGCTGATGTTTTGATTGAGGGTGAGGTCATCAAGCAAATCGGGGAAGATTTGGTTGGAGATGAATACATTGATGCCGAGGGTGCTTATGTCATTCCAGGCGGTATTGATCCGCATACTCATCTGGAAATGCCTTTTATGGGCACGACTGCTGCCGAGACGTTTGAGACGGGCACTTGGGCGGCTGCTGTTGGTGGCACGACCATGGTTGTGGATTTCTGCCTGCCCGGTGCCGATGGCGATTTGAAGAACGCCATCAACGAATGGCACCGCAAGTCCGCCCCGCAGATTTGTTCGGATGTCGGCTATCACATGGCCATTACTGGCTGGGATGAGGGTGTCTTCAACGGCATGAAAGATGCGGTTGAGATGGGTGTGAATTCGTTCAAGCACTTCATGGCCTATAAGGGTGCCTTGATGATCGAGGATGATGAAATGTTCGCCTCTTTCAAGCGTTGCGCTGAATTGGGTGCTTTGCCCATGGTCCATGCCGAGAACGGTGATCTGGTCGCTGAATTGCAGGAGAAGTATTTCAACGAGGGCATTACCGGCCCAGAGGGTCATGCCTATTCCCGCCCGCCTGAGTTGGAGGGTGAGGCCGCAAACCGTGCCATTACGATTGCGGATACAGCGGGTGTGCCTTTGTACATTGTGCATGTTTCTTGTGAGCAGACCCATGAGGCAATCCGCCGTGCCCGTCAGAAGGGGATGCGCGTTTATGGTGAACCGCTTATCCAGTTTTTGACCCTGGACGAGAGCGAGTATTTCAACAAGGATTGGGACCATGCGGCGCGGCGTGTGATGTCGCCGCCTTTCCGTTCCACGGATCATCAGGACAGTTTGTGGGCGGGTTTGCAGGCGGGGTCTTTGCAGGTTGTGGCCACGGACCATGCTGCGTTCAACACGGAACAAAAACGCGCAGGCCGCGATGATTTCCGGATCATTCCGAATGGCTCGAATGGCTTGGAGGAACGCTTGGCCGTCTTGTGGACCGAAGGCGTTGAGACAGGCCGTTTGACGCCGAATGAGTTTGTCGCTGCGACCTCGACCAATGCGGCGAAGATATTGAACATTTACCCCAAGAAGGGTGCGATTGTGGAAGGGGCGGATGCGGATATCGTCGTTTGGGATCCGAAGATTACCAAGACCATTTCGCCTGCGAACCATCATTCGATCTTGGATTACAACGTGTTTGAAGGCTTTGAGGTCACGGCGCAGTCACGATTTACGCTGTCACGCGGTGAGGTGATCTGGGCGTGGGGGCAGAATTCGCAGCCCTCGCCCGGTCGTGGGAAATTCGTGCCGCGTCCGGCATTTCCGTCTGGGAATGTGGCACTGTCCAAGTGGAAAGAACTGACGAAACCAAAGATGATCAAACGTGATCCGTTGAATATTCCGGCGGGAATTTGAATGTTTGCGTTTTTACAGAGCTTGTTTTCAAACGATCACGGCGCCGATTGTGTGGCTCTTTTTTACGGTGAACTCGGAGGGCGCAATGCGGTGCCGCCGACGGCCGCAGCATTTGTGGATGTTGTACTAGAAGAAGAATTGCTTTGGAATTTCGATTGGCGTGAAACATCAGATGATGTCGTTGAAGCATTGGCGTTTTTCTTTGAGCAGAATGGATTGCGGGATCTGTCCAAGGCTGAAATAGGCCAAATCACACAAGATGCTGGTAGCAAAAAAGGTGTTGAACTACCTTTAGCTTTGAACAACGCCGATTTGGTTTCTCAGACGCGTCAATGGCGCCTGCTGTCGGTTGATACCACCTCGGATCAGTATTGTGTCGCGTTGGTGACGCCTAAGTTTTACGCGCGTTGGGTCAACGTCAAAATCTGTTCAGGTGTTTGCACACAAGATCACTACCGAGGTGGCGGAAAGCCTCCTAAGAACACAGGACCTAGAGCAATTCAATGAACGCTTCTGCAAGTTGTGTAATCTCTGCGCAAAATCTGGACCTGACCTTCCAGACCAATGATGGCCCTGTGCATGCCCTCAAAGGCGTGTCCTTAGACATCAATAAGGGTGATTTCGTATCCTTCATTGGCCCCTCTGGCTGTGGCAAAACCACATTTTTGCGCTGTATGGCTGACCTCGAACAACCCACCGGAGGCTCTATCACCGTCAATGGTGTGTCTGCCGCTGAGGCCCGCAAAGCCCGTGCTTATGGCTATGTGTTTCAGGCGGCGGGGCTTTATCCTTGGCGCACGATTGGGGGCAATATTCGTCTGCCTTTGGAGATTATGGGGTATTCCAAGGCGGATCAGAAAGAACGCGTCGAGCGTGTTTTGGAGCTGGTCGAATTAGCTGGGTTTGAGCGTAAGTTCCCTTGGCAATTGTCGGGGGGGATGCAGCAGCGTGCCTCCATTGCGCGGGCGTTGGCCTTTGACGCGGATATTTTGCTGATGGATGAGCCGTTTGGGGCGCTGGACGAGATTGTGCGTGACCATCTGAACGAGCAGCTTCTAAAACTGTGGGCGCGGACGGAAAAGACCATTGGTTTTGTGACGCACTCGATCCCTGAAGCGGTGTATCTGAGCACCAAGATCGTGGTGATGTCGCCGCGTCCCGGGCGGATTACAGACGTTATCGAAAGCCCTTTGCCCAAAGACCGGCCTTTGGATATCCGGGACAGTCCCGAGTTTTTGGAAATCGCTTACCGCGTGCGTGAAGGTTTGCGGGCAGGGCATGCTGATGACTGACGCTGCCCCCCGTTTGGCGACCAAGGGTGATGCACCGGCTTGTGCGCAGATTGTGCGCGATTGGCTGGATGCGACGCCGTGGATGACGGGCGGCCCAAGCCTTGAGGAATTGACAGAAATGTTGACCCAAGGCATTGGCATGCGCGAATTTTGGGTGATTGGTGAACCGGTCACAGGATACCTGGCTTTCGAGCGGGAAATATCCCAAATCAACGGCCTGTATACCGCAAACCCAGGCTCTGGTGATGGCAAAGCACTGTTGGAGGCTGTTAAGCACGACCGCGATTTTGTCCAGCTTTGGACGCATGCCCCCAATGAGGCTGCACAGCGATTTTACGCCCGTGAAGGGTTTGTCGAAGTCGAACGTAAAGAAGAGGGGCGCGGTGACGGGGTTCCTGAATTGCGGATGGAGTGGCATCCATGAGGTCTGTCTTGCCGGTTCTTACGGTAGTCGCTGCAATTCTTGGGTTTTGGTTGCTGTGTGTTGTCCCGATGAACATGCATCTGGTTGCGGATCAGGCGCAGCGCGATGGCCTTGTTGTGACACCCGATACGCCCGCCGCGCGTCAGGATGTAGGCGGTGTTGCACTGGCGTTGAAGAACACGCATTTGATTGCGCTGACCTATGAGTTCAAACGCCCCCGCTTGCCCAGCCCTCAGCAGGTTGGCCGCGAGATGTATGCGACGATCATCGACAAGAAGATCACCTCGAAACGGTCATTGGTCTATCATGGCTGGGTCACGTTGGCGCCGACGCTGTTGGGGTTTTTGATCGGCACCAGTCTGGGCATCTTGTTGGCGGTTGGTATCGTTTACAGTCGTGTGATGGATCGGTCCGTGATGCCGTGGGCCATCGTCAGTCAAACCATTCCGATCCTCGCACTTGCCCCGATGATCATTGTCGTTTTGGGGTCGATGGGCATCCAAGGCCTATTCCCCAAGTCAATTATCGCGGCCTATCTGTCGTTTTTCCCTGTTGTTGTCGGCATGGTCAAAGGGCTGCGCAGCCCGGATGCGATGCAGCTGGATTTGCTGCGCACCTACAATGCCAGCAAATCGCAAGGCTTCTGGTCGCTGCGGTTGCCTGCGTCTGCCCCTTACCTTTTTGCGTCTCTCAAGATCGGGATTTCCGCATCGTTGGTGGGCACCATCGTCGCAGAATTGCCAACCGGTGCGCGTGCGGGGTTCGGGGCCCGGATGCTGGTGGGTGATCAATATGGGCAACCTTTGGTGTCTTGGGCCGCACTTTTTGCAGCGGCATTGACGGCAGCGGCTTTGGTCGGGATCTTCAGCTTGATTGAGCGCGTGACCTTGAAGCGTATGGGGATGGCTGCGGCATGATTTGGGTATTGGTGGCCATAGTGATCTGGGCCTTGGGCTGGTGGATCAACATTCGTCTCAGCAACAGCGCACGGTCCGATGAGACTTTGGTGCGCGTGGCAATTCCAGTGATTTTTGGACTTACGGTTGTAATTGTATGGGAGATGCTGGTGCATGGGTTTGATGTGAATCCCGTAATCCTGCCCGCACCGTCGTCGATCATTGAACGCCTTGGCACTGAGGGCCCCCGTTTATGGGCGGACTTTAAGCAGACCATTTTGAAGGGTGCTGTGTCAGGCTACGTCATCGGCGGTGGGGCTGCGCTGGCGGTGGCTGTTCTGGCGGACCGTTCGGATTTTCTGACGCGAGGCATTTTGCCTGTTGGCAGCTTTATGGCAGCTTTGCCAATTGTCGGCACCGCGCCGATTTTTGTGAAATGGCTGGGCAGTGATTGGGAATCCAAGGCGGCGGTTGTTGCTGTTATGGTGTTCTTTCCGATCCTTGTGAACACAGTAGCCGGACTGCGTGATACCTCGTCGATGCAGCGTGATCTGATGCGGACCTATGGGGCGGGATATTGGCCTACTTTGTTTAAGCTGCGCTTGCCTGCCGCGATGCCTTTCATGTTCAATGGCTTGAAAATTGCGACGACATTGGCTTTGATTGGCGCGATTGTTGCTGAATTTTTCGGCTCTCCGACGGTTGGCATGGGGTTTCGTATCTCGACCAGCTTCGGGCAGCTTGCATTGGATATGGTCTGGGCCGAGATTGTGGTCGCGGCCATCGCAGGCAGCGCGTTTTACGGCGCCATGACATTGATCGAAAAACGGGTGACCTTTTGGCACCCGTCACAAAGATAACAAACGCACCCGCACAAGCGGGGCACATATAACAACCAACGACTTGGAGGTCACAACGATGAAACACTTTATGATGGCAGCAGCCCTTGCGGCAGGTATGGGCGGGACAACCGCCTTCGCGGACGGACACGCAAACACAGTTACTTTGCAGTTGCAGTGGGTCACGCAAGCGCAGTTTGCGGGCTACTATGTGGCCGCAGACAAAGGGTTTTACGAAGAAGAAGGTCTGGACGTCACGATCCTTGCCGGCGGTCCAGACATCGCGCCCCCACAGGTGCTTGCAGGTGGCGGCGCGGATGCAATGTTGAACTGGATGCCGTCTGCTTTGGCAGCACGTGAAAAAGGCCTGCCGGTTGTAAACATCGCGCAACCCTTCAAATCATCCGGTCTGATGTTGACCTGCTGGAAAGACACCGGGATCAGCTCAGTCGAAGACTTCAAAGGCAAAACCATCGGCGTGTGGTTCTTCGGCAATGAATACCCCTTCCTGTCATGGATGTCTCAAGCAGGCATTTCTACGGATGGCGGTGATGATGGCGTCACGGTTTTGAAGCAGGGCTTTAACGTAGATCCGCTATTGCAGCGCGAGGCAGATTGCATTTCGACCATGACCTATAACGAATACGGTCAGGTTTTGGATGCAGGGGTTAATCCGGATGAACTGGTGACGTTCAAGTACGAAGACCAGGGCGTGGCAACTTTGGAAGACGGTATTTATGTGCTGGAAGACAATCTGAAAGACCCTGTGTTCGAAGACAAAATGGTCCGCTTTGTGCGCGCTTCCATGAAGGGTTGGAAATACGCGGAAGCCAACGCAGAAGAAGCCGCTGGTATCGTTCTGGACAACGATGAAACAGGTGCGCAAACCGAAGCGGCTCAAGTGCGTATGATGGGCGAGATTGCCAAGCTGACGGCAGGGTCTGATGGCACGCTGGTTGAAGCGGACTTTGACCGCACAGTTGCGTCTTTGCTGGCGGGTGGTTCTGATCCGGTCATTACCAAAAAGCCTGAAGGGGCTTGGACGCATCAAATCACAGACAAAGCGCTGAAATAAGCAGCGTCTTGCGCGGATGATCAGGGGCTGGCTGAAAGGTCGGCCCTTTTTTCGTTGCAGGACTGGACTTCTGGCCGTGTGGCTCCATCTTTTGCCATGATCAATAGGAGCAAAAAGATGTCGAATATGGAAAACCTAGACAACAAACTGTCCGAGGCGGAACGCCAAAGCGTTGTTTATGAAACTGCCATGGCGTCTATCGCGGCAAAAAACCGTGCAGCACCCGCCGGCGGACATGCGATTATGGCAGCTGCCATGGGCTACGGTGAAAGTGCATCGGACGGCCCCGTCATGTCGAAGGTGGCACATGGGGCGAAACTGTTTTGCATTCTGTTCGCGATGCTCGCCCCAAGCTTGTTGATTTGGCAGGTTATGCTGTAACGCACCCTTTACAAAACGGTGACGACCGTCCCTTTGGGCACACGATTGTACAGATCTGTCACATGTTCATTTGTAAGACGAATACACCCGTTTGAGATAGACGACCCAATGGTCTGTGGCTGTGTCGTGCCGTGTATGCGGAAATACGTATCCACACCGTTTTGGAACAGGTAAAGCGCCCGCGCACCCAATGGATTGTCGGGACCGCCAGGCATAATGTATTTGTTTCCTTTGAAGCGCGAATAGGTCTTCGGGCTACGCTCGATCATGTCTTCGGTGGGCCGCCATGTGGGCCATTCTTTCTTAACGTCGATGGTGGCTTGGCCGGTGAATTCCAGCCCCGCACGCCCGACACCCACGCCGTAGCGGATCGCTTTGCGTTCTTCGGTCACCCAATACAAGTAATAGCTGCGTGGCAGCACAAGGATTTGCCCCGGCGCAAAGTCCTTCTTGATGCGCACCTCTTGCGGGGTGGGATCAAAGACGGTGGTTTGGGCTTCCAACGTGAAAGGTGTGAGTGCTGCGGCGGTGGAAAGGGCAAGGAATTGGCGACGGTCCATTTGGGGCTGCTCCGGTTACTGAAACTATGTGCGGAATCTTGCCAGACTTGCGCGAAAAAGCAATGTTGAGGAGACTTCTGACGCATTTGTGATGCGTTTTATGCACTAATTGGCCGCGTCGACTTGTTCGGGTGGGGTGCCATCGTTTGTCTCAGCCTCAATTTCGTCCCACTTGCGTTTCGCAAAGCGCTGAAGGCGGTTCTTCAGATCAAAAGAGCTTTCGAGCAACCTGCGTGCGGCTGTCGCTTCGTTCGTGACGCAATGGCTATTGAGCGGATTGGTCGCGCGGGCGATGCCATCAAGGCCCGAGGTGACGATGTTCTGGTTTTGCAGCGCTTGGTAAATATTCGTCGCGGTCTCGGTGTCGAGCTGCATGAGACGTTTGAACATCTCGGGGCTGGCACGATCATGGCATCGCGCGAGCATCTTTGCGGTGGCGAGGTGCTTGGCCGAGACGGAAGAGGCCGCTGCTGTGGGGAGGGCAGGGGATGCCAGGAGGGCTGTCGCGGTGGTGAGGAAGGTTCTGCGTTTCATAGTTTTGAGATGGTAACGCAGTTGGTGGGATTTGAGGGGAAATAACTGTATGGTTTTGCACATTCGCTGAAACGCCAAGAGCGATCGCTTGCAATCTCGGAACCGGCAGCATGTTGTGAAGCAACGTGCGAGAGGCCTACGACCCGCGGTCGGGGGCTTTGGGTTAGTCTGAAACGATTTCGCTTTCCATAATTGTAAAATTATTCAGCGCATTCTTGAGCCGTTCACGAACTTCATCCTGAATGCTCTCGTCAATGAAATCAATTCCTTGAGAGGAAATGAAAGCGTGTGCCGCCCGCGGATCCTTCTCTTCCCATAGTATTGAGTATAGACACCATACTTGTGCCAAGTCTGCATCCAAGAGCGCATGCAAAGATGAGCCATAATTTAGCGTTTCGTGCTTGGTTAAGAAATTTGACTGGGAAATCATGTAAAAAGCGGTAGTAAACAGTCGGCAAACTGAACAGCAATTGGCTATGTGATTTGAAACAGAAAGTCTCGACTGTGTTTTGTCATTTTCTACTAAACTCTTAATAGCAGTTTGCGCATTATTTCCCGCCTTGAATTTTATAGTTTGGTTTGTCCCATCTGTAATTGTTCTATCCAAAGCCTTTTTCTCTTCAGATATCAAGCGCAGTACAGCAAAAAAACTCTGTTCAAAACTCTGCTTTCGAAGCGCAATCCCTTGCTGCGTGTTTATTTTTTCTTGTCCCCGTAAGAGTGTTTTCGTGTCGTTGCGCTCTTCTTTTACGACTTCGAGTTCTTCTCTTTGGAGAATGATTGCATAGACCAGCATCAGCAGGGCCGTACCAGAGAACAGAGCGTTGGCTGCTCCGAAAGTGTCACCGAATGTGCCACCGGTTTGGTTGGAAAAAATAGCGTATACAAAGTTGACAAAGTAGGCGATTGGCACGAACCACAAGGCGCGTTGCAACCACTTTTTTAGGTTGTCTGTCCCAGACTTGTTCATCGTGACCTCACAACAACCGAGTGCGAACGGGCATGCTGCGCATACCCTGCCTCGCAACCGATGAATTTACTTCGTAAAGTTCATCTAGAGAACTTCTTATGCTTCAACCGCTTGGGCTCCATCGCATCCGCCCCTAAGCGGCGCTTTTTGTCTTCCTCATAGTCCTCGAAGTTGCCCTCGAACCACTCAACGTGTGAATCCCCTTCGAACGCCAGCATGTGTGTGCAGATGCGGTCGAGGAAGAAGCGGTCGTGTGAAATGACGACGGCGCAGCCTGCGAAATCGACCAAAGCGTCTTCCAAAGCGCGCAAAGTTTCGACGTCCAAATCGTTGGTCGGCTCATCGAGAAGCAGCACGTTGCCGCCATCTTTGAGCAGACGCGCCATGTGCACGCGGTTGCGTTCACCACCCGACAGCAGGCCGACTTTTTTCTGCTGGTCCGCGCCCTTGAAGTTGAAGGATGAACAATAGGCCCGTGAATTGACCTCTGCGTCGCCAAGCGCGATCAATTCGGCCCCGCCGGAAATCGCCTGCCAGACGTTGTCGTCGGGGTTCAGGTCGTCGCGGGACTGGTCGACATAGGACAGTTCAACCGTGTTGCCGATCTCGACGGTGCCTTCGTCGGGCTGTTCGTGGCCTGTCAGCATCTTGAACAGCGTGGATTTGCCAGCGCCGTTTGGTCCGATCACACCGACGATGCCGCCGGGGGGGATGGACAGGGACAGACCGTCAATCAACAGCTTGTCGCCCATGGCCTTCTTCAGGTTTGTGACCTCGATCACCTTGTTGCCAAGACGTTGGCCATTGGGGATGACGATCTGGGCATAGGTGAGCTTTTCGCGCTCTGATTTGTCGGCCAGTTCGTTATAGGCGCTGATCCGCGCCTTGGATTTCGCCTGCCTTGCCTTGGCCCCTTGGCGCATCCAGTCGAGTTCGCGTTGCAGGGTTTTCTGGCGCGATTTGTCTTCGCGGGCTTCTTGCAGAAGGCGTTTGGCCTTTTGGTCGACCCATGAGGAATAGTTGCCTTCCCATGGGATGCCGCGCCCACGTTCCAGTTCCAAAATCCATGTGGTGATGGAATCAAGGAAGTAACGGTCGTGGGTGACGATCAGGATTGTGCCTTTGTAATCGATGAGGTGCTGTTGCAGCCATGCGATTGTTTCAGCGTCGAGGTGGTTGGTTGGTTCGTCAAGCAACAGCATGTCGGGCGCGGACAATAGCAATTGGCACAGGGCGACGCGGCGCGCTTCACCCCCCGACAAGGTTGTGACGTCGGCGTCGTCGGCCGGGCAGCGCAAGGCCTCCATCGACACGTCGATTTGTGAATCGAGATCCCAGAGGTTTTCCGCGTCGATCTTGTCTTGCAGTTGGCCCATTTCCTCGGCGGTCTCATCCGAATAGTTCATCGCCAGTTCGTTGTAGCGGTCCAGAACGGCCTTCTTTTCAGCCACACCCAGCATCACGTTCTCACGAACATTAAGCGCCGGATCAAGCTGGGGTTCCTGCGGCAGATAGCCTACTTTGGCTCCTTCGGCGTGCCATGCTTCGCCGGTGAAATCCTTGTCCAGCCCCGCCATGATCTTCATCAGCGTGGACTTACCCGAGCCGTTCACGCCCACAACGCCGATTTTCACACCGGGCAGGAAGTTCAGGTGGATGTTTTCAAAGCATTTTTTGCCGCCGGGGTAGGCCTTGGATACACCGGACATGTGATAGACGTATTGATAGGCTGCCATTGGGACGACTCCGATTGGGGAATTTGGTTTGGGGTGTCATAATGCAGCGGGGCCAAGGGGGCAATGAAATGTATGCGTTGAAGGAATTGATTGCAGGGTATGCGCAATCGGGATCAATAACATGGATCGGTGTGCGCCCCACACGTCGCGCAGGCATGATTTCCGTCGGTGATGTGTTTATTGATGAAAGCGGCCTGACGGGTGATCACGGGCGGGCGGGAAAGCGCGCAGTTACCTTGATACAGGCAGAGCATTTGCCGGTAATTGGTGCGATGCTAGGGAAAGACGAAATCTTGCCTGCCGTGCTGCGGCGCAACTTGGTTGTGTCGGGGATCAACTTAAGTGCGCTGAAAGGGCGTCAAATCGCAATCGGGGACTCTGTTTTGCAGATCACCTCCATTTGCGCCCCATGTTCACGAATGGAAGAGGTTTTGGGGCGGGGTGGTTACTCTGCCGTGCGTGGGCACGGAGGGTGGTGCGCTTCGGTCTTGGGGTCAGGGTGTGTTCGGTTGGGTGATGCCGTTCGGCCAATTGATTGACAGGCCCGATATTTTGGGGCCAACAGTCGGCATGAATGGCGTTTTCCCATATGCTCGCCCCGGCCAAACCATCGGTCTTTTGGGTGGTTCTTTTGACCCCGCGCACGCGGGGCATGCGCATATCACGCGCGAGGCGTTAAAGCGCTTTGGGTTGGATCGCGTGTGGTGGATGGTAAGCCCCGGCAATCCGTTGAAAGTGCAAGGGCCTGCGCCGCTGGATCAACGGATGCAACGGGCGCGTGAGGTCATGCAGCACCCGCGTGTCGAGATCACGGATATCGAGGCGCATCTGGGCACGCGTTACACGGCCGAGACGCTGCAAGCTTTGCAAATGCAGTGCCGTGGTGTGCGGTTTGTGTGGTTGATGGGCGCGGACAATCTGGCGCAGATGCATTTGTGGAAGGATTGGCGCTGGATCATGGACAACGTTCCTGTTGGTGTCTTGGCCCGTCCCGGTGACCGGATTTCGGCGCGGATGAGCAGAGCTGCCAAGGTTTATGCACCGTACCGGATTGCGGGGCGCATGTCCCATGTGCTGGCGCAAGCGCAATCGCCCGCGTGGTGCTTTGTGAATGTTCCAATGGTGGCGCATTCGTCGACGGCCATTCGGAAAAGTGGTAAATGGTCAGGCTTTCAAACGTGCTGATGTAATGCCCGCGGTCATAACAATCAGCAACCCGATCCATGTCCACATTTGGGGCCATGTGTCGAAAACAAACCAACCGAATAGTACTGCTGCGAACAGTTGAAAATAGACCAACGGTGCCAGTCGTGTGGCAGGGGCAGCACTGTAGGCATATAGCAAAAGCAGGTTGCCCAACATGGAACCAAGCCCTGACAGGAAGGTGACTGTTGTGACATAAGGCGTGAACTGCGGCAAAGTGGCCAGACCGAAAGGCGTTAGGATCAAGCCTGCGATAAACAGCTGTGTAAAAGACAATGCAATGGGGCTTCCAAGGTGGGCAAGCCAGCGCGAAGACGTCAGAAACGCACCATAACACGTGCCAGCCGCAACAGCCCAAAAGAGCGCGGGCGATGTGTCAGATCCCGGCTGAACCACAACCAATACACCGGTAAATCCGATGAAAATCAATGCTGTACGTTGCCATGTAATGGGTTCGCGCAAAAAGACTGCCGCCATGCCGTAGCTGATCAACGGCCCGATGAAAAAGGCGGCGAAGACGTCTGCAATGGGTGCGCGGCTTAAAGCGATCTGGATGCAACTAATGCCGCAAGCGATCAGTATGCCACGTAACCATATCCGCCAGTCGCGCAACAATCTCCATGCGCTGCGGGGCGTAAAGGGCAAAATCAGAACCACCCCCACGATAAAGCGCGACCATGCCACAAAGGCGGGTGTGGCCAACCCTGACTGGGTTAGCAGTTTACCTGCAGTGTCCCCGGCAGGGATCAACGACATGGCGACAAACATGATCAGGACAGCGCGTTGCATACAGGCGCAGTATCACGGGGCACGGGCCGCGGAAAGGATACAAAAGTGATCGCTTGTTGCCTTGTTACTGTCACACCGCTTTGGTTAACTGCGCCGCATGACACATGGTATTTCTAAACGGTATTTTCTGGCAGGCGGTATTTCGGCGCTGGCTGCGGGTGTGGCTTTTGCGGATGCGCCTGGAAAGTCGTTGCGACCTCGTGCGCGGGGTGGTGATTTTCACAAACGTGCTGTGCGGGGTCCCAAGGATCTGATCCGTGAAGCCAAGCTAAATGGACATGTTGCCTACGCTGTGGCGGACGCCAAAACGGGTGCCCGCCTAGAAGCAAACACGCCCACGGCCCAAGTTGCGCCTGCGTCTGTCACCAAAGCAGTTACGGCGCTATATGCGTTGGACCGGTTGGGGGCAGGACATCGCTTTCAAACCCGTTTGATGGCGACAGGGTCTGTATCGAATGGTGTTGTTTCGGGTGATCTGGTTCTTGTGGGCGGTGGTGATCCGACGCTTGATACCAATGATTTGGCCGATATGGCCCGCCAATTGAAAGCGGCAGGCATACGCGAAGTCCGCGGTGCGTTCAAAGTCTATGAGGGCGCGTTGCCTTTTGTGAAGACCATCGACACGGACCAACCGGACCATGTGGGCTACAGTCCGGCGGTGTCCGGGATTGCCTTGAATTTCAACCGGGTACATTTCGAATGGCGGCGGGCTTCAGGAAAATATTCCGTGACTATGGATGCACGCTCTGATCGCTATCGCCCAGATGTGACGATGGCGCGGATGCGCATCGCGGAACGATCTATTCCGGTCTATTCTTACGCCGATCAAAAGGGTGTGGACACTTGGTCCGTTGCCCGTTCGGCTTTGGGCGGCGGCGGGTCGCGCTGGTTGCCCGTTCGCAAGCCAGGCGCTTACGCTGCCGATGTTTTTCGTACGATGGCAGGGGCGCAGGGCATACGCCTGAAACCAGCACAGAACATGAAACGTGCCCCGCAGGGCACTGTTCTGGTCACACATCAAAGTGAGGTTTTGCGCGAAATCCTGCGTGATATGTTGCGATTCTCGAACAATCTGATTGCCGAAATGGTCGGCATGGCGGCCACGGCACGCAGTGGGCGAAACCCATCCGGTTTGCGGGCTTCGGCATCTGCGATGAACGCTTGGGTCAAATCCAAACTGGGTGTGTCAGGGATGAAACTGCAGGACCATTCGGGCCTTGGCGCAGGCAACCGGATGACGGCAGATGCAATGGTTGATACTTTGGTAAAGGTCTATGCGTCCAACACCTTGCGTCCCTTGCTAAAACCCGTGGCGATGCGCGATGCCAAGGGCAAGGTCCTGAAAAATCATCCCATCGCAGTGAATGCCAAAACGGGGACGTTGAATTTTGTTTCTGGTTTGGGTGGGTACATGGAGGCCAAGGATGGATCTGTTCTGGCTTTTGCGATTTTCTCTGGCGACGAGGCCGTGCGCAAACGTATCAAAAAGGCGAACCGAGAGGCGCCGCAGGGCGCCCGCGGGTACAACAAACGGGCGAAGCGTTTACAGCAGCAATTGATTGAGCGCTGGGGCACGTTATACGGATCGTAACGGTACGCCTACCTTAGGTAGTTGTATGTGTGTTTTCGCCCTTTTTCGCTGTGTTTATGCAGGCTTATCCTTGCTAAAGCCGAATAGAAACATCACCCTGATGCGGACGACGATCCTCGGAGGCGATCATGATGCTTGGGCTTGAGCCTTTTGAACAAATGATCAGCGAGATCAACGCACGTTTTCAGAACACCGCAAGCGGCGAAAGCAATTTACAAACGGCCCACACCATCGTTCGAGACATCGGCGGGCTGGCCGTGAATGTCGGTGGCACCACACCGGCCGGAGATGCGGCCGCATGGGGTATGTCTTCGATGTCGGAGGCTTGGCTGGCACGGTATGAAAGTGAGAAATACCACCTTATTGACCCATTTATAGCGGCTCTCGTAGCAGGACATGCACAGGTTGCGGTTGATTGTGGCACTTTGCCCAAGATCGACCCAGCCTATCATTTGAACCATGATCTTAAAGCCTATGGGTACGGGTCATTGTACGGCAGCAGCGCCGGTGGTTTGGGGTCTGGATATCGTACTTTGGTGGTTTTCTGTTCTGGTGAAACTTTGGCAGAGGTTGATGCCCGTTTGGGGTTTGACCGATTGAAAATCATCCACGCCATCATTGCCGCAAACATCCCTAACCCGTCTTTGTCTGGCCCAGAAGATAAAGACATTTTACGGCGTTTCATTGTGCGCGAAAGATCTTTGTCGCCAAGAGAACACGATGTTTTAAGCTTCTTGGCATGTGGACTGCGCAACGACCAGATCGCGTTCAAAACGAAAATCGCCGAAGTGACGGTGCGCAAGCACTTGTTGTCTATTCGTCAAAAGCTTGGCGCCAGCACGCGTGAACAAGCCATTGCGATTGCTGTGCGCGATGGTTGGATCACCCTTTAAGGGGCTGATGTAGGGGCGCGATGCAGGACAAATATCGGAAACGATAACTTGTTCCGCGTGCGTTTTTCACCAAGGATATAGTTGGATTTTATCGATCCCCCGCCCGTTAAGGTCGGGCATTTTGACCTGTAAGTTTCTGATATTAAAGAGTGAAAATAATTTATGTTTAAGGCAATTCCAGTTATGAGTATCGCGGCGGCCATTGTTGTTGTTGCATCCTTTGCACAAGCGGATCCGAAGCCGCAAAATGCAAAGCGTGCAGACAATCAGGCCGTCGCAAATTTCTATGGTGGCACAGCCCGCGAATGGAGTTCTTGCAACGGTGGCGGTGTCTACTTCGGCGCAGGCTGGGAAGCGATTGCGTTTTGCGGCAAAGATCCAAAATCAGTTGGTATCGGTAAGTGGTCGGTGAAGAAGGGTGTGATCTGTCACGAGCTTGTTTGGTATTGGAAAGACAACGGCGAAATTAAGTCCAAGAAGAACGACGCCGATTGCATTGCGCATATTGTTGATACTGAAGGCACGATGTGGCGCCGTTGGAATGACGATGCGGACTGGTGGCGTGTTCAGGACGTCAAGTCGGACAAAAATGCGTCTAAGCGGTTCAAGCATCAATCAAAATTTAATCGTGCGAAAAAGAAAATCGGCCTTTAGCGCCTGCAATTATCGCAACCAACAAGGAACACTACATGCGTAAATCCACTATAGCTTTTTCTGTTTTTGCCCTTGTGGCAACGGCTGCAATCCCGGCACTTGCGGACAATTTCAAGCGGATCAAAACCTCTGAGGAGTTTAGTGCATTGGTGGTCGGCAAAAAGATCACTTGGGATGGCGGCTTTGCTGTGATCCGTGCCAATGGCAAAACCGACGGGCGACTTAAGAAACAGGGTAAATATGTTGGCAATTGGACATTCACCAAGGGGTTTTATTGTCGTAATTTGGTGATCAAAAAAGAAGAAACCGGAACCAATTGTCAGATTGTCGAAATTGATGGCAACAAGCTACGCATCACACGTGATCAAGGCAAAGGCGCCACGAATATTTTCAATCTGAAATAGGCCACATTTTGGGTTTCGTCAGCAGCCAATGCGCTGTTATCGCGAACTCTTATGCGTTTTGAGGTGCACAATTCAATTTGGCGGCCCGCAAGCATGTGGGCCGCCAATTGTCTGTTGCTGTGTAGGGTCATGACCCTAAGCGGCCCGTTCATTGCGCACCCGTGCGGCCTCAACACAATCGGCCACGGCTTCTGCTGTTGCCGCCGATAGTGTCCATCCCAGATGCCCGTGCCCTGTGTTGTAGAACACGCCAGTTTTTTTGCCGGGTCCAACTTTTGGCAGCATTGAAGGCATCATAGGGCGCAAGCCCGCCCATGGGACGCAGTGTTCGGTGGACACGTCCGGGAAGAAGTCTTCTACCCATTTGGTCAACGGTTTTACACGATTGTCCCGGATGTCCAGGTTGTAGCCGTTGAACTCTGCTGTTCCTGCGACACGGAAACGGTTTTTGCCCAGACGTGACGTGACCACTTTCGCTTCGTCATCCAGTAAAGACACCCAAGGGGCGGCGTTCTGGCTGGCCTCATCGTCCAGATTTACGGTGATGGAATACCCTTTGACGGGGTAGATGTTCACACGGTCGCCAAGGTCTGCAGCAATATCGCGGGACCCGACGCCAGCGCAGACGACGATGCCGTCAAAGTGTTGTGTGTCGCCTGTGTTTCCGCTTTGCCAAGATACATCGACGCCTTGGCCTGTGTGTTTGATCTCGTTTACGGCAGCGCGGTAGCAAAAAGTAACGCCATTGGCTTCGCAAGCTTTGGACAATTGGCGGGCATACAGGTGAATGTCGCCAGTGAAATCACTTTCGGTATAGAAGCCACCGATGACGTCCGTGCGCAGGGCCGGTTCAATGCTTTGCACTTCGCTGCTTGAGACTTCGTGACGCTCAAGGCCGGCTTTTTTCAGCAAGGTGTTGACGTGGCGGGCATGATCCAGTTCGGATTGCTTTTTGTAGACGTGCAAGATGCCGCGCTTTTCCATGTCGAATTTGAAACCTGCCTCGTCCGCGAAACCCAACAAGTGTTTGCGGGCTTCAATCGCCATCTTGGCCGTGGCGATGGTGTTCTTTTCATAGTCGGGAATGTTGCCCATGAATTCGGCCATCCACGACAGTTTGTGCCAGCTTGGCTTGGGGTTCACCAGCAAAGGCGCATCGGAGCGCAGCATCCACTTCAACCCCTTGAAGATAGTGCCCCAACGGGTCCAGACCTCTGCGTTGGATGCAGACAACTGTCCGCCATTGGCAAAAGACGTTTCCATCGCAGCGTAGCGGTTGCGGTCGAATACGGTAACCTGAAAGCCGCGCCGCGACAGGGCATAAGCGGTGGTGATGCCAGTGATTCCGGCGCCGATGATTGCGATTTGTGCCATGTGTTTGGCCTTTTTGGTCATGCGCAGATTGTAGGACACAGCCCAGCGGATTTGCTGGTGCGGCGTCCCCATCTGTCACGAGACCTGAGAGCTTCACCCTTCTTACGAACGGCTTCCTCCTTCGGTGGGCCTGCGGCGCTTGGCGCAAGCCACTCTCCAGATCGTTGATATCGTTTGCGCATTTGCGCAGCGGGCGGCCCACACGGTCCTTGGTGCCTGAGAGTTTCCGGGGCGTTGCTCCTTCGGCGGCAGGGTGTCCTGCGCTCTCCCATGGGGTCTTATCAACTTGGGTTTCGTATAGGAAACTTCACGATGTGGTGCAAAGGAAATTTACACATAATGTTATCAAATTTCGCTCACGGGTTTGGGATCACCTGAGGCCGCGTTTAGGCGGCCACAGGTTTTGTCTTAAAGCGCCTTGCGATAAATCACCTTGTCATCGCCTGCAGCCCAAAAATCCCGAATGCGGGCTTCTTCGCCATAGCCCTGTTTGGCGTAGAATGCGCGGGTTTGGGCAAAGTCGTCTGTACCTGAAGTATCCGCGATAAGGATGCGATTGCCATTTGCACGCAGCTGGTCCTCCAGCGCTTTGGTCAATTGTCCGCCAACGCCTGACCCTTGGGTGTCGGGGTGCACAGCGATGGCCAGCATGTTCCATGTCCCTTCAGTCAGCTGTTCTGGCATCGCGTAGCAAAAACCGACGGGTTGCTCGTTTTGCAGAAACGTCAGCCAGATTTCTTCACTGGTTTCATCTGATAAAAAGCCTGAAATCATGTCCGGTAGCATATCGCCAGGGAACAATTCAGTGGCATTTAGAACAGACTGAAGCTGTGGAATGTCTGTTGATGTCGTTTGTTTGATCGTCATTTGTGTGAAGTCTTTCACTTTGGCACGCTTGTGGTTGGTGCCGCACTTAGAGAAGCCGCTGAAATGACAGCGGCTGGATTATGTGTGAACTCTGTGCGCCAGAGTTTAGCGGTTGCCCGCAATCGTAGACATAAATTCTCCATCGCAGGCGCAAATGCCTGCAATTTTTAGGGGTAGAGGCTCCCCATTGCTGTGACAAGCTTTATGTTAAATGCCGCGCCCTTGCGCCGCGTTCGATGGCAGCCGCGTGCAGCCGGTCGATGTTCAGCTCATACCGCATTTCTTCAAGCAGGCGCAGCTCGGCTTCTTCTAGCGATCCGTCAGCGGCGGCAACATCGCAGGCCAAAGCATAGGCCGTTTCATACAAGCGCTCCGGTAGCGCTTCGCGGACCAGTCCGAACAGGGCATCAAGCCCGTCTTCCTGATCAAACAAGTCAAACACAGTTTGGCTGATTGTTGTCAGGCGGTCCAGATCGTAGTCCGCGAACACCGGCAGCATATTGATGGCAGATTGGATTTTTACCAGTTCGGCCGTCCCGATATCGGAATCAGATGCGGAAACGGCGATCATCAGTGCAACCAGTGCATCTTGGGCCGTCAAGGAATGTGGGGCATCGGTCACTGCAAGGCGTCCTTATAGGGTTATGTTGCGGTGCAGAATATTGACCTATGCCCCCCCGCGCAATAGGGAGTGGCAGGTTGGCGCCTATCGGGCGCGCTGTTTGACAAAGGATACTGACATGAGCGATCTGCGAGAGGCCGGACTGGCCAGCAAAGCGTGGCCTTTTGAAGAAGCGCGCCGGTTGTTGAAACGGTATTCCAAAAAACCGCCTGAAAAGGGGTATGTCCTGTTTGAAACAGGGTACGGCCCGTCAGGTCTGCCGCATATTGGCACATTTGGCGAAGTGTCACGGACCACGATGGTGCGCCGCGCTTTTGAGGTGATTTCTGACATTCCCACGCGGCTTGTGTGCTTTTCCGACGATCTGGACGGGATGCGCAAAGTGCCGGGGAATGTCCCCAATTCCGAAAGCCTTGTGGAACACTTGCAGCGCCCATTGACAGATGTTCCTGACCCCTTTGGCACCCATGACAGTTTTGGCGCCCACAACAATGCCAAGCTGAACAGCTTTCTGGACACATTTGGCTTTGAGTATGAATTTATAAGCTCGACCGAGTTCTACCGCTCTGGAAAATTTGACGATATCCTGCTGCGTGCTGTTGAAAAATATGACGAGGTCATGGCCGTCATGCTGAAATCGCTGCGTGAAGAACGCCGCGAAACCTATTCCATTTTCCTGCCCATCCATCCCGAAACCGGTCGCGTTTTGTACGTGCCGATGAAAAGTGTGAACAAGGCTGACGGCACCATCACCTTTGACGATGAAGAGGGCCGCGAATGGACATTGCCTGTCACAGGCGGAAACGTAAAATTGCAGTGGAAGCCAGACTTTGGCGCACGCTGGGCGGCTTTGGATGTCGATTTCGAGATGTACGGCAAGGACCATTCCACCAACACGCCGATTTATGACCGTATTTGCGAAATTCTTGGTGGCAAAAAGCCCGAACACTTCACATATGAGTTGTTTCTGGATGCTGACGGACACAAGATTTCCAAGACCTCTGGCAATGGTATTTCAATCGACGAATGGCTGACCTATGCGTCGACTGAATCCTTGTCGTATTTCATGTATCTCAAGCCAAAGACGGCCAAGCGCATGCATTTTGACGTGATCCCCAAAGCTGTGGACGAATATCACCAGCAATTGCGGGCCTATGCGGGACAGGATGCGAAGGGTCGATTGAACAACCCTGTCTTCCACATCCACGGCCACAACGTGCCAGCCAGCGATATGGTTGTGCCGTTCTCGATGTTGTTGAATCTGGCGTCTGTGTCCTCGGCTGAGGAAAAATCGCAGCTGTGGGGGTTCATGCAACGCTATGCGCCGGACGCGTCGCCAGAAACGCATCCGCAATTGGATCAGGCGGCAGGATTTGCGGTGCGCTACTACAACGACTTTGTGAAGCCGAAAAAGGTGTTCCGTGCGCCAACAGACCTTGAACGCGAAGCGTTGGAAGACCTGCGTGAACGGTTGAAGGTTTGGGACGGTGGATTGGATGCAGAAGCGTTGCAATCCGAGGTCTTTGCCTGCGGACGCGAACGGTTTGATCCGCTACGCGATTGGTTCACGGCGCTTTACGAGGTGCTGTTGGGCGCGTCCCAAGGTCCGCGTTTCGGCGGGTTTATAGCGCTATATGGCGTGGACGAAACCATTGCATTGATCGACAGCGCTTTGGCAGGTGAATTGGTCTAAACCCTGTCGCTGCCTTGTTTTGCATTTCTCTTGCACTACGATTCTTGGTGTAGCGCAGGAGAACACCGCATGTTGAAGACTTTGAAAATGACCGTGATCGCCGCCGTGATGGCGGGTGGTGCCTGGGCGCAGGACCTTGGCATCCAAAACACCATTCGTGGGCAAATCGAAGCTTTCAAGGTCGATGATTTTGATGCAGCGTTTGCATTTGCCAGCCCGAACATTCAACGTATTTTTGGGTCCGTTGCGCGATTTCAAAAGATGGTGACCACGGGGTATCCGATGGTTTGGCGACCATCCGATGTGCGCTATCTGGAGCAAGAAGAAATCGCCGGCGACATCTGGCAGAAGGTTTTGATCAAGGATCAGGACGGGGTAACCCACGTCTTGGGGTACCGGATGTTAGAAACCGAAGATGGCTGGAAAATCAATGGCGTACAGCTGTTGCCGCAGCCGGATGTCAACGCCTGAAACCTTGCCGGTCTTTCGCCTTTGCAAGGACCACCGTAACGGTGGTGTGAGGGCACCTTAACCATTCATTGATACTTCCTTTTCCCGCATGCGCTGCACCGAACCCGGTTGCAGTGCGCTGGTTCAATATGCGCTGCGTGCCCAACACGGCTTGCACCGCCCGCGAAAGGGATTTTGATGAACAAGGCAATTACCGACGGCGTGGTGCTGATGCCACCATCATTTGCGAATGGTTTGAATGTATGGTCCAGCGGCGATGGAACGCCGGGATCTGATACCTATGCCAATGCGGCCAACGCGGCGTTTGTGCCAGCGGATCAGGATTTTGGCAGCTGCCTGGAAGTGCAAAAAATCGCAAACACAACGCGTTTGCGTTACATGGGCGAAACCCCATTGTTGCCGGGGTGTTACTTGCAGATAACGGCACGGATCAAAGTGATCTCTGGCAGTTTGCCTAACGTACGTGTCGCAGCCTTTGCAGGCCGTTCGGGGGGCAATGCGGTAACAGGTATTCCTTTGAATGCCGCAAGTACGACGCTGACAGATTACGGAGAGGTCTATGAGATCAAGGCAATTGTCGGGGCAGGGGACCGTACCGGCGTCGACATGATCTGGGGAAGTGAGCCTATTTATGGCCACTTCGGCATTGATCTGACGGGGCCGAATGGTGGCATCGTGCGTATTGATGACATCGAAATCGAAGACGTCACATCGTTCTTTTTGCGTGATCTCATTTCTGTGGTGGATGTGCGCGATTACGGTGCGATCGGTGACGGTACCACCGACAACAGTGCCGCCTTTGACCGTGCTAATGCGGCTGCCAACGGACGTTTGATTTTGGTTCCTCCGGGGGTTTACCGTCTGAACAGCGATGTCACTTTGGAAGGCCCTGTGCGTTTTGAGGGAACCGTGACCATGCCGACCGACAAGGTGCTGTTGCTTACGACCGAATTTCATCTGCCTGCCTACATCGATGCTTTTGGTGACGAAGAGCTGGCCTTTAAAAAGGGGTTTCAGGCACTGCTGAACAATTCTGACCACGAAGCCCTGGACTTGCGGGGGCGCAAGGTCTTTATCACCGAACCCATCGACATGCAGGCCGCCGTGCCGGACCGCACCAGCTATGCTACCCGCCGCGTGATCCGCAACGGTCAGCTTGAAGCTGCCAGTGGCGGTGATTGGGCCACAACGGTTGTGAACTCTCAAGCCACTTACGACCCTGCGGATTCGCGTACACTGACATCAGTCAGCAACATTGCGTCGGTTGAAGTGGGGTCCTTGGTCGAGGGGGCCGGTGTTGGCCGTGAGATTTATGTGCGTTCCAAAAATATCAGCACCGGTGAAATCACGTTGAACAAACCGCTGTATGATGCGGAGGGTCGACAGAATTTCAAATTCAGCCGCTTCAAATATCTGGTGGATTTTTCCGGGTTCAGCTCGCTGAGCAAATTTGTTTTTGACGACATCGAATTCCAATGCAACGGCGTGTGCAGTGGCATCCTGCTGTCACCGGGTGGATCAATTTTCCACATTCGCGATTGCTTTGTCACCCGCCCATTGAACCGCGGTGTCACATCCCATGGCAGCGGGTGTCAGGGGATCTTTATTGACCGATGCCAGTTCCTGTCCAATGAAGATGCGGAAGATGTCAGTGACCGTCAGAGCATCGGGTTCAACATCAACGCCAACGACCCTAAAATCCGTGACAACCGCGCCACGCGCTTTCGCCACTTTGGACTGTTTGGCGGATCCAATAACGTCATCAGCGGCAATCACTTCTTCCAAGGGGACAGCGTTGCAAATGGTGTCCGGTCTGCTGGTTTTGTATTTGCCAGCGGATACACAAGCAGCGTTGTGTCGGCCAACTACATCGACAATTGCTTTATTGAATGGACCAACGAACATGATTCCACCCCGGATTTCACGGCTGGCTTTTCATTCAGTTCAATGACCATTTCCAGCAATGTGTTTCTGTCCGGTGATGTCGCCCCGTGGTTCAGTTACATTGTGGTCAAACCCTTTGGAACAGGCCATTTTCTGAATGGTTTGGCGGTCACGGGCAATAAGTTCCGGTCAATTCAAGGCAACATCGACCGTGTCGATCGTGTGGACACCAGTTTTGCCGATCTGGATCGCAGCCGTTTTAAATTGGTGGATTTCACGGGCAATTCTTACAATGGCGTAGAATATCAGGTGTCCAATCCGCTGCGTATCAAACACCAGCAGAACACCGCAGCCTCGACCTGGGTCATTGAAACGGAAGGGCGTTTGCCTTTTGAAGGGTATGCCGTGGGTGTGGACAGTGTCACTTTCCTTGAGCGTACACGTAACGCCAACAACGTTGCCAAGTATCAAATGCCGCATGTGGAGCTGCGTGAAGGTCCCAATCAGGACCGTGCCCATGTTGTGTGGGGAGAGGACCAAAAAGGTGAGGTCCAGATCGCTTTGCGCATTGATGACTAAGCGTCATAGCCTGACTGACGTCTAGGATGAGGCCCATGTGATGCGTCGCGTGGGCCTTTTGCCATTTTTCTGTTTCAAAACTTTTGCCAGACCCCAAGCTTAATTCCGAAGTCGTTTCTGTTGCTTGTCGGGGCCTCCAGTCCAATCACGTAGCTTATTTTCTTGGCCTTCGGGGTGAAGATATATGATGGGGCCAAGGTTATCCGTGCCTCATACTGAGTGACATTGGTGTAGACCTGAAGCATCGCCTTGCTGCGCGGAGAAATATTCAACCCGACTGTCAAATCGACCTTCATCACATGGTTGGCGGATCCCAGTGCCCACTCAATCCCCGCATCGACACTGACCCAACCACCTTTCTCGCGCCATGTGATACCTTTGCCAAAATGCAGTGATGTCTTGGTAAAGGGGTGTTTTCCAAGGGCGTCGATCCGGGTGCCCAAGCCCAGCTGATACGCCCAAATCCCCTTGCCACGTTTCCATTTCAGGGGTTTGCGCATAAACACGTGGCCCATGCCACTGGTTGCGTATCCGCCTTCAAGGTTCACATCGATAGACGCACCAAATGTAAGGCGATCGGTTATGCCATATTCAAAGTATCCCGACTGTGTGGTTGTTAACCCGTAGGTCATCTTGGTTGCTGTGGAAAAGAACCCTTTCCCTTTTTCACGCATCCACGGTCCTGCCTGCGCGGGCAAGCCGAGGGACACGCAGATGCCAAACGCCATGACAGCGTAAAAAAGGGAACGAAGCCGATGCATAGTGCTTCATTTGCGTTCATTATGGTTAACAAGGGGTTACGCCGCACATGGGACGTTTACTTTGTCTTTGATTTTACGCGGATGCAGGGGATGCAAAACGCGTAAAGACGCACCATATTAAAATCGTAACAAATAGGAGCCTACCCCATGATCTGCCCAATCGACGGAACCCCGCTTGTAATTTCGGACCGCAGCGGCGTTGAAATCGACTATTGCCCAAGTTGCCGTGGGGTGTGGCTGGATCGCGGTGAATTGGACAAGATCATTGACCGCTCTGTCGGGCAAGCCACGCCGGCCCCGTCACGCGATGACGGATACCGCGGTGAAAAGCGCAAGAAACGCGGTGGGTTTCTGGAAGAGCTGTTCGACTTTTAAGCAGAGGGTACGTCTGCCGCACAATCGCGAAAGGCCTGAACCGGGCCTGCCGCGCCGCGCAGTTGTATGTCGAACTTTTCCTCAGCCACGATGATCGTGGTCGAAAGGTTATACTGCAACCCGTCCAGCACATTGCCAAAGCCCGTGTCCGTCACAGTAACAGAGCGACCATCGTTGCTGACGGTATGGCGTGTGCTGGCGATGGTATTGGGGCGTGGTCCGTTGAACGTCATTGCGAAAAATGGACTGTCCGGGAACGGTGTGTCCTGAGAAACGGTGACAGAATACAGCGGCTGCGTGGGGTCATAGGTCAGTTCGATCTGACGGTTGCCTTCGGTGTGTGAAAGAAGACAGGGCAGGCCCGGGGTGAAATCCCACGCTAAGGCTGGGCAGGGCAGTATCGCAAGGAAAACCAAATAACAGATAGTGTGTTGAAAAGGCGACCTGAAGTCTTTGCGACAGGCTTTTTTCCAGTTCCGCATCGTGAACAGTCCTATTGGCCCGATTGAATCAAAGCTTTGATCTTTTGCGCTTTCTCGAAATGGTTCAGTTGATGTGTTTTGATCCACCATTCGGCAGCTTCCATCAACAATTCCGGATCGTCATTCTTGTTGGCGAAAAATGCGTAGAACGACAAGCCGACGCTTTCACCCTTCGAGGCCAGTTTGGCATCACAAATTCCAATCGCCTTTCGCCTTAAACTTGTCCTCATTGCATCTTGTCACTTTGTTTTTAGGGAATTGATGAACGGTGAAGGGGCATATTCAGCGCTGGGCGCCCCCCTATTTCTTCCCGCCATAGCGGCTTTTGCCACCCCGCATGCCACCGCGCCCGCCCGTGCTTCGGCCGGACGCTTTCTTTGCGTCGCCTACGGCTTTCTCCACCGCATATTGTCGTGCCATAGGATCGTCTGCGACAGCAAGGTCCACGGTTTCCAGGCGCTTGACCTCGTCCCGTAGGCGTGCGGCTTCCTCGAATTCCAGATTCTCGGCCGCTTTGCGCATGTCGGTTCGAAGCCCATCCAGAACAGTTTGCAAATTGCCACCTGCCAGTGGGTTGTCGATCTTTGCAGTCACGCGGGATTGGTCGGTGTCACCTTTGTAGAGACCCGCCAGAATGTCTTCGACGTTTTTCTTCACGGTTGTGGGGGTGATGCCATGTTCTAGGTTGTAGGCCATCTGCTTGGCGCGGCGGCGTTCTGTTTCGCCCATTGCGCGTTCCATGGAGCCAGTGATTTTGTCGGCATACATGATCACGCGGCCTTCGGCGTTTCGCGCGGCGCGCCCGATGGTTTGCACAAGCGAGGTTTCAGAACGCAAAAACCCTTCTTTGTCCGCATCCAGAATGGCCACCAACCCACATTCGGGGATGTCCAAACCTTCGCGCAACAGGTTGATCCCGATCAACACATCAAATGCCCCAAGGCGCAGATCACGCAGGATTTCGATACGTTCAATCGTGTCGATGTCGCTGTGCATATAACGCACGCGAATGCCCTGTTCGTGCATGTATTCCGTCAGGTCTTCGGCCATGCGTTTGGTCAGGGTGGTGCATAGCGTCCGCATGCCGTCGGCAGCCACTTTGCGCACCTCGTCAAGCAGATCATCAACTTGCATCTCGACAGGGCGGATTTCGATTTCGGGATCGATCAAGCCGGTGGGGCGAATGATTTGTTCGGTGAACACACCGCCCGTTTGCTCGATTTCCCATGCTGCAGGAGTCGCGGACACAAAGATAGATTGCGGGCGCATAGCGTCCCATTCTTCAAACTTCAAAGGCCGGTTGTCCATGCAGGACGGCAGGCGGAACCCGTGTTCAGCCAAAGTGAATTTGCGTCGGTAGTCACCTTTGTACATGCCGCCGATCTGGGGCACGGACACGTGTGATTCATCGGCAAATACAATCGCGTTGTCAGGAATGAATTCAAACAACGTGGGGGGTGGCTCACCCGGGGCACGGCCCGTCAGGTAGCGCGAATAGTTTTCAATACCGTTGCACACGCCGGTGGCTTCCAGCATCTCAAGATCAAAGTTACAGCGTTGTTCCAGCCGTTGGGCTTCCAGCAGCTTGCCGTCGCCGACAAGTTGATCCAGACGCATTTTCAGCTCTTTTTTGATGCCTATGATGGCCTGCGACATGGTTGGCTTGGGTGTCACATAGTGTGAATTCGCATAGACCCGCACCTGATCCATGTTGGCGGTCTTTTCACCGGTCAGCGGGTCGAATTCCGTAATGCTTTCCAATTCCTCGCCAAAGAAAGACAAACGCCATGCCCGGTCATCAAGGTGGGCAGGGAAGATTTCCAGCGAATCGCCCCGTACCCGAAATGCGCCACGAAAGAATGCCTGATCGTTGCGCTTGTATTGCTGGGCCACCAAATCGGCAATGACCTGACGTTGGTCGTAGCTGTTTCCGACAGTCAGATCTTGCGTCATGGCACCATAGGTTTCAACAGAGCCGATGCCGTAGATACATGACACCGATGCCACAATAATCACATCGTCGCGTTCCAGAAGTGCGCGGGTGGCAGAGTGGCGCATGCGGTCAATCTGTTCGTTGATCTGGCTTTCTTTTTCGATGAACGTGTCAGAGCGCGCCACATAGGCTTCGGGTTGATAATAGTCATAGTAGCTGACGAAATATTCAACGGCGTTGTCGGGAAAGAACCCTTTGAATTCACCGTACAATTGCGCCGCCAAAGTTTTGTTCGGCGCCAAAATGATCGCAGGGCGCTGGGTTTCTTCGATCACCTTCGCCATGGTGAAGGTCTTGCCGGTGCCCGTTGCCCCCAACAGCACCTGATCGCGGTCGCCATCGTTGATCCCGCTTGTCAGTTCCTTGATGGCTGTCGGTTGATCCCCGGCCGGGTCGAATTCCGTGACAAGTTTGAAAGCTTTGCCGCCTTCCAGCTTGGGACGGCTGCGCACATCAGGGGCAGGATTGGACAGGATCGGTTCCATCGTTGCATCAGAGCTGTCGGAATGGGCGTAAGGCATAGGGTCACTCGCTTTCAGCCTTCAATGTGACGTTGTGAGCGCAGGGTTCAAGAGCCAGTTGCCCATTCGAAGGTTCTGATGCCAGTTATTGTCAGTAGCTTGTGTGTTTATTCCTTTTTCATTGTCGTGATGTAGGGGGTGGTCGGCACGTAGCCCCCTTGCAGTGGGCTGCGCTGTCATGCCATAGAAAATGCAAGCCAGTCAGCGGAGTGACCCCCATGCGCGCACGTATCTATCAACCTGCCAAAACTGCGATGTCATCCGGCACCGCCAAAACCAAGGGCTGGACGTTGGAATTTGCTCCGGCTTCGGCGCGCTCTGTCGATCCTTTGATGGGGTGGACGTCTTCGGCGGACACGCAAGCCCAAGTGAAGCTGCAATTCGACACCAAGGAAGACGCCATCGCCTATGCCAAAGACAACGGCATTGACGCGCAGGTGCAAGAACCCAACAAACGCAAACCCAACATCCGTGCCGGCGGATATGGCGAAAACTTTGCCACAGGACGACGTGGGGCATGGACGCACTAAGCATTACGGTTGAACGCGCGGATACACCCGCCGTTGCAACGCTTTTGACGCGGCATCATGCGTTGATGCGGGCGGGTTCGCCCGAGGAAAGTTGCCACGTGATGGATGTGTCCGAATTGGTCGCAGCAGACGTAACCCTTTTGGCCGCGCGGCAGGGTGATCAGGTTTTAGGCGTCGGTGCGTTGAAAGTGATCGGGGCGGATCACGGTGAACTCAAATCCATGCACACGGCCCAAGAAGCCCGCGGCAAAGGTCTCGCGCGGGCGATCCTGAACGCATTGCAAGATATAGCCCGGGAAAAGGGGCTGTCCCGTCTCAGCCTTGAAACTGGAACAGCCGACATGTTCGCGCCAGCACGTGCCCTGTATCAAGCAGAAGGGTTTCAGGTCTGCCCGCCTTTTGGCGACTATGTCGTCGACCCGTTAAGCGTCTTTATGACTCGCACCCTTTGAGGGCCCTCATGGTTGTATGGGTCTTGCCAAACCTAAGGCAATCACAGACAACAGGGCCGTTGCGGTCCCTTAGCTCAACTGGATAGAGCAGCTGACTTCTAATCAGCAGGTTGAGGGTTCGAGTCCTTCAGGGATCGCCAAATATTTATCTTTTGCCCCGCGCTGAACGATGCGTCGGTAACGCCTGTTTGACGCTCGGGGGTAAATCGGTTGGACAATGTGCGACTGTACGGGTCACAGCTTTTCCCAACCCGCCTGCGGGTGCGAAATGCGCTATTATAGCCAATATCAAAGGGACTTAGCCAATTTGTGGATCGATGCAGAGTACACATAAATGTGTCAATTCGGCTTTGGCCTTTAAAACTCCGTTAAATCTGACTATTATAATAAGGTATGTGTTCGCATCCCGTAAGTGGGTGTCGCTAAATTTGGATCGAAAAAATGACCGCAGTGCTTTTGCATCATTCTGATTGGGATGTACCGGCCCCATCCGCCGACACGTCGGACGAGATGCGCACGCTTTTGAACACTGTCCGTTTGGCTGCCTTGAAGTGCAGGTCCGCTGCGCGGTCAGAATTGTTCGAAGCTTGCGCGGTATTGTCGATGGAACGCAAAGCGGCGCAAAATGTCTATGTGACCGCTTTGATTAAGGGGCTGGCAACAGCCCTGCCAAAGCGGCCGATATTTTTTCGACCCGGCGTCAGTGACTTGTCCTTTGACGAAACCTGGCTGACATCTGCACTGAGGTGTTGCAATGAAGGCGATTGGCAGAGTGTGAATTTCTTGCTGCGATCGCGGATTGCCCCGCAGCACCGTCGCAACATTCTGTTTCTGTTGCACGGCGTTGTCGGACACCGAAAATAAGGCAGAAGCAGTGCATTTCACGCATCAGCCGATGCATTAAAAGCCTTCGATCACGATCTTTCCCTTGGCTTGTCCGGTCTCAACCAACCTATGTGCCTCGCGCATGTTGGCGGCGTTGATCGGGGACAGCACCTTGCTCATAGTCGTTTTGATCTGACCTGCATCAATCTTGTCGGCCACATAGGACAGCAGGTTATGCTGCTCTACCATATCCGGCGTTTGGTGCATGGAACGGGCAAACATAAACGCCCAATGGAAACTGGCGGCTTTCGTCTTCATACCACCCATCGGCATTGGCAGATCGGTGTCATCAATCGATACGATCCCGCCTTGTGGCCGTATCAGCTCAACCGCGGTCTCCCAATGGCGCATGTCGTTGAGGATCGCGATGTGATCGACGTGTTGCAGGCCCAATGCGCGCACCTGCGCAACCATGTCTTTTCGGTGGTTGACGACGTGGGTTGCGCCAAGATCTTTTACCCATTGCGTTGTTTCTGGCCGTGAGGCCGTTGCGATAACAGTCAACCCTGCCAGCTTAGCCAGCTGGATGCCGATAGAACCGACCCCGCCGCCTGCGCCAATGATAAGGATCGTTTCGCCTGCATTGGCGCCATCACGATCAATACCAAGTCGATCAAAGAAGGCTTCGTAAGCCGTGATTGTCGTCAGGGGCAACGCCGCGGCTTGCGCGTAGTTCAGCGATGTCGGCTTGTGACCCGCGATCCTTTCATCCACCAGATGAAATTCCGCATTGGTGCCTGATCGTGTAATATCGCCAGCATAGTAGACCGCATCCCCGGGCTTAAAGAGCGTCACGTCCGGCCCGACGGCTTCGACAACGCCGGACGCGTCATAGCCGATGATCCGCGGCTGGTCTTCTACCTTGTCCTTTGGCGCCCGCACTTTCGTATCCACGGGGTTCACCGCGACAGCTTTGACAGCAACAAGGATATCATGTCCCTCGGGGGACGGTTTGTCCAAGACCACGTCCAAAAACGCATCGGTGTTTTCGACGGGCAGATAATGTGTAAGTCCTACAGCTTTCATAGAGATTTCCTAGTGTTTGAATTCGGTTGTGACGAAGACCAATTCAGCGTCGCCGACATTGGTAAGATCATGAACAAACCCGTTTGAGGGGGTCAGATCGGGAAAATAGCGCGTGTCGCCCGCCGCGTATGTGACTGGAACTCGGCGCCCGTCTTCGAAGCAAGACAACCCTTTGCCATCTGTCAGAACAGTCCAAAAGTAAGGCCGGTCATGCCGATGCGGTGGAAGTGTCTGTCCAGGTGCAAGGCGCAGGTGCCAGACGCGCATTTTGTTCGTTTCGAGAACCAGATCAGTGCCAATGTCTGAAGCGTTCCAGTTGACCGTGCTGGCTATATCGTCGCGCATCATGATGCGGCCACCGTCGCTGCAGGGTAGGTACTGTAGCCTGTTTTGGTACCACCAAAAAGCGTCGCGGCGTCAAAGGCAGACAGTGGCAGGTCTTTGGCAAACCGGCGTGGCAGATCGGGGTTCGCGATGAACGGGCGGCCAAACGCCACCACATCAGCAAGCCCGTCAGCCAATATCTTGTTCCCACGTGCCTTTGTGTATTTGCCAGCAACGATGATGGTCCCTGAGTAGACGGACCGTAAATCGTGACGGAACTGTTCCGGTATCTGTGGTGCATCATCCCAATCGGCCTCGGACAGGTGGATGTAGATCAGGCCAATCCGGTCCAGTTCCTTTGCGGCTTTCAGCATCACTTCAATTATTTCATCGTCGGCCATGTTGCGCTGCGTGATGTAAGGAGACATCCGAATGCCTGTCCGCTCGGGGCCGATTTCCCCTGCGACGGCTTCTGCGACCTCTACCAAGAACCGGATGCGGTTTTCCTGACTTCCGCCATACTGATCCGTGCGGTGGTTCGAAGACCTGCGGAGGAATTCATCGATCAAGTACCCATTGGCGCCGTGGATTTCCACGCCGTCGAACCCTGCCTTGATTGCGTTGGCGGCGGCTTGGCGAAAGTCATTCACGACGGATGCGATTTCGCTCGTTTCAAGCGCACGGGGCACGGGGCTGTTTGCCATGCCGCCAATACCGGTTTCGGCATTCACAACCCAAACCTGCGCATCCGGTGATAGGGCTGACGGTGCGACAGGTTTTCCATCTTCATGGAAGCTTTCGTGGCTCATCCTGCCGACATGCCAAAGCTGCAAAAATATCCGCCCATCTGCTTTGTGAACCGCATTGGTGACGATTTTCCAGCCAGCGATATGCGCGTCAGTGTAAATCCCCGGCGTGAACGAATAGCCCTGACCTTGCTGCGAAATCTGCGTGGCCTCGGTGATAATCAACCCTGCAGTGGCGCGCTGTGCATAGTATTCCGCCATCATCGCATTCGGGATGTTGCCGGGTTGCGTTGTGCGGGATCTGGTCATTGGTGCCATTGCAATGCGATTTGGAAGTGTGATGTGGCCAAGTTCAAGTTGTGATGTCAGTGTTTCAGTCATTTGGGGTGTCCTTGGTTCAAGAAAGGTCAGGTGCTTAACGCATCTGCATCGATGCCGATGCGATCGAAAGCGTCCGCCGCGCAGGTGTTTTCCAGCACTTTAAAAACAGGTGGACAGAAGGCTTTTGTGCCCTGATGGTCGCCTTTGCGGATGTGATATGGTCGGGATGCATCATGATCTCCTTATCTTGGACGTGATTTAGCAGTTGCGCCCTGTTCGGATAATTGGCCAAATATCGAAGTGATAATTCGAAATTTCCGATGAATAAGGGTCTGCTATGCTGCTGGATAATTTGAGCTTGTTCCTACAGATCGTTGAAAAGGGTGGACTTGCCGTAGCGGGTCGGGAATTGGGTCTTGCCCCTGCGACCGTCTCTGAAAGGCTGGCTTCGTTAGAGGCCCACTATGGTGCGCGGCTTTTGACACGGACAACACGGTCCATCAGTCTGACAGATGAAGGCCGGGAACTGGTTACAGGTGCGCGGCGCATTCTTGCGGAAGCGGAAGAAACCGAAGCACGGATCAGACTTGGCGTCGAAAAGATCTCTGGATTGATCCGCTTGAGTGCTCCGATTGATCTGGGCCGCAATCAAATCGTGCCGCTGCTGGATGCTTTCATGAAACAACATCACGGGGTCACTGTTGATCTGACGCTAAGTGACGGAAACATTGATCTTGTCGGGCAGGGCATTGATCTTGCATTGCGTTATGGCGATCAGGCTGACAGTTCGATGAAATCGAAAAAGCTGCATGACAACCGACGTTTGGTTTGTGCGTCCCCTGCGTATCTCAAAGCTAACGGCGTGCCGCAGCACCCGGATGATCTTGCGCACCACAATTGCATCGTCATGCGATTTGGAATGCGGACGGACCAGGACTGGCCTTTCATTGTGAATAAACGCCTCCGAACTTGCCGTGTGACCGGTGATCGTATCGCCAACGACGGCGATCTGGTGCGGCGTTGGTGTTTGAATGGTTACGGGATCACCCTAAAGTCCGAGTGGGACGTGCAAGCAGACCTGCAAGAGGGGCGGTTGCTTTCGATCCTGGATGAGTTTGCACCACCGCCCAATGCATTGCAGATCGTCTACCCCGCGGGTGCAGAGCAACCCAGACGCGTCCGCGCGTTGCTGGACCACTTGGAAAAGGGGCTCAAAAATACTTGCTGAAACACTGGTCTGTGCCCGACGCCAGCGGTCCAGATGCGCATCCGTTTTGTGAAAAGGACAAAGCACTGGGAAAGATACGGCACGAGGGGTCGGTTTCGGGCTGCAATGCATCGCTGTTCAAAGTCACCGTAGGCTACTTGGTCGCGGGGACAAAGACCAATTCTGGCAGGATCGTTTCCCATTCATCCCGCTTGATATGCCGCTGAAACTCTTCCTTGCTGTCGACTTTTCGCCACGTCACGATTGCGCCGGCGTGACCTGACTGAAATTGCCGTCCCTCAGGTGGTTGCCAACGCTTTGCCATACGCCCCAGTATGTGGCCGTGTTGGTCCAAAACGATCCAATAGGGCGCATTGTATTCAAGCGTAGCACGATCGCCTGTTTGCACCTTTTGAACTGCTGTGTGAACCGGATCACCGTGCCTTTGCCGTCCAGCAAAGGATAGGTCGACAGCCTTCAAGGATGGCAGCTGAAACGTCTTTGCTGGCACCACCACCGCGTCTGTGGCGGGCATAACCGATCTGCGCAAGACCGCTTCCGCGTTTGTGTCAGCCCTTGCATCCATCAAAGGGTGCTTGCCGCTGGTCAGCACCGTCAGGCTGTGTCGTGCGCGGGTCATCGCAACATAAAACAGGCGGCGCGGCGCAGCGGGGTCTTCGTTTTTTGAAACATGATCCCAACCGCTGTTCAGAATGACCACATGATCGAATTCAAGACCCTTGGCACGGTGCGCTGTGATCAAAAGAATACCGCGTTGTACGCCGCGTGTATCACGCGCCCATTCAGCCAACCATTCAGCACCGTCAGGATGTCAGTAAGACCCAGCAGCGCGGTTTTCTTGGCGCGCAGACCGGATACAAAGGCTTGCGTTTCTCTTAGACGCCGGATTGTGGGTAGATCTTCATTGGCCATGTCGACCTGCAAATCTTTCGCTTCGGCATAGCTGCGCACCGCATCAAGGTTTTTCCAATTGCGCGAAACAATCGCGGTTTTGCGCCAATCCCAAGCCGGATCAAGTGCTGAAAGGCGGACCAATTCGTCAATTGCGGCAAAGGCCTGCGCCACATCACCGGGGGGCGTATCAAGAAAGACGGTTTTGCACGATAGTCCTGTTCAAATTTCCGGATGAAATCGACAGATGCGCCATTGAACATAAGTGTTCTGGTCGTCGTCACCTACGGCAAAAAGGCTCGGTTTCAGATCGGAATCTTCCAGCGATCGCCCCGCAACGGCGCAGATCAACGCGTACTCCTCGGGTCCGACATCCTGATATTCATCGACAAGTATCCAGCGATACCCATCCAACAGACTGTCACGCTGCGCCTCGGCGTCGGATTTCGGGTGGTGTCCCAGTTTGAATTATCTTTTTTCTTATACGGTCCGCGCTTCTTAGGCGCTGGTGCGTTTGCGTCGATCAGACCAACAACCCAAGCTGTATTTCATCGCAGTCAACGCGCGCGGTTTTGACATTGCGCACTGGTTTGTTGTGGTACTTGGAGCAGGCTTCACCCGCTTCGATCAACACAGTTTGGTCACTGTGTTGATCGACACGCCAACCACGCGGCTGATTGAGCGCATGGAATTGCCCTCTACCATCATTTAGCAAGCAAAAAGTTCGCTTTATTCTATTTGGACCCACGCCCGAAAACCTAACCCAACGCAGTGAGTGTGAATGCCAAAGCACGATTGCCTTGTGTCGCCCGAAAGTCAGAGTTGCCAAGCAAGTTACCGATACGGCCTCTTTCGCCTTTCGCCATCGCTTCGCGGTGACGATTGGCTTCTTTCTCAAGGGCAACCCTGAGGTTTCCACCCTGTTCCTGTGCAAACTTAAATTGAGGATCAGTATTCTAAGCATTCGTAGCGCCCGCTTTGGCGTCAGCGCGATTAACCGCCATATTCGAATGATATCCGGTTGCGAATTGTTGGCACGGATACAGCAAGCAAAGTTGCAAGGCTGTCTTCGCTCAGGTGGCGATACGGATCCAGTAAGTCACGAGGCACCGGTAGATGGGCCGCAAAGGCACTGGCCTCTTTTTCGTGCGGCTCTCCTTGATCTGTTACCTCATCCCTCATGAGAACTCGATAGTCTTCTGACTTGGCCCAATTTGTCCCGAACGGCACGAACCTGCGATTTCACCCTGTGGTAGTTCGGTCTGTCCATCAGCCCGACCGAGCCGCAGTTGCCTTTTGGGCAATCGCCTTGCGGTCCTTCTGGCAGTGTTCAAATCCCTTTCACCACCGTCTGGCGCTGTTTTCGCGCCTTAAGTCGATCTTTCCATAGGCATACACGATATGTGGATGGAAGTTCCACAACGCAAAATGACGCGGTGCAAAAACCCGCTACACATCTTCGCGTAACGCGTCTTAATGTCGGGTTAAGTCCGGGCTATTTCTCATGGCGCCAATACCGCCCATTTTCAAACTGAAACACTACAGCCTGAATGCCTTTGGGCAAAACAAGGGGCGCACGCCCATCGTACCAAACAGCCGCCCGGGCAAAAACGTCGGCGGCCTTGGGATTTACTTCGATGTCGATAGACAAGCATCTCTCTGAGAATGCCGTGTGCCGCCCGTCTTTCATGCCCCGCTCAAACCCCGTTGGTGCAACCAGTAGAAGGTTTTTTGTGACCGGAGGCAAGGCACAGGACGCCGACAGCCAGACATATGCGTTTCTGCAAACAACAAATTTGGCGGGCGATGGAATCCGGTTTCGAAATCGTTTCAAGACAATATTTTCAAAGGTGTAGGTGTAGCTAAATGTAAGACTTGTCTGTAGGGTTTTGATACACAATGTTTGGGCTGCAACAACTGATAAGGGCTTTTGCGATGACGAGACACTTTATGCTGAGCGTGTTGATCGGCTTCGGGGGCTTGATGGTTGGCCCGTCAATGGCGCAAGATGCCGAACCGCGGCCAGCGAAAGTGGCTATTGTGACATCGACATCTGCCACGATCAGCCGCAAGTACCCGGCGATTGTGTTGCCCTCGCGCGAGATCGAGATGTCTTTCAAAGTGTCCGGCCAAGTTATCGAATTGCCGATCCGTGCTTCGACTGACGTGACAGCGGGTGATGTGATCGCGCAGATCGACACGCGTGACTTCAAAAACCAGATTGCTCAGTTGGAAAGCTCGCGGGATCAGGCAATCGCGCAATTGGAAGCGTTGCGTGCGGGCGCGCGGGCTGAAGAAATCGCGGCCCTTGAAGCGGCGGTAGACAGTGCGCAGGCGCAGGTTGAACAAACCAGCGAGGCGCTGGAACGTGCAAATTCCCTGTTAGAGCGTGGCGTGTCGACCCGTGCCCAAGTGGAAGGGGCCCAAGCTGAAGCGCGTGTTGCTCAGGCAAACCTGCGCGCCCAGCAAGAACAGTTGCGGATCGGCGAAGCCGGTGGCCGACCCGAAGAAATAGCAGCTGCCGAAGCTGCACTGCGCGGAATTGATGTCCAGATAAAAGTTGCGCAAGACAACCTTGCGGACGCCACACTGACCGCCCCCTTTGATGGCATCATTGCCCGCCGCGACATCGAAAACTTCTCGAATGTGTCTGCAGGCCAAAGCATTGCGTTGTTGCAAGGCCTTGATGTGGTGCACCTTGCCTTTGATATTCCAAGCCCCGATGTCACGGAACTAACGCGCAACGGTCCCGGCCGGATCACCTCGACAGCGACTTTCGATGCGATACCGGGCGTGGTGTTTGACACCGAGGTGGTTGAGTTTTCGGTGCAAGCTGACAGTGCAACCCAAACCTACCGTGGCCGTGTTGCTGTGACCATTCCCGAGAACGCTGTGATCTTGCCCGGTATGGTTGCTAATGTCATTTCCTCGACCCCGGGTCAGGCCGCACAGGTGCGCGCACCCTTATCGGCCATCGCCGCAGAGCCGGACGGGGCACCCTTTGTCTGGCTGGTCGATGGCAAAGGCGTCGTTTCAAAAAGCCCGGTCACTTTGGGCGAGGCCAGCGGTGCAATGGTCGTTGTCAGTGACGGCTTGTCTGATGGTGATACAATCGTGTCCGCAGGCGTCAGTCGCATCGTGGATGGCATGACCGTCCGCCCCATCACGCAAGTGGGGAACTAAGCCGATGGATTTGGCCCGTTTTGCGCTTGAAAAGCGATTGATCTCAGCCGTTGCGACGGTGTTGATCCTGTTCGCAGGGTATTTCGCCTACACGGCCTTGCCCCGCTTTGAAGACCCGGAATTTGTCATCCGTCAGGCGCAGATCATCACGCCTTATCCCGGGGCTTCCGCCGGAGAGGTCGCCGAAGAAGTGACCGAAGTCGTCGAAAACGCTTTGCAACAATTGCAAGGCATCGACGAGGTCCGCTCGGTGTCATCGCCTGGTCTAAGCACGGTCACAGTTGAATTTACCATCGCGTCAACCCGCGGCTACCCTGAGCTGGATGCAAAATTTGCCAAGATGCGGGCCAAGATATCGGATGCGCAGTCCCAACTGCCGCCAAATGCCCTGCGCAGTCAGGTCTATGACGACTTTGGCGACGTTTATGCGCAGTATTATGCGATCACGGGTGAAGGCTTCACGCTATCTGATCTCAATGAATACGCCAAAGACTTACAACGTGAACTGGTGACAGTTGATGGTGTGTCAAAAGTCATTCTGAATGGGGTGCAAGAAGAGGTCATTTATGTTGAATATGCCCCTGCACGATTGACAGAACTGGGGCTGGCCCCTGCTCAAATTCAGCAATTGTTGGAAGGGCAAAACCTTGTCACGCCCGCAGGCTCTATTATTGCGGGATCAACACGTTTGGCCATTCGTCCCGAAAGTGCTGTAGGCTCGATTGACGCTATTGAAAACCTGTTGATCACGAACCCGCAAACGCAAACATCGTTCCGTCTTGGTGATATTGCGCAAATCAGTCGTGGCTTGAAAGAACCAGCAAGTTCCTTGCTTTATCGTGATGGGCAGCCTGCGGTCGGGCTTGGGATTTCAAACCAGCGTGGCGGCAACGTGGTGAACATGAGCAATGCGGTCAAGGAGCGCATCGCCGAACTGGAATCCGAGCGCCCCATAGGCATCGACATCCTGCCAATTTCCGACCAAGGGGCGAGTGTGAAAACATCCGTCGATGACTTTGTGGTCAATGTGATGATGGCGCTGGCGATCGTTGTGGGCACCTTGCTGATCTTTATGGGGTTACGGTCCGGCATCCTGATGGGGGGCATCTTGATGGTCACCATCGCAGGGACGCTGTTTGGCATGTATCTTTATGGGCTGAACATGCAGCGGATTTCACTGGGGGCCTTGATCATTGCGCTTGGCATGTTGGTCGACAACGCGATTGTGGTCGTAGAAGGCACGCTTGTGCGCGTTCAAAAGGGCGAAGACGCAGCATCGGCTTCCCGCGCGGTGGTCAAACAAACCATGTGGCCACTTTTGGGTGGAACGCTTGTTGGTATTCTTGCCTTTTCACCCATCGGTTTTTCGCCTGACAATACAGGCGAATATGCTGGCAGCCTGTTCTGGACCATCGGCATTGCTTTGCTGTTCTCGTGGTTGGTGGCGATTTGGTTGACGCCATATTATTGCGCACTTTTGTTGAAAAAGGGCGCATCGGACGCAGAACCCAAAGAAAACTTTATCCTCACAGGATATCGCAAAGTTCTGGCCGTGGCGATCCGTGTGCGGTGGATCACGGTCGGTATCACAGTGGCCCTGTTTGTGTCTGCTGTGGCGATGTTCAGCGCGGTGCCTGCGGGCTTTTTCCCGTCCTCAACGCGTGACCAATTCGTGATCGATTACTTCTTGCCACAAGGCACGGATATTGAACGTACCAAAAGCGACTTGCTGGAAATCGCCGAATATGCGCGCGGGCTTGAAGGTGTGACAGGGACGAATTCTGTTGCTGGTGGCGGGCACTTGCGCTTCATGCTGATCTATGAGGCCGAGGGTGGCAATCCAGCCTATGGGCAAGTTTTGGTTGATGTGGACGATTTCACAATCATCGAAGAATTGCGCCCGAAACTGCAGACGCACATCAACGAAACTTACCCGGATTCAAACTCGAAAGTTTGGAAATTCGTGCTGGGGCCAGGTGGCGGTTCTAAGGTTGAGGCTGAGTTTTATGGCTCGGACCCTGCCGTATTGCGCGACCTTGCAGGGCAGGCCAAAACGATCATGTCTGATGCTGGTGCCATTGCTGTTAAAGACGATTGGCGCGAGCAGGTTCAAACCGTGCGGCCGGTGATCGACATCGAAAATTCACGGCGATTGGGGCTGACACAAGGCGAGATTTCCAACGCGATCTATTCCCATCTGACGGGCACAACGCTGGGTGTCTACAGAGAACGCGACGAACTGCGCAACATCGTGATGCGCCCCGTTGAATCTGCGCGCAATGACATCGGCGCACTGCGCGATATTCAAATCTTTAGCCAGACAGCTGGCGGTTATATCCCGATCAGTCAGGTTGTGGATCGCTTTGATATCGTCTTTGAAGCGGGCAATTTGAAACGCATCGACCGGGCTTTGGTTATCACGGCACAAAGCGACAACGCGCCGGGGGTTTTGTCGGGGGAATTGTTTGCTCAGGTGAAAGAACCCATCGAAGCGATCAAGTTGCCGCCGGGTTACACCATGAAATGGCAAGGTGAATACGGCAGCAGCCAAGAGGCAAACGCCGGTTTGGCCTCGACCATGCCCATTGGGTTCGGGGCGATGTTTATTGTGGTGCTGTTTTTGTTCAATGCATGGCGTCAGACGATCATCATCTGGTTGGCGGTGCCTTTGGCGCTGATTGGTGTGATCTACGGCCTTGCAGGCACGCAAACACCGATGGAATTTATGGCGATCCTTGGCATTTTGTCGCTGACGGGGATGTTGATCAAAAACGCCATCGTTCTGATTGATGAAACCGATACTCAAATTGCCGACGGCAAGGCCCGGATGCTGGCTGTCGTGGATTCGGCTGTCAGCCGTGTTCGGCCTGTGTCGTTGGGCGTGCTGACGACTGTTTTGGGCGTCGTTCCACTGTTGTGGGACCCGTTCTTCAAATCGCTGGCTGTGGTCATCATTTGTGGCCTCAGCTTTGCAACAATCCTGACCCTTATCGTCGTTCCGGCGCTGTATGCGATCTTCTTTCGCGTGCAGGGCGACGAGACAAAATCCACCACCTAACTGGCGTTTTTTATCTGTGATGTACTTATCCAAACAGGGATGAGCAAAGTGTTCAACCCTTCACGAAAAGGTCTGATATGACTTTGAATTTGCGTAAATATTTGGCGGCTTTCAGCTTTCTTGTGGTGGCTGGTTGCTCTGTTGTTGGCCCCGGTTACGTGCCACCCAAAGCCGAAGCGTCTGCGCAATTCGTAGGGGGTGGATCGTCTGCTTTGATGGATGCCGCGCAAGTTGCTTGGTGGAAAAGCTTGAAAGAGCCATTGCTGAATGAGCTAATCGCGAAAGGTCTGGCCCAAAACCTTGACATTGCTGCCAGTCTAGAGCGGATCGAAGCGGCCCGAGCACAGCTTGGTCAAACCGGCGAAAACTCGCAGGTGACGGGCGGCATCGGTGTGCAGTCGACACGGCGTGACGCAGGGGTAGGGCGCGTGCGCACAAATGCCGTGTCCGGGGACGCCAATTTTGTTTTTGATTTGTTTGGCGGGTTCCGCCGTGGCGTGGAACAGGCCGAGGCCGGACTTGAGCAAGCGCAATTCAATGCGTCGACGGTCCGGTTGGGTTACTTGGCCGAACTCACCAGCAGTTACGTAAATGCGCGTTACTTCCAGAATGCCGCTGAAATCTCGCGCCGGACAGTTGCAAGCCAAAACCGGACTTTGGAATTGGTTCGCATTCGTTTGGATGCAGGCGATGCGTCCCAGCTTGAGGTGCAACAAGCCCGTCAGGTACTGGACCGCTCAAAAGCGGATCTTCCTATTTTGCGGGCCAATTTTGAAGCCAATGTGTTTCGGATGGCCACCCTTTTGGCACAGCCTGCTGGTCCATTGCTGGTTCAAATGCAACGCGGTGCGCGATTGCCATCGCCAAACCGTATTGGCAAAACGGGGGTGCCGGCGGATTTGGTGCGCAACCGTCCTGACATACGGGCCGCTGAACGTGCGCTTGCGGCGGCAACCGCAGGTATTGGTGTTGCGGAAGCCCAGCTTTATCCAAGTTTGAACTTGCGGGGCGACATTGCGATTTCTTCGCAAGGCACCTGGAGCTTTGGACCCGCGATTGCCTTGCCCGTTCTCAACCGTGGCGTGCTGGCTGCCCGTCGAAACGCAGCAATTTCGCAAGCCAAGCAAGCAGAAATTGAATGGCGCAGTGCAGTGCTATCCGCGACGGAAGACGTGCAAACGTCGCTTAGCCTTTTGCAGGGCCTCAACGGTCAGGTTGCAGCGTTCCGCCGTGTGACCGATGCGTCCACAAACCTGGTAGCATTGTCACGCGCAAGTTATGAAAATGGCGCGTCGCCGATTACAGATGTTCTTGATGCGGAAACCGCGTTGTCGAGTTCACGGTTTTCCCTTCTTGGGGCGCGTCGGGATCTTGTTTTGGCTTGGGTCGAACTGCAGGTGGCAACAGGCAAAGGCTGGCTGGCGCCCTAAGTGGTCAAGGCATGCTTGGACGCAACTTGTGCAGAAGACCCTATTGAAACGGTTGCGATAAATTTCTGCCGTCAAGCAGTTCTACAATGATAGGGTATTGTTCAATCCAATGGCCTTAAAACGATCGCGCGGCGGCTTCATGCAGTGGGATGTATTCCTCCCATAGCCCGCATGGTTTGTTTGGACAGGTCAGTCAGTAGGTAGTGCAGTTCTGGCCGCTGCGCTGCTTTGTCCGGACTTTACGTTGCTTTGAAGTCACCACCCGCACAGCACTTTGGCGTGGTCGCTTTTATCGCGCCGTATAGTTTATTTCTTGATCACCTGGCCGATGCGTTGACCGATGGCGCGGCTGCCCTTCAGGGATGGGTGGATCATATCCAAAGCGTGGTAGGAACGATCACCATTGGGCACTAAATTCGCCAATGATACGAAATGGACACCTTTGTCTGAAGCAGCCAATTTGCTGATGCGGCTTTCCAGCTCGTTGCCTTCGTCCCGACATTGTTCAATGGGTGATCCGGTGCCCGGACTGCGTAAATATCCGACATAAATTACCTGCGCCCCGGTGCTGCGTAACTTCCGGACCATGTTGGGAATTTCCCCGCGGGCACCGGTTTTTGTAATCATGCGGTTCATCTTCCGATCGCACTTTCGACACCCGCAACCCAGCCATAGGTCATTGCCGCCACCATTCACGACGATCCAATCCCATTGTCCGGGCCGGAACTGTTTTGCGATGTTCAGTCCCATACTGCCTGTGATGGGCAGATTGTAGATAATCCGTGCGCCCGATACGGATCTGTCCACCACACGCGCGTTGACAGCCTTGCCAATCACATTCGGGATGGCGCGTTTCGAAAGGCTATGGGACGCCATCATGGAATCGCCCATCGTCAGGATTTGCAACGGCCCGTCCGCAGTTGCAGCGCCTGAAAAACCGACGCTTAGACACATGAAAACAATGGCATTTCGTAATCGTAATAACATGTGCAGCGTTCCTAAACTGGTCTTGTGATGTTTTGTACTGGGTAAGGTTAGTCGGGACAGTTTTACAAACACTGAACGCCGCCAGTATTTCATCTACACTACTTCGTATTTCTGGCAAAAATTTGGCAACACGACGAAAAAGACAATGGTGGCCAAAGCGCCCTTAAAGACAAATCAGTCTGTTCATACAGTTGAAAAATTACTTTGACGGATCACGATTTCGTGTCATGGTTGTCAGGTATTTTAGACATAATGGATTTTACCATGAAACGCATTTTGGCTGCTGCGATTTTTATCGCGGTTCTGGTGGGACTGTATTTTACGCTCATGCCCGCCACAAAAGAAACGGTTTTGGCATCTGGTGGCGCAGCAACGCCAACAGCACAAACGACTGCACAGGTGGAATGTGCCGCGACCACGCAAACACTCATTAACGGCACAACCATCCCTGCAATTCCGGATTTTGGGTCCATCACGGACGGCGATTTTTCCTTGGACAACCTGCAATGCGCATTTGATTCCTACTCGTGGAACTCATTTCTTGCGCTCAATCACTCTCCGGACGGGGCGTTTGGGGACAAAAGCGGCGACAACGAAACTGTGTGGGAAACATGGGCAGAAAGCAGTGACATCTTCCTGACAGGTGGCGCAGACCCCGGGGCTGCTGGGGCAACACCACCACGTGAAATTCCGGATGAATGCAAAGCGTTGGGCGACACGAAGGGTCTGCGTGTTATCAGTCAGATCGGCAAACATCCTGATCTTCTGGAAGAGGCAACCCAGCCCTTCAATTCTGGTCCTTTGATTGACACCAACGGGTGGTACAGCCGTTTTGCAATTTCTGTGAACCAGCCGATGTACGATTATATCACTGAAAACCAATTGTATAATAAGGCGGGGCAAGCCGCATTTTCGCAAGCTGGCAATGCCGTGAACTTCACATGCAGCTGTGATCCGGACGCAACTGGATCCAAATGCAGCCCGCAGGGCCAACAAGGTGCGATGATGGTCAAAGCGGCGTGGAAGGTGATTGCAGGAACCGATGTGGCCGCTGATTTTCATGCAACCGAAGCATTGGTCTATACGCCTGCACTTAACGACAAACCCGCATCCTGCGAAATTCAGCAGATGGGGTTGGTTGGCTTTCACATCGGTCACAAGACCATCAACGATCCACAATGGCTGTGGTCCACCTTTGAACATGTGGCAAACGTGCCCGAAGCCGGCCGGCCACAAAGTCGTGCCTCCTACAATTACTTCCAGCCGGACTGTGAAGACTGCAACGACGTGAACACGCCGCCGGCCCAACCTTGGAACCCGCATGTGCAACCGGTTGCGCAGAACATGGGCAAAAGCCAGATCGAGCGGTCGATCCCAGTCACCGACCACACTGTCGCCATGAACACGGTTGTGCAAAATGAACTGACCAAAGGAACGGTCTGGGAAAACTATCACTTGATTTCAACGCAGTGGCCAACCCAAGCCACATTGGGAACGCCCACAACACCAAGTGCGGAAAACGGCTGGTGCACATCGTTGAATCCTGTGGACCCGACAGGCGCCCCTGCGCCAACCTTTTTGGCCAACACAACCCTTGAAAGCTACATTCAAGGCACCGTGCCCCAAGCCTCGTCCAACTGCATTTCGTGCCACAAGGACGCGACGATGACGGATGGGACGTTCTCCGATTTCACCTATTTGCTTGAGCGCGCGAAAGGACCGACACAATGAGCAGTCAAATGGACAATTTTGTCAGCCTGTCCGCCGCCCTTACGGGGTTCGACCCCAGCATGTTTGCGCCGTCGGTGGACCCCGTGAACCTGAAGCAGGTGTATTTCGACTACATCATGGCCAAGGACCCTACCAATTTCACAGCGCTTTTGGATACATTTGCCGTTGTAACAAGTACCGGTGCCACGGGCGGTGACGCTTGGGCCGAAACCATGAAAGGGGGTTCCGAAACTGTCGCCATTTCGGCTGAAATGGTGCGTTTGGCCATGTCGATCAACAAGCTTTGGTATCTCGGATCGTGGTACAACCCCGAGGACACCACCCAACAAGAAGTGGTATCTGAACAGTCCTACATTCGCGGATTGTCATGGCAGGTCATGCAAAGTCACGCGATGGGCAACAGCCCTTTCACCTTCGGCTATTGGGCAAAAGACCCCGCCGCCAGCCTTGCGCTGACCACAGGCAATCCAGATGCGACAGGGGGGACAAGCTGATGTCCGACACAGATTTCGATATCATCATCGTGGGCGCTGGCGTGTCCGGCTCTATCGTTGCCAAGGAATTGGCGCAGTTGAAGAACACCAAAATTCTTGTGCTGGAATCGGGACCGGAAACGCCCCCGACAGAGCGTCAGGAGTATATGAGCACCTTCTTCAAGAATTCCGTCAAAACGCCGGAATCGCCCTATCCGCCTGCCTTATTTTCTGACCCAAACGCAGAGCCGACGCCCCGCGCCACGGTTTCTGATACGTTTTCGTCGAATGTCTCGGCAGGCTGGCAGCAAACCTTGGGCAATGACGACGGGTTCATCTTTGATCCCAATGTCTCCTACCTGCTGCAAAAAGGGCCGCAACCGTTCCTCAGCACCTATGAAAGGGTCGCGGGTGGCACCACGTGGCACTGGCTTGGCACCAGCTTGCGGTTTTTGAAAAACGACTTTCGCATGAAGGATGCTTATGGCGCCGGAAATCCTGACTACCCCTTGAAGAACTGGCCCATTCAAGACACTGAAATGCTGCCCCTCTATGCGCGTGCCGAGGCCGAGATCGGGGTTTCTGCCACCACCAGCGTGCAAGAAACCGATCTGGCCAGCATCGGATTGGAATACCCGGACGGCTACGAATACCCCATGCCCGAGTTGCCCCTGTCGGTGGTGGATCAAACCGTGGGCGAATTTGTAAATGGAACCGATGGTTACTTTGGGTTTGGCGATCAGTCGATCGTTGTGACGCCGACCCCCGCAGGACGCAATTCGCAACCCTATGCACAGCGCCGCGTGTGTGCAGGCAACACCAACTGCATCCCCATCTGCCCCATTCAGGCGAAATACGACGCGACCGTCACCATGAGTAACGCGCAAAGCACCGGCAACGTGACTGTGCTGGCGCAATCCGTGGTCAAACGCGTCATCGCGCAAAGCTACGGCGCGCCGGTGACGGGGGTGGAATACACCACGTGGAAGACCGAAAACGGCGTGTTGACGCAAAGCGATCCGGTGACGGTGACGGCCAAGATTTACGTCATCGCGGCCCATGCGATTGAAACGCCCAAGCTGCTTTTGCTGTCTGATCTGGGCGATGGCAGCGGCACCGTTGCGAATTCCTCCGATCAGGTGGGGCGCAATCTGATGGACCATCCGCTGTACCTGTCATGGTCCTTGATGAACCAGCAAATCTACGGGTTCCGGGGGCCACTGACGACAGCAGGCATCGAATCCTTGCGGGATGGGCCTTACCGCGCCGACCGTGCTGCGTGGCGGGTCGAGATTGGCAACGAGGGGTGGAACTTTTCGAACGGTGATCCGTGGACAACCACGAATGACTTTATCAGCGGAACCAATATGTCTGGCCTGAACAACCAAGGACCGGGGGGGGCGGCGCAAACGCTGTTTGGCACGGATCTGGTGAACCGGCTGAACGATGCCTTCACGCGCCAATGGCGGATGGGGTTTCTGGTGGAACAATCGCCCGATCCTGACAGCCGTGTGCGCATCGACCGCAGTCTTGGGATCACGGACGGGCTGGGTGTGCCGCGCCCGATCATCGATTATCAATTGTCTGAATACACGCGGCGTGGCTTTGCCTATGCCGAGATATTCAGCCGGCAGGTCTATGCCAAAATGGGGGTTACGAACTATACGCGCAACTCACAGCAAGTGGCGGGCAAAGGGGGCGCGATGGTCGACAACCCCAACTGGTTTGAAAACCCTGACCCGGATGTGTTTGGCACGCTGCCGCCTGAGCTGATGGATCCAAATGTTTGCGCACGAGACGCAAACAGTGTGCCGCAACCTGTACCTCTGGGGTTCCAGTATTACGGGGCGGGGCATCTTGTTGGCACCTATTGCATGGGGGACGTTGCCGCGACTTCCGTCGTCGATAAAACCAGCCGGTCGTGGGACCACTCTAACCTGTTTTTGGTGGGCGACGGCGTATTCCCGACGATCACCACAGCGAACCCCACACTGACCTTGTCTGCGCTGGCCTTCGCGGCTGCTGACGCGATTAAGGCGCAGTTGCAAGGCGCGTAAAACATCAAACCTGCATCAAGGCCGCTTTGACAAACACGTTGAAGCGGCCTTTGCTTTGCCGCTATGCCTTAAGGCGATTTGGGACTGAGGCAAGGAACGGCATCATGGACGTTATCGTGGCAGGGGCAGGTATTGTCGGGGTGTCGACGGCCATTTGGTTGCAACGCGCCGGACATTCGGTGACGCTTGTGGACCGCGAGGGGCCGGGAAAAGGCACCAGCCACGGGAATGCAGGCGTTCTGGCTGCTGGCTCTGTTATTCCGGTTACAACTCCGGGTTTGTTGCGGCGTGCTCCGGGGATGCTGTTTAACCCCAACGCGCCTTTGTTCCTGAAGTGGTCTTACTTGCCGCGTCTTTTGCCATTTTTGCAGCGGTACCTGCAGCATGCCAACGACGCACACGTTACGCTATACGCCAAATCCATGGCGGGGCTGTTGCACGATACTGTGGCGCAACATGAAGCTCTGGCCAAAGATACACCTGCCGCAAAATTTATCACGTGCGAAAATTATTGCTTCGGGTATGCCACTCCGGCGGCTTTCGCGGCAGATGCCTATGGATGGCTGAAACGACGCGAGGTCGGACTGTCATATGATGTTGTGTCTGGCGAAGATTATTTGGCGGATGATCCGGCATATGGAAATGTCTTTGCCAAAGTCGTGCGGTGCCACGATCATGGACGCATCAGTGATCCGGGCGCCTACGTAAAAGCGTTGGCGGATCACTTTGTGGATCAGGGCGGGCAGCTGGCGATTACGGCCATCAGCGATATAGATGTGGCAGACGGGAGCGTCACGGCTTTGCACACCGACAGCGGCACACTGCAGGCTGACCGTATCGTGTTTGCGATGGGGCCTTGGTCAAAGGCCATCGCGCACAAGCTTGGGGTGAAGGTGCCCTTTGAAAGCGAGCGTGGGTATCATATTGAACTGGTGAACCCGTCGTCGATGCCAAAGAACCCGATGATGGTGGCATCCGGGAAATTTGTCGTAACGCCGATGGACGGGCGCATCCGTGCCGCGGGTGTGATCGAATTCGGAGGACTGGATGCCGCCCCAAGCCGTGCGCCGTTTGAATTGCTGCGTCGTCAGGTTGAAGCGGTTTTGCCAAATATCACCTACGACCGCGTGGTGGAATGGATGGGGCACCGCCCCGCACCCGCCGACAGCCTGCCTTTGATCGGGGCCAATGACGCGCAGGGCAAAAGCTATTCGGCTTTCGGGCACCAGCACGTTGGGTTGACAGGTGGCCCGAAAACGGGTCGGATCATCGCAGACATGATCAACGGGCGCAGTCCCAACATGGACATGTCGCCTTTCGATCCAAAAAAATATGTGGGGCGCTAGACCCTGCTTCAGGGAGAGACCAATGACTTCATTCACAAAAATCGCCAGCACAGCTATTGCTGGTGCGGTTGCAGCCACCACGGCATTCGCAGATGGTCATGCCCAGAAATGGGACATGCCGATGGCGTATTCGGCCACGAATTTCCATTCTGAACAAGGCGTGATGTTTGCGGATCGCGTGCGCGAATACACAAATGGTGCCATCGACATCACCGTGCATCCGGGCGGATCGCTGTTTGGCGGCGGCGATATCAAACGCGCCGTGCAAACCGGCCAAGTGCCAATCGGCGAACGTTTTATGTCAGCGCATGCCAATGAGGCCCCGCTTTTGGGGTGGGACAACCTGCCGTTTGTGGCGACTACATATGCCGACAACTCCAAACTGTGGGCGGCTGCCAAGGACACTGTGAACGCGCAGCTGGCGGACCTTAATCTGGTCGCGCTGTACACATGCCCATGGCCGGGGCAGGGGTTCTATTTCAACAAGGAAGTCGCATCTTCGGCTGACACACAAGGCATCAAATTCCGCTCCTATAACTCAGCGACAGCGACATTTGCGGAAGAGCTGGGCATGATCCCTGTGCAGATCGAAGCGGCAGAACTGTCGCAAGCCTTGGCAACAGGCGTGGCATCGGCGTTCATCTCGTCAGGGTCCACAGGCTATGACCGCAAGGTTTGGGAACACCTGAGCCACTATTACAAGGTCAACGCATGGCTGCCGCGCAACTACGTGATGGTCAACGCCCAAGCCTGGGACGCGCTGGGCGACGACACCAAGGCAGGCATCCAGAAAGCGGCGGACGAAACAGGCGCATCCTGTGCTGCAAAGTCCGAGGAACTGGCGAACTTCTACTTTGAAGAGCTGGCCAAGAACGGCATGTCCGTGGAAGATGCAGGGCCTGATTTCCTGGCTGAATTGAAAGCCATCGGTGAGAAAATGACGGCTGAGTGGCTGGAAACGGCTGGCGCGGACGGTCAGAAAATCCTCGACGCTTACAACAACTAAGCATCTTCAGGGCCAGCCTTTCGGGGCTGGCCTTTCTCTTTTCCCAAAAGGATATGCGTGATGCGCGATTGGTCGCCCGTGATGGGCTTGCCGCTTTGGGCGTGGCTGTTTGTTTTGCCCAGCGTCTTGGGTTTGGTCTGCTTTGTGCTGGGGGCACGTTTGGAACGCCCGTTGCGGCCGCTGTGGAAAGTGCTGGACCGCGTTTACCTTGCCTCTGGCATCATTTCGGCTTGTTTCATGTGTACCATTCTGGGGCTGATCGTGGCGCAGATGATTTCGCGTTGGGTGGGGTTCGCGTTGCCGGGCACGACTGAGTTTGCAGGCTACGCCATGGCCGCCACGTCTTTCTTTGCGCTGTGTCACGCCATGACGCGGGGGGCACATATTCGTGTGTCGATCCTTTTGAATGCCACGAATTTCACGAAGAAATGGCTTGATATCTTTGCAGTGTTTGCCGCTGCTGTAATCGCCACCTATTTTTCGCGCTACGCGATCAAGGCCAACGGATTTTCCGAGATGCTGAACGACCGCACCCAAGGGCAGGACCAAATCCCCGAATGGGTTGTGGCGCTGTTCCGGCTTGATTTCGCGGGCATCGCAGAGGCGGGCGACAAACTGGTCTACACCCCCGTCTGGATCCCGCAACTGGCCATGTCCATCGGTACAGTTTTGTTGGCGATTGCCCTTTGGGACACGCTTTATCGTTTGCTGGTCACCGGCACCAACCCGATCAAATCGGAGGCCGTCGAATGACCGAAGCCTACGCCACCATCGTTTTCCTTTTCGTTCTGTTCACCCTGCTTGGGTCGTCCATCTGGATCGGCCTTGCCCTGATGGGGGTCGCTTGGGTTGGGATGGAACTGTTCACTGTGCGCCCCGCAGGCGATGCGATGATCACCACCATCTGGACCAGCTCCAGCAGTTGGACGTTAACGGCTTTGCCATTGTTTATCTGGATGGGTGAAATCTTGTATCGCACCCGATTGTCACAAGACATGTTCCGCGGGCTTGCCCCGTGGATGCGCTGGCTGCCGGGTGGATTGCTACACACCAATATCGCGGGGTGCACCATATTCGCGGCTGTTTCGGGATCATCCGCGGCGACCCTGACCACGGTCGGCAAAATGTCGATCCCCGAGCTGCGCAAACGCGGTTATCCCGAATACATGATCGTCGGTACTTTGGCGGGGGCAGCGACGCTTGGCCTGATGATCCCCCCGTCGCTTACCTTGATCGTCTACGGTGTGTCGATCAACGAAAGCATCATTAAGTTGTTTATGGCAGGCATCATTCCGGGCCTCGTGCTGGCGGCGTTGTTCATGAGCTACATTGTGTTTTGGCACTTCATCAAACCCGATCAACGACCCGCACCAGAACCGCCGATGAGTTTCGGCACAATGCTTGCAGAAAGCCGGTTCCTGATCCCGGTGCTGTGTCTTGTTTTTGCCGTCATCGGGTCAATGTATTTCGGTTGGGCCACCGCAACGGAAGCAGCGGCAGTGGGTGTCATCGGGGCTTTGACATTGGCGGCGTTCCAACGATCGCTGACCGCATCGGCCTTCTTTGAAAGCCTGATGGGGGCCACGCGCACCTCGGCCATGATCGCTTTGATCCTGATGGGGGCGGCGTTCTTGTCGTTGTCGATGGGGTTCACCGGATTGCCGCGTGCGTTGGCCGCATGGATCGACCAGATGCAGCTTTCGCCCATCACGCTGATCGCGGCCTTGACTGTGTTCTACATCATCTTGGGGATGTTTCTGGACGGGATTTCATCGGTTGTTCTGACCATGGCGATCGTCGAGCCGATGATCCGTCAGGCGGGCATCGACGTGATCTGGTTTGGGATTTTCATCGTGGTCGTGGTTGAGATGGCGCAAGTCACACCGCCCATCGGGTTCAACCTGTTTGTGCTGCAAGGCATGACAAAACACGAGATTGGCTATATTTCGAAGGTCGCTTTGCCCATGGTCGCGTTGATGCTGCTGATGGTGGTTATTCTGGTGATTTGGCCGGGGCTTGCGACATGGCTGCCCAACAACATCCAGTAGACATGCGGCCTGCGATCACCGTCTTGCAACTGGACACACATTTCCCGCGTATTGCGGGGGATGTCGGGTGCGCCCAAAGCTATGCGTTGCCGATGGAAGTGATCCGGGTGCCCTCTGCGACAGTGCAGAACGTGGTCAGCGATCGTCCTGATTTGGTGGATATCGCCCCTTTTGAAGATGCGCTGCGTCAGGCGCGGGGTGCGGTCGTCGTCACATCGTGCGGATTTTTGTCATATTGGCAGTCTCATCTGCAATCACTGACATCGCAGGTTTTGATATGTTCGGCATTGGGGGCTTTGGATCGGTTGGCCGTGGGCTTTACGCCGGACCAACTTATGATCGTGACCTTTGATGCGGCAAAATTGACGCCAGTGCATTTGGGGGAGCAGTCCGCATTCCAGACATCCATTGTGGGGTTGCGGCCTGAACACCATTTGCGTGCCGTCATTGAAGGCAATACGTCAGGATTAGATGCGGGGCAGGCGCAGGCCGAACTGGTTGACTTGGTGCAAAAACATCAAACCCCGGCACATCGCCACATCTTGTTTGAATGTACAAATTTACCACCTTACCGCGCGGCGGTCATGGCAGCCACGGGATTGCCAGTGACGGACATCATGTCAGAAATTGCCGGCGTTCATCCAAACGCTGTGGCGCCAAGCTGGCGTTGACGCTGACCGCAAGATTGGTCCCGAACGGTGATTTCCAGCGGGCGCAATTTTTGATGGTTCCCGAAGCCACTTGGTTTTGCGGCTTCGGGATGGGTGTTAAAGCCCTTTGGCTTTGTAGCTGCTGGCGACCTTGTCGATGGACACCAGATAGGCCGCTGTACGCAGATCCTGCACATCATCGCGCGAGTGCCAGACATTCATCATGGACTGGTAGGCAATGCGCATCGTGTCATCGAGACCGGATCGTACCAGTTCCAATTCATCCGCACCGCGCAGATAGCGATCTTTGAAGTCGGGTGACAATTGCCAACCAATCCCGCTGTCCGAGCTTAGACGCTCCAGTTCATCGACAACCAACTGGTGCCGTCCTTCTTCCTGACGACGCTGCATACGGCCAAAACGAATGTGGCTCAGGTTCTTGACCCATTCGAAATAAGATACGGTCACACCGCCGGCATTGGCATACATATCAGGGATGATGACCGTGCCTTTGTCACGCAAGATTGCATCCGCACCGGCTGTCACAGGTCCGTTTGCCGCCTCGATGATTAGCGGTGCTTTGATATTTGCCGCATTGCTTAGGTTGATCACACCTTCCAAGGCCGCCGGGATCAGAATTTCGCATTCTTCTTCCAGAACTTTGGCGCCATTTTCCACAAAGGTTGCATCGGGATAACCCGCAATACCGCCATGCGTGCTGATCCAGTGTTGGATTGCATCGACATCCAACCCTTTTGTATCAACCAAAGCACCATCACGTTCGATGATGCCCACAACCTTGCAGCCATCTTCAGCCGCCAGAAACTTGGCCGCGTGGTAGCCCACATTGCCGAGGCCCTGAACGACAACACGTTTGCCGTCAAGCGTGCCTGTCAGGCCAGCTTTTTTCACACCTTCCGTGTCTCGGAAAAACTCGCGCAAGGCATATTGCACCCCGCGGCCGGTGGCTTCGACACGGCCGGCAATGCCGCCCGCATTCAGCGGTTTGCCTGTGACACAGGCCTTTGCATTGATGTCAGTGGTGTTCATTCGTGCGTATTGATCCACCATCCACGCCATTTCGCGTTCGCCGGTTCCCATATCGGGGGCGGGCACGTTTTGGGACGGGTTGATAAGATCGCGTTTGATCAGCTCATATGCGAACCGTCGTGTGATCTGTTCCAATTCGTGTTCGTCGTATTGGCGCGGATCGATGCATAAACCGCCTTTTGATCCGCCAAACGGCGCTTCGACCAACGCACATTTGTACGTCATCAAGGCCGCGAGAGCTTCCACTTCGTCCTGATTGACACCCAAAGAAAAGCGAATGCCGCCTTTGACCGGTTCCATATGTTCGGAATGCACAGAACGATACCCTGTGAAGGTCTGGATTTGGCCGCGCAACCGCACACCGAAGCGTACGGTATAGGTGGCGTTACACACCCTGATTTTTTCTTCCAAGCCTGGCGGCAAGTCCATCAACGCCACTGCGCGGTTGAACATCATATCCACACTTTCACGAAAGCTAGGCTCATTGGGTGCACTCATTCGAGGTCTCCTTTTCCCGACAGAACGACTCATGGTTGGGTTGATCTGTGCATGCAGCCTATGACGACTAGGTTAACATGTGCGACTTTTTTGTGCTTTTTGTAAAAACAACTGCGGCGTAAAACCGGAATTTGGCAGAACAATTGCCTGTCGTAGACTTGGGCAGTTGGGTTTTACCGCTGAAAATCGGGTGTTGGCGCAGCTTGGCGTCGCAATCCGGAAAAGGTTATTATTTGGTTAACAATGCCGCCGAAGGGCTGCGATTGTCCTTGAATCAGCGAATTCTTCACACACTCTTCCCCGTGTTGCCTGATTTCAAACACATTTGCGATGCACATACGCTGTTGCCGCAAAGGGTATTTCGCCCTTGTGGAGCAAAAGTTTTAGGAAGGTCGACCATGTCTGATCTAGGTGCGCATACGAATACATTGGGCCGCGTTGAAAAGCCCAAACTAAGCCTGGTGGAAGCCATGCAGTTCGCGCGGCATTTCTCGCGTAACGAGGACGGCGTCATGACGATGTTCGGCCTCATGATCCTGATGATGATGCTGTTGGTGGGTGGCATTGGCGTTGACATCATGCGCAACGAAATGGAACGCGCCAAGCTACAAGCAACAATTGATCGCGCTGTTCTGGCGGCGGCTGACATTGATCAGACGCTGGATCCCGAAGCTGTTGTGAATGATTACTTCGACAAAGCCGGCATGGCGGATTACCTCAGCAGCGTTACCGTTGACGAAGGTCTGAACTATCGCACGGTTCTGGCCACGGCAAACAGCCCGACGCCGACACAGTTCATGCGTTTGATGGGGGTTCCCGAACTCAACGCGCCTGCACGCAGCAAAGCCGAAGAACGGATATCCAACGTCGAGATTTCCATGGTTCTCGATATCTCGGGGTCCATGCGTTACAATAACAAAATGTCTAACCTGCGCACAGCGTCGAAGACATTTGTGGACGAAGTTCTACGGGAAGAGACCGAAGATCTGATCTCTGTGTCCTTGGTCCCGTACACGGCGCAAGTGAACGCAGGTGAGGCGATCTTTGAAGAATTGAACGCGACCGAACGGCATCCCTATTCGTTCTGCGTTGACTTCGAGCCTGTCGATTTCAACAGCACAACCATCAGCATGTCTAAGCAGTACGAACAGATGCAGCACTTTGAGATGAGCAGCAACTGGTATGGTTGGAACACAAAGATCAAGAACCCCGGGTGTCCGAAACAGGAATACGAAAAAATCGTGCCCATGTCGCAAGATGCGAATGCATTGAAGTCGAACATCAATAGCCTGACGTATCGTGCGAATACAGCCATTCACCTTGGCATGAAATGGGGGGTCACATTGCTTGATCCGTCCTTCCGCCCAGTGACGCAAGCTTTGTCTCTGAGCAATCAGGTCGATGGCATCTTTGCAGGACGCCCTGCGAACTACGATGATCCTGACACTCTGAAAACTGTCATTCTGATGACGGATGGCCAGAACGTGGATACGTGGCGCATCCAGCCGTGGTATTATGCAAACGATAACCACTACAGCCACTGGAACTATTGGCCAATTGAAAGATATCTGTCTTACGCAGGTGTACGCAGCTGGAACTACGACGACTGGCGCTATGTCAAATACACGTCTAGCCAAGCTGACACCATGTTGGACAGCATTTGCGACGCGGCAAAAGCGCAAGGTATCGTGATCTGGTCTATCGGTTTTGAAGTCAGCGACTACAGCGCCGGTGTCATGCAGAACTGTGCCTCTTCGCCTTCGCACTTCTTCCGGGTGGAGGGTGTGGAAATCTCAGAGGCGTTCAAATCAATTGCAAGCCAGATCAACCAGTTGAGGTTGACCCAATGATACGCAAAACAAAACAATTCCTGCGCCGTTTCGGGCGTGATGAAGACGGACAGCTGGTGATTGAATTTGCCCTCGCGGTGCCTTTGATCTTCACCTTGTTCCTGACGTCCATCGAACTTGGCATCTATTCCATGCGCCAAGTGTTTCTGGACCGGGGCGTCGACATGACCGTGCGCAATGTACGCTTGGGAACCGGGGTGCAGTTTACGCACAACGATCTCAAGAATTCCATTTGCGATATGGCGGGGAATTTGCCCGATTGTGAATCGGCGTTGCGCCTGTCGCTGACGCCAGTGAACATCCGCAATTTTGGTGGCATTGGTATGCCGTCTGATTGCGTGGATGTTTCCCAGCCGATTGAACCGCCTACGGTGTTCAGTCTGGGTCTGGACAACGAAATGATGTTGGTACGTGCATGTTATATGTTCAAACCGGTATTCCCAAGCACGGGTCTGGGTTACGCCTTCACCAAAGACGGATCGGGCCGCTCTAAAATGGTCTCTATCTCCGCCTTTGTGCAGGAGCCAAGATAATGCGCAAAATGAACTTGAAACAAAAGATGCGGTTCTATGCCGCCCGCTTCGGGCGCGACGAAGAAGCCAGTATCGCAGTGGAAACGGTGATTATTCTGCCCGCCCTGTTCTGGGCTTATCTGACGATGTTCTCCATTTTTCACGCCTACCGCCAGCACACGGTCAATCTGCGGGCCGCGTTTACCATCGGTGACATGATCTCGAGGGAAACAGCCTATCTGGACTCTGCCTATATGAACGGGGCGCAGGATCTGCTGACCTATCTGACGGCGGCTGAGGAATCGGATACTGCCATTCGTATCACCAGCGTGAAATACGACGCCAATAACAACGTCTACAAACGCGACTGGTCGAAAAAACGCGGCTGGGTATCAGCATTGGGCAACAACGCGGTCAAGAAGCTGAAAGATCGCTTGCCGATCATGAAGCACAATGAACGGGTCATGCTGGTTGAGACATGGGTCAAGTATAACCCGCCCTTCGACACGGGCTTGTCTGACCATGAGATTGTGAATTTCGTGTTCACCCGCCCCCGATACGCACCGCAGGTGTTGTGGGATCCCAGCAGCGGCAGTTAACCGTCGCGTTGGGCCACATGGGTCGCAATGTAATCGGCAATGAACTTTGTTTCACCCGCCGGTGTCATGCCACCCACACCCACGCGTTTGCCAAAGCGCCACCACAAGCCGGGCCGCCATACACGGGTGGCCGGCGTTTTGGTGCTTAGCAAAAAGCCGTTGGACGGTTTGAAGGCAAAGACGCCACGGTCAATACCGGCGATATCATCCAGCCGCGCCAGCACTTCACCAGAGCTGTCGCGCAACCCTTCTTCCGTAAGCTCGATCGTCAACGTCGTTGCGCGCCGCATATTTTCAGCAGCCCACAGGGATGCGGCGCCGACAGCCAGAAGAAATACGATAAGTCCTGGCGCCGGTGGGGCCAAAAAGCAAATCGTGATGACCAGAACCCCCAAAGTGCCCATAGACAATATGCCCAGCAAACGGCGGCCTGCTGAGGCTGTGATCGTGGCAATGACTGTATCGTCCATGTGTTAACATCCCTGTTGGCTATGCGCCGCGCAGGCCCATGCGGTGTGCACCTAACCCGTGGCACGGGCCAAGGGCAAGGGCGGTGCGCCTTGCATCCCTTCTGCACAGTTGCCATCGTAGGGCCATCACACTGCAAAAAAGGGGGCGTCATGCGCAATCTGGAACTTCCTGGCCGTTCACCCGTTCACGCCCCTCACGGTATGGCCGCTACATCCCATCCGTTGGCCAGTCAGGCTGCGCTGGATATGCTGAAGGCTGGCGGAAATGCGATGGACGGGGCTATTGCTGCGGTTGCTGTGCAATGTGTGACGGAACCCGGATCAACAGGCATCGGCGGGGATTGCTTTTGCCTTTATGCCCCGGAAGGCCGTGACAAAGTCATCGGGTTCAACGGATCGGGACGCGCCCCTGCAGCCGCAGACATCGCCTATTACCGTGATCAAGGCGTCACCGAATTTTCACGCATGTCGCCGCATGCCGTGACCGTTCCGGGGGCCATCGACGGCTGGACGCGGTTGCACGCGGATCACGGGCGCATGCCGTTGGCCGATGTGTTGGCCCCTGCCATCAACTATGCACGCCATGGATACCCTTTATCGTCGCGCGTCGCATCCGATTTCGAGGCCTGTGCGCCGTTGTTGCGGACAGATGAAAACGCAGCGCGTATTTTCTTGCCGGGTGGCAAACCGCCCAAGGTGGGCGAGATGCATTTTCAAAAGGAACTGGCCGACACGCTTGAGGCCATATCCACCCATGGCCGCGATGCGTTCTACGAAGGCGAGATTGCGCAAGACATGGTGGACTACCTGCGCTCAAAAGGCGGGTTGCACAGTATGCAGGACTTCGCAGCCACCAAAGGCGAATATGTCACGCCGATCACAACAGACTTTCGCGGCTATACCGTGCATGAATGTCCCCCCAATGGGCAAGGGATCATCGTCTTGTTGTTGCTGAACATGATGTCGAAGCTGGATGTGATTGACGGGCCAGTGACCACAGACCGGTTGCATCTTGAACTGGAAGCGTGCCGTTTGGCGTACCGCGCCCGAAATCTTTATGTTGCGGATCCTGCGTTTGCGGATGTGCCTGTGGAAGACATCTTGTCGGATGACTACGCACAGCGCTTGGTGGATGCAATCGACATGACGCGCGCCCAGGAACCCCCTGCCGATATTCCCCTGACCCGCCACCGCGATACGGTTTATCTGAGCGTGGTAGACAAGGATCGCAACGCCTGTTCCTTTATCAACACCCTGTACATGGGCTGGGGGTCAGGCTTTGTTGCGCCTAAATCCGGCGTTGTTCTGCAAAACCGCGGCCATGGGTTTTCGCTGGAACCGGGCCACCCCAATTGTATCGCAGGTGGCAAGCGTCCTTTGCACACCATCATACCGGGTATGCTGACACAGAAAGGCCGCGCCGTGATGCCCTTCGGGGTGATGGGCGGGCACTATCAAGCCTTTGGGCATATGCAGTTTCTGACGCGCATGCTGGACTATGGCATGGACATCCAAGAGGCGATGGATGCACCGCGCACTATGGTGGATCCCGACGACGACGCCGTTGAAATTGAAGGCACGGTGCCACAAGATATTCAGGATGCGCTGACAGCGCGTGGTCACCGGCTGAAAGCACCAGAGCGCCCGATTGGCGGGTCGCAAGCCATTTGGATCGATTGGGAACAGGGCGTTTTGACGGGGGGATCGGACCCGCGCAAAGACGGCGCAGCGATGGGGTATTGACGCGATGTTTGAACGCTATGCCGTCTTTTATACCTGTCCGACTGACAGTGATCTGGCGCGTTTTGCGGCCCAATGGCTTGGATGGGACAGTGCGTCGGGGGCAAAGACGCCGCGTTTCACGACGGCTGGCCTTGATGTCGCGGAAATCACACAAAACCCGCACAAATACGGGTTTCATGGCACCATAAAAGCACCGTTTAGGCTGGCCGAAGGCATGCGGCAACAAGACTTGGAGGCGGGGTTTGACGCGGTGTGCAGCACCGTCCAAATCGCCCCTTTGCCGCAATTGCATCTGGCCAGTTTGGGGCGGTTTCTGGCGCTTGTGCCAAAGGGCGATACCAATCTGTTGCAAGGGCTTGCGGCGCAGGTTGTGCAAGACCTAGACGTCTTTCGCGCGCCCCTAAGCGCTGCAGAAATTGAACGTCGCGCCCCGCATCGTTTGACGCCACAGCAACGCGGCTATCTGGACAAATGGGGGTATCCGCATGTGCTGGATGCGTTCCGCTTTCACATGACGTTAACGGACCGGTTGGACAAACCGACAGCAGCACAAGCCTCGGCCATTTTGGAGCAGGCACTGACTGGCATAGCGATGCCAGCGCAGATCGACGCCCTTACGTTGATGGGACAAGCTGCAGATGGACAGTTCCACCAAATCAGGCGCCACAGGATTAATGGGTCCTGAGCCTAGTCCGTGCGGTGGTCTTCACGGTTCCATTCGGGATGCCCGAGTTCGTCAAGGGCCGCGCGGATTTCGGGGTGATACTCCGCATCATAACGCCCGATGATGTCGCCCGATCCAACCTTTTCGGTGCGTTGGCGCAGGCGGTAGGGGTGCAATTTCAAAAACGGGCGCATCGCGTCGATGCCGTCTGTCATCAAGTTGATGTAGGGGATTTCAATAACATCCCCTTTGGACATGGTTCTGTAGTCTTCAAACCACTTCATTCTGCGATTGGCAAACCGCAAAAATGCAGTTTTGTCGAAATTCAATTTGGGTTTTGTCTCCGGATCTTCAAACAGCTCCGGCTGTTGACGGCGCATTTGCATGACCACGCCTGAAGAATGGGCGGCCAATAGGTTTTCGCGGTTCAGAATAACCTTTTTGATGGTTTCGTCAGCGGCCAAGGCTTCGATCGCGGCTGTGGGGCCTTTGTCTGCGTTGTGCCACAGCTTGCACCCCACATTGGGCGGGCCGGGGGTGAAGTTCAAAATATCGTAAACCAGTCCAACGGGATCTGTTTCGCGTTTACCCAAATCAACGACATCTTCTGCTTCTTTGTGCAGTGCTGATTTCCATCGGGGTGAGCTGAAAAAAGGGGAGCCGTGGCAATAGACCTTGGGATGTGCGCCCAATGTCGTTGTAAAAGCTGTGCTGCCAGACCGTGCTGCGGACAGGATAACAAAGCGGTTTTGGACCTCGGCCATGGGCACATTCCTTAACAAGATGGAAAAACTGCTACGCCAGTGTCCGAACAAGAGCAAGTGGGCAGGCACTTGTCACAGTGCGGCCAACCCTTTACCCCAAGACGCAATGCATCTGCGAAAGGCCGCGACTTGAAACCCATCCGATTGATGTCTGGCTTTTTAACGGTTGGGTTCTGGACGCTGATGTCGCGTATTTTGGGTTTCGTCCGCGAGATTTTGATCCTGTCGCTGATCGGACCCGGGCCAATGATGGATGCCTTTGTGGCGGCCTTTCGGTTGCCCAACATGTTCCGGCGCTTCTTTGCAGAAGGGGCGTTCAACGCGGCGTTTGTGCCGATGTTCTCCAAAAAGCTGGAAGCGGATACCGAGGCCGCAAAGTTTGCCCGCGATGCTTTGAACGGGTTGGCGTTTGTGGTGTTGATCCTGACGGCTTTGGCGATGGTCTTCATGCCAGCTTTGGTGTGGGCGACGGCCGGAGGCTTTGCGGAAGACGCGCGGTTCGATCTGACGGTGGGCTTTGGCAAGATCGTGTTTCCCTACATCTTCTTTATGTCCCTATCGGCTTTGTTTTCAGGCATTTTGAACGCCACCGGGCGTTTCGCGGTCGCTGCTGCGGCCCCTGTGTTGCTGAACATTTTTGTGATTATAGCCATGATTGCGGGCCACTATTCTGGTGGTGAGGTCATCAATTGGTTGATCTGGACCATTCCGCTTGCGGGCGTGGCCCAGCTTGGGTTGACGTGGTTTGCCGCCGCGCAGGCGGGATTTGCTTTGCGTCCGGGACGTCCACGCTGGACGCCTGATATGAAAAAGATGGTCTTGGTGGCCATTCCTGCGGCTTTGGCGTCGGGTGTTATGCAGATCAATCTGGTTGTGGGTCAATTGGCTGCCAGCCAGTTTGAAGGGGCCGTCAGCTGGTTGTTTGCAGCCGACCGCCTGTATCAGTTACCTTTGGGGGTCGTGGGGATTGCTGTCGGGATTGTGCTTTTGCCAGACTTGTCGCGCCGCTTGATGGCGGGTGACGAAACGGGTGCGCGTCACGCCTTTTCACGCGCTGCCGAAATATCGTTGGCACTGACAATCCCGTCTGCTGTCGCACTTATGATCATCCCTTTACCCTTGGTCACGGTGCTGTTTGCACGTGGAGCGACGGGGGCCGACGACGCGGCGGCGATCGCCGTGGCCGTGTCGATTTACGGGTTGGGTCTGCCAGCGTTTGTGGTGCAGAAGTTTTTGCAACCGCTGTATTTTGCCCGCGAAGACACCAAAACGCCGTTCCGCTTTGCTTTGGTGGCGATGGTGGTCAACGCGGCGATTGCGCTGGGCCTTACGTCAACCATCGGCTGGATTGCCCCCGCAATTGCAACAACGGTGGCGGGATGGGTCATGGTTGCTTTGTTGGCCATTGGTGCGCGGCGTATGGGCGATGTGGCGCGGTTCGACGCTCAGTTCCACAAACGCATCTGGCGCATTTTGGCGGCCTCAACGATCATGGGGGGCTGTCTGTGGATGGCCAATGTCGCACTGACCCCGGCTTTGGGGATGGCGGGTATCCGTTATGGGGCGCTTCTTGGGTTGGTCGCCGTTGGTATCCTAAGCTTTTTTGGTGCGGGTCAGCTTTTGGGGGCGTTCAAGCTGTCCGAGATCAAAGGCGCAGTGCGACGTTGAACGGTCTTAGCGTCGTTGTAACAACGCCCGAATGCGCGCCAACCCGCCCGGCATAACGACGGCGGAAATCGCAAAGCCGCAAACAAAGCCCGCCAGTTCAGCGATCCAATCCAGTCCGGTCACGAAGAAAATACCGAAAAACAGCTGGATGCCCATCAAAAATGCAATCAGTCGAAAGGCCTGCAATTGCTGCATGCCTGTGCCCGCAAGCCTTTGCCACAACAAAAAGCTATACCCGCCGATCAGGCCATAGACACATGGAAAGGCACCGATCAGCCAAGCTTGATCCGTAATCAGCCCAAAGACAATGGCGCCGAAGACTCCCGAAAGAACAAAGATCAAAATGACCGCAAGCTGTCCCATGGCTTCGCCCACCAACTTGCCCATCGCCAGCAACATGACACCCGAAAAAATCGCAGACGTGAAGGCTTGGTGCAAAAAGGGATAGGTGAAAACGCGCATGGCGTATTCGAAAGGTGCCTGATTGTTGCGGATCATCCAGTCAAAGGCGATGCCGGAAAACCCGTAGTTCCCAAACGCATTCGTGCGCCATCCAATGGCTTCTGCCCCACCGATCATGCGATTTTCAGCCATCAAAAAGATCAGCTCTGGAACAGCGATGCCCGCAAACAACAACCACACAACGGGCGGCAACGGATTGACAGGAGGGGCATTGTGATCTTGGTGCATGCATGCGTCCTTTGATTAAGCGCAGTTTGCCAAACGCCCTTCGGTTGACGGGCAATCCATGCATGGGTAAGCCAGCGCAAACGGTTTGCCCAGAACATTAGGCCAGAATCTAGGATAGTTTTCATGACTGAAACGACATTCACCCCGCGCGTCTTTTCCGGCATCCAGCCATCGGGCGGTTTGACCCTTGGCAATTACCTTGGTGCGATCAAACGGTTTGTCACCATGCAAGACGAGGTGGCGCAGTCGATTTATTGTATGGTTGACCTGCACGCGATCACGGTCTGGCAAGACCCAAAGGATCTGTTGCACAACACCCGCGAATTGGCGGCAGGTTTCATCGCATCCGGCATCAGCCCCGAAAAATCGATTTTGATCAACCAGTCCCAAGTGCCTGAACATGCGCAATTGGGGTGGATCTTCAACTGCGTCGCACGCATGGGATGGATGCAGCGTATGACACAATTCAAAGACAAGGCTGGCAAAAACGCGCAAAACGTATCGCTGGGTTTGTTTGGGTACCCCGCTTTGATGGCGGCGGATATTCTTGTGTATCACGCCACACATGTTCCTGTTGGTGAAGATCAAAAGCAGCATCTGGAACTGACACGCGATATCGCTGCGAAGTTTAACCATGATTATGGTGTGGATTTCTTCCCAATGACGGAGCCTGTGATTGAAGGCGCGGCCACACGCGTTATGTCGCTGCGTGACGGTTGTAAAAAGATGTCCAAATCCGATCCATCTGATGCGTCACGGATCAACATGACCGATGACGCGGATGTCATTTCAAAGAAAATTCGTAAGGCCAAGACGGATCCTGACGGACTGCCCTCTGATATCGACGGGCTGGAAGGCCGTCCCGAGGCACGTAATCTGGTTAATATCTTTGCCGCCCTGTCCGAACGCTCTGTTGAGGATGTTCTGTCCGAGGTCGGGGGCCAACAGTTTGGTACGTTCAAACCTCTTTTGGCGGATTTGGCTGTGGCCAAGCTTTCGCCTATTTCGGGCGAGATGGCGCGTTTGATGGATGATCCCGCAGAGATCGATCGGATACTGGCACGCGGCGCAAGCCAAGCGCGTGAGATCACGGCCCCGATTTTGAAAAAGACCTATGAGATTGTGGGGATGGTCGGCCCCGCAGTGTAACGCGCGTAAGGTGGGCCTTGGCCCACCTTCTCTGTCTTGCGGCGTGGTGCACCAAGGTGCACCTTACATCCTCCTTGGGCTAGATTGTTTATGCGCCTATCCGCTGCCGGGGCTTTGCCCCCGCGCGTTTCACGCTCCCCCATGATTTTTAGAGGAAAAGACCAGTAGTGCCGGGGTAAGGTGCGGGTTCCCGCACCTCTTACCTGCTTTGGGCTAAGCTGGACATTTTTTGTGTGTTTTGTCACGGTTGCCAGGGAAGCGGAGGATCACATGGCAACTGGCTTTTTCTGGGATGAAAAGACATTTTGGCACACAGGTGGCAACTATGCGATGACGCAACCGGTTGGCGGGTTGGTTCAACCACTGTCGGCGGGTGGATTGCCGGAAAGTCCCGAAACCAAACGTCGTTTAAAGAACCTAATGGAAGTCACCGGTTTGACTGCAGATCTGGACGTGCGAACAGCACCTATGGCGACATCTGACGATTTGCTGCGAGTGCACCCGGCTTCTTATCTTGACGCATTCAAAGCCCTCTCCGATGCAGGTGGCGGCGAATTGGGTCAACGCACACCATTCGCAACAGGTGGCTATGAAATTGCCGCCTTGTCTGCGGGTCTTTCCGTCGCTGCCGTAGACGCCGTTTTGACAGGGTCTTTGGACAACGCCTACTCATTGTCCCGCCCGCCCGGTCACCATTGTCTGCCTGATTTTCCAAACGGGTTTTGTTTGCTGAACAACATCGCCATCGCAATCGAGGCTGCACAGTCCAAGGGCATGGCTGCCAAAGTCGCCGTGTTGGACTGGGACGTACACCACGGCAATGGCACTGAGGCCATCTACTACAATCGTGACGATGTTCTGGCCATCAGCATCCATCAGGAAAACAACTACCCCATCGACAGCGGCGCCGTGACGGATCGTGGTGCGGGCGCAGGCGAGGGTTTCAACATGAACATCCCCATCCCTGCAGGTACCGGTCACGAAGGCTATTTGCGCGCCTTTGACGGTATCGTGCGCCCTGCGATCACGGATTTCGCACCTGACATTATCATTGTCGCCTGCGGGTTCGATGCCTCAGTCCTTGACCCTTTGTCCCAGACCCTTGCCACCGCAGAGACGTTCCGTGAACTGACTCTACGCACCAAAATTCTGGCTGAAAACATCTGCGGTGGAAAACTGGTTCTGGTTCATGAAGGCGGATATTCCGAGGTCTATGTTCCATTTTGCGGGCATGCGACCCTAGAGGCTTTGTCCGGTAGCACCGTTTCCGCCCCGGACCCCTACGAGGCTTCTTTCCGCAAGCGCCAACCCAACCCAAGGTTTGAAGCTTTCATTGCATCTGAAATAGACCAAATGGCCAGAGACTTTGGGTTCTGATCTTGAAAGTCGCACCGTTGCACCAAACATACCCGACGACACCATTTGAAAGCCCCACATATGCCTGTTCCAAACCCCGCCGCCCTTGATTTCCTTTTGACGCGGCGGTCGCGTCCGGCCAAGACCTTACAAGCCCCTGTGCCTGACCCTGCCACCGTAAACCAGCTTTTGACCGCGGCTTCGCGGTCTCCGGATCACGGAAAGCTGGAACCATGGCGTTTTATTGTGCTGGAGGCGGGTGCGATGCCCCGTTTGGCACAAGCAGCGCAAGCGTGTGGGGAAGCATTGGGGCTAGACCCGGAGCAAATTCAAAAGGGGCGTGCGCAATTTGACCAAGGGCATTTGGCTGTCGCGGTAATCGAAGTCCAAAAACCCTCTGCAAAAATTCCGGCGCTGGAACAAACCTATGCTGTCGGTGGTGTGTGTCTGGCGCTGCTGAATGCGGCACTGGCAGCTGGATGGGGTGCAAATTGGTTAAGTGGGTGGCCCAGCCATGACCGTGTGTTCATGACAGACGCTTTGGGGCTGGACGATCACGAACGTATCGCGGGCTTTATTCACATCGCCACCGAAACCACGACCCCACCAGAGCGCCCGCGCCCTGATCTGGATGCGATCACAACTTGGGTCAATTCATGATTTTCAATGCCTTTTTCGCGGCTGTTGGCCAAATCAGCGACCCACGCTTTCGCCGTGTTCTTTTGCTTGGTGTGGGGCTGGCACTGGCGTTGCTTGTGGGCACGACGGCGCTGTTTGTCACCTGGATCGACTGGGCAACGGGGGATTCGTTTTTGCTTCCGATCATTGGAGAAGTGAAATGGATCGGGGACGTCCTAAGCTGGGGTGGCCTGTTTGTGATGTTTTTTTTGTCGATCTTTTTGATGATTCCGGTCGCTTCTGCGATAACGTCGATGTTTCTGGAGGACGTCGCGCAAGCTGTCGAAGACGTGCATTATCCGCATCTGCCGGCCGCAACCCGTGTCCCGTTTTGGGATGCTGTGCGCGATACGGTGAACTTTCTAGGTATCTTGATCGGAGCCAACGTTTTGGCGCTTATCTTGTATGCCTTGCTGTTTTGGGTGCCGTTTCTGCCACTTGCTATCTTTTGGGGGCTAAACGGCTTTTTGCTGGGCCGTGAATATTTCACATTGGCTGCGATGCGCCGTGTGGGGCGGGCTCGCGCAAAAGAATTGCGCAAGCTTCACAGGGGCAAAATTTGGATGGCGGGCGTGTTGATGGCGATGCCGTTGTCCTTGCCGTTGGTCAATCTTGTGATCCCGATCCTTGGGGCTGCGACCTTCACGCATTTGTATCACAATTTGACGGGCAATGTCCTTAACCGCGATTGAACCAATCGAAATCGCGCACGCTAATGACACCTGACAAAATGATGCCAGAGATCACAACCCAAAGCACAAGGGCGACGGCTGTGGTGATCAATGCTTTTTTCTTCAGATTGTGTTCTTCAGGGGCGCCTGCATGTGTTCCTGGTTCGATTTCACCCAGGTCGCCTTGGGTTTTGACACGCAACGGCAGCACGATCAGGAAGGTCATCCACCAGATCACGGCCAACAATACAAGGGCTGAGGTCACACCCATAATTTACACCTGTTCCAGTTCAACAAGGCAGCCGTTGAAGTCCTTGGGATGCAAGAACAAGACGGGTTTGCCGTGGGCGCCGATCTTCGGCTCGCCTGTGCCCAGCACGCGTGCGCCAGTCTCTTTCAGATGGTCACGGGCCGCGATGATGTCGTCAACCTCGTAGCAGACGTGGTGCATCCCGCCTGAGGGGTTCTTTTCCAAAAACGCCGTGATGGGGCTGTTGTCACCAAGGGGGTATAGCAATTCGATTTTCGTGTTGGGCAATTCGATGAAGATAACCGTGACGCCGTGGTCCGGTTCGTCTTGTGGTGCGCCAACAGTGGCACCCAAAGCATTGCGGTATTGGTCTGCGGCAGCGTCCAGATCCGGGACGGCGATGGCGACATGGTTCAAACGACCGATCATTGGGGTTCTCCGGTAAAGGTAGTGTTGGGTGGGTGTATGCAGGGCAAGACCGACAAGAGCAAGGGACGCAGCGCCGCACCCCGCAGCGTCACCCCTTAAGGTTCTTGGGGGCTGTTAACGCGCTGTTAGGCAAGGTTGCGTACCGTCTGAGTCGTAGAATATGGCAAAAGGCATATCATCATGGACACGACAGACCCCTTCGCACCAAACTATCCGACACCAACCGCAAACCGTCCCCTGTTGGGGCTTACGGTCCTTGTGATTGAAGACAGTCGCTTTGCCTGCGAGGCGATGCGCCTGTTGTGTTTGCGCAGTGGTGCACGCATCCGGCGCGCCGATAGCCTGCGGGCAGCACGGCGGCATTTACAAGTGTACCGGCCCACGATTGCGATCATTGATCTTGGGCTGCCGGATGGAAACGGGGTGGACTTGATAAAGGATCTCGCAGAGGCATCTCCACGCCCTGAAGTTGTTTTAGGGACATCCGGTGATGATTTTGGCGAAGCCGCAGCATTGGGGGCGGGTGCCGACGGATTTTTGGCCAAACCGATTACGTCATTGGCAGGCTTTCAGGAAACGATACTGGCGTGTTTGCCGGCAGAACGGCAACCTTCCGGTCCACGCGCCGTGTCCAAAGAAGAAATCACGCCTGACCCTATCGCGTTCCACGATGATATGGCCCATGTCGCGGATGTTTTGGAAGAACATAATGATGAACGTACGTTAGATTATGTGGCCCAATTCCTAAGCGGTGTGGCGCGCAGTGCCCAAGACCCGCGTTTGGAACAAGCGGCTGTCGCACTGGCCAAAAAGCGCGCTCAGGGCCAATCCGCATCATCAGAGACCGCAGTTCTTGCGGGGCTTGTTCAAGAACGTCTGATGCACCGGATGGCTATTTAAGACGCACGGTCTAGGATGTCAGGGCGGGATCGCTTGCGACCCGCACCAGCCGCGTCAGATCGCTAAGGCTTTCGATCTGCCGGCCTGAGGCATCAAAATTGGACGGGGCCAACCACGCGGCAAAGGCTTCTTTCAGCGCGGGCCATTCGGCGTCAATCACGGCAAACCACGCGGTGTCGCGGTTGCGCCCCTTGGTGATTGTGGCTTGGCGAAACACGCCCTCATAGCTGAAACCCAAACGTTGACCAGCCCGGCGTGAGGGCAGGTTCAAAGCGTTGCATTTCCATTCCACACGGCGGTATCCCGCGTCAAAAGCCCAATCCATCATCAGATACAAAGCCTGCGTGGCCGCGGGGGTTTGCTGTAACGCAGGGCTAAGGTTTATGTGACCGATTTCAATAGAACCCGCGGCCGGATCAACGCGCAGAAAGCTGGCGACGCCTTCCCATGTGCCGCTGGCTTCATTTCGGATGGCGTAGAAAAACGGATCGTTTTGCCCTGCATGTTCCCGTGCCCAACGATGGTATTGGGCAGCAGAAGAAAACGGACCGTAGGGTAGGTAATCCCACACCGAATCATGACCTGCAAAAGCGCGAAACAGCAAAGCCGCATGCGCTTCAGCGTTCAAAGGTTCAAGATATGCAAACGCCCCCTGCAACGGCACACCTGTCGGGGCCGGTGGCGGGGTCCAGTTTTCAACGATCGGGCCAAGGGGGCGCTGTTGTGTCATAGGCGCGACCCTAGGTGGAGTATCTCCTAAGGCCAAGGGGTTTCAGACAGTTACAAAAGCAAACCCGGATCATCACCCAAATCCAGACCCGGAAACACCGAGTTTTCCAACACGGATTTGTCCAAACCGATAAGGCCGCGCATCACCCAAGCCGCATGGGCGCGGACGTCACGGGTCGGCATCAAATCGCGGTTTTCATAAAGGGCGCCGCTGTCCAGTCCGGGCCAATGGCCCAGCACACGCCCGCCGCGCACGGCACCGCCTGCTGTGATCATCAAACCACCCGTGCCATGGTCCGTGCCGCCTGTGCCATTCTCGCGGGCTGTGCGCCCGAATTCGGTCATGACGACCACGGCAGTCTTTTTCCACACAGGGCCTTTCAGCGTGTCTTTCAGGGTCAAAATTGTCTCGGACAGACGTTCCAGTGCGCGGGTCAGATTGCGGCCCTGCGCCTGATGCGTGTCCCAACCGTTCAACGAAAATGCCGCAACGCGGGCGTCTTTGCGCAGGCGTTGCCCCGCAAAACGTGCGATTTTGCGATGTGACGCACCTTTGCTGGCTTGCTGCATCTGGGCCATCATCATCTCACCGCCATCGTCGGCCATGGCCATGCCGCCACCGCCGCCTTCGGACAGCATTTGCGCTTCGGCCAAAGCTGCGTGCATCTCGGGGTCGTCTTGCATCAGCAGATCCATCAGACGCTCGGCTTGCGGGCTCAACGTAAGGTCCGCTTCGGGGGACCAGTTTGCCACGGGGGCAGGGCCCTTCAACAGCTGCATGTCGCCACGCCCGATGGCATAGGCGGTGTCCGCTTGCACGCCCGGCACGGCTTGCAACATGCGGTTTAGCCAGCCGTCACGTGCCCCTTCGGCCAGCGTATCTGTGCCGGCTTCCAGCAAATCCTGCCCGTCAAAGTGGCTGCGTTTGTCGCGGTAGGGCGTCGATACCGCGTGCACAAATCCCAATTCGCCTGCGGTCCACAGTGGCATCAGGCCGGCCATGCCGGGATGCAATGCGAAATAGCCGTCCAAGTCTATGCCGCCGTTTTGTGGCCCCCCTGCCAAAGCTTTGGGACGCAAGGCCGCGTAGGCAGGATCGCCGTAGGGTTGCACGGCATCCAACCCATCCAGACCGCCACGCAAGATAATCACCACCAGACGCGTGTCCCAGGGGGCTGCGGCAAAGCTGATCGGCGTCATCAAAGGGCTGGCTGCCAACGAACAACCAATAAGACCGGTTCGGGACAAGAATGTGCGGCGGGATACAGCGTCAGTCATCATATCAATCCTAAATCAACGGCGTTGAAACGCGGGAGAGGCCAGCACAAGGCCGATTGCTTCGGTTTTGCTTTCGGCGGCAGAGGCGGCAAAGCGCACGGCATCCGGTGCGAAACTGCCCAAGGCCGCATCCACAAATTCGCGGGGGTCGGGCAAGGCAGGCTGCAAGACTTGCGGCACGGCCATCGCCCAACGCACGCGGCCCGACAGCCCTTGGGGTGTGATCCATTCACTGTCTTCTTCGGGCCACCCGTCCGGGCCAATCGGCAGTTGCCAGTTTTGCCCCATCATCGCCATCGGCGTGGAAATGGCGTTTTGCATGCCTTTTTCATCAAAGGCCTGAATCGGGGCGGGGGGTATCGCCAACGCACGGCAGGCAGAGCCCACAAAATCGACGGGAAATTTGAAATTCATCTTGTCGGTCTGCCACGCGGCCGGATGGTCCAGAAGTGCCGTGTAAACCGCCATCAAATTCCCATCCGTCGCCTGAAACGCCGCAGCAACATGATCGATCAGCGCAGGTTCGGGTGTGTCAGACACAAAGTGCATCGCCAGCTTCCATGCCACGTGGCGGGCCGTGGCAGGATGCACTGCCAAATCATCCAGCACTGCCAGAACGGGTGCGCGGTTCATCTGGTCACCGTAGGTTTTGCCCAAGACGGTTTCAGCCCCGGGCTCCACCATGTCTTTGCGAAATTTGAAGCCTACGTTGACCTGAAACGTCAGCCCGGTGAACAGCTCGGCCAGTTGGGTGACATCCGTTTGGGTATAGGGGCCGTTCACACCCAAAGTGTGCAATTCCAGCACCTCACGCGCGAGGTTTTCGTTCAGGCCCGCCGCCTTGCCTTGCGCCGTTTTGCGCACGGCAAACGCACTGTTCGGCCCAACGGAACGGTGCTGATCCAGATAGGTCAGCATCAAAGGGTGTAAAACGGCGGCTTTCAGAAGATCCGCAAACTGCCCTGTCATATTGGGGCGAATGGCGTCCTCGATATAGGGGCTTGTCGCGCGGCGGATCAGGCCCTGCTTGCCTTGCGCCGAAAAATGGTCGCCCCAGAAAAACGCCAAACGTTCGAAAAAGCCCTGTTCGGTGTAGCTGCGTCGCAACAGGGTTTGCCCGAGCCACCGGCCTTTGTCGGTGCGCGCAATCCGGTTTAACACATTGCGTTGCTTGCGGGCCGCTTTGCCGATGTCGCTGCCACGGTTTTCTTTTAAAATCTTACGTTGGGCGGCCACAGCTTTCATGCGGGTTTCGCGGAACGTGTCGAAGCTTTCGATAGGGAAGGTCTGCGCCATTGCATCAGCGCTTTGCAAACCTTGCAACATCGTGTCGATGCTGCGCGGCGCATCCACCACCGGTGACAGACCACACCCAAAGCGGATCGCTGCCAATTCCGAATTAAACCCTGCCACGTTATCGTGCCCCTGCTTTGACGCTTTGGTCCTATATAGCAAAAGGCGACGCGGTTTTCACCTGCGCCGCCTTTCTAATTTTACCCGTCGGCATGTCATCGCCCAAAAGGGGCATCAATCCTGTGGAATAACCCGCAGCCCCAGTTCCATCAGCTGATCCGACATCGGCGTGCTTGGCGCGGACATCATTAGGTCTTCAGCCTTTTGGTTCATCGGGAACAAGATCACGTCGCGCAGGTTGTCGGCGTCTGCAAGCAACATCACGATGCGGTCCACCCCTGCGGCACAACCCCCGTGGGGCGGGGCGCCGTATTGGAAGGCATTGACCATGCCGCCAAAGCGTTTTTCGACTTCTTCCTTGCCGTATCCTGCGATTTCAAACGCTTTGAACATGATCTCTGGCTTGTGGTTCCGGATGGCGCCCGACACCAGTTCGTAGCCGTTGCAGGCCAAATCGTACTGATAGCCCAGCACCTCCAAAGGATCGCCGTTCAGCGCGTCCATCCCACCCTGCGGCATGGAAAACGGGTTGTGTTCAAAGTCGATTTTGCCGGTTTCTTCATCCTGTTCGTAGATCGGGAAATCGACGATCCATGCAAAGGCAAAGCGGTTCAAATCGGTCAGGCCCAATTCATTGCCGATGACGTTGCGCGCCTTGCCAGCGACCCCTTCAAAGGCTTTGGGTTTGCCGCCCAAGAAGAATGCCGCATCGCCAAGGCCAAGGTCCAACTGCTGGCGGATGGCTTCTGTACGCTCTGGTCCGATGTTCTTGGCGAGTGGGCCAGCCGCTTCCATGCCGCCCTCAACTTCGCCGGATTTCAGCTTGGCTTGGGCTTCTTTCACGGTGATGCCCATTTCCTGCGCGACTGAATCGGCAGTCTTTTCGCGCCAGAAAATATAGCCCATGCCGGGCAGCCCTTCTTGTTGGGCGAATTTGTTCATACGATCACAGAACTTGCGCGATCCGCCTTTGGGCGCGGGGATGGCGCGCACTTCGGTGCCGTCTTGTTCCAGCAGTTTCGCAAAAATCGCAAAGCCGGAGCCTGCGAAATGCTCGGACACAACCTGCATTTTGATAGGGTTGCGCAAGTCGGGCTTGTCGCTGCCGTACCAAAGGGCCGCATCGCGGTAGCTGATTTGCTCCCATGTCTGATCGACATTGCGACCGCCACCGAACTCTTCAAAGATGCCCGTGATCACTGGCTGGATCGTGTCAAAAACGTCCTGCTGCTCCACAAAGCTCATCTCAAGGTCAAGCTGGTAAAAATCGGTAGGGGACCGATCCGCACGCGGGTCTTCATCGCGAAAGCACGGCGCGATTTGGAAATATTTGTCAAAGCCGGACACCATCAACAGCTGTTTGAACTGCTGGGGGGCTTGGGGCAGGGCGTAGAATTTGCCGGGGTGCAGACGCGAGGGCACCAAGAAGTCGCGCGCACCTTCGGGGGAAGAAGCCGTGATGATCGGCGTCTGGTATTCGCGGAACTTCTGATCCCACATGCGACGACGCATGGATGCCACAACGTCTGATCGCAACGCCATGTTGCGCTGCATCTTCTCGCGGCGCAAGTCGAGATAGCGGTATTTCAGGCGCGTTTCTTCGGGGTATTCTTGATCACCAAACACCATCAGTGGCAATTCGGCGGCAGCGCCCAAAACCTCAAGGCCGCGCACGAACACTTCGATCTCTCCGGTTGGGATTTTGTCGTTCACCAGTTCGGGGTCGCGGGCCTTTACGGTACCATCAATGCAAATACACCATTCGGACCGCACCTTTTCCATGTCCTTGAACACTGGGCTGTCGGGGTCACACAGCACTTGTGTCATGCCGTAATGGTCGCGCAAATCGATGAACAGGATGCCACCATGATCGCGAACACGGTGAACCCAGCCTGACAGGCGCACAGTATCGCCCACATTGGCAGCAGTCAGATCGGCGCAGGAGTGGCTTCGGTAGGCGTGCATGGGATGGCCCCTTTCATGGGTCGAAAACTTGGGCGCAGATACACCGCTCACACGGGGCAAAGTCAAGGTGTCGGGGCGGTTCAGGCCACAAATAGAGGGATGAAATGACCTTAGGTCGTGGTTCCCTTTCGTTTTGCTTTGGATAGCATGTCCAAAACGGAGGACTTCAGCATGGAAATCGCAGGTAAAACGGCCTTTGTCACGGGCGGTGCCTCAGGCATCGGGTTGGAAATCGGGCGCATGCTGATGGAACAAGGGGCCAATGTGATGCTGGCTGACCTTGTGCCGGAACGACTGAAAGCGGCGAAAGCGGAATTGGGGCAGGTGGAAACGGTGCTGTGCGATGTGGCAGACCCCGGTTCGGTGAAGGCTGCCGCAGAAAAGACGATCGAGACCTTCGGCAAAGTCCATATCGTTGTGAACAACGCAGGGGTGTCGTTGGGGCATACGCCGGGCGATACGCCGCTTGAAGACTGGCAATGGCTTGTCGACATCAACTTCATGGGGGTCATTCACGGCATTGAAGCCTTTACGCCATTGATCAAAGCCCATGGAGAAGGGGGCTACTTTATCAACACAGCATCGATGTCGGGGCATTTGGCAACGCAGCAGTTGAGCGCCTACACCGCGACCAAATTCGCAGTTGTGGGCCTGTCTGAAAGCCTGCGCATGGATTTGGCGGCTGACAATATCGGTGTGTCCGTGCTGTGTCCGGGCTGGGTGAAAACCGACATCAACAAAGCCCACGAAGGCCGGCCTTCGGGTGTGGACGACGAAGACGCGCCCTCGGAGGCGATGCAAATGGTAACAGAAGCCGTGGACAATGGCCTGTCCCCAAGATCCGTGGCGGAATGGACGGTCGAATGTATGCAAGCAGGACGCTTTTACATTTTCACACACCCTTCCATGCGGCGTTGGGTGCAAAAGCGGCACGATCTGATTGATGCCGATTATGGCGCGATTGAAAACGACCCGCGTTTTAAAGATCGTTAGGACTTCTTTTCGCTAAAAATATCCCGGGGGAGGCCCGAAAGGGGCGGGGGCAGCGCCCCCACTGCCCTCAGGCGCGAACACGCGCTAAAGCCGGATCATAAGGGCCGGCTGGGATAACCCGCGCAGGTACCATCTGCCCAAGGCAATCTACTTCAAACGTGGTCCCTTCAGCTGCAAATGCGGGATCAACATAGGCATACGCCAAGTTCATTGCGACGCGGTGGCCCCAGTCACCTGATGAAACCGTGCCGATGACCTGACCGTCACACATCACAGAGGCACCGGGATGGGCGGGCATCTTGTCTGTGTCCAAAACCATAGACACAAGTTCCATCTGATCCCCAAGGTCTTGCCGCGCAAGCAATGCGGATTTGCCAACAAAATCTTTGTCCATTTTTACAAAACGGTGAAGACCTGTCTGGAAAGGATCGAATTCCGTCAGCAGATCCGCTTTCCAATGCAGATACCCCTTCTCCATACGCATGCTTTCGATGGCGCGTGCACCAAACAGGTGCAAATCGTGGGGCTGACCGGCTGCACGTAGCGCCAGATACGCGGCATAAAGCTGCGCGTTTGGTACGTGGATTTCATAGGCCAGTTCGCCGGAAAAACTGACGGACATGACCGTGGCAGGGGCGATGCCGACATAGCATTCACGCACGGACAGCCATGGGAAGGCGGTCGCGGACCAATCGCCGCGACTGACGGCTGTTAGCACATCGCGGGCCTTTGGACCTGCCAGAACAAGGATGGTTTGGTCATTGGTTAGGGACCGGATCTGGACGTCTTCGTCTTTGCGCACATGTTGCGTCAACCAATCCATATCGTGGAATTCGGCGGCGGCGGCCGACCCGTACCATGTGCGATCTGCATCCAGATGGGCAATGGTGGCTTCGGCCTTCACCATGCCGTGGTCATTCAGTAGATAGCCCAAGCCGACTTTGCCAACCTTTGAGGTAACGCGACCACAGATCATACGGTCCAAAAAGGTCTGACGGTCCGCGCCTGTAAGTTCAAACCGGTTGAAACCGTTGACCTCTGCCAAGCCCACGCCGTTTTGCACCGCTTTGACATCGCGGGCGACCACGCCGAAGGCTTCGTTGAACCAAAAGCCGTGGGTTTCGTGGAAATCGGCAGAGGGGCGAATGTAATCCACACGCTCCCAACCGTTCACAACCGTAAATTCCGCGCCTTCCGCAGCCATAACCGGCGTCAAAGGCGTGGTCTTGGCGGGACGTCCGGCGGGGCGGTGTTCATGTGGAAAATGGAACCGGAATTCGTTTTGATAGTCCTCAATGGCCTTCAATGCGGTCAGTTCTACATTGGCGTGGCCGGTAAAGCGGCGCGGATCGATGCACCATGTGTCATAGCAGGCCTCGCCATGTACAATCTGTTGCGCCAACAACCAGCCATGGCCGCCACCTTCACCCAGCCCCGCCCGCAGACCGATGATGCAGAACGCGTTGCGCTTGCCCGGGATCGGCCCAACCAAAGGTGCCCCGTCAATGGTATAGGTGATCGGGCCATTCACGATGTTCTTGATGCCAACTTCCATCAATGCGGGCATCCGTTCAAACGCGCCTTCAAGCACGTCTGTGACACGGTCCAGATCATCGGGGCAGAGGTCATTGGAAAAATCGGGCGAAATGCCGTCCATGCCCCATGTTTTGCAATCTTGTTCGTAGAACCCCAGCAACAGGCCGTTCTTTTCCTGACGGCAGTAATAGTCGCTGATCGGGCAACGCAACAGCGGCATGCGGTGACCCGCCTCTACAATGCCGGGGATTTCGTCGGTGACAAAATACTGGTGCTCCATGGACGCCACCGGATGATGCACACCCATCATCGCGCCGACTTCGTTCACGCGGTAGCCACAAGCGTTCACAACCACATCGCAATCTATGTCGCCTTTGTTGGTGTGCACGGTCCATGTGTCGTCTTTGTGTTGGGTCAGGCCGGTGACGTCGGTTTGGCGGTACACTTCGGCCCCGGCCTTGCGGGCACGACGGGCCAGCGCCTGACACAAGGATGCGGGATCAATGTCGCCGTCATTGCCATCCCACAAACCGCCCAGCAGGTTGTCCGTGGAAATCAGCGGGTGGCGGCGAGCGCATTCTTCGGCGTCGATGACTTCGAATTCGACATCCATGCCCCGCGCCATAGACGCAAAGTGGCGGTAGCCATCCATTTGTGCCTCACTGTTGGCAAGGCGGATACCGCCGTCGCCGTGATTGTACTGCACCGGATAATCCGGATCATCGCGCAATTCTTGGTACAGGTTGATGGAATGGGTTTTGAGGCCGACCATCGTCTGGTTCATACCAAAGTTGGTGACTTGGGCCGCAGAATGCCACGTGGTGCCGCTGGTCAATTCATCACGTTCGACCAAAACCACATCGGTCCAGCCTTCCTGCGTGAGGTGGTACAGAGTGGAACATCCGGCGATGCCGCCCCCTATGACAACTGCTTTGGTCCGTGATTTCATCTGATCCTCCTGCGCTTTGCATGCAGTTGCGCCATGAAAGCGGGCTGCGTCAAACAAGAAGGGCACAGTTTCAAAACTGCAAATTGATCTTTGGTTTTGGTAAAGTGCCATGCTCGTGTGCGGTAGGTTCGAATAAATTTTCAACCCAAGGTGTTAACTGCGTAGAACGTCAAACCCGTATGGGGGACGCGTTTTGCAGGTTTGTGATGCATTCATTTTGGGAGAACGGATTATGGTAGAAATTTTGATCGGAGCGGCGGCTTTTGGACGCCGCGTGGACGAAGCGTATCAAAAACTGAAACTCTCCGTGGGATCAAATCAGGACCGGCAGCAAAGGGCGCTGGAAAATGCGTTTTCCACCAGCACGTTCATTTATGGAACCGTCGGGCCAGTCGCGCTGCATGCCGCGGCTGGCAACAGGGGAAACGCAGCTGCACGGGGGGCGACACAGTGGATCAAGCACACCAAAGAAAACCTGTTGGCCAAAGGCGTCAATCCAGAGGCCGGGGTGCGGTTTTTAAACCGTGAATTCAAACTGTACGATCCAGGCCCGCGGACGGCGCAGCTTGTGGCTGGAAATTACCAGATGATGGACATGTATTACGGCATGGACAACACATTGTTTCGCAACCGTATTCCGGCAATTGCGGAATTCGTACACTATGCCATGCAGTTTGACAAAATGGGGGTGCCGTTCGATCCGAATGTATCGGGACGCGATGCGTTCAAGCAGGCGTTCAATACGTCCAATGAAGGCTGGAACATGGATTTCACCCAGCGCCGGGTCTACGGGCAATCCGCGACACAAGAGATGTCAAAGATCATCCGCGAAGGTATTTCGCGATATGGCGGCCGGCTTATCTTTGAAGGAAAATCGGTTTATGGGGCAGGGATTTTTGACTTGGCCGCGCGACAAGGGGACACAGATCGCGAAGCTCAGGCGCTGTTTCAAAACTTCAATGTGCGCGGCACACCTATGGCGCCTTTGGGGCAGGGCATTCTGGAATTCCAATGGGGCGGGCAAGCGACAACGCCGACACGTGCGCATTTTTTGACCAATTGGAGTTACGCTGGGCCGAGCATCCATGGCGTGGCGAACCGGATTCACATGACAGACAAAAACCAAACCCAAACTGGCCACCTGAACAGGTTAATGGGCCCAACCCACGGGTTGCGACCAATCTGGAACAATTTTGTTAATTTTCCACTTAGTGTTTATCGTGAAATCAACAGATTACGTGGATTGACCGTTCACACAAGCAACCAAACGGCAGCCGAAAACATGCGTGATGCGATTAACTTGTTAACGCTGGCCATTCATTCGTAGTGCAATGTCTCGGCGCGGGTTAACGGAACGGATTTTACTAAACTTCTTCGTGCTTGGTGTTTTGAGAATGCCTAGTTTGTCGGTAAGATTTGGACCGAAAGCTGAGGGAAAATATGTTGGGCCAATTCGCATTGCCAGTCTACGCAGGTTTGGGTGCTGCTGCTGTGCTAACCACCATTTTTTCGTTCGCCCCCTTAACGGGTGGCGATGCAGTGTCTTCGCAATCCAAAGCGGTCCTGTCCCAGATACGCGCTGAAGCGTCTTTTTGCGCCTCCAATCTGAAGGATGTAAATTGTGGGTGTTTTGGGCGTATTTCGGGGCTTGTCCAAAGCGAAACACAACCCAAGGTGCCTCGGGCGTTTTATGCAGACCAACAGCAATTGGCGCGCGGCCAAGCCCTGCGGTCATGTTGATGGTGGTGTGGTTTCGGGCAAGCTCAATGCGCATCAGAACAAAGCCAACGCAAAGTTGATCGAAGGACCGTACCGCAACATAACGGTAGAGTTATGCGGTCAAGTTTTGCCGCGTGGCACAAGCTACTCGGTGCCTTGCCCGGCTAGAAAAAACCGAAGCCCGTTTTCATCGCGTTGCGGATGCGCGTCAGTCAGCCCATCGGTCTGCGCATTTTTCTGAGCTAGATGTAGTGAGGGGGTTTGGTGGAGCATAGCGGAGTCGAACCGCTGACCTCCTGCATGCCATGCAGGCGCTCTACCAACTGAGCTAATGCCCCTTTAACCAAGGGTCGGCCTATATGGCCTTATGCGCCGCTGAATAGGCGCTGGCGCGGGCGGGATCAAGTGAAAAATCCCCGCCCTGCACCGAATTTCCGATCAGCTGTCGTCGTCGCCTTCTGACGCAACATCTGCGATCTCTTCCAACGGGACAGTGTCCGCGTCTTCATCGTCGTCATCCAGGATATCATCCCCCAGATCGACATCGACGTCATCATCGTCATCCAGCACCACATCCTCGTCATCCGATTCTGTCGCTTTGGCTTTGGCTGTCACAGCATCCTCTTCGTCCGCTGCAATCATGCGCGTCTTGGAGGCATCCACCACAACAGTCTCACCCGTGTAGGGGCTGACAATCGGGTTTTTGTTCAGGTCGTAGAAGCGTTTGCCGGTCGTTGGGCACAAACGCTTCGTGCCCCATTCTTCTTTGGGCATATCAATCCCCTTATAAATCTCATGCATGGGCCGACAAATTTACGCAAGCGTGTGTGTCGACGATTCCGCGCAATTGCCATATGGTGGGGGGACTGTCAAAGGCTTTAGGGCGTTTGAGACACAATGACGCCAATAGGGCGCGGCCGTCGAGTGGGTGAAATGGGCACACATTTTCTACATGGGGCACCGGATGTGCCTGTGATATTGCGTCATTCTGCGCGGGCGCGGCGGATTTCACTGCGCATTTCCCAGTTGGATGGCCGCGTGACGCTTACGGTGCCCAAAGGGGTCTCAGAGGCCGAAGCGCTGGGGTTCGCACACCAAAAGGAAGGCTGGATTCGGGACCATCTGTCCAAACGCGGGGCGGATGCTATTGTGGCGTTGGGGTCTGAAATCCCGCTTGGGGGGCAGATGTTTCAGGTTGTGGCAGGACAAGGGCGTCGTGTGCAAATCAGCGATGGCCAGATTGCGGTGCCGGGGGCGGCAGAGCGGGTCGGTGCCCGTCTGGTTGGGCATCTCAAGCAGATTGCACGGGCGCGACTGGCCGAGGCCTGCGATGACTATGCAACGCGGTTGGGCAAGCCCTACAACAAGATCAGCATACGCGATACGCGGTCGCGGTGGGGGTCATGCACCTCAGCAGGCACACTGATGTTTTCGTGGCGTCTGATTATGGCCCCGCCGGACGTTCTGGACTACGTGGCGGCGCATGAAGTGGCGCATTTGGCAGAAATGAATCATTCCGCGGCTTTTTGGGCGCAGGTCGAACGCATTTATGGGGACCACAAAGGGCCAAGGCGTTGGCTGCGGACCACAGGCAATGATTTGCATAGGTACCGCTTTACCGATTGACGTGATCACAAAGTGTGATCACAAAAAGAGCATGGAAAAACCCGCCCATCCCTTGATCAAGCCGACTGAACCCGTAACACCCGCCATCGGCGCCGCCCATGATCGTGTGTATCGGCAGCTCAGGGGGCGCATCATGCACGGTGAAATCATGCCGGGTCAGCCGCTGACATTGCGTGGGATCGGTAAGGAATTTGGGGTCTCCATGACACCTGCCCGCGAATCCGTGCGCCGATTGGTGGCCGAAGGGGCGCTTACCATGTCCACGTCGGGCCGCATTTCCACACCGCGCCTGACAAATGAGCGGATCGAAGAACTGGCGGCTTTACGTGCCCTGATCGAAACAGAGCTGGCCAGCCGTGCCTTGCCCCGTGCCCACATGGCGCTGATTGAACGGCTGCAGACGATCAACAGCACCGTGGCAGAGGCCGTGGCGCACCGCGATGCCGTCAGCTATATCCGCACCAACCTTGAATTTCACCGCACCCTTTACCTTCGCGCCCAAGCGCCTGCGATGCTGGCCATGTCGGAAACGGTCTGGTTGCAAATGGGGCCAACGATGCGTGCGCTTTATGGGCGGCTTAGACGGACAGAACCGCCACAGTATCACCGTCTGATCATTGCGGCATTGCGGGCAGGCGATGAACCTGGGCTGCGTCTTGCCGTGCGGTCCGATGTGACACAAGGATTAAGGATGTTGGCCAGTTGACCCCGACCACCACTCGCAAAGCCAAGGCCAGTGACCTGCCACAGGTGTTAGAGATGATCCACGCTTTGGCAGCGTTCCACGGCGACACAGCGACGCTGGACCTCGAAACGTTGCAAAAAGAGGCGCAGCAATGGGTTCATATCATCGTAGCGGAACAGGGCGACACGCTGGTGGGATACGCCACCATGCTACCCTTGGCGCAGTTACAATTCGGCGCGCGTGGCTATGACATTCACCACATGTTTGTGCGTGAAGGTTTGCGTGGCATGGGGGTTGGCAAAGCGCTTATTGCGCGGTGTGTTGAACACGCCCAAGCCCAAGGCTGCAAATATGTTATGGTGGGCACGACGCCAGACAATGTCGCGGCCCAAGCGGCCTATTCCGCTTGCGGATTTGAGCGGCGCGATGGCGCCGCGCCGCGTTTTCTGTACCGCATCTAGCGCCTAGTTCTTAACAGGCACAGACACGCGCAGGGGAGCGCCGTCTACCGCAAGTTCCTGATGAGAGTTGGCATTCAGGGTAACGTCCAACGTGACGTCGCCTTCTGGCAAATGATCCAGATGGAACCATGGGCCATAAAGGCGCGCCAGCTTTTCACCATTGGCATAGACATGGGCGTGACCCTCGCCGGGCACGTGGTCAAGGCTGGCATTTTGTGGCGAAAAGGCAAAGTTGGTGACGGTCAGCTTCAGGTTCCAACCCGCCACGGGGTCTTTGAACACCTCAGCGGCCAACGTCGGCGCGTCTTGCGCCGGGATTGCCAAAGGGGCCATCGCGGCATGATCGTGGTTGCCGCCATGACCAGTTGCATGGTCATGACCGTCCAGGGTGATGCCCTGCGACGCGGCCATCAAAAACCCGAATCCCGTGCCAAACACCAAACCGATCACCAGCATCATTATGCGACGATCCATAGGTCACTCAGCCTCCGCTTCGGAAGACCAGAAATAGGCGCAAAGTGCCCCTAGAATGACCCAAGCAGCCAGTCCAACACCCAATGCACGGGCGGCAAACAATGCGCCCAATTCGGTGGGGACCGGTCCTGCAAATGTGTCCGGTTCCGGTGCGCCAATCAGATGCGGAGCAGCCAAAAGAACGACCGCGGCGGCGATGCCCATGGCGTTGCGGTGAAACGCCAACAGCCACATGGCTGCGACGGCTGCAGCGACCGTCGGGAAAAACCACATTTGACGTGCCGCAACATCTGCAGCGGCCACGCCGGGAACTTCAGGGGCCAAGGAAAAGCCCGGTGCCAGATGTGCTGCCACAAACCCTGCCACGCCCCAGATCATACCGTTTGTCGGAGTGATCACAGCGCCACGTTCTTGTGCGATGCTCATCAATGCAACGAGACCCAAGGCGTAACCGCAATAGACCAGCATCGTGAACATAACACTGAGCAGGTCACGCATAGGGTCAAATCCGGGCAGGTCCTGAATGGCAGACACCGGGGCGGCACCGAAGTGAACCAGATCGCCGCCCTCATACAGTTCTGCATGCAGCAAAACGGGTTGAACAAAAATATATTGCATCAAAGCGATAAGAAGTCCGGCAGCGGCACCTGCAAACAGGGCGCTGGTCAGGATACGTGTGAACATATCGGATAGTCCATTGATTTAGATAACAAGAAAATCGCCTTCGCCCGAAGCGGCGAAAGCGTTTAGCACATCAACTGTTAAGCATCTGCCTTAGTGGCAGGGGAAGCCTGTCGCGTGGCGCACGTCATGGGCGGCGTCATGCAAAGCGGCGGCTTGAACGTGACCGGCCAGAACCAGAATGCCTGCACCCAGAACCAGCGCAAAAAGCGCAGGGATCACGGCAGAGCGGGATTGTGTGGCGGAAACAAGTGTTGCTGTTGTTGTCATCTTCGTCTTCTCCTTGCTGTCACACCCGACAGCGTTTGTTTCATTTGTGCCCGGCAGGTCTCCTGGCTCACGTGTCGTTGCGGATCCCGACCTTCCCCAAGCCATCTCGGCCCGAGTGGTATCGTTGAGATCCGCTCTGCGCTTACAGTCGCGGGGGCGGCTTGAGCTTTGGATTTGCATCCTTACCCAATTCCCTCTTCGTTTGGACGTGCAGCGATAGACTGCACGCACAAAAACCAAGCCCTTTAGCTGTAACGCTTGGGGCCACGCTGGCGCAAGTGACATCTGCGACGGCGTGACGTCGTTCAGCGGCGTTTGCGCAACAAATATGCGTCCATACACCACCCATGTGCCGCACGGGCTGCTGCACGGGTGGCAAGAATGTCGGCGCAAACCTCCTGCAAGGGGCCTGACCGGATCACCTGATTCTCCATGCCCAGATAGGCACCCCACCAGATGTCGAAATCCTCCAAAGGCAGGGTTTGAAACGCGCAATGCCCGTCCAGCATGAAAATCGCGCTGTCAGCGCCTTTTGGCCAGCCATGATCGCGTAACTGACGGCCTGTGGTGACAACAAAAGGGGCACCGATGTCATTGACAGGAATGGCATGGGCCGCGGTTAGGGCTTGCAGCGTTGTGATGCCTGCCACGACCTTGATGTCGGGCATCGGGTCAAGGCGCGTGGCGATGCGCAGGGTGCTGTCGTAGAGCGATGGGTCACCCCACACCAGCAAGGCGACGCAGGGCGCATCTTGTGCGGCTGCTTTCCACCCCTGTGCAATAGCGTCGTGCCACAAATCCACCGCTTCCAAGTAATCGCCGTTCGCGCGGCGGGCGGGAATGTCGAATTCGATGATTTTCGGTGCTGAATCCGGTGCGACCTTGGCGATGATCTGATGGCGCAAATCGGCCAAGTCGGATTTCTTGTCACCTTTGCGCGGTATCAGGATGGTGTCAGCGGCGGCGATGGCTTTTGCGGCCTCGAACGTCACATGGTCGGGGTTGCCCGTGCCGATGCCGATCAGGGTCAATTCACGCATCGTAATCTTCCGCCAATGGTCCATAGAGGATCAAGGCAGGTGAGGTCGCCAATTCACCTTTCAACGTCTCGACCAAAGCGGAGATTGTTGTGCGGGTCAGCGTCTGGTCGGGGGTCGAGACCCCTTCGGCAAACAGAACATCGGTGTCGCCGGGCAGGCCGTGTTCGACAAGCATTGCGGCCAAGCGTCCAAAAGTGCGCTTGCCCATGAAGACGACTGTGGTCGCTTCGGGGTCGGCCAATGCGGCCAAGTTCATGTCTTCCGGCAATTGTCCGGCTACATCATGGCCCGTGATAAATTGCACGCGCCGCGCGGTCAGGCGACGGGTCAGCGGAATACCGGCTGCAGCCGCCGCGGCACAGGCTGATGGCACCCCGGGGATGATCTCGTATGGGATGCCAGCGGCGCGACAAGCGACCAATTCTTCTTCGAGCCGTCCGAAAATACCACCATCACCAGACTTTAAACGCACAACGTGTGCCCCGTCTTGGGCGTAATCCACCAGCAACTGGCTAACGTGGTCCTGTTTCGGGCTAGGGCGACCAGCGCGTTTGCCGACACCCACCAAATCCGCGCCGGCCCCTGCATGGGACAGGATCGGACCGGATGACAGATCGTCAAACAAGACTGCATCCGCGCGCTTCAAACGATCGACAGCCTTTAAGGTCAGCAATTCAGGATCACCGGGACCGGAGCCAACAAAAGACACAAAACCCGTCATGCTTTGGCTTCCGCGATCAGGTGAAAGAACGTGCCTGTGACATTGCCTTTCACGCTGCCTGTTTCGGGAACCGGAGTGCCCTCAGCGTCCAGAACCTTTGCCAAAGGGGCGTCCGGTTCTTCCAGAATTGTAGAATAATGGAATTCGTGCCCGCGCAGCACATCGCCTGCGGAAAAGCCAGGCATTGGCGCACCAAGGTGCGCCTTACGGTACCCAAGGTGGAACTTTCGTTTCTCGTAGCTTGTCACCAAACCCAATAGGCCAAGCATCTGATGTTTATGACCTTCTTTGTCGATCAAGACCTCGCCCAGTGCCATATACCCACCGCATTCACCATGAACGGGGCGGGTTTCGGCGTGCTGAAGCATCGCCTTACGAAACTTGGTGGCCGCAGCCAATTTCCCCGCGTGCAACTCAGGATAGCCCCCCGGCAACCACACCAGATCAGCGTCCGGTGCAGGTGCTTCGTCCTGCAACGGCGAGAAGGGTAAAATCTCGGCCCCTGCGGCCCGCCAGCCTGCCAAAAGATGTGGATATGTGAAGGAAAACGCTGCGTCTTGCGCCAAGGCAATGCGTTGTGCAGGCGGCGCAGGCAAGGCCCCCGCGACTGGGGCCGGACCGCTGGTTGCGGCCGCTTTGATTGCCTCCAGATCGACGTTTTCGCGCAAGAACGCCGCATAGCCTGTAATCGCGGCTTCCAGATCGGGATGTTCAACCGCCTGGATCAGCCCAAGATGGCGTTCAGGCAGCGCCAGATCACCACGGCGCGGCAATGACCCCAGCACTTTGATGCCATGCGCTTCCATGCCCAATCGGGTCAGTCGTTCATGGCGGGGGGACGCGACGCGGTTCAAAATGACGCCTGCAAAGTTCAAGTCCTTGCGGTATTCCCGAAAGCCCAAAGCGGTTGCCGCCGCTGATTGCGCCTGGCCTGAAACATCCACAACCAACACCACGCCCCAGCCCATTTTCGCGGCGGTTTCGGCACTGGTGCCATGACCCGTTGCCCCCGGAAATGCGACCCCGTCATACAAGCCCATGGACCCTTCCGAAATCACAATGTCAGCGCCTTCGGATTGCGCCGAAATCGCACCCAGTAGACCTTCGTCCATGGCCCATGTGTCAAAGTTGAATGATGCCCGCCCTGCTGCGGCACGGTGGAACGCGGGATCAATGTAATCGGGACCGGATTTGAACGGCTGAACCTTCAAACCGTCCTCGGACAGCGCCCGCAAAAGCCCCAACATCACCGTCGTTTTGCCTGTGCCGGAAGACGGCGCAGAGATCATCAAGCCTTTAGGGTTGTTCATCTTTTTCACTCCATGAGGCCCAAGGGCTGTCAGCGGTTTGCGGGCGGTAGCGGCGGTCATAGTCTGTCGAATAAAGACAGCTTTCGTCAAACCCTTCACCCGCCAAGGCAGGCCCCACAAGGATCAGCGCGGTGCGTGCAATTTCGGGCGTGACCACATCGGCGATTGTCGCAAGCGTCGCGCGAATGATCTGTTCGTCGGGCCAGCTGGCGCGGTAGACCACGGCGACGGGGCAATCGGCACCGTAAGAGGGCACCAAATCGCCGACAACCGTGTCCAAATTCTGGATTGACAGGTGAATGGCCAAAGTGGCCCCGGTGGCTGCAAAATTTGTCAGGCTTTCGCCTTCGGGCATGCTGGAGGCCCGTCCCGGCGTGCGTGTCAAAACCACAGATTGGGCCAAGCCCGGCAAGGTAAGTTCCGTGCCCAAGGCCGCTGCGGCTGCTGCAAAAGAAGGCACGCCGGGGGTCACGGACACTGGCACGTCTGCCGCGCGCAAGCGGCGCATTTGTTCGCCCATGGCAGACCACACAGACAAGTCACCGGAATGCAGGCGCGCCACGTCTTTGCCCGCCTTGGTGGCTGTCACGCAGGCCTCGATGATGGTGTTCAGATCCATGGCGGCGGTGTTGATAATCTCTGCATCCTTTGGACAATGCTGCAAGATTTCCTGCGGCACCAAAGACCCCGCATAAAGGCAAACAGGACAGGCCGCGATGATATCACGACCGCGCAAAGTCAAAAGGTCGGGTGCGCCGGGTCCTGCGCCGATGAAGTGAACAGTCATAGGTTGGGTCCTTTTGCGATGGCACAAGTGGCCATGCGGTCGTTTGAAATTTGGCGGGATACGATCAGTGTGGCACCGGGGCCTGCCGCGGACAAGGCGGCGGCTTCGGCGACAGAGCCTGTGCCGCGTTCGCGTGTGCTGATTGGTGATTGGGTCTGGGTTTGGGCCGCTTCGATCTCGGTGGTGGCGACTTTGAAAACAGCGCAGTCTTGGGTCTTGGCAAAGTCCACGAAAGCAGGTGTTTGCGTTTTGTCTGCCGCAGTTGCGACCCCGTCTATCTGCATCGCGTAGCCCGTTGCATCCAAGGCCTGTTTAAGGCTGTCCAATGTGGCGGAGGTGGTAAATCCAAACCCTGCAACGATCATCGGGTCACACCCCATTGCACAATCGGATAGCTGCTGGACCAGCCGCGTTTTGACCCCAATGGTTTGCTTTGCGCCAGTTCGATACGCAGCAAATCGCCACCTTCGGTTCGATGCCACTGTGCCAAAAGTGCTTCGGCTTCAAGGGTCACGGCATTGGCCACAATGCGGCAGCCTTTGGGAACGATCGCCCAAAGGGCTTCCAGCAAATCTTGGCTTAATCCGCCCCCGATGAACACCGCATCTGGCGCAGGCAAGGCATCAAGTGCGTCTATGGAAGACGCTGTGTGAACGCGCAGCCTGTCCACGCCAAGGCGCTGTGCATTCTGCGCGGCCCGTGTCGCGCGTTGCGGGTTTGCTTCAACTGCAACGGCGTGGGTTGTGGGGTGAGACAACAGCCACTCAATCGAGATTGAACCAGACCCTGCGCCCAAATCCCAAAGGGTTTCAAAAGGGCGCGGCGCCAGTGCAGACATGGTTAACGCGCGCACGGGGCGTTTGGTCATCTGGCCATCGTGATCGAACATCTCATCCGAACGTCCCGAGGCGCAGGTCAGCACCGCACCATCGCCTGTGACCTCAAGTGCTGCGCAGACAGGATGCTGAAAGGGTTGCGCCGGGTCAGACGCCGTCAACTGTGTCACACGCTGTCGCGGCCCACCCAAGGCTTCCATCACGGTCAACGCTGTTTTGGCAAAGCCTTCACCAGCCAAATAATCCTGCAATTCCGCCACAGCATCGCCGTCACGAAGCAACACAATCAGACGCTGCCCCGTTGCAAGATGCGGCTTCAGCCGGGGCATTGGGGCGGCATGCAGCCCGACGCAATGTGTTGTTTCCAAAGGCCAACCCATTTGTGCCGCAGCCCGCGAAAATGTCGAGGGCACTGGAAAAGCGCACCATTCGGAAGACGCAAAGTGACGGGCGAAGACGGATCCCGCACCGTACCAAAACGGATCACCAGACGCCAAAGCAACAACGCGTTGGCCTGAAAACCCTTTCAGGATTTCGATGCCATCCGCAAACGGTACAGGCCATTCTTCAAGGCGGGCAGACACGTCTGGAAGCAGCGACAGATGGCGTGGTGATCCCATGATGACCTCGGCTTCTTGCAGTGCTTTCAGGCTTGCGGGCGGTAGGCCATTCGGGCCATCTTCGCCAATGCCTATTATAGTTAACCAATGCGCAGACGCAGGACTAGACATGACACACCTTCTGATCCTTGGCGGCACGACCGAAGCCACGGCTTTGGCCCATGCCGTGCATGAGGCTGGCGTGACAGCCACGTTCAGTTACGCAGGCCGCGTAGCGCAACCCAAGCGGCAACCATTGCCCACGCGGGTGGGTGGATTTGGCGGCGTTCAGGGGCTGAAACGCTATATTGCGGAGCACGGCATCACCCATGTGGTAGACGCCACGCACCCGTTTGCCGCGCAACTGAGCACCAATGCGGTGGGGGCTTGCGACACAACGCCTTTGCTTGCGCTTTCCCGTCCCCAGTGGACCGCGCAAACCGGCGACACCTGGACCCGTGTGCCCAGTATCGCGGCGGCAGTTGCGGCCCTGAAAGGTCCGCCGCGCAATGTTATGTTGGCAATTGGCCGGATGCATCTGGACGCCTTCGCGCCGATGTCGCAACACAGCTATCTTTTGCGTTTGGTCGATGCGCCGGACGGTGATGTGCCTTTGCCCAAGACCCACATCATCGTTGATCAGGGGCCGTTTACCGTCGACAATGACATCGCCTTGATGCGCGATCACAATATTGACGTGATCGTGTCCAAGAACGCAGGCGGCAGCGGCGCGCAGGCCAAAATCATCGCGGCGCGCAGCCTTGGTTTGCCGATCATCATGATCGACCGCCCACACATCCCCAACCGCGCCGAGGTCGGCAGCGTGGCGGCTGTAATGGACTGGCTGGCTCATGACACCGACCGTGGTGTATAGATGATATCCCCTTGATCACGCTTGATAATGCGGGTCGTCGAAGACCCGACCAAGACCATTGTGCGCATGTCCGCCATGTCTGCGGTTGTTTGGGATAGCGGCACAACCTTCAGCGTTTCATCATCGCGTGACACGTTGCGCGCAAAGATCACAGGGCGGTCATCGCCGCATGCGTCTTTCAAAATTTCAAGCGTTTTTTCAAAACCTTCGGGCCGCGATTTGGATCGTGGATTATAGAACGCCATTGCGAAGTCGGCTTCAGCCGCCAACCGCAACCGCTTTTCGATCAAATCCCATGGTTTGAGGTTGTCGCTGAGGTTGATCGCGCAAAAATCATGTCCCAAAGGTGCGCCTGCACGGGCTGACGCTGCCAGCATCGCGGTGATCCCCGGCAACACGTCAATCCGCAGGTTCAACCAAGCGGCTGGTCCAGCTTCCAACGCCTCGAACACGGCGGCGGCCATCGCAAAAACACCCGGATCACCGGATGACACAACAACCACATTTTTACCTTCGGCCGCCATCTGCAACGCATGTTGCGAGCGGTCAATTTCAACCCGATTGTCAGAGCCGTGCAGCGTCAGACCATCGCGTTCTGCCACCCGTGCCACGTAAGGAAAATATCCAACGACATCGGTGGCTTCTGCTAAAACGGCGCGGACCTGCGGCGTCACAAGATCCTCGTCCCCGGGTCCAAGCCCTACGATGGACACGCGCCCGCTCACGGTCTGCGACCCTGTCCATGCACCACGATAATCGAGAAATAAGGCGTCACCTTATCCCCCGCATCGGACAGCTTTTGCACTGTCTGATTGGGCATTGTCGCGTATTCGATCAGCCACGCCGCGTCGAATTTCCCGGCGGCGCGCAAAGCATTGCGTACCTTATCGATGTTGCGCCCGATCTTCATCACCACGATGGCGTCCGAGCTGGCCATTTGTTCTGTCAGGGTTGCTTCTGGCAGCGTACCCATCAGCACCGTCAAAATATCGTCACCCCATGTGATCGGCGCACCCGTCGCGGTCCACGCCCCGGACATGCCGGTGATGGCGGGCACCACTTCGACAGGCACCACATCTTTCAGGCGCGTGTACATGTGCATGAAGGATCCGTAGAAAAACGGATCGCCTTCACACAGCACCACAACGTCTTCGCCGCCTTGCGCCAAGGCCTGTAAATGGGCGGCGCAGTCGGCGTAGAAGGCGGACAGGATTTCATTGTAGCGCGGATCGCTTAGGGGAATTTCCGTTGTGACAGGGTATTCCATCGCAAATTCAATGACACCATCGCCCAACAAAGGGGCTGCAATGCGGCGCGATTGCCCTTCGCGGCCAGCTTTGCGGAAAAACGCCACATGTTTCGCGCCGCGCACCAGACGGTCTGCCTTGACGCTCAAAAGCTCCAGATCGCCCGGCCCAAGGCCCACGCCGTAAATCGTGCCGGTTTCGGGTGCGGCGCTCATTCTGCGCGGCTCGCGATGGCATTGATGGCGGCCACGGTGATGGCCGAACCGCCCAAGCGTCCTTCAACGATGACCCATGGCACGGGGTTGGCGTCGCGCAGTGCGTCTTTGCTTTCCATGGCGCCGATGAAGCCCACAGGGCAGCCGATGATAGCCGCAGGGCGCGGGCAATCGGGGTCCTCAAGCATATTGAGCAAATGGAACAAGGCCGTGGGCGCATTGCCGATTGCGACCAAAGCCCCGTCTAGGTGGGGGCGCCACAGCTCCAGTGCGGCAGCAGAGCGTGTGTTGGACATGTCTTTGGCCATGTCGGGTACAGCGTCATCGCGCAGTGTGCAAATGACCTGATTATCAGCTGGCAGGCGTTTGCGTGTGACGCCTTCGGACACCATATAGGCGTCACACAGAATTGGCGCACCGGCTTGCAACGCCGCCCGCGCCGCCGTACCAAATCCGTCTGAAAAATGGATGTACTGCGCCAAGTCCACCATGCCGGCTGCGTGGATCATGCGCACCGCAATCTGTTCCACATCGGCGTCAAACCGGGCCAGATCAGCTTCTGCGCGGATCGTCGCAAAACTGCCTTTGTAGATGGTCGCGCCATCGGTCTCATATTCATATGGCATTACGTCAAAAGCTCCAATTCATCGGCCAGCCGGTCTAGGGCAAGTCCGCGCTGCAGCGGCTCATCCCATGGATGACCGTTTCGGACAAGATCAAACGCGCCGTCCCGGCCCACAGCGACGACATCGGTGGATGCGCGGTGGGCGCAGCCTTTGGCGCAACCGGAAATATGCAGGCTGCGTCCTTTAAGGTGCGGCGCAAGGATGTCGGCCGCGTCGCGTGTGGTTACGCTGGCAGAGGCACAGGCAGGTGCACCGGGGCAGGCATGGATGTTCAATCGCGGGTCATCTGCAGATGTGGCGAAAGCCTGCATGTCGGTTATCGCCGCACCGTCGAGTATAAAAATGCGATTGGGGGCAAAGCGCATGTGACCCGCTTTGGAACGGGTCAAAAGCGTTTTCAACGCCAGCGCGTCGATGCTGCCAAATGGAACGCCATATGCAAACGCATTGGTTAACGGCCCGGGTGTCAGTGCGGGCGCTGAAGGCGCAAATGTTTCGCGTGCGAAACAATGGGGCAGAGGCGTTGTCTCAAGATGCGGGGCCATACGCCGGATGTCGGGGTTTACGGTTTCGTTAAACCAACGGGCCAATGCGACAGCTGCATTAACCACTTCGCTTTCGGTCACCGCTTGGCCAAGGTCTGATCCATCGGCGCGCACGATCAATCCGCCGCTGACCGAGGTCTCAATGCGGATGTCGCCCGAGGCTGCACTGAGTTGCCGTGGGCCGTCAGCATCGACAACGAAGCCGAACTTGGCAGGCAGGTCTGGCAAAGCGTTCAGTTTGGTAATCAAGCGGTCTGCAATGGCTATGGACACGTGATGCGGACCGCAAACAGGGGCCACGATGATGTTGCGGCGCTGTTCCAGTTCCGGCGTCGGGTCCAGAAGTCCCAAGTCCCACAACCCATCCAAAACCGCTTGGTGGTCACGCACGCCGCGCATTTGTAGATTGGCCCGGTTGGTCAGATCAAGAATGCCGTTGCCATGGGTTAACGATAGGTCGCAAAGCCCTTGTACCTTGTCAGCGGGAATGGACCCCAAGCGGGGACGCACGCGCACGATCAACCCGTCGCCGGACATCATCGGACGGTAGGCGCCAGGGCACCAACCTTTGACTTGCGGATCACTCACTCTGCCACCTTCAGGCGGGCGGCAATCGAATTGCGGCGCGTCTGCCAAAGGCCTGCGTCATGCAGTGCATTAAAGCGGTCTTGCATCGCGCGGTGGGCTTCTGGGTTGGCATCGCTCAAGAACGCATCAACTGCGGTGTCGCCAAGGGTGGCGTCATAGTAAAGGTCGAACAGATGCGCGGGAACGGCCTGCGCCAGATGTGCAAAAGCGCCCATGTGTTCCAAAGTCGCTGCAATCTCGGCGGCCCCGCGAAAACCGTGGCGTTGCATGCCTGCGATCCAGTCGGGGTTGGCGGCGCGGGCGCGGACCACGCGGGCGATTTCCTCGGGTAGGGTGCGGGCACGCGGATGCGCAGGGTCGGTGTTGTCAAGGTGATACAATCGCGCGACGCTTCCGCCCCTTGCGGCCTTCGCGGCAGCGAAGCCCGCTTCATGGGTGGCGTAGTCACCAGCCAACAAAAGATCGGTTTCGGGCAAATCTTGCGGATGCACAAAGCTGTCGGACGCCGCAACACGGTCTGCGATACCTTGTGCGTTTTGGGTGATCTTGTCGCCGTCCAAGGCGTAGCTGGACGCCTTTAACCACGCCTCGCCTGCCTTGCGGCGGCTGTCGTCGTCGTAGGTGTCCACCAGATCGCCCATACCAAGGCCATAGCTGCCCGGCGCAGGGCCAAACACGCGAGCGTCCGTCGTGCCCACAAAGGGGTTCCAGTCAGGCGCCTCGTCGCGCTGGGCCAATACCCGCACCGCTTGGGCATAAAGCGCCGAAAGCGTTGGAAACACATCGCGGAACAGGCCAGAGACGCGCAAGGTCACGTCCAGACGCGGGCGGTCCAGATCCGTGATGGGCAGCACTTCGATGCCGCTGACCCGTTCGGATCCCTTGTCCCAGACAGGCTTCACGCCCAAAAGCGCCAGCGCCATGGCGAATTCCTCGCCCGCCGTGCGCATGGTGGCGGAGCCCCAAAGGTCCACGATCAGCCCTTTGGGGTAATCGCCCTCTTCCTGCAAATGGCGGCGTACCAGTTCTTCGGCCAACCGTACCCCTTGGGCATAGGCTGACCGTGTAGGGACCGACCGTGGATCAGTGGTGAACAGGTTACGGCCCGTGGGCAAAACATCCGTGCGGCCGCGGTACGGCGAACCAGAGGGCCCCGGCGCAATGCGTTTGCCGGCCAACGCGTCCAGAAGGGCCGTTTTTTCGCCTTGGGCGGCGGCGACACTGTCAAACTGCGTTGGTACCTCGGGAACGCGGCCATAGATGTGCAGCCCGTCGCCAAACTGGCTTTCCTTGATGTCGCAGACAAAGCGGTCGATGCGGGTGATCGCCTCGGCAGAACAGCTGGCCATATCCAAGCCCAAGTCCTGTTCCACACCAATCGCCCGTGCTTCTGTGCGGATGTCGTCTTGCAAACGGTCGCGGCGTTTTGGGTCTAGGCCATCGGCGTTGGAAAACTCGTCCAAAAGCGCCTCAAGCCGGACGAACTGGTCCGGTGTTTGGCTTTGCTTCATGGCAGGGGGGATGTGGCCCAAAGTCACGGCCCCGATGCGCCGCTTGGCTTGCGCTGCTTCGCCCGGATCGTTGACGATGAACGGGTAAATCACAGGCGTGTCGCCGATCAAAACGCTGGGCCAGCAGTCGTTTGAAAGCGCCACGGACTTGCCCGGCAGCCATTCCAGCGTGCCATGGGCGCCCACATGGATCAGCGCATTGATGTTCTGTGCGCGCAGCCACAGATAGAAGGCCACATAGCTGTGGCGCGGGGTGCGAGCCAGATCGTGATAGTCGTCTTCGCGGGTCGTCACATCGCCGCGCTCTGGCTGCAAAGCAACCAGCACCGCACCCCTTCGGGTGGCGGGAAATCTGAGCGCGCCGTCATGGCACATGGGATCGTCAGCAGCGTTGCCCCATGCCTTTCCCAGATCGCTTTGCAGGTCTTCGGGCAGGGATTTCAGCGCCCTTTGGTAGTGCTCCAGCGGCCATGCAACCGTGTCTTTCAACGCATCCTGCAAAGGCGGGCCTTTTGGTGCGCCCACATCCTCCAGAATGGCGTCCGCCGAGGCCAGCGCATCCAGCCCCACCGCATGCGCCATGTTCCAATCCTTGCCCGGATAGGTCGACAGCACGATGGCGGGTGCTGTATCTGCCTGTTTTTGCAGGGCAACCCATCCCATGACCTGATCGGTGATCGCCGTGATCCGCGCCGCCAAGGGGCGGTGGGTGAAGCGGGAGTATTCCAGCTGCGGGTCTTTCTTGCCGGGCTCCTTAAAGCTTGCCACCCCTGCAAAGATGCGCCCGTCCACTTCGGGCAGCACCACATGCATGGCAAGGTCCGTGGGGGACAATCCGCGTTCGGCGTCTGCCCATGCCTTTTGGCGCGATGTGCCAAGGGCGACCTGAAACACAGGCACGTTGCCTGCGTCCAAGGGCGATGTGCCATCGGCCCCTTTGCCGGAAAAGGAAGTGGCGTTGACGATGGCGTCGGGCTGCAGCGCGACCACCTGACGGCGTAACCAACCTGCTGCATCAGGGGCCTTCAAAGAGGGCGCAAAGATCGCCACAACGTCACAGCCACTGGCGCGGAAGCTTTCAAAAAGTGCTTCAATTGGGGCCATGTCCGCAGAGGTGAGATAAGCGCGGTAAAAGCTGATCAGGATGCGCTGCTTGTCGCCAAGCGGCAAGCAGGCAACGGGGCACGTCACGCCATGTTCGGGAGTCCATGCGCCGACGCTTGGTACCACTTTGGACCCGCGGACGGGACCAGCATAAAGCCCGGCGGCGAGGGCCAGTTGGGCCAATGCAGCTTGCGCCGCGACTTCGCCTCCTTGGTCACATAGATGGGATAAGCGGCGCAGAGTGGACTTGGGCAAGGTAGACACATCATCAAGCCGCGTGTCCTCGCGACCGTCTGCGGGCAACACGGCCAGCGCGATGCCTTTGGCGCGACACAGCGCCTCGACTTGTTGCAAACCGTAGGACCAATAGGCGTAGCCGCCGATCAGCCGAATCAAGATGCCCTTGGCCCCGTCCAGCGTTTGTTCGACGTAAGTGTCCACAGACAAAGGATGTTTCAGCGCCGTTAGGTTGGCAAGCCGCGTTGTGGGCAGCTTGCCTTTGGCACGGGCAAAGCCTGCCGCGAAGGCCCCAAGGTCAGAATCGGAAAACGACAACACCACAAGGTCCGCCGGGCTTTGCCCGAGGTACATGGGGGTTTCAGATTCTTCTAATCCGTGGCTTTCGCGAAAGACGACGTGCACAGCATTCTACCCGATCAAAGCCGCGCGAATGGCGTCGGGGTTCACATCGTCATGTTCGGCGATGACAACCAAACGGCCACGACGCTCTGATGCGCCCCAGGGTTGGTCGTATTGCTGACGCACACGTGCGCCCACGGCTTGAACGAGCAGTCGCATGGGTTTGCCTGTGACGGCCGCATAACCTTTGACACGCAAGATGTTTTGGTCATTGGCCATGGCCTCGATTCGGTTCACCAAATCGGCGGGATCGCTGATTTCGGGGATGTCGACAACGATGGATTCAAAGTCGTCATGTTCATGGTCATCGTGCCCGTCGTGATGTGAGGGGCGGGCGTCCATGTCGTCTTCAGCAGCGGCCCCAAGGCCAAGAATGACGCGGGGGTCCACGACGCCTTCGGCAATTTCCACTATGGGCAGGGGACGGGGCGCCTCGGCCTCAATCACGGCGCGGGCTTTTGCGATGCCGTCGGGGCCTGCCAGATCGGTTTTGGTCAGAAGGATGATGTCGGCACAGGAAATCTGATCCTCGAACACTTCGGACAGGGGTGTTTCATGGTCCAGTGAATCATCCGCTGCGCGCTGGGCGTCCACGGCATGCACATCGGGGGCAAAGCGGCCATCGGCCACGGCCTCTGCGTCGGCCAGTGCAATCACGCCGTCCACGGTGATTTTGGAACGGATATCGGGCCAGTCAAAGGCCTTCAGCAGCGGCTTGGGCAGCGCCAGACCAGAGGTTTCGATCAGGATGTGATCGGGGCGGGGCTCAAGCGCCATCAGGGCCTCGATCGTAGGGATGAAATCATCGGCGACTGTGCAGCAAATGCAGCCGTTTGACAGCTCCATGATGTTTTCGGCGGGGCAATCGGGGATCGCGCAGGATTTCAGGATGTCGCCATCGACACCCACATCGCCAAATTCGTTCACGACCACGGCCAGACGCTTGCCTTGCGGGTTCTGCATCAGGTGGCGGATCAGTGTGGTTTTGCCAGCGCCGAGAAAGCCGGTGATGACGGTGACGGGAAGTTTTGAAAGATCGCTCATTGGGCGGCGTCCTCTGGCAGGTTCAGGGGTGGGATTCGGGCAACGCAGTTCTTGCGGAAATGTTCGGGGCGTTCGCGCCATGGCACAAACCCGTCAGCGGCATTGTAGTAGCGGGTCACGCCATCTGTGATGATTTCGACCTGGGTTTCGGGGTCAAGATTGCCATAAACATAGGCGTAGCGGTTGCCGCCGCGCATCATGATGTTGCACCCACCTTGGCAGTTGGTGAAGCACTGCGTGGGGCGCACGGTGACATGCGCGGGCAGGTCTTCTTTCAACATGGCCTCATATAACAAGTTGCCGGGGCGCAGCGCATCGTCTTCGATGGCGCGGCCCATTTTGCAGGTCGTACAGACCAACAGTTCCACTGGTTCTAAAGTCGTTTCAGTCATTCCATAGCCTTTGTGTTCTGGCTGGAAAGAGCAGGGTCATCCGAAACCTCGAAAGAGGCTCGCATGCCCGGAACACCCCGTCCGGTTCGCGTTTCAGTTCTGCTGGCAGGTCTCCCGGCTTGCGGATCTGCGCATTCTGCGCTCGGTGCGCCCTACCTTCCCAGCAAATGCCAGTGGTGTGGGGCGACCTCTCCGGTCACGGTCGCGGGGGCGGCTGCGCTTTGCGAAACTTCGCGTATCGCATTCCCTTTTCACCTGTCCTAGAACAGGAACCAACGGGTTAGGCTTTGCGCCTGCGTGCCCTTATTGTCAAGCACAACAGGAGTCTTCCATGACCGACGAAAACACCCGCCACACCGAGAAGATGAAAAAGATCAAAGCAGCGCGCGATCGGATGATGGAAACCAAGACCGAGGAAAAGGGTTTGATCGTGGTGCATACGGGGCCGGGGAAAGGGAAGTCTTCCAGCGGCTTTGGGATGATCATGCGCTGTATTGCCCACGAAATGCCGTGCGCTGTGGTGCAGTTTATCAAAGGCAACTGGATGACGGGGGAACGGCAATTCCTGACGGAACGCTTCGCGGATGAGTGCAAGTTTATTGTTTCAGGTGAGGGGTTTACATGGGAAACTCAGGACCGCGAGCGCGATATCAAAGCGGCACAGGCCGGCTGGGAGCAAGCCAAAGAGGTGATCCTTGATCCAACCATCCAATTCGTGCTGCTGGACGAGATCAACATCGCCCTGCGCAACGACTATCTGGACATCGACGAGGTGGTCGGGTTCTTGCAGGAACACAAACCCTTCATGACCCATGTGGTGTTGACCGGTCGCAATGCGAAAGAAGAGCTGATTGAGGCGGCTGACTTGGTGACCGAGATGGGGAATGTGAAACATCCGTTCCGTGACGGGATCAAGGCACAGAAGGGTGTTGAGTTTTGAGCAATGTTTGGGATGCTGCCCCTGACAGAAGGTCGGACGGTTAAAAAAAGGGGGCGCTGCCCCCGACCAAAGGTCGGTTTTTTCAATATGGGGCTCCGCCCCCGGGCCGCTTACGCGGCCTCCCCCGAGGTATTTTCGCCAAGATGAATGATAAGAGATTCTTAACCATATTTGAGCAAGTTGACGACGCGGTACAGGGAGAGGTCCCGATGGCCGTCCAAGGTGAAAACCTGCGCGCTCTCGTCTTCATGATCGGGGGCGCGTTTTTGCTTTGCGTGTTTCATCTTGGCAAAAATACCTCCGCCGGAGGCATCCTGACATTGCCCGACACACAAGAGTGGCTTTGAGAATGACAGCTATCATGATCCAGGGCACGGGCTCAAATGTCGGCAAATCCATGTTAGTGGCAGGGCTGTGCCGCGCAGCCCAGCAACGTGGGCTGTCGGTTGCACCTTTCAAACCACAGAACATGTCGAACAACGCGGCGGTGACCTCGGACGGCGGCGAGATCGGGCGGGCGCAGGCGTTACAGGCCTTGGCGTCGGGCCTTACTCCGCACACGGATATGAACCCAGTTTTGTTGAAGCCTGAGACGGATGTGGGCAGTCAAGTGGTTGTGCAGGGCAGGCGTATCGCGACGGTGAAGGCGCGGGAATATGCGACGTTAAAACCGACATTGATGGCGTCGGTTCTGGAAAGCTTTGACCGGCTTAAGGCGCAGTACGATTTGGTGATTGTAGAGGGGGCAGGAAGCCCGGCAGAGGTAAATTTGCGTCACGGTGATATTGCGAACATGGGGTTTGCAGAGGCGGCGAACGTGCCTGTGATCTTGTGTGGAGACATTGATCGGGGTGGCGTGATCGCACAAGTGGTCGGCACGCAATCAGTCATGTCCGAGGCTGACAATGCGCTGGTTTCCGGCTTTATGATCAACAAGTTTCGCGGCGATCCGAGCTTGTTCGACGATGGGTATCAAATGATTGTGGACCACACCGGCTGGGTTGGTTTCGGTGTGTGCCCATGGTTCAGGGATGCATGGCGTTTGCCAGCGGAGGATGCTTTGGACATTCGTTCCGGCCCACAAAATGGCGGGTTGAAAATTGTTTGCCTGACCTTGTCGCGCATCGCCAATTTTGACGACATGGACCCGCTTGCGCAGGAGCCGGGGGTGTCGATGGTGATGCTGAAAGCGGGCGAGGTCATTCCAGCGGATGCTGATTTAGTTATTGTGCCGGGGTCCAAATCCACGCGTGGCGATCTGGCCTTTTTGCGCGATCAAGGGTGGGATGTGGATCTGATGGCCCATTATCGCCGTGGTGGGCATGTGTTGGGGATTTGCGGCGGGTATCAGATGCTTGGCACTGTAATTCGCGACCCTGACGGTATTGAAGGAACTGCTGGCGAAAGCACCGGATTGGGGCTTTTGGACGTTACAACAGATATGATTTCGGACAAGCGCCTGACGGAAGTGCGCGCTGTGCATGCGGCCTCGGAATTGCCGTTTGAAGGGTATGAAATTCACATCGGACGCACGGAAGGGCGCGATTGCCAGCGTCCATTTGCTTTTGTGGATGGGAATGCTGAGGGTGCGCAATCGGCTGACGGGCGTGTGACAGGCAGCTACTTGCACGGTATGTTTGCCGATGACGCGTGGCGGGCTGCGTTTCTTGCAGGGTTTGGCGTTACGGGTTCTGGTGTGGGGTATGCTGATGGGGTGCAGCGTGCGTTGGATGATTTGGCCGATCACGTGGAAACACATCTGGATGTGACCGGGATTTTTGCGGCGGCGCGGTAGAGGGTCTCTGTCCCTTCGGCTGGCGTTCACCCCGAGACTTTTTTAAAAAGTTGTAATAGAAAAACTGTGGGAGATCGTGTTGTGAAAAAGCCGAAAATGTCGTCCGCCCAGATGGTGGCGGATTCAAGGGCGCGGATCGAGGAAATCGAGACGTCTGATTTGATCGGAATGGTTGACGATCCGAATGTGGTCATCGTGGATATTCGCGACATTCGTGAGCGCCAGCGCGGTCATATTCCTGGCAGCGTGCATGCGCCGCGTGGCATGATCGAGTTTTGGGTTGATCCGGACAGCCCGTATTTCAAGCCTGTGTTTGGCGAAGACAAACGGTATGTGTTCCACTGCGCGTCTGGTTGGCGGTCGGCCATCACCGTCGCCACTTTGCAAGACATGGGGTTTGATGCGGCGCATCTGCGCGAGGGTTTTTCCACTTGGGCGGATCAAGGTGGGCCTGTCGAAGTTCCTGAAAAGAAGACCTAGATTCAACGTCATGTGTTTTGTGCGGGGGCCACGCCCCTGCCCAAATCGCCCGAGGGTTTTGTTGTTTGACGCAGTCTGAAGTTTCCCGTTTCCCAAATCGGGCTTGCCAACAGGCACACACCTGTCATGCTATCGAAAATACCAACAACATCGGGAGAAACATCATGTTGCATACTATGAAGAAAGCCGCGCTTGGGGCGTTGCTGGTCGTGGGCATGGGCACTGCGTCCTTTGCACAAGACATCAAGTTTTTCACAATCGGTACGGGCGGCACAGCCTTCACCTACTACCCAGTGGGCGGCGTGATCGCGAATGCGATTTCCAAGCCTCCCGGGTCGCGCGAATGTGGTCAGGGTGGATCTTGTGGCGTCGAAGGTTTGATCGCATCTGCGGTGTCTTCACGTGGATCTGTGGACAACGTAAACGCCATCATCTCCGGTTTGCGCAACTCTGGGTTTGCCCAGTCTGACGTCGCGTTCTGGGCTTACACGGGCACCGGCACCATGGAAGGCAAAGAGCCTGCCACGGATCTGCGCACCATCGCAGCCCTGTTCGAAGAGCACATCCACCTTGTTGCACTGAAAGACAGCGGCATCAATTCCGTCGCTGACCTGAAAGGCAAACGCGTGTCTTTGGACGAACCGGGTTCAGGCACATATGTCGACGCCAACCTGATCATGGAATCCAACGGCATCACCGTTGACGACATTTCAGCCGAAGCGCTGAAAGGCAACGCAGCGGCAGAAGCATTGCGCAACGGCAAGATCGATGCGTTCTTTGTGGTTGCGGGCTACCCCACAGGTGCCTTGGTTGAGCTGGCCTCGGCTGCTGACATCAAACTGGTCCCAATCGACGGTGCAGGCGCGGATGCTTTGACCGAAAAGTATGGCTTCTTTGCGTCGTCCGACATTCCAGCAGGCACCTATGAAGGCGTCGATGCGGTGACAACTGTCGCCGTGGGCGCACAGTGGTTCACATCTGCCAAAGAAGACGAAGAGCTGGTGTACAACATCACAAAAGCACTGTGGAACGACGAATCCCGCAAGCTGCTGGACGTGGGCCATGCCAAAGGCAAAACCATCACGCCTGACACGGCGCTAAACGGTATCGGTGTGCCATTGCACGCAGGCGCCGAGCGTTTCTACAAAGAAGCTGGCCTTCTGAAGTAAGCGTTTGAGTTTATGGAAAAGCCCGGGCGCATTTATGGCGTTCGGGCTTTTTTGTTAAGCTCAAACAGCGTGTTAAGCGCAACTGACGACATCGGGGGACACAATGGTCACGAACGCTCAGGCTGAACTTTCAGCCGAAGAACTGGCGCAGATCGAACGGAAATACGATACGGAATCTGCGTTTCGGCCGATGGGATCCAAAATGGCGTTTGTCATTTCGATCCTTTTGGCCGCCATGTCGATCTATCATTTTTACGTTTCAGGCTTCGCGCTGATCCGCGAGCTTTTGCATTACGGCATCCACCTTGCCTTTGTCCTTGGTCTGACGTTTTTGCTGTTTTCTTGGCGGCGCGACATCACGGTGACGGGGCCGCCCAAGGGGTGGTATTACATTGATGGCGTGAATGTCGTTGATATTGCGCTGGCAATTCTGGCGGTCAGTGCTGCACTTTACCTGCCGCTGATCCCTCCGGCCGAGGCTGCGGCCCGCGCAGGCAACCCCAACGCGATGGACACGTTCATGGGGTCTGTTGTGCTGTTGTTCACATTGGAAGCGGCGCGACGATCTATCGGGTACACCCTGCCGTTGATTGCGGGTTTCTTCATCCTTTACGCTATTTTCGGCCAATCTGCGCCCGGCATTCTGAAACACGGTGGCGTGCATTGGCAGGGCTTTGTCGATGGGATTTACGGCACACAAGGCATCTATGGCATCGCTATCGGGGCCATGGCGAAATATGTGTTTTTATTCATTTTGTTCGGGGTTCTGGCCGCGCGTATCGGGCTTGGGCAGCTGTTCATTGACCTCGCGACTGTTGCGGCTGGTCGCTATTCTGGCGGGCCTGCAAAGGTCGCGATCTGCTCGTCGGCCTTTATGGGGTCAATTTCGGGGTCGTCGATTGCCAACACTGTGACGACAGGCGCACTGACCATTCCGGCGATGAAAAAAGTCGGTTATCCACCCCACTTTGCCGGCGCGGTTGAGGCCACGGCCTCTACAGGCGGGCAGATCACGCCGCCGGTCATGGGGGCTGCGGCCTTCATCATGGTCGACTTTTTGAACATTCCGCTGCGGGACGTTCTGGCGGCGGCTCTGTTTCCGGCTTTGCTGCATTACTTTGGCATTTTCGTCATGGTGCATTTAGAGGCGAAAAAGCTGGGCCTGCGCGGCCTAAGCCCGGAAGAAATGCCGGTCTTTCTCAAGGTTCTGAAAGCCAACTGGCTGTCAGCGGCCCCTTTGATCGTGTTGGTTTATATGATCCTGACGGGCTGGACGCCGGATTATGCCGCTGTTTACGCCATCATTTCCTGCGTTGTCGTTGGGTTCTTGAAACCCAACGATCGCATGACGTTGCCTGGACTGTTTGACGCGCTGGCATCAGGCGCACGCGGCACAATTGCGATTGGCGCTGCTGCGGCCTGTGTGGGCATCATTGTGGGGGTCATCACCCTGACAGGTACTGGTTTTCGGGTGGGCCACATCGTGATCACCACGGCCAACGATATGGCTGGTTTCTTTGCGGCGCTGCCTTTGTTCAACTACTTCGATCTGTCACAATGGGCGCTGTTTTTCTCGCTGTTGCTGGTGGCTGTCGCGTGCATTGTGATGGGGGCAGGTGTGCCGACAACGGCGACCTACATCATCCTTGTGTCGGTGACGGGCGGTGCGTTTGCAGCCCTTGGGGTTGAGCCGCTGGTGGCGCACTTCTTTGTCTTTTATTACGGCGTTCTGGCCGACATCACCCCGCCTGTGGCCTTGGCGGCCTACGCCGCGGCTGGCATTTCGGGGTCGAACCCGTTCAAGACAGGCAATACGGCGTTCCGTCTTGGAATTGCCAAAGCGCTTGTGCCGTTTGTTTTTGTTTATTCGCCTGCTTTGTTGCTGGTGGCAGAGGGCTTTACGTGGGGCGCGTTTACCGTGACCTTGGCGGGGGCGATGATGGGCATCGGCGGGCTGGGGATCGCGTTTTCGGGGTACATGCTGACGCATCTGAAAACCTGGGAACGCTGGTACGTGGCGATTGTGTCCTTTCTGTTCATTGCGCCGGGTTTGCTTTCGATGGCGATCGGTCTGGGGCTCTTGGCGCCGATTTTGTTGATGCAATTGGCGCGGCGCAAAACTGCGGCTTGATTAGGCTGAACATGAATGAAAGGCCGCCCTGTTCGGGGTGGCCTTTTGCGTTCTTCTGGGTGCCAGTGAAGTTTGGCAAACAACTTGCGGAAATTATTTGCTGGACCGTTAGCGCTAACAAATATATGTGACGTGCAACAACACGGAGGATTCCCATGACCCTGAATGCCACGATCAATGATGTCACACAGCGGATCATCGAGCGGTCCAAACCTGCGCGTGATGCCTATTTGATGCGGATGCGCAAAGCCGCAGAAGAGGGGCCGCGCCGCGCACATCTAAGCTGCGGCAACCAAGCCCACGCCTACGCCGCGATGGGCGCGGAAAAGGCACCGCTGGTTGCAGAAAATGCGCCAAATATTGGCATTGTCACCGCCTACAACGACATGCTGTCCGCGCATCAACCTTTCCAGCGCTTTCCCGACATGATCAAACAAACTGCGTTGGCCAACGGCGGCACCGCGCAGGTCGCGGGCGGCGTGCCGGCCATGTGCGACGGAGTGACCCAAGGTCAGGTCGGCATGGAATTGTCACTGTTTTCGCGGGACGTCATCGCACTAAGCGCCGGTGTCGCCCTAAGCCATAACGTCTTTGACAGCTCCGTCTATCTTGGTGTGTGTGACAAGATTGTGCCGGGTCTCATTATCGCCGCGGCCACCTTTGGTTACATCCCCGCGCTGTTTTTGCCTGCGGGTCCGATGCCATCCGGTCTGCCAAACGACGAAAAGGCCAAAGTGCGCCAACAACACGCCACAGGTGAAGTGGGGCGTGACAAGCTGATGGAGGCCGAAATGGCCAGCTACCATGGCCCCGGCACCTGCACATTTTACGGCACGGCGAACAGCAACCAGATGTTGATGGAGTTCATGGGATTGCACTTGCCCGGCGCGTCCTTTGTGAACCCCGACACCGATCTGCGCGACGCGCTGACCCACGCAGGGGCAAAACGGGCGCTGGAAATCACCAATCTTGGCAATGATTACCGCCCTGTTTGTGACATTCTGGATGAGCGGACCTTTGTGAACGGTCTGGTCGGGCTGATGGCGACGGGTGGGTCCACAAACCTTGTGATCCACATTTTGGCGATGGCGCGCGCCGCTGGCGTGATCCTTGATTTGCAGGACCTGTCAGATATTTCTGATGCGACACCGCTGATGGCGCGGGTGTATCCGAACGGGCTGGCTGATGTGAATCATTTCCATGCGGCAGGCGGGCTTGGCTATGTGATCGGTGACCTTCTGGATGAGGGTCTGTTGCACCCCGATACTGTGACGGTGATGGGGAACGGCTTGCAGGATTACTCCAAAGCGCCCGTGTTGAAAGACGGCGCAGTGACATGGGCGGACGAGCCGCGCGTGTCCCAAAACGACCGCATTTTGCGCCCTGCGTCTGATCCGTTTGCGCCGCAAGGCGGACTGAAAAAGCTGGAAGGCAATATGGGGCGTGGCATGATCAAAATCTCTGCTGTGAAACCCGAACATCACGTGATCGAAGCCCCCGCACGGGTTTTTCACGATCAGCTTGAGGTCAAAGCCGCGTTTCAGGCAGGTGAGTTGACCCAAGACACAGTGATCGTTGTGCGTTTCCAAGGGCCGAAAGCCAACGGAATGCCCGAACTGCACGCGCTGAACCCGTTGATGGCCGTGATGCAGGATCGCGGCTTGAAAGTGGCCCTGGTCACGGACGGGCGCATGTCCGGTGCTTCTGGCAAAGTGCCTGCCGCTTTGCACCTGTGCCCCGAGGCACTAGACGGTGGTTTGATCGCCAAAATTCAGGACGGTGACATGATCCGGTTGGACGCTCAGGCGGGAACGCTTGCCGTGTTGACCGAAGGCGTGGAAAATCGCGCGCCAGCCACACCAAATCTGGATGACAATGGCCATGGTGTGGGCCGCGAATTGTTTGCTATGTTCCGCCAAACGGTTGGTGGATGTGACACCGGCGCTGCTGTTGTTGTTTAAGGAGAACTTGAAATGACCCCTCAAGATGCAAGCGCCGCCGCGCTGAAAATATGCCAGATGGCCCCGATTGTGCCCGTCTTGGTGGTGGACGATGCCAAGGATGCCGCACCGTTGGCGCAAGCGTTGGTGGCAGGTGGCTTGCCTGCCTTAGAGGTAACATTGCGGACCCCTGCCGCGCTTGAGGTGATCCGTGAAATGGCGTCTGTCGCGGGCGGGTTTGTCGGGGCTGGTACGCTTTTGACACCTGCTGATGTGCTTGCAGCAAAAGATGCGGGGGCGACGTTTGGCGTGTCCCCCGGTGCTACGGACCGGCTGTTGGATGCATGTGAGGACGCAGATTTGCCGCTTCTTCCCGGTGCCGCAACCGCGTCCGAAGCGATGCGATTGCTGGAACGCGGGTACAAGATGCTGAAATTCTTCCCTGCCGAGGCGTCTGGCGGTGCACCTGCCCTCAAAGCGATTGGCGCACCAATTCCGCAGGTGAGTTTCTGCCCGACAGGGGGCGTCAGCCCCAGCAATGCAAAAGAGTATCTAAGCTTGCCGAATGTGGTTTGTGCCGGCGGGTCGTGGGTGGCCCCCAAGGATCTTGTCAAAGCAGGCGATTGGGCGGGCATTACCGCATTGGCAAAAGCGGCTGCAGCCCTTTAGCCAAAAATCCTGTCCTGAAACCAGATCAAAGACGGGTAGGCCGCGATCCATATCCACAAAAAGCGGTTCAAACCGAACAGATATGCATTTGCCATGTGAAACAGGCTTGCAACGATCAAGGCAAAATACAGGCTGGGGGCGCTGAGCAAGGTCAGGGGAAACAAGACCTCAAAGCCGATGACCAACCACGACATGGCGCACAATATGCCGGTGCGGTTTGCCAATCCGCGCAGGTTTTCCGCCACAGGATATGCAGAGAACGCAAAAACATCTGACAATGCCTGACCGCTGCGCCATTCAGGGTTCATCAATTTGACCCGACCGGAAATGAAATAGGACAAGGTCAATTGCACCGCGAGATAGGCAAAGGCCATGTCCTGCCAAAACGGTGAAGGTGCTGCATGGCTTAGGCCCAGACAAAACAGGATCAATATGCCCATCTTGTCGCTGCCGCCGTTGTAGGGCCCTTGAAAGCGGTGCAGCAGAAATACAGCTGTCAGAAACAGGCCAAGCAACGCCCAAGGGGTCATAAGGTCGCCCAACAGCAGCCCGCAACAGATGATGCGCATTGCAAAAACGGTGCGGTTTTGGCGGCTGTGGACAAGATGTTCCAACGCGCTTTGCAACAGGGCAAGGGCCAGCAGGATTTCAGTCAGGCGTTGGGCGCACTCAAAGCTCATGCTGCGACTGCTGCGAAGGGCGCAGAGACATAGGTGGTTTCGGTCACGATTGCAGAAGCGTCCCCTCTGCTGATGAAGACAAGACGGAATTGCAGCTGTGATGTGGGGCTAAGCGACGGGGCACCCCGCCGGGCCTGTTGGGTGATGCGGGCGCGGATTTCATCAATGCTGTGGGTGGAAGGGGCCAGCGTCAGACGTTCGGACAAGCTGACCATGAACAGGTCGTCGTTCCACGCAGGGTTCCAGAATAGCCTGCGCAGCATGGTGAACACCGACGTGGTCTGAGGACGCGGATTGTAGGGAACCCAAGAGGAAGTTGGTGCGGGCAGATCGCGAACTATACGCCATTCAACGCGTGGACTTGGTTCTATGGCTTGGAAAAACCGCCATGACGGAATGAGGCAGGGCAACAGCAATGAGAATACGCGCAGCATCGCCTGACATTGGTACAATTTGTTTAGGATCACGTTAAAAATGGGCGTGCCACCGCCCAGCTTTGCACAGACACCAAGCGCACAGAAAAATGTGTGGCCCATCAACCAAGCCTGACCTGCGTGCTGACGAGGCACGCAGGCTTCTAAAATTGAACTGCACCGCTTTTCTGTTTCCAGATCACGCCACAGCAGGCTGGATTGATGTATGGCTTAATACGCCGCCACACTAAGTTCTAAAAAAACAGTTGCCGTGATCGGGAACGAAACTTCAAACGCACCCCCCCATTTAGAACCCTCGGAATAAAAGGCCCATTCATTGCAACTGATGTCGGAAACTTTCGCCACGGTGCGTCGACTTAGGTCAAAATAAACCCAGCCATTGTGACGCACCGCGCAGACTACACTTTGATGTTACGAACGGATCGCACTATCGAAACTTACTCGTACCAAAACACCCCTTCGTACCCTTTACCTTCTGCGCGCCCGGTTGAGCGGTCAAAAATATGACCTGTCGGGTTTGCAGCCTGAAACAGTAATGTTCAGGCATATTACAACTCGGTCTTTCCTTGCGTTGCTTTCCTTGTGCGGCAGTAATTTGCTTTGGTGCGCAAGGATCGTTTCAGCGTGGCTCGACGTCGTGGGTTCACATTACGCAAGGTGCTGTGTGGAATCCTGAAGTCTCAGGCTAAAAAAAACGAAAATTTACGAAATGTGTTTTGTTTCAAGAAGTTGCTTCTGCCCTAAATGCAGAAATTTTGTGCCTAAATGCAAGAAATCGGCCCGAGTGGGGGCCGATTTCACACTTTTTCGCCGGTTGTGTCGTTCTACGAAAGCGTATGCGAAAACAACATCAGATGGCGTTAAGGCTGTGGTGGCTGCGGTCCAAAAGGATTTGCCAGCCGAAGCCGTCCGCCCCCGGTGCGTGTAACGAAGGGTTGCGCGGGTTGCAGGGGGGGATAACTGCTGTCGTCGCGTTCCCCTTGTGCAGCCACCCAAGCGCGGTCTGCGTCTTCGCCTTCAGCCAAAGCATCAATCACCATACGGGCTGCAAGTGGTGCCGCCACGCTTGTTCCGTTCTGATGCACCATGGACCCGCTGCGGGTGCCTGCGCCCAACACGCCGTAGACCACAAGACTGTCGTCGCTACGCGCTGAGGCGTCCGGCCCCATGCGTGTGGGAACAGCAGCCCCCCGCGCCTTGGAACTTGGCCCCGCAGAGGAATAGACAGCCAGCTGTCCGTTGCTTTGCGTCAACCCGCCGATCATGATCGGTTCGTCTCCACAGGCAAAGCCGTTCAAGGTGCCGGCACGCCGGATGGGGCAATCGGACCCTTCGGGATCAACAGGCAACGGTTCTCCTATCTTGTTGAAGCGCACATAGCAGGCGTTGTTGAAATAGGCTTGCCGTGCGCCGGTTTTGTAGCCGGGCAAAGTTTCATCACGCTGGATGCGCACCTGAACGGTTTCATCGTCAGGCAAGCAATTGTTTTGAAAGGCCATGGTCCAACGCCCCGACGGGGCCACATGCACGCTGTCTTCGTTTGTGAAGGTCGGGTTAATCGACAAGGTGATCACCCCACGCGCTGTTGGGGCAGGTTCCAAGGCATAGGCCAGTTCGGCAATTTGTTCACCGGCCGCGTTGTGCAACACCTGACTTGATCCCGCCTGCGCATGCACCAACAAGCTGGTGGACCCGAATGGCGGCGTCACACGCACCGCAACAACATTGGGCGGTGGTGTGTTGGCGCTGTAGGGCATCCATGCTTCGACGAAGGTGCCGGTAAAATCATCCGGCATCACGTTCAGATCAAGCGTGATATCGTGACCCGCCGGTGCCTGTGCAAAGTTGATCGCGGCATGCACACGCGCCAGATTTGAATTGCCCGCAGGCATGACCATGCGCCGCTGTTCTTCAGGTGTCGATTGCATTTCACGGTCAATGATCCGCGCAATCGTGCTGGTGCCATCGCTTGGGCCATTGAAGTTGCCATAGCTGAAGTTCACCACCAAAGGCGCAATCGGTCCGTTTGCCGATCCGACGCGAATACGTTTTGCACGCCGTTTGATGAACCGCAGGGCCGACCGCAGGCTTGGGGCCAAACTTGTGCCGGTGGTGTCTTCGCTGACGGCACTTGGAAGCTGGGCCGCGATGATCGGACGGTCGTCACGCGCATCTTCCATCGGATATCCCGCAGCCAGTGACATCACATGTGACCCGTGCGATCTGCGGTACATGGTGGTTGAGAAATACGGGCTTGCGTAGTCGATGCTGCCTGCTGCTGTGTAAAACGCCTCTTCGTCGAGAATTCCCGAAAAGGTGTTCTGGACCATCAAGGCATTGATCTGCTTCGTAAACAGCTTGCGCCCCACGGCCTTGTTCGGCCCGTTGTCGGCATCCATGATATACATGGCCGCCAGCCGTGTTTCGGTCAGCCCTTTTCGAAACAGATTGTGGGCAAAGCCGATGCCGTCATCAATGATGCCGACAGTCACAGTGCCGTCTTCCACCACGGTGATGTTGTTTGCCGCACCTTCAACAAGGTCGGGTTGGCTTGCTGTGGCGGCCGCGTCATCACTAACTTCGTGGCCCAGACTGATATCGCGCACCCCCAAGCTGTTTCCGGTGGCGTTCAGCGCATTTAGCGCGTTTGGTTTGGCGAAGATTTTGACAAAGAAATCTGGGTCGCTTTCATCTTCGCCTTCAATAAGATCCTCGACAGGGATCACGGCGTCGCCGTCAAAATTGGACTGCAACACATCTGCAAATCCAACCAATGACATATTGTCGAGCTGCACCAGCGCAGACCACCACTGGTCTTGTGCTGGCGCACCTTGTTGCATGGCCGACTGCCGCAAACGGTAGTCGGTGCTATAGTCCAGCACATCAGGTGCCGAAACATCTTTCCATTGAAGCTGCATGGCGCTTCCTTTCCGTTTTCAATTCATAAGAAATCATAGGTCCCCTCGGGTGGGTGTCTTACGAAGTGATGTCGGTCCATTCCTTTACAGCTTTGCCCCAAAGCCATTGCAACGGCGCGGAATCGGTCAGGTCTGTTGCAGTATCTTCGGTTTGGGATGTCATCCATTTGCCGTCGGTGCCAATCTGGTCAGCCACTTGGGCATCATCGGGTGCCGTATACAGTTGATGCCAGTTGAAATCGTCTGCCCCGGCAAAGTTTTCGCCGTTGAAGCTGGCAGAGGTGCGTTGTCCGGTGTCCCCGGTGCAATAGGTGCAACGTTCCGACACGAAGTCTGCCAGCGTCAAACCAAGGAGTGCGCCGGACACACTGTCCACAGGGAAATGTACGCCTGCAACAGTGCGGTTGATTGCGACCCGCGCAGCCTGACGCATCAGCATGTCCCCAAAGACACCATCATTGGCGTTGTATTGCGGCGCATTGGAGGCCCGCATCAGCTTCCAGACGGTCCGTGCCAGAATGAAGGCTTCGGTGGCGTGGCCGCTGGGCAATGTGCCATGTGTCGGTGTCGGGATCATTGGCTGCACTTGTGGCGAAAACTCAAGGGGGCGTTTGCACGCCAGTGAATATTTCACGCGCATTTCGACAAAGCGGGCAAGGCGCAGAACTGTGGCCAGCAGTTCAAGGGTATGGGGCGTGCGGCCTGCATCCATGAATCCGATTGAGGCCATGAAGGCCACGGGCGACCCGATTTGCGCCAGGATTTCCGCGCCGCGGTCGGGGCGTAGATCAGCATAGGAAAACAGATAGCTCAGCTGGGTTTGGAACGTGTCCATTGTCGGTTCGGACATGGTGATCAGGGGTTGATACGCGCAAGTTGGCGCGTCGCCTGCGTTCGCCGTTGTTTCCATTTGGAACACGCGTGCAACAGCCGGATCGTTGCTGGTGCGCGGGGATGCTGCAAAACCGATGCGTGATGCCAATTCGAAATCGAAGATGCTGGCACGAACGTCCGCAGACAGGCGCGACAGGTTCTTGGCGTTTTCGGGGCTTGGGGCCGCGACAGGGAAAGGCGTTGGCAGCGGAGTTCCTGAAATGCCGTCGCGGTTGGTGATCAAAGCATCCGACGTCAGCGGGTTTTGCTGGCCGATGCCCGCAATGCCTGCGATCCCTGCGATGCCAGCAATTCCGGCGATGCCCGCAATTCCTGCGATACCCGCGATCCCTGCAATGCCCGCAATACCAGCTTCTGGTCCGCCACCTTCAAAATTTCTCATACTAACGCTCCTTGGTTTGAAATGTGTTGTGTTTGGTTATTCGGGAATACCGATTTCTTTCATGGTGTTTCCCAGCTCCTGACCCCATGCATAATCGCGTGTGGGGGAAAGTCTTAGCCAGTCGCTGACCCGTAAATTGGGTTGCAACTTCATCAGCTTTACGCCCGTTTCGCGGGCTTCTTTGACCCGGTTCAGACGCATTTGCGCCACGCCTTTGACGCGCAAGGTCGAGGTGTGGGTGCTGTTGGCACGCAGGGACAGCTCTGCAAGTTCCAGTGCCTTTTCATTTTGGCCTGCCGTTAAATATGCGGTGGCTGTCAGCGATAAAAAGAAGAACTTCAAGGGGTCCAAAGGGGTCAGTCGCAAGGAATGTTCGGTGTCGCGTATGGCGTCCTGACCTTCGCCGCGAAACGCAAACATGGTACCGCGTAAAAGGCGCCCCACAGCGTCGTTGGGGCTGATGTCGAGGGCGCGGTTATAGCGTTCCTCGGCGTCATGCAGCTGGCGCTTCAAATTGGTCAGCACCATGCCTTCAGACACAAGGGCCAACACGTTGTCGGGGTCCAGATCCAGGGCGCGTTTTGTCAGATCCAGGGCGGGTTCCGCTTCGGTTCCGGGATCGGGGGATTGTCCCTGCTGCACACGCAGCACATGCCACCGCGCCATCCATGCGATGGGGGCTGCTTGATTTGGGGCGCGTTCCATCAACGCCTCAAGAAGCACTTTGGCTTTGAAAAAGTCGTCCGGTGACAAGCGGTGCATCAACGCCACGGCGCTCATCAACAGGGTGTAGCTTTCCAATGTGGGCAAGGGCTGCTGACGCACTTGCATCACCGCGCGGGTGTAAATCGCCTTTTGCACGCGCGCCACGATCCATTCGATGATGTCGGGGGCGGAATAGCTTTGATCGACGTCGCAGGTTTCGGCGTCGGCCCACAGGATACGCCCTGTGCTGACCTCTGCCAGCTCTGCGTGGACTTCCAGTTTGCCACCGCGTGCCATGTGGCGGCCTGACAACACATAGTTGGTGCCCAACAGCTTGCCGATTTCCGCCAAAGACGCATCCCGCTGTGCAAACTTGGTGCTGGACAGGCGGGAGATGACATTGATTTCAAGGGATCGCGATAACAGGGAAATGACGTCTTCGGCCAGAACTTCACCCAAAACCGCCGCTTGGGGGTCGGGGTTGCGGGCTTTGAACGGGATAATGGCAATCGTAGGCAGCAAATCTTCGCGATTGACGACAGAGGCTGCGCCGGGCGTTTGGGTGCGGTCGAAAATCTTGTAGCATCGCGTGCGTTCTTCGATGTCGGGCAGCACGCAATCGCCAATGTCCAGAATATCGCAATCCAGACCCGCAGTCAGAAACTGTGTCACTTCGCCCGATATCATGATGTCACCGGCATGGGCCAATGCGGCAAGATGGCGGGCACGGTGGGGGGGCATATCCTGTGGAGACCCCATATCAATACCGATGCGCAAAGGACGTGATGCAACGGCAAGCAAAGCAAATGCCGAAGCCGCCATTGCACTTTCGCACGCGATTTCGATCCAATCAGGGCCTTTGGTGGCGATGGTCAGGCCCTGGCCTGCTGCGAACTGCGCCATGTCGGCATGAAAAACCGCAGCGTTGTCCGCTGTTCCACAGGCGATATGAAGGGTGGCCCCGACACGACGGGCAAAGGCCAACACAGAAACCACGGTATCATGTTGTGCGTGTGGCGCTGACGCAAGGGGGGCAACCGCGACTTCTTTTTCAAGCGCGCTCAGGCAGTATCCCTTTTTGGGCACCGTGCGCAGGATTTGCCGTGTTTTATCCCCGATGTTGCGTCGAATATCTGCAATACATTGCACAATGCTATCGTCTGTTACGCTTAGACCGGACCAGACTTCGTCGATCAGCGCGTCTTTTGTGACGGTTTCACCGACACGCGACGCAAGCAGTTTTAGCATCGCAGCTGATTGTGGGCGCAGCGTAATTTCGGCTCCGTTCACATCGCGCAATTGACCTGATTGACGCTCATAGGTGGCGTCGCCCAAAGACAGCACAATGTGTGACGGGTCCTTGTCCATCATTTTGCCTCAGCTCTCCCGACGAAAAGGGATGCTGGCCTGAAAGCCGATATACCGCGTCATACAATTCCTTTTTGGCGCATTTTACGCCTTTGTTGTAGACCAAACGGCCTCACCACCCTGCCGTGTAACGTAATCGGTGTGTATCCTATCGATCAAGGCATTTCTACATGCGGTACCTGTGGTTGCATGTACGTGCAGGACTTGATCCGTTCGTGTGCCCGAAAGAGGTTTGGGCATTGATCCGAAACCAACTTTGCCGCTAGGTTTGAAGCGCTTGGGGGCAGGGTCCTCTGGCCCAGAAATCACATCCAAAGGGACGCGCAATGAGCCAACCAATGATCGCAGCCGCACAATACCGTGGCGACAAAACATTTACATTGGAAAACGTGCCCTTGCCCGCGCCAAAGCCCGGCGAAGTGCCGGTGCGGATCGCGTTTTGCGGGATCTGCGGCACCGACATGCATGTCTATCACGGGAATATGGATGCACGTGTCGGGTTCACGCGCGTTTTGGGACATGAAATGTCGGGTGTCGTTGATGCCGACGGTGAAGGGTTTACCAAAGGACAAAAAGTCGTTGTGCGTCCTTTGGATCATTGTGGCGACTGCCCCGCCTGTCGCGCAGGACATCAGCATATTTGCCATTCTTTGAAGTTTTTGGGCCTTGATACAGACGGTGCCATGCAAGAAGTCTGGAATGTCCCTGCGCACACGTTGCATATTTTGCCCGACGATATTCGTATGGATCATGCCGCCTTGATCGAACCTGTGGCCGTTGCGTGCCATGACGTGCGCTTGTCCAACTTGCAGGCTGGAGAAGACGTTTTGGTGATTGGCGGCGGTCCCATCGGCGTTCTGGTGGCCATGGTCGCCCGTGACGCAGGCGGGAAGGTTGTGATTTCCGAAGTCAATGCGCACCGCTTGGCCATTTTGCAGAAACTGGGTTTTGACACGGTCAATCCGGCTGAAACGGATCTGCAGGCGGACATCATGACCCGCACCGGCGATAAAGGCGCGGATGTGGTGTTTGAAGTGTCCGGAACCCAACCCGGTGTCGATGCGATGACGGCCTGTGCTGCGACACGCGCCCGGATTGTGATGGTGGCCATTCATGCCGCCAAACCCGCCGTGGACATGTTCCAGTTTTTCTGGCGCGAATTGCAGCTGATCGGGGTGCGCGTGTATGAACCCGTGGACTATGAAAAGGCCATCACCATGATCACGTCGGGCGGCGTGGATGCGGATACAGTCATCACCGATGTGGCGCCTTTGGCGGACATCCAGCAGGCGTTCGAAAATCTTGATGCCAGCCCCACAGCCATGAAAAGCCTGATCAAGGTAGGAGCATAACCCATGAGCATTTTGTCTACATTCGACCTGTCTGGAAAAACGGCTCTTGTTACGGGGGCAAAGCGCGGTATCGGGCGTGGCATCGCAGAGGCTTTGGCCTCGGCCGGTGCTGACATCGTTGGCGTTTCCGCATCGCTGGAATTGTCAGGCAGCGATGTTGAAAAATCCGTTACCTCTATGGGGCGGTCTTTCAAAGCCTACCAATGCGACTTTTCGGACCGCAGCGCGGTGCGTGGCTTTGCTGCCCAAATCGAAGCCGATGGCATAGAGCCGGACATCCTGATCAACAATGCCGGCACGATTCTGCGCAAACCTGCCGCAGACCATGATGACGCGCTTTGGGACGAAGTGATCGAGGTGAACCTGAACGCCCAGTTTGTGCTGTCACGCGAAATTGGCCGTGGCATGCTGGCGCGAGGCTCCGGCAAGATCATTTTCACAGCCTCGTTGTTGACGTTTCAAGGTGGGATCACCGTGCCGGGGTATGCCGCATCCAAAGGTGGTATCGGGCAGTTGACCAAGGCACTTGCCAATGAATGGGCGGGGCAGGGCGTGAACGTCAATGCCATCGCCCCGGGTTACATCGCCACCGACAATACCCAAGCGCTGCAAGATGATCCTGTGCGTTCAAAATCTATTCTGGAACGTATTCCAGCGGGCCGTTGGGGCACGCCTGCTGATTTTGGTGGGGCCGCGGTGTTTTTGGCATCAGAGGCCGCATCTTATGTGCATGGCACAGTTTTGACCGTCGATGGCGGCTGGATGGGCCGTTAGTGTGATTGGGGGCTCTGCCCCCGCGCTCCCCCGGGATTTTTTAGGAAAAAGACGGGATTGGCCTAAAGAATTCGGCTGCCGTCTTTGAAAATCGCAAGGTCGCATCCTTTGATTTTGTGGCCCTCGTAGCTTTGGTCTTCGTTTGTGTAATTGATCACAAATATGTGGTCTTGTGTGGTGCGCACCCGCAAATCGCCTGTGGGTTTTGCGGCTATGAGCTGCCCCAAAATAGTGTCCCAAAGCGTTTCGTCTGGCCACGCCGCCAGTCTGAATTGCCCGTCGCTTTCAAACAGGACGGCTTTGCCTGCATCATCTGAAATGATGGTTTGATCGCTGTCCGCTACATCCCATGTTTCTTGCCAGTGCACCACATGCCCTGCGTCCTGCACACTGCGTTTATGATCTGGTGGCAGGCTTTCGGAGAACTGTGGCAGGGGTGATGTGTCGCTGGTGGGTATGCGCAATTCTTCCGTGACGGTGCCTGTGCGGGGGCCCAATACCACCTTGCTGTCGGTTTGCGTCAGGCTGTCGGGGATTTGTGCCAATCCCGGCGCCAGAACCACATCATATCCGTCGAAAGATCTGGCTGTTACGGGCAAGATGTCGACTGTTAGCCCCGCACGACGCATCGCTTTATACGCCTCAAGCACCAACCTGAAATAGGTGAAATCCGCACCTTGCGGAAGCGTTGTCCAGGACCAGTCCGAGGCGTAGTCAAAGACCAGCGCCGCATCGGCTTTCTTTTGCGTGATCGCGCCAATTTGTGCGATTTCGCGGGCCACCTGCGCGGCTTCTGTCATGCCGGGTGCAGGTATGTTTTGCGGGGTCAGCAACCCTGCGTGCATCTGTTCTTGCGCAAACGGGGCTTGGCGCCATCTGAAATAGCTGACCACTTCGGCGCCATGTGCAATCGCTTCCCACGTCCACAGCCGCACCATGCCTTCAAGCGGCGCGGGGTTGTAGGGCGCCCAGTTCACCGGACCGGGCTGTTGTTCCATCACCCACCAGCGCCCTTTGCCGACACTGCGGTAAAGATCGTGGTGAAAGGCCTGCATGTCGGGGTCGCCCTGTTGCAGGTATTTGGCTTTGTGTGCCTCCGAGGCGTCCAATCTGTCCGATAGAAACCCGATCGGGTAGCTGTCCCATGACGCGATATCGAGGTCGGCCCCCACATCGAAATGATCAAATTCAAGGATGCGCCCCATGTAGTTGTGGATCAGCGGTGCGTCGGTGGCGTGCCGCAAAGCCTGTGCTTGGGCGCGGTTGTAGGCCGTGACCTGATCTGATGAAAACCGCCGGAATGCCAGCTCATGCGCAGGGTTGGGTTGTGTCACGGTCAGATGTGGCAGGGCGATCTGGTCGAAATCCGTGTATTCGATCGACCAAAACACGTTCCCCCATGCCGTGTTGAGTGTTTTGATGTCGCCGTACCGCTGGGCGCACCACCCTTGGAAGGCGGTTTTTGCATGGTCGGAATAGCTGATCACCGTATCGTGGCAGCCGTATTCGTTGTCGATCTGCCACGCGTGAATGCGCGGATCACGCCCGTATCGTTCCCCTAGCGCTTGCGCGATGCGCACGCTTTCGGCGCGGTATCCCAAATGCGAAAAGCAATAGTGCCGCCGTGATCCGAATGTGCGCGGTTGCCCTGCACCATCGACGGCCAGCATATCGGGATAGCGATCGATCATCCAACGCGGCGGCGTGGCGGTTGGCGTGCACATCACCACCTTCAATCCGTGCCCTGCCAAGATGCCGATGGCCTTGTCCAGCCATTCAAACGTGAAGTGTCCCGGCACAGGTTCCAGCCGCGACCACGCGAATTCCGCGATGCGCACCCATGTGATCCCTGTCTCTACCATGCGGGCGGCGTCTTCGGCCCACATCGCTTCGTCCCAGTGCTCGGGGTAGTAGCACACGCCAAGTTCCGGGATCATAGCAGCACCCGTGGTTCAGGCAGACCTTGGCCCGCGTTTGTTTGCACAAAGGTCATGCCATCGCGTGCCCCTGTCAGCCCTGTGGCCGCACTTGTGATGTAAAGATCGCTTAGGTCATCGCCGCCAAACGCAGGGCATGAGGCCTGCGTGCCGCCCACATCCACCGCTTTCACAAAGCTGCCGTCCGGGGCATATACCCCGACCCGCGCGGCCCCCCATTGCGCCAGCCACATATTGCCCGCAGCATCTATGACAGCCCCGTCTGGGTTTAAGCCGTCTTCTCGCAAATCCAGAAACACCGATGCGTCGCCTTCGGGCCAGCCATAGCGGTCAAGGTTTTGCCGCATAACGCGCTTGTTAAACGTGTCTGTGTAGTAGGCATGGCTGCGGTTGGGTGCAAAACATATGGCGTTGGACACGGTAATGCCGCTGCAAAGCTTGCGCAGCTCGCCGTTGAAATAGCGGTAGATCGCCCCAGCATAGCGTTCGGTGTTCTTGCCCATGGTGCCGATCCAAAACCCACCCCACGGGTCTGCGCGCCCGTCGTTTGAGCGTGTCACGGGGTTGTCGGCCTCAAGGGTTGTGATGCGGCTTAACGCTCCGGTGGTGATGTCAAAGCGCCAAAGGCCGGTTTCGGATGCCATGAATAGCGTGGTGTCATCTACCCAGCCTGCAGCCGAGAAATGTTCGTCAAACTGCCACTCTTGAGGGTCTTCGCCCGCTTGGGTCAGCAGCCTCTTGCCCAAAATATCAAACCAGAACAACTGCTTGCGGGTTGGGTGCCACAATGGCCCTTCGCCCAAGGCGCAGATGCGGGTGTCGAAGATGGTGCTCATGTCAAAGCAGCGTCATAGGCCGCAACGATGGCTTGGGCCTGTGTGCTGACATCTTGTGCCGACATGCCCGGCTTGTAGATGGCAGAGCCAATGCCAAACCCGTCCGCGCTGGCCTTCATCCAAGTGCCAAAGTTGTCGGGGCCCGCGCCGCCGACGGCATAGACTTGGGTGGATGGCGGCAGCACCGCGCGCAGCGCTTGCAGCCCCGAAGGGCCTGCCATGTTGCCGGGGAATAGTTTCAGACCATCTGCACCGGCTTTCAATGCTGCAAAGGCTTCTGTCGGTGTGAAAACACCTGGCCAGCTTTGCATGTTCAGCGTTTTGGTTTTGGCGATGACGTCAGTGTCGCAATTGGGGGATACGATCAGGGTGCCACCAGCATCATGGACGGCTTGCACCTGCGCACAGTCCAGAACGGTGCCCGCGCCGATGGTCACATCCCCAAATGCTTGGACCATTTCCGATATGCTTTGCAAAGCGTTTGGTGAATTCATGGGCACTTCGATAGTGGTGATGCCAGCGTCCAGGATGGCTTGGGTCACAGCGACGGCGTCTGGTGGGGTGATCCCACGCAGAATGGCGATCAGATTGCGGGTCATGTCAGCTGTCCTTTGTTGTGCGGTAGGCGGCCTGAAGTCCGGCCAATGTCATGCGGGCGGCATCCGCAACAAGGGCCGGTACACCTTGTGCGTCTAGCGCCATTGCATAGGCCCGCGCCAGCGTGTCGTCGCCGATGATGGCCACATTCTGACCCAACCAAAAAGGCCGTGCCGCCGACAGTTCCGCCCCAAGCAACAAGCCCGAAAGACGGGCGCGGGCGCTGTCTGCATCAAAGCCCTCAAGCAGATCACGGGCGCGCAAATTGAACAGATACGCTGCCAGCCGTTCAGGCCGCGACATCGTATCGTTCAGCGCATCCTTAAAGGCAGCGTCGTCCCAACCGGTTCCGATCGAATGCTTCAAGACCGAGTTTTCTGTCAGCAAAGCAAATTGTTCGCCCGTCATGAAGGTCTGGAAAGACACGACTTCACCTGCACTGACATGCGCCCATTTGGTGTGCGTGCCGGGCAAACAGATCACGCCATCCCAGCCATCGTTCAAAGCCAAAAATCCGGCGATTTGGGTTTCTTCACCGCGCATCACATCGGCGGGCGCGGTTTGCTTTAGCCCCGGAATGACCCAGACGTTCAGGCGCGGATCAATTGCGGGGGCCTGCACCAAACCGTCGGCCACAGGCGTTGTGGGGATCGCGCCGTAGGGGGCCTCTACCCAGCCTTGCCGTGCGCCAACCATGCCGCAGGCGATGACTGTTAATGCGCTGTCGCCCAGCCATGGTTCGATCAGGTCCAGCAAAGCCCCTTCAAATTGGGTCGCGCCCAGCTTTGCCATGCCCGCGTCTGACTGTGCTTTGTCCAAAACCGTGCCGCCCTGCATGGCCCAAACGCGCAGGTGCGAGGTGCCCCAATCGGCAGCTATCCAATCAGGTCGGCTCACCCTGTCACCACCACGCCGCCATCCACAACCATACACTGACCTGTCATCATACGGCTGGTGTTTGAGGCCAGAAACAGAACTGCGTCCACGATGTCTTGCGGGGCAAGATGATCCTTCAGGCATTGGCGGTCCAGATGCGCGGCCAGTGCGTCGGGGTCGGCCCATTTGTCCAACTGCTTTTGCGTCAGCACCCAGCCGGGGGCCAAAGCGTTCACGCGGATTTTGTCAGGTCCCAGTTCACGGGCCAGACTGCGCGACATGCCAGTGATCCCGGCGTTTGCCGTGGTGTAAGCGGTGTAGCCCGCGCCCCCCATGATATAACTGATCGAGCTGAAATTGATGATCGACCCATGCCCTGCCTTTTGCATCTGCCGCGCGGCTTCCTGGCAGGCAAAGAAGTAGGATTTGAGGTTGATGGCCTGCATCCAGTCCCAATAGTCCTCGGTCACCTTGTCCAGCGCGTGCCGGTCATCATTGGCCGCGTTGTTGACCTGAACGGTGATAGGCCCATGTGCCTTTTCCGCCTGCTGCATCGTCTTTTTCAAATGCGCGGTGTCGGTAATGTCGCCTTGCAAGAACAGGGGCGCATGCCCGTGCTTCATCTCCATCTCGGCCACGAATTTGGACGCATCGGAACGGCCAATAAACGCCACCTTAGCCCCTTGGGCCAAGAACCCTTCCGTGATCGCGGCCCCAATGCCGGACCCGCCGCCTGTCACATAGACAGACGCCCCTTTGAGGTCGTGAAACGTAGCAGATTTGTCCATTATGCGGCCTTTGCTTTGCGTGCGAAGGCGGGCAGCCAATCGCCGTGGGCTTTCAAAAGATCATCCATCATCGCCCTGATTTGGCGCAAGTCCAATTCGGCAGCAGTGTGCGGGTCCATCATGGCGGCGTGGTAGATGTGTTCGGGGTTTTCGTCTACCAGCGCGCGCACCGCCAATTCCTGCACGTTGATCTGTGTGCGCATCAGCGCCACCAGTTGGGGCGGGATGTCTGTGACGACGGTGGGCTGTATGCCGTTGGACGTGGCCATGCAGGGTGTTTCCACCGCGGCCCCCATCGGCAATTGCGGGATTTGCCCTGTGTTGGGCAGGTTGCCATACAGCTCATAAGGTTGGTTGGTGACGATGGCGTTCATCAGTTCTGACGCGAATTCATGGCTTTTGGCGACTTCGATGCCGCCGTCTGTGCCGCTGTCGGTTTGTAACGCTTTGGCCTGTTCCTTCCAGTGGGCCACCTGTTCGATACAGCGCGTGGGGTATTCGTCCAGAGGGATCGAGAAGTCGGCGATCAGGTCTTCGCGCCCCTCTTTGATGAACCAAGGCACATATTCGGCCAGATGTTCGGAGCTTTCGGTGCAAAAGTAGCCCAGCTGATCCATCACCTCGTAGCGCACCTTATTGGCGCACCGCGGCATCAGCAGGGGCGGTTTGGGCAGCGCACCCGACGCATAGCCTTGGCGCAGCAAAGGATACAGGTCGCGGGTATGATCGCCCATGTCTTGTTCCAGCCGTGTGAAGAACGCAACGTGGTTCACACCTGCCACTTTATAGCGGATGTCGGCTTGCGGTATTTCCAGATCATGCGCCATTTCCTGCACTGTGTTTTGCACGGAATGACACAGGCCGACGTGTTTCAAACGCGGGAAGCGTTCGGCCAGCGCCCATGTGTTGATCGCCATCGGGTTCACATATTGCAGCAGCGTAGCATCGGGGCACAGTTGCATCATGTCCTCGGCCACGCCCCACAGCACAGGCACCGTGCGCAGGCCGCGCATGATGCCACCGACGCCCAAAGTGTCGGCGATGGTCTGGCGCAACCCGTAGGCTTTTGGGATTTCAAAGTCGGTGATGGTGCAGGGATCGTAGCCGCCGATTTGAAAGGCCGTGACGACGAAATCTGCGCCTGCCAGCGCTTCGCGACGGTCAGTGTGGGTGGTGACTTTCGCCCCGGTGCCCACGGTTGTGATCATGGACCGTGCCACCATTTCGCTTTCGGCCAAACGGTCAGCATCGATGTCCATAAGCGCGAAATGGCTGTCTGCCAGCGCAGGTGTTAGCAGCGCGTCGCCCACGATATTCTTCATGAAAATCGTGGAACCAGCCCCGATAAAGGTGATTTTCGTCATCAGCGTTACTCAAGCTAAGGGGTTATTTCACCGCGCCCAATGTCAGGCCCGCGATGAAGTGTTTTTGCATCAAAAAGAACATGGCGACAGGGGGCAGGGCGGCGACGATGCTGCCTGCGCTCATCAAGTGGTATTGCGCTACGAACTGTGAATTGAAGCTGGTGATGCCAGCCGTCACAGGTTGTGCGTCTGGTCCTTGGGTCAGCACCACCGCCCAAAAATAATCGTTCCAGATAAAGGTGAAGATCAGCACCGACAGGGCCGCCAGCGCGGGCTTCATCAAGGGCAAGACGATGTACCAGAAGATGCGCCATTCTGCGATGCCTTCAACGCGCGCGGCCTCGATCAGCTCGAACGGCAAAGCGCGGATGAAGTTGCGCATAAACAATGTGCAGAACCCCGTTTGGAACGCGATATGGAACAACACAAGGCCCAGTTTCGTATCATAAAGCCCGATGCCCACAGTCAGGTCGCGCACGGGCACCATCAGGATTTGAAATGGTACGAAGTTGCCTGCGATGAACATAAAAAAGATCCACAGGTTTGAGCGGAACTTGTAAATGCCCAGTGCAAAGCCCGTCATTGAAGACAGCGCCACCGCCCCGATTACGGTGGGGATGGTAATGAGCAGCGAATTGACCATGTAACGTGGCATATCTGACTGGAAAAAGACCTTGCCGTAGTTGTTGAACAGCTCAAACGATCCGGGCATCCCCCAATAGTTGCCAGCCGCGAAATCCGCCGAGGATTTGATGCTGAACATCGCCACCGCGATCAACGGCAGAAGCCACATGATCAGGGCAAGGGGCAGAAGGCTTTGATAGGTCAGTTGTGCTGCCCGCGATCGCTTTTCGATGGGTGTCGGAAACATCAGCGCGCCCCTTTTTCGTCTTGGTACATGGACCACAGGAAGTAGCCGATGAAGCACAGCATAATCAGGAACAAGACCACCGCGATAGACGCGCCGTATCCCATACGAAAGCCGAATTCGGACAGGGATTCTTCGAACATGAAAAAGGACAGGACGCGGGTGGACCCGAATGGCCCGCCGTTGGTCATGATGGAAATCAGGTCAAAGGACCGCAGCGCACCGATGATCGTCACCACAAAGGCGATGAAAGTGGCAGGTTTTAGTTGGGGCAGGATCACATACCACAGCATTTTCCAGCCCTTCGCGCCGTCTAAACGGGCCGCTTCGACCTGTTCGGGGTCCACCGCGTTCAAGCCCGTGAGGTACAGGATCATGCAATAGGCGGTTTGGGGCCAAAGGCCGGCGGCGATGATGCCGTAGGTCGCTGTGTTGGGATTGCCCAGAACGCCGCCACGAATGTCGAGGCCGAAAAAGCCGATGATGACATCGAACAACCCGTTGTTGGGCAAGTAGAACCACGAAAACACCAAACCCACCACGACCTGAGAGATCACGAAGGGAAAGAAGAACATCGACTTGTATAGGCGAATGCCCCAGACTTTCTGGTTCAGGAACAATGCGATGAACAGGCCAGCGGGGATGGCGAGCAAATACAGGAACAGCCATTTCAGGTTGTTCCAGAACGAAATCTCGAATTTGCGGTCGGTGGCAAGGCGTTCATAGTTGCCAAGGCCGATCCATTCCTTTTCCCCCAGCCCGTCCCATGCGTGAAAGGAAATCCAGACGGATTGAAAGATGGGGACAATGACGTAAACCGCGAAAAACAGGATGCCGGGCAGCAAAAACAGCCAGGGCGTCACGCGAATTTCGTTCTGCTTGTACCAACCCTTTGTGGGCGCATGGTCGGTGGTATGGGTCATGCGACGGCTCCCTTATCTGGCGGTTTGACTGTGGCGGTTTGTTGCCTTGGCGCTGCGGCCCAGCAGGGCGACAGGGCAAAAGCCTGTGCGGGGTGACCCCGCCCGAAAAGGGGCGAGGTCAAAGTGTGAGCCCAAAGGCTTACTTTTTGTAGATGCGCTCGGCGGCTTGCTCAAGACGGGCCAGGATGTCATCCAGATTGTCCGGGAACACCATGAACTCTTGCAGGCCTTCCATGCCGACCGATGCCATTTCCGCAGGGAAATCGCGGTCAAAGAACTGCGCCACGCCGCCTTTGGCGTTGGTAGACAGCATCGCGAACCCTTGCTCAAGGAACTCGTCTGCATCAACAGAGGATGCGGAGTTCACAGGAAGCTGACCTAATGCGTCGCCTGCGTTGATCTTGGTTTGCACGTCAGCGGATGTGACAAACTGCAAGAACGCGCGGGCGTTGTCTTTGTTTTTCGCGTTGGACGGGATGTGGAACGTGTCTGTCGGGGCGTCTTCCCCCTGTGGCACATCTGCGATGGTCGGGAACTGGTAGAAGTCGATCTGATCATCGCTCAGGCCGGCTTCGCGCATGTGTGGCACTGCAAAGTTGCCGATCAGGTAAGACGCGGCGTCGCCGTCGGTCATGAACTTAAGCGCTTCTTGCCAGCTGTACGACTGGTGGTCTTCGATGTAGCCGCCCATGTCGATGATCTTGCGCCAGTTGGCGAAGGTTTCGCGCACGCGGTCATCTGTCCAAGCGACTTCGCCGCGGGCCAGTTGCATGTGGAAATCAAAGCCGTTTGTGCGCATGTTCAGGTAGTCAAACCAGCCGCCTGCGGTCCACAGGAACTTGGTGCCGATAGCATAGCACTTCTTGCCGCTGTCGACGATTTTCTGGCAATTGGCCAGCTCTTCTTCAAAGGTGACGGGTTCGGACAGGCCCAGCTCTTTGAACATGTCTTCGCGGTAGTACACGCCCCACTGATAGTAGGTGTATGGCACGCCCCACTGTTTGCCATCCAGCGTCATGGCGCCTTTGACAGACTCCAGCCCCGGCAGGTCGCCGTTTTCATACATGTCGGAGATGTCTTCAAAGAGACCCGCCTTGACGTAAGGCCCCATGCGGTTGGCGGCGTACCAGTTCACAACGTCAGGGGCGTTGGCGGTCAACGCGTTGCGGATCTGGGTTTTCCAGGCTTCGCGGTCCACCACTTCCAGCTCTACATTCAAATCGGGGTGCATTTCGCCGAATTCCGCAGCCAGACCTTCGATCACAGCGCGTGGCGCAGGATTGGACATGTCTGCAATGATGCGCAGATCGCCAGACAATGGTTTGGAATGCCCGTCAGCAAGCGCAGCGCCGGTCAGCATCGTGCTGGCCGCGAGGGCTGCAATGGTTGCTTTAAGTGTAAATGACATGGAGTTCTCCCTATTTCCACAGTCTTGAGGTGTATTTGGTTCCATATAATGAAACCGTGTTTTATTAATTGGAATTACGCATCGAATCGCCTAGCTTTGTCAACAGTCGTCTTGGCGACGCCTTTTTTACAGGGGCGGGTTGGACGCCAAGGTGATTGCAAGGATCGGGGAGGGTCATTGCCGTGTCAGGGGACGGAACAGTCGGAAAAGCATTGGACGTGCTGGATCAGGTTGCGTCGTTTGATCGGCCTGTGCGTTTTGGCCAACTTCTGGAAACCAGCTGCTATCCCAAAGCAACGCTGTACCGGTTTGTGCAAACCCTGACCAACCAAGGCATGTTGATGTATGACGCCGACCGCCAAACCTATGCGCTGGGCATGCGGTTGGTGCGGCTGGCGCATAAGGCGTGGACGCATAGTTCACTGGCCCCCATCGCGCGGCATCACCTGGACCTGCTGAGTGCATCCTTGGGGGAAACTGTGCATCTGGCGCAGATGGACAGCAGTCAGGTTCTATATGTCGACAAACGCAACGCGGCCCAACCCGTTGAAATGTATTCACAAGCGGGCCGTGTCGGACCCGCCTATTGTACGGGTGTTGGCAAGGCGATGCTGGCCCATCTGACCGAAAGCGCTTTGGCCCGTGCCATCGAACAGCAGTCGTTTCACAGGTTCACCGACAGCACATTGACGTCAGAGACTGCATTGCGCGAAGAATTGGATGCCATACGCGCCCGTGGTTATGCCTTTGACCGCGAAGAACACGAACCGGGCATCATTTGCATTGCGATGCCCATTTTGACGAATGCCGGTCGCGTTCTGGGCGCGTTGTCTGTGACGGGCCCGACCATGCGCCGCACTTTGGCTGAAATGGAAAACTGGGTGCCGCAATTGCGTGCGGCGTCTGAAAATATCGCAAGGGAGGCCGCCGCGTGGCGTTTTCCCGACATGGACCAACAAAAGGCGGGATGACATGACAGGCGTAACTTTGAACAATGTGATCAAGCGCTACGGCGACACTCAGGTGATCCATGGCATTGATCTGGATATTGAGGATGGCGAGTTTTGTGTGTTTGTCGGCCCGTCGGGCTGCGGCAAATCCACGTTGTTGCGTATGATTGCGGGCCTTGAGGAAACCACCGAAGGGTCGATGTCCATCGGAACGCGGGATGTCACCCACGAAGATCCGTCGCAACGCGGTGTGGCCATGGTGTTTCAGACCTATGCTTTGTACCCGCATATGACGGTTGAAGAAAACATGGGGTTCGGCCTGAAAATGAACGGCGTCCCCAAGGCGCAAGTGCGTGAGAAGGTCGGGAAAGCTTCTGACATTCTGAAACTGGGTGATTACCTGAAACGCAAACCCAAGGCGCTTTCGGGTGGTCAACGTCAGCGCGTTGCCATCGGCCGTGCCATCGTGCGTGGCCCCGAGGTGTTTTTGTTCGACGAACCGTTGTCCAACCTTGACGCGGAACTGCGTGTTGAAATGCGCGTTGAAATTGCCCGTTTGCATCAAGAAATCGGCGCCACCATGATCTACGTGACCCACGATCAGGTCGAAGCCATGACCATGGCTGACAAGATCGTTGTGTTGCGTGCCGGGCGCATTGAACAAGTCGGGGCGCCGTTGGAACTGTACCGCAATCCCGACAACAAATTTGTGGCCGGATTTATCGGGTCTCCGTCAATGAATTTTCTGGACTGCGATGTCGAAAACGGAATGCTGGCGCATCCTGCGTTTGCGGCGCCCGTTCAGTCCCCTGTTGCTATATCGGGTGCGCAGGTTTGTGCGGGCATACGCCCCGAGCACATCACCATTGATCCTACCGGCGACACCATGAAGGTAGAATTGACCGAAGCGCTGGGCGGCGTGTCTTATGCCTATTTGCGCGCCCCCAATGGCGATCGGCTGATTGTAGAGGAACGCGGCGACGAGAGATCGCGCGAAGGCGACAGCGTTGGTATCACGTTTGAGCCGCACCGCGTGATGCTGTTTGACGCGCAGACTGAAGCCCGACTGCGGTAAAGGCGTGGGGGGGTAAAGATGTAAGGGCAAGGATGAAGGGGGCGCTGCCCTCGTCGCTTCGCGCCTCCTCCCCCCCGGGGATTTTTCGGGAAAAGACGCAGATTGGTCAGGGCTTTTGCGTCCACCATGTGTTCGGTTTGATGCGGCCGCCTCTTTTCCGGTCAAGCCAAAGCGCGATGCGTCGCGCCGGTGACAATGCGATTTTCAGCCATATTTTGTGCTGCCATTTGCCAAAATCGCGGTTGAACGGGCAGACCCGCATGCAGATTGCACAATCGGTTTTCATTTTGGCCCAGAACCCGAAACATTTTTCCGCGTCCGACGTCCATTTTTTGACGCCTTTGATCGCGGAGACATTTGCTCCGCCTTCTTTTGGTGCCCCGAAGGGCAGGGCTTTGACCGGGCAGGCGTCAGCGCATTTTGTGCAAATGTCGCAAAAGGCTTTAACCCCTTTGGGCTTTGGTTTGTCGTGGTCCAAAGGAAGATTTGTAAAGATTTTAGAGAACCTGAGCCTTGGTCCGAATTCGGGTGTGATCACCAGTTGGTTCCGCGCGTATTCCCCCAATCCTGCCTTTACCGCATAGGGGATCACCAACCCTGTGTCGTTCATGGATGCCACGGCCTCATAGCCCAGATTGCGGATGTAGGCGGCCACTTGCATGACCACCGCGGCCTCGTGGCTGTATTCGCGCCCCGTTGCCGCCCCTGCCAAGGCCGACGGATAGGTTGCCACCAGATCCGCGTCCATTTCATGTCCCAATACAATCACCGACGTCATGCCTTCCGGCAGGTCGTTTGGTGCTTCAGACAGATCGCGGGTGTCGACGCGAGACGCATACAGCCAGCGGTCATCCATATCAGTGACACCGCACAGGTCTGCCCCGAAAAACCGCGCCACGCGCTTTATCTCATGGCTCATCGCTTTGGGATCGTCGATGTCCATGGCGTCGTCCGCGACGGGGGTGTCGTAGCTTATCGGGGCCTGAAACCCTTCGCGGCGCCCTTCATCGGCATGCCGGTCGGTCATCACATCCGAAATCAGCCATGAGGCGTTGCGCAGCGCAAAGTCGCGTTGCGTGAACCCGTCGCCTTTGCGGGGGGCTGCCTCCATCCTGTAGCTGGCAAAGAATGCATCGGTGTGTTTGGACCGCACGGTGTCGTCGTAAAAGGCCCGTGTGAAAACATCGTCACGCTGCGTGAAGCGCGTGAACCCGTCGGTCACTTCGATCCCTGCGGCGGCGTCACCGTCCCGCGCACCCATTTGGTTTTTTGGATAGCTCATGATTATGACGCTACCCCGTCGCAATCGGAATGGACAAGTCGCAAATGTTTCGCCCTTCATGGCGTAAACAGGGAGAGACAATATGAAGATTGGATTTATCGGGCTGGGCAATGTTGGCGGCAAACTGGCGGGCAGTCTTATTCGCAATGGGTTGGATGTGACGGTCTACGACCTGAACCCGGATTTTGTCGCAGGCAAGGTCGCGGATGGTGCCAAGGCGGGTAACAGTGCCGCTGACGTGATGCAGCACTGTGATGCCGTCATAACATGCCTGCCATCGCCTGCCGCTTGTGATGCCGTCGTGCGCGAAATGTTGCCGCATGTGGGGCCGGGCAAAATCTGGATGGAAATGTCCACCACAGACGCGGAAGAGGTCAAACTCCTGAGCGCATTGGTCATCGCCGCAGGCGGCGAAGCAGTGGATTGTCCGGTGTCGGGGGGCTGCCACCGTGCGGACACTGGCAACATCTCGATCTATGCAGGGTGCACGCGCGACACATTTGACAAGGTTTTGCCCATTTTGACCCACATGGGGCGGCGCATTTTGCATGTTGGCGACATCGGTGTGTCATCCACCCTGAAGGTCATGACCAACTATCTGGCCACCATGAACCTGTTGTCTGTTTGTGAGGCGCTGACCGTGATGAAAGCTGCGGGCATGGATATGGGTATGACATATGAGGCGATTGCCATGTCGTCGGGCACGTCCTTTGTACATGAAACAGAAAGCCAGTTGATTTTGTCCGGCTCGCGCGATGTGAATTTCACCATGGACCTTATCCAAAAGGACATCGGTCTGTTTCAGGACATTGCCGACCGCCATAGCGTGCCGTTGGAGCTGTCGCCATTGATGATTGAAATGATGACTGACGGCCAGAAACGCTACGGTGTCCGTGCACAATCCGACCGCATGATCGAACGGCTGGAAGAGGCAACGGGCCTTAGCGTAACAGCGCCTGGATTTCCGCAAGAGCTTGTGGACGATGAACCCGAAGAACGCGGTTATGAGGTTGTTGTCCGCAGGTAAGGGCACAAAACCTTTGCGCTTTTGCTGACATTTTACGGTGCACTGTTGCGTGCGCCGCAAAAGTTATTTTATAAAGTAACAAAGCGACCATTTTCAAAGGACCACTTTCATGCGCAAGCAAGCGGCCACGCGCCAAACGGATGTACTGGATGTGCTGCAGCAGCATGACAGGCCGCTGACGGCGTATGCGATTTTGAACCAGATGAAGCAAAGCGAACCCGGACTTGCCGCCCCCACAATCTACCGCACACTCGAGGCCCTGACCCAGCAAGGGCGCGCCCACAAGCTGGAATCGATCAAAGCGTTCGTGCCGTGCCGGTGCGATCACAACGCCTCTGTTCCCGTGCTTGCCGTCTGCGAAGACTGCGGGATCGTTGAAGAACACGATGGTGCGCCCATCTTGCCCAACCTGAAAGCGCTTGCGGAAAAATCCGCCTTTCAAGCCAAGCGGCACATTGTTGAAATCCACGGCCGCTGCAAAATATGCGCGGCATAACCCCCCCCGTTTAACAGGGAACTTCTGCTATGATTAAATCCTCTTCTGCTACTCTTATCCTTTTTGTTGTGGCATCGGCAGCGGCCGCCGAAGACGCCCGCCAGTTGGATGCCCATGAACATGGTGTGGGCCAGCTGGACATGGCCTTTGACGGAAACCAGATCGCTTTGGAACTGCATGCGCCGGGTGCGGATATTGTCGGGTTCGAATATGCCGCGCAAAGCGCCGAGGACCGCGCAAAGGTAGATGCTGCAGTTGCCAGCCTTGCCCGTCCTCTTGATCTGTTCGCAATGCCCGCCGCCGCGGGATGTAGCGTTGTGCAGGCCAGCGCATCCTTGGAAAGCGAAGAAGATCATGAGGATCATGCAGATCACGACGATCACGAAGAGCACGCGCATGACGAAGGACATGATCATGAAGGACATGATCATGAAGGCCACGACGATCATGCAGATAGCGAAAAGCATGAAGGCCACGACGACCATGAAGAACATGCCGAAGACGCAGGCCACACAGAGTTTCACGCAGAATATATGTTGGAGTGCGCGGCCCCTGACCAAGCGACCCTCATTCAATTTGCGTATTTCGACACGTTCCCCAATGCGTTGGAACTGGAGGTTCAGGTGATCACGGACAAAGGCGCGACTGCTTTTGAAGTGTTGCGTGATGCGCCAACGCTTGATCTGCGCGACATGTTCTGAACTTGAACCGCACAATGGGGTCGGGGCCTGCCATACTGTCGTTAAAGGATGTCCGCTACGCGTGGCCGGGGCGGGCATCTTTTGCTTTGGATATTCCCGACTTTACGCTGGCGGCCTCTGAAAGCGTGTTGTTATTGGGGGAAAGCGGGTCTGGCAAATCAACGCTTTTGTCTTTGATTTGCGGAACGATCACGGCGGACGCAGGAACGGTCACAGTCGCAGGAACAGACATTGCATCCATGTCTGCAGGCCAACGCGACCAGTTTCGGGCCGAACATATCGGGCTGATTTTTCAACAGTTTAATTTGCTGCCCTATGCCCGTGTACTTGATAATGTCCTGCTGCCTTTGCGGTTTGCGCCTTTGCGGCGCGCCCGCGCGGGGGTGCCTCTCGAAACCGCGTCGCTGCTGTGTTCAAGCCTTGGGTTGCCCGCAGATGCCATCGCGGCGCATGCAGGAATGCTCAGTGTCGGTCAGCAACAGCGGGTCGCCGCGGCGCGGGCCTTGATCGGCGCCCCCCCTTTGATTGTTGCAGATGAACCGACGTCTGCACTGGACGCCGCAACGCAGGCCACGTTTCTCGATTTGCTGTTTGCACAGGTCCGGACTTCGGGCGGGACTCTTTTGATGGTCAGCCATGATGCACGCCTTGCACCGCATTTCGACCGCGTTGTGTATATGTCGGACATTATCCGAACACGGCAGGGCGCATTATGATGCTACGACTTGCCTTTGGGTCGCTGATGGCCCGTGCCTTGACTGTGGGTATGACGATCCTTGCGATCGCCTTGTCTGTTGCTTTGTTTTTGGGTGTTGAGAAAGTACGCACCGGCGCCAAGGCCAGCTTTGCAGATACAATTTCGGGGACAGACCTGATTGTAGGCGCACGGTCGGGGTCTGTTCAGTTGTTGCTGTATTCGGTTTTCCGCATCGGCAACGCCACGAACAATGTGACGTGGGACAGCTATCAAGATATCGCATCTCGCCCCGAGGTTGATTGGATCGTGCCCATTTCGCTGGGCGACAGTCACCGTCAATTTCGGGTGATGGGCACCACAGGTGCGTTTTTCGAGCGCTACAAATACCGGTCTGGACAATCGCTGGCCGTGGCGGATGGCGCTTTGATGGATGATGTGTTTGATACGGTCATCGGGGCGGATGTGGCGGCCACGCTGGGATACCGTGTCGGATCCCCGATTGTTGTGGCCCATGGGCTTGCGTCGTTTGTGGAACACGACAATCAGCCCTTCCGCGTCTCTGGCATTCTGGCAAAGACCGGCACGCCTGTGGACCGCACTGTCATTGTCAGTCTGGAAGCGATCGAAGCGATCCATGTGGATTGGCAAAGCGGGGCTGCCATCCCCGGGCAATCAACATCGCCCGACACAATCCGTCAGATGAAGCTGGAACCCAAAGCCGTAACCGCAGCCCTTGTGGGGGTCAAAAGCCGCCTCAAGGTCTTTGCCTTGCAACGCGCCATCAACGAATACCCGCGAGAACCATTGCTGGCGATCCTGCCCGGCGTGGCCCTGCAAGAGCTGTGGCAAATCGTAGGAATTGCAGAAACAGCATTGATTGCTGTGTCGGGGATGGTGGTTGTGACGGCTCTGATCGGGATGATGGCCACGATCTTTTCAAGCCTGAACGAACGTCGCCGCGAAATGGCGATATTTCGCGCAATGGGGGCGCGCCCCCGCGTGGTGCTGGGATTGTTGATTGTCGAGGCCGCAATGATGGCTGCGTTCGGGGCCGCACTGGGGCTGGGGGTGCTTTATATTGCGCTGTTTGTGGCACAACCCTTAATGGACGCCGCCTTTGGCTTGTGGCTGCCCATTGACCCGCCATCCCTGCGCGAGCTTTGGGTGTTGGCCTGCGTTGTCGGTGCTGGCGTAATTGTGAGCATCGTGCCAGCCCTGCGGGCCTATCGTATGTCGCTGGCTGATGGTATGATGGTCAGGATTTAGCAAAAGAGGGTTGATATGGCACATTTATCGCGCCGCACTCTGATCTCGGTGGCCGCGGCTTTCGGTGCTTTGCCGCAACATGCGCTTGCAGCATCGCCAAAGACCATCGGTTGGGAAGATTTGATTCCCGCTGGTGTCCCATATGGTGAAATCATCGGTCAGGGTGAAATTGACGCCCTGAATGATACCTGGTTGCCCGAATTCGACGAAAATGCATCCAAGCTGAACAAGGATTTGCACGGGGCCTACATAAAGATGCCCGGCTATATCCTGCCCATTGACGTGTCGACCAAAGGGGTCACCAGCTTTATCTTGGTGCCTTATGTCGGGGCTTGTATCCACACACCGCCGCCGCCGGCCAATCAGCTGGTTTTTGTCGACAGCAAAAAACCATGGCCCAGCGACAAGCTGTGGGACCCTGTGTGGGTGACAGGCCAAATGCGTCATGAAATGCAATCTACATCGGTGGCTGACATCGGATACGCGCTGACGGCTGATGCGATGGAAGTCTACGTCTGGTGATGACGATGCCTGATCGCCGCGCCGTTCTGGCCGCCCTTGGGGCGCTGTCCATCACGCCATCCGTGGCGTTTGGCAGTGAATACATTGACTTGGAATGGACAGATCTGGTGCCGGAAGGGCAGCCTGCATTACCCCCCGTTATTCAGGACCTGATCCAGCACGACGGCCCCGACATGTCCCGCCAACAGCCAGTGTCGCATGGGGTTCGCACCGATTGGAACGGTGAAATTGTGCGGCTGCCGGGGTTCGTGGTGCCAATCGACTATTCCGGCACAGGCGTGACCGCTTTCATTCTGGTCCCGTTTGTCGGGGCATGCGTGCATGTGCCACCGCCCCCCGCAAACCAGTTGGTTTTTGTCACGACCCAAACGCCCTACGAAGGGTCCGGCCTGTTCGAGGCTGTGAATGTGATCGGCATGTTTGGAACTGCCTCCACATCCACGCAGTTGGCGGACATCGCCTATGCCTTGTCAGCAGACCACATCGAACCCTTCTGACGCTGTCTGATTATCCACGCCTTATCCACCGCGCCCGTGCGGGGCCATGAAGTCCAGAACAGGGTTCGTTGGAATGATCCGGTTCGGGTTAATGGTGTCATGGCTGTAGTGATAATGGCGCACGATATGGTCCATGTTCACGGTGCCTGCCACGCCGGGGTGTTGGTACAACTCGCGTGTGTAGGCCCAAAGGTTGGGGTAATCCACGATGCGTTTGCGGTTACATTTGAAGTGCAAGTGATACACCGGATCAAAACGCACAAGCGTCGTGAAAAGCCGCCAATCGGCTTCCGTTAGGGCATCGCCCATCAGATACCGGTTCCGGGCCAAACGGTCTTCCAGCCAATCAAGCGTGTCGAACAAAGGGGCGATGGCTTCGTCGTAGGCGTCTTGGGTTGTCGCGAACCCGCAGCGGTAGACGCCGTTGTTGAAGGTGTCGTAAATCCGGTTGTTAACGGTTTCAATCGCGTCGCGCTGGGCTTCGGGCCAAAAGTCGTCTGTGTTGCCGGTGATGGCGTCAAAGGCGCTGTTGAACATGCGGATGATTTCAGAGGATTCGTTGGACACAATCGTGTTTTGTTGTGTGTCCCATAGAACTGGCACTGTCACACGGCCTGAAAAGGCAGGATCCGCCTTGGTGTAGATGTCGCGGGCAAACGGCAGGCCAAACAAAGTATCGCCTGTCGCGCCATGGTCATCAGTTTGGAACGTCCAGCCGTCGCCCAGCATGTCAGGATGTACGGCAGAGACGGAAATGTGGTCAGACAGGCCTTTGATCTGGCGAAAGATCAACGCGCGGTGGGCCCACGGGCAGGCGTAGCTAACGTATAGGTGGTAGCGCCCCGATTCGGCGGCGAATCCCGAAACGCCGGTTGGGCCCTTTGACCCGTCAGGGGTCACCCAATTGCGAAACTTTGCAGCCGCGCGTTCGAATTTTCCGCCAGAGGATTTTGTGTCGTACCACTGGTCGTGCCAGACGCCGTCAACCAAAAGGCCCATGTGTTTTCTCCTTGTTTGTAAGGGAAAGTTAGGCATGAAAGAAGATGTGCACCAGTGCAGAACCCGCGCAGCCGACCTGCGCAAATGCACAAATCTGCAACATGCTGCGATGCGTCGTAAAAAATTAATTTGAAGCTGCTATAGATTGTTCCATGTTCAGTTTCGGGTGGGATGACCTTGAGGAGAGGTTCGCGATGTCGACGTATGTTCCAAAAGAAGTTCAAGCGGGTTTGGACCGTGCACGCCTGGCGCGCTTGGCCAAAGGATCACGGTTGCGGATTGACGTAGACGGGCAGGTTTACCGTGTTTTGCGCATGTGGAAGACGGGCTTTTCTATGGATGCGGCGTCGGCACCATCGCAGGTGCGCGGCCATGTCGATTTATACGACGGCGCACGTCACTTGTTCCAGTGTCTGGTGATCGCCAGCGAAGAAGATGCAGGCGAAGTGTCCTTTGAATTCAAACGCTTGACCGCAGTCTCGGATGCTCCGGCCCTTGATTTTGTAAAGGCGAAAGACGCACCTGTGGCTTTGTTGGCAAACGGCAGCTAGCGCAATTTGGCGCAGGTGTGGAAGTAGCTCTCGCAATTTGTGCGGCCTCTTAATAAACCTGTGCCGAAATGACTGTGCACATACAACATAAGTTTGCCTTCCAACCGGCAATGTGCGGCGCGGCCCGGTACGTCCGTGTTTATGCGGTATGGGTTTTTTGCGCGTGTTTTCTGGCGGCAGCCAGCCTTGCGCCCGGAACAATGCCACAATCGCAATACGGTGGATTTACAGTCGTTTTATGTACCGGGGATGGTCCGGTCACCATGACTTTGGATGAAAATGGCGACCCCATAGAAGCACAACACGCCCCCTGTGATTGGTCGGCTCAGGTGATCGCTGTCGATGTACCTTTGCATGCCCCGCTGGCAACACCTGCACGGCTCACTGCGTTTGTTCCAAATCTGGAAGCCCCGCACGTGCCAGTGCGTTTTGCGCTTGTGCAAACCAACCCTGCGCGCGGGCCCCCACACACCCTCTGATCCACTCCAATCTATTAATTCTGTCAGAGGATATATCCCATGGTCTCAATCGACCTTTCGATGACGCCTGCGTCCAGTGATGCCGCGTCAAAATCCAACCCGTTTTACCGTGCCGCATGGCGGTGGCATTTTTATGCGGGCCTTTACGTTATACCGTTTTTCATGATGTTGGCTGTCACCGGCATGGCAATGTTGTGGATCGCCTTTCTGGACGGAAGGGACGGTGAACGCATGCCTGTCGTACCTCAGGACGCGGCTTTGGCGGTGTCGGTGCAAGCGGATGCTGCCGTGGCTGTCATCCCGAATGGTGTGCTGAAGCAATATTTGGCGCCCCGCGCCGAAGACCGCGCTGCCGTGTTTCGCGTCGATGCGGATGGCACGGCCACAATGGTTGCAGTGGATCCTTACACAGCCGCAGTTATCGCCGAATACCCCCGTCGCTCTGGCTGGTATGATTTTGCAGACAATTTGCACAGCAACATCATGCTGGGTGTCACAGGCGACCGCATGCTGGAGATCGCGGCATCCTTGGGCATGGTCCTGATTGCCACGGGTCTTTACATGTGGTGGCCCCGCAAAGGCGGCATGCGTGCAGCCCTTGTGCCAAGCTTCAAACGTGGCCGTTCGCTGTGGAAGTCATTGCACGGGGTTCTGGGGATCTGGTTGTCGTTTTTCTTGGTGTTCTTTCTGATTTCCGGTCTGGCTTGGGCTGGCATCTGGGGGGGCAAAATGATGCAGGCGTGGTCGCAGTTCCCGGCCGAAAAATGGGACAACGTGCCCTTGTCCGATGACACCCACGCCAGCATGAACCATGGCCCCAAAGAGGTGCCATGGGCGTTGGAACAAACGCCAATGCCCGCATCGGGAAGTGATGCAGGCGTCGCAGGTTTGAAGGCGGGCGTGACGGCTGACATCGACAGCATCGACGCACTTGCCCGCACAATAGGGTTCGAGGGGCGATACCAGCTGAACCTTCCATCGGGCGATGCAGGTGTGTGGACCCTAAGCCGCGACAGCATGAGCAACGATACAACCAACCCGATGGCGGACCGCACAACCCACATCGACCAGTATTCAGGCAAGATTTTGGCCGATGTCCATTTTGCTGATTATTCATGGGCGGGCAAAGCCATGGCCGTGGGCATCGCGTTGCACATGGGGACATTGGGGCTGTGGAGTGTTTTGGCCAACACGGTGATTTGCCTTTCAGTTTTGTTCCTTTGCGTCAGCGGCATCATCATGTGGTGGATGCGAAGACCGTCCGGAGCAGGGCGTTTGGCGGCACCCTCCATGCCCGCCCATATGCCGTTTTGGCAGGGCGCGGTTCTGGTGGGCCTTGTGGTTTCATTGGCCTTCCCCTTGGCGGGTCTGACCCTGATCACTGTGTTGGTTCTGGACCTGTTGGTGCTTTCAAAGATACCCGCGCTGAAACGCGCCTTTAGTTGAAAAATGTGGGTTGACCGTTCTTCGGTCAGCCCATACCACCATGCCAAGGGTCTGGACCCCTGCTGCTCGCTGGTGATTTGCCATGGTGAAGTTCAGATAGATAAACCCGCTTTCAGCCATTTGCGGTCTGTCGGCAATGCGAGCCCCTGCATAATTTCCGCATCAAACAGCTGAAAGAAGGCTTTAGATGTCTCACACTGATCCAAAGGGCGTGGTTGCGCCCCAAACCCGAACCGACAACATTTATCTGCAAGGCAGCCTTGGCGCTTTGTTTCTAAAAACGGCGGCGCCCATCATGCTTGTGATGGTTGTCAACGGACTGTTCACCATCGTGGATGCCTATTTTCTGGGGGTTTATGTGGGGGCTGATGCGGTGATCGCTGTCACGTTGATGTTTCCGCTTTATATGATGATCGTCGCGCTTTCTACGCTTGTCGGCAACGGATTTTCATCCGTTTATGCGCGGTATCTGGGCGCGAATAAACAGCAAGCCGCAACAGATGTGTTTGCGTCGGCTTTGCAGCTTTCGGTGCTGATTTCGGGCATCCTGATTGTAGGGTTCGTGGTGTTTGGCTGGTCTTTGGCGTTGCAGGTTGCAGCGGGCGATGCCGGTTTGGCCGCCTTGGGGCATCTCTACATTGCCATCATGATTTTTGGCGCTCCGTTGACGTTTGTCTATGCCGTCAACCTTGATGCGGTGCGCGCCGAAGGGTTGTTGCCGTTCATGGCCGCGGTGACGATGGCGTCAGCTTTGATGAACATTTTCTTTGATTGGCTGTTCATCGTGCCCTTTGACATGGGGGTTGCCGGATCGGCCTATGGCACGTTGCTGTCGCAGCTATTGGCCGCTTGCGTCATTTTGCTGTACCGGCGTCGCAATCCCCGCGCCGTGCCGTTGCGACTGCTGCGTACGCAGGCACGTCATTGGATTGAAATGCTGGCTTTGGGCGCACCGTCCAGCCTTGGATATGTGGGGCTGTCCTTGTCTGCAGGGGTGACGTTGTTTTCGTTGCAAATCTGGGCTGCGGATATGTTCGAGACGACCAGCGGAGCCTTTGGGATTTTGACGCGTTTGATGACGTTCACGTTCTTGCCGTTGCTTGGCTTGTCCTTGGCCTTTCAGACCATTGTGGGCAACAATTACGGGGCCGGGGCGATGGACCGCGTGGGCCAAGCTGTTCGGATCGCCCTTGTGGCGGCCTTCATTTACTGCGCCACGATGCAGGGCCTGTTCTTGCTGCTGGCCCCGTCTTTGGGGGGCATATTTGTCGACGACATCGGCATTCAGCTGGAATTGGCGCGTATCATTCCTGTTGCAACTCTGACGCTGATCCTGTTCGGACCGTTGATGATGATTGCCACCTATTTCCAAGCCATTGGTGATGCGGCCCGCGCCGCTATTCTGGGGCTGTCGCGCACTTATGTGTTTGCAATCCCGCTGACCTTTGCCTTGCCCTTTGTAATGGGGGAATGGGGCATTTGGTATGCGGGGGCGGTCGCCGAAGGGTTGGTTCTGGCGACCTGTATACTGGTGCTTTGGCAGCTCAGGCGCAGTTCCGCGCGCCCTGCTGTCAAAGCGTAGATTTACTGCAAATCCCCAAACGCGCGTGCAATGCGGTCAACGGCCTCTTGGACGCGTGCGCGGGGGGTGGCGATGTTGAAGCGCAAGAAGGTGTCGCCGCCTGTGCCAAACGTCGGCCCATGGTTGACTGCAATTTCAGCGTCTTTTTGCACACGGTTGGTGAAATCTTCGCGCGACATGCCTGTGCCGTCGAAATCAACCCAGGACAAATACGTGGCCTCCAAGTTCATCGACGCCAGCCCCGGAATCGCATTGACGCCCGCATCAAACAGCTTGCGGTTGCCATCAAGGTATTCGATCAACTCGTCCACCCATGCGGCGCCGGCAGGGGAATAGGCCGCGGTCGCCATGAACAGACCGAAAGAGTTCGCAGACAAACCCAAAGCAGCCATGCGGCCTGCAAACCGCGCCCGCAAGTCAGGATCTTCGATAATCACATTTCCCGAATGGGAGCCTGCAATGTTGAAGGTCTTGGTGGTGGCTGTCATCATCACCAACCGATCGGTGATGCCCTCAATTTTTGCCATCGGAACGTGTGTGTTTCCCGGAAACACCAGATCGTGGTGGATTTCGTCCGATACAAGCACCAGATCATGGCGTTTGGCGAAATCGGCAACCTCTTGCAGCTCTGCTTTGGTCCAGACACGCCCGCCGGGATTATGTGGTGAACACAGGATCACCATCTTTTCAGCGCCCGTCATTTGCGCATCATAGGCGTTGAAATCCATCGTGTAGACACCATCTGTGTTGGCCAGTTCGCATTCAACCACGTGGCGCCCCGCCGCTTTGATAACTTTGGCAAAGGCATGGTAAACAGGCGTGAACAGCACAACCCCGTCGCCGGGGGCTGTGAAGGCATCAACGCACATGGCGGTGCCGTTCACCAACCCGTGTGTGGTGAAGATCCATGCGGGGTCCACGGACCAACCGTGGCGTGTTTCCATCCACCAGTTGATGGCCGCCTTGTATTTACTGTCGTCGCCGAAATAACCCATCACGCCATGATCGACTTGGGCAGTTACACTATCAAGCACGCATTGCGGCGGTTTAAAGTCCATGTCCGCGACCCACATGGCCAACCCGGTGTCGGTGGGCACGCCATACAGCTCTTCCATTTTGTCCCATTTGACACAGTGGCTGCCGCGTCGTTCTATAATGTCGTCAAAGCTCATGGGGGTCTCCGGATTTTACAGGTTTGGCCCAAGCTACTCTGATCTGATCTGCGTGCAAGGGGGCGTTGCGGCGGCTTTCGCTTTGTCCTACATCTGAGCCTATGAAACGTCCTATTCTTTTGCACCCCGATCCGCGTTTGAAAAAAGCCTGTGCCGCCGTTCCTGATCTGACGGACGATCTGCGGGCCTTGGCTGATGATATGCTGGAAACCATGTACGATGCCCCGGGCGTTGGTCTTGCGGCGCCGCAGGTCGGTGTTTTGCAGCGTCTCGTCGTGCTGGACTGCGTGAAAGCCGAAGGCGAAACACCGCGCCCGCTGATTATGTTTAACCCTGAGGTCGTGGCGTCTTCGGATGATCTGAGCGTTTATGAAGAGGGTTGTTTGTCCATGCCTGAACAGTTCGCGGATGTGACACGGCCTGCCGAAGTCACCGTCAAATGGATCGACCGTCACGGCCATGAGCAGACCGAAGATATGAACGGTTTGTGGGCCACATGTGTGCAACACGAAATTGACCATCTGAACGGCAAACTGTTCATCGACCATCTCAAACCTTTGAAACGGCAAATGATCACCCGCAAAATGGTGAAGATGAAGCGCGAATTGGCGCGCGGATGAGTGTCCTGCCCATTTTGAAGTGGCCTGACCCGCGCCTGACCGAAACATGTGTGCCTATAGATGAGGTGACTGACGACATCCGCACGTTGGCCGCAGACATGCTTGAGACAATGTACGCAGCCCCCGGCCGTGGTCTGGCTGCCCCTCAGGTCGGGGCGATGGTGCGTATGTTTGTAATGGATGTCGGCTGGAAAGAGGGCAAATCCGATCCCCTGATTTGTATCAACCCGATGCTTCAAGAAGTCGGGGAAGATCGTGTTTCAAATGACGAAGGCTGTTTGTCTATTCCCGGCGTCCGCGCGTCCGTGAACCGCCCCGCGCAAGTGCAAATGGTGTGGTCTTCGCTGGAAGGTGCGCGTTACGTGCAGTCCTTTGACGGGTTTGCTGCGGCCTGTGCCCAACACGAACTGGATCATCTGGACGGCATCGTGACTTTTGACCATCTGGATGCCGCGACCCGTGCCGCACTTGAGGCGGATTATGAGGCGCAGCAATGACTGTTCGTCTTTGCCTGCCTTGGCCTGACAAGCGCCTGCGCACAGCTGCCGCCGAAGTCAGTGAGATTACCGATGACATTCGTGCCATTTGGCAAGATATGGTCGATACGATGGATGCCATGCCCGGTGTCGGATTGGCTGCGCCGCAAATCGGTGTGATGTTGCAATTGGCCGTAGTGGATGCATCGGACCGGCGTGACCGCCGCATTTTGATGGCCAACCCCAGCGTTCTGGATGCATCCGACGAGATGAACACACACGATGAAGCCAGTCCCAATTTGCCCGGTGTCTCTGCAAAGGTGAAGCGCCCGAAAACCGTGGTCGTGCGCTATATGAATGAGGCTGGCATCATCACCCGCCGTGACTTTGACGGTTTGGAAGCCACGTCCGTCCAACATCAAATCGATCATTTGCAGGGTCGCATGTATTTTGACAATCTGGGTCGTGTGAAACGCGATATGCTGTTGCGCAAGGCACGCAAAAGCTAGGGTTTTGGTGTCCGGAGGGCTTAGTCGGGGCGCTGCCCCCGCCCCTTACGGGTCTCCCCCGGGATATTTTTAGCGAAAAGAAAGAAGGGTCGTCATGCGTGTGGTTTTTATGGGAACGCCTGAATTTTCCGTTCCGGTGCTGGACGCTGTTCTGGCGGCGGGGCACGAGGTTGTGTGCGTTTATTGTCAGCCCCCCCGTCCTGCCGGTCGTGGCAAGAAGGACCGTTTGACGCCGGTACACGCCCGCGCAGACGCGCTAGGATTGCCTGTGCGCCATCCGGTTTCGGTACGCACCTCCGACGCATTGGCCGAGTTTTCAGCGTTGCAAGCGGATGTCGCTGTTGTCGTGGCATACGGTTTGATTTTGCCGCAAACGATACTGGATGCGCCAGTGCATGGATGTTTGAATATTCACGCAAGCCTTTTGCCGCGATGGCGGGGCGCTGCCCCCATTCACCGCGCCATCATGTCGGGTGATATGCAAACGGGTGTTTGCATCATGCAGATGGAGGCTGGATTGGACACTGGTCCGGTGTTGCTGCGCCGTTCAACGCCGATCTCGGAGGCCGAGACCACAGCTGACCTGCATGACCGCCTTAGCGCAATGGGGGCGTCTGCGATTGTGGATGTGTTGGCTGATTTGCCGGGACTGCCGCCCGAAGTCCAACCCGAAGATGGCGTCACCTATGCTGCTAAAATCGACAAAAGCGAAGCGGCGATTGATTGGGCACAGCCTGCGCGAGATGTGGATCGTTTGATCCGCGGCTTATCCCCGTTTCCAGGGGCCTGGTTTGACTTTGAAGGCACACGCGTGAAGGTTCTGGGGTCGGTCTGCGTGGAGGGCACGGGCGTGGCAGGTCAGGTGATCGACGATGCGCTGACGGTGGCCTGTGCTGACGGAGCCGTGCGATTGACCCGCTTGCAACGGGCAGGCAAAGCGGCGCAGGATGTGCAGGTGTTCCTGCGCGGTGTATCGATGCCCAAAGGCACGCAATTGTAAGGAGAGGCCTTTATGTTTCCGACGATGATTGGCACAGTCGTGATTGCGGGGATCATGGGCTATCTGTCCGAAAAGTATGATTTTACCCACAACGGTATCGTTCAAAGCATCATCATCTGCATCGGTGGTGCGTTCTTGTTTTATTTTGTGCGGCTGATGTTCGGCTTTGGGTTCGCCAGCCCCGGATTGAACGCGATCGTGTCGTCGGTTGGTGCGCTTATCATTGTCCCGACGCATTGGCGTAAATAGCGGCGCAAATTGTTAGGCGCAGTGTTTAAGATTTTTTAAACGGTGCCATTCCTGCACGCGCCAGTTCATCGGCACGTTCGTTTTCGGGGTGGCCGGCGTGACCTTTGACCCATTCCCATGTCACATCATGCTGCGCGTTTGCCGCATCAAGCCGCTGCCAAAGTTCGGCATTTGCGACGGGCTTTTTGGCCGCGTTTTTCCAACCGTTTTTCTTCCACCCAAAGATCCACGATGTGATCCCGTTTTTGACATAGTTGCTGTCGGTGACGATGGTGATCTTGGTCTTTCGGGTCAGCGATTCAAGCGCATTGATTGCGGCCAGCAGCTCCATCCGATTGTTGGTGGTTTGCTTTTCGCCACCCTTCAGGGTGCGTTCCTTGACAACTGTGTTGCCGTCTTTGGCCTGCAGCAAAGCCCCCCAGCCGCCGGGGCCGGGATTGCCTGAACAGGCGCCGTCCGTGTATGCAAATAAATCAGCCATATGCGCGCAGACATATCCAGTCTGCCATGACGCCGTCCAGCCCTTTATCGCTTCCATAACTCCGGTCAGTGATTGTGAGGTTCACGTCCCCCAAAAGCGTTTCCAGTTCTGGTTCTGTGAAGTAGGTGTAGAGCCTGCCGATCGGGTCCCTTTTCTCGCCAGAGCCCAGCTTTACGCCGATATGAAACACGCCGCCGGGTTTGAGGGCTGTGGCGATGGCGCGAAGGTGGCGCGGGACATCTGCGCGGGGCACATGCAGCATGGAAAAGTTGGCCCAGATTCCGTCGTAACAGTCGGTGCTTGTGACATCATCAAACGTGCCTTGCGTGGCACTTACACCGTTTTGCTGTTCTGCAAGGTCTACCATTTCGCGCACGGGGTCCATTGCAATGACGCGAAAGCCTGCTTGCGCGATCTGGCCCGACGCGTGGCCCGGACCGCATCCTATATCAAGCACCGTGCCTCCGGGTGGCAGTGCGGCAAGAAAGCCCAGCAATTGCTTGTCTTTGCGAGTGCCTTCAACCGTTAAGTCGGCGTAGTCCTGTGCTTTTTGGGCGTAGACATTCAGGGTTTCTGTGTCCGTCAAAAGAGTACTCCGATGCTAAGGCTTCCAACCACGATTGTGGTCAATAACACACGTAAACGCATCCACCACACTGGGGTAAGCCCCCATGCGGTAAAGGCGAAATCAAGGATAAGGACGCCGATGAAGCCAAAAATCAGGTTCATCAGCCCGCTTGTCGGGCCAGTCGCAGGGGCCAGAAATATCCACAAAGCAGGCAGCGTGGCCAAGGCATAGCCAACAGCGGCCTGCGCCCCGCGTGTTTTGGTGGCGAAGCCCCAAAGGACACCCGACATGAAGCTTAAGATAACCGTGCCGTAGCTGAGTTGCACAAACAAGCTGACGTTGCGTGGCCCGAACAGTCCTGCGCCCCATGTGGCAAGGCTGGGCACAAGATAGCTGATAGCACCCCATACAAACGGGATCAGCCCGGCCAACCCAAGCAGCAGAGGAGCGCGCGGAATACCAAACATCAGGCGCGTTCCAAAGCCAATCGTCCGGCCAAGGCCGTGAAGATAACTGCAAAGCTGCGGTTCAGCCACGCCATGGCCCGTTCCGATCCCAAAATCCAGCGTCGTGCGGCTGCGGCGAAACTGCCGTACAGCACAAACACAGCAAAGGTCATCGCCATGAACACAAGCCCCATCACGGACATCTCAAGCGTTGCGGAACTGGCGGTGCCAGACAGAAACGGCGGCAGAAGGGCCAAAAAGAAGATCGACAGTTTGGGATTCAGAATGTTGATCAACGCCCCCCGTCGCGCGATGTGCCAGCCGCTTTCTGTTGTTTTGGTTTCGGACACGGCCAGCGCCCCGCCTGATTTCAACGCCTGCCACGCAAGATACAACAGATAAGCGACGCCCGCGAACTTCACGACATTGAACAGCAGGGCTGAGGTGTGCAGGATCGCGGCCAGCCCCAAGGTGGCGGCGGCAAGGTGGGGCACGATCCCGAAGGTGCACCCCAAAGCGGCCCAGATGGCGGCCCGTCGGCCTTGACCCAGCCCAAGGGCGAGGGTGTAGATGACGCCGGTGCCGGGGGCGATGACAACAACAAAAGCAGTGAGCAGAAATTGAAGAGTGATCAAGGCGGGTCTCCGATCTTGGAAGCTATGAAGGGGCGCGTGCAATTACGCGAATTTCGACCAAGGCGCCGGGGCGGCGCAGTCCTGCGACTTCGACGGCGGTCCAAGCAGGGTAGGGGGCTTTGACATAAGCGGCGTGGACGGTTGAAAACGTATCAAAGTTTTCGGCAATCTTGATGTGGTAGCTGGTCATTTCGACAACATGGCCGAAATCCAGATCAGCGCCTGCCAAACAGGCTGCGATTTTGTCGAAGGCGCTGCGGAATTGTGTGGCGGGGTCTTGAGGCATCGTGCCGTCCGTTGCACTGCCTGTCATGCCTGTCACAAACAGATGACCATTGGACATGACGGCCGGCGACAGCTTTAACGGCACATCATCAGCGGTGACGCCTTTGGGAAAGACGGCCCTTTGGCTCATGCTGGTTCGCGCAACACGCGGGGCACTTTGAATTCTACGTTTTCCACGGCGGTTTCCACCAGTTCCTCGGTCACGTCATATCTGCCTTTGAAAGCGTCGATGACTTCGTTGATCAACACTTCGGGGGCAGAAGCGCCAGCCGTGATCCCGATGGATGTGATTCCGTCCAAAGCCCGCCAATCAATGTCTGTGGCCCGCTGCACCAGCTGCGCGTATTGGCAGCCCGCGCGTGCGCCGACTTCGACCAGCCGTTTGGAATTCGATGAATTCGGTGCACCCACAACAAGCATCGCGTCGCATTTGGGGGCCATGGCTTTTACGGCTTCCTGACGGTTGGTTGTGGCGTAACAAATGTCTTCTTTGTGCGGGCCTACGATGTTGGGAAACCGCGACTGCAAAGCGGCAACAATGTCGGCTGTGTCGTCCACCGAAAGGGTGGTCTGTGTCACGTAGGCCAGCGCGTCGGGGTCGCGCACTGCCACGGATGCAACATCTTGCGGGGTTTCGACCAGCAGCACTTCGCCGTCGGGCAGTTGCCCCATGGTGCCTACGGTTTCGGGATGCCCTTCGTGGCCGATCATGATCATTTGCAGGCCATTGTCAGAATGGCGTTGCGCTTCGATGTGGACTTTGCTGACAAGCGGGCATGTTGCATCGACATAGACCATCTGGCGGGCGGCCGCGGCATTGGGCACAGATTTCGGCACACCATGGGCCGAAAAGATAACGGGGCGGTCGTCGGGGCACTCGGACAGTTCTTCGACAAAAACGGCCCCTTTGTCGCGCAAGCCGTCGACGACGAATTTGTTGTGCACAATTTCGTGGCGCACAAAGACGGGCGCCCCCCATTTTTCCAACGCCATTTCCACAATCTTGATGGCGCGGTCGACGCCTGCGCAAAAGCCGCGCGGTGCCGCAAGGTACAGTGTCAAAGGGGCTTTGGTCATGGGGGCCTCCGCAGGCATGTGCATCTGGCTTATGGATAAGCGCAAGGGGCGCTGTGGTCCAGAGCTGTTGGAGGCCGCTTGCTTTTCATCTGGTTATGCAGCGCCTTAGTGTGTGTGGGCCAGAAGGTCTTGGCTTAGGGCCCAAAGCCGTTCGGCGCTGTCGTCGTCGCAAGCGTGTGCGTTGACCCCTGAAAATCGTGCTGTTGGGCTATCAGGGTCGGTCACAGCAGCAACATCGCAGTCTTCACAATATACCCCAGCCTTTCCGTCCAACACGGCGGCAGTTGCGGCCCAAACGGTGGTGGATGCGCCTTGTTCAGGCGTTTTGAAGCCTTGCTTGGCCAATTCCGAAGGTTCCCCGTCTGCGCCCAGCCACCCCAAAGCGATCATTTCTTCTTTTGGCAGGTGACGCTGCAAGGGCGTAAAAATGCCACCGGGATGGACGGAAAAGGCGTGGCCACCGCTGTCCTTCAGGCGGCGGGCCAAAGCATTTGCAAACAGCGCATTGGCGGTTTTGGCTTGGCCGTACGCCTGCCATTTGTCGTAGGGTTCATCGGTGTAATGAACGTCATCCCAGCGGATGTCCGACAGCTTGTGACCCGTAGAGGACAAGGCCACGACGCGTGCGCCGGATGCTTTTTGCAGTGCTGGCATCAAGTCTTGGGTCAATGCGAAGTGGCCCATGTGGCACACGCCGAACTGTGCCTCCCAGCCGGGCCCCACGCGGGTTTCAGGGCAGGCCATAATGCCTGCGTTGTTTATCAGCAGATCAAGCGTGTCTGTTTGGGTCAAAACATCTGCGGCAAAGCGACGAACAGAGGTGATGTCGGCCAAATCCATGGCGGCACTTGTCACATCACCGTTGACTTGGGCCAGTGCATCCTGTGCCTTTTGCGGACTGCGCACCGGCACAATGACTTTGGCCCCTTTTGCGGCAAGGGCTTTGACCGTTTCCAATCCAATGCCGCTGTAGCCGCCCGTCACCACGGCCGTTTTGCCGCTTAGGTCGATGCCGTCCAACACGTCCAAAGCGGATGTTTTGGCGGGAAAGCCTGCATTGGTGGGCTGTTGGTCAGAAGCTGCCATAATACGTTCCTTTGGGATGCGAGGTCCGAGTGTCGGGCCTTTTGACAAAGTTTGCTGTTCGCATATCCAAATTCAAGCAGGTGGCGCGATCTGTTAGAGAGAAACGAAAAGCGCCGACAGGTTTCCCCATCGGCGCTTCAACACAAATGCTATGTGGTCATCATTGCGCTTGTGCGGCAACCTCGTCGCGTTCAGGTGTGAATTCACGAGGGGGACGCCCAATGACGTCTTTCAATTCGTCCAGTTCGATGAAGTTGTCGGCCTGCCGCCGCAGTTCGTCCGAAATCATCGGTGGCTGGCTGCGGATGGTGGACACCACAGACACGCGCACGCCCTGGCGTTGCAGGCTTTCGATCAACGGGCGGAAATCGCCGTCGCCCGAAAACAAGACGATGTGATCGACGCGGGGTGCCAGTTCCATGGCATCCACGGCCAGTTCGATGTCCATGTTGCCTTTGACTTTACGCCGGCCCATGCTGTCGGTGTATTCCTTGGCCGGTTTTGTGACCATGGTGAAGCCATTGTAGTTCAGCCAGTCTACCAGCGGGCGAATGGGGGAGTATTCGTCATTCTCCAGCAATGCCGTGTAGTAGAACGCCCGCAGCAATTTGCCACGACGCATGAATTCCTGACGCAAGAGCTTGTAGTCGATGTCGAAGCCCAAAGATTTGGCTGCGGCATACAAATTGGACCCGTCAATGAACAGCGCCAGCCGTTCGTCCTTGTAAAACATTTAAATGTCCTTCCGAAGAATTTCGTAGCCGCAGAGAGAGATATAGAGTTTCGAAGTGTGCGTTTGAATAAAATCGGCTACGCAATGTTGTGAAGATAGTATTTCCACCCACGGATCAAGTCTGCGTTTGGGTGAAAAGGGGGGGAAAGTGGCGCAAATCTGCTCACAATTGGTAGTTGCCCTAGGGGCAAATCAGCCATCATCCGCTGGTGCGCCAGAGCTGACCTTGGGTAAAGCGGTGGATGCGTTGATGCAATCACAGGTCGTGATTCGGGCTGTCAGCCCTTTTTATCGCACCCCGTGTTTTCCTGCGGGTGCCGGTCCGGACTATGTGAATGCAGCCGTCGCGCTGGAAGCGCCATGGTCGCCCGCGCAGGCTTTGGCCGAATTGCACAAGATTGAAAACAGCTTTGGGCGGGTGCGAGACCAACGTTGGGGGCAACGCACGCTTGATATGGATTTGATTGCTTACGACGATCAGGTGGCCCCCGATCTGGCCACTTACACGCAGTGGCGTGATCTGAACCCCGAAGCGCAGTCTCTCAAGGCCCCTGACACGTTGATCTTGCCGCATCCCCGTTTGCAGGACCGCGCCTTTGTCCTTGTGCCGATGGCCGATATTGCGCCGGACTGGCGTCATCCGGTGTCAGGCCTGACTGTGTTGCAGATGTTGGCGGCGCTGCCAAAGTCGCTGCGCGATGAGGTCAAAGCGTTATAATATCTGCTTGTAAATTAGGGGAATCCCGCCTAAACACCCGCTTCTATTCCTATCCTTTGCTTTTGGAGCACCACAATGGCCCGCGTTACTGTTGAAGACTGCGTCGATAAAGTCCCAAACCGTTTTGAGTTGGTGATGCTTGCATCGCACCGTGCGCGTGAAATCTCGGCTGGTGCTGCGATCACTGTGGATCGGGACAATGACAAAAACCCTGTTGTGTCCTTGCGCGAGATTGCTGACGAAACGCAAAGCGCTGATGAACTGCGTGAACGTTTGATCGAATCGAACCAAAGCCAGATTGAAGTTGATGAAGCCGAAGAAGACGCAATGGCGCTTTTGATGGGTGCCGAGCAAGACAAACCCGAAGAAGACAGCATGAACGAAGAAATGCTGTTGCGTCAGTTGATGGCGGCCCAAGGCCAAAGCTAAGGCCACGACTTAGGATGCGGACCGGATGACCACAGCCGATGACCTGATCGCACTGGTCCGCACATATAACCCCAAGACAAACGAAGCCCTTATTCGCGCCGCCTATGACTATGGCGGCGAAATGCACGAAGGGCAGTTTCGCCATTCTGGTGAACCCTATTTCACCCATCCCGTCGCGGTTGCTGCCATTCTAACTGAGCAGCGTCTGGATGATGCCACCATCATCACCGCTTTGCTGCACGACACCATTGAAGACACCAAAGCATCCTACGCTGAGGTCTCGGAACTTTTCGGGGAAGAGACCGCAAAGCTGGTGGACGGCGTCACCAAACTGACAAACCTGCAACTGACCAGCTCTGAGACCAAACAGGCGGAAAATTTCCGTAAGCTGTTTATGGCGATGTCCAAAGACTTGCGCGTTATTCTGGTCAAACTGGCTGACCGGTTGCACAACATGCGCACCATCAAATCCATGCGCCCCGAAAAGCAGGTCCAGAAGGCCCGCGAAACCATGGACATTTTTGCGCCATTGGCAGGCCGCATGGGCATGCAGTGGATGCGTGAAGAACTGGAAGACCTTGCGTTTCGCGTTCTCAATTCAGAAGGCCGCGCCAGCATCATTCGCCGCTTTATCACACTGCAACGCGAAACCGGTGACGTGATCCAACGCATTACCGGTGATATGCGTTTGGAACTTGAGAAAGTCGATATTGAAGCTGATGTGTTTGGCCGCGCCAAAAAGCCCTATTCGATTTGGCGCAAAATGCAGGAAAAAGAACAGTCCTTTAGCCGTCTCAGCGATATTTACGGATTTCGGATCGTGACGGGCACCGAAGAAGACTGCTACCGGATTTTGGGGGCCATCCACCAACGGTGGCGGGCTGTGCCGGGCCGTTTCAAAGACTATATCAGCCAGCCAAAATCCAATGGATACCGTTCTATTCATACCACAGTGTCGGGCCGCGACGGCAAACGGGTAGAGGTGCAAATTCGGACCCGCCAAATGCATGATGTGGCAGAATCCGGTGTTGCCGCGCATTGGTCTTACCGCGATGGCGTGCGCACCCAGAACCCCTTTGCTGTAGATCCGGCCAAATGGATTGCGCAACTGACCGAACAGTTTGATGGCGAAGATAATCACGAGGACTTTCTTGAGGCCGTAAAGCTCGAAATGTATTCGGATCAGGTTTTTTGCTTCACTCCGAAAGGCGAGGTGGTGAAATTGCCGCGTGGGGCGACACCTATCGATTTTGCCTATGCCATCCACACGCGCATCGGCAACGCCTGTGTGGGGGCCAAAGTGGACGGGATGCGTGTGCCGCTGTGGACCCGTGTGAAAAACGGGCAATCGGTGGAAGTTGTAACCGCCGAAGGGCAAACGCCCCAAGCAACATGGTTGGACATTGCCCAAACCGGCAAAGCGAAATCTGCCATTCGGCGGTCTTTGCGCGAAGCGGACCGTGAACGGTTTATCAAACTGGGCCGCGAACTGGCGCGATCTGCCTTCGGCAACGTCAAAAAGAAGGCCACGGACAAAGCGCTGGCCTCTGCTGCCAAACAGTTGCGATTGAAAGATGGCGATGAGGTTCTGGCGCGTTTGGGGTCAGCCGAATTGACGGGCCGCGAGGTGGTGCAGGCCATCTACCCCGATCTGCAACAAAAATCCGGTGCGTCCGTGGATGCGCATAGGGCGGTTATCGGTTTGGCGCCGGGCCAGTCGTTTGAACGCGCCAGCTGTTGCCAGCCTTTGCCCGGAGAACGGATCATCGGGATCACGCAGCGCGGCACAGGCGTTGTTGTGCACACCATTGATTGCGAACGACTGGAAGCCTTTGAACAGCAACCCGATCGTTGGTTGGACCTGCATTGGCACGATGGCAGCCACGCTGCGCAATATGGGGCGACGTTGAAGTTGACCATCGGGAACGATGCAGGTGTCTTGGGTCGCACCTGCACCTTGATTGGTGAGACTGGCGCAAATATCTCAGACTTACATTTTGTGGATCGGAAACCTGACTTTTACAGTTTGCTGATCTATGTGGAATTAAGAGACGTGGCACACCTGCATTCCCTTGTGGGCGCGTTGGAAGCCGAAAGCGATGTCGCCAGCGTTGAGCGGCAAAGAGATATGGCGCGTACCGGCCCTGAAAAGGCCCGTACCGTCTGAAACGACAAAGGACACCACGGTGATTTTTAAACGCCGCGACCCAAAACCGGTTTTGCGTGCGGTGGCCGAATTTCTTTGGCCACGCGGCGGTTGGGCGCGTGCGTTTCACTATGTCAAACATCGGGTCCGCCGTTTGCCGGACAGTCCCGAACGCATTGCGCGCGGCATTTGGGCCGGTGTCTTTACCACGTTCACCCCCTTTTATGGCATGCACTTCATTGTGGCCGCTTTGATCGCGCGGCTTATGCGCGGCAACATGCTGGCCTCTTTGATGGCGACCTTTTTCGGAAACCCACTGACGTATGTTCCCATTGGCCTTGCCGCCTTGAAAACGGGGCACTGGTTGCTGGGCACCGAAATGGAAGAAGGCGCGCAACGGTCTTTTGGCGGCAAATTCTGGGACGCTGCGGCTGACCTTTGGCTGAACATGAAAAACGTGGCAACGGGGCAAGCCACCGACTGGCACGGAATCATGGTGTTCTATCATGAGGTTTTCTACCCCTATCTGGTCGGGGGCATCTTGCCGGGCATCCTATGTGCGACCGTTTGCTACTATATTTCGGTGCCTTTGATCCGCGCCTATCAGCACCGTCGCAAAGGCGTGATCAAGGCCAAATTCGAAGCTTTGAAGGCCAAAGCAGCGGCCAAAGCCGAAGCCAAACGCAAAATTGAAGAATAGTGCGCAGCCGCGTTTGCGCTGTGTCGGTACAATAAACCTGTGTACTTTGCCGGTGCCGCGCGCTTCTTTTGCCCTAAATATCTTCTTGGCCAGATCAAAACCGACGAAAAGGCCAAAACGAAAGCCAATACGAAGAAAGGTGCGTTATGACATCGGATGAAAAACTGCGTTTGGGCATCAACATCGACCACGTGGCCACCGTGCGCAACGCACGTGGTGGCGACACGCCTGACCCACTACGCGCCGCGCAGATCGCGCAGGAGGCCGGGTGTGACGGCATCACAGCCCATCTGCGCGAAGACAGGCGCCACATCTCGGATGCAGATATTGACGGGTTAATGGACATGCTTACGGTGCCGCTGAACTTCGAGATGGCGGCCACTGAAGAAATGCAGGCAATTGCTTTGCGTCACAAACCCCATGCTGTGTGCATCGTGCCGGAAAAGCGCGAAGAACGCACAACTGAAGGCGGTTTGGAAGTCGCCCGTGAAGAAAACAGGCTGGCCCATTTCATAGCGCCCCTGCGCGAAGCAGGCAGCCGGGTGTCAATCTTTATCGCTGCAGACAAACGCCAGATCGAGGCCGCGCACCGCATTGGTGCCGAAGTGGTTGAATTGCACTCAGGTGCCTATTGCGACGCGCATCATGAAGGCCGCATCAACGACCGCGACCGTGAACTGGAAGCCATGCGCGAGATGAGCAGCTTTGCCCATGATCTTGGCCTAGAAGTCCATGTCGGTCATGGTTTGACCTATGAGACGGTGCAACCCGTGGCGGCCTTTCCAGAGGTTAAAGAACTGAATATCGGGCATTTTCTGATTGGTGAAGCGATTTTTCGTGGGTTGAATCCCGCCATTGCCGAAATGCGCCGTTTGATGGACGAGGCGCGTGCGTGATCCGTCATTGTGTCATGCTGGATGTGCCATCTGCCGCAATAAAGGATCTTGAAGTTGCCTTGCGCGACCTTGAAACGCTGACGCGGACCTTGCCGGGTATTTCGGGGTTTGTGGCTGGCCCGAACCGCGATTTCGAAGACAAAACGCCGGGGTACAGCTATGGCTTTACGCTGGACGCCAAAGACGCGGCAGCGTTGCAATCCTATGCGGATGATCCGGCACACCAAGCTATCGGACGCAGGCTTGTTGCGCTGTGTCCCAAAGGCGGGGATGGCATTTTGGTCTATGATCTGGAGACTGCGAATTGATTTTGGGGATTGGCACAGATTTGGCGAACATCGACCGTATTCAAGGCGTCTTGGACCGTCACGGCGACCGTTTTCGCAATCGTGTGTTCACCGATACGGAACAGGCCAAGGCCGGGCGCAGGCGTGATGTGGCGGGTACATACGCCAAACGCTGGGCTGCGAAAGAAGCCTGTTCAAAAGCGCTTGGAACAGGTTTGCGCATGGGCATCGCGTGGAAGGACATGGCCGTGAGCAATCTGGACACAGGCCAGCCTGTCATGGCGGTGTCAGGGTGGGCGGCCGAGCGCTTGAAAGAGATGACGCCTGCGGGTCATGAGGCCATCATTCACGTCACTTTGACCGACGATCACCCCTGGGCGCAGGCCTTTGTTGTCATTGAGGCACGTCCAGTCGCTTGACTTGGCCTGTTCGGACCCGCAAGAAGCAGTCCAGACATGAGCAGGAAGACAGACATGGCCAGCGAAGAAAAATCAGGCAATTCCATCGTCGAAACGATCAAAACAGTGGTCTACGCGCTGCTGATCGCAGGTGTGTTTCGGACGCTGTTTTTTCAACCTTTCTGGATTCCGTCAGGGTCGATGAAAGAAACGCTGTTGATTGGTGATTTTCTTTTCGTGAACAAAATGGCTTACGGCTATTCATATGCCTCTTGCCCAAGCCTGCCTTTCGCTGGTGTTGACGCCGAAGACCTTTGCGGCTTTTTGAAAAACGACAACAACCGCATTTGGGGCGGTGAGCCTGAACGCGGCGACGTCGTGGTATTCCGTCACCCCGTCTCGGGCGTGGATTACATCAAACGTCTGGTCGGCCTGCCGGGGGATACGTTGCAGGTGAAAAACGGTGTTATCATTTTGAATGGCAAGCCTGTGCCGCAAGAACCAGATGGCATTTTCACGGAAACAAACGCGCCACAGGGTCCGCAAGGTCGCAGACCGGGGTGCGAAAACGGCCCTGTTGCGTTGGGCGCCGTTTGTGAAAAGCCGCGTTTCGTCGAAACGTTCCCGAATGGCACATCACATAAAATTCTCAACATTGCTGACCTGCCCGCTGACAACACCGCTGTGTTCCGCGTGCCTGAAGGGCAGTTCTTTTTCATGGGCGACAACCGTGACAATTCCGCTGACAGCCGCTTGGCGCAGGTGCGTGGTGGGGTGGGCTTTGTGCCCTATGAAAACCTGATCGGCCGCGCGGACCGCATCGTATTCTCGTCGGCGGGGGCATCTATGTTGTATTTCTGGACGTGGCGCGGCGATCGCTTTCTTAAAGGGGTCCATTGATCTCTGACAGCAGGCGGACAAGCGGACCGGCCCCGCACTTGGGCCCAGTCCGTGCCGTGATCGACTGTGTGCGGCTTATGTTTACGTTCAGCGGTCGCGCCAGCAGATCTGCGTTTATCTGGCCTGTGATCTTTGCCTTGATTGTCATTGTCGTTGCATCCTTGGTCTATCATGCGCTTGTTCCGGCAACTGTCAGTTTCGGGTACATCCGTTTTGTGACCGTGACCGTGGCCCTGCCTTTGCTGCCACTTGGTGTGCGCAGGTTGCATGACATGGGTATGTCGGGGTGGTGGGCGCTGTTGTGGTTGGTGCCGTATGTGGGGTTTATCCTGACGTTGTTTGCAGCTTTCAAACGCGCTGAACTGGGCACAAACCAATATGATCACAGTGACCCGTCTGTGTTCGGGCAGATCGCTGTTGTGGGTGGGTTTGTGGCTTTGGTGGGGGTCACCTTTGCGGTGCAGCCATTCTGGATTCCCGGAGGCAGTATGAAGCCCACAGTTGTTGTCGGGGATTACATAACGGTATCCACCACAGCATACGGGTTGCCCTGTTTCGGGCTGTGTGGCGATGCGGACCGTATGTTGCAACGCAATCCGGATCGTGGCGATGTCGTCGTGTTCAAACACCCCGTCACGGGTCGTGATTTCATAAAACGTGTGATCGCAGTGTCGGGCGATACTGTTGCGTTGGAAGACGGGCAGGTGGTGGTGAATGGCGCGGGACTGACGCAAACAGCGCAAGGCGATTATGTTGAACCCATGGAAATGCAAGGTCTGGGCCACGCGTTGCCGCGGTGCCGGACTGTGACGCCTTTGGGGGGACGTTGTGCGAAATCGCTGCTGCAGGAAACCACGTCTGACGGGCGGCGCTACGGGATTTTGGACATCAGCCGGACGCAGGCCGATTCTATGGCGCAGATTACGGTGCCGGATGGCATGATATTTGTGTTGGGGGACAATCGTGATAACTCTGCTGACAGTCGCATGGCGCAGGCCGCTGGCGGTGTGGGGTTTGTGCCGGTGGAAAACCTTGTTGGGCGGGCCACACGTGTTGTGGTTTCGAATGCAGGCTTTGCGCTTTGGGATCCTACCGGATTTAGAGGTGCGCGTTTTTGGACGAAGATACGATGAAATTAAGTGCTGAGCTAAAAGAATTCGAAACGCGCATCGGGCATGTTTTTGCAAATCCCGCATTGCTGACCCGTGCTGTGACGCATGCCTCGATGTCATCGCCCACGCGCGAAGACAACCAGCGTCTGGAGTTTTTAGGGGATCGGGTCTTGGGGCTGGTGATGGCTGAGGCGCTTTTCGCTGGGGATGCATCTGCCACCGAAGGACAGATGGCGCCGCGTTTCAACGCCCTTGTGCGCAAAGAGGCATGCGCTGATGTGGCCCGCGACATTGGGTTGGGCGAGGTTCTGCGGCTTGGCAGATCAGAAATGGTGTCGGGGGGGCGGCGCAAGAATGCCTTGCTTGGCGATGCGGTTGAGGCCGTCATTGCAGCCGTTTATCTGGATGCGGGGTTTGCAGCAGCCCGCGATATGATTTTGCGTCTTTGGGGCGCACGCATCGGACAAGTCGAAGAAGACGCGCGTGATGCCAAGACCGCGTTGCAGGAATGGGCCCAAGCCCGCAAAATGGCCCCGCCACGCTACGTAGAAACACAGCGCAGTGGCCCCGACCATGCCCCGGTCTTTACCATTGCGGCCCGCCTTGATACGGGCGCTCAAGCCTTGGCCACCGCCGGGTCAAAACGGCAAGCTGAACAAGCCGCTGCCAAAGCCCTTTTGGCTGATTTGGAGAATTCAAAATGACCACCCGCGCAGGATTTGTCGCCCTTATCGGAGAGCCGAACGCCGGAAAATCCACCCTTTTGAACCGCATGGTCGGCGCCAAAGTTTCCATCGTCACCCACAAGGTACAAACAACGCGCGCCCGCATTCGCGGGGTTGCAATGGAGGGTGACGCACAGTTGGTGTTTGTGGACACGCCGGGCTTGTTCCAGCCAAGGCGCCGTCTGGACCGCGCTATGGTGGCTGCCGCGTGGGGCGGGGCCGCGGATGCAGACGTTGTGGTTCTAATGGTTGAAGCCCATCGCGGCGTCACCGAAGGGGTCGAACGCATATTGGAGGGGCTGGGCGACGTCGGCAAAGGCCGCAAAGTTGCGTTGGCCGTCAACAAGATCGACCGCGTCGAGGCCCCCGTTTTGTTGGGACTGACCAAAGACCTGAATGAACGCTATCCTTTCGTTGAGACCTTCCTGATTTCCGCTGAAAAAGGCCACGGTGTAGACGCGTTGCGCACTTGGTTGGCGGGTGAAGTCCCCGAAGGTCCATGGTTGTACCCCGAAGACCAGATCGCCGATTTGCCTTTGCGCATGATCGCGGCTGAAATGACCCGCGAAAAGCTGACGTTGCGACTGCATCAGGAATTGCCCTACCAGCTGACCGTTGAGACGGAAAACTGGGAAGAACGCAAAGACGGTTCCGCCAAAATCGACCAGATCATATACGTCGTTCGCGATGGTCACAAAGGCATTCTGCTGGGTCACAAGGGTGAAACCATCAAGCAGGTTTCCAAAGCGTCCCGCGAGGAATTGACGGAATTTTTGGGCCGCAAGGTGCATTTATTTTTGCAAGTCAAAGTGCGTTCCGGCTGGCTGGACGAAGCCGAACGCTATTCGGAGATGGGCCTGGATTTCAAAGATGGCAATGCGTGACTTGGCAGCCTTGGAAATCTCCGGCGGGGATTTTTTTAGGAAAAAGACACAATGACCCGCCTGACGTCGCGGTTTTGGGTTGATGCCTATCTCGCGCGTTTGCGGGTGTTTGATATTCCCGCGTTTGTGGTGGCTCATGGTGACGATACTGGCGGTGCAGTCTTGGTGAAGCTGAGTACATTGGATGACAAAGCCGTTTTGTTTCAGCGGTCTTTTGATTTGATGTCAGACAGCCGCGTTTGGGCCGAACTGGCAGCGGGGGCAGAGCGCGATGTGGATGCCGCCATTGAGCGCCAACGTGGATTTGATCCCGATCTTTGGGTGATTGAGGTGGAAGACCGGGCGGGACGTCATCTTCTGGATCAAGAAGGTCTGTCCTAAATGGAATGGCGCGGCACCGGAATTCTACTGGCGGTGCGCCGCCACGGTGAAAGCTCTGCAATCATTGAAGTTTTCACGCCGGATCAGGGCCGTCATGCCGGTGTTGTGCGGGGTGGCACCAGCCGCAAGATTGCACCGATCTTACAACCCGGTGCCCAATTGGACGTCGCATGGCGGGCGCGTCTTGAGGACCACATTGGCAGTTTCACCGTTGAGCCAATTCGCAGCCGGGCCGACGTGGCTATGGCAGACCGTTTGTCACTGGCTGGATTGAATACGGTCACGGCCTTGCTCAGTTTTTGCCTGCCTGAACGCGAACCCCATGCACCGTTGTACACGCGCACCGAACAGCTTTTGGATCTTTTGGGGCAACCAGATATTTGGCCGTTGGCCTATCTGCGTTGGGAAGTCGCGCTGCTAGAGGAAATGGGGCACGGCCTTGATTTGTCGGCCTGTGCGGTGACGGGATCACTAGACGATTTGGTGTATGTCTCGCCCAAAACCGGCCGCGCCGTGTCGCGGAACGGTGCCGGGGACTGGGCAGACCGCTTGCTGCCTTTGCCAGATGTGTTGCGCGGTGTGGGGCCGGCCCCGGACGCCGAAATTATTCAGGGATTTGCAACCACTGGCCATTTCTTGCGCAATCATTTGGCGGCCAATTTGGGAAATCGCCCCCTACCCGAAGCACGAGACCGGTTTGTCGAGGCCTTCAATCGTCAGGTTTGAATTGCAGCGTCCTGCCGTTTGTCGATGTCAAAATAAGTGTGGTTTTAGTAATGTCCGCATGGGTCACTTCGCCAAGCGCTTTCAAGTAGCGCTGCTCAAGGGGCAAGTTGGGGCATGCCGCTTTTGTCGACAGGATCGGACCTGCTGCGAATGCAGGATATGGTGCGGTCTGTTCGGCCCGGTAGGCGTTGCAAGGCGCACGCCCCGCCAATTGTCCCGAGGTCGGGAAAGTAAGCGTTGCTTTGGCAGGGAAGGGTGTTCCATCCAAGGTCACCAAGGTCCAGACGGTGTCTGCCGTACTGTCATATTGCGACACGTCGTCCGACGTGCATGCAGTGGCGTAGAAGGCCAAGACGAATGCCAAGTATTTCATATCAAAATCCCTTATTGCAGCGCCAGAACCACATCGACCAAAGCATCAAAGCCTTCGCTTTCGCCATTAAGAAACCCACCGCCGATCAGGCTGCTGTAGGCTGCTTCGGTGAAGGCCGGGTTTGATAGCCCCAGCTGCCCCATAAGAGAGCCGATGTAGACCAGCCGTTCGCTGTCTACTGCATCAAGGGCAGCTTGGGCGTTGGCGTCATGTGTGGCCCAAGCCCGCAGGGCACGTTCCGTTTTGTCGTTGTAAAGCAGTCGACCATAGCGCCGCAGCCGTTCATCGGCGGGACCAGCTGTTTCGAGTTCTTGCACAATGGCCTTCAAAGCGTCGGCTTGCCAGTGGTCCAAAAGGGCGCTTTGAAAGGCAACCACATCGGCAAAATGCCAATAGAAAGACCCTTTAGTTGTGTTCAATTCACGCGCCAGTGGCTCTGCGCGCAGACCGTCAGGGCCATCGCGATGAAGGGCTACAAACCCGGCTGCGATCCATTTGTCTTTGTTCAAACGCTGTTTGGTCATGGATACACGATATGCTGCAATGCAGCACATCGCAAGTCCGCTGCTGTTCTGCCCCGTTTTGCAGTGTTGCAGAGCGTTACGATCCTTGTAGGTTGCTTGCCATGCACAAGTTTCAAAAGACCCCTGTTTTTCTTGATCTGGCAACGGCTGTTGCCGTTGTTTTGTTGCTTGCCCTGTTTTTGTACATTGGGCGAATTCTGGACAGCAATTCCCAAGATGCAGAGACGCAGACCGTTGGGCATGAACCGTCAGCCGCTGAAAAGGCACTCAAGAACTGGCACAAGAAAAAGACAGGGGCATCCGCTTTTGCACGTGGCCCAGAGGGACATTTCGGCTGGACGGTCGGGTATAATGACGTGCTTGCCGCCAAAGAGGACGCCTTGGCATATTGTGCGCAACATGGCCCGGCATGCGAGGTGACGGAGTTTAAAGTGGGGTTTGAACACCGTGCGTTCAAAGGCACAATCGCTCCGCGCACCTTGGAGCTGTATAACTCTTACACACGTGGTGCAGGCGCTAAGGCTTTTGCACTGTCGCCTGGCGGGGCCATCGGGATGGCCACCGGACAACCGGATGCGACACAAGCGCAAAACCGTGCCAAAGCGCTTTGCGAAACCAACAAAAAAGACCGACCCGCTTATCTTGCGGATCGGCCATGTCTGGTCGTGCTTTCAACGCGGTATTAGGGGTTAGCCCAACAAACGCCGCGCGATAACCTGTGCTTGGATTTCTGCCGCACCTTCAAAGATGTTCAGAATACGTGCATCGCACAGCACACGGCTGATTTTGTATTCCAGTGCAAAGCCATTGCCGCCGTGGATTTGCAAACCGTTGTCGGCTGCCGCCCATGCGACACGAGCGCCCAACAGTTTGGCCATGCCCGCTTCAACGTCACAACGGCGTCCTTCGTCTTTTTCAAAGGCAGAGAAATACGTCAGCTGACGCGCCACCATGATTTCCACTGCCATCATGGCCAGCTTGTTGGCCACACGGGGGAAATTGATCAGGGATTTGCCGAATTGTTTGCGGTCGATGGCGTATTGCATGGACAGATCCAAAGCGGACTGCGCCACACCAATCGCGCGGGCGGCTGTTTGGATACGGGCCGATTCAAACGTCTCCATCAGCTGTTTGAACCCTTTGCCTTCTTCACCGCCCAAAAGGTTTTCGCCCTTGACGTGGAAGTTATCAAACCCCAGCTCGTATTCCTTCATGCCGCGGTAGCCCAGCACTTCGATTTCGCCGCCTGTCATGCCTTCGGTGGGGAAGGGGTTCTCTTCGGTGCCCGGCGTTTTCTCTGCCAGGAACATGGAAAGACCTTTGTAGTTGTCGGTTTCCGGATCGGTGCGTGCCATCAGCGTCATGATCTGGGTCCGCGTGGCATGCGTGATCCACGTTTTGTTACCCGTCACTTTATAGTCGCCGTTTTCGTCTTTGACGGCGCGGGTGCGCAGGCTGCCAAGGTCAGACCCCGTGTTTGGTTCGGTAAAGACGGCGGTGGGCAGCGTTTCTGCTGATGCAAGACGCGGCAGCCATTTCTCTTTTTGGGCGTCAGTCCCGCCTGCAATGATCAACTCTGCTGCGATTTCGGATCGTGTTCCGAGGGAGCCGACACCAATATATCCGCGTGACAGTTCCTCTGACACAACACACATAGAGGCTTTGGACAGACCGAGGCCACCGTATTCCTCTGGAATAGTAAGGCCGAAGACACCCATTTCCGCCAGCTCTTCGATAACTTCCATCGGGATCAACTCATCCTTCAGGTGCCAGTCGTGGGCGAAGGGTTCGACCTTTTCAACGGCGTACCGACGGAACTGTTCGCGGATCATTTCCAGTTCGTCATCAAGGCCGGTGGCCCCGACAGTCACTTCGGCGCTGCGTTCTTGCATCAATTCAACCAAACGCACGCGGGCGGCCTGAGTGTTGCCATGCTGTGTCAGGGTCTGGATTTCAGGCTGCATCATGGTGCGCATGTCATCTTGGGACAGGCCCATATCCTGCAAACGCAAGACTTCGCCCTGGTTCATTTGGATGCCGCCATAGACCTGCCAGAGGTATTCACCAAAGGTGATCTGAAGGATCAATTGTTCGATTTCACCAAATTTGCCGTCGGCCTTAATCGCTTCTGCCCACTTGTGCATCTCGCGCAGCGATTGGGCATACGTGGCAAGCCATGCCAGCCCGTGGGTGGCGGTTTGATGTTCTTCGACCAGTCGTGCCGACACGCGCCCGTCCGCGCTGACCAGTCCGCGCAAACGGTCTTTCGCGGTTTCAAGTAAAGCGTCCACAGGGGCCACTGCCGCGCCTGTCAGTGCCAACAAATCGTCAAGGATCACAGCCTGTGTCATCCCAAGGTCTTGTCCGTCATGTGCCATGAAGTTTTTCCCTCTTTTAGCTTAAGCGCGTGTCTATTCACTTCGCAGGTGCAGCGCAACTTAAATACCCATATGCGACGATTGTTGTCAGAATATTGCGCGTTGATATTTTTTAACAGAGCCCTATTGGGCATGCTATAGCATCGCAATGGATGCACTATTTGACATTATGACGGTACCGCAGCTGTGTCTGGCAGTAAGTATCGCGGTTTTTGCAGGCTTGGTCAAAGGCGTGGTTGGTTTTGCGCTGCCGACCATTATCATTTCCGGCTTAAGCACGTTTTTAAGCCCTGAATTGGCACTTGCGGGGCTTATTCTGCCAACTGTTGTGACCAATTTTATGCAGATGTTGCGGCAGGGTGCGCGGGCGGCATGGGAATCGGTCAAGCGATTTCGTGTGTTTTTAAGCTTTGGGTTGGTGACCCTTTTGGTCGGGGCGCAATTGGTCCGTGTTTTGCCGATGGACGTCATGTTGCTGGTGATTGGTGTTCCGGTGGTCAGTTACGCAATGCTGCAATTGCTCGGTATTGAAATCACGCTTGCAAGACACTCTGGCAAGGTTGCGGCAACAGCGGGGTCAATCGCCGGATTGATGGGGGGCATGTCGGGTATTTGGGGGCCGCCGACTGTCGCCTATTTGACTGCTTTGAAAACCGACAAAGCAGATCATTTGCGGGTGCAGGGTGTCGTGTACGGATTAGGGGCCGTTGCGCTGCTGTTTGCGCATTTGGGGTCAGGTGTGCTGCGGGCGCAAACCTTGCCGCTTAGCTTCGCTATGGTGCCGCCAGCGGTGTTGGGGCTGTGGATCGGGGGACGGTTGCTGGACCGTATCGATCATGTTGTATTTCGCCGCGCGACGTTGGTTGTTCTGCTGATCGCAGGTTTGAACCTGATCCGCCGCGCGGTGTTTGTTTGACGCTTGATGCGTTTAGGAAGCGCGGCGTGTTACTGTAGCGCCCGCCACATCCTCGATGAAGGTAATGATACGTGATTTCGTCTTTTCATCTTTGATGGAAGCAACGGCCTGCACGATATCCATGGCGCTGTCTGCCGCCCCTTCGCTGTCGGCATCGAGGCCTTCAAAGAAGTACGACGTTGAGACGTCCAGAATGTTCGCCAGCTCGAACAAGCGACTGGCTGCAATCCGGTTTGAACCGATTTCGTATTTTTGGATTTGTTGGAACGACAGGCCGAGACGACGTGCGACGTCCGTTTGTGACAGACGGCGCAAAGTACGGATCTGTTTGAGCTGACGACCAACGTGAACATCTACTGAGTGTGGCATTGTTATAATTATCCCCGGTTGAACTGTCCTTTTGATCCTAAAATTCTCAATTCGGCGCAATTGAGTAACTTTGTACATTTTTCAACCATAGATGTTGCATCGATGTATGATTTGTGTACCATTAACCACTATGTTACGGATGCTCTGTAACAAGGCGAAGTTGCGTGTACCGGTTATAGGATTCGAATTATTGTCTGACCTGACGAACCCCCTGTTGTTCGAAATGGTGCGCTCGTTTTCGATGCTTGCCCAAGAATTAAATCTTAGCCACGCCGTCGCAAAACTGGGCAGCACACGGCAAACCGTGCGACGCCACATTGCGACCCTGGAAGAGTTGAAAGGCGAACAGCTGTTTCGTGTGGTCGACCGCCAGTACACCCTTACCGAAGCGGGCATACGCGCCTTACCTCAAGCCGAAGAAATCATTGCGTTAGGGCATGCTTGGCTGCGCGGACAATCGAGCCATGTCAATGGGTTACAGTATCTTCGCCATCAAGAAGACAACGGTTGGTACTTTTATCAGCAACAACATGCATTGCGCAGCATGTGGGACACGGACAGTGCCCTGCTGCGTGAAACGGTACGCAGTTGGATCATGTGTGGCGGGCGTATCGAAGCCCCCGAGATGCAGCACATTCGCCCCTATTTGATCATCTATCGCTTTACTCCAGTGGGTTGGATTTGTGTCGAATTCGGTGACGAATCCTTTTTCGTACGCTGGTTCGGCAAGCAAAAAGCACTTAGCAGTGTTGGCCAGACATTGGGCAAAATGCCGGGCGGAAATGACTTTGCCCGCATGCTGAATGTGGCATTTCAGGAAACAGACATCACGCACAACCCCAGATTGGATCATGTGCGCACGATGGTGCCGCGATCCGATGGCGGCCAACCCATGCCCGTTAACTATCGTAGATTGATGTTAAGCGGCGCATTTCCAGACGGAAGCTCAGCTCTTTTGTCGTTGGTTGAGCCCTCGGCTGACCTTGATATCTTTGGGTTTGGCCCAGAAGACTTCCGCGAACCGGATGAAGATTTTGCGCTACGTTTTGACCCAGACAATTTTAAATACGGGTCATAGCAAGAAATTTTTGTTAACCTTGTTCTCAAGCATTGGGTAAGGGAACAGAAATGACACTTCAACCACGCAACGATTCGGCACAATTTATCGCAACCAGCCGCGATATATTGTGGGAAAATGATATCGACGTCACAATTGGTACGAATTTTGACGAATACCAAGAGATTCTGGACCGTGACCGGCCGGCGCAGGCCATGGGTGCGCCCTTCAATCCAGAGTTGCAGAATCTAAACCCCGGAAACGCCTTTTGGTTGACTGGTCGGGACATCGACGGACGTTTGATGCATACTCAGGCCGCGCGTTTGATCGACCTGCGGCAAGAAACGCTTGCGGATTATATGCAACACAAGTTCCGTGAATTTCCCCCTGCGATCCCTGATCTTGATCTGGACCGGTCGCGGTTTCGGGCCAGCCCCGGCGCAAAACACATCACGGGTCGCGTGATTTATCATGGTGAAGTCTGGATGAGCCCGAATGAGGGGCGCTTCCGTGGCAACGGCCTGTCTTCGGTTCTGGCGCGCTACGGTCTTCTGACCGCAATGCAGCGTTGGAATCCTGATTATCTGTTTGGGTTCATGGCCCGTACTGTGGCGTTTAAGGGTTTCGCGGAACGTATGGGGTATATGCACAACGAACCGGGTGCTTTGCGCTGGTACCGACATGGCAGTGACATGCCGCTTGAGGGCTTTCTGAGCTATCTGACCAACGAAGAAGCGCGGTATCTGCTGGAAATGCCGGTGTCTGATCTGGTGACTTTACCAGCGACGCAAAAAGCCGCTTAACGGCACCACACCGTTCCCCTCAAAATACAAAAGGCCGGCTGCAATCGATGCACCCGGCCTTTTCGTTTTTAAAACCAATCTCAACCGATGGCGGCAGATTTCACGTCATCGTCGATGTGCGCCATGTATTGTTCGAAATTGCCCGAGAACATTTCTACCAATTTGGCAGCTTGTGCGTCGTAAGCATTTGCGTCGTCCCATGTGCGGCGTGGATCAAGAAGGATATCGGCAACACCGCTGACAGACACAGGGACCTCAAATCCAAAGTTATCGTCTTTGCGATACTCGGCGTCGTTCAGGGACCCTTCCAGCGCGGCTGTCAACAAGGCACGTGTGGCGCGGATTGGCATCCGGGACCCTGTACCATAGGCACCGCCTGTCCAGCCCGTGTTGACCAACCAGCATGTCGCACCATGCTGTGCGATTTTCTCGCGCAACAAGTTGCCATAAACTTCCGGACGGCGCGGCATGAAAGGCGCACCAAAGCATGTTGAAAACGTAGGCTCGGGTTCTGTCACACCGCGTTCCGTGCCCGCTACCTTGGAGGTAAAGCCGGACAAGAAGTGATACATGGCTTGGGCAGGCGTCAGTCGCGCGATGGGGGGCAGCACACCGAATGCATCACAGGTCAGCATGATGATGTTCTTGGGGTGACCGCCAACCGCATCCTTGGAGGCATTCGAAATGTAATGCAGCGGGTAAGCGCAACGCATGTTTGCCGTCAGGCTGTCATCTTCAAAGTCCAGATCCAGTGTTTCTTCGTCAAAAACCATGTTTTCGATGACAGTGCCGAATTTTTCGGTGGTCGCATAAATCTCTGGCTCTGCTTCAGCGCTTAGGCTGATCGTCTTGGCGTAGCAGCCGCCTTCGAAGTTGAACGTACCGCGATCGGACCAGCCATGTTCATCGTCGCCGATCAAAGTGCGGGCCGGGTCCGCAGACAGTGTTGTTTTGCCTGTGCCTGACAGGCCAAAGAACACAGCTGTGTCGACGGGATTGCCTGTGGCATGGTTGGCCGAGCAGTGCATCGGCATGACGCCCTTTTCGGGCAGCAGATAGTTCAAAAGCGAGAAGACGGATTTCTTGTTTTCGCCCGCATACTCAGTGCCGCCAATCAAGATCAGTTTGCGATCGAAATTCATCGCGATCACTGTTTCAGACCGACAGTTGTGCTTGGTTGGGTCCGCTTGAAAGCTGGGGCAGTTGATGACGGTGAAGTCTGCAAGGAAACCGTCAAGGTCTTCGCGTTCCGGACGGCGCAACATGTGGCGGATGAACAACCCGTGCCATGCAAGTTCCGTCACCATGCGTACATTGATGCAATAGGCGGGATCGGCACCGCCAACGAGGTCTTGCACGTAATAGTCGCGGCCTTTCATGTGGGTCAGCATGTCTTCGTACAACGCATCAAAGCCTTCTGGCGTCATCTGCGCGTTGTTTTCCCACCAGATGGTGTCTTTGACACTGTCCGTCATGACGACATGTTTGTCTTTGGGCGAACGGCCGGTAAACTTGCCGGTCGTGACAAGAAAGGCGCCGCCTTTTCCCAGTTTGCCTTCACCACGTTTGAGTGCGGCTTCTATCAGCACAGGCTCAATTTGGTTGTAATAGACATTGCCCAACCCTTCGATCCCTTGATCTTCGAGGCGGAATTGCGGGTTTACCCGTCCAAATGTCATATGATGTCTCCTGTGTCCGGCTGATGCTGGAAGTCTGTAGATGCGGGTTTTCACGCCCCAGCCTGCTCTGGCTTGGGGGCGTCTTAACATGACGTTTTACAGCATGAACAGGACGCTTTGGCACAGTTAGCGCCATCAATGTGAAGAATGGTTAAGGACAAGGCGGATATGCATACGCGCATGACGCGAATGTGCGACAATTTAGTCATTCATTAGGATTTTCAGGCCTAATTGGGGCAGGGCGCTCGAGTGATTCGCAGATTTGGATTGATTCGCCCGTCCAAAAACAGAACAATGAGCAAAAAAATAATAAGTGGCAGCAGCAGTACAAGGATTCAGGCAATGAACAAAATTGCATTGGTAGACGACGACAGGAATATCCTGACGTCGGTTTCAATGACTCTCGAAGCCGAAGGTTTCGAGGTTGAGACATATAACGACGGCCAAGCGGCCCTCGACGCATTTAATAAGAAACTTCCCGATATGGCGGTCCTTGATATCAAGATGCCCCGCATGGATGGCATGGATCTGTTGCAGCGCTTGCGCCAGAAAACCACAATGCCGGTGATCTTCCTGACGTCCAAAGACGACGAGATCGACGAAGTTCTTGGACTGCGCATGGGCGCGGACGATTACGTGAAAAAGCCGTTTTCTCAACGTCTTCTGGTCGAGCGCATTCGCGCATTGCTGCGCCGCCAAGATGCGCAAGCCGGTGAAATTGTCGCCGACAGCGAAGAAACCAAGGTGATGGAACGTGGCGAACTGCGCATGGATCCGTTGCGTCATGCTGTGTCCTGGAAGGGCAACGACGTGTCTTTGACTGTGACAGAATTTCTGTTGTTGCAGGCTTTGGCGCAACGCCCCGGATTTGTGAAATCACGAGACCAGTTGATGGACGTCGCCTATGATGATCAGGTCTATGTGGACGACCGCACCATTGACAGCCACATCAAGCGCTTGCGCAAGAAAATGCGCACTGCTGATGATGATTTCTCTGCGATTGAGACCCTTTATGGTATCGGGTATCGTTACAACGAAGACTAAATCGTTGGTCGTTTAGGCCGAAAGGACGCTTGTGCGCGATATGGCCCCTCAACCCTCACGGGACGGTGATGTTGTTTTGGGTGACGATTGGGTCACCCCGGACAGCGCGGCACCCTCAGAAATGCGTGCGCGCCGTGAACGGCGCGGACTTTTTTCGCTGCGCGCGTCACCGCTGACACGCAAAATCATCACGTTTAATCTGATCGCGCTGAACATACTGGTTGCGGGTATTTTGTACCTCAATTCATCCCGCGACAGTTTGGCTGTACAACGTGCTGTGGCCTTGGTCAGTCAAGCCGAGCTGATCGCGGACGTGATTGAGGCTCAATTGCCCAGCGACGCCCCGGTTAATCTTGCGACGGCCGATGGCGTGGATGTCTCCGTGACGCTGGACGGTTTGGATTTACGCGACGGCATCGAGGTCTTTGTGTTTGACCCGACGGACCAGGTTATCGCAAACACAGAAGGCCAGGCCGCGTTGAACGTGGGCCTCGGGGCAAAGGAAACCAACCCGACAATCTTGACCGATGGTCTAAACTGGCTGTGGTCTGCAGTGTCTGCGCCTTTTGCCAGCAGTGACACAGAGCAAGCACAGCCCGTCGAAGAACAATTGCGCACCCTTGTGCAAAAAAGCTTTAGCGAAGGCACCCAGATCAACGACGGGACGGATGCCGATGGCGGTGCGTTATTCAGTGTGGTAACGCCAATTTTGCAAGGCACCGAAGCCGTTGGGGCAGTTGCCGTAACCAGTGCCGCTGGCGAAATCGACAATCTGGTGCGCAGCGAACGCGAGCGTGTATTGCAGATGTTTATTATCGCCACTTTGGTGTCTATCGGACTTAGTTTGGTCTTGGCATCAACCATCGCGAACCCGTTGTCCGATCTGGCCGCAGCAGCCGAATTGGGCCGTGACAAAAACGCCCGCAAGGTAAACCCCGGACGCATCCGCATCCCTGACCTGACGGCACGCCCTGACGAAATCGGACGGCTTAGCGGCGCATTGCGTGGCATGATTGCAGCGCTTTACAACCGCATCGACGGCAATGAACAATTCGCAGCCGACGTCGCCCATGAAATCAAAAACCCGCTCGCGTCCCTGCGGTCTGCTGTTGGCACGTTGCGGATGATCAAACGTGAAGATCAACGCGAAAAGCTGCTGGACGTGATCGACCATGACGTGCGCCGTCTGGACCGTTTGGTCAGTGATATTTCCAACGCGTCACGTCTGGATTCGGAGCTTGTTAAAGAAGAAGAAGAACCCTTCAACCTTCTGACAATGCTTGGTAATCTGGGGCAATACTTGGGTGAGGATGCCAAAAGCAAAGGCATCGATTTCATAACCGATCTACCGCCTGATCCCGTTGAAGTGCACGGGCTTGAAGCCCGCTTGGCGCAGGTTTTTGTAAATTTGATCACCAACGCGATTTCGTTTTGCGAAGATGGGGACGCTATCCGCGTGTGGGCGCGAAAGCGTGAAAATCGCGTGTTGATTGTGGTCGAAGATACCGGACCGGGTATTCCTGATCAGGCCTTGGCAAAAATCTTCAAACGGTTTTATTCCCAGCGTCCCGAAGAGCATTTCGGAAACAACTCTGGCCTTGGTCTGGCGATCTCAAAGCAGATCGTTGAAGCCCACGGCGGAGTGATTTGGGCGGAAAACATCCGTCCCACAGAAGCCGACATCACGTCCGAGCCATTGGGTGCACGGTTTGTTGTGGGCCTTCCCGTTTAACACATGCCCGATACAATTTTTCAGACGATACATGCGTCTTGTGTTTCGTTTGAGGGCAAAGCCGTCTTGATCAAAGGGGCATCTGGCAGCGGTAAATCATCGCTTGCTTTGCAGATCATGGCCTTTGGTGCGCAGCTTGTATCCGATGACCGAACGGAATTGCGCAGGATCGACAATAACATTTGGGCCGCGCCCCCAAAGACAATCGCAGGTTTGATAGAGGCAAGGGGGTTGGGCATTCTACACGCAGAACATGCCCCGTCTGCTCAGGTTGTTTGTGTGGTGGATATGGATGTGGTTGCCATTGAAAGGCTGCCTGACCCAATGGTTACACCCTGTCTTGGTTTGTCTCTGCCCTGTCTTCACAAAATTGATACGCAGGCTTTTCCCGCCATCGTTTTGCAATATTTAAAGGGTGGGGTACAAAGAGACGTATGATGGACATCGAAACCGACGCACGCCGCCTTGTTCTTGTGACAGGCCCATCCGGGGCCGGCAGATCCAGCGCCTTGCGCGTGCTGGAAGACTTGGGCTTTGAAGCCATCGACAATATGCCACTGCGCCTCATTCGTGCACTTCTTGAAGACCCCGGACCGCGCAAACCAATGGCTTTGGGGATCGACCCGCGCAATCGGGATTTTTCTGCAACGGCTGTTACTGATGCTTTGGGACAAATCGCAGCCATCGGCCACGCCGTTCCTGAACTGCTGTATTTGGATTGCACGACAGATCAGTTGTTGCGCCGTTTTTCGGAAACCCGTCGCAAACACCCTTTGGCGGCAGGAGAACGCCCCGAAGCGGGCATCGCACGAGAGCTGGAAATTCTGAACCCGTTGCGCACCCGTGCCGATGTCTTGATCGATACCACGGACCTGAATGTGCATCAGTTGCGCACTGAGGTCGAACACTGGTTCTCTGGCGGTGATACGGGGCGCTTGTCGGTTTCGGTTGAATCCTTTTCCTACAAACGCGGCTTGCCGCGCAGCGTCGACATGGTTTTTGATTGCCGTTTTTTGCGCAACCCCTATTGGCAGCCCTCATTGCGCAGCGGGAATGGGCAAGATAAAGCTGTTGCGGATTACATCGCGCAGGACCCGCGATGCGGCCCGTTTCAGAACAAAGTTCATGATCTCGCCTTATGGTTGTTGCCAGCCTATTTAGATGAGGGCAAATCACATCTGTCCATTGCATTTGGCTGTACAGGAGGGCAACACAGGTCTGTTGCTATGGCAGAGGCTTTGGCAGCACGTTTGCGTACAGCAGACTGGCAGGTGTCTGTACGGCACCGCGAATTGGACCGGCGCAAAAAGGGTGAGATAAAAGCGTGATAGGGGCAGTATCGTGATAGGGATTGTGATTGTCGCACATGGGCAATTGGCCAAAGAATATCTTGCGGCCATAGAACATGTTGTGGGCCCGCAGCCCGGGATGTGCGCCATTTCCATAGAAGCCGATCACGACCGCACCGCCAAACAGCAAGAGATATGCAAAGCGGCTGACGCTGTAGACCAAGGGCAAGGCGTTGTTCTGGTGACAGACCTTTTTGGAGGATCACCGTCCAACCTAAGCCTGATGGCGTGCCAGCCGCAGGGACGGCGCATCTTATACGGTGCCAATTTGCCGATGCTGTTGAAGCTGGCCAAATCGCGTCATTTGGCGGTGCCAGATGCCGTACGCACAGCCCTTGATGCGGGACGCAAGTATATCGACAGCCAAAACATTAGCGCTGAAAGCAAATCATGACCAAAGACACGTTAACGATCATAAATGAAAAAGGCCTGCACGCACGGGCTTCTGCAAAGTTGGTGGAAGTGGTCGAAGCGTTCGACGCTCAGGCCGAAGTCAGCAAGGATGGCATGTCTGCATCAGGCGACAGTATTATGGGGCTTTTGATGTTGGCAGCGTCCAAGGGAAGTATTATTGACATCGAAACGTCCGGACCAGACGCGGATGCGTTGGCGCAAGCCTTGTCTGTGCTGGTCGCGGACAAGTTCGGAGAAGGAGCCTAAGGGGCTCTGACAAATTCACGGGGGACCAGCAGTGGTCGACAGCGTACGCGATATCTCTGAGGACGCAGAGCCTGAGAATGTGAACTTCATGAAATACGACAGGCGCAGCTTGTCGTATGCCTCTACGTTTGAAGACCCTTGGAAGTCGACCGTCATCCGCATCATCGAAGCTTTGACAGGCAAGCTTACTATTCTGCGACTGATCAAAAAATTCGAAAAAAATGGTACTCCGTCGGGTCAAGGCTTTTGGCGTGCCTGTTTGGATGTCATGGGCATCGATTTGACAACGCCCGAAGAACAACTGCAGCGCCTGCCCAAAGAGGGTCCGGTAATTGTTGTTGCCAACCACCCGCATGGAATGGTGGACGGCATGATCTTTGCCGATTTGATCGGGCGCGTGCGTCCGGATTACCGCATTTTGACCCGTTCATTGCTAACTGCAATTGATGAGGTTGCGGGCAGCTACATGATCCCTGTGCCTTTCACGCATGACCCTGATGCACAGCGTAAGGGCGTAGAGATGCGCAAGGCTGCCATGGACCACCTGAAGGCCGGGGGCGTTGTGGCGCTGTTTCCGTCCGGGGTTGTCGCGTCGTCCGAGACCTATTTTGGACCTGCCGTTGAAGGCGAATGGAACGTGTTCACCGCGGCGCTGATCCGCCGATCCGGGGCGACTGTTGTACCGATGAAATTCCCCGGACAGAACAGCCGTTGGTATCAAATTGCCAACAAGCTGTCGCCGATGTTGCGCCAGGGGCTGCTGCTGCACGAGATCGTACATTCATGCAACAAGCCGCAAGGGCCGATTGTAGGGCATCCACTGGCCAAAGAAGACGTCGACAAATGGTCTGACGATCCGCGTGGGTTCATGGCGTGGTTGCGCAAGCACACGCTTGACCTGAAAAACTAGTCATTGTCTATGGCGCATCTGGCGCGGGACTGTTTGACGGAATCCTGCCTGCTTTCATTTGATGAATTTCACCGCGTAGGGACAGGTGTGTCGCCGCGGTAATCATAAAACCCACGCTGGGTTTTACGGCCCAACCACCCTGCTTCCACATACTTTGTCAGCAAAGGGCAGGGCCGGTATTTGGTATCGGCCAACCCGTCGTGCAACACGTTCATGATCGCCAAACACGTGTCCAAACCGATAAAGTCGGCCAGTTCTAATGGCCCCATGGGGTGGTTCGCCCCCAATTTCATAGAACTGTCGATGGATTTCACATTCCCGACCCCTTCGTACAGCGTGTATACGGCTTCGTTGATCATCGGCATCAGAATGCGATTGACGATAAAGGCTGGAAAATCTTCGGCTGATGCCGAGGTCTTGCCCAATCTGTCCACCACAGCTTTACAAGCTGAAAATGTGGGCTCGTCCGTGGCGATGCCCCGGATCAGCTCAACCAACTGCATGACGGGTACGGGGTTCATAAAATGAAACCCCATGAATTTTTCCGGACGGTCTGTTCCGCTGGCCAAGCGTGTTATCGAAATGGATGAGGTATTGGATGTCAGAATGGTGTGGGGTTGCACATGCGGGATCAGGGCTTCGAAAATCTTATGCTTTACCGGTTCGTTTTCCGTCGCAGCCTCAATAATCAGATCGCTGGTCCCGAGATGGGGAAGGTCTTGTGTGGACGTGATCCGTGCCACGGCGGCGGCTTTGTCTTCAGCGCTGATCTTGTCGCGGCTGACCTGACGTTCCAAGTTTTTATCGATCAAGGCAACGGCTGCGTCCAAAGCGTCCTTGTTCACATCGTTCAAAAGCACATCGTATCCGGCCAGCGCCATCACATGTGCAATGCCGTTACCCATCTGACCCGCGCCGATGATCCCAACTTTTTGGATGTCCATGTGCCGCCCTTTCGCTGCCTTGGTGCATCATAGGGGGCAGCCTATCCCAAGGGCAAGGCGCGAAGTCATTGTGTGGAAAGACAAGGTTTCGTCACATTGTGTTAGGAATTTCTAAGGATATCGCTGTCATACCTGATTGCGGGTGAAAAAAGGTGAGTAAGCATGTCTTTTGATGCGTTGGGGCCGGGTGCCCTTGATTATCTGCCGTGTCGATACGGTACGTCGAAGTTGTTGTTTCGTGGGCCTAGACGGTCCTTGAAGGACCCCTATGTCGCGTTTTTAGGCGGAACCGACACATACGGGAAATTCATTGCAAATCCGTTTCCGGACCTGACAGAGCAAGAGTTAAAAATGACGTGCCTGAACTTGGGCTGCGTCAACGCGGGTATCGACGTTTTTGTGACTGACCCACATGTAGGCGAATTGACCAGCGATGCTGAAGTGACGGTGATCCAGTTGATGGGGGCACACAATATGTCCAATCGCTTCTATTCAGTGCACCCGAGGCGCAACGACCGGTTTTTGAAGCCGTCCAGTTTGCTGCAAGCGATCTACCGCGAAGTCGATTTTGCTGAATTCAATTTCAACAAACATCTGCTTTTGCGGCTTTATACGCTTTCTCCCGGGCGGTTCGAAACGGTGGTAGAGGAATTAAAGCAGGCTTGGTTGGCGCGTATGCGCACAATGATCAAATCTATAAAAGGGAAGGTTGTTTTGCTTTGGTTTGCGGATCACACACCCGATGAACAAATGACACCGGACGACGAACGCGACCCTTGGTTTGTCACGCGTGATATGATCGAGGAATTGCGCGAAATGGTGGACGACATAGTCGAAGTTGTAGCCTCAGAGGAAGCTCAGGCAGTTGGTACGGAAGGTATGATTTTTAGTGATCTTGAAGCGCCTGTTGCAGGTCACGTGTTGGGACTGGCTGCTCACCAAGAGGCGGCAGAACAGGTCTCTCGGGTTCTAAAACAATACATCTAGACATCGAGTGGTAATTCAACCTGACAAGATGCTTGCGCAATCAAAAAGGCCCGCTGAAACCAAGCGGGCCTTTTAACGTTTCTCGTAAGGTGGGCTTAAGCCCACCACTGCTTTACAGCTTTTCGATCATCTCTGGGACGGCGTCGAACAGATCAGCGACCAATCCGAAGTCCGCGACTTGGAAGATGGGTGCTTCTTCGTCTTTGTTGATGGCCACGATGACTTTCGAATCTTTCATGCCGGCCAAGTGCTGGATCGCGCCTGAAATACCAACAGCGACATACAGTTCTGGCGCAACAACCTTGCCAGTTTGGCCCACTTGCCAATCGTTTGGTGCATAACCGGAATCGACGGCCGCACGGGACGCACCAACGGCAGCACCCAGCTTGTCAGCCAGCTTTTCGATCAGGGCAAAGTCTTCTTCGGACCCGACGCCGCGACCACCGGAAACAACAACACCCGCAGATGTCAGTTCAGGACGATCAGAGGCCGCCACTTTGTCTTCAACCCAAGAGGACAGGCCGGGATCACCAGCTGCACCAATGGATTCCACAGAAGCAGACCCGCCTGTTGGGGCCGCGTCAAAGGTCGCACCACGGAAGGTCACGACCTTCTTCGCGTCGGATGATTTGACGGTTTGCATGGCGTTGCCAGCATAGATTGGACGCTCAAACGTGTCGCCATCTACAACGGCTGTTGCGTCTGAGATTACCATGACGTCCAACAATGCCGCCACGCGTGGCATGATGTTCTTGGCATCCGTCGTGGCCGGGGCCACGATATGCTCATAATCGCCGGACAAAGACACCAAAAGATCTGCAACCGGCTCAGCCAAACGCTTGCCATAAATCGCGTCCTCTGCGCACAGCACCTTTGCGACGCCTGTGATCGTTGCCGCCTCTGCTGCTGCATCGGAACATGTAGCCCCCGTGCACAACACAGTGACGTCGCCCAACGCGCCAGCCGCTGTCACAGCTTTCGCCGTGGCATCCATCGCCAACGCGCCGTCGTTTACTTCTGCTAGAAGAAGTACAGCCATTACACAGTCCCCGCTTCTTTAAGTTTTGCCACCAGTTCTTCGACCGATGCCACTTTGATGCCTGCCGCGCGTGCAGCTGGCTCTGATGTACCAACGACGGCCAGACGTGGTGTCACGTCGACCCCGTAATCTGCGGCAGTCTTTTCATCCAAAGGCTTTTTCTTGGCCTTCATGATGTTTGGCAGCGACGCATAACGTGGTTCGTTCAGGCGCAGATCAACAGTGATAACCGTTGGCATGCTCACTTCGATGGTTTGCAAACCGCCATCAACTTCGCGCGTGACTTTGGCTTTGTCGCCAGCCACTTCGACTTCGGACGCGAATGTCGCTTGCGACCAGCCCATCAACGCAGACAGCATCTGGCCCGTGGCGTTCATATCGTTGTCGATGGCTTGTTTGCCGCACAGCACAAGGCCGGGCTGCTCTTCGTCCACAATAGCTTTGAGGATTTTTGCAACGGCTAAAGGCTCAATGTCGTTGTGCACGTCGTCTGTCGCAACAACCAAAATCGCGCGGTCCGCACCCATCGCCAGCGCCGTGCGCAGCGTCTCTTGGGATTGCTTGACGCCAACAGACACAACAACAACTTCGTCGGCTTGGCCTGCTTCTTTGAGGCGAATAGCCTGTTCAACGGAAATCTCGTCAAACGGGTTCATCGACATTTTAACGTTGGCAAGATCGACACCTGAACCGTCCGCTTTGACGCGCACTTTCACGTTATAGTCGATCACGCGTTTGACAGGTACGAGGACCTTCATGGGCGTTTCTCCTTAATTACGACTCACCCCACCGGGCTGTTCGTCACACAATTGGCCATTGCATACCCAAGCCAGCGGGTTGGATACAGCGCAAAATCGTCATATTAGCGTTAACGGACGCCGCGTTAGGCACATTCCTTCAGTTTATCGGTTGGCGCCGGGGACCCAAAGCACATCATCGACGCCACCATTGTTGGCGATGCGCGCGGCGACAAAGAACCAATCGCTTAATCGGTTCAAGTATTTCACAGCAGCAGGGTTCACCGATTCCATTGTTGCCAGTTCCACAGCCAACCGTTCCGCGCGGCGCGCAACTGTACGGCAAACATGCAGTTGGGCTGACAATTTCGAACCACCAGGCAAGATAAAGCTGCGCAACGGTTCAAGCGCATCATTCATCGCGTCGATTTCTTGTTCCAAACGCGATACCTGCGCGTCTGCGATACGCAAGGGCGGGTACTCCGCCTCTGCGTCTTTTTCCATGTCCGGACGACACATGTCCGCACCCAAGTCGAACAGGTCATTCTGAATTCGGCTCAGGGCCTCATCGACGGTATCCGTCGCTTCAAGGCGGGCAACGCCCACAAAGCAATTCAATTCATCGGACGTGCCGTAGGCTGTGACGCGCATGGCGTGTTTCGCGACGCGGGCCCCATTGCCCAATGCGGTTTCCCCGGCGTCTCCGGTTTTGGTGTAGATTTTGTTCAGAACAACCATGTGCTTATCCCCCGTTCCGTTTCACGACCACGTACAGCACGATCAGCCCCACAGCGATGGCCTGTGTCAAAATGCGGTAGCGCATCAAATTGTTGGAATTGTTTTTGGCCCATCCGGATCCCTTCCCGAACCCGCCAAGGCCCAGGCCCAAGACCCCGACAACGGCCAAACAGGCAATGACGATCAAAACAAAAAGTACATCGGTGAGCATGGGTTTGCCCCTTTATTCAACTGCGTTGGTGTGGATGTAGGGGGCAGGTGCGCAAAAGCGAAGGCTTTTTCGCTTATCCGCGTGATAAGACCCAATCCAAGGCCCGTGTTGGCAGAATACGGCGCAGGGTGGCCATGATGTATGTGGGTGTCGTGACAAAATAACGCGGGCGCGGTCGTTTGGATTCTACTGCATGGATCAGTTTTTTCAGAACAGCGTCTGCGGGCAGTTCAAACTGGTCAGGGCCACTGCTGTGATACAGTCTTTGCAGCAGCTTTTGTTCGTACTCTTCCTTGCGGGGCGCGTTTTCCCAGTCGATCCATTTTTCGAAATGCGGGATCGAATTTTCGCGAATTTTTGACGTCACCGGACCAGGCTCGATCAAAACCACTTTTACGCCTGTGTCCCGCATTTCGATGCGCAATGTGTCTGTAAGACCTTCAAGCGCAAATTTGGTTGCGTTGTACGCGCCACGCCACGGCATCGTCACGAATCCCAAGACAGAGGAACATTGTACAATGCGACCATGCCCTTGGGTGCGCATCACAGGGATCAGGCATCGCGTCAGCTCGTGCCAGCCAAAGAAGTTGCTTTCAAAAATGGATCGCAGTGCGTCGGTGGGCAGATCCTCAACCGCGCCGGGAAGTCCGTGTGCGCCATTGTTGAACAGCACGTCCAAAGTGCCACCTGTTGCCTCAAGCACTTCGTTCAACCCGCTATGGATCGTTTCCGTCCGCGTGTAGTCGATCAAAGGGGCATCAAAGCCCATGGCGCGCAAACGGTCGCAATCGACTTGCTGGCGGCATGCTGCAAAAACCTTCCAGCCCCGATCACGTAAGCCGATTGCACAAGCAAGACCAATGCCCGACGAGCATCCCGTGATAAGAATTGTCTGTGCCGTCATGCTGCACGTCTTCTTGTGTTAGCAGACTTTTGGAAAAGGCATAGGTCCATCAGCTTTCCGTCAACAAGAAGTCAGCCATCCAGCCAACCGAACCACCATCCATGGGGCGCAGCTTGACCCAGCCCGTGCCGGGATCAGACAGGATTTCCACCTCTTGGCCGCGCGTCAATTTGCCGACAACGTCAAAGTTCGTCCCCGGCCCGCCCCGCATGTTGACGCGGTTTCCGGTGACGGCACGAATATCTGCAGCGATCACAGGTGCCGTGTTGTCGACGACAACGGCTTCAGTTTCGACTTTGGCCTGTGTGACGAGACTTGGTAAAATCAGGGTCTGCTCTTCTTGGACCGGCTGCACGGCGGTCGTGCGTCCCTCGGATTGAACGGCTGCCAGTTTTTCTGCGGTGTCCAAAGTGTTCAGATCAAAAGATGCCCGTGTCACGACTGCCGAGCTTGCTGTGTCAACGGGTTGTTGTGGCGCAGGGGCAGTGTCTTGCGTTGCTTCGGCCACACGCACTTTCGGCAATGCCTGTTCTGTTACAGGGTCCATACGGCTGATGCGTAATGCTTCAGGATCAAAGTCTTTGCCGCCGCTGAGTTCGTAAAAAACAACGCCCATAAACGCAAAGCTCAACAAGATAAATTTGGTCATACCAGTGATCCCCCACAAATCACAAAACTAACGCGCACTGGCAGCGTGCGGTTCCGAATCTTCTACCACAATTTGAAAAAATCTTCATCGGGGAAGCGGTTAGAAAGTTTCCCCGACGCACAGCGCGTGTCTTTGTTGCAACGCCAAATCGACCAGAGCCGCAAAAGCCTGCGCAAAGGGGGCAAAGTCCGCTTGTCCGCTTCGCAGCGCCCGCGTAAACATCGTGGCATGAATGATGTAACCGACAGCCCAAGCAAAGATTTAAGCGAACCATTGCGCCGTGCGCTTGGGGATCGCTACCTGACATATGCGTTGTCGACGATTATGCACCGCGCTTTGCCGGACGCGCGCGACGGATTGAAACCTGTGCATCGCCGTATCCTGTACGCGATGCGGGAATTGCGCCTTTCGTCCACGGGCGGCTTTCGGAAGTCTGCCAAAATTTCCGGCGACGTTATGGGCAACTATCACCCGCATGGTGACGCTGCGATTTATGACGCGATGGCGCGTTTGGCGCAGGACTTCAACGTGCGCTATCCTTTGGTCGACGGCCAAGGCAACTTTGGCAATATCGACGGCGATAACCCGGCCGCATCCCGTTATACCGAAGCACGCATGACGGCTGTGGCCGAAATGATGTTGGACGGTTTGAACGAAAACGCCGTGGATTTCCGCGAAAACTATGACGGCACGTTAACAGAACCTACTGTTTTACCAGCACAGTTCCCGAACCTGTTGGCCAACGGGTCATCCGGTATCGCTGTGGGCATGGCCACCAATATTCCGCCGCACAACATTTCAGAACTATGCGACGCCTGCTTGCATTTGATCAAAACGCCAGACGCGCGCGACGATACACTGCTGAACTTTGTACCGGGCCCCGATTTTCCAACTGGCGGCATCATCGTCGAGCCGCCCGAGAACATCGCGACGGCTTACCGAACGGGCAAAGGCGGCTTCCGCTTGCGGTGCCGCTACGAAGTCGAGGATCTGGGGCGGGGCCAGTGGCAGATTGTCGTCACGGAAATCCCCTATCAGGTTCAAAAATCGAAGCTGATAGAAAAAATCGCAGAGCTGATCCAGACCAAAAAGGTCCCGATTTTGGGCGATGTGCGCGACGAATCTGCGGATGATATTCGCCTTGTGCTTGAGCCGCGGTCCAAAAATGTCGATCCCGATGTTTTGATGGGGATGATGTACCGCAGTTCCGATCTTGAGGTGCGCTTTTCGCTCAACATGAACGTGTTGATTGACGGGCTGACCCCAAAGGTCTGTTCCATGAAGGAAGTGCTGCGCGCCTTTCTGGACCATCGCCGCGAAGTATTGCAGCGTCGGTCGACACATCGGATGGAAAAAATCGACCACCGTTTGGAGGTTTTGGAAGGCTTTATCGTTGCCTTTTTGAATCTTGACCGTGTGATCGATATCATTCGCTATGACAATGAACCCAAAGCGGCTTTGATGCGCGAGGACTGGGGCAAAACGCATGTGCGCGCGATGGACGAGGCAGACTATGTGTCGCCCGGCCCAAGCGACGGCGAATTAAGCGACGTGCAAGCCGACGCGATTTTGAACATGCGCTTGCGCAGCTTGCGTCGCCTTGAAGAGCTTGAATTGCTGCGTGAACAGGCCGCTTTGATGGAAGAACGCGCCGGCCTTGAGGATTTGCTTGGCGATGAAGGCTTGCAATGGTCGTCGATCGCCGACCAGTTGAAAGAAACCAAAAAGCAATTTGGCAAGGGTTTCGAAATTGACGGCAAGAACATCGGCTTGCGTCGCACCAGCTTTGCCGAAGCGGGCGAAGTGGCCGAAGTTCCGTTGGAAGCCATGATAGACCGCGAGCCGATTACGGTTGTCTGTTCACAAATGGGATGGGTGCGGGCCATGACGGGCCACATTGATCTGGAACGCGAACTAAAGTTCAAAGACGGCGACGGTCCGCGCTTTATCTTCCATGCCGAAACGACTGACCGTTTGCTGGTGTTTGGGGCGAACGGGCGGTTCTACACCTTGTCTGCAGCCAACTTACCGGGCGGGCGGGGCATGGGCGAGCCGTTGCGCCTGATGGTGGATTTACCCAACGAGGCGGAAATTCTCGACATCATGATCCACAAACCGGGGCGCAAGCTTTTGGTGGCGTCCAGCGCGGGCGACGGTTTTGTGGTGCCGGAAGACGACGTGGTGGCGCAAACCCGCTCTGGCAAACAGGTACTGAATGTGCGCAGCCCGTCTCGGGCACTGATTTGCAAACCCATATCGGGCGATAGCGTGGCTGTGGTTGGCGAAAACCGCAAAGTGTTGGTGTTCGGTTTGGACGAGCTTCCCGAAATGGGGCGCGGCAAAGGTGTACGCTTGCAAAAATACAAAGACGGGGGGCTGTCGGATGCAACGACGTTCAACCGTGCAGAAGGGTTAAGCTGGCTGGATCCGGCCGGGCGCACGCGGACCGAAACCGATCTTGGCGAATGGACTGGCAAACGGGCATCGGCAGGCCGTATGGCGCCACGCGGTTTCCCGCGCGACAACCGCTTCAACTGACACGAACCCTGGAAAGCACGCTTGCGAAATCGTGAAATCCAGTCTTGCAAGTCAGGTAAACCGGACCCCGCGTTCCTTGATCTTTTGGCATCATGTATTTGAATTCTATCAAAACGCGTGGCAGTTTAGAAATACTAACGACCCGTGCATAAGCATCGGGCAGATCGAGGGAAAACGTATGAGTGCGCAAATTCATGGCCGGTATCACGGCCAAGGTCAGCCATTGTTCTGGCTGTATATCAAAACGGCATTGCTGACGATGGTCACGCTGGGCATTTACCGGTTCTGGGCCAAAACCCGCATCCGCAAATACATCTGGTCCGCGACCAGTGCCAATGAAGACAGCTTTGAATACACCGGCACGGGCCTTGAAAAATTCTTGGGCTTTTTGGTCGCGATCGTCATTTTGGCGATCTATTTGGGCATCGTGCAGATGGTTCTGTTTTTTGCAGGATTGAACATCTTTGTAGACCCTGAACGGGCGTCCTCAACCGAGGTTTTGCGCCAGATTGCGGCTGTTTACATCACCTTGTTCGCTGTTTTCCCTCTGTTGCTGTTCGCGCAATACCGTGCACGACGCTACAAGATGGCACGTACACGGTGGCGTGGAATCCGCTTTGGCATGGAAAGTGCGGCTTGGGGCTATGTGTGGCGGGCCATCGGTCATTATCTTCTGACCATTATCACCCTTGGCATTATGTTGCCGCGCCAGACGTTCTACCTTGAGAAATTCATGGCGGACCGGTCTTGGTACGGGGACGCGCGTCTGGAACAAGATGGCAAATGGACTGACCTTTACGCCGGTATGAAGCACGTCTTCATCGGACTTGCCATTCTGATTTTGGGCGGCGTGATTGGTGTTGTTTTGCAGTCCATTGCATTGGCTATGATCTGTGGAATCGTGGGGTATGTCTGGCTGATTATTGGTGCCGTCTACTACCGTGTTTACGCTTTCAACTACCTGACAGGTCACAAGGTTCTGGACGACAAGATCGGTTTCTTTTCCGAGGCGAAAACAGGCACCGTTGTAACCACTGTCGTTGTGGGATCGCTGATCATCGGGGCGTTGTCCGCCATCGTTTTGTTCGTGGTTGGTGCGGTCGGTGCAGGTGCATTCGCCGTTGCGACATCAGGCGCAGGCTTTGGAGGCGAGCCGGATATGATTGGTATCGTCGTGACCAGCATTTTGGTCGCGGTGGCATATATCGGCTTTTTGTTAGGGATTGGCGGTCTGTCTTTGGTGCTGATCACACAGCCCATCATTGCGCACCTTGTAGACGGTATTCAGGTGCATGGCGCCGAACATCTGGATGCAATTCAACAGCGCAGTGCAGATCTTGGTGCAGACGCCGAGGGCTTTGCGGATGCGCTTGATATTGGTGGTGCAATCTAATGGCAGAAGTTGGCCGGTACTACGATGGTGAAACTGGCCAACGCCTGACCGTTGAGGTGACATTGGTTGAGACAGGCGTTTTGCGTCTGTCTCATCCTGAATTGCAAAACGGGCCAGTGCCGGGGCAACTGGACTGGCCGTTTGATCAGCTGCGGGCCTTGCCGGACCAAGCCCGAGATGACCAGCTTATTGTGACGCTCGTCGCGGATCACTCAGATGACAGTAGTCTGATAGACAACGTGCGCCTCACCTTGGTGGGGGCTGCCTTGATCCATGACGTCCGGGCTGTTTGCCCGCTTTTGGACAAACGTGATGTCGCCCGAGGCACCGGTTTTAAGGTTGTGACGCGCCTTGGCATGGCGGTCGCGGCCTTTGTTTTGATGATATTTGTAATTTTGCCGGCCATGGCGAACACTTTTGCCAATTTGATCCCGATTGAACGTGAAGTGGCCTATGGCAAGACGATCGTGCGCAACATGGAACGTGTGTTCGGCGGGCGCGAGGCCGGGCAGCTTATGTGTAGCTCACCCAAAGGGGATGCAGCTTTGGCGCAAATGGTGGCGCGGCTGACCGAAAATACACCCACAGATTACGATCTGAACATAGCTGTTATGAACAATGACATGGTCAACGCTTTTGCTGCCCCCGGCGGACAAATCGTCATCATGAAAGGGTTGATCGACAAAGCCAAAAGCGCGGATGAGGTGGCAGCGGTGCTGGGCCACGAAATCGCGCATGTCGAAAGCCGGGACCCCACACGCGGTGCGTTGCGTGCGGCAGGATCAGCCGGGCTTTTGTCGATGGTTGTTGGTGATTTCACCGGGGGTGGCATTGCCTTGGCGATGACGCAATGGGTGCTGGACGCGTCCTATACCCGCGAAGCCGAAACACAGGCCGATGTCTATGCGCGTGAAATGCTGGGACGCGCGGGTGTCAGCACCGCCGGCATGGCCACATTCTTCCGGACACTGGAAGAATCGACCAAGGGTGGCCCGGATTTGCCTACCTATTTGTCCAGCCATCCCAGTTCGGGGTCGCGCAGCGATCTGGCGGCGTCTTTTGCGGAAATGCAGAGCAATACCACCTCTGTGATCAACGAAGACGATTGGAAAGCATTGCGCAGCATTTGCGACGGCCATTCCAAGACAGGCAAGGCCACAAAAGGGTCCAAAACCTGAAATTAACGCACGACGATGACGCAAAAGGGCAAATGTGCCGCAGGTCAGCGGCCATCTGCGACGGTTTGATTGCACCACCGACGGGGGTCGGATAACCCTATCCAAGACACATTAGGAGAAGTGACATGCGTTGGATGCTCATGGTCGTGATGGCCGTATCTTTGGCGGCTTGCAACGGGGCCTCTGACTTGAAAGATGCGCCTGTGCCTTTGGGCAATTTCAACCTTGTGCACAACATTGTTGTCGCGCCGAAAGCCTACAAAGGGCCTCTGAGCCGCAAAGCATCGGAAGAGCAGCTGACCACGACACTACAAGCTGCAATTGCCGAACGCTTTGACCGCTATGAAGGCTCCAAGCGCTACCACTTCGGCGTCAGCGTCGAAGGGTATGTGTTGGCCCAACCCGGTGTGCCATTGGTATTGTCGCCCAAATCGATTCTGATCATCAATGTCACGGTTTGGGATGATGCCGCCGGCAAAAAACTGAACGATGAACCAAAACAGATTACGGTTCTGGAAAGCTTTGGCAGTGGCACACTTGTTGGGTCAGGATACACATTATCCGCGCAAGAGCAGCTGAAAAACCTAAGCCAAAACGCCGCAAAGTCGATTGAACGGTATCTGGTGCAACAACGCGACGAACAAGGCTGGTTCAAAGACGACGTTTGATCAAATCGCTTCTTTGTGAGGCGTCAAGCGAACTGGTGCTTGATTTTTCTAACCAAAGCCAATAAATCGCGCCCGAGATGAACACCGGGTCGATCTGCGGCCCCATGAAAGAAAAGGGCGCCTCCCATGGCTAAGGAAAAGTTTGAACGCAATAAGCCGCACGTCAACATCGGCACAATCGGCCACGTTGACCACGGCAAAACGACGCTGACAGCGGCGATCACCAAGTACTTTGGTGACTTCCAGGCGTATGACCAGATTGACGGCGCGCCCGAAGAAAAAGCGCGTGGGATCACGATCTCGACCGCGCACGTTGAATACGAGACAGAGACACGCCACTACGCGCACGTCGACTGCCCCGGCCACGCCGACTACGTCAAAAACATGATCACCGGTGCCGCGCAAATGGACGGCGCGATCTTGGTTGTGAACGCGGCTGACGGCCCGATGCCACAAACACGTGAGCACATCTTGTTGGGCCGCCAGGTTGGCATCCCGCACATGGTTGTTTTCATGAACAAAGTGGATCAGGTCGACGATGACGAGCTGCTTGAGCTGGTTGAAATGGAAATCCGTGAGCTGTTGTCCTCTTACGAGTACCCAGGCGACGACATTCCAGTGATCCCTGGTTCCGCTCTGGCAGCCATGGAAGGCCGTGACGAAGCAATCGGCGAAAACGCGATCAAAGCCCTGATGGCTGCGGTTGACGAATACATCCCAACGCCTGAGCGTGCGGTTGACCAGCCGTTCCTGATGCCTGTTGAAGACGTGTTCTCGATCTCCGGTCGTGGTACAGTTGTGACAGGTCGTGTTGAGCGCGGCGTGATCAACGTGGGCGAAGAGATTGAAATCGTTGGCATTCGTGACACAACGAAGACAACCTGCACAGGCGTTGAAATGTTCCGCAAGCTGCTTGATCGTGGTGAAGCGGGCGACAACATCGGCGCATTGTTGCGCGGCGTTGACCGTGAAGGTGTTGAGCGCGGCCAGGTTCTTTGCAAGCCGGGTTCCGTGAAGCCACACACCAAGTTCGAGGCCGAAGCCTACATCCTGACCAAAGAAGAAGGTGGCCGTCACACGCCATTCTTCGCCAACTACCGCCCACAGTTCTACTTCCGTACAACGGATGTGACGGGCACAGTTGCGCTGCCAGAAGGCACGGAAATGGTTATGCCGGGCGACAACCTGAAGTTCGACGTTGAGCTGATCGCGCCAATCGCGATGGAGCAAGGCCTGCGCTTCGCGATCCGCGAAGGCGGCCGCACAGTCGGCGCCGGCGTTGTGTCCAAAATCACTGAGTAAATTGTGCGGGCGTCAGCCCGGACAATTGGTGGGTGGCAGCGTATCATCAGATGCGCGAGAACCCACTCCCTCTCACTGAGGCACCAAACACAAAAGGCCGCCCCATACACCGGGGCGGCCTTTTTCAGTCCATGCCTTTGGTTCTGTTGCGCCGCAGAACATGTCCGACGCGCAGAGATGCCACATGCCCGATGCGGGTGCGGGTCTTGGACACAGGCGTCGTGCTGGACACATCGCTGGTGGCTTCGCGGCGCAGGATGTAAAAGCCCGAAAGCGCAATCACTACTGTCCCCAGATAGGTCGACCACGTGGGATATTCCTGAAACAGAAAGATCCCGAACAAGGTTGCCCAAATCATTTGCGAATATTGCATAGGGGCCACGACCATCGCATCTGCACGGGTGTAAGCCGCCACCAGCAGCGCCATTGCGATCAGCACCAGAAACGAATCCAAAGCCAGTAACCCCATGTCGTGCAACGGCACTTGTACATAGACAAAAGGCAGAACCATTGCCGTCAGTATCAAGTTGGTCATCATAGGGTACAAGATCATGACGACACCGCGTTCGTCCTTGCCAATCTTGCGGGTGATGATGGACACCATGGCCCCTGCAAAGGCTGCAACCAGCGCTGCGATGTGTCCGGCCTCAAGCGGGCTGGCACCGGGCTGCAATACGATCAAAACGCCAATCATGCCGACGCCAATCGCCAACCCCCGCCGCAGTCTTACAACTTCACCCAATATCGGGATCGCCAGCAAGGTGATAATCAGGGGTGCCGCAAAGATGAACGCATAGACCTGTGACAAGGGCAATTGCGTGATGGCGTAAAACGCACATAACCCAGATGCCGCCCCGCTGATGCACCGCAGCCCCATCCAGTAGGGGTGCCGCGGTTGCAAGGTGCTGGCCTTATGATCCCGCATCAATACCAGTGTGATGATGGGAAAGCTGAACAGGGCGGTGAAAAAGACGATCTGAAAGACCGAATAGACTCCACCCAATTGTTTGATGATCAGGTCATGTGTGGAAAAGACTGCAAAGGCCAGCAAACCAAGAATAGCACCAAAGGTGTTGGGCGACAATTCGGGCCGTGGCATGGGTTTATCCAATACAAGCGTTGACGTGGTTTAAAGGTAGCATAGGCATTGCGTCCGGCACCACGTGAAGTTTGGCAACATTTTTCAACGACGGAACACGCCATTGCTTGCGTATCACATGTAAGGCTTCAAAAAGGTTCACAATATGCTTCTTCGGTTTTCCGCACTTCTTTCCCTTTTGTCCTTTGGCGCAGTTTTCGGGTTCTTCTACGCTTGGGTGTGTTCAACCATGTGGGGGCTGGATCAAATTGACCCAAACGTCGCCATCACTGCAATGCAGGGTATGAATGCGTCTGTGCGCAACGAAGTTTTTGCTGTGACCTTCTTTGGAACACCTTTCTATGCTGCGCTCACAGCGTTTTTGGCATGGCGGGCAGGGTACCGCGACGTGGCGTGGATATTTGCGGGGGCAGGGGGGCTCTACGTCGCAGGGGGAATGATTTTGACCATGAGCCAGAATGTGCCGATGAACGAAGCGCTGGCTTTGGTGCCTCATACCGTCGATATTGAGGCCGCAGCGCAGATATGGACCGATTATTCGCTAAGATGGCAGGTCTTTAACCAAATTCGTACCGTTATTTGTGCGGGTTGTTTGGTCTTGGCGGGATGGGGGCTGTTGCGTCTGGGGGCGGATGCTAAACAGGCATGACCTAACACCGGAGCCAACATGCTACCTGATTCAGACACGCTTTATCCTGTCACGCTACCTGATGGCACACCTTGGCCGGGCACGGTATTTTTGCGCAATGCATTGACCCATTCCAACATCGACGTTGGTGACTATACGTATTTCAGCACCTTCGATCCACTGCCGGACCCAAGTGGATATGCGGCACGATTGGCCCCCTATCTGTTCGAAGGCGCCAAAGACCGTTTGCGCATCGGCAAGTTTTGTCAGATCGCCCATGGCACGCGTTTCATCACACATGGAGCGAACCATGCGATGGATGGTGCGTCCACTTTTCCATTTCCGATTTTCAACGCCGACACCATCGGTCGCTACCGCGACGGTTTTGTGCAGAAACGCGATACTGTCGTGGGCCATGATTGCTGGTTGGGGGACGGATGCACCCTGTTGCCAGGGGCACACTTGGGCAACGGTGTCATTGTGGGAGCTGGGGCTGTGGTTGGCGGTGATGTTCCCGACTATGCCGTTGTGGTTGGAAACCCCGGCCAAGTGATAAAGCTGCGCTTCGAAGCGGATGTTGTGGAACGCCTGCTGACGCTGGCGTGGTGGGACTGGCCACTGGACAAAATCAACGCGCATCACGAGGCCATTGCAGGGGCTGACATTCCGGCGTTATTGGCGCTTTAGGGGTCTTTTCAGCTCAAATTATCGTCGTATGCGGTTGTATGCCCAGATTCTTTCGCCATTTGCGGGAATGCTGCATGTGCAAAAACAAGACGAAATATCCTTTTTGTATCAGTCTGTCGCGCGATTGCTGCACATGCATAAATGCAGTCCGGTATACTGTGGTATTCAGTTAAGTCATTAATATTGCTTGATTAATTTGCACAACTTGGTCCATCAGAAGGGGTACCCAGAAGGAGGCAAAGTATGGATCAGGTGAATTTGACCGCATGGGAAGGCCGCACAGATACCCAAAGAGGGGGTGTTTCGGAACAGCTTGCCGCACAACTTCATGCCACCCTCGGCAATCCACGCGATGCAGCCCCCGTACAAGGCGATGTTTTGCCAGCGTTGTGGCACTGGTGCGCCTTTCCGCCCGCAACCCCGATGTCCGAATTGGGGGCCGACGGGCATCCGTACTTAGGTGGGTTTTTACCGCCTGTGCGTCTGGATCGCCGGATGTGGGCTGGTGGTGCTTTGCAATTTGGCGCACCGCTGCGGGTGGGTGAGCGCTTGGAAAAGCGATCCTCAATCCGGTCGGTTTTGGAAAAAGCCGGCGCGGCCGGACCGATGGTTTTTGTCACTGTTGATCACGCCATTTACGGTGAAAGCGGTTTGGCGATCAGTGAACGACAAGACATTGTCTATCTGGCTATTCCGGACAGCTACACACCGCCAAAGAAGCGGGCCATGCCGTCCAGTTCCGATGTGCACACCACGCGCAGCACATCCGAGACGTTGTTGATGCGATATTCCGCCGTGACCTTCAACGCGCACCGCATCCATTACGATCTGCCTTATACGCTGAACGTCGAACATTACCCCGGGCTGGTTGTGCATGGGCCGTTGCAAGCGACGTTGCTCATGCAAACGGCCACCGCGCACAAAGGACGTATGCCGCACCACTTCGACTTTCGCGGCGTGCATCCGATGTTCGCAGGAGAAACGCTAGAGATCATGGCAACCCAAGATGATCCCGAAACGCTGTCCATGGTGACAGGCACTGGCGGGCATCAGTGCATGCAAGCAACAGCAATCTGGGAGGGCACGGTATGAGCGGCATTTTGAACGGTATGCGCGTTGTCGAAGGGTCCGCCTTTGTGGCTGTGCCTTTGGCGGGAATGACACTGGCGCAAATGGGGGCTGAAGTGATCCGGTTCGATCGTATTGGCGGTGGGTTGGATGCGGGACGGTTGCCTGTCGCCCCTTCGGGCCAAAGCCTGTTCTGGGCGGGAATGAACAAGGGCAAAAAATCCATTGCTGTCGATATGAGGTCAGAACGCGGACGCGAGTTGATTACCCAGATCATCACCGCCCCCGGCGAAGACGCGGGGTTGTTTCTGACCAATCTTCGTGTGCGCGGTTGGATGGATCATGAAACGCTAAGTCAGTATCGCAAAGACCTGATCATGGTGACGCTGACCGGCGATCGCCATGGCCGACCGCAAGTGGACTACACTGTGAACCCTGCGTTGGGCATCCCGCACATCACAGGGCCACAAGGCAGCGCCGATCCGGTGGCCAATGCTTTGCCTGCGTGGGATTTGATCGCTGGCAACTTGTGTGTGTCTTCATTGTTGGCGGCTGAACGGCACCGCCTGCGGCATGGTGTTGGCCAAGACGTGGAACTGGCATTGAAAGACGTTGCAGCGGCGACGCTTGGGCATCTCGGTATGATCGGTGACGCTGTGGTGAACGCCGATGAACGGGGCAAAGCAGGCAATGCGCTTTACGGGGCGTATGGACAGGATTTTGTCTGCGCGGATGGCAAGCGGGTGATGATTATCGGACTGACTGACCGTCAGTGGCGCGGGATCGTGAAGGCCACGGGAACGCAAGCCCAGATGCAAGATCTGTCAACACGGCACGGGGCCAATCTGATGGATGAAGGAACACGCTGGTCGCTGCGCGATGACATCACAGCGATCTTGAAGCCTTGGTTCGCCGCCCGCAGGGTTGCGGAGTTCGCCGAAGATTTCAACGCAGCAGGGTTGACGTGGTCAGAGTTCCGCACAACGCGGCAGGCTTTGGCATATGATCCCGATCTTAGCACCGAAAACCCGATGTTCGACATGCTTCAACAACCCGGACTTGGCACGTTTCCTGTCCCGCAAAGTCCGGTGCAGTATTCACAAATGCGGCGTCAAGCTGCGCAACCTGCTCCGGCGTTGGGGATGCACACCGAAGAAATTCTTGGCGATATTGTGGGGTTGCCGGATCGTGAAATATCCAAGTTGTTTGACTTGGGGGTTGTTGAAAGCCCTGCATTTTCTGCGGTGCGTCCCGCCGCCTGATAACAAGGTCGGGCAGTTTCGCCACACCGTTGTTGCGTTGTTGCGTGAACAATCTGGTAAGTCTTGCGTGGATTGCTCCGCTGCCGTTAACTTCGTCTTAAGGTGACGCCAAAAGTCGCCAAAGATTGAGCAAAGGCAGGCGATACGTGACAAATCCCTATGAGAATTTGGGCAGCGAAGCCTATTGGAAAACCGCAGTTGCAGAACCGGGCGCCCATGGGTTGACCGGTTTGTGGACGCCAAAGTTTGCGATCAAGCCCAAGCACAAAATCGTGACGGCTGGCTCGTGCTTTGCGCAGCACATCGGGCGTGCCTTGGCAGATCGGGGATACAGCTGGCACGACTGTGAACCGGCGCCGCCCTATATGCATGGTCAAAAAGGGCGCGATGCCGGCTACGGTGTGTTCAGTTTTCGCACCGGCAACATCTACACCCCCGCAATGCTGTTGCAGTGGTTGCAACTGGCGTATGGGATGCGCGAAAATCCGACGGAAATATGGGAACGCAACGGGCGGTTTTTTGACCCTTTGCGTCCTGCCATCGAACCAGAGGGCTTTGAAAGCATTGACGAAGCCCTTGCATCGCGCAGCATTACTTTTGCGGCTTTGCGCCGCGCCGTCGAAGAGGCCGACGTATTTGTGTTCACTCTTGGCCTGACCGAAAAATGGCAAAACATCGAAACCGGCATCGAATATGCCATTTGCCCCGGCACCGTGGCAGGCACCTTTGATGACACCCGCCATAAGTTCGTAAACACCAATACGCGTATGGCGTTTTCGGCCTTATCGGATGCCATGAAACTGCTGCGGCGCAAGAACAAGCGTTTAAAGGTGTTGTTGACGGTCTCGCCCGTGCCTTTGACGGCCACGGCGTCTGGTAAACACGTTCTGACAGCCACCCAATATTCCAAATCTGTATTGCGCGGCGTGGCAGGAATGGTGGCGGATGACATGCAGCACGTGGACTATTTCCCGTCTTATGAAATTATCACGCATCCTATTTTCCGCGGTATGTTCTTTGCGCCCAACATGCGGTCGGTGGAACCCGAAGGCGTGGCGACGGTGATGAAACACTTTTTTGCAGATCAGGCGCGTGTGTTTGGTGCTGCCCATGCCACCCCTATGGCCCGCGCGGTGCCTGTTGCGGCATCCACGGATGACATCAAATGCGAAGAGGAGCTTTTGAATGCCTTTGCAGCCTGACGTCACACGCCTTTGTTTTATTGGCGACAGCCAGTTGGGGTGTCTGCAAAGCGCATTGAAGGAAGGTCTGACAAACGTCCCGAACGGTATGGATGTAGAATTTTGGGGCGCCACTGGGCCTGCGTTTCGTGACATCTATTTGTCAGATGGCGCTATGTGTGCGACGGGCACTGCCAAAGACATGGCGACAACCATCAATGCCAAAGGCCGCGACCGTATTGCGCCGGGTGATTTTGATACGTTGGTGTTTTATGGCGCACGTTTGCGCATGACCGACTTCTTTGGTCCGCTTTTGGATTGGGCCCACACCCACGGAGATCTGCCAAGCCGCCGCGTGTTGCAGACGTCTGCCGAGGAATTCGTGGTGGAGACACGGGCGTTCCGCATGGCGCAAGCCTTTGCGCGGGAAGGGGACCGCGTTCTTTTTGTGCCGGGCCCCCTGACAACGGAAGGCGTGGTTGATTTGCGCAAAAAGCAGCGTGTGTTGCATCACTATCCCGGCGCAATTCACGGAACAGTTCAATGGCGTGACCGATTATGGTCGGCTTTGGAAGACGTCAGCGCATCGGCTGGAATAGAATTGATCCGCCAACCCGAAGACACGATCACCAAAGGGATGTTGACGAAAAACGAATATGCCTGCGCAAACGCTCAGGAAACAGAAGATACAGGGCACAAGTCACCCGCCTTTGCCGCACGCTGGATGCAAGAGGTCTGGCCGCATCTGGAACAAAAAGTCAAAGCAGCCTGAGAACGGACTTGCAAAAGAAAAACACCCCGCATATTTACTGCGGCCAGTAGGGGCGTAGCTCAGTTGGTAGAGCGGCGGATTCCAAATCCGTAGGTCCAGGGTTCGAGTCCTTGTGCCCCTGCCATTTTCAAACATTCCAAAAGAAACCGAATCCGTCGGTGATCTTCGGCTTTAGGCAGGTGTCAGGCTTTCAACAGCTTTTGCAAAATGCTTTTGCGACCCTTGTCTGTTTGCGATGTGTCTGTTGTGGTTTTCGCATCCGACGCACCGTTTGTTTCATCATCCAGAAACGCCGCTGCTTTGGCCAAGGCCAGAATACCATAGTCTTTGTTACCGTGATGCACATCGGTATCGGAAAGGGCCTGATACGGCGCCAGCAAGAAATCGCCATCATGTGTGTCTTTGGGGGTGTCGATCACCGCTGTCCCTGTCGCCTCGACCAACGCGCGTACTTCGGCGCGATAGGTTTCATCCACATGCACCAAGACGCGTTCGTCAATGCCGCTTTCCGTCAATGCCCGCCGTGACAGACGCGGTGGCTCCAGAACGGCCACACTGATGTTTGCGGATATGGCAGCTTTTAAAAGCTGGATCATGGATGCTGTGCGATCTTGCGCCAGCGTTTTGATAAAGTTGCCGGATGCCAGTTGCCGCTTTGGAAAGTGTTCATGCATCGTCCAGGGCGCTGTGCTTTTCCAAAAGCGGTGCCGGGATACAAGGCTGCTGTGAAGCGGCCCCGACAGCACAATGCGGTCGCCTTTGGTCAGGGTCACATCCAATGGTACGCTGACAGAGGTGTTGTCTGCAAAAACGCGCAAAGTGTCACCAACAACGTCCAATTTCATATCGATCAGGTTCTTGCCGTGATTTGCGATCAACGTATAGGGGGATGCCTTCGGGCCGACGGCGGCTTTCAAAGCAGAAACATGAGAATCGCCAAAGATAAGTTTCATTCCGCGAACTCCTTTGTCAAAAGCGCATCGTCACATTGTTCGTACCCGAAATCGCTGTCGATCTCTTCCGACGCGGGTCCTGCGGCTTGCCCGATTTTGTTGACTTCAAAGAACTGTCGCATGACTTCACGCACCCCGAAGGCAGAGACTTCACGCAAGTCGGGTTCATACAGCGAATGACGGCTGGGTTGCCCTACGATGATCTCATAGCTGGGGAAATACGTCACATCATCATGTGTGGCGCTAAGTTCGCCAGCCACGGCCCGCAATACAGATTTTGAGTGTGTGGTGGCTGTCAGTACATGATTTTCCGTGGCTGTGGCCGCCAATCCTACCGGTGATACCGTAAGCAAAAAGCGCGCGGATGGATTGGATTGATGGATGCGGGCACGGGCGGCTTCCATATCGGCCATTACTTCGGAAAAGCGGAGGTTCACAAATTCATACAAGGCGGGGTCATAATTGCCAGCCACCACACCAGGGGCGGTGGGGTAGACAGTGCCGTCTTGCGTGGACGCCCATGTTTCTGTCAGCCCCAAGGTGAAGACAAACACATCCATGGTTTCAAACATGCGCCGCACCCGCCGCAAATGCCGTTCGCGCAGCACGCGCACTTCCGCAACAGAGCCGAAACCGCCTTCTTCTATGCTGGGACGTAAGGCGTCGTAAAAACGGCCGCCTTTTTCCCAGATCGTGTCCAGTGGTTTTGCGTCACCAAAGGCTTCACGCACCAGCTGCAGCAACTGCCGCGAGGTGTAGATATTACCGTAACGGCACGAATAGATGCCGTATCCCAGCTTTGCAGCGGCAGCGTCGCTGAGCAGTTTGGACGGCGCTTCCATATCCATATAGTTCAGCCCGCGGATTTTCAGGTTGTGTCCGATGTGCTGTGCAAAGCAGCTGCCGGCCGTCGCAATCTTGGCGGTATCCAGACCTTCGATGCGTGGAATGATATTGTCCAAGTCTGAAAAATGACGGTCCGAAACGGCGCGCTTCCAAAAGGTGTGGGCGGGTCGGCCAGAGTACGGATTTGGCATGGGGGCGTTCCTTGCAGTCTTGGTCCGGTCAATCGGGACGTCTTGCCATTGCAGCCTTGGTCTTGACCGCATCAGGGTTTACAAACAGTTAAACCACCCGCCGGGCATTGTGAAGGCACCGCCACACGGCATGGTTACCGAACGCAAGAATACGGATGCCCCGTTTTTGCCGCAGTCATGGCATGAGATGGCCGCATTTCTTTGTGAATGTGTTCGCAGAAAGGCTGATCTGCCCCATTCTTTCCAAATGACTGTAATTTGACACGAGTTCACCATGCGCCACGCAACCGCTGATACATCTGACGACACACCTCACATCGAGACGGACGTGACCCTCCACGCGATCCGCTCGATGTTGATGGAAACCTCCGATGGTTCCGCCAGTGTTCCTGTGGAACGGGCTGTCGTGCGCCAAACGGTCATGGCGGGTGCGGTGCGCGGTCCAGATCACAACCATTCAGACGCTGGGGCGAACACCCCTGAAGGCTGTGCAATGGATGCGCCCATGGTCAAAGATACAGCGCGACGTTTGAATCTGGATACGATCAAATCTGCGCTGGGCGCCTATCGGCCGACGCCAAAGCATGTTGTCTTGGCAGTCTTTGCGCTGGTGCTGGTGTTCCGTCCGCATTGGGTTCTGTTGTCGCTTGCTTTGACGCTGTTTCTGACAATTGGCGCTTTTGTGTGTTTCGGCGCAGATCGTGTGTGGGGAATGCTTATGATCGCATTTCAACGCTTTTCACAGCGGCGCCCCGAACAGGCAGCCCGCCTTGGTTCGAAAATGGATGCTTTCGCGTTGCGATGGGATGCTTTGCTTGATCGGTTCCCGGAAGGCTCTGTGGACGGGCTGTATTTGCCGGACTTTCAGGCCCTTAGCACACGCGACGACGCCCATGCCGAAGCGATGGACGCGCGGTTGGCACAAATGCGCAGCGAAGCCTGACCCCATACGACACATTGTTGTCTTGAATTTGACGTCTGCCACGGTTACATGGGCCAAATCGCACGGCTCATTGCGCAGATTGCACATGATTTTCGGGTTGCGCACACAGACGGGCACATAGGGACGCTTCACATGGCTACGGTAAATCCACTTCAGTTCATTCAGCAGGTTCGCTCGGAGGTCTCTAAAGTTGTGTGGCCCACGCGCCGCGAAGTGATGCTGACAACTGTTATGGTATTTATCATGGCGGCACTGACCGCGGTGTTCTTTGCGCTGGTCGATATCACGATCCGCTGGGGCCTTCAGTCCGTGCTGGGCATGTTTGGCTAAGACGGCTTGGGGATGGTGTAAGCCCTTGAAGTGTGAGGGTTTGCAGAGTAAACGGCACATCTAACCGATAGACAGGCGTGCGGCGATTCGAGCCTCGCGCCGATTTTTATTCGGAAGCGGTTGTGGAAACAGGCGCGAAATCAATGAATTACGGCGCAGCAGCGCCACGGCAAAAGGGCGAGCAGTCAGATGGCGAAACGGTGGTATTCGGTCAGTGTTCTTTCCAACTTTGAAAAGAAGATTGCAGAAACAATCCGCACATCTGTCGCTGAAAATGCGCTTGAGCACGAAATTGACGAAGTTCTGGTCCCGACAGAAGAAGTGATCGAGGTCCGTCGCGGCAAGAAAGTGACCACCGAGCGTCGCTTTATGCCCGGTTACGTTTTGGTCCATATGGAAATGTCCGACCGTGGCTATCACCTGATCAATTCTATCAACCGCGTCACAGGCTTTTTGGGGCCGCAAGGTCGCCCGATGCCAATGCGTGACGCCGAAGTTCAAGGTATCTTGGGCCGCGTGCAAGAGGGCGAAGAAAGCCCACGCACTTTGATCCACTACGAAGTGGGCGAAAAAGTCAAAGTCAACGACGGCCCGTTCGAAGATTTCGACGGGATGATCGAAGAAGTGGACGACGAGAACCAGCGCCTCAAAGTGTCTGTGTCTATTTTTGGTCGCGAAACACCGGTCGAACTGGAATTCCTTCAAGTCACCAAACAGGTCTGATCGCGCACGCGGTATATGCAGGCAGTATTTTTAGAAACGCCGCTCCGGTTTGGGGCGGCGTTTTGCGTTTGTGCTGGGGGTCCTGACCCTGGCGGAACACCAGCAAATAGCGCAGCAGTGGGCCGTCGGGATAGGACACGTCCAACCCCGTATCGGGCACGATCTGACGGTGCCCGTTGTCAAATTCATCCCATGCGGCAGACCTTTGGGGCAGGATCATGCCAGACATAAAGTTGATGATGTTCTGGTCTTCAGGGGAAATACGCGCCCACGCCGCCTTAGAGATCAGCACAGAAAACGTCGGTGTGTAGATGCCGTTTTCGACCGCTGTGACCCCACGGGTGCCTTGCCAAATGCGTGCCCCGCGCCGTCATAAAGTTCAACGCCCTGCTTTTGTCTTCGTCATGGTTGCCGTAGATGGCTGCATTGCGTTCTTGCACACGCTTTGGACCGATACTGTCCAAACCTTCAAAATACGGCACCGCATAGCTGTTTTGGGTCAGGATATCTTCACCTGCTTTCACGAGATCCTGTGTCCGACGCCGGATATAGGCCGTCGGCGTCGCAATGAACCCCAGCACATGTGCATCGTCAAAATAGTCAGGCTTCGACAAGTAGTTTTCATGCAGGTGCCAATGGGTACTGTAGTTTGTTGCGCCGATCCCGCCATCAACGGGAACATCGGAAGTTGCAGTAAAGGATGTGAATCGCGCAAGTAGCCATTGAACACATAAGCGGCATCAACTTGTCCCGAGGTAACCAGATCAAGTTGCGCCCTGAGCTGCAAGGGTAAGGGGGGGGCACGGCGGTCAGGGCCCCAATTGCAACTCCCTTGAGATCAAACATCTCTCGCCTGCAAATTGTTAAACTGTGGGTGTATGAACGCAGAAAACCCTTTTTGGGCCAAGCGGCACAAGTCGTGATAAACCGTAATAATACAGTGCAATTGTGGGATTCAGGCCCTTGCAAATGTGCGGTTTTGGGGCTACTGAGCGCCGTGTTGCACATGCAGCATTCGATGTGGGAGGCGGCACGCACGCGAGCGGGCACCGATACCACATAGCAACCTGACCTTGGAAACGCGTTCCAAGGCGCTTAAAAGGAGAAGGCCCATGGCCAAGAAACTCGCAGGGACGATGAAATTGCAAGTCCCAGCCGGGCAAGCAAACCCATCCCCACCCGTAGGTCCAGCATTGGGTCAACGCGGCATCAACATCATGGAATTCTGTAAAGCGTTCAACGCCAAAACAGCGGACCTTGAACCAGGTGCACCTTGCCCGACCGTCATCAGCTACTATCAGGACAAGTCCTTCACAATGGACATCAAGACGCCACCAGCGTCCTACTTCCTGAAGAAAGCGGCCAAAGTAAAATCCGGCGCGACCAACCCGTCCCGCGAGACAGTTGGCACTGTGACCGTTGCTCAGGTGAAAGAAATCGCCGAAGCGAAAATGAAAGACCTGAACGCCAACGATATCGATGCGGCGATGCAGATCATTCTGGGCTCCGCCCGCTCTATGGGCATTGAGGTGAAGTAAGATGGCAAAATACGGAAAACGCGCAACAGAAGCGCGCGCAGCATTCGCCGGCAAAGCCTTGTTGTCTGTTGAAGACGCGGTGGCCTTGGTCAAAGGCAACGCAAAAGCCAAATTCGACGAGACCGTTGAAATCGCTGTGAACTTGGGAGTGGACCCACGTCACGCCGACCAAATGGTTCGTGGTGTAGTTGGCCTGCCAAACGGCACCGGTAAAACAATGCGCGTCGCTGTCTTCGCCCGCGGCCCGAAAGCCGACGAAGCGAAAGCCGCAGGGGCCGACATCGTTGGCGCCGAGGACCTGATGGAAATCGTACAAGGCGGCAAGATCGAATTCGATCGCTGCATCGCGACACCAGACATGATGCCCGTTGTGGGCCGTTTGGGTAAAGTTTTGGGTCCACGTAACCTGATGCCAAACCCAAAAGTCGGTACGGTGACTATGGATGTGGCTGACGCCGTGAAAGCGGCTAAAGGCGGCGAAGTGCAGTTCAAAGTGGAAAAAGCAGGCGTTGTACACGCAGGCGTTGGCAAAGCGTCCTTCGACGAAGCCAAGCTTGTCGAAAACGTCCGTGCGTTCTGCGATGCGGTGGCCAAAGCCAAGCCAGCAGGCTCCAAGGGTGCCTACATGAAGAAAATCGCACTGAGCTCTACCATGGGTCCAGGTGTGACAATCGAAATCGACAGCGCGATCGCCAAAGACTGAGCGTTTGTAGAATAGATTTGGAAAAGGCGCTCCTGATTGGGGCGCCTTTTTTGTGTGCTGTGGATCGCTACAAAATGCGGCGGGTTTCGTAGTGCCGTCGATGTCTGCGTTGAACCCAAAACGTAATTTTCAAAAAAGTCCGGCGACTATCCGCAATCGTTTTAGTGGTCTTCCGAATATCGAAAAATTGTGTGAATATTCAACCATGTCGAAAGTGCAGTTCAGAAATCAGTTGGTTTTTCATGCTATTCACGTACCGTCTGGAGCAAGGGGTGAGCTTGTTTCGTTCACGAGGATAGTAACTAGGGGGAAGGGCGATAAAACGACCGTCAAAACCACGTATGAAGCACTGTTTCGTGTCGACGATGTGCTTGTAACACCGAATGGAGATCCAAACGAGATTGGCAAATACTTTGTAAGAACATTCGGAGACTGCAATGTCTTGAGTTTAGAAGAACGCAACCAAGACCGCTATTGTAGGGATCAGTGGATTTTTGATAATTTTGCCGTCAGACAGAACGGTCAATAGTTAGACCAGTGGGCATTCGAAAGCAGATATCTCCGTCTCGCAACGGAGGTGTAAAAAACACTTCACATCTACCTTAAAACCCCCTAAACGCAAAGCTGCACAATGCGGCTTCCGAGTCGCTGTGTGCACATTCGTCCGAGACGGTGGGTGGAGCCTAGCTTCATAATTCCTGCCTGAGACGGGAAAGACCAGATTACTTCCGCCTTTTAGAGGCGCGTGGCGATTTTGGGCGGACCCCGTAAGGACCCGACTGTCAGGGTGTCTTACCAGATACTCTGGCTGAACTGAGCCGGGGAATTTCCCCAAATTTGGAGTAAAACTGTGGATAGAGCACAAAAAGAACAGTTGGTCGACGAACTCGGCCAAATCTTTGAAAGCTCTGGCGTTGTTGTGGTAGCACATTACGCCGGTCTGACAGTTGCTAACATGCAGGATCTGCGGGCGCGTGCCGCCGAAGCCGGTTCTGCTGTTCGTGTTGCCAAAAACAGGCTCGCCAAGATCGCCCTGGACGGTAAGTCATGCGAAAGCATTTCCGAATACCTGACGGGCATGACCGTTCTGACCTATTCCGAGGATCCTGTGGCTGCGGCCAAGGTTGCCGAGGACTTCGCCAAAGAGCACGACAAGTTCGTGATCCTCGGCGGTGCTATGGGCGAGAACGCGTTGGACCGGGCCGGTGTTACAGCTGTTTCCAAAATGCCAAGCCGCGACGAACTTATCGCGACTATCGCTGGCATGCTGGGCGCACCTGCAAGCAACATCGCTGGGGCCATTGGCGCACCTGCAAGCAACATTGCATCCATCTTGTCCACTGTTGAGGACAAGGCGGCTGCGTAAGCAAACGTCATATCGGCGTGTTGTGAATACAACACGTTGGAACACACATATCGTAACGGAAAGAGCTTAACATGGCTGATCTGAAGAAACTTGCAGAAGACATCGTTGGTCTGACACTGCTTGAAGCACAAGAACTGAAAACAATCCTCAAAGACGAGTACGGCATCGAGCCTGCAGCCGGTGGCGCAGTCATGATGGCGGGCCCAGCAGACGGCGGTGCCGCTGAAGAGGAAAAAACTGAATTCGACGTCGTTCTGAAAAACGCCGGCGCATCCAAAATCAACGTCATCAAAGAAGTCCGCGGCATCACAGGTCTTGGCCTGAAAGAAGCCAAAGACTTGGTTGAAGCTGGCGGCAAAATCAAAGAAGGCGTCGACAAAGCGGAAGCCGAAGACGTCAAAGCCAAGCTGGAAGCAGCTGGCGCGGAAGTCGAACTGGCCTAAGCCTTTTCGAATTTTGTTCTACGGAAGCGGCGGTCCTAATGGGGCCGCCGTTTTTGTGTTTGGTATTCGGAAGAGACTTGTTTGATTTCTGAAGTATCAATCCCAAAAGTTATCGAGGTGCGCTAATTACCAAGAATATCGATCAATGAGCCAATTCTTATTTGAAGAGAAGGTTCATGCCGCTTGGACAAATGACTGATCGTGTACTTATCCAGTTTTTGGTAGTCTTTCGAACTAAGAACGTAATCAAGCGCAGCTAAGACAACATTGGCAGATTTGTCTAAAAGAGCGCTTTTGATGATTTTGGAACGCTGCGGGGTCAGGTCAAACGGCGGCGCTTCCACCCCATATTCATCTAACGATGGTGGAGCGCTTGAAAATATTGCACGACACGCAAGCAGTCGTCGGTAGGCGCATGTGGATTTTGTTGCAACGTCTGGGAGTATTTCTACGAAAGTTCCGGTCTTGATCACGGCCTTAAGGCACTCATTTTTTGAAATATCCGACTCACCGTATATAAAACTTCTAAGCAATGCCTCTTTGACGCCGGGGTATTCAATAAGAGACTGAATAGCACTTAATTCAGGCCGTGAGATACGACTGAAACGCCTGTTTTCTAAAAGGAGGTTCATGATGCCTGCAATGTCGTTTGCTAAACCGCCATTGGGACCACCATTGTTTTGTATCAAGCGCAAGATACACCTAATGGCTTCGAAGCGTACCTCAGGAACCCAATCGTTCAGGCGGACCACTGCGATTGCTAGCCCAATTGTTGGGCCCAATCCATCTAGGCATGATAGTCCACGGGCTCTGGCATAGCCGCAGCGCGAGGTTGAAAAAGCGAGCGCAGCCATACTGTCTGCCGCACAAACATGGGCGACTTGCGCTTCTGAAAAGTCAAACTGGGTTTCCTTTGCAACGGTGTCGACAAGCAAACCCAGTTTGCGTTCGACTGTAGAAACGTGCGCAAGGTTTTCGCGCCCAAGGGCAATTCCTACGCTGTTGCGTCCGTCAACTAATTTGGCCTTTGTCTGGCGCCGTACTGCTGAAAGAAGATCGTCTAGCAGAATTTTCCATAAGGAAGTTTGGGGATTCTTGACCGCATTTTTGAACAATACAGATAAATGCGTCTTGATTAAATTTTGGGGGTTCTTCTTGTCGTCAAGGAATTCAAATAATGAATCTCCATACTCATGGGTTAACAACTTTAGAACCTCCGCTACCGCGATCCTAATAGTCCAGCACAGAAGATGTAAATCTGCAATGCTCTGATCTTTTTTGCCTGAACCATTTTATGCCAAATGCGCAAGTGTTAGAGCGCCAGCCAACGGTAAGGCTACAGCCCTAACATGACCCACACCCCTTGCGTTCGCAGCATTAACCTCCTATTTGAACCATTCACGCGGGTTCGATTGATTCGAGACCCGTTTTTTCTGTCGTGCATCGTAGGAGCCGTAATTACCTCTTTTTGACCCAAAATGTCACGAAGGGAACGGCAAAGCGTTGTGCAACACCTGTCTTGGTAAGGGCCTGAAAGCAGGCAATTTCCAAGGCAGGGATCGGTCGGGAGCCACGCATTGGGACGTGTGGCAAGAATAGGCCGGTTCCATCGCTGTCTCAGGGATAGCCACCGTGGCCCGACGGTGACTGTCTCACGTGAGAAAAACTGAAAGGTGACCTCGTCTTATGGCACAATCGTTCCTTGGTCAGAAACGTCTTCGTAAATATTATGGCAAAATCCGTGAAGTTCTGGAAATGCCAAACCTCATTGAGGTGCAGAAATCATCCTATGATCTCTTCCTAAGATCCGGTGAGGCCGATGTGCCCACGGAAGGCGAAGGCATCAATGGCGTCTTTCAGTCGGTATTTCCGATCAAAGACTTCAACGAAACATCCGTTCTGGAATACGTGAAATACGAGCTGGAAAAGCCAAAGTACGACGTTGAAGAATGTCAGCAACGCGACATGACGTACAGCGCACCTTTGAAGGTCACGCTGCGTTTGATCGTGTTTGATGTCGATGAAGACACGGGCGCGAAATCCGTCAAGGACATCAAAGAACAAGACGTGTTCATGGGCGACATGCCTTTGATGACGCCAAACGGCACATTCATCGTGAACGGCACCGAGCGCGTGATCGTCTCGCAAATGCACCGCTCTCCGGGCGTGTTCTTTGACCATGACAAAGGCAAAACCCACTCTTCCGGCAAACTGCTGTTTGCCTGCCGCATCATCCCATACCGCGGTTCTTGGTTGGATTTTGAATTTGACGCCAAAGACATCGTGTTCTGCCGCATCGACCGTCGCCGCAAGCTGCCGGTAACGACGTTGCTTTACGCCCTTGGTCTCGACCAAGAAGCGATGATGGACGCCTATTACAACACCGTTCAATACACGTACCAGAAGGCAAAAGGCTGGGTCGCCCCGTTCTTCCCGGACCGTGTACGCGGCACGCGCCCGACCTATGATTTGGTTGACGCCGCAACAGGCGAAATCATCGCCGAAGCTGGCAAAAAGGTCACGCCACGCGCGGTCAAGAAACTGATCGACGAAGGCAAAGTCACCGAACTTCTGGTTCCGTTTGACCACATCCAAGGCAAGTTTGTCGCCAAGGACATCATCAACGAAGAAACCGGTGCGATTTATGTCGAAGCCGGTGACGAGCTGACGCTGGAATATGACAAAGACGGCGATCTGATCGGCGGCACAGCGAAAGAGCTGATCGACGCAGGCATCAACGACATTCCGGTTCTGGACATCGACAACGTCAATGTCGGTCCGTACATGCGCAACACGCTGGCGCAAGATAAGAACATGAACCGCGAAACCGCGCTCATGGACATCTACCGCGTCATGCGCCCGGGCGAGCCGCCCACCGTGGACGCCGCGTCCAACCTGTTCGACACATTGTTCTTCGACGGTGAGCGCTATGACCTTTCCGCGGTTGGCCGTGTGAAAATGAACATGCGTTTGGCGTTGGAAAAAGAAGACACGCAGCGCACGCTGGACCGCGAAGACATCGTCAAGTGCATCAAAGCACTTGTTGAACTGCGCGACGGCAAAGGCGACGTGGATGACATTGACCACTTGGGCAACCGTCGGGTGCGCTCTGTCGGTGAGTTGATGGAAAACCAGTACCGCGTTGGCTTGCTGCGCATGGAGCGCGCGATCAAAGAACGTATGTCTTCTGTCGAAATCGACACGGTCATGCCACAAGATTTGATCAACGCGAAGCCAGCAGCTGCGGCTGTGCGTGAATTCTTCGGCTCTAGCCAGCTGTCGCAGTTCATGGACCAAACCAACCCGCTGTCCGAAGTCACACACAAACGCCGCTTGTCTGCGCTTGGGCCAGGTGGTCTGACACGTGAACGCGCCGGTTTTGAAGTGCGCGACGTGCACGCGACCCACTACGGTCGCATGTGTCCGATTGAAACGCCGGAAGGGCCAAACATTGGTCTGATCAACTCGCTGGCCACTTACGCGCGCGTGAACAAATACGGTTTCATCGAAACGCCATATCGCCGCGTTGAAGGCGGAGTTGTGACGGATGATGTGCAATATATGTCCGCCACCGAAGAACAGCGTCACACAGTGGCGCAGGCCAACGCGTCCATCGACGACAACGGCAAGTTCACCAATGAATTCGTGAACACGCGCCAAGCCGGTGAATATACGCTGGCGTCTTCGGAAGCCGTTGACCTGATCGACGTGTCGCCCAAGCAGTTGGTATCTGTTGCGGCATCCTTGATCCCGTTCCTTGAAAACGACGATGCGAACAGGGCCTTGATGGGCTCGAACATGCAACGTCAGGCGGTTCCATTGCTGCAAGCAACGGCACCTCTGGTCGGCACGGGCATCGAAGAGGTTGTGGCACGGGATTCCGGTGCGGCTTACATGGCGAAACGTGGTGGCATCATCGACCAAGTCGACGCAACACGGATCGTTGTACGGGCTACCGAAGATTTGGAGTTGGGCGACGCAGGCGTAGACATCTACCGTATGCGTAAATTCCAACGCTCCAACCAAAACACCTGCATCAACCAGCGTCCGCTGGTGAAAGTCGGCGAACGCGTGACCAAAGGTCAGGTGATTGCGGATGGTCCATCCACGGACATGGGTGAATTGGCCCTGGGTAAAAACGTGGTCGTCGCGTTTATGCCGTGGAACGGCTACAACTACGAAGACTCCATCCTGATCTCTGAGCGCGTATCGCGTGACGACGTGTTCACCTCGATCCACATCGAAGAATTCGAAGTGGCGGCACGCGACACGAAACTTGGACCAGAGGAAATCACGCGCGACATTCCAAACGTCGGTGAAGAAGCGCTGCGCAACCTCGACGAGGCAGGCATCGTGTACATCGGCGCGGACGTGGAACCGGGCGACATTTTGGTCGGCAAGATCACACCAAAAGGCGAAAGCCCGATGACACCGGAAGAAAAGCTTCTGCGCGCCATCTTTGGTGAGAAAGCGTCTGACGTGAGGGATACATCCTTGCGGGTGAAACCGGGTGATTTCGGCACAGTTGTCGAAGTGCGCGTGTTCAACCGCCACGGTGTGGAAAAAGACGAACGCGCCTTGCAGATCGAACGGGAAGAGGTCGAGCGCCTGGCGCGGGACCGCGACGACGAATTGGCCATTCTGGACCGCAACATCTACGCGCGCCTGCGTGATCTGATGATGGGCAACGAGATTGCGAAAGGGCCAAAAGGCGTCCGCGCAGGGGCTGTTGTCGATGAAGAGCTGTTGGAAACCTTCCCACGTTCCGCATGGTGGCAGATTGCGTTGAAAGACGAAGATGCAGCGCAAATCGTTGAAGCTTTGAACGAGCAGTATGAAGTGCAGAAACGCACTTTGGATGCCCGCTTTGAAGACAAGGTCGAAAAAGTGCGCCGCGGCGACGACCTGCCCCCGGGCGTGATGAAAATGGTCAAAGTGTTCGTGGCGGTGAAGCGCAAGCTGCAACCGGGCGACAAAATGGCGGGCCGTCACGGCAACAAAGGTGTTATTTCCAAGGTTGTTCCCATGGAAGACATGCCGTTCTTGGCTGATGGTACTCCGGTCGATTTCTGTCTGAACCCGCTTGGTGTTCCGTCACGTATGAACGTTGGTCAGATCCTTGAGACGCACATGGGTTGGGCCGCACGCGGTCTGGGTCTGAACGTCGACGAGGCGCTGCAGGAATACAAACGCTCCGGCGATTTGACGCCTGTACGTGAAGCGATGCAGATTGCTTATGGCGATGATGTTTACGCTGAAGGCCTCGCTGGTATGGATGAGGAAGCTCTTGTCGATGCAGCCAGCAACGTGACCACAGGTGTGCCAATCGCGACACCCGTCTTTGACGGTGCGAAAGAGGCGGACGTGAATAATGCCCTGTCTCGTGCGGGCTTTGACACATCCGGTCAATCGGTGCTGTTCGATGGTCGTACGGGTGAGCAATTCAGCCGTAAGGTCACCGTGGGCGTCAAATACCTGCTGAAACTGCACCACCTTGTGGACGACAAAATCCACGCGCGCTCCACCGGTCCGTACTCGCTGGTCACCCAGCAACCATTGGGCGGTAAAGCGCAATTTGGTGGTCAGCGCTTTGGGGAAATGGAAGTCTGGGCGCTTGAAGCCTATGGGGCTGCCTACACCCTGCAGGAAATGCTGACCGTGAAATCGGATGACGTGGCTGGACGGACGAAAGTCTACGAAAGCATCGTCAAAGGCGAGGACAACTTTGAAGCTGGCGTACCAGAAAGCTTCAACGTTCTGGTCAAAGAAGTCCGTGGCCTCGGCCTGAACATGGAACTCCTGGATGCGGAGGAAGATGAGTAACGCAACAGCCGGAAACTTATAAAGTTTCCGGTCCGTTTTCTTTCAAAGAAAACGGCGCTCCTCAAACCCCTACGCTCCCAATTCAAGGAATTGAAAATGAACCAGGAACTGACAAACAACCCGTTTAACCCGCTCACACCCCCAAAGGTGTTTGACGAGATCAAAGTGTCGCTGGCCTCGCCAGAGCGCATTCTCTCGTGGTCTTTCGGTGAAATCAAAAAGCCGGAAACCATTAACTACCGGACGTTCAAGCCCGAGCGTGATGGCCTGTTCTGCGCACGTATCTTTGGCCCGATCAAAGACTACGAATGCCTGTGCGGCAAATATAAGCGCATGAAATACCGCGGCGTTGTCTGCGAGAAATGCGGTGTGGAAGTTACGCTGCAAAAAGTGCGTCGCGAGCGTATGGGCCACATCGAATTGGCAGCCCCCGTCGCACACATTTGGTTCCTGAAATCGTTGCCATCCCGTATCGGCCTGATGCTGGACATGACGTTGCGCGATCTGGAACGTGTTTTGTACTTTGAAAACTACGTTGTGATCGAGCCCGGTCTGACAGAGCTTTCCTACGGTCAGATGATGTCCGAAGAAGAGTATATGGACGCCCAAGACGCCTACGGCATGGACGCTTTCACCGCCAACATCGGCGCCGAAGCGATCCGCGAAATGCTGGCCGCGATTGATCTGGAAGCCGAAGCCGACCAGCTGCGCGCCGACTTGGCCGAAGCCACAGGCGAATTGAAGCCTAAGAAGATCATCAAACGTCTGAAAGTCGTGGAATCCTTCCTCGAATCCGGCAACCGCCCGGAATGGATGGTTCTGACCGTGATCCCCGTGATCCCGCCAGAACTGCGCCCCTTGGTCCCGCTGGATGGTGGTCGTTTTGCGACGTCTGACCTCAACGACCTTTACCGTCGTGTGATCAACCGGAACAACCGTCTGAAGCGTCTGATCGAACTCCGCGCGCCCGACATCATCGTGCGTAACGAAAAGCGTATGTTGCAGGAATCTGTCGATGCCTTGTTCGACAACGGCCGTCGTGGTCGTGTGATCACGGGTGCCAACAAGCGTCCGCTGAAATCGCTGTCCGACATGCTGAAAGGTAAGCAAGGTCGCTTCCGTCAAAACCTTTTGGGCAAGCGCGTCGACTTCTCTGGTCGTTCCGTCATTGTGACCGGTCCGGAACTGAAGCTGCACCAATGTGGGTTGCCCAAAAAGATGGCGCTCGAACTGTTCAAGCCGTTCATCTATTCGCGCCTTGAAGCCAAAGGGCTGTCTTCCACCGTGAAGCAAGCCAAGAAACTGGTGGAAAAAGAGCGTCCAGAGGTCTGGGATATCCTCGATGAGGTGATCCGCGAACACCCTGTCATGTTGAACCGTGCGCCGACCTTGCACCGTTTGGGCATTCAGGCGTTTGAACCCGTTCTGATCGAAGGCAAAGCCATTCAGTTGCACCCGCTTGTTTGTTCCGCCTTTAACGCGGACTTTGACGGTGACCAAATGGCGGTCCACGTGCCGCTGTCTTTGGAAGCGCAGCTTGAAGCACGCGTTTTGATGATGTCCACGAACAACGTTCTGTCGCCTGCCAACGGCGCGCCGATCATCGTGCCATCGCAGGATATGATCTTGGGTCTGTATTACACGACCCTTGAACGCGCAGGCATGCAGGGCGAAGGCATGGTCTTTGGTTCTATCGAAGAAGTGCAACACGCGCTTGATTCAGGTGCCGTTCACCTTCACGCCAAAGTCACTGCGCGGATTCCGCAAATTGACGAACATGGCAACGAAGTGATGCAACGCTTTGAAACGACACCGGGGCGTGTACGTCTTGGCGCACTTTTGCCGCTGAACGCCAAAGCGCCGTTTGAACTGGTGAACCGCCTTCTGCGTAAGAAGGAAGTGCAGCAGGTCATCGATACGGTCTACCGTTACTGTGGGCAAAAAGAGTCGGTTATCTTCTGTGACCACATCATGACCATGGGTTTCCGTGAAGCGTTCAAGGCAGGCATCTCGTTTGGTAAAGACGACATGTTGATCCCCGACACCAAATGGCCGCTGGTTGAAGAAACCCGCGATCAGGTGAAGGACTTTGAACAGCAGTACATGGACGGTCTGATCACACAGGGCGAAAAGTACAACAAAGTGGTCGATGCTTGGTCGAAATGTAACGACAAGGTCACCGACGCGATGATGGGCTCGATCTCTGCGGAACGCACGGATGAGGCGGGCGCTGAAATGGAACCGAACTCGGTTTACATGATGGCCCACTCCGGTGCGCGTGGCTCTGTCACGCAGATGAAACAGCTAGGCGGGATGCGTGGTCTGATGGCCAAGCCGAACGGCGACATCATCGAAACGCCGATCATCTCGAACTTTAAAGAAGGTCTGACCGTTCTTGAGTACTTCAACTCGACACACGGTGCGCGGAAAGGTCTGTCTGACACGGCTCTGAAAACGGCGAACTCGGGTTATCTGACACGTCGTTTGGTTGACGTGGCACAGGACTGCATCGTGCGCATGATCGATTGTGGCACCGAAAACTCTATCTTTGCGGTTCCGGCGATCAACGACGGTGAAGTTGTGTCGTCCTTGTCCGAGCGTCTCTTGGGCCGTGTTGTGGCCGAAGACATCCTGAAGCCCGGCACAGACGAAGTGCTGATTGCAGCAGGGACACTGGTCGACGAACGCATGGCGGACTCTTTGGAAGACTTCAAAGTGGCCTCTGCGCGTATTCGCTCACCTTTGACCTGTGAGGCCGAAGAAGGCGTTTGCGCCACATGCTACGGTCGTGACCTTGCCCGTGGTACACGCGTCAACACCGGTGAGGCTGTTGGCATCATCGCGGCGCAGTCCATTGGTGAACCCGGCACACAGCTGACGATGCGGACCTTCCACATCGGCGGTGTTGCGCAGGGTGGTCAGCAGTCCTTCTTGGAAAGCTCCCACGCCGGTACAGTCGTGTTCGAAAACCCACAAACCCTGACCAACGCCCAAGGCGATGTGATGGTGATGGGCCGGAACATGAAGATGGCGATCAACGACGAAAACGGCGTTGAAGTGGCCAGCCACAAGCTGGGCTACGGTTCCAAATTGTTCATCACAGACGGTCAGGCCATCGCGGCCGGCGACAAGATGTTCGAATGGGATCCGTACACATTGCCCATGATCGCGGAGAAATCCGGTACAGCCAAATTTGTTGACCTTGTCAGCGGGATTGCTGTGAAGGACGAAACCGACGATGCGACAGGCATGACCCAAAAGATCGTGATCGACTGGCGTTCGGCTGCCAAAGGCAACGAACTGAAACCAGAGATCATCTTGGTCGACAAAGATGGTGAGCCCGTGCGCAATGACGCAGGCAACCCCGTCACCTACCCGATGTCTGTGGACGCTGTTCTGTCCATCGAAGACGGGCAGGAAATTGTCGCTGGTGAAATCGTCGCGCGTATCCCGCGTGAGGGTTCCAAAACCAAGGACATCACCGGTGGTTTGCCACGGGTTGCGGAACTCTTTGAGGCACGTCGCCCCAAAGACCACGCAATCATCGCGGAAATCGACGGCTATGTGCGCTTTGGCAAAGACTACAAAAACAAGCGTCGCATCGCGATTGAGTCCTCCGAAGATCCGGATCACAAGGTCGAGTACATGGTGCCCAAAGGGAAACACATTCCGGTTGCGGAAGGTGATTTCATCAAGAAGGGCGACTACATCATGGACGGCAACCCGGCCCCGCACGATATTCTTGCGGTCATGGGCGTCGAAGCGCTTGCCAACTACATGATCGACGAAGTGCAGGACGTTTACCGCCTGCAGGGTGTGAAAATTAACGACAAACACATCGAAGTCATCGTGCGCCAAATGCTGCAAAAGTGGGAAATCTCGGAATCTGGGGACACCACGTTGCTCAAAGGCGAACATGTGGACAAGCAGGAATTCGACGCAGCCAACGCCAAGGCCGTGTCCAAGAAAGGCCGCATGGCCAAAGGCGAGCCGATCCTTCTGGGGATCACAAAGGCGTCCTTGCAGACACGTTCGTTCATCTCTGCGGCCTCCTTCCAGGAAACGACGCGCGTTCTCACAGAAGCCTCTGTGCAGGGCAAACGCGACAAACTGGTTGGCCTCAAAGAGAACGTTATCGTGGGTCGCTTGATCCCGGCCGGTACAGGTGGTGCGACACAAAAAGTGCGCAACATTGCAACCGACCGTGACAACGTGGTCATCGAAGCACGCCGTGAAGAAGCCGAAGAAGCCGCACGTTTGGCCGCTCCGGTTCCGGGCGAAGATGTGGTGGGCGGCGATGTCTTTGACACCGTGATCGACACATCCGAGGAAAGCCGCGACTAAGCGTTCGTTTCAAAACATTTTCAAAGGGCCCCCATGCAGCGATGCGCGGGGGCCTTTTTTGTAATGTACCCTGTTGATATGCTTATGGCGCAGCAACACAGGATGCAGATGATGAACCATCAAAGTGTTATCGAAACGATCACCACATCGCTCAGGGATGAGCCTGAGATCAGCGGGCTGTTTTTAGGTGGCAGCTATGGCAACGGGTTGGCAGACGCCTACAGCGATATTGATTTCATCCTTGTCAGCGATACGGGTGCAACAGACGAGATTGCACAGCTTTGGCGCAAAGCCATCGCACAGACCGGAGAAATTGTGCTGTGGTGGGATCGCACCACCGTGCCGGTTTTGATCAATGCCATCACAGCTGATTGGACGCGCACCGATGTGCTGATCCTGAAGCCTGAACAACTTGGGGGCTATGCGCAGAACACCTTGAAACCGTTGTTTGACCATGCCGGATTGTTCGACACTCTCAAAGAAAGTGTGCCGCCTGTCGCGCCAAATCCAAAACGGCTGAGATACCAGTATGAAGAATTCATTCGCATCCTCGGGCTGTTGCATCTGGCAGCGGGGCGCGAGGAATACATCAACGGTGTGCTGGGCGTGTTCCACTTGCGCAATATGTTGGTAGAGCTGTTGATCACACAAACCAACGCACCGCATCGTGGAGGTATGTTGCATTTGAACCGTTTGCTGAGTGCGTCGCAAAAAGCATTGCTGACAGGCCTGCCTGCACCTTTGGTATCACGCGCTGGCATGATCGAGGCACATCTGGCGTATGCGGCGGCTTATCTGCCGCGGGCGCGCGAACAGGCCAAGACGTCAGGGGTAGAGTGGCCAGAGCGGTTTGAGACAGTGACCTGGGACAGATTGGAGAAAACGCTGGGGATCAAGCGGCCATATGATCCGGAGAACGCCTAAGTTTAAAAAATTTTACATTAATTTCAATTAGTTCGGAATAAATCTGCACATTTTCGCCACACTCCTTACCGGATTTTGTCACGCGCCCCCTGTCTACACGATCATATCAAGGCACACATAAAGCCATCACAGATCACAGGAGACAAACATGTTGGGTAAGGCATTGGCAGCGGTTTTGCTGCTTACAGGGACAGCAGCGACAGCAGACGTCGGCATCAACTTTGGGGATCGCTCTCAGGGGTATATGGCATCAATCAGCACGGCATCGGCCAGTGGGTCTGACCACTTGCTGAACCGCCCACCAGAATCCTTCCAAGGTCAATGGTTCACAACATCCACGGGCTGTTCCTACTCGCGCACCCAAGCGCCTGGATATCCGGCCATGTGGGTGTTGATCGTCAATCCGCACCATATCAACCAGCCATCGCGCAACTTTGGCTGCGCCACAACCCTCTAAGCTATCAGGCCCCCCATCTTGAGGTGCGGGGGCCATCAACAGGCAAACAGGGGTTTTGTGCCTCGACATAAGGCGCTAGCGTGCAGACGAAAACATGCAGGTGCCGATGTCAGATCAGATAAATATTGCCGTCAAAGGTTTGGTGCGCTTCTCCTATCCGGCGCAAGGTGGTTTTGCCCTGTCTGACAAAGGGTTGGATGTGGTGGAAGCCACACTGTACGATACCGACCGTCTGGAACGACGGTTTGCCTATTTTGAAACCTTGGCATTGCCCAGTTTGCTTTTGCAGGATGATCAAGATTTTCAAACGGGGATACTGGTTGGTGACACGTTCCCCGATGCGGCCCGCGCCCGCCTGGATGCGCTTGTGGCGGATCATCCATCGCTGCACGTCATTAAACTGCCCAGCATGAACCACATTCAGGCCGTCAAAGCGTCTTTCGATGCGTTGCCGCAGGCCGCGGATGCAACGCACGTTGCCACCTTTCGGTTGGATGATGATGATGCCATGCACAAAGGCACAGTGGGCCGTGTGCGCGCTTTGGCGACAGGGATTTTGCCGCTGCGCTTACATGATGATCCCTTTTGCATTGCCTTCAACCGGGGTTTTTATCTGGACACATCCGACCGGGAACAGCCGCTGCGCGAATGTTACGAACGCGCCCCTTTGGGTGTTGGCATGGCGTTGGTGACGGGCCTTGATACCGGACAGAATGTGTTCAGCCGTAACCACCGCGCCATTTCACAATTCTATGATACATTCACCGAAGTGAACCGGCCGATGTTCATCCGGTCGGTGCATGAAGACAACGACTCAGGTGCCGCCCCAACTGGTCGTGCCCGTGACTGGAAAGAAAAGCGTTTGCGACATTATCTGCGAAACGAATTCGGACTTGATTACGATACGGTCAGGGCGCTTTAGATGTCGCCAAATCTTGCCGGTGCCTTGTTGATGATGGCATCCATGGCCTGCTTCACCTTCAACGATGCCGCAACCAAATCCATCGGCACGCAGATGCCCCTGTTTCAAATGCTGTTTTTGCGTGGGGTGTTGTCAACGATCCTGATCTTGTTCCTTGCACGAACACTTGGCACCGTGCATTTCCGGATACGTCGGGACGATTGGCTGCTGATTGCACTGCGCTGTGTGGCCGAAGTTGTGACGGCGTATTTCTTCCTTAATGCGCTGTTTAACATGCAGCTTGCGAACCTGACCGCGATCTTGCAAGCGCTTCCTTTGACTGTGACTTTGGGCACTGCATTGTTTTTTGGCGAAAAAGTAGGCTGGCGCCGAATGCTTGCGATCGTGGTGGGATTTAGCGGCGTTTTATTGATTGTGCGTCCCGGCACAGACGGCTTCAACGTCTACGCCTTGTATGGGTTGGCCGCAGTGATGTGTGTGACAGTGCGCGATCTGGCCACCAAGAAATTGTCCAAAGACGTACCGTCCATGACAGTGACCCTATGTGCCATTTTGTCGGTGATGATCTTTTCAGGCTTTGCGTCTTTGGCCACGCCTTGGGTCCCTGTCACGCCACAGTTTGCGGGCCTTATTGCCTTGGCGGCCTTGTTCATTCTGGGCGGGTATTACTTTAGCGTGGCGACCATGCGCACCGGCGATGTGTCGTTCATAGCCCCCTTTCGCTACACTGGGTTGATCTGGTCGCTGTTGCTGGGATGGCTGATCTTTGGCGATTGGCCCGATGGTCTGACGATGCTGGGGGCGGGGATTGTGGTCGCTATGGGGCTGTTCACGCTGTACCGCGAACGGGCTTTGTTAAAGGGCTGAAAAGGCTGTTTTGATGGCGTCTTCGTCGATGGCAAAGCGGTCTTTGAACAGTGCACGTTGCGCGTCATTCAAAGGTTTGACACGCACGGGTTTGGCGTTGGCTTTTTGACGAGAGTCGTTGAAGTCGTTGTGTGACCGTATCCACATAGGCGTGTCCCCGTAGCTGACCACCGGCATAAAGCGCCCCATCTTCTCGTGTCCGAAGTTCATGATGCTTTGCCCGTTGCCACCCGCGACCTGAACGGCCAAGGCAGCGGTGAACATCGGGCGGTAGGTCTGTGTCGCGCTGATCCCTTGGCCCGTGAATTCAGCCGTCCACCCGTGGTGAAAATCGAACGCCACCATCTTATGTTTCGCGGTCAGCGGTTTGGCATCTGTTGCGGCCTCACGTAGGCGGGTGATGAAATCCACACCGATGGCATCATCATCGTCAAAGCGGAATTGCAGGCATGGCTTTGACCTGTCGTGCCGCGCGTCGTTCAGAATGTCGCGCATGCCTTGGCGGTGGGGCAGGGGGGGATGCACCTGAACACGTAGTTGGGGCATATCTTCGATCAGGTCCATGAGGCGGGTCAAATGCATGTCTGGCAAGCTGTCACCAACGACGATGATGATCTCGAAATTCGGATCGGTCTGGGCGCGTAGGCAAGGCAGCGCAACGTGTTCAAACAGGGCAAAGCGTTCTTGCAAGCGTTTCTCCGCATAGAGATAGGCAATGCGATCCTCTATCTTTTCATGCTCGACCTGAAACCCGCCAAGGGCGGGGTAGGAAAAGCGGCAAAGGCCGATGGCTTGGATCATGAAAGAGACTTTCTACGTTGGGTTGCCACCATCTTGTCGGTGCCGGCGACACCCAATTTATAGGATCGTTCTGGGCCAGACTGTCTCGTTAATCAGAGGACAAATACGCGGTGACCGGGTCTATAGATGTATGATCCGAATGGTGTTGCGTGGCGGGTTTTGGGGGCGTGTCATAGTCGCCTTTGCGAAGCTTCAACAGGAACCGAACACCATAGGTCAGTAAGAACCCGAAATAGAGTGTCATTATGACGCCAAAGACAATTGCCAAATTCATACCGTCTACTGTTCCTCCAAGATCGCGCTTGCAGTTCCATTTTTATCATAGATAAAACTTCATATGTTGTCCAATTGCGTTGGCATTGGGCCAAATGAACTACACTGGATTTCGCACGGATCCCCACCCCCGTTGACACCCTCTACGACTCCCCCTATACGCCCGCTATCCGGATCACGGCACACGCCCGAAATCCGACATCAAAACTGGAGTGGTCAAGATCCGTCCTAATGCTGGGCGCATCCTCTGAGAACCCACCGCCTTGTTCACCTCGGTACGGGAACATTGCGGTGTTTTTGCTTTGTCACACGAACATGTGGCACCGCGCGAACATCAGACTGGCCGACACGATTGAACCGCCCTTGGGCAACCAGGGGTTCCGATGAGCGCAAAAACGGGGAAAAACCGCCTATGCCAACGATCCAGCAGCTGATCCGCAAGCCGCGTCAGCCAAAGCGTAAGACTTCCAAGTCGCAGCACTTGGAGCAGTGTCCTCAAAAACGTGGCGTATGCACGCGCGTTTATACAACGACACCAAAGAAACCGAACTCTGCTATGCGTAAGGTCGCCAAAGTGCGCCTGACAAACGGCTTCGAGGTCATCTCCTACATTCCCGGTGAAAGCCACAACCTTCAGGAGCACTCTGTGGTTCTGATCCGTGGTGGTCGTGTAAAAGACCTTCCCGGTGTGCGTTACCACATCCTGCGCGGTGTTCTGGATACTCAGGGCGTTAAAGACCGTAAACAACGTCGTTCGAAATACGGCGCCAAGAAGCCTAAATAAGGAGATCCGCAGATGTCACGTCGTCACGCCGCTGAAAAACGCGAGATCCTGCCAGACGCAAAGTTTGGCGACCGCGTATTGTCCAAGTTCATGAACAACCTCATGATCGATGGCAAAAAATCCACTGCCGAGCGCATCGTTTATAACGCGATGGATCGTGTAGAAGCAAAAATCAAACGGGTGCCTCTGGAAGTTTTCCACGAAGCACTGGACAACATCAAACCATCCGTCGAAGTGCGTTCGCGCCGCGTCGGTGGTGCGACGTATCAGGTTCCCGTTGAAGTGCGTCCAGAACGCCGCGAAGCATTGGCCATCCGTTGGTTGATCAAAGCGTCCCGTTCGCGCAACGAAAACACAATGGAAGAGCGCCTCGCAGGTGAGCTGATGGACGCCGTACAGTCCCGCGGCACAGCTGTGAAAAAGCGCGAAGACACCCATAAAATGGCCGAGGCAAACAAAGCCTTCAGCCACTATCGCTGGTAAGAGGAACGCAAAGCTATGGCACGCGATTATCCACTCGACCGCTACCGGAACTTCGGAATTATTGCGCATATTGATGCGGGTAAGACCACATGTTCCGAACGCATCCTGTTCTATACAGGCAAGTCCCACAACATTGGCGAAGTCCACGACGGCGCAGCAACAATGGACTGGATGGAGCAAGAGCAGGAACGGGGTATTACCATTACTTCCGCTGCGACGACGACATTCTGGGAACGCACAGAGAACGGCACAGACGCCGATTCCCTGAAGCACCGCATGAACATCATCGACACACCGGGCCACGTTGACTTCACTATTGAAGTTGAACGTTCTTTGGCTGTTCTCGATGGGGCCGTGACTGTTTTGGACGGGAACGCCGGTGTTGAGCCACAGACTGAAACGGTTTGGCGCCAGGCCGACCGTTATAAAGTTCCACGTATCGTTTTTGTCAACAAAATGGACAAAATCGGCGCGGACTTCTTCAACTGTGTTCACATGATCGAAGACCGCACAGGTGCTACGGCTATTCCGGTTGGTATTCCAATTGGTGCCGAAACCGAGCTTGAAGGCCTGATCGATCTGGTGACCATGGAAGAATGGTTGTGGCAGGGCGAAGACCTTGGTGCGTCCTGGATCAAAGCCCCCATCCGTGACGGTTTGAAAGCGCAAGCTGACGAATGGCGTGCGAAGATGGTTGAAGCGGCTGTTGAAATGGACGACGACGCCATGGAAGCCTATCTGATGGAAGGCACAGAGCCTGAAGTTCCTGAATTGCGCGCTTTGCTGCGCAAAGGCTGCCTTGAGCTGAAATTCGTTCCTGTTTTGGGCGGTTCCGCGTTCAAAAACAAAGGCGTTCAGCCATTGCTCAACGCTGTGATCGACTATCTGCCGTCCCCATTGGACGTTGTTGATTACATGGGCTTTGCACCGGGCGACGAAGAAGAAACGCGTAACATCGCACGTCGTGCGGATGACGAAATGCCCTTCTCCGGCCTCGCGTTCAAAATCATGAACGACCCGTTCATGGGCACGTTGACGTTCACACGTATCTACTCTGGCACGCTTGCCAAAGGCGACACGCTGATGAACACAACGAAGGGCAACAAGGAACGCATCGGCCGTATGGTTATGATGCACTCCAACAAGCAAGACGAAATCACTGAAGCTTACGCGGGTGACATCATTGCGCTTGCCGGTCTGAAAAACACAACAACAGGTGACACTTTGTCTGATGACAAGGCTCAGGTTGTTCTGGAAACGATGACCTTCCCTGATCCGGTGATCGAGATCGCGGTTGAGCCTAAAACCAAGGCCGACCAAGAGAAAATGTCATTGGGTCTGCAGCGTCTTGCAGCAGAAGATCCATCCTTCCGCGTGGAAACAGACGTCGAAAGTGGTCAAACAATCATGCGCGGCATGGGCGAATTGCACCTCGACATTCTGATCGACCGTCTGAAGCGTGAATTCAAAGTTGAAGCGAACATTGGTGCGCCACAAGTGGCATACCGTGAGACCATCGGCCACGAAGTTGAGCACAGCTACACGCACAAGAAACAGTCCGGTGGTTCTGGTCAGTTTGGCGAGGTCAAATTGCTGATCTCTCCAACAGAGCCGGGCGAAGGCTATTCTTTCGAATCCCGCATCGTTGGTGGTTCTGTTCCGAAAGAATACATTCCGGGTGTTGAAAAGGGTATCAACTCGGTCATGGACTCCGGTCCTTTGGCGGGCTTCCCTGTGATCGACTTCAAAGTTGAATTGCTGGACGGTAAGTTCCACGATGTTGACTCTTCGGTTCTCGCGTTCGAAATCGCTGCCCGTATGTGTATGCGTGAAGGCATGCGTAAAGCTGGCGCGAAACTGCTTGAGCCAATCATGAAAGTCGAAGTGATTACGCCTGAAGAATACACAGGTGGTATCATTGGTGACCTGACGTCTCGTCGTGGTCAGGTTCAAGGTCAAGACACGCGCGGCAATGCAATTGCTATCGACGCGCAAGTGCCTTTGGCCAACATGTTCGGTTACATCAACACCTTGCGGTCGATGTCATCGGGTCGTGCGAACTTTACCATGCAGTTCGGCCACTACGAAGCTGTTCCAAGCAACATCTCCGAAGAGATCCAAGCGAAATTCGCTTAAATCAAAAGTAGGTGCGCGTTCCTATGCGCACCTTACCCAAACGCCAAGTTGCGTGCGTTGCACGCACTGAAAAATCAAAGGAGCCATCCCATGGCTAAGGAAAAGTTTGAACGCAATAAGCCGCACGTCAACATCGGCACAATCGGCCACGTTGACCACGGCAAAACGACGCTGACAGCGGCGATCACCAAGTACTTTGGTGACTTCCAGGCGTATGACCAGATTGACGGCGCGCCCGAAGAAAAAGCGCGTGGGATCACGATCTCGACCGCGCACGTTGAATACGAGACAGAGACACGCCACTACGCGCACGTCGACTGCCCCGGCCACGCCGACTACGTCAAAAACATGATCACCGGTGCCGCGCAAATGGACGGCGCGATCTTGGTTGTGAACGCGGCTGACGGCCCGATGCCACAAACACGTGAGCACATCTTGTTGGGCCGCCAGGTTGGCATCCCGCACATGGTTGTTTTCATGAACAAAGTGGATCAGGTCGACGATGACGAGCTGCTTGAGCTGGTTGAAATGGAAATCCGTGAGCTGTTGTCCTCTTACGAGTACCCAGGCGACGACATTCCAGTGATCCCTGGTTCCGCTCTGGCAGCCATGGAAGGCCGTGACGAAGCAATCGGCGAAAACGCGATCAAAGCCCTGATGGCTGCGGTTGACGAATACATCCCAACGCCTGAGCGTGCGGTTGACCAGCCGTTCCTGATGCCTGTTGAAGACGTGTTCTCGATCTCCGGTCGTGGTACAGTTGTGACAGGTCGTGTTGAGCGCGGCGTGATCAACGTGGGCGAAGAGATTGAAATCGTTGGCATTCGTGACACAACGAAGACAACCTGCACAGGCGTTGAAATGTTCCGCAAGCTGCTTGATCGTGGTGAAGCGGGCGACAACATCGGCGCATTGTTGCGCGGCGTTGACCGTGAAGGTGTTGAGCGCGGCCAGGTTCTTTGCAAGCCGGGTTCCGTGAAGCCACACACCAAGTTCGAGGCCGAAGCCTACATCCTGACCAAAGAAGAAGGTGGCCGTCACACGCCATTCTTCGCCAACTACCGCCCACAGTTCTACTTCCGTACAACGGATGTGACGGGCACAGTTGCGCTGCCAGAAGGCACGGAAATGGTTATGCCGGGCGACAACCTGAAGTTCGACGTTGAGCTGATCGCGCCAATCGCGATGGAGCAAGGCCTGCGCTTCGCGATCCGCGAAGGCGGCCGCACAGTCGGCGCCGGCGTTGTGTCCAAAATCACTGAGTAAATCGCTTTGCGCCCTTCGGGGCGCACACCGGGTGGCCGTCACCTGCGGTAATTGCTCTGCAAGAGCAATGAGAGCAGAGGCGGAGCACTCAGTCGAAATACGTCAAAAGGCCGCCCCATACACCGGGGCGGCCTTTTTCTTTTTATCTTTCACTGACAATTCATCAAAGACGCATTATCTTAAGCGTATGAAACATATTTTGTCCCCGCTGCGCGCTGTAATTCTTACCCTTGCCATGCTGACGCCTATCCCTGCGTTGGCGGGTTCAATTAACCAATTTGTCGGCAGCTATCTTGGTCAGGCAGATGTTGTTTTGGATGGTGAAACCAAGGGGCGGACAATTCGCGTGGACATGGTTCCAAAGGACGACGGGTTCCAACTGACATGGACCTCTACGTCCTACCGCGACGACGGCGACATCCGCGAAAGCACCAATGAAATCGATTTTGTTCCCAGCGCACGCGACAATATCTACGGCTCCGCGATGAAGACCAACATCTTCGGCAAACAGGTGCCGCTTGATCCGTTGAAAGGACAGCCATTTGTCTGGGCCCGCTTTGAAGAAGAAACCTTTTCGGTGTTTTCTCTGGCGATTACCGAAGGTGGGGAATACGAACTGCAAGAGTACCACCGGACGCTGGCGGACGGCGGTCTGGATTTGCTGTTCCGGAGCGTGAAGAACGGCGTGCCACAACGCGAGATCACGGCGTTCTTGGCGCGGGAGTAGGGGCTGACATGTCGGCGAGCAAAACTAAACTCACGTTCAAAACGCTACAGTTTTCGTGCGACTTGAGTGGATCTGATCTCAATATTGAGATCATTAAAACGCTGCCGGACATTTATGTGCTTCGTGAGGGTATGAAAGGCTCTTTTGAGCCACGGGGACTCTATAAGGACAGTCCGCGACCAGACTCCTACATTTCATTTAACTTCGGAGAAATGACGTTTCCAATTTTTGTATCGACGCTGTGGTCGCATCGAAACATGCTGGCGTCCGTCGGGGATGAGTATCGCCAATGCGATGTGGCCTATTACCACGAAGGTCAGTGCAATTTGGAATTTGCGGTCGCTGAGATGGAGAAACTATCAGAACTTGGGATGGGAATTTCTGTCTCTTGCTATGATGTGAACGACGAGGAATAGCGCCAGCCCGGAATCAAGCGCACAGCGCGCCGGGCAGCACCGGACCGTCCGGCGGGCTGGTGCTTTTGGACAGGGATGCGCTGCCTTTTCGAGGGTCAGCAGGTGCGGCGCGATAAAGTGCCATCCACAAAGGTTCGCCGCACCACCCCACGGTCCTGCGCTGCCCTATGTCAGGTAGGTCAAATTAAGGGTTGATGACTTAACCGACTCCCCCTATACGCCCACTCACGGAACAAGGGTGCGCCATGCGTGCCCTTCTTTATGTTTCGCCAAAAGACGCGATGAGGGCTCTGGATGAGCCATGGTCCTCCTCTCCGTTCTCAATCCCAACTCAAGGGATGACGACATATGGCACAAAGCCAAAATATCCGCATCCGGTTGAAGGCGTTTGACTACCGCGTGCTGGACACATCCACACAAGAGATCGTCAACACTGCCAAGCGTACCGGCGCATCTGTTCGCGGCCCCATTCCGCTGCCGAACAAGATCGAAAAATTCACAGTTCTGCGTGGCCCCCACGTCGACAAGAAATCCCGCGATCAGTTCGAGATCCGCACGCACAAGCGTCTGCTCGACATCGTAGATCCGACCCCACAAACCGTAGACGCGCTGATGAAGCTTGATCTTGCGGCTGGTGTGGACGTCGAGATCAAATTGCAGTCTTAAAGGAGGGTATTGATTATGCGCTCTGGAATTCTCGCAAAGAAAATCGGCATGACCCGGTTGTTCATGGAAGACGGCAAGCAGATCCCTGTGACCGTTTTGCAAATGGACGGCCTGCAGGTCGTGACACAGAAAACAAACGACCGTGACGGCTACACAGCCGTGCAGTTGGGGGCTGGCACCGCGAAAGTAAAGCGCGTCAGCCAAGCGATGCGTGGGCACTTCGCCGCCGCAAAGGTTGAGCCCAAAAGCAAACTGGTCGAGTTCCGCGTCTCTGAAGACAATCTGATCGCCGTTGGCGAAGAGCTCTCAGCTGAGCACTTCCTGGATGGTCAAAAGGTTGACGTGTCAGGCACATCCATTGGTAAAGGTTTTGCCGGTGCGATGAAGCGTCACAACTTTGGCGGTTTGCGTGCGACACACGGTGTGTCCATCTCTCACCGTTCGCACGGCTCCACTGGCCAATGTCAGGACCCGGGCAAAGTTTTCAAAGGCAAGAAAATGGCCGGCCACATGGGCGCAGCCCGCGTGACCACGCAAAACCTTGAGGTTGTGAAAACAGACGCAGACCGCGGCCTGATCATGATCAAAGGCGCGGTCCCAGGCTCCAAAGGCGGCTGGGTCACGGTCAAAGACGCTGTGAAAAAGAAATTGCCAGAAGGCGTGCCGTTCCCGGCCGCTCTGAAATCGGCAGCGGCAGCGGCTCCGGCTGAAGAGGCCCCTGCGGAAGGTGGTGAAGCATGAAACTTGATGTGATCAAAATGGACGGCGGCAAAGCCGGTTCTGTTGACCTGGACGAGGCCCTGTTTGGTCTTGAGCCACGCGCAGACATCTTGCACCGCGTCGTGCGCTGGCAGCGCAACAACGCCCAGGCTGGCACGCACAAGGTGAAAACCCGTCGTGAAGTCAGCTATTCCACAAAGAAGATCTATCGCCAAAAAGGCACCGGTGGCGCACGCCACGGCGCACGTTCGGCCCCGATCTTCCGTGGCGGTGGCGTTTACAAAGGTCCCGTTGTGCGTTCGCACGGCCACGACCTGACAAAGAAGTTCCGCAAACTCGGTCTGCGCCACGCGCTGTCTGCCAAAATGGCAGCTGGTGAGTTGGTGATCATCGAAGATGCAGCGTCTGACGGCAAAACAGCGGCCTTGGCCAAGCAAGTGAAAAACCTCGGTTGGAAACGCGCTTTGGTTATCGATGGGGCCACCGTCAACGAGGACTTCCTCACAGCATCCCGCAACATTGAAGGCTTGGACATCCTGCCAACAATGGGCGCAAACGTATATGACATCCTCAAGCGTGACACACTTGTGCTCACGAAGGCGGGCGTCGAAGCACTGGAGGCTCGCTTGAAATGAGTGCCAAGGCAGAACATTACGACGTGATCCGTAAGCCGATCATCACCGAAAAAGCGACAATGGCATCCGAAAATGGTGCGGTCGTGTTTGAAGTGGCGATCGACAGCAATAAACCGCAGATCAAAGACGCTGTTGAGGCGCTCTTTGGTGTGAAGGTTAAGGCTGTGAACACAACCATCACAAAGGGCAAAGTAAAGCGCTTCCGTGGTGCGTTGGGTAAACGCAAAGACGTCAAAAAAGCATATGTGACGCTCGAAGAGGGCAACACAATCGACGTGAGCACCGGGCTGTAATCAGCGCGATGTGGTGCGCCGAAGGCGACACCTTACGGTGAAATTGAGAAACCCCAGTCTGGAAACAGGCTGGGGTTTTTTTGTTGGCTGGCGTTCCTTGACACTCGGTTTCTAAGGAATAGCCTCCGTGCAGTGCAAGTCGAGGTATGACTATGAGTGAGAACGGAGCGGCGACGCGCAAAGAGAACTCAATTTCTAGGCTTCAAGATCATTCTGTTCCCTATATCGACCACCTCCCTGAGACCAATTCAGAAGAGGATTCACTTCGTCGTTCAAAAGAAGAAGTAGGCCTGAGGATCATCTGTTTAGCTCTGGTTTCGATGAAAGGGGCTGGAGCGGCTGACCAGTTTGTGCATGCGGGTATTGAGCACTATGATGTTGGAGATGCTTTGTCGCCTCTTGAGAGAAGGTTTCTTTTTGACGCTAACGCGACTGATCACGAGAAGCTTCAAGCGTCTTGGCGCACAGAGGCCGCACATGTGCTGCTGTGGTCGGTTGGGTTAGAGGCATCACTATCGTTCCCAACAACGCCCTGCGATTGGAATGCGCTTTGGGAATTGTTTCATGTTGGGAACAGAGAAACTTTCTTGAAGAGTTTGGAATTGAGACCTCAAGCGGAGCTGCTCGATGAAGCGGACTTCATCTACCGCATTCATTGGGCGGTAAGGGAAGCTGGGTTAAGGCAAAAACCTATGCCATCGAATCTGGACGCAGGTGTTGTTATGGAACGGCACTATGCGTTGAATTGGTTAACAACGCATGTTCTGGATGACTTTGGCTGGGATGAAGTATCGACCAATACATGACGCACCCACCAGCCCGGAATCAAGCCGCAGGCGCCGGGCGAGCGATGGGCCGTCCCGCGGCCTAGCGCTTGGATGGGGGGGCACTCCCTAGAGAACACACATAACAGCAGCAGCCATAAAGTGACCCCAACATGTGTCACAGCGCCAGTTCCCGGCCCATCGCGCACCCTCGGTTCCCCAATCAAACCACCAAACCCAACAAAACAAGCCCAACCAGCTTGACCCCATACTCCATCCATCCCGACGACCCCAATCGGCAAGGCTTCGTTGTTGTGTGCAAAGGCGCGTCAAGACGCACCTTACACCCCACCCGGTAAGGCGGGGTTCACCCCGCCCAACAACGCCAGACACGGGCACTGATGTCGCAAACCTAGCCCCGGAACACCCGCCTAAAACCCTTCCAACACATCCCGTAACTTCGGAAATCCAGCCGCGCGCCACGCCAGATTGACCTGCACTTGGGAGCCACCCGCGAAATCAAACGTCGCCTTCACCTCGCCCCTTAGCTTTCGATACTTCTGGGGCACCACCACGAAGGGGCCGCGCATTATGTCGCGGCCTTGGCGGGTGCAGAAGAACTCGCCAGAACCATAGCCCCCGTCCGACAACGCGGTCTTGCCGCGGCACTCGGCGCCGACGGCTTTGTTCCAATAAATGTAGTTGGAGGATCCGTCCCGCTTGCCCACGATGTAACCATATAGGGCGATGACCTCGCCGCCTGGCAATTTCAAAGCCATGGCTGCGGGCAGGGCGAGGCCACGGAGGTCTTCGCCCAGGTGGTTGGTTTTCGGGATGTCGCGGGGCTTTGGCTTGGCGGGGGGCAGGGCAGGATTGGCAGAGGCGTAAGAGACCGAGTAAGCGTCAGGCAAAGGGTCGCCGCAAAGGTCTGCCAGAGTGTCCGTGCCATGCGTAATGTCCCAGTGTCGCTTGGGAAAAACGATACGGGCGCATGCAGGCCCGGTCAAAGGCAAAAGAGCGGCATTGTTGCTTGACCCCACACGCCAACCACCCTATCAGACCCCATCGACAAGGCCCCGGATTCGTTCGGGGCTTCGTTGTTGTTTGCAAAGGCGCATCAAGATGCACCTTACGCAGCACCCGGTAAGGTGGATCTCGATCCACCACACCACACCAAACTCTGGCACCTACGGGGGCCTATAACCACGGCGGGGCAACCCGTCACATAGCAAAACGGAAGACAGACAACATGGCACTCAAGTCGTATAAACCGACGACGCCGGGCCAGCGTGGGCTGGTACTGATCGACCGTTCGGAGCTCTGGAAAGGCCGCCCGGTCAAAGCCCTCACTGAAGGCTTGACGAAAAACGGCGGACGGAACAACACCGGACGGATCACGATGCGCCGCAAAGGCGGTGGGGCAAAGCGCCTCTATCGTATCGTAGATTTTCGGCGCAACAAAATGGATGTATCGGCCACGGTCGAACGCATCGAATATGACCCTAACCGCACAGCCTTTATCGCGCTCGTAAAATACGAAGACGGCGAACAGGCCTACATCCTGGCGCCTCAGCGCCTTGCGGTTGGTGACAAGGTGATCTCTGCGGCCAAAGCAGACATCAAACCCGGTAACGCGATGCCATTTTCGGGCATGCCCATCGGTACAATCATTCATAACATCGAGCTGAAGCCTGGCAAAGGCGGTCAAATCGCCCGTGCTGCCGGCACATACGCCCAGTTCGTGGGCCGTGATGGCGGTTACGCTCAGATCCGCCTGTCTTCAGGCGAGCTGCGTCTGGTGCGTCAGGAATGCATGGCCACCGTTGGTGCCGTGTCCAACCCCGACAACTCGAACCAGAACTTCGGTAAAGCGGGCCGCATGCGTCACAAGGGCATCCGCCCAAGTGTGCGTGGTGTCGTTATGAACCCGATCGACCACCCGCACGGTGGTGGTGAAGGCCGGACCTCTGGTGGTCGTCACCCGGTTTCCCCATGGGGCAAACCAACCAAGGGTGCGCGCACACGCAACAAAAACAAAGCGTCGCAAAAGCTGATCATCCGCTCGCGTCACGCCAAGAAAAAGGGACGCTGATTTATGGGTCGTTCTGTTTGGAAAGGTCCTTTTGTCGACTCTTACGTGTTGAAAAAGGCCGAAGCGTCCCGCGAAAGCGGTCGCAACGAAGTGATCAAAATCTGGTCGCGTCGCTCAACCATCCTGCCCCAGTTTGTGGGCCTCACATTTGGCGTGTACAACGGCCAGAAGCATATCCCGGTGAACGTCTCCGAGGAAATGATCGGTCAAAAGTTTGGTGAATATTCGCCAACACGTACCTACTACGGCCACGCCGCTGACAAGAAAGCGAAACGCAAATGAGCAAGGATAAAAACCCTCGCCGCGTCGCTGATAACGAAGCAATGGCAAAAACACGCATGCTGCGCACCAGCCCTCAAAAGCTGAACCTTGTTGCGCAGATGATCCGTGGCAAGAAAGTCGACAAGGCCCTGACGGACCTGACTTTTTCTAAAAAGCGGATCGCGCAAGACGTGAAAAAATGCCTGCAGTCGGCAATTGCGAACGCAGAAAACAACCACAATCTGGACGTTGACGAGCTGATCGTCGCCGAAGCTTGGGTTGGCAAAAACATGACACTGAAACGCGGTCGCCCTCGTGCCCGTGGTCGCTTTGGCAAGATCATGAAGCCTTTTGCTGAGATCACCATCAAAGTGCGTCAAGTTGAAGAAGTGTCAGGGGAGCAAGCCTAATGGGTAACAAAGTAAATCCAATCGGTATGCGCCTTCAGGTCAACCGTACTTGGGACAGCCGCTGGTATGCGGACACCAAGGATTACGGCGATCTGTTGCTGGAAGACCTGAAAATGCGTGCCTTCATCAAAGAAGAGTGCAAACAAGCGGGCATCGCCCGTGTGATCATCGAGCGCCCACACAAGAAGTGCCGCGTCACGATCCACACTGCACGTCCCGGCGTTATCATCGGCAAAAAAGGCGCAGACATCGAAGTTTTGCGCAAGAAGCTGGCGAACCTTACAGACTCCGAATTGCACCTCAACATTGTTGAAGTTCGCAAGCCGGAACTGGACGCCGCGTTGGTTGGCGAATCCATCGCACAGCAATTGGAACGTCGGGTATCTTTCCGTCGCGCCATGAAGCGTGCCGTTCAGAACGCGATGCGCATGGGGGCCTTGGGCATCCGTGTGAACGTGGCTGGCCGTTTGGGTGGTGCAGAAATCGCGCGTACCGAATGGTACCGCGAAGGTCGTGTGCCTTTGCACACACTGCGCGCCGACATCGATTACGCTCACGTTGAAGCTGAAACTGCCTATGGCATCATCGGCATCAAGACCTGGATCTTCAAAGGCGAGATCATGGAACACGATCCACAGGCACGTGACCGTAAAGCACAAGAACTCCAAGACGGCCCAACACCTCGCGGTGCTGGCGGTCGTCGCTGATAGGAGGGCATTTAGATGCTTCAGCCAAAGCGTACCAAATTCCGCAAGCAGTTTAAGGGCTCTATCAAGGGTCTGGCAAAAGGCGGTTCCGACCTCAACTTCGGCACTTACGGCCTCAAGGCGACTGAGCCTGAGCGTGTGACAGCCCGTCAAATCGAAGCGGCCCGCCGCGCGATGACACGTCACATGAAACGTCAGGGCCGTGTCTGGATCCGTATTTTCCCGGACGTGCCTGTCACAGCCAAACCCATCGAAGTGCGTATGGGTAAAGGTAAAGGCTCCGTTGACCGTTGGGCAGCCAAAGTCAAACCCGGCCGCGTGATGTTCGAGATCGATGGCGTCAACGACGACATCGCCCGCGAAGCCCTGCGTCTGGCGGCGATGAAACTGCCGATCAAGACACGGGTTGTTGTCAGAGAAGATTGGTAACGGACGAAAACGCAAAGCGTTTTATGTTCAGCCGGAGGCAGGGTATTTCGCAGAAATGCCCGTTGCGGCTGCGGTAGAGTTTAAGAAGCCCCCGCCTGAGAAATCGGCGGGGGCTTTTGTTTTCTTTCCGGCTAGTGTTTGCTTTGGTTACAAAGAAAATGGGATCTAAAAATGATGAAGTTAGTTTTGATGGGGTTTCTTTTGAGCTGTGTTAGCGCTGCTGACGCTAGTGAACTGATTTTTAAGCAAGAAATGGATGTTCCATATGGGCAAAATTGGTATGCGGGACATGCAGACAGTTTAGGTCAAAACTCTTTTCACATTTATGTTCGTGGCGAAGGCAAACTTGGCGATTTTTATGGAATATTGTATTTGGACTGCAATCAGGCAGAGTTTTCTAGGTGGGATGCAGTTGGTGGAAATATAGAGAAAGCTGACGTTCCGAATGAAGCCATTGCAGGAATACGTTTCAGCTTTTGCTAATATACAACGCTGCTGAATTGCCCAATCAAAGATTGGGCAGCGCCCGAGACAGGGCTTCGCCCGTTCAACCCTGAAACTGTCCACAGGACAGTTTCCAAGACGGGTCTCACCCTCCCCCATGGGGAGGGCGCTTCGCACCCCCCCCTCGGCTCGGGCGCGGTGTGCCATTTGGCAAACGGGGTCGACCTATTCTCTGGATCAGACGTTTTGCCAAATAACCCCTCTGTGCCGCTCTCGTGCATTTGCTTTGCAAATACCCTGCCGCGCACCGATGACTTTCAATTCCGAGGGGAATTGAAAGTCATCTCCACCGCCCATACCCCCGCAACTTCCGCCGCATCTCGGGGTCTTCCAAATCCTTGTACTTACCTTTGGAAAACACGCCCCCGTCCAAAGCCAACCCGGCTCTAATAATCTCGGCCCCCAAATCACGCCCATCGGGCAAATAGCAGGTGCCGACCAAGCGGTCATAGGATGTCTCTCCAGTCAAAGCGACGGTAATAACCTGCCCCTTACACAGCTTCACCATTTCCCATTTCGATTTCTGCCCCCACGGCTGATCCAGCTCAGGCGCATCAATGCCTGCCAGCCGGATTTTGCACTTGTTGACCACAATCGTGTCGCCATCAATGACCCATGCCTTGCCTTTCAATTCCATCGACGATGGAATGGGGGGCGGGGGCGCGTGATCTACCTTTTTGCGCTGTTGGCTTTGGGGCGGCGCTTTGGGTCTATGAGGCTCAGCCGAGGAAGGACTGGGGGCAGGCGGGCTTTGCGTTTCAGGCGGTGGCTTGTGCTGTTGGCGCGGCTTTTTATCATTGGGCGCGAAGATATAAGTCGCCACGCAAAGGACGAGAATGAGAAAAAGTATTTCCATAAAAATGACCCGCCAAACTCACTAGTACAATGACCAAGGCTACCATTGGTTTTCGATCGTTTGCAAGCAGGGCGGGAAGTGTTGGCGGAGTGCCCAAAACTTCTTTGTGTCGCTTATGGCGTGTCTCTGACACGCCGCCGCGCACCGATTTCACGAAGTTTTAATTCCAAGAGTAGTTGAAACTCACTGAAATTCTTTCATCCTCCGCCATATTCACCGGCACCTCGTGCCGTAGCCAGCTTTCCCATAGCAACACTTCACCCACCTCAGGCGCCACATAAGTGAACGCCTTCAGCTCAGCCCGCGCGTCCTTGGACCGGGCAGGGGCGGCCATCATCATCTGCAAACGCGGATCCTCGAACTTGATGGCACTCGCCCCATCAGGCATCGCCACATAGGTCGTGCCGGAGATCACGGAATGCGGGTGGATGTGGGACGTATGCACGCCGCCTTCGGGCAGGATATTGATCCAGATGTCTTCCAGTTTGATCTCTTTGCCATCCAGATCAAACTCCAGATCGGCCACAAAAGCCGCCACATGGGCGTCCAGCACCTTGACCAGATCGGCAAAGATCGGAAAGCGCCAGGGCAGGTCGGTCAAAGACGCATAAGAGGTGTAGCCGGGAAAGCCGTTGTCCTCACACCACGCTTGGCCCGCCTCATCATCATTGGCGATGGCCCAGCAGGAATTTTCCAGCTCGGATGGATCAATCGCGCCCTGTTGAGACAGATGGGCACGGTAAAGGCGGGTCACGAAGAGGGATGTAATGGACATAGGGTTTGATAGCGCAGGGGATTGCCCGTGGCGAGAGGGCAAAACACCATATATAGACAGCCCGGCGGATCACCCCCGAAGCCAATAAAACATAAGCAAAAACAGTTGCGGGCTAGGGGTTGCCACACCGTGCAAACCCTCCTATACGCAGCCATCTATCATGACCTCCACCAGAATCATGGTCACCCGGACGAATAATCGAAAGCGGGGCCATCTGGTGATGTTGAAAAGGAAAATGGCAATGAATGCCTCAGAACTGCGTGACATGACGCCAGACCAGCTGCGTGACAAGCTGGCGGACGAGAAAAAAGCAAGCTTCAACCTGCGCTTCCAAGCGGCCACAGGTGCACTGGAAAACCCAGCACAAATTCGTGCGGCACGTCGTAACGCTGCGCGCATCAAAACAATTCTGAACGAAAAAGCCGCTGCTGCGGCCGCTGAATAAGGACTGCACCTATGCCTAAGCGTATCTTGACCGGCACAGTGACGTCTGATGCCAACGCCCAAACAGTAACAGTGTCCGTTGAACGTCGCTTCACGCACCCTGTTCTGAAGAAAACCATCCGTAAGTCCAAAAAGTACCGGGCCCACGATGAAAACAATGCCTTCAAAACTGGCGATTCCGTACGCATCATCGAATGTGCGCCAAAGTCGAAGACAAAACGCTGGGAAGTGATCACAGCGTAAGCTGCGTGATCTAACAGTATAATCGAAACCCTAGGGATCAGGCACGCATCGCCCCCTACAGGTCGGGAGAAACCATATGATCCAGATGCAGACAAACCTTGAGGTAGCTGACAATAGCGGCGCACGCCGTGTTCAGTGTATCAAGGTTCTGGGTGGTTCCAAGCGTAAGTACGCATCCGTAGGCGACATCATTGTCGTCTCGGTTAAGGAAGCCATTCCTCGTGGTCGTGTTAAGAAAGGTGACGTCCGTAAGGCCGTTGTCGTTCGCACGGCAAAAGAAGTTCGCCGCGATGATGGCACAGCCATCCGCTTTGACGGCAACGCCGCAGTTATTCTGAACAACAACAACGAACCAATGGGTACACGTATCTTTGGGCCAGTTGTTCGCGAATTGCGCGCCAAAAACTTCATGAAAATCATTTCCCTCGCTCCGGAGGTGCTGTGATGGCTGCTAAGCTGAAAAAAGGCGACAAGGTCGTCATGCTGACCGGCAAGGACAAAGGCAAAGAGGGTACAATCTCTTCCATTGATCCAAAAGCGGGCAAGGCCGTTGTTGAAGGTCTGAACATCGCCATCCGCGCGACACGTCAGTCTCAAGAATCCCAAGGTGGCCGTATTCCAAAAGCCATGCCAATCGCGCTCAGCAACCTCGCGTTGCTGGATGCAAACGGCAAAGCCACACGCGTTGGCTTTAAAATGGATGGTGACAACAAAGTGCGTTACGCCAAGACAACAGGGGATGTTATCTAATGGCTGATTATACACCCCGTCTGAAATCGGTATACACGGATACAATCCGTCCGGCGATGAAAGAAGAATTTGGCTACAAAAACGACATGCAGATCCCGCGTCTGGACAAAATCGTCCTGAACATCGGGTGTGGCGCTGAAGCGGTTCGCGACAGCAAGAAAGCCAAGTCTGCACAGGAAGATCTGACAGCGATTGCTGGCCAGAAAGCCATGACAACCATCGCCAAGAAATCCATCGCGGGCTTCCGCGTACGTGAAGACATGCCTTTGGGCACGAAAGTGACCCTGCGCGGCGCACGTATGTATGAATTCCTTGATCGTCTGATCACGATTGCAATGCCTCGTATCCGCGACTTCCGCGGCGTATCTGGAAAATCTTTTGATGGTCGTGGCAACTATGCCATGGGCATGAAAGAGCACATCGTGTTCCCGGAAATCGACTTTGATAAAGTGGATGAGACCTGGGGCATGGACATCGTTATCGCCACAACGGCGAAGACCGACGACGAAGCAAAGAGCCTGTTGAAAGCTTTCAACATGCCCTTCAACTCGTAAGCGGGAAGGATAGCACATGGCTAAAAAATCAATGATCGCGCGTGAAGTAAAACGCGAAAAGCTGGTGAAAAAGTATGCTGCAAAGCGTGCCGAGCTGAAAGCAATCATCAGCGACCAGGAAAAGCCGATGGAAGAGCGTTTTCGCGCGTCCTTGGCCTTGGCGAAACTGCCGCGCAACAGCTCTGCTGTTCGTTTGCACAACCGCTGCCAACTCACCGGTCGTCCGCACGCGTACTACCGTAAACTGAAAATTTCGCGGATCGCGTTGCGGGATCTCGGCTCTGCCGGTCAAATCCCCGGCATGGTCAAGTCAAGCTGGTAAGGAGAGCATAAGATGAACGATCCTATCGCAGATATGCTCACACGTATCCGGAACAGCCAATTGCGCGGCAAGTCCACCGTTGAAACACCAGCGTCAAAGCTGCGTGCATGGGTGCTGGACGTGCTGGCGGACGAAGGCTACATTCGCGGCTACGAAGCAACGACAGGCAAAGACGGCCACCCGGCCATCGAAATCAGCCTGAAGTATTACGAGGGCGAACCTGTAATTCGCGAGTTGAAGCGGGTCTCTAAACCCGGTCGTCGCGTTTACATGGGCGTCAATGACATTCCTGTTGTCCGTCAGGGCCTTGGTGTGTCGATTGTCTCCACCCCAAAGGGTGTGATGTCGGACGCAAGCGCACGTGCAGCCAATGTTGGCGGCGAAGTGCTCTGCACCGTATTCTAAGGAGATACATCAATGTCTCGTATTGGTAAAAAACCAGTCGCTCTTCCTGCAGGCGTTTCCGCCTCCATGTCGGGCCAAACGATCGAAGTCAAAGGTCCGAAAGGCACGCGTACGTTCAAAGCAACGGACGATGTGACAATCGCGATCGAAGACGGCGCTGTCACTGTGACACCACGCGGCAAATCCAAGCGCGCACGCCAGCAGTGGGGCATGAGCCGCACGATGGTTGCAAACTTGGTGACCGGCGTGACCGACGGTTTCAAGAAAGAACTTGAAATCCAAGGTGTTGGTTATCGTGCGACAATGAACGGCAACACGTTGAAACTGAACCTCGGCCTGTCCCATGACGTCGACTACACCGCCCCTGAAGGCGTGACAGTCACGGCGCCAAAGCAGACCGAAATCGTTGTGGAAGGCATCGACGACCAACTTGTGGGTCAAGTCGCTGCGAACATTCGCGCATGGCGTAAACCAGAGCCCTACAAAGGCAAAGGTATCCGCTATAAGGGCGAATTCGTCTTCCGCAAAGAAGGCAAGAAGAAGTAAGGACGCACACAATGGCAAACAGCAAAAGAACTCTGTTTCTGAAGCGCCGTATGCGCGTTCGGAACAAACTCCGCAAAGTGAACGCAGGACGCATGCGTCTTTCCGTTCACCGTTCGAACAAAAACATCTCAGTTCAGCTGATCGACGATGTGAATGGCAAGACGCTCGCGTCCGCCTCCACATTGGAAAAAGGTTTGGGCTCGGTTGGCAAAAACAACGTCGAAGCAGCGACAAAAGTGGGCGCGGCGATTGCCGAGCGTGCGAAGAAAGCTGGCGTTGAAGAAGCGTACTTCGATCGCGGTGGTTTCTTGTTTCACGGCAAAGTCAAAGCGGTTGCAGATGCAGCACGCGAAGGCGGCCTGAAAATCTAAACGGCAGGGTGCACCAAGGTGCACCTTACCCGTAAACGATCCAGCGTAAGGCGTATCTTGATACGCCCCGCACCCCAAAACAACAGCGCAGGCGGGGATCCCCTCCGCCTCGATGATCCGGGGGCTTCTGGCCCACTTGGATTGACCAAACGAGCGCCCGCCTTAAAGCAGCGCCACCAATCAAAGGATGTTCTCAATGGCAGAACGTGAAAACCGTCGCGGCCCACGCCGTGATCGTGACGAAACACCGGAATTCGCAGACCGCTTGGTCGCGATCAACCGCGTCTCCAAAACAGTAAAAGGTGGTAAGCGCTTCGGCTTCGCAGCCCTCGTGGTTGTTGGCGACCAAAAAGGCCGCGTTGGCTTTGGCAAAGGTAAAGCAAAAGAAGTACCTGAAGCCATCCGCAAAGCCACAGAGCAAGCCAAACGCCAAATGATCCGCGTTCAGCTGCGCGAAGGCCGCACATTACACCACGACATGGAAGGCCGCCACGGCGCCGGCAAAGTTGTGATGCGGACAGCGCCTGAAGGTACTGGTATCATCGCCGGTGGTCCAATGCGTGCTGTGTTCGAAATGTTGGGCATCAAGGACGTTGTGTCCAAGTCCATCGGCTCGCAGAACCCGTACAACATGATCCGCGCCACCATGGACGGCCTCAAGAAAGAGTCCTCCCCTCGCTCCGTCGCTCAGCGCCGCGGCAAAAAGGTGGCTGACATCCTGCCCAAGCGCGACGACGCGCCAGCAGCTGAAGCTGCTGCGACTGAGGAGGCCTAAACCATGGCTAAAACAATCGTCATCAAACAGGTGGGCTCGCCCATCCGTCGCCCTGCAAAACAGCGTGCAACATTGATCGGTCTCGGCCTGAACAAAATGCACAAAACACGCGAGCTGGAAGACACCCCTTCCGTGCGTGGTATGGTGAACTCGATCTCTCACATGGTCGAAATCATCGAAGAAAAGGGGTGAATTCCGGTCCGCACCTTCGGGTGCGGCAAACGCTCCAGTGGAGCGTTTGAGGATTTCACGGGCGACGCCCCGGTATTTCAGAAGTTCTGGACGCAACCCGTAAGGTGCACCTTGGTGCACCACATGATTGTAGAAACGCCCCGTGGAAACACGGGGCGTTTCTGCATTTTGTAACGAGGGATCAAACTTGCGAAGAGTAAGGTTGTGCTGTCTGATGCCAAAATGAAAATACCTCTTTCAGATCCGATTTGGTCCCGCCTTTACAGTGCGCATGGTCTTGAAGACATACAGGACGTGCTTCGCATATTGCGAGAGGCTTGGGATGCCGACGTGGCAGATGACCTGTTTTGGGAAAGCTTGCACCACCAAGACACCCTCTACCCCGCGACGTATGCGGCCTTACCTTGGATTTTGGACATAGCGCCAAAGGATGACATCGAACATAAGGTTTTCGCGTCTACGGTTCTCGCCAATTGCGAGGACCATCGAAACCCAAGCGAATACTCATTTCAAGGTCTATCCTTGACCCTCAACGATCATGCGCATTCTTGGGTCCCAAGCAAACTGAATGAAAATGATATGAAACAGCTGTCTCACTTACAAGATTGGTTCGGAGCTCAGCGGCAAAGCCTCTCAAAGATGTGTTTAGACGCGATCCCAGGTCGTGACCCAGACACCATCCTGTACCTTTTGTACGGACCTTTAGAGACTTTAGGTGCAGGGCCTCTCGGAACGGCGCTCCAGTTTTGGGACAACGGGGAAAGGCTCGAAACCATTTTGAATGAATTGCCAAGTCCAACTCAAGACCAATTGCGCGTCGGAGATGAAATAGCAGAACTATTGAGCGAAAACGCATCGGATATTTTTTCATTTGTCTCTGAATGGATCGCAGCGGTTTCCGAGAAAGCGGGGCTTCAACTGCCTCAGGCGCAACAAATGCAGCTAATTCTTAGCAGCGACCCGTAAGAAAAAAAGACCGGAACAACAGCCAGAAAGTTTGGATAGTGAGGCAGCTTCAAATAACGCGATTGGCGCACCGCTTGCATCCTGCGCTTGATCCCAAACCAGACCTCGTCTATACGCCCCCAGTGGGTCGTAGGCCCGCGATAAGAATCATGAAACGCCGCGTCTGACCGCTCCCGTCGCTGGGGGTCATTTCCGGCAAAAGGAGAAGCGACATGAAACTGAATGAACTCCGTGACAATCCTGGTGCAACCAAGCCACGCAAACGCGTTGGTCGTGGTCCCGGTTCCGGCACCGGTAAAATGGGTGGCCGTGGTATCAAAGGTCAAAAATCCCGTTCGGGTGTAGCGATCAACGGTTATGAAGGCGGCCAGATGCCTTTGTACCAACGTCTGCCAAAGCGTGGCTTTAACAAGCCGAACCGCAAGGCCTATGCCGTTGTAAACCTTGGTCTGATCCAGAAATTCATCGACGCCAAGAAACTGGACGCCAAAGCCGTCACCGAAGACGCGCTGATCGAATCCGGTTTGGTCCGTCGCAAGCTGGACGGTATCCGCGTTCTGGCGAAAGGCGAATTGACAGCCAAAGCGACAATCACTGTCACTGGCGCCTCCAAATCTGCCATTGAAGCCGTTGAAAAAGCAGGCGGTTCTTTGACTGTTGCTGCAGCGGCGGCTGAGTAAGCCCTTGAACGCCCTTGTGGGCGGCCCAAGGGCCGCCTACATTGGCTAGAGTTTTCCATTCGCCGCCCACCGGAAAACGGTCAGGGCGGCGTTTTGCCAAAAAAGCCAAAGAAAGAGCCACCTTATGGTATCTGCCGTCGAGAACATGGCCGCCAACACCAGCTGGTCCGCATTGGGCAAAGCCACGGATTTGCGCAACCGCATCCTGTTTACGCTGGGTTTGCTGATCGTCTACCGCCTGGGCACCTTTATCCCGGTGCCGGGTATTGATGGTGCCGCTTTGCAGCAGTTCATGGAGGACGCAGGCCAAGGCATCGGCGGCATGGTATCCATGTTCACGGGCGGCGCGTTGGGTCGGATGGGCATCTTTGCCCTTGGTATTATGCCATATATTTCGGCGTCCATTATCGTACAGCTTCTGACCTCTATGGTTCCTTCTTTGGAGCAACTGAAAAAAGAAGGCGAACAGGGCCGCAAAAAGATCAACCAATATACGCGCTACGGCACGGTTGCTTTGGCCACATTGCAGGCCTACGGTCTGGCAGTATCGCTTGAATCTGGCGGTTTGGTCACTGAGGGCGGACTGTATTTCCGAGTGGCTTGCCTGATCACTCTTGTCGGCGGCACAATGTTCTTGATGTGGCTGGGTGAGCAGATCACAGCACGCGGCATTGGCAACGGTATTTCCCTTATCATCTTCGTCGGCATCATCGCCGAAGTGCCTGCCGCATTGGCACAGTTCTTTGCCTCTGGTCGGTCCGGTGCTATCAGCCCCGCGATCATCATCGGCGTGATCTTGATGGTGATTGTGACCATCATGTTTGTGGTCTTCATGGAACGGGCGCTGCGCAAGCTGCATATTCAGTACCCGCGACGCCAAGTCGGCATGAAGGTTTATGACGGCGGTTCCAGCCACTTGCCCATCAAAGTGAACCCAGCGGGAGTTATCCCTGCGATCTTCGCATCGTCATTGCTGCTACTGCCTGTCACGATCAGCACGTTCTCGGGCAACTCGACCAACCCTATCATGTCCTGGTTGTTGGCCAACTTTGGTCCGGGCCAGCCGCTTTACCTGCTGTTCTTTGTCGCGATGATCGTGTTTTTTGCCTATTTCTACACGTTCAATGTGTCGTTCAAGCCGGAGGAAGTCGCAGACAACCTGAAGAACCAAAACGGCTTTGTGCCAGGCATTCGCCCCGGCAAAAAGACAGCGGAATATCTTGAGTATGTGACGAACCGTATTCTGGTCCTTGGCTCTGCGTATCTTGCTGCCGTGTGTTTGTTGCCGGAAATTTTGCGCGGTCAGTTTGCTATTCCGTTCTATTTTGGCGGGACGTCTGTTTTGATCGTGGTGTCTGTCACCATGGACACCATCCAACAGGTTCAAAGCCATTTGCTGGCGCATCAGTACGAAGGTCTGATTGAGAAGTCGAACCTGCGCGGCAAAAGTAAAACCCGCAAGAAACGGAGCCCAGTACGTCGATGAACATTATTCTGCTTGGGCCTCCTGGGGCTGGGAAAGGGACGCAAGCGCGTCATTTGGTTGAAACGCGTAACATGGTGCAGCTGAGCACAGGCGATATGTTGCGCGCAGCCAAGGACAGTGGCAGTGAGATGGGCAAGATCGTGGCAGATGTCATGGCGCGTGGTGCGTTGGTGACAGACGAGATCGTTATCGGCCTGATCCGCGAGCAGTTGAACACAGTCAAAGCGGATGGGTTCATCTTTGATGGGTTCCCACGGACTTTGGCGCAGGCCGATGCTTTGACAGAACTGCTGGCCACCGAAGGCGAAAGCCTCGATGCGGTGATCGAAATGGAAGTCGACGACGAAGCGTTGGTAGCGCGGATCACCGCGCGTTCCACCTGCGGCGGTTGTGGTGAGGTCTACAATGACAATACCAAGCCGGAACCGGCTGACGGTAAATGTTCCAATTGTGGTGCGGAGGGCAAATTCCAACGTCGGGCAGATGACAACGAAGAAAGTCTAAAGACCCGTCTTATGGAATATTATAAAAAGACGTCGCCTTTGATCGGCTATTACTATGCGAAGGAAATGTTGAATAAGCTTGATGGCCTAGGAGACATTGAAACGGTGCAAGGCGACATCGCAAAAATCCTCGACGCGTGAAGCCGGTCTGGGTTTGCGCCGCGGTGCTTGCCGTTTGGTTAGCGCCGCATATCGCAATCTCCGACGCTCAGCGTTTTCTTCCTGACCCTGATTTGTGTGATGCCCGTATCGGCACACTAAAGACTTTGAATCCTTTTGTTCTAACGTCGTCCGGATTTGGCAATCTCCAGTTTGCATGTGAGTGGGCAAACGGGGAAATGATGTATGTATCAGGTGCAAAAATTACTGTGCTTGCATCCTGTTCAAACACCCTAATGGTATGGACAGAAAGCTATTTGGTTGGGTCTCCCGGGGAAGGAATTGTGTCATTGCGCCCTGCGAATACAGATATGAACGCTACCTTGTTTTATGCATGTCCGGGTGCAGTGTGACGTCTAAGTTTGGCTCTGGTCTTGACGTTAATTCAGAATACTCATAAGCACCGCTATCTCTAATGAGAATCAAACAGTTTCTATGGTCGCTCCATTGAAACAGATCACCTGATCAGCTTGGCCCGACGGCGTTTTCGCTTCGGGCCTATGTTGTGAAAAAAGGGCCCGGGATTACGGGCCCGCAACGAAAAGGAAAGCTCACGTGGCACGTATTGCCGGCGTAAACATCCCGACTGCAAAGCGGGTTCCAATCGCCCTCACATATATCACCGGTATCGGTACAACATCTGCACAAGCCATCTGCGAAGCAGTTGGCATCGACGCATCCCGTCGTGTGAACGAATTGTCCGACGCTGAAGTTCTGAAAGTGCGCGAGCACATTGACGAAAACTACACCGTTGAAGGCGACCTGCGCCGTGACACACAGATGAACATCAAACGCTTGATGGATCTGGGCTGCTACCGCGGCTTGCGTCACCGTCGTAACCTTCCTGTGCGCGGTCAGCGTACACACACAAACGCACGCACACGCAAAGGCCCCGCGAAGGCCATTGCCGGCAAGAAGAAATAAGGGAGGCTCTGTTCGATGGCACGCGAAAAGACACGTACTAAGAAAAAAGAGCGCAAGAACATCGCCGCAGGTGTGGCGCATGTGAACTCTTCTTTCAACAACACCAAGATCCTGATCTCTGACGTTCAGGGCAACGCAATCAGCTGGTCCTCTGCCGGTACGATGGGCTTCAAAGGCTCTCGTAAATCTACGCCATACGCGGCGCAGATGGCTGCAGAAGATGCAGGGCGCAAAGCACAGGAACACGGCGTGAAAACGCTGGAAGTTGAAGTGCAGGGCCCCGGTTCCGGTCGTGAAAGCGCATTGCGCGCCCTGGCGGCTGCTGGCTTCAACATCACGTCCATCCGCGACGTGACGCCAATGGCCCACAACGGCTGCCGCCCACCAAAGCGCCGACGCGTTTAAGCACTATTTTTTCGGTTGGGGCCGCGTGTTTTGCACGGCCCCACTCCGCTTTTTTGAAACCTCGGGCGCTTTTGCCTTTCGGACATGGAGCAGAAGCAAGAATGGAGGGACGCATGATCCACAAGAATTGGGCTGAATTGATCAAGCCACAACAATTGGACGTAAAGCCGGGCAATGATCCTGCGCGCCAAGCCACAGTGGTTGCAGAACCGCTTGAACGTGGCTTTGGTTTGACAATGGGCAACGCGCTGCGTCGCGTTTTGATGAGCTCACTGCAAGGTGCTGCCATCACATCTGTACAAATCGACAACGTTTTGCACGAATTCTCGTCTGTTGCTGGTGTGCGTGAAGACGTCACCGACATTATCCTGAACCTCAAGCAGGTCAGCATTCGTATGGAAGTGGAAGGGCCAAAGCGTCTGTCCATTTCTGCGAAAGGCCCCGGAGTTGTGACGGCTGGCGACATTTCTGAGTCCGCCGGTATCGAGGTTCTGAACCGCGATCACGTGATCTGCCACCTCGACGATGGCGCCGATGTTTACATGGAATTGACGGTAAATACCGGCAAAGGCTATGTGTCAGCGGACAAGAACAAGCCAGAAGACGCGCCAATCGGTTTGATCCCGATCGATGCGATCTATTCACCTGTCAAGAAAGTCTCTTATGACGTTCAGCCGACACGTGAAGGCCAAGTTCTGGACTATGACAAACTGACGATGAAAGTCGAAACAGACGGTTCCATCACGCCAGACGACGCGGTCGCTTTTGCGGCACGTATCTTGCAGGACCAGCTGGGCATCTTCGTTAACTTCGACGAGCCTGAATCAGCATCCCGCGCCGATGAAGACGACGGTCTCGAGTTCAACCCGCTTCTGTTGAAGAAAGTGGACGAGCTCGAATTGTCTGTCCGTTCTGCGAACTGCCTGAAGAACGACAACATCGTTTACATTGGCGATCTGATCCAGAAAACCGAAGCCGAAATGCTGCGCACGCCAAACTTCGGCCGCAAGTCTTTGAACGAAATCAAAGAAGTGCTGTCCGGTATGGGCTTGCACCTTGGCATGGACGTCGAAGACTGGCCGCCGGACAACATCGAAGATCTTGCGAAAAAGTTCGAAGATAACTTTTAAGACAAAGGGGTGGGCGACACGCCCACCTTACCACAACGACTGGGCCGCATGTGCCCCAAGGAGAGTCCGCAACACGCATTGTGGGCCAGACAAAGCAAAATCGCCCGTAGAGGGCACCAAATTGGAGACCAAGATATGCGTCACGCACGTGGATACCGCCGCCTGAATCGTACACATGAGCACCGCAAAGCGTTGTTCAGCAACATGGCAGGCTCGCTCATCGAACATGAGCAAATCAAAACAACATTGCCTAAAGCAAAAGAACTGCGCCCGATCATCGAGAAAATGATCACACTGGCGAAACGTGGCGATTTGCACGCCCGTCGCCAAGCCGCATCCAAGCTGAAAGAAGACCAGTACGTCACAAAATTGTTCGACATTCTGGGCCCACGCTACAAAGACCGCCAAGGTGGTTATGTGCGCGTTTTGAAAGCCGGTTTCCGTTACGGTGACATGGCGCCAATGGCCATCATTGAATTCGTAGACCGCGACCGCGACGCCAAAGGCGCCGCAGACAAAGCCCGCATTGCCGCAGCCGAAGCTGCCGACGAATAAGACGCATCACTGCGTTTGAAGTTTGAAGGCCCTCGCCACATGGCGGGGGCTTTTTCCGTTTATGGAGATCCGGGGAATACGAAGCAGGGCTTGCAAGCGGGCGCCCCTCTGCGCATATCTTTTGACATGAAACACATATTTGCCAGCCTTGCCCTTACACTTTTGACGCTGCCTGTTTTTGCAGACCAGCGGGTCCCGACCAGTCAGACCGAAGTTCAACTCAGTTTCGTGCCATTGGTCCAAAAGGCGACCCCGGCCGTTGTCAACATATACACCAAACGCGTCACCCAAGCGCGGCGTAACACCTTCATGGAAGATCCCTTTTTCGAACGCTTTTTCCAAAGCGGCCCGCGAGAGCCACGTGTTCAAAACTCTCTCGGTTCCGGTGTGATTTTGACCTCAGATGGGATCGTTGTATCCAACTACCATGTCGTCGGCATGGCCACCGATATTCGCGTGGTTCTGAACGATCGCCGGGAATACACTGCGCGCGTTCTATTGGGGGATGAAGACAGTGATTTGGCGATTTTGCAGCTTGAGGATGCGTCGGACTTGCCCAGCCTTGATTTGCGCCCCAGCGACGAAGTTCAGGTCGGTGAATTGGTCTTGGCCATAGGCAATCCCTTTGGCGTAGGTCAAACTGTCAGCAGTGGGATCGTGTCCGGTCTGGCGCGGTCCGGCGCATCAAATGGCAATGGGCGGGGGTATTTTATCCAAACAGATGCACCTATTAACCCGGGCAATTCCGGTGGCGCTTTGATCGACATGTCGGGCCGCGTGATTGGCATCAATACGCGTATTCTGTCCCGCTCTGGTGGTTCCAACGGCATCGGCTTTGCGATTCCAGCGGATCTGGTGCGTGCGTTTGTCGAACAAGCTGATGCGGGCAACGATGTGTTTGCACGGCCTTGGGCGGGGCTAAGTGGTCAAACCGTCGACGCGGATATGGCCGAAACCTTCGGTCTTGAGTTGCCCGGCGGTATCGTCATTTCCGGCATGCACCCCGTCAGCCCCTTTCAATCTGCAGGTTTTCAAGTGGGCGATGTGATTGTGGCTGTAGATGGGTTGGCGGTGAACACGCCGTCCGAAATGGTATTCCGGATGAGTGTCGCGGGCCTCGGCAACACATCCCAAGTCACGCGGGTGCGCGAAGGGCAGCAGGATACGGTTCCGGTGTCGCTGATTGCGGCCCCGGATATGCCGCCGCGCAATGCCACCGTTTTGGGGCGTCGCGATGTGTTGGAAGGGCTGTCTTTGGCGCAGATCAATCCAGCGGTGATCAATGAATTGAACCTGCAATTGAATGCAAAAGGCGTCGTGGTCGTTGATCCGGGCCCTGTCGCTGTGCGCGTCGGCTTGCGCCGCGGTGATGTGGTCGCACGGGTCGACGACACAGATGTTTCTTCGCCGCAAGATGTGGCCCGCGCCTTGCAAGACGCTGGCCGTTGGGTGCGTTTGGAAGTGATCCGAGGTGCATCGCGGGTGCAATTGCGGTTTCGCATCTGATGTCCGATCTTTTTGGCGACCAACCCAAGCCGGACATGCCACGCCCCTTGGCCGACCGTCTGCGGCCCAAAACCTTGCAAGAGGTCATTGGCCAGTCACAGGTGTTGGGGCCAGAAGGCCCGCTGTCGGTGATGTTGGGGGCAGGGGCGTTGACATCGTTGATTTTCTGGGGCCCACCCGGCGTTGGTAAAACAACGATTGCGCGGTTGTTGGCCCATGAAACCGATCTGCATTTTGTGCAGATATCGGCCATTTTCACAGGGGTTCCAGACCTGCGAAAAGTGTTTGAAGCGGCCAAGATACGCCGACAGAACGGGCAAGGCACGTTGTTGTTTGTCGACGAGATCCACCGCTTTAACAAAGCGCAACAAGACGGATTTTTGCCGCATATGGAAGATGGGACCATTCTGCTTGTGGGAGCCACCACCGAAAACCCGTCTTTTGAACTGAACGCAGCCGTCATGTCGCGGGCGCAGGTCTTGGTGCTGGATCGCCTTGACTTGGCGGACCTTGAGCGTTTGGCGCAAAGAGCAGAGCAAGAACTAGGCCGCGCGTTGCCATTGGACGGGCACGCGCGTGAAGCCCTGCTTGAAATGGCCGATGGCGACGGGCGAGCGCTGCTAAATCTGGTCGAACAGGTTGCGGCATGGACCGTTGAAGGCAAGCTTGATCCGCAGGCGTTGGGCAATCGCCTGATGCGCCGCGCGGCCCAATACGACAAAGGCGGCGATGCACATTACAACTTGATCAGCGCGTTGCATAAATCTGTGCGCGGGTCAGACCCTGATGCGGCGCTGTACTGGTTTGCACGTATGTTGGAAGGGGGCGAAGATCCGCGTTTTCTGGCACGGCGCATCACGCGGATGGCTGTTGAAGATATAGGACTGGCGGATCCACAGGCGCAGGCCGTGTGCCTGCAGTCGTGGGAAACGTATGAACGCCTTGGCAGCCCGGAAGGCGAATTGGCGCTGGCGCAGGCCGTGACTTATGTGGCTCTGGCCCCCAAATCCAACGCAACCTACGTCGCGTATAAAAGTGCGCGACGCGCAGCCAAGGAAACCGGATCAAAACTGCCCCCGAAACATATCCTGAATGCCCCCACATCTTTGATGAAGGACCAAGGGTACGGCGACGGCTATGCCTACGATCATGATGCGGAAGACGGGTTTTCGGGGCAGAATTATTTTCCTGACGGCATGGGGCGACCCGTTCTTTATGATCCAGTGGAACGGGGCTTTGAACGCGAATTGAAAAAACGCGTCGATTACTTTGCGAAGCTACGCGCCAAGCGCGAAACCCGAGGCTGAACTTGACTCTGGGGCTGCGACACGCAACAGACGCCCCATGATGAAAACGATGATCTTTGTGGCGTTGGGCGGCGCGTTGGGCGCGTCTTTGCGCTATCTCTTGGGAATGGCGTTTGCCTTTCCGTTGGGTACGCTTGCCGTCAACGTGTGTGGATCATTTCTGATCGGCGTGGTTTGGGTTTTGGCGATGGACAAATCGCCATCTGTGCTGCCCTTCCTGATGACGGGTGTCTTGGGCGGCTTCACGACGTTTTCGACGTTTTCACTGGATACCATGCGCCTTGTTCAGGATGGACGGTTGGGTGCGGCAGGTACATATGTTCTGGCCACGGTGATTTTATCGCTGTTGGCCTGTTTTGCGGGCCTTTGGCTTGCCAAAGGAGGTGCGGCATGAGCCGTGTTCAAATATTAACAGTGGGCAAAGATGAAGGCGACCAGCGTCTTGATCGGTGGTTCAAAAAGATGTTTCCGCATATCCCGCAGGGTCGTGTTGAAAAGATGTGTCGTAAAGGTGATTTGCGAGTGGACGGGGGGCGCGTCAAGGCGTCGACCCGTCTTGAAGTTGGCCAATCCATTCGGATTCCACCTTTACCGGACAATCAGGCCCCGGAACCTGACCACAAGCGCAAGGTTTCTGACGCAGATGCCAAGATGATCCGTGCTTGCGTGATTTATAAAGACGATCACGTCATTGCCATCAACAAACCCGCGGGCTTACCAACCCAAGGCGGGTCGGGTCAGACACGACATGTGGATGGGCTATGTGAGGCCTTGATGTTCGACTACGACGAAAAACCGCGTCTTGTGCACCGTTTGGACAAAGACACATCGGGTGTTTTGTTGTTGGCACGCACACGCATGGCGGCGAAATCGCTGACCGAAGCATTGCGCCACAAACAAACACGCAAGATTTACTGGGCGCTGGTGGCAGGCGTGCCGACACCGTATCTGGGCGAAATCCGCTTTGGTGTGGTGAAGGCGGGCGGGCACGGTCGCTCCGGTGAAGGCGAAAAGATGGTCGCTTTACACCCGCGTGATGTGGACAACACCCCCGGGGCCAAGCGCGCGCATACTTTATATGCAACGCTTTACCGTGTGGCGTCGCGTGCCGCGTGGGTCGCGATGGAACCGCTCACAGGCCGCACACACCAATTGCGCGTCCATATGTCCGAAATTGGTCATCCGATCATTGGTGATGGCAAATATGGCGGGTCAGGCCAAGAAAACATGGGTGACGGATGGGGCGCACAGTTGGGTGGCACCATTTCCAAAAAATTGCATTTGCACGCCCGTATGATGCGCTTTGAGCATCCTGAAACGCGCAAACCCATCACTGTGACGGCTGAGCTGCCTGATCATATGGTGCATGCGTGGGACACCTTCGGATGGACCGAAGATCTGGCTGCAGAAGATCCGTTCGAGGCGCTGTAATGGACGCGCCTTTGCGTTTGGTCATTTTCGATGTTGATGGCACATTGGTCGACAGCCAAGCCGTAATTGTAGCGTGTATGAAAGCGGCGTTTTCCGAAGTCGGATTGGCGGCCCCTGAACGGGCTGACATTTTGAGTGGTGTGGGATTGTCCCTGCATATGTTGATGCCGCTTTTGGCCCCAAGCGCCAGCGCGGCCGCCCATGAGGCTCTGTCCACTGCCTATAAATCGGCCTTTATGGCGCACCGCGAAGAAACGGGTGTGGCTGCATCGTCGCCGCTGTATCCCGGTGCGCTGGAGTGTTTGAATGCGCTGCACAATGTGCCGGACGTTTTGCTGGGTGTGGCGACGGGTAAATCAAAGCGGGGGCTCGACAAATTGCTAGAGGCTTTCGATCTGGCGCCTAAATTTGTCACACAGCAGGTTGCAGATTTTCACCCGTCCAAACCGCACCCCGCGATGATCCTGACCGCTTTGCAAGAAACGGGCGTCGATGCGCAGCATGCGGTTATGGTGGGTGACACCAGCTTTGATATGGACATGGCGGCCAGTGCGGGCGTGCGATCTGTTGGGGTGACGTGGGGCTATCATGGGCGCGATCGCTTGGGTGGCGCTACACGGATGGTTGATAATTTTCAGGCATTGCCTGACGTTTTGAACGAGATGTGGGAAAACAAACAATGAGCGATTGGGCCCCGAAACGGTTTTGGACAAACGCGGATGTGCAGGAAGTGGACGGTGGTTTTGCCGTGGCGCTTGATGGTCGTCCAGTGAAGACGCCGGCCAAGGCCGCGTTACATGTGCCGACGCAAGCCATGGCACAAGCGATTGCAGCGGAATGGGACGCACAATTGGAAAAGGTGGACCCAAACACGATGCCTTTCACCCGCAGCGCAAATGCCGCCATCGACAAGGTGCGCGTGCAACACGCCGAAGTGGCTGACATGCTGGCAGCTTATGGCGACAGTGATTTGCTGTGTTATCGGGCGCAATCGCCTGCGGAATTGGTGGCACGGCAAGCGGCGGCTTGGGATCCGGTTCTGAACTGGTCTGAAACCTTTTTGAATGCCAAACTTGAGCCACGCACCGGCGTCATTCACGTCCCGCAAGACCCCGCGTCGCTGGCCACGTTGAGCGACAGAACACATGCTTTAAACCCGTTCGAATTGGCGGGGTTTCACGACTTAGTTAGCATGTCGGGGTCACTGATTCTTGGTTTTGCAGCGGCCTACGATCATATGCCCATCGAAGATATCTGGACCATGTCGCGACTGGATGAACTTTGGCAGGAAGAACAGTGGGGCGAAGATGATGAAGCGCAAGCGCTGATTGCGGTAAAACAGACTGCTTTTATACACGCAAAGCGCTTTTTTGACGCTTCTCGTGCAGGGTGAAGCAGAGGCAAGCGTAATCGATGTTCAATCACGGATTTCTGTCTGGTTAAATGATCATCTCACCCTTGACCTTTTTGGACGTTTGCGACCACACTAAGCGCCACCATCGAGGCAATCTCGTGTGGTATCGCCTAAGGCACATAACGTGCCAAAGCATCTGCCGTAAAAACGGTGGAAAATCAGGAAGAGGTTAAAATGAAAACATCCGTATTTTTTGGTGCGCTGACAGTAGCTGGCCTTGCGGCTGGCGCAGCAGCGGCCGGTACGCTTGACGACGTAAAAGCACGCGGCAAGCTGAACTGTGGCGTAACAACGGGTCTGGTTGGCTTTGCCGCACCAGACGCAAACGGTGAATGGAAAGGTTTCGACGTCGCAGTATGTCGCGCCGTTGCAGCCGCTGTTTTGGGTGACGGCAACGCCGTTGAATTCGTCCCAACAACAGGCAAAACACGCTTTACTGCGTTGGCGTCTGGCGAAATCGACATGCTGGCACGTAACACAACTTGGACATTCTCGCGCGACGTGGACCTGAAGTTCACATTCGTTGGCGTGAACTACTATGACGGCCAAGGCTTCATGGTTCCAAAAGCATTGGGCGTGTCCTCTGCCAAGGATCTGGACGGCGCGACTGTCTGCATCCAAACCGGCACAACAACAGAGTTGAACTTGGCGGATTTCTTCCGTTCCAACAACATCTCCTATGAGCCAGTGCCTATTGAGACAAACGCCGAAGGCCAGCAGCAGTATCTTGCGGGCGCATGCGACACGTACACAACAGACGCATCCGGTCTGGCTGCGACACGTGCCACATTCGAAAACCCAGGTGACCACGTGCTGTTGCCAGAAATCATCTCCAAAGAGCCACTCGGCCCACTTGTTCGCCACGGCGACAACGAATGGGGCGACGTCGTTCGCTGGACTTTGAACGCAATGATCTCTGCTGAAGAGCTGGGCGTTACATCTGCAAACATCACCGAGATGTCTGCTGGTACAAACAACCCTGAGATCAACCGTCTCTTGGGCACCGAAGGCGAATTGGGCAAAATGCTGGGTCTGGAAGCAGACTGGGCGATGAAAGCTCTGTCCGTTGGTGGCAACTACGGTGAAGTGTTCGAAAAGAACATTGGCGAATCCACTCCAATCGGTCTGGCCCGTGGCCTGAACGCACAGTGGACAGACGGCGGCCTGCTTTACAGCCCCCCCTTCCGCTAAATCCAAAGTTGAAAGGCGCAGGGTCAAACCTGCGCCTTTCGCGCCTCTAGGGGTACAAAGAACGACCTTAAATAAGACGACCTAGACAAATTCTGGCCAAGCCGCGCGTAGACGCATTATGAGCAGGCCAGACAACGGGGATAATCCAATGACGATAATGACCGACCCTCCCAGAGGGCAGTTCCGTCTATCTATGCTATTGAGCGATACGCGATACCGCTCCCTTACTTTACAAGCGATTGCAGCCTTGGTTTTGGCGCTGTCGATTTTCCTTCTAGCCAGCAACGTGGCGACCAACCTTGCTGCACAGGGTTTGGACATCAGCTTTGATTTTCTTGGCACGCCAGCAGGTTACGATATTAATCAGCGTCTGATTGAATACACCAGCCAGTCCTCTAACCTACGCGCCGCAATTGTTGGCATCCTGAATACGCTGCTTGTTGCCTTTCTGGCCTGCGTAACAGCAACGGTTTTTGGGGTTTTGGCCGGGGTTTTGCGCCTGTCGAACAACTGGCTCGTGTCCAAATTGATGGCATTTTATGTTGAGATTTTCCGCAACATTCCCGTGCTGATCTGGATCCTCATCATCTTTACAATCATGACGGCTGTGCTGCCGGGGCCACGCGCCTTTCGAGGGGACGAACCCGAAGCCAGCATGTTGTTCAACGCATTTGCCTTTACCAATCGCGGCATCTACACGCCGTTGCCTTTCTTTCAGCGCGGCTTTGGTGGCGGTTTGGATTTCCTGCTGGTGCTGGTGTTGCTGGTCGGCTCCTTCTTTGGGGCGCGCGCCGTAACGGCCCGTGCGACCCGCATTCAGGAAGCCACAGGTGAGCGTCCAGCAACCTTGCTGACCAACCTTGCGATCTGGTTTGGCCCTCTGATTGCCGTTTCACTGATCCTCGGTCTGTCGTTTGAACTGCCAGAACTCAAAGGCTTCAACTTCAAAGGCGGCATTACGATCCGTGGGTCTTTGATCGCGCTTTGGTTTGCCTTGTCGATCTACACGGGGGCCTTCATCGCGGAAAACGTGCGTGCAGGCATCCAAGCGGTATCCAAAGGCCAAACAGAGGCCGCCGCCGCATTGGGTCTGCGCCCGGGCCGCACCATGAGCCTTGTTGTGTTGCCTCAGGCCTTGCGCATCATCATTCCACCTCTGATTTCCAACTATCTGAACATCACCAAGAACTCGTCGCTTGCGATTGCGGTGGGGTATATGGATGTGACGGGCACTTTGGGCGGTGTGACACTGAACCAAACGGGCCGCGCCATCGAATGCGTGATCTTGCTGATGTTGTTCTACCTCGTCATCTCGCTCAGCATTTCCGCTGGAATGAACGTCTATAACAACGCCATGAAACTGAAGGAGCGCTGATATGTCTGATCAATCAACCAATTCAGTCGCCTTCGTGCGCACACAAGAGGTGGCCGCAAAGCCCCCCCCAAACACAGCGGCTGGTCCGGTCAAGTGGGTGAAGGACAACTTGTTTGCGACCCCCGCAAACAGCATTTTGACTATAATTGCGCTTTATGTTGTTTATCTGGTGCTCAGCGGCGCGCTGCCGTGGATCATGAACGGGATATGGGATTCCCCCAGCCTGAAGGCCTGCCGCGAGATTTTGAACGGTGAATCAGGGGCCTGTTTTGCAGTTCTGACGGAACGCTGGAACCAGCTGATCTTTGGGTTCAAATATCCAACAGACTTGTATTGGCGTCCCGGGCTGGCCTTTGTCCTGCTGTTCTTTGCAGCCGCGCCTGTTCTGTTCTTTGATCTGCCACGCAAGTTGTTGATCATTACAGCATTGTTCCCGTTTGTGGCCTATTGGCTGATCTGGGGGGGGGCAATCTGGGCCCCCGTGACAGCGCTTTTGGGAATCATCGCAGCATATGTGTTCTATTCGCGCTTTGTGGCGCAGAATTTTGCGCTTGGGTTCTTTGGCGGGATTGCGACAGCATTTGTCGTCTGGATCATCTGTGGATACATCTTCCCCAGCAGCGAAATCACTGAAGGTGCGATGCGGTCTGTGCCGTCGCGTGACCTTGGGGGCTTCATGTTCAACATGATGCTGGGTGTGACGTGTGTGTCATTGTCCATCCCAATTGGGATCGCTTTGGCATTGGGCCGTCAGTCCAGCATGCCTTTGATCAAGTGGATCTGCGTGGTTTTCATTGAATTCATTCGTGGCGTTCCGCTGATCACCTTGCTGTTCGTGGCGAGTGTGATGTTGGCCTATCTGTTTCCTCCGGGATCAAATCCTGACTTGTTCATTCGGGTTGTGATCATGATTACGCTGTTCTCCTCGGCCTATATCGCCGAGGTGATTCGGGGTGGTCTGGCCGCTTTGCCAAAAGGGCAATATGAGGCCGCAGACAGCCTTGGTTTGGATTACCCGCAAGCGATGCGGCTGATCATTCTGCCACAAGCGCTCAAGATTTCCATTCCTGGGATCGTGAACGTGGCGGTGGGTCTGTTCAAAGACACCACGCTGGTGTCGGTCATTTCGATGTTCGATATTGTCGGCATGATCCGGGGGCCGATCTTGGCATCGACTGAATGGAATGGGGTCTATTGGGAGCTGTTTGGCTTCGCATCGGTTCTGTTCTTTGTCGTGTGTTACGGCATTTCACAATATTCGCAGTGGCTGGAACGCCGCCTTGCAACAGATCATAAGTAGGAGGTCGCGACATGGCTGACCAAGCAACAAAACTGGCCGTCTCTGACGAGATCGCAATCACCATTCAGAACATGAACAAATGGTACGGCACGTTCCACGTTCTGAAGGATATCGACCTGACGGTGAACCGCGGTGAACGCATCGTGATTTGTGGGCCGTCTGGTTCTGGTAAATCCACGTTGATCCGCTGCATCAACGCTTTGGAAGAACATCAGCAGGGGTCCATCGAGGTGGATGGCACATTGCTGTCATCTGACCTTAAGAACATCGACAAGATCCGGTCAGAGGTTGGCATGTGTTTCCAGCACTTCAACCTGTTTCCGCATTTGTCGATTTTGGACAACCTGACTTTGGCGCCGATCTGGGTACGTAAAACACCCAAGAAGGAAGCCGAAGAAGTGGCAATGCACTACCTTGAGAAGGTGAAAATCCCCGATCAGGCCAACAAATTCCCCGGTCAGTTGTCCGGTGGTCAACAACAGCGTGTGGCGATTGCGCGATCCTTGTGCATGAAGCCGCGCATCATGTTGTTTGATGAACCGACGTCAGCCTTGGACCCTGAGATGATCAAAGAGGTGCTCGACACCATGATCGAGCTGGCTGAGGAAGGCATGACCATGTTGTGTGTGACCCACGAGATGGGCTTTGCCCGTCAGGTGGCCAACCGCGTGATCTTTATGGATGCGGGTCAGATTGTGGAACAGAATGAACCGGAAGAGTTCTTCAACAATCCACAAAGCCCACGCACCCAATTGTTCCTGAGCCAAATTCTGGGCCACTAAAAACAATCGATAGATTTGCGCAAAGGCGGGCCAAGGCCCGCCTTACGTATTTGGTCAGTTTTGTTTATGTGCTTGGATTGAATGCACGCATATGAAACGCAGATTGTGCGTCCGGTCGATCAAACTGTATGCTTATTGGGCACAGGCGACGCGCCAAACATCCCTTTGACATGCAATCGCCACCTGCTGGCGTATCAAGATACGCCTTACATTTAGGCACATCGTAAAAGCTAACTGCATTCAACGCACCAACAGGGCATGCGGTGACGCAGGGCCGTGTTTCACAGCTGTCACATGGCGAGGCTTCAAGTGCTTGTGATGCAGCAAAGGTTCGGGGCAAGCGGATCGCGCCACGGATCGAAATCATCAACCCAGCGGTATCATGCACCATCATTCCCGTCGGGCTTTGCCAAAACCGACCGCTTTTCAACGCCCAAGTGATGAAAGGATCGTAGGGGGGGCCGTCAGACGGGAAGTGGGTCACGGCCCCGTCGGCCATGCCCCCGATCACTCTTTTTGAATAGCGATCAATTGGGTTCTTCATACCATCTTTGAATTCGGCGCTTTGTGTAAAGACGTCCCAGAAACCGGTATCGGCACCAACCAGAACCAATGTATCTTCACCGTCTGACAGATGCCCCATCACGAACATACCGTACGCCGCGTAGACTGTGTTAAGGCTGCCCAAGTTCATTGTCTGAAAAACGGCAGCCTTAACGACCACCCCAATTTGCTGGGACGCGTGTCCTGCCACTGCAACCCGATGGCCATTTTGTCATGACCTTGGGCGGGTTGGGCGATGTATGTGCCAAACACGCGATCCCAAATGGACAATGCAAACCCGTAGTTGCTGTCGTGTTCGTGACGGTGCACTGAGTGGTGTACGCGGTGCATGTCGGGCGTCACAAGAACACAGCGGACCAAGGCGTCTACGGCCAAAGGCAGTTTGATGTTGGCATGATTGAACATGGCAGTGCCGTTTAACAGGATCTCGAACAAAATGACCGCAATAGCGGCGGGGCCAAGCAGGTAAACAAGCCCGATTTTCAAAACCATAGATAGGGCGATTTCAATCGGATGGAAGCGGATGGCAGTGGTGACATCAATGTCCACATCAGCATGGTGCACGCGGTGCAGACGCCACAAAAGCGGGACGCGGTGTGTGATAAGGTGTTGCAGCCAGATTGCAAAATCCAGGATCAGCATGGCCAGGACAACTTCGATCCAGACCGGCAGACCCACCAGATTGAATAAGCCCCAACCATTGAATTGGGCATCAGCGGCCGCACCTACAGCGAGAAGGGGCAAAAACACGGCCATAGCACGTAAGGTCGCCGTGTTCACCAATGTCATGCACCAATTGGTGGACCACCGCGCTGTGCGGGTTTGGCGGCGCTTGCGTCGTGGTGCTGCGACTTCGATCGCGGCTAGGATCGCGAACAAGCCTAAAAAGATGCCGAAACGTATGAAGACTTCGTGTTGCATGCCACAGGTGTAGATGCCGATGGCACCCGTGCCAAGCGTTGGCTGGACACAGCTGTGTTACGTTCGGATCAAGCTTCCTGCGCCGTGGTCGGTAAACAGCTCAAGCAGGCAGGCGTTGGGCACTTGTCCGTCCAGAATGACAACGGCCCGAACACCTTCTTCGATCGCTTTCAAGGCGGTTTCGGTTTTCGGAATCATACCACCCGCAATGGTGCCATTAGCCGTCATTTCATGGATCTGCGCGGCTGAGATTTCAGTCAGCACATCGCCGGATTTGTCTTTGACACCGGGCACGTCGGTCAGCAGCAACAAACGATCCGCTTTCAACGCGCCCGCAATAGCGCCTGCCGCTGTGTCGCCGTTGATGTTGAAGCTTTCACCGTTTTCTCCTGCGCCCAACGGGGCAATGACAGGGATGGTGTTGCCATCAAACAGGTTGCGCAAAATGCCGGGGTCTACGGTTGTGGGGGTGCCGACGAAACCCAAATCCGGGTTCGTTTGGGTGCATGTGATCAAATGGGCATCTTTACCAGACAATCCAACAGCACGCCCGCCTTCAGCACCGATGGCCTGCACGATACGCTTGTTGACAAGGCCGGACAGCACCATTTCAACCACTTCCATAGTGGCGGCATCTGTGACGCGTTTGCCGTTGATAAAGTCTGACGTGATGTTCAACCGTTCCAGCATCGCGTTGATCATGGGGCCACCGCCGTGGACAATGACAGGGTTCATCCCGACTTGACGCATCAAAACAACATCGCGGGCAAAGCTGGCCATCCCTGCATCGCTGCCCATGGCATGACCGCCCAGCTTGATAACAACAGTGGCCCCCGCATAGCGCTGCATATAGGGTAGGGCGCTGCTTAGGGTTTCTGCGGTGGCGATCCAATCGCGGTTCATATCTTGTGTTCTCATCCCTGACCCTTTGGGTACGGTTATGGGAAATGCAATGCGGGGGTGCAAGCCATTGTGTGGCCTAACCCTTGGCAGTGCCGCGCATAAAGCCGTTGGGGGCGTTATTCCAACGTGGCAATGATGCTGCGCAATGTGGGGATACCGTCCCCTTTTTCCGACGAGGTCAACAGGATCTCTGGATAGGCGGCGGGGTGTTTTGCAAGTGCGGCACGGGTTACATCAAGAACCTTTTGCCGGTCTTTTTCTTTCACCTTGTCCGCTTTCGTCAGCACACATTGAAAGGTGACGGCCGCGCTGTCCAACAGGGACATGATTTCTTCATCGACCTGTTTGACGCCGTGGCGCCCGTCAATCAGCACAAAGGCACGGCGCAAAGTTTGGCGGCCTGACAAATATTGCTTTAAAAGGCGTTGCCACTTTTCGACAACAGACAAAGGGGCGTTTGCGTAGCCGTAGCCCGGAAGGTCGACAAGATAAAGGTCGTCCCCCGCAGTGAAATAGTTGATTTCTTGCGTACGGCCCGGGGTGTTCGACGCCCGCGCCAGCCCTTTGCGACCCGTCAATGCGTTGATTAATGTGGATTTCCCGACGTTGGATCGCCCCGCAAAACAGACTTCCATGCGGTCCGCTTCCGGCAGGCCTGACATGGCAACGACGCCTTTCACAAACTCTGTTTCACCAGCAAACAAAAGACGCCCGCGTTCTTGCGTTTGCGCGTCAGGTTCTTCGGCGATGGGAAATGGCATTTGCATCAAAGCACCTCGACAGTGTCGCCAACAGCGACAGGACCTGTTTCTATGACTTCAGCAAGCATACTGAATTCTTGATGCCCAAAGTGATCGAGCGCACCCAATGTATCGGCATCCCGCACCCCAGTGTCAGGGTTCGAAGCCGTCGACATGCAACGCGTCGCAAGTTCGCGGGCTTTGAACACACATCCACCAATCCGGATGATCTTGCCGGTCCATGACATTTCTTCCCATGGCGCAATACCATCAATCCACACGTTTCCGCGCCATCTGTGAATAGACAGTTCGGTGCCCAAATGGGTCTCTACAGCTTTATGAGACGCCATATTGCACAATGAGACAGACGCAAAAGGGCTGTCGGTATATCCGCGGCCGTCCAGCCGCATAATGTGGCTTGGCAAAGCGCGGTCTTTGGAAACCAGCGAAGCCGTCCAGTCGATTAACGCGTTTGGCGTATCATCCGGTTTGAAAGTCAGATCAGGCAGGTCTGGGTGAGACAAGGTGATCGTCTCGGACGTCTCATCCAAAGCGGCTGTGACAGCCATCAATGCCGGTGCTTTTGCAGCACGACCAAAGTTACCGCATTTGGCCCATTCGCCCGGTTCCGCTTTGGAAGCTTCATGTGCGACAGCCCAAACCCGGTCCCAAGGCATGGATTGCCCGGCTGCAAAGACCACTTTGTCTATCGCTTCGCGACCGTATCCTTTTATGGGATGACGCCAAAGACTGGCCACATGTGACATTACTTGCTGTCCGTTTCAGTTTTGCGGCGGAAACTTTTCATGATGTTTCCAAAGACATCAGGTTTGTAGCCCTGGCTGCGCATGATCAGGTACTGCTGCGTAAACGTGATGGTGTTGTTTGCAATCCAGTAGACAACGAGACCACTGGCGAAACCACCCAACATAAACATGAAGACCCAAGGCATCCAGGCGAAGATCATTTGCTGCGTGGGGTCTGTGGGGGCCGGGTTCAGTTTTTGCTGCAACCACATGGAGATACCCAAAAGCAGGGGCAAGATACCGATGAAGACCAAAGCCATGATCGAACCGGGCTCTGGTGCGCCGTTGGGCAAAAGACCGAACAGGTTTAGCAAGGATGTCGGATCTGGTGCTGATAGATCCTGAAACGGCCCAAGCCAAGGGGCGTGGCGTAATTCGATTGTGACAAAGATCACTTTGTACAATGAAAAGAAGATGGGAATTTGAAGTAGAATAGGCAGACATCCCGCAGCGGGGTTAACCTTTTCTTTCTTGTACAGCTCCATCATGCCTTGTTGCATTTTTTGACGGTCGTCGCCTGCCGCTTCCTTCAGCTTTTCCATCTGTGGCTGAAGTTCTTTCATTTTCGCCATCGAGACGTAAGATTTGTAAGCCAGCGGGAATAGAACGGCCTTGATGATCAAAGTCAGCCCGATGATGGACCAGCCCATGTTGCCGATCAGTTTGTTCAGTTCGTGCAACAGCCAGAAGATAGGTTTGGTCAGGAAAAAGAACCAACCCCAATCGATGCTATCGATAAAGCTGGTCACGCCTTCTGATTGGTATTCGCGGATGGTTTCCCATTCCTTGGCACCGGCAAACACGCGCAATGTGTTTGTGGCACTGGCACCCGGGGCGATGGTCACTTTCGGCATCACGGTTTCGGTCTGATAGATATCCGTCCGCGGATAATACTTGGCCGTCAGACGCGCGTTTGTGTCTGCCGGTGGGATCAGGGTTGTCATCCAGTAGTGGTCGGTAATACCAATCCAGCCGTTTTGAATGTCTTCATTGCGTTCGGCAGGCACCCCTTCTTTGGGATGCACGTCGAAATCCGGAATGTTGTCCCAGTCTGTTTCGGTCAGTTCGTCCGTCATCGTGACCAGGCCTTCGTGCAAAACGAAGAACCCTTTCAGATTGTCAGGCTCGCCGTGGCGGGCAAGGATGCCGTAGGGCGCCATAGACGCATCGGCAGAGCCGTTGTTTTGCACGCTTTGCGTAACGGTGAACATAAAATCGGCGTCGACTTCATATGTCCGGTTGAACACAAGGCCCGCGCCATTGTCCCAGCTTAGTGTAATGGGTGCATCGGGACGCAACACGTCGCCATCGCTGAGCGTCCATTCCGTATCAGGTCCCGGGACCGCGTCCGGTGTAACGCCTGTGCTCGCCGCCCATCCAAACAATGCGTAGTAGGGATCTTCGCTGCCAACTGGGGCCAGAAGGGTAACAATGTCGGCGTCTGGTTCCGTGGTCTCGCGGTAGTCGTTCAGTTTCAGTTCATCAATACGTCCACCCAGAAGGCTGATAGACCCCGTCAGGCGCGGCGTTTCGATCGATGCACGTGGCGCTTCAACGAGCGCTTTTGGAGCCTGCGTCGGAACCGCGACGGGCGCGTCTACTGAGGGGGTCGTTGCCACAGTTGTGTCGGCCGTTGACCCGGTCGTTTGAACGGCGCTGGTGCCGTCAATAGGCGTATCCGGTTCTGGTGGCGGAAAAAGCACAAACCATACGAGGATCACAGCAAAGCTGAGCGCAGTTGCAAGAATGAGGTTCTTGTTTTGATCGTCCATGGGGGACCGCCACCTGATGTCTTTTATATCTTGGTGGGTTCAACAGAGTGCGAGGCAAAAGGTCAAGCGGATTCGGCCTTTTGCCACCGTGACACAAGTGCAGTTTCCGATTGTTTTTGTCATTCGGAGTGGACTGGCTACTTCGTTCGTCCCGGTGTGATTTCCGGAGCGTCCTGCAATTTTGCTTCGTGTGATGCAATCCAGTCCAGTGTTTCGTGAAATGGCATAGGCTTTCCGATGCCAAAACCCTGCACGTGGTCACACCCCAATTGTGCCAGAAGGGCGTGTTCGCCCACGGTCTCGACGCCTTCAGCGAGAGTTTCCAGATTCAGTCTTTCGGCCATGGTCAGAATTGCGCTTATCATGCGCTGTTGTTCAGGGTCCCGGTCGGCCTTGATAACGAAGGATCTGTCAATTTTGATGCGATTGACGGCGAACCTGCGGATGGATGAAATGGAAGCATGGCCCGTTCCAAAATCGTCTAGATCCACCCGACATCCCATGGCCACCAACCCGTTTATATTGCGTGTAATAACGTCATCGGGGGCGCCCGCGATCACAGTTTCCAGAATTTCGATAGACAGACGATCCGGTGTTAGATTGAAGCGATCGAGTTCCCATTTAACTTTTTCGATCAAACGGGGATTGTTAAGTTCGACGCCGCTGAAATTGACGCCAACTTGGGGTACGACCACCCCGGCAGCATCCCATGCCTTCAACGCTGTGAAAGTGTGGTACAGCATGGCTTCTGCCAGCCGCTCCATCAATCCTGCCGCTTCAATGGCTGGAAGAAATTCGTTGGGTGCAATCATGCCCCGTTCCGGATGATGCCAACGTGCCAAAGCTTCAAATCCAGTCACTTTGCCTGTGTCTGTAGATATCTGTGGCTGGAACCAAGGTGTGACTTGGCCGGCCTCCAATCCATAAGTGATATCGTCGCGTAATTCTGCACGCGTTTCGCTGACCCGACGCATTTCCTCTGTGTATGCGCGAATGGCAGATGGGCCTCGTTTTTGGGCGGAACGTAGCGCTGTTGACGCTGCAGTTGACCAATCAACAGCGGATTTTCCGGGGGCACGTCCACTTAAGCAGAACCCGATGGCCGCAGTCATGTAAACGGAGACACCATCAACCGAAATGGGTTCTTCAATGATGTTTTGTATGCGTCCGGCAAGTTGGATGCAGACTTCTAGGTCGATAAACCGCGTCGCACCCATGCAAATTGCAAAGCGGCAATCACCAAGGCGTGCCACATTATCCATATCCCGCAAAGTCGATACAATTCGGTCACCTGTTCGCTGGATCACTGCGTCACCTGCAGCTTCACCATGCCGTTCTACCAATTGTGCGAATTCATCGAGTTCGATGTGAAAGACTGCAGAGGATTGAGTGCCATCCGCTGTTTTTTCGTAAGTGTGTTCTACAAGGTCTTCGAAGCCGTCGCGCTGAAGCAGTCCCGTGAAAGAATCACGTGCAAGACGCATGCGACGACTGTCCGGGGATAGACCACCAGCCAGTAGAAACAGCGCAGGGACGACCAACGCAGCGCCAAGCAGGGCAGCTTCCCCGCCTATCCAATAGCTGGCAAGGCTGAGCGCGGGCAGAAAGGCCAACGCTTGTGGACCAATCATGGCTGTGCACAACCGTTCGCGCAGTTGCGAAAAGTTGCGTTGAAAATTCATGCGCATGGTCGGTCCTTTGTGCAAATGGGTGCTGCCTGCATTTGAACAAAAGGAGTACGTGCCTTTGGTAATCAGCCCCTTAACGAAGCTTGGGAACTTCACCTGCTTTTAGGTCAACTTTTACCGATTCATCATTTGCATCTGCGTTGCGCACCAGATTCGCAAAGTCAAAAAGGTTCGTATCCAGCAGATGTGAGGGCCGTGCATTTGTTAACGCACGGAACATAACCTGACGCCGTCCCGGACTGTTGGCTTCCCAGCCATCCAGAATTTGCTTAACTTGCTGGCGTTGCAGCCCATCCTGACTTCCGCATAGATCGCAAGGAATTATGGGATAATTCATAGCTTGGGCAAACTTTTCGCAATCGGTTTCCGCGACATGTGCAAGTGGGCGATAGACGAATAAATCGCCTTCTTCATTTACCAATTTCGGTGGCATGGTTGCCAAGCGCCCACCATGAAACAAATTCATGAAAAACGTTTCTAGTATGTCGTCTCTGTGATGTCCGAGAACCACGGCAGAGCAACCTTCTTCGCGCGCCACGCGATAAAGATGCCCGCGACGCAAACGCGAGCATAACGCACAAAATGTGCGTCCTGCGGGGATTTTGTCCACAACCACCGAATAGGTATCTTGATATTCTATGCGGTGGGGGACGCCCATGTCTTCGAGGAATTTGGGCAACACAGTTGCGGGAAACCCCGGTTGTCCCTGATCCAGGTTACACGCCAGAATTTCGACGGGCAAAAGACCGCGCCATTTCAATTCGTGAAGAACAGCAAGCAACGTGTAACTGTCTTTGCCGCCTGACAAGCAGACAAGCCACCGCGCATCTTTTTCGATCATGCCGTATTGTTCGATCGCCTCGCGGGTCATCCGAACAATACGTTTGCGCAATTTCTTGAATTCGGTGGTGCGAGGGGCCCCGTGAAACAGGGCATGTATGTCGTCGAGTTCGTCTCGCATGGCGGGCCTCAAAGTTGTGTGGCGGAGTTATAGCAGATGTCGTGTGAACCAAAAGAGCCCCTGCCGCGTACCACATTCAAAGAAAAGGGAAACACCATGCGGCGTCTTGGGATAGCTATTTTGATGGTTTTGGGGCTTAGCGCCTGCACTGGAAAACCTGCATTGGAAGATGAAAAGCTGTCCAGAGCAGAATTCAATCTGGAAGAATTTTTTGACGGTCATGTCATTGCTTATGGTCAATTTCAGGATGTGTTCGGCACTGTACGGCGGCGTTTCGTTGTCGAAATCGACGGTAACTGGGATGGCAATACGTTGGTTCTGGACGAAAATTTCGTCTACGCTGATGGAACGACGGAACAGCGCGTTTGGACATTGCGCAAAACAGGCGCCCAGACATGGGCTGGCACGGCGCCCGGCGTGATTGGCAGCGCGACGGGGGAAGAACGGGGCGACACATTCAATTGGACTTACCAAATCGATCTGCCGGTTCCGGACGGTACACTGCGCGTGAACTTTGATGATTGGATGTGGCAGTTAAGCGAAACGCGGGTGCTAAACAAAGCATATATGAAACGCTTCGGCGTCGACATAGGAGAGGTAACAATAACCTTCGAAAAACAAATCTAACGACGTTTTGTGTGGTCTGGGACGCGGTCCGGGACGGGATCGTAACCTGTTCCGCCAAACGGATGACACCGTCCTATACGTCTGGCTGCAAGGTAGCTGCCCTTAAAGGCGCCGTGTTTTTCCAAAGCTTCCATAGCGTAAGCGGAACAAGTGGGCTGGTAGCGGCAGTTGAAGCCGATCCACGGGCTAAACACCAAGCGATAGGCGCGGACAGGCAAGGATACGATATAGGCGAAAGGCGTCATTCAGTATTGGCCAAGGCGCGACGCAAATCATCCAGCAAATCAGTGAACGGGCGCTGCGCCGTGCGTTCAAACCGTCCTATCAACACATAATCAGTGCCGTGTTTGCCGTGGTGGGGCAGAATGGCTTGGGCGATCTCACGAAGGCGGCGTTTGGCACGATTGCGCGCCACGGCATTCCCAACTTTCTTGGAACAGGTGAACCCGACACGCATGGGTGCATCGTCGCCGCGTGCGCGATATTGCAGAACAAATCCCTTCGTGGGGATGTGTTTGGCACGCGCTGCCCGTAAAAAGTCAGCACGTTTTTTCAATACGTCCAAACGTGACGAACCCGCCGCAGGCATGTCCGCGGCAACTTCTGCGTTGCTCGTGGAGGCCTCCGGCGGGGTCATGTCAGGCAATCCTGCGCTGGCGCTAAATTAAGCGCTTAGTTCTTTGCGGCCCTTGGCACGACGTGCGTTCAGGATTTTACGGCCTGCTTTTGTCGCCATGCGCGAACGGAAGCCGTGGCGCCGCTTGCGCACGAGATTGGAAGGTTGGTAGGTGCGTTTCATCGCTCCGTCTCCATTTTATGGTCCACCTTGTAGATTCGGCGCACCAAGTGTCATTCGAAGCCCGTCCTCTAAAGGCGATAGGGGGGCAAGTCAAACCCTGTGGACGGTAAAACGTATAGTTTTGCAACAAATATCCCGCGTGAACTTGGGGAATTGTTTCAAACGCCGAAAGTTGACGCAAGAAAAACCTCGATTCCCTTCACTCAACATCAAGCACCCGTGATCTAGGTGTTTCACGGTGGCACGTATGCACAGGTTCAGTGCATTGAAGTGGACAACCAAAAAGGCCAAGCTGATGAGTGATATGACCCAAGCCAATGAACCTACCCCCAAGTCCGGCCTGATGCGGCGGTTGCCGTTGATTGCAATCGCGGTGGTGGCTGCCATCGGGTTTTTCACTTTGCGCGATTACCTCAGCTTTGACACGTTGCGCGACAACCGTGAAGCATTGGTGGCGTTTCGTGACAGCAACTATGTTTTGACTGCGCTGCTGTTTGTCTTGGCCTACATCCTGATTGTCGGGTTCTCGTTGCCGGGGGCCACCATTGCCACGCTGACGGGGGGGTTCTTGTTTGGCACAGTCTTTGGCACGATCTTTAACGTCACGGGTGCAACCCTTGGGGCGACAGTTATCTTTTTGGCAGCACGTTACGGGTTTGGTGAAACGCTTGGTGCAAAGATGGAAGCGTCGACGGGCCCCATCAAAAAGTTGAAAGACGGGATTGATGAAAACCAATGGTCTATGTTGTTCATCATGCGCCTCGTGCCGGTTGTTCCGTTTTTCGTGGCGAACCTGGTGCCCTCCTTTATGCAGGTGCCGCTGCACCGCTTTGTGATTTCTACCTTTCTGGGCATTATTCCCGGCGGGTTGGTTTTCAGTTCTGTGGGTGCGGGCCTGGGCGAAGTTTTTGAAGCGGGCGAGACGCCGGATCTTGGCATCATTTTCGCGCCCCATGTTTTGTTGCCAATTCTTGGGCTTGCGGCATTGTCCTTGTTGCCTGTTTTGATGAAAGCCGTGACTGGCAAGAAAGGTCTGTAAGACAATGAAGCGTATTAAGACGGATGTTTTGGTTATTGGTGCGGGGTCCGGCGGGTTGTCTGTGGCTGCAGGTGCCAGTCAGATGGGTGCATCTGTGACTTTGCTGGAAGGTCACAAGATGGGCGGCGATTGTCTGAACTTCGGGTGCGTCCCGTCCAAGGCGCTGATCGCCAGCGCAAAAGCCGCTTACGGGCAGGCACATGCGTCGCCTTACGGCGTGGCGGACACAGACCCGCAAGTGGACTATGCCGCCGCCAAGGATCATGTGGCCGATGTGATCGCGACCATTGCACCGGTGGACAGCCAAGAGCGGTTTGAAGGCTTTGGCGTCAACGTGATCCGCGAATATGGCCACTTCATTTCACCCACGGAAGTGCAAGCAGGCGATACAGTGATCAAAGCCCGCCGCGTTGTTATTTCAACGGGTTCATCGCCTTTGGTGCCGCCCATTCCCGGTCTTAGCGATGTGCCCTACGAGACAAACGAGACATTGTTCGACCTGCGTGAACAACCTGAGCACCTGTTGATCATCGGGGGCGGCCCCATCGGGATGGAAATGGCGCAGGCCCACATCCGTTTGGGATCAAAGGTAACTGTGATTGAGGGCGCAAAGGCGCTGGGCAAAGACGATCCCGAACTGGCCAAGGTCGTGCTGGATACGCTGAAAGATGAAGGGGTAGAGATTGCTGAAGACGCAATGGCCGCTGAAATTCGAGGGCAAGCCGGTGCTATCGAAGTCGAGGTCAAAGACGGTCGCGTTTTCAAAGGCTCGCACCTGTTGATGGCTGTTGGCCGCAAATCCAATACCGATAAGCTGAATTTGGATGCCGCGGGCATCAAGACCACACGCACAGGTATCGAAGTCGACGCGTCCATGCGTACCAGCAACCGCAAAGTCTATGCCATCGGTGATGTGGCGGGCGGGCTGCAATTCACCCATGTGGCGGGCTACCACGCGGGCGTTATCATCCGGTCCATGCTGTTTGGGCTGCCGTCCAAGGCCAAGACGTCGCATATCCCTTGGGCGACCTACACGGATCCAGAACTGTCCCAAGTTGGCTTGACCGAAGCGCAGGCGCGGGACGCCCACGGCGACAAATTGGAAGTGATCCGCTTTGACTATCACCACAACGACCGCGCGATTGCGGAACGTAAAACCAAAGGCTTCATCAAGCTGATGGTGGTCAAGGGCCGCCCGGTCGGCGCATCAATCGTAGGCTACCAAGCGGGCGAATTGATCAACCTGTGGGCGCTGGTTCTGGCCAACAACATGAAGATGAGCCATGTCGCCGCCATGGTCGCGCCATATCCGACCATTGGCGAAGTCAACAAACGCGCGGCTGGTGCCTATTACACGCCTCGATTGTTTGATAACCCTACGGTGAAACGGGTGGTGGGCTTTGTCCAACGCTTCATTCCTTGAGTTCTGAGGCACCATGCTGAATTCGCTTTCTGGCCGCTTCCTGATCCTGACCACAGTCTTCGTCATGTTGGCTGAGATTTTGATCTTTGTGCCATCGATTGCACGGTACCGCGAAAACTACCTGCTGGATCACCTTGAGCGGGCGCAGATTGCTTCACTGGCGCTGCTGGCCGATGACATGTTGGACAGCGAACTGGAACAGGAACTGCTGGAAAACGCGGGCGTGTTCAACGTGGTGTTGCGCCGCGACGAGGTGCGCCAACTGATGTTGGCAACCCCGATGCCGCAGCCGATCTCGGAAACATTCGATTTGCGCGATGGCACAGCACTGGTGTTGATCCGCGACGCCATGATGCGGCTGACCAAGTCTGAGAATGAAGTGATCCGCGTGATCGGTGCACCTTTGCGCGAAGCAGGGCTGTTAATCGAAATTACCATGGAAACCGGGCCTTTGCGGACCGCGATGATAGACTATGGCGTGCGCATTTTGATCTTATCCGCTGTGATTTCGGTCTTCACCGCCGTGTTGCTGTTTCTGGCGGTACGTTCGCTTTTGGTCAAACCGATCAAGGGTGTTGTTGATCACATGCAACGTTATGCCGAAGCGCCAGAAGATGCGCGACGTATCATTGAACCTGGCGCGGGCGTGACGGAATTGCGCGAAGCCGAAGAGGCGCTGAAATCCATGCAAACGGAACTAACAAGCGCATTGCGTCAGAAAGAGCGCTTGGCGCAGCTTGGCAGTGCCGTTAGCAAAATCAGCCATGATTTGCGCAATATCCTGACTTCGGCGCAGTTGTTTACGGATCGTATCGAGTCCAGCGAAGACCCGTTGGTCGCACGGATGGCACCGAAATTGGTGAACTCGATCACACGGGCTGTGCATCTGTGTGAAAGCACTTTGGCCTTTGGCAAAGCAGAAGAACCCAGCCCCACTTTGACCGTGGCGATGCTGTCGCCGATCGTGGAAGATGTCATAGACAGTGAAAGGTTGGCCGCCGGAGACTATGATCTAAGTCTGTCCGAGGATATTCCTGTGTCTATGCAAATTCGCGCTGATGCAGAACAAGTGTTTCGTGTCATCGCAAATCTGGTCCGCAACGCGCGTCAGGCGATTATCGCCAGCGGCAAACCCGGCGAGATCAACGTATCTGCAAGTGAAGACAGCAGCGCATGGTTCATTGACATTCGCGATACCGGGCCGGGCTTGCCCCCCAAAGCCCAGGAACATTTGTTCACACCGTTTCAGGGCGGCGTTACAAAAGGCGGGTCTGGATTGGGGCTGGCAATTTCTGCGGAATTGGTCCGGGGGCATGGCGGTTCCCTCGAACTGAGCAACACCGGAACCGATGGAACCGCCTTTCGGATTAGGTTGCCGAAAGGCGATGTGACGCTGGTTTGATTTTCTTCGCAAATTGATGAAACGAGGGCTTGCATCTATCGCGCGGCAAGACTAAACCGCGCCGTAGTGGACCGATAGCTCAGCTGGATAGAGTACCTGACTACGAATCAGGGGGTCGGGGGTTCGAATCCTCCTCGGTCCGCCACTAAATCACTATCGAACGTCAGATGGCTTCGACCTTTCCTTCAAAAGCTGACCATATTCTCAAAATCATGACCGACAGTCGTTGAAGTTGTCGCCGAGAATAACTGAAGGCTCATAGGCATTGGCACGTAGAACAGGAAAGACGCTGGAAAAGTGGGAAGTGGCAATTGTGAAAGCGATGCTACAAAAGAACTACGTCCCGCAAGATGTTCACGCCTATTTTTCGCGACCAACACGCTCTGTGAACCAAGCTCGGATATCCCAGATTAAAGATGGGAAGATGCACGCAGCTATCAAACCGGCAAGCAACATTGAACTGGACGCATTTCTGAATGCATGGCCGGATATAGACCCTGTAACAGGGCTTCATTTCAAGGGCGATGAATTATCAATCAAGGCGCGGGAAGCGATGATTGCGGCTGTTCATACCTTTAACAGCGCAGGGCTGTTTTGCCGCGCTGAACTGTTCATCGTCACAAGCGTCATTGCATGGACGTACCTCATGCATGCCTATTACAAGAGGGAGGGCGTAGATTATCGGTACAAGCAGGCTGGGGTTGTAAAGAAAACAAAGCATGGTGCCGATATGTATTGGGAACTAGGTCAATGCCTTGCCCACGGCGGGTGTCCGATTGAAAAGGGCGTCATTGACAATCTCAACTTCCTGACGGAAATCCGTCATGAGATTGAGCATCAGTCAACTGACCGGATTGACGACGCACTTGGCGCCAAACTGCAAGCCTGCTGCATCAACTTCAATGAAGCGATCAAAACCCTGTTTGGCAAAGAATTTGCGTTGGAAAAGCGGCTGCCAATAGCACTTCAATTCGTTACCTTCGATGGGGGCCAGAGGGCCAGTTTAGTCGGTCAGGATTTGCCACCAAACGTGGCGACTGCAATGGATGACTTCCACAATGGTTTGACTGATGCAGAACAAGCCGATCCCAAATTTCGCTATCGCGTGGCCTTTGTGCCGAAGGTGGCAGGCAAGGCTTCAAAATCTGACTTGGCTATTGAGTTTGTCAAAGCTGGCACACCGGAGGCGGAAAATGTTGAGAGAGTGCTGCTGAAAGATACAGAGCGGCCTAAATTTCGCCCTACAGAGATAGTTGCCAAGGCAAATGCGGCTGGCTTTCCACAGTTTGCTATCTTCGATCATACGCAGCTCGTTAACCAGCTCAATGCGCGCAGTCCGGGCAAGGGCTATGGGGTTGAGATTGCAGGGCAGTGGTACTGGTATGATGCATGGTTTGAGAAGGTCATGGAAAAACTCAATGAGGGATGGACCCGTTAACAAACGGCATCCTGACTTACTTCATGGGTTAGAAATGCTTGACGTTTGGGCCAATATTTCGTGACGCGGCTGGTAGGCAAGGTGCAGAAAATTCGGCGCATCGAGACAAAGATGTGCGACGTTCTACAATCACAATATTAGCCTCCTTGATCTCTGATTTTTACGGCTGCTGTGGGTTTTACCACCGTAGCGTTTCGAATCTGATCTGACTTGCGGGCAGATTGTCAAATATGGACAACTTTATTTGCAGCGCCTGACCAATCTTGCGTGCAGTTCCTTGTTGTTGAAACCTGCGAAAGTTGTGCTGCATCGCGGATCAGAACGGGTCTGCCACCAGCCCCTTCCTTTCCCAGATGCCGCTGGTACGCGGGCCCATGGCACGCAGAACCTTGGTGATGCCTGTACCCAAGGCTGTTCACAAAAGTAATTTCAGAACAACGCTGGTTGCAATGTTACAAAAACTTCACTTTGTACTAGTCTATAATTCAATTATTCACGAACTATGGATACATTGATTCCCGACCGACTTTCAACGCTTGGCCATCCGCAACGGCTTGCCGTGTTCCGGCTGCTTATGCGTCGCTACCCTAATCGGGTTCCCGCGACGGAACTTGCGCATGCACTGGACTTAAAGCCCAACACGCTTTCGGGTTATGTGTCCTCGTTGTTGCATGCTGGTCTGATCTCTCAAGAGCGGGTCGGAACATCGCTGCGCTATGCGGTGGACATGGAAGCGATACAGGCGACGATTGGGTTCCTTCTTCATGACTGTTGTCGGGGGCGCCCCGAAATTTGTTTGCCTTTCGCCAATGATGCCGCGCACAGGTTTCCTGAAATGGGGGACCGAAAGTTCAATGTCTTGTTCATCTGTACCGGTAATTCCGCCCGTTCGATCTTTGCAGAGGCCATCCTGCGTGATCTCTCGCCGGATCGCTTTAACGTTTATTCCGCAGGCACCAAACCGAACTCGGACCTCAACGGGTTCGCCTTGGAGGTGTTAAAACAAAACGGCCATGATGTGTCGGTTTTGCGTGCCAAGAACATCGGAGAGTTTCAAACCGATGATGCTCCGGCCCTTGATTTTGTGTTCACCGTTTGTGACCAGGCTGCCAATGACGACTGCCCTGCATGGCGGGATCAGACCATCAGCGCCCACTGGGGGCTGCCTGACCCGGTCAAAGTCCAGGGCGCAGACGCAGAAAAAAGCCTCGCGTTCCGTCAGACCTACGGCGCGTTGCGCAATCGCATGACCGGGTTTGCCGCGCTGCCGATTGCGTCGCTTGATCGTATTTCCCTTCAAAAGGCCGTGGATGACATCGGCCAAATCAAAGACAAAGGATAACCCTATGACAGTCTACGCTCTGAACGGCCTTGGCCGGATTGGCAAGCTCGCGCTCAAACCCTTGTTGGCGCGTGGGGCTAAGATCGCGTGGATAAACGACGCTGTGGGTGACCCTGAGATGCACGCGCATCTGCTTGAATTTGATACGGTGCATGGTCGTTGGGATGCAGAGTTTACCTATGATAGCGACAGCGTCACGATTGACGGCACCCGTCTGCCCTTTGTCGGTACGCATGACATTGACGATTTGCCGTTGGACGGTGTCGATGTGGTCATTGACTGTACTGGCGTGTTCAAAACCGAAGCCAAGCTGGCCCCGTTTTTTGAAGCAGGTGTAAAGAAGGTGGTTGTGTCCGCCCCTGTCAAAGATGGCAATGCGGCCAATATCGTCTTTGGCGTCAATCATGATATTTATGATGCGGCGCACCATAATATTGTGACAGCGGCCAGTTGCACAACCAACTGCCTTGCCCCGGTCGTGAAGGTGATCCACGAGAACCTGCAGATCAAGCACGGGTCAATCACGACCATTCACGACGTGACGAACACGCAGACTATCGTAGACCGTCCCGCCAAGGATTTGCGCCGTGCGCGATCTGCGCTTAATTCTCTGATCCCGACGACAACGGGCAGTGCGACGGCGATCACGCTGATCTACCCCGAGCTTAAGGGGCGTTTAAACGGCCACGCGGTGCGGGTGCCGCTGCTGAACGCCTCATTGACCGATTGCGTGTTTGAGGTGGAACGCGCAACGACGGCGGAAGAGGTGAACGCCCTGTTCAAAGCAGCAGCGGCAGGCGAATTGAGTGGCATTCTTGGATACGAAGAACGCCCGTTGGTGTCGACGGATTATACCAACGACGAACGATCCAGTATTGTGGACGCGCTATCGACCATGGTCATCAATGGCACGCAGGTCAAAATTTACGCGTGGTATGACAACGAAATGGGCTACGCGCATCGTTTGGTGGATGTGGCATTTATGGTCGGAGACAGTTTGTGACCACAGCCCGCCCCGAAGGACTGTCCGCGTATATCGCCGTCACGGCCGCCTACTGGGCGTTCATGCTGACCGACGGCGCCTTACGGATGCTGGTGCTTTTGCATTTTCACACGCTGGGGTTCTCACCCGTGCAGCTGGCCTATCTGTTTGTGCTTTACGAAATCGCGGGCATCGTAACGAACCTGTGCGCAGGCTGGCTTGCGGCGCGGTTCGGGTTGACGTCTACCCTTTATGCGGGCCTTGGGTTACAGGTTGCAGCCCTTTTGGCGCTGGCGCAACTTGATCCAAGCTGGGCGCTGGGCGTGTCCGTGGTGTTTGTGATGTTGGTTCAAGGGGCCAGCGGGGTGGCGAAAGATCTTGCCAAGATGTCATCCAAATCGGCGGTTAAATTGCTGGCGCCTGCGGGAGATGCGGGATTGTTCCGCTGGGTCGCCCTGCTGACGGGGTCCAAGAACATGGTTAAAGGGGTGGGGTTTTTGCTGGGCGCGGCCCTGCTTGCATCGGTGGGATTTGTCGGTGCGGTACTTGGAATGGCGGCGGTATTGGCGGTGATCCTGATCGCGGTGTTGATGTTCATGCCAGCGGGCCTGCCCAAGGGGCGCAAGGACGCGAAGTTCACCGAAGTCTTGTCCAAATCGCCCAACGTCAACTGGCTGAGTGCTGCGCGCGTGGTTCTGTTCGGGGCGCGGGATGTGTGGTTTGTCGTCGGTATCCCAATTTATTTCTACGCGGTCTTGTCGGATGGAACACCGCAAGGCAATCGCACTGCGTTCTTCCTGATCGGGACGTTTATGGCCGTTTGGATCATATTATACGGGCTTGTGCAGGCGAACGCCCCACGCATCCTGCGCGCCAAATCGCGCCCCACCTCCGAACTGATCGCAGCGGCACGTGGCTGGGCATGGGCGCTTGCGGGGGTGCCAGCGGTCCTGGCCGTGGCGGCCTTGATTGCGAATGGCCCGCAGACTTGGCTAACGCTTTGCGTGGTCGCGGGTCTGTTGGTGTTCGGGGCGCTTTTTGCAGTGAACTCCTCGCTTCATTCCTTTTTGATCCTGTCTTTCACCAAGGCAGAACGCGTCACCATGGACGTCGGGTTTTACTACATGGCAAACGCTGCGGGGCGTTTGATCGGGACGCTCGCATCGGGGTTAAGCTATCAGGTGGGCGGGCTGCCCCTGATGCTTGGGATCGCTTCGGGTATGGTTGCACTGTCCGTCGTCGCAGTAAGTTTTCTGACACCCCAAGACGGGCAGGCGTCATGACAGACCTTGATCCGCAGGCGGCGCGTGCAGATGCGTTAATATAGCCAGTGTGTGACGGGCTTACTCGCATGTGTATCGCGATGAAAATTTTGCCGGGCAGAATGAAACCGCGAACCTTGCGGCTGCCCATTCACTGTCACGTAACCTTTAAGAAACCATCACCAATCTGATTCAAAACTGTCACCTGAGTGTTGAATTGCGGGCTTATGTATCTCTCAAATTCATCGGGGGATGACATGCTAAGCATCAACGGACTGACAAAACGATTTGGCGACAAAATCGCCGTGGATACTGCCAATATCCAAATCAATGAACCCGCAATGATTGGCATTATCGGGCGATCGGGTGCCGGCAAGTCGACCCTTTTGCGGATGCTCAACCGGTTGAGCGATGCGTCAGACGGTGAAATATTGTTTAAAAACGAAGATGTGACGGCGATGCGTGGTGCTGCGCGGCGTCAGTGGCAATCACGTTGCGCGATGATTTTTCAACAGTTCAATCTGGTGCCGCGCATGGATGTTGTGTCGAATGTGTTGCACGGCACGCTGAACCGTCGCTCGACACTGGCGACGATGTTCAACCTATATCCCCGGTCCGATATTCACAAAGCCATCGATATTCTGGATCGGCTTGGCATCGCTGAACAGGCGCCTAAACGTGCCGAAGCCCTGTCAGGCGGACAGCAACAGCGTGTCGCGATTGCGCGGGCACTGATGCAGGACCCCGCAATCATTTTGGCGGATGAGCCCATCGCGTCGCTTGATCCGATGAATGCGCAGGTCGTCATGCAATCCTTGCGCGACATTCACGAAGAAGACGGCCGCATGGTCATCGCCAATTTACACACATTGGATACCGCGCGCCGTTACTGCGACCGCGTGATCGGGATGCGCGATGGGCGTATCGTGTTTGATGGCACGCCAGCACAACTGACCACAGGCGTCGCCCGCGACATCTATGGGGCAGGCTCGGATTTTTCCGAAGCCGCCACATCAACCGAAATTGAAACGCTGGACAGAACCGACGCGCCCAAAGTCGAGGCCGTCGCCTGAGCCAGATAACCTGCGCCAACACGCGCTTAATTCCTCCATGGAGAGACTGATGAAAACTGTTATAGCCGCCGCTTTGGCCACAACTGCCCTAGCTGCCCCTGCCTTCGCTCAGGACGCAAAAATCACCGAATTCCGGATCGGAATCCTAGGCGGTGAAAACGCACAGGACCGCATGAACAACTATGCCTGCATGCAAAATTACACCACCGAAGCGCTTGGTGTTGAGACAAAGCTGTTCGCGCCTGCCGACTACAACGGCGTTATTCAAGGTCTGCTGGGTGGCACAATCGACATGGCATGGCTTGGCGCTTCCTCTTATGCTGCAACATACCTGCAAGACCCCGAAGCCATTGAACCCGTTTTGGTCAAGCAGAACCTCGACGGTTCCATCGGGTATCATTCGATCGGGTTCGCGCGTGTGGACAGCGGCATCGAAGCTTTGAAAGATGTAGAGGGCAAGGTTTTTGGTTTTGGTGATCCCAACTCCACATCCGGCTACCTGATCCCGTCTATCGAAATCCCAAAAGCGACTGGCGCCACGATGGAATCCGGCGACTATTTTGGTGAAGTTAAATTCACTGGCGGCCATGAGCAGACGATCATTGCCGTAGCAAACGGTGACATCGACGCCGGCGTCACCTGGGCCGACGCTCAGGGCGAATGGGAAGACGGTTACAACTCGGGTGCGCTGCGTCGTGCGGTTGATGCGGGACTTGTCGACATGAACGATCTTCAGCAGATCTGGATGTCCAACGTTATCCCAGAAGGTCCGGTTGTTCTGCGTGCCGACCTGCCAGCGGACGTCAAGGCGACGATGACCGAGCTGGTCGACACACTTTATGAGCGTGACGCCGAATGTGCCTACGGGGTTGCTGCGGGTGACACGCTTGGTTTTGTACCAGTGACCCATAAAACCTACGAAAGCATCGTTGCGGCGCGTCAGTCTGTGATCGGCAACTAAGATATTTTCATGACGGCCCCGGTCGCCTTCGCGTTGAAGGCGACCGGTCTTTTTATGCGAGGCAGCATTATGACAGCAACAGACACGACAGGCCGGGCAGCGACACCTGGCCTTGGTGATATTCGTGAAAGCTACCTTGCACAGGTTGGGCGGCGCAGGCTTTATAGTGGCTTGGCGTTGTTGCTGTTTGTGGTCTTGATGGTGTCCGGTTTTAACATTGCAGATGATCGCAATGCAGGCGGGTTCTGGGAGGGGTTGCACCAAATTGGCGACTACCCAAGTGAGGTGCTTGCCGAGGCTTGGGGCAAACGCCGCGATCTGCCAAGCCTGATTGCTAAATTTTTCCCAGCCCTTGTTGAAACAATCAATATCGCGGCTGTGTCTACAATCATCGGCGCTGTGGGGGGGTTGATCCTGTCGCTTTTGGGAACCCGTGGTCTTGCCAAATGGCCGCGGTTGATCCCGTTGTTTCGCCGTTTTTCCGATACTTTGCGCGCGATCCCCGAAATCGTTATTGCGTTGGTGCTGATCTTTATTTTGGGGGGCGGCCCTGTGCCTGCGATGATCGCAATCGCGCTGCACACCGCTGGTGCTCTGGCCAAGATGTTTTCCGAAGTGGCTGAAAATGCGGATCTTAAACCTGTGGAAGGTTTGGCTTCAACAGGGGCCACTTGGACCCAACGGATGCTTCTTGGTGTCTTGCCGCAAGTCGCGCCAAACTATGTCAGCTACACCTTGTTGCGGTTCGAAATTAATATCCGCGCCTCTGCCATTCTGGGTTTTGTCGGTGCAGGCGGCCTTGGCTATGAGCTGCGCAATGCGATGGCTTGGGGGCCGGGCCGGTTCGATGAGGCCGCAGCGATCTTTGTGCTGCTGTTCGGTACGATCGTTTTCTTTGACCAGATTTCAAGCCGCTACCGCAACCGTTTGACCGAAGGACAAGCCCAATGACATCGTTGGATATTCAAGCCTCGAAGACCCACGCTGAAGGTCTGTTTCGCCGAAAGCGTCTGTTTGCTTTTGGTGTGCCCGCGGTGATCTTGGTTTATTTCGCCTATATCTTCTTTGCGTTTGATGTGCCGGGCTTGGTCCAACGCGCCAACATGGACAACGCGCGCACGCTGACTTCTGACATCTGGTCCCATAAGGTACACGTCACCCGCGATAACCGGAATGGTGAAATCTCTTATGCGGTTGAAGGCGAGCGCAAGGGAGAATACCCAGAAGGCAAGCGCCCAGCCTGGGTCAGCGGCGCAGACGTTATCACGGTTGATCTGGGTGGCGATACGATTGTCCGCTTTCTGCCCGACAACCGCACCGAGATCGACGTCCCCGGCTTCGGGTCTGTCGAGGCGCAGGCCGAAGGCCGCACCGTCACCACCAATTTGCCGTCGGATCTGCCCGACTGGATCAACGCATCGGACCGCCGCGTCGCCATCGCAACACCCGAGGGCCGGATCACCCTCACGGGGTCAAAGACCGAAGTGTTCAACTATTTCGCAGGATGGGAATTGTTCTGGTTCACATTCGACAGCCCCTATCATGGTATGGGATTTGGACAGATCGTGTTTGGTGAACAAATCGATCCCGAACGACGCAACATCATCGGTGCGATGTCGGACTTTTGGCATAACAAAATGTGGCGCCACAAGGATATCGCTTGGGCGCTGGGCGAAACGATCCTTATGGCGTTCCTTGGGACCATGGGGGCTGCGATGATCGCGCTGCCACTGGCGTTCTTGGCCGCTAAAAGGTTTGCGCCTGTCATGTTGCTGCGGACCGCCACCCGCCGCTTGTTTGACTTTGTTCGCGGCGTGGACGCGCTGATCTGGACAGTGGTTCTGGCCCGTGCGTTCGGACCGGGACCAATGACTGGCGCCTTGGCGATTTTGATCACCGATACAGGCACCTTCGGCAAAACCTTTTCCGAGGCGCTTGAAAATGTTGACGACAAACAGATTGAGGGCGTGACATCGACAGGCGCCAAACCGCTCCAACGGTACCGGTTCGGGGTTATTCCGCAAGTGATGCCCGTTTTGCTGGCGCAAGTCCTGTATTTCCTCGAATCCAACACGCGCTCTGCCACGATTATCGGCGCGATCACGGGTGGCGGGATTGGCCTGATGCTAACGCAGGCGATCCAGACCCAAAAAGACTGGGAGGAAGTCGCCTACTACATCATCCTGATCATTTTGATGGTCATGGTGATGGACTGGTTGTCAGGTTGGCTGCGCGGTAAATTGATCGGAACCAAAGACGGATGACGACTTACCTTACAGGTATGAACAGGGGCATCGGGGCTGCATGCGTCGCGGCTGGTATCCTTGATGTTTCCACAGGACTGAAGCTGGCTAGGACAGGTAAGGTCTTCCGCTTTTGATGAAGAAGAAAGAGAACTCTGATACATGCCCCGACTAAGCGCGACTGCTCCGTTCATCCACGCCGATTGCGACATCACCGACAGCACCTTTGGCGCCTACGTCGAAATCGGGCGTGGCAGCCGGCTGAACAATGCGGCGTTCGGGGATTATGCTTACTGCGACCGTTACGCCGATATCGCCAACGCGCGGATTGGCAAATTTGCCAACATCGCCGCGTTCAGCCGGATCGGTGCGACGGACCATCCCTTGGATACGGCCGCCTGCCACCATTTCCTTTATCGCTCGGCGGATTATTGGGATGACACGACGCGGGATGAGGCATTTTTTGAACATCGGCGGTCCCGTATCGCCCAAATCGGACATGACACATGGATTGGTGCAGGTGCGATGATCAAGCCCGAGGTGACGTTGGGTGATGGCGCGGTCGTGGCGGCGGGGGCCGTGGTTACAAAGGACGTCGATCCCTACACAATCGTCGCTGGCACGCCTGCCAAGCCGCTGCGTTTGCGCCAACCTCGCAGCATCGCGGATCGTCTCATCGCGCTGGCCTGGTGGGATTGGACCCATGATGCGTTGCGCGCGGCATTGGACGACTTTCGGGCAATGAAGGCTGAAGCGTTCTTGGAAAAATATGAAGGTTAGCCTTTTCGCATCTTCAATTTGATAAAACTTTGATCTTTCTGTGATGTGCCGTTCATATGGCCCGATTACCCCAAGCCGACATGAGCACCAAAAGGGGAATTTCATGCTTCGTATCATCGCACTGCCAACCGTCGTACTGGGCGCAACACTTGCCGTGGCACCTGCCATCGCACAAACGCTTGACCGCGTTGAATATGGCCCACGTCCGTTCTATCTGATTGATCGGATGAAAGACGGTCCTCTGAAGGATCAATTGCAGTCTTGCCAAAACCAAGAGGCATCCACGTCGCTGTTTTCCATTGGCCACCGCGGTGCGCCGATGCAATTTCCAGAGCACACGGTTGAATCCAACCGCGCGGCGGCGCTGATGGGGGCGGGCATTCTGGAATGTGATGTGACGTTTACCGCCGACCTTGAGCTGGTATGTCGTCATGCACAGAACGATTTGCACACAACGACCAATATTCTTGCCACGCCTTTGGCCTCAACCTGCACAACGCCGTTCACGCCAGCGAACGGCGACACAAGTGCCAATGCCGAATGCCGCACATCCGAAATCACGCTGGACGAATACCGCAGCCTGACGCCCAAAATGGACGCCGCTGACAGAACCGCCACAACGGTCGAAGCCTACCTTGACGGTACAGCGAATTTCCGCACCGATCTTTATTCGGCTGAACCTGCAATGCTAATGACACACGCAGACTCCATTGAACTGTTCCGCGGTCTTGGTGCGCGGTTCACACCAGAATTGAAATCGCCCGCCGTCAAGATGCCGTTCAACGGGTTTACGCAGGAAGATTACGCGCAAAAGCTGGTCGATGAATATGTGGCCGCTGGTGTTCCTGCGGCAGATGTCTGGTTGCAGTCGTTCAACCTTGAAGATGTGCTGTATTGGATCAAGGCCGCGCCAGAATTCGGTGCGCAGGCTGTTTACCTGATGGATGAATACGACATTGATGGTTATTCGCCGATGGATGCGGCCACTTGGCCCAACACCATGCAAGAGCTGAAGGCGATGGGCGTGAACTACATTGCACCACCCACGTGGATGCTGGTGACGCTTGAGAATGGTGACATCGTGCCATCAGAATTGGCCATTCAAGCCAAGGCCGCCGACATCAACATCATCACCTGGACCATCGAACGCTCTGGCCCGCTGGTGAATGGTGGGGGTTGGTATTACCAGTCCATCGCAGATGCGGTAAACAGCGATGGCGTGATGTATGAGTTGATCGATGTTCTGGCGCAGGACGTTGGCGTCAAAGGCATCTTTTCGGATTGGCCTGCGACAGTGACGTATTACGCAAACTGCATGGGTCTCGAATAATGCGTCTGTCGTGACGATGATGGCCTCGCCTGTTTTGGGCGGGGCCTTTTTAGTTTTCCAAGGTCAATGTGACCCGATCACCGACAAACCATGTGCGACCATATTCGATGGGATTGTCGGCCAAATCAACATTCACACTGGAGGATCGCAGCAACGGGTCCCCCTCAGTGATCAGTAGATGCAGGGCCTGCGTCGCGGTGGCCCGCACTGCCGTCAGCCGCGTAGACGCACGGGTGTAATCTGGCACACCGACGGCAGCCAAAGCTTTTGTGACGCTACTTTGTCCGCAAAAGGCTGCTGATATGCCGGGGGTGCGCACCTGTGGGAAAACGCTTTCGAACACGGCGATCGGCTGGCCATCAGCCAAAGACAGCCCGTGGTAGGAACAGACTGGTTCGCCGGTTTGGATGGCAAGCGCTTGTGCTTCGCCGGCTGTGGCAACCCGGTCTTCGACCAGCAGAACGCGTTTTTCAGGCAATCGCCCTGCCGCAACCAAATTGTCGTGGAATCTGACCTTGCGTCCGATGGGATAATCGGTGGGCGTCGAAGCCACAAAGGCCCCCGCACCGCGACGTGTGCGGATCAAGCCTTCGTCCACCAACGCAGAAATCCCATGGCGCACAGTGTGTCGATTGACGCCAAACCGCTCGGCCAAGGCCGCTTCGGTCGGAAGCCTGTCACCTGCCGCATAACGGCCTTCGGCCAGATCGCTACGCAAAGATTGCGCGATAGCCTGCCAGATCGGTGTCTTGGTGCCGGGTCCGTGTCTTGGGGGTGTGTCACGCAAAATTCACAAATCTCCGCTGGGGGAATCGATCAGATATGTTAATATATGTCTAGTTGTATAGGATTTGAAGAAGTTGTCGAGATGAAAGACATGAACGAAGATTATGCCGCCCGCCAGAACTGGCTTGGCATTATGGCCAAAGCGCCTAAAGGGCGCGTTGCCAACCTGTTGGACGCGACAATGATGCCGCCTGCGTTCACATGGCTGCGTGCACCTGAGGTGGGCAGCACCATGGTACAGGCCCGCGCCGGTGCAACAGGTGCACCGTTCAATTTAGGCGAAGTCTCTGTGACGCGCTGTGCGCTGACGCTTGCCACGGGTGAGGTCGGCCATGCCTACATTCAGGGGCGCAGTAAGGCTGATGCAGAGGCGGTGGCTGTCGTGGATGCCTTGATGCAGACGGCGGCGGCACCGATGTTGCAGACCGCAGTGTTGGACGTGCTTGACGCAGAGCAAACAGCCAAACGCGAAGCCCGCGCGGCCAAAGCCGCCGCCACAAAGGTTGATTTCTTTACAATGGTACGAGGAGAAGACTGATGCAGGCCCAAATCCCAAGCCAAACCCTGAGCGGCGGATTCGCCGACCCCGCCATCGCCTCTGCAGCCGCATTCCGTCAGGTTATGGAAGCAATGGCCCGACCCGGCACAATCCACATGGTATCAGGTGCCGCCCCGCCAGCACCGCTTTCCCCCGCGACAGGGGCAGTTTTGCTGACGCTGTGTGACCCTGACACCCCTGTGCATCTGGCCGGGGAACTGGACTGCGAAGCGGTGCGTGCTTGGATCGCTTTTCACACAGGTGCGCCCATTGCCGGTCCGTCCCATTGCATGTTCGCGGTGGGGGGCTGGTCAGACCTTATGCCGCTGGGGGCCTATCAAATCGGTACACCGCAATACCCCGACCGTTCCGCGACGCTGATCGTTCAGGTCGGTCGGCTAGAGCCGAAAGGGGCTGTCTTGTCTGGTCCTGGCATCAAAGACACACACATTTTGTCGTTACCAGAAATAGAGGCGTTTCAGGACAATGCCGGGCATTTTCCCCTTGGTCTCGATTTCATCTTTACGTGCTGCGACCGCGTCGCGGCCCTGCCGCGCAGCACGGTCGTCACGCAGAAAGGAGACATCTGATGTATGTGGCTGTCAAAGGGGGTGAGCGTGCGATTGAGAACGCACATGCGTGGCTTGCCGAAGAACGCCGCGGGGATACGTCCCTGGCTGAACTGAGCGTCGCACAAATCCGCGAACAGCTGGCATTGGCCGTCAATCGCGTCATGGCCGAAGGGTCGCTTTATGATCCTGATCTTGCTGCCCTTGCGATCAAGCAGGCGCGCGGTGATCTGATTGAAGCGATCTTTCTTATTCGCGCCTATCGCACCACGCTGCCCCGATTTGGAGCGTCCTTGCCAGTGGACACGGGCAAGATGGCCTGTGATCGGCGCATCTCGGCGACATTCAAAGACCTGCCTGGCGGGCAGACTTTAGGGCCGACGTTTGATTACACCCACCGTTTGCTGGACTTCAAGCTTGCCGCCGAAGGAGAGGTGCCTGAGGCCGCGAAACGAGAGGCCGCAGGCGGAGATGTTCCTCATGTGACCGAATTTCTCAACCATGAAGGTCTGATCGAAGAGGCGGTTCATGATGACACGACACCGCCGGACCTGACCCGTGAACCGCTTGAAATGCCTGCGGAACGCAGCTTGCGACTGCAGGCGCTGACCCGTGCGGACGAAGGGTTCACGCTGGGCATGGCCTATTCCACCCAGCGCGGTTATGCGCGCAATCATGCCTTTGTGGGTGAGTTGCGCATTGGCGCGGTGCCCGTTGAAATGGACATCCCCGAACTTGGGTTCAGCATCGAGATTGGCGAGGTCATGCTGACCGAATGTGAAACGGTCAACCAGTTCACAGGCTCAAAATCCGAGCCGCCCCAGTTCACGCGTGGCTACGGGCTGGTTTTTGGCCAAACCGAACGAAAAGCGATTTCAATGGCGCTGGTCGATCGGGCGCTGCGTTGGAAAGAGCTTGGCGAAGAGGACGAAGGCGCCCCTGCGCAAGACGCCGAATTTGTTCTGTATCATGCGGACAACATTCAAGCGACAGGGTTCCTTGAGCATATCAAATTGCCCCACTACGTCGATTTTCAAGCCGAATTGGAACTTGTGCGCAAACTGCGTGAAGAGGCGGGTGTGGATCAGGTTGCGGAGGCAGCACAATGAGCGATTACAACTTCGCCTATCTTGACGAACAAACCAAACGCATGATCCGCCGCGCGATCCTGAAAGGGTTGGCGATCCCCGGTTATCAGGTGCCGTTTGCCAGCCGTGAAATGCCGATGCCTTATGGCTGGGGCACAGGCGGGGTGCAGGTGTCTGCGGCGGTCATGACCCCACAGGACCGGTTCAAGGTGATCGATCAAGGGGCGGACGACACGACCAATGCCGTGTCGATCCGCACATTCTTTGAACGCACAGCAGGGGTCGCAACGACCACCACCACGTCAGAGGCCACAGTCATCCAGACCCGCCATCGCATCCCCGAAGAACCGCTAAGCGAAGGCCAGATCCTTGTCTACCAAGTGCCCATCCCCGAGCCTTTGCGATTTCTGGAACCGCGTGAAAGCGAAACACGCAAAATGCACAGCCTTGAGGAATACGGGCTGATGCATGTGAAACTATATGAAGACATCAGCCGCCACGGCCATATCGCCACGTCCTATGATTATCCGGTTAAGGTGGAAGGGCGCTATGTGATGGACCCGTCCCCGATTCCGAAATTCGACAACCCCAAGCTGGGCGATATGGCGGCGATCCAGCTGTTTGGGGCAGGCCGGGAACAGCGCATTTATGCGTTACCCCCTTACACTCAGGTGGTGTCTCTTGATTTTGAGGACCACCCGTTCGAAGCCTCTAAACCGGATCACCCCTGTGCCATGTGCGGAGCGGAAAACAGCTATCTCGACGAAGTGATCACAGACGACGTGGGGGGGCGGATGTTTGTCTGTTCAGACACCGATTTCTGCGAAGGACGGCAGGCTGCTGGTTACACTGGCAAGATGAATGGAAAGGACGCGGCATGACACCTTTGCTTTCGGTCCAAGGGATCACAAAGTTCTACGGCCACCATATTGGCTGCAAAGACGTGGGGTTTGATCTTTACCCCGGCGAGGTCATGGGGATTGTCGGAGAAAGCGGGTCCGGCAAGTCCACCTTGCTCAACTGTATGGCCGGACACCTGACGCCCGACGCGGGCGCGGTCGTTTTTGATACGAGAGCCGATGGCCCGAAGGACACCGTCACAATGTCCGAACCCGAACGCCGCATGCTGTCACGGACCGATTGGGCTTTTGTGCATCAGCATGCCCGCGACGGACTGCGTATGGGCGTCAGTGCGGGCGGCAATGTCGGCGAACGCCTGATGGCCGTGGGCGAACGTCATTATGGCGACATTCGCGCATCGGCCACCGATTGGCTTGGCCGCGTGGAAATTGATGCCGCCCGTGTCGATGATCGCCCCACGACATTTTCCGGCGGGATGCAACAGCGCCTTCAGATTGCCCGCAATCTAGTGACGGGGCCAAGGCTGGTGTTCATGGATGAACCCACGGGCGGGCTGGATGTTTCAGTTCAGGCGCGGCTGCTTGATCTGTTGCGCGGGTTGGTGCGCGATATGGGGCTATCAGCGATCATCGTGACGCACGACCTCGCCGTTGTGCGGCTTTTGGCGGATCGCCTGATGGTTATGAAAGACGGCCATGTGGTCGAAGCCGGCCTGACCGATCAAGTGCTGGACGACCCCCAGCACGCCTATAGCCAACTTCTTGTCAGTTCTGTTTTGCAGGTGTGAAAATGATTGAACTTAGAAACGTATCCAAGACTTTTACGCTGCACAATCAAAGCAGTGCGGTGATTGAGGTCATTAACAACGTGTCATTGTCCGTGGCGGCGGGTGAATGCGTGGCACTAACCGGCGCATCTGGCGCTGGCAAATCGACACTGATGCGGATGATCTACGGCAACTACCTCACGCAGGCCGGTCAAATCCTGATCGACGGAACCGATGTGGTACAGGCTGAACCGCGCGACGTGATCGCCTTGCGCCGCGAGACCCTTGGCTACGTCAGCCAATTTCTGCGGGTTGTGCCGCGTGTGCCGACGCTGGATGTGGTGGCTGAGCCGCTGCGCGCCGTCGGTGCTAAAGCTGAGATCGCGCAGGCTCGTGCCGAAGAATTGCTGGCCAAACTCAACATTCCGCAGCGGCTTTGGTCTTTGTCACCCACCACCTTTTCGGGCGGTGAACAGCAGCGTGTGAACATCGCCCGCGGGTTTGCCCACACCTATCCCGCGATGTTGCTGGACGAACCAACAGCCAGCCTTGATGCAACCAACCGAGACGTCGTGCTGTCGCTGATCGAAGAGGCCAAAGCCCGAGGTGCAGCAATCATCGGCATCTTTCACGATGAAGCCGCCCGCGTCCGCGTCTGTGACCGTGAAATTGATGTCAGCCAATTTACACCCGGGATTGCGGCATGAAAGCCGGGCGTCTCATCGCCGTTGTAGGCCCGTCCGGTGTAGGCAAGGACAGCGTCATGGAAGGGCTCGCCGCAGCCGATCCATCGCTCCATCTGGTGCGCCGCACGATCACGCGCACACCGGAACTGGGTGGTGAAGACTACGATTCCGTCAGCGTTGCAAAGTTCAATGAGATGGCAACAGCGGGGCATTTTGCCATTCACTGGAGTGCGCATGAATTGCAGTACGCCATACCCGCGCATGTCCGGATGGTTCTGGCCGAAGGCCGAGACTGCCTTGCTAATTTTTCACGCTCTGCGTTGCTTGCAGGTGACGCGGCTTTTGCGCGTTTCTGTGTCCTTAACATTACTGCGCAGTCCAAGACGCTTGCGGCGCGTCTGGCAGCACGTGGCCGTGAAAACGAGGCCCAAATCGAAAGACGGTTGGCGCAAGCAACCAAACCGCTGCCCGAAGGGTTGAACGTGAAGACGGTAAGCAACGACGGTCCACTTGACGCAACAATCGCGCAAGCCTTGTCGTTGCTTCAGCCCGTGAGGGTGTAGCGTTGGATAAGTGCAAATCGCCTGTCGGGATCAACGCGAGACATCCGCCCAATGCTGTCAGCGTCAACCCACCGCGTTGTGTAGGCGTACACCGCGCATTTTGTGTAGCCGCACAGCGCCCAGCCCAGTCAAATTACCCTAAAGTTGACCAATGCGCCATCAATCGGCGCGTCATAAATCGCGAAGCGAGTGTATGTCATGAATTATCCTCTTAGACCTGAAGCTGCGGACCACTCAGATGACGGGTTTGCTTCAGGCGACCTTTGTCTTGCCAATGCGCGTCTGGTCATGCCTGATCAGGTTCTGACAGGATCCATTACAATTGAGAAAGGTGTGATCACCGACATTGACGAGGGCGATGATAGACCAAGCGGCTGCGTGGATTGCGCCGGCGATTTTGTGATGCCGGGCCTCGTTGAACTTCATACCGACAACCTGGAGCGCCATATGGAGCCACGCCCCGAAGTGGACTGGCCACATTTGCCTGCGTTAATTGCCCATGATGCAGAATTGGCATCGGTCGGGATCACCACCGTGTTTGACGCCTTGCGCGCAGGATCCATCCATTCCGGCAAAGGGCGCTACATTGATTACGCACGCGCAGTTGCAGATGAGCTTTTGGCGGCCCGCGCCAAGGGTGTGTTCAAGATCAGCCATTTCCTGCACCTACGCGCAGAGATTTGTTCTGAAACCTTGCTCGAAGAATTGGCCCGTTTCACGCCAGACGACCGTGTCGGTATCGTCAGCTTGATGGATCACACACCCGGTCAACGTCAGTTCCGCGACTTGACCGCCCTGCGCACCTATATCGCAAAAAAGCGTGGCATGGATGACAATGACTTTGCTGAACATGTTGCGAACCTGAAAAGGTTGCAGTCCCAGTTCGGCGATAAACACGAAAAGGGCGCCGTGTTAGAGGCCAACCGACTGGGCGCGGTTCTGGCCAGCCATGACGACACAACCCGCGATCACGTTGTAACATCCCAAGAAAACGGTGTCGGGTTCGCAGAGTTCCCAACCACACGCGAGGCCGCGCAAGCGTGCCGGGACCGCGGTATTGCGGTCATGATGGGCGCACCCAACGTCATCCGCGGCGGATCCCATTCTGGTAACGTCGCCGCGATGGAATTGGCCGAGGCCGGTCTGCTGGATATTCTGTCGTCTGATTATGTGCCCGGCGGGCTGTTGATGTCGGCCTTTCGCATAGCGGACGTTTGGGGCGATCTCCCGCGCGCGATCGCGACAGTCACCCGCACACCCGCGCTCGCGGCGCGATTGCCGGATCGTGGCAGCCTTCAAACAGGACTGCGCGGCGATGTCTTAAGGGTTAGCAATACGCAAGGCACCCCGGTTCTGGGTGGCGTTTGGGCGAAGGGGGTGCGCATCGCCTGACACCCGTTCTGCGACCCAAGGGGCGGCCATACAGGGCGCCGGGCCTTGGCCGCATGTTGCATTTCATATAGCTTAGTCTTGGAACACGACCTTGGGTTTCGCGTGAAGCTGGTCCTGAACATCCGCACGCGTGTTGCTGGCTGTGTGAACCACCAAATTGATCTAGCGGGTGTTGGCGATGTCCAAAATGGATGTTTGGTTTAGCTGGAGAACCAGCTGTTTCTCGACGTCTTGCAGCACATCGGCGACCTTATTTTGCAAGGTATCTTCAAGAGAGCAGTCACTTGAGTTTGGAGCGACCTTTGACGCAACCAGACTTTCCCCGAGGGCCAGATAAACGTCCGCCAAACTGATGTCTTCTGGTTTGCGGGCCAGACGCCATCCACCAGCGTGCCCTTTTTCCGATGATAAAAGCCCGGCATCCTTCAAGGTGCCCAGCACGCGACGCACAACAACAGCATTGGTTCCGGAATGTTCCGCGATACTTGCGGATGTGCGCATTTTTGTAGGTGTCATGGCCATATGACCAAGAGTGTGAAGGGCAAGAGATAGCCGGCTATTACGTTTCAAAACCTGTCTTTCATAATTTCACGTGTCACGTAACATCTCTTGTTGCGCATGTCTCGTAACTGCTCTAGGTGCGTAATAGTATAACATACACTGCGAAAAGGGTGCAGACAGATGCGAAACGGGCATATGCAAAACCTTGGGAAAACATGCCTTCCCGTCCGGCGTCGAAACGCAAATCCCATGCGCACCTATGATGCGCTACCGGTGCCTTTGCGTCGCTGGTTGTCGCAAGCCGTTTTGCCCTGGTCCCCGAAATCTGCTGCTCGCCTTTGGGCGCAGGCCCGCAAAAAAGGGCTGAGTGTAGAACTGACGTTGCAGTCGTTGCAGAACGCCGAGCGAAGAACACTCGCCAGCGATACACACGCGATCCCCCAACTTACCAAAACTTCAACCTGAGGAACGTACCTGATGTCCGTATTTACGCGCGTTGTCGCCGCCGCATTTTTCGCAGCCAGCCCGTTGTTGCCAGCCGCAGCACAAGAAGGTGTGTTGTCCATTTCCACCACGTTCGGCACCACCGACGAAGTCCCTGATCCACGCGCAGGATACAACGGATGGACTTCCAATCAGGTCGGCGTCACTGAGACGTTGATGGGCATTGATTATGACATGAACCTGTACCCGCGTGTCGCCGAAAGTATTGAGCAGCTCAGCCCCACAACATGGCGCGTTACGTTGCGCCCCGATGTCCGGTTTCACGATGGAACACCCGTCACTGCAAGCAGCATTGTAGATGCAATTGCCGCGATCTCGGATGACGCGCATGCCGGCTACAATGCGCGTATTGCAAAGCTTCTTGATTTGGCGTCTGTGTCTGCTGAGGGTGATGCTGTCATAGCGTTTCAAACCAACGCGCCGAACGCTGCATTCCTCTGGACTTTGTCCGATCCGGGCATCGCAGTTTTGGGGCCCGTGTCCGATGCGTTCCCGATCAATGCGACAGGTCCGTTTGTGTTCAAGGAAGCGGTGCCAAAACAGCTGTACCGCGCCGAAGCGAACACGGATTACAGGCTTGGTACACCATCCCTAGAGGAAGTGCGGATCGTGTACACAGCCGACCCTGCAACGGCCGCTTTGGCGTTTGAGGCGGGTGAAGTGGATATGGTGATCAACTATCCCGAAGCAGATTTTGCGCGTATTCAAGAGACGGGCGCCCTTGGATTTTCGGCGCCAACAGGTCGCCTGTATTTCTACACGGTGAACGCCCAAAGCGGTCCAATGGCGAACCCGTTGATCCGTCGCGCCGTGTCTTTGGCGATTGACCGCGACGGTGTGGTTGCAGCGGCATTGTCCGGTGTGGGTGGTGTGCCTGCGGGCACGATTTATCCCGAGGGCAAAGGGTGGGCGGCTGACATTCCAGCGGTTTATGACCCATCCAAAGCTGAGGAATTGTTGACGCAGGCCGGAGCCGTCAAAGACAATGGGCGTTGGATGCTGGATGGTGCACCGTTGGAAATCGATATTGTGACATATTCAGGTCGCGCGGCACTTGCCCCTACAGCGGAATTGACTCAGGCGTTCCTGCAAGCCATTGGTGTGACCGCAAATGTGCGTGTCGGTGAATACGGTGCCAGCAATGACGCCATCGCAGCAGGAGACGCGGATATGTTCCTTCAAGCATGGGTGACAACGCCCCAAGGTGATCCAGGCGCTGTGCTTGAGACGTTGTTGAAGTCGGATGGCGGATCGAACGCCGGGCAATATGCAAACGCTGATCTTGATCAACTGCTGGCGGATGGGCGCACGACCTTCGATGCGGCAAAACGCAAAGCCATCTATGACAAGGCCCAGCAGATCATCGCGCAAGACGCAGCCATGATCCCTGTGTTCCATGTGGCGCAAGTCAACGTCGCGCGGCGGGGCCTGACCGGTTATGCCGTTCATCCGACCGAAACCTACATTGTCACCCACGAGACTGCGCTGGAAAAATGAAACGAACGGTGTCCGGCCTAAGCGTGATCCGTGCAGGTCGGACGGTTCTATATCCAACATCCCTGACCATTGCCGCGGGTGAGCGGATCGGGGTTGTTGGTGCTTCGGGGTCGGGGAAATCAACTTTGGGTCATGCCCTTGTCGATGATCTGCGCCAACAGGGTGTGCGCGTTGCCCATGTTCCTCAAAGCCCCGATGAAGCGCTTGATCCGCTTCGCTCAATGGCGTTTCATTGGAATGAGGCGACACGGGCCTTGGGACTTCCGCAAGACAAAAACCTGCAGCAACGGTTGTTCAAAGCCCTCAAAATTGACCACGGCGATCTTCGAAAGCGTCCTTGGGGCTGGAGCCGCGGCATGCAGCAGCGGTTTGTCATTGCGATGGCCATGATCGGGGCGCCGGATGTGCTGGTTATGGATGAACCCACGTCTGCGCTGGATCCTATTGTTGCAGTGCGCACTATGGTTTTGCTGGACGAACAATTGCGTGGCTCAAGCACTGCTATGCTTTTGATCACGCATGATCTGGGCCTTGCAGCGCAATATGTGACGCGCCTTTTGGTGATGGACGGTGGCCGCCTTGTCGAAGACAGCCCAACCCGCACATTGCTGGAGCAGCCGCAATCAAAAACAGCGAAATCTCTTTGCGCACACCGAAGCTGGCTTTCCCTGCCATGCTGAGGGTCGAAAATATTTGTGTAAAACGGGGCAAGGTTCAGACACTTACGGATGTGTCTTTGTCGCTTGATGCAGGCCGCACGCTGGCTGTTGTGGGCGAAAGCGGGGCGGGCAAGTCGACGTTGATTGCCGCCATTTTGGGCTTGGTCAAACTGGCGCAGGGGAAGATAACCTGGGCAAGTGTGGCTGTGCCTTCCTGCCGTCCTGCCTTGGTGATGCAAGAACCCCGTGCCGCATTCAATCCCGCGTTGCCGCTTTTGAGGTCTGTGTCCGAGCCGATGGTCGCGCAAGGGGCCTTGATGTCACAAGAGCGACTGGTGCGTTTGTGCGATGGTCTGGAATTGCCGCTTGACGTGTTGCTGCGTCGGCCCGCCGAAGTCTCAATCGGTCAGGCCCAACGTGTGGGCATCTTGCGCGCACTTATCGCAAAGCCGCCTTTGGTGTTGTTTGACGAACCGCTGTCTGCGCTGGACGCGGTCACCCAAAAGCATACGGCAAGATTGATCGCGGATTTACAGCGCGAAGAAGGTTTTGCGTCTCTGATTGTAACACATGATCTGGGCTATGCGGCGGCCTACAGCAACGAAATGGCAATCTTGCGCGATGGCAGGGTTGAGGAAACGACGCCCACTGACATCTTCATACAAGAGCCGCGTTCGGATTATGGCTGCGCATTGCGCACTGCCGCCTTCGCTTTGGGCGCGTTGGAGGCGGTGGCATGATACATGCGATTTTCGGGCTGGGCTTGCGGGCGACGGTTGTTCTGGCTGGGACCGCAATCGCTACATTTGCGTTGCTTTGGCATGCGCCGGGTGATCCTGCACTTGCGATTGCGATGGCACGGTATGATGTGGTTGTGACGGCTGACGTTATCGACATCGTGCGCGCAGAGGCCGGATTGGATGGCGGGTTCTGGCCCGCGTTCCAAGGATGGATTGGCCCGCTTCTGACAGGGGATTTTGGCAGGTCGTCCGTCACAGGGCGCCCGGTTTGGCCTGATCTGGTCACGGCACTGTCCTATACTTTTCCACTAGCACTTCTGGGTCTTTTGATTGGCATGGGGATCGCCGTACCGCTGGCAGTTGTCGCTGCGCGCCATAAAGGGGGGTGGCCGGACCGGCTTGCTGTTGCCCTAGCGTCCCTTGGGGCCGCTATTCCGGCCTATTGGTTGGGGCTTTTGCTGATCTTATTGTTTGCGGTCAAGCTGGCGTGGTTGCCTGCAGTGGGTGCGCGCACCACAGCGCATATGGTTCTTCCAGCGCTGACGCTTGGGCTTGGGGCAGCGGCGGCTTTGACGCGGATTTTACGCTCGGGCATCCTTGAAGCGCGCTTGCAACCTTTCCTGCCTGCATTTGAACGGCGTGGCGTCAGTGCTGGCGGAATTGCACGAAACCATGTCACCCCGCATGCCGCTATCCCTGTTGTGACGGTCTTTGGATTGGAACTGGCCTTTTTACTAGAAGGGGCTGTGATGATCGAAGTGATCTTTTCGCGCCCCGGTTTGGGCAGTTTTCTCGTGCAAGCCATCGGTGCACGTGATTTCCCTAAAGTTCAGGCTGTCGTAATTTTGACGGCTCTGCTTTTTGTCACCATCAACCTTCTGATTGACCTTCTTTACCACACGATTGATCCGCGTATCGGAGACCACGATGCGTAGCGTTCTCGGCCTTGTTTGTGTGTTCATCCTGCTTGCTGTCTTCGGGCCTTTGCTTGCGCCTTATGACCCCACGGCGATTGACATTCCGAACCGGTTGCATGCGCCAAGTTTTGATTGGCTGTTGGGCACCGATGCTTTGGGCCGCGACATCCTTTCGCGTCTTTTGCATGGTGCGCGCTGGTCACTGGGGCTGGCATTTGTCATATCGCTGATCGGGCTTTTTATCGGCACCACGCTGGGTTTGGTGGCCGCATTGTTTGGCAAGACGGTGGATTGGGTTGTGATGCGCGTCACGGATTCGTTTTTGGCCTTCCCCGAATTGATCGCTGCTGTAGTGATTGCGGGCGTTATGGGAGGCGGGGTCAACAGTCTGATTTTTGCGTTAAGTGTCACGGGGTGGATGCGCTATGCACGGGTTGCACGGGGGATCGGGCTGTCGCTGCAAACGCGCGGTTATGTTGTACAGGCGAAACTGGCCGGTCTGTCGCCTTTGGGCATTTCGCGGTGGCACTACCTGCCGTCATTGTTGCCATCCCTGACAGTTGTATGGACGGGCATGTTCGCGCGGGCCATTCTTGGCATATCTGCGCTTGGCTTTTTGGGGTTCGGAGTGCAACCGCCCATGCCGGAGTGGGGCACAATGCTGCTGGATGCGCGTATTCACATGCGTTCGACCCCATTGCAAATGATTTGGCCGGGACTGGCGGTTGTTGTGTGCGTTTTGGCGATCAACCTGACCGGTGATACTTTGCGCGATTCATTGGCGGACGAAGGTACAGAACAATGAGCGACGTCAAAGATCGCCCGATGTACGGCATCGGCTTGCGGGTCCTGTCGGGGCTTTTGTTCGCGGGCATGTTCATCAGCGTCAAAGCCATCAGCGCAGATGTTCCCCTTGGCGAACTCGTGTTTTTCCGGTCCTTCTTTGCATTAATCCCCTTGGTCATTTTCCTTTGGATCCGATGCGAGTTTCCCGGCGGGCTGGCCACAAAACGGCCCCTAGATCACGTCTTGCGCGCAAGCTTTGGCGCCATCGCGCTGTTCACGTCTTTTGCGGCACTCGCACGTCTGAACATTGCTGAAGCCAGCCTTTTGGCGCAGCTTTCGCCAATACTGACGGCCTTGGCAGCAGTGGTATTGCTATCAGAGCGGTTGACCATCTGGCGTGTCGGCGGGCTTGCGCTTGGCTTTGCGGGCGTGGTCGCATTGGTGTGGCCGGAACTGAGCGGGGGTGCGCTGGAGCGGACGCGCCTGATTGGCATTGGCTTGGGCCTTATTTCGGCAGTGTTGGCGGCGTTGGCATTGATCATGGTGCGCAGCCTGAATCGCACCGAAAGCCCAGGGGCCATCGCATTCTATTTTGTGATCGCATCGATGATTGGGGGAGTGATCTCCATTCCATGGGGCTGGATCATGCCGGACGTATTTATGTTGGTTTGCCTTGTGCTTGCAGGCCTGTTCGGGGGCTTTGCCCATATCGCGATGACGTTGTCATTTCGCTACGCGGAAGCATCGCGGCTTGCACCGTTCGAATATCTCACCCTGCTTTGGCCATTGCTTGCGGATGTGTTCCTTTTCCGCCTGCCCATTTCGACAACATTTGTCCTTGCGGCCCCTTTGGTTCTGGCAGGGGCCGCTGTGGCCGCCGGTGAAGGGCGCAGGTTGGGGAAACTTGGCGCTTAGAAAAGGCAGATGGATGGCTGTCCAGTTTGCCTAACACGCTACTATACATGTGAAATTCAGGTTGGGCCCGATTGCGAATTGCTATCGAGCCCATAGGTTATTCGACGACGTGTTGGTGCCACATGTCTGTGACAATGTCCCACCCTTCATCGTTTGGTTCCAACACAAACAAATAGGTGATTGGACGCGCGATCTTTGCTATCAGCAGAGACCACTGCGACGTCAATTCTTAGCGGCCTCAGGTCTTGGATGATCGGGTAAAGATGATTTTTCTTGATCGGTTGGGCCGTTGTTGCTTGGCCCCTGTGCTTGTATGGCCGTGTGCGTGTTCGGCTGCCACCAAACGGGCACTTAGACCTGTCGCTGCCAGAAGGTTTGCGTCCTTCGGGCACTTAAGTGCGGGAAGGCATTTCCCGCTTATTAGTTTGCAACAGGAAATCAGACAAAAGCATAGAAAACAGGGTTGGTTTTTCAAGGTGAACCGCATGGGCACAGGCCGGAACAACAGCGAGATGGGCATGCGGGATAGTCTGCCATAGCAACGCCGTTTGTTCCCAAGCGTAAGTGCGATCGCGGTCGCCCCAAATCACCAAAGTTTCGGATTTGATGGCCGCCAGATTTCCTACGCCAGACCATTCTTGCATCGCATCAAGACCTGCAAGTATGGCCTCAATGCCTGATCTTGCCGCAATGTCTGCGCAGTTTGCATAGCCCTTTGCGTCTTCGCGTTTCAAAAACCAGGTTGCGGCAATCCGGTGGGCGGTTGCATTCGGGCCGTCCTGCTTAGTGCGGATTTTGCTTTGTGCGATGGTCTCGAACCGCCCCGGCAAAACCCCCTGCGCACCTGTCGCATAAAGCACAAGCTTGCGGACACGGTGGGGAATTTTGCGTACCACTTCCTGCACAATCATTCCGCCCATGGAGTGCCCAAGCAGATCGAAGCTATCCACGCCCCGCCCGTCAAGTTCCTCTATGACCCAATCGGCAAAACCACCGATGGTGTTGATAGGATCAAGGTCACAGTTTGCGCCGAACCCCGGAAGGTCCAGGGCGATGACGTCGCAGGTGTCTGCAAGGGCCACGACATCGCCTGCCCATTGGGCGCTGCCGCCCATGAAGCCATGCACCATAACAAGGGGTATCACTTGCGTTGTCCCTGAACGATCCGGTCAAGGATCATCGCGCAGAACAGGATCGCAAAGCCTGCCAGAATACCTTGGCCAACGTTGGCGTATTGCAAAGCCTCAAGCACATCCTCACCCAGACCTTTCGCACCGATCAGTGATGCCACGACCACCATTGCAAGCGACAGCATTATGGTCTGGTTGATACCTGCCCGTATCGAAGGGCTGGCAAGTGGCAGGTCCACCCGTGTCAAAAGATACCATTTGTTTGCTCCAAACGAAATCGCAGCTTCGCGCACGCTTTCGGGGACGCCCCGCAATCCAAGCACGGTCAAACGCACAACAGGGGTGCCGCCAAAAATCATCGTGGTGACCACAGCGGCGGGTTTGCCTGTGCCGAAAAACGCAATGACCGGGATCATAAAGACGAAAGCAGGCATGGTTTGCATGAAGTCCATGATGGGTTGAATGGCTGCATAAAAGCGTGGACGACGTGCCGCAAACATACCCAAAGGGATGCCGATCAGGATCGAAAGACATGCGGCCGTGCCAAGCAAAGCAAGTGTCGTCATGGCCTTTTCCCAAAAGCCCAACAGCCCCATGTAGGATAGGAAGGCGCCTGAATAGATCGCCATGCGCACGCCGGCTGTCAGCCACGTCAGAAGGATAATCAAGGCTGCAATCACGATCCACGGTGTGCTGACAAAGACGATCTCAAGCGCGTCCAGCAACAATCGTATCACAAAGGTGATCCCGTCGAACAAGGCTTCTCCGTTCAGGACGGCCCAGTTGAAAAACGTCTCAACCCAATCAATGCTGGTCAGGCGAATACCCGGATCGGTGGGGAAGCTGCCAAGAAGTTCGAAGCGCCCCGGCAGGCTATAATGCAGCATCGCGGCCAGCACGATCAGCCCCATGAAAATTGCACTGAACACGATCTGGGACAACGGCATTCCCGACCTTATGGTGCGGTCAGACACCCAGTCCGAAAAACGCCCTTCAAGCGCCCAATTGGCGACAGTGGCTTGAACGGCTTTGGTGACAAGAAGAATACACAAGCCAATCAGAACAATTTTCGGCCCTTGCGCGGCCATAGCTGCGGCTTCGTCGCGCATGCCGCCGATGTTGGCCTCTAGCCCCTGAACGGCGCGCTGGAACGCATCGATCCTATCTGAACCGTCTTCGATGGCGGCTGCCAATTGCCTGCGTCGCAGGTCTAATGTCCCTTCAATGGACGCGATGCGCGCCATGGCGTCGGCACCCAGATCACCGAACAGCCCACGGGCAATTTGGACCAATGCCAAAGCTTCAAGGATTAAAAAAGGCAGCGCCCACGACCAAAGCCCGCGCGCTCCGAACCAGACCGGCCCAAACAGGCCCGCCATCAGGTTCAGCGTGGGTGTGAACCGCGATGATCCGCCGATTTTGTTGAAATTCTTGACGTAGTAGTCTGGGTTGGTGCGCACAAAGGTTCGAATATTGGCGCGGCGTTCTTCGGCATAGGCGATGGCAGCGTCGCTGTTGGGGTCGTCCAGCGGGTTCACGGTTGTGTCCATCATGATACCTCTGTCCCTTCGATGACAGTGCGCAATAAATCTGCTCGTGTGATTATACCGACGTCGCGGCCCCCGTCCTGCACAAGGATCGGGTTGTCGTCGTCAATGGCAAGATTGATGAGATTGCTCAGCGTTTCATGGCCACCGACGTGGCGGGCGTTTGCAGAAACGGGACCTGACTTGGCGATGTAGGCGTCAATCGGCTGCATGACCGCGTGGGCATGCACAACTTTCAGGCGCGAGATGCCAGCTACAAAATCCGCAACGTAATCATCGGCGGGGTTCATCACGATGTCTTCGGCGGTTCCGGTTTGCACCACTTTCCCATCCCGCATGATGGCGATGCGGTCGCCGATGCGAACGGCTTCGTCCAGATCGTGGGTGATAAAAATCGTGGTTTTCTTCAAGATTTTGGACAAGCGGATGAATTCATCCTGCAATTGTCTGCGGATCAACGGATCCAGCGCCGAGAAGGGTTCATCCATTAAAAGCACGTCGGGGTTTGCGGCCAAGGCACGCGCCAATCCGACACGCTGTTGCATCCCACCGGACAATTCATGCGCGAACTTTGAGCCCCACGCGCCAAGTTCCACAATATCAAGGATCGCGGCGGCTTGGCGCAGGCGTTCGTTCTTGGAGATTTGCCGGATTTCAAGCGGCATGGCGACGTTGTCCAGAACAGACCGGTGCGGCATCAAGGCAAAGTTCTGAAACACCATGCCGATCTTGCGATTGCGAAAGGCCTGTAGTTCCTTTGCGCCCAAGGCCATCACATCTGTGCCTTCGATTTCGATCTTGCCAGCAGTGGGTTCAAGAAGGCGATTGAAGTGGCGCACCAAAGTGGATTTGCCGCTGCCGGACAATCCCATTATGCAGAAAATTTCGCCACGATTGACAGACAGGCTGACGTCCGCAACACCGACCACGGCGTTGAATTCCGACAGCACTTCGGCTTTGGTTAGCCCCCGGTCGCGGATGGCTTGTAGCGCGACGTCTGGCCTGCCACCAAAAATCTTCCAGACGTTCGAGATTTCAATGACACAGTCGTTGGTTTCCATGGTTGCCCCACCCACCATTAAGAAGGCCGGCGCAGAATGTCCGCGCCGGCTATGATCAAGTTGCGTTTAGGATCAAAGACCCAGCATCGCATCAACACGGTCGGAATTTGCAGCAACCCATTCTGCCGCCACATCAGCCGGTTCACGGCCATTGGCGCTGATTTCAAACGCAAGGCTGCTGACATCGTCGGCCGTCAAATTGAAGTTCGCAAAGAACTCTGCAATCGCGGGGGACCGCTCAGGCAATGAATTTGACCATGCAATTTGCACCTGCTTCAGATCATCCTTGGTCGCAACCATAGAGTTTTTGTACCAGTCGGCATCATCCGAAGGCTGAACCATTTTGTATTTGGCAGGGTCATATGTTGGTTCTGTCAGCATCACGACATCAAACATGTACCAAACGGCGTGTGGCTCATAGCAATAGAATGCATAGCCTTCACCCTTGGCGATGCTGTCTTTGATACGGGCTGTCTTTACCGCTTCTTCTGCGCGAATGGGTTCGATGAAATCCAGCAATCCGTAGTCGCGGACTTTCACTTCGTTGACATTGGCAGAGGCCCAGCCGGGGGCCCCGATCCACATCTCGCCCAGGCCATTGCCATCGCTGTCCATCAACGCGGCCACGTCGGGGCGCCCAAGATCTGCAATATCTGTGATACTGTTGGCGGCGGCAAAGTCTTTTGAGACGCAAAACCCCTGATTGCCCTGATACGGATTGCCGGACAACGACACGGTGCCGGCACCGTCAACATATTGTTTGGTAAAGCTTTCCTGATTTGGCAGCCAAACGTCGGGGTGTACATCAATATCCCCTTCACCTTGGTCCATGGCCTGAAAAATCGTCGCGTTGTTGCCGGGCACATAATCGACCGTGCCGCCGATGCGGGTGGTCACGACTTCGCCCAAAACATAAGCAATGGCTTGCGCCCCTGTCCATGTGGGAACGCCGATATTCACCTCTTCGGCAAAGGCGGGAACAGCTATCACGCTTGCAAAGGCCGCAGTCATTAATTTCTTTTTGAGTGTCATGTTTTGTCTCCTTGTTGGGTCGGCTTTTTATTATTGCAGTTTATTTTTTAGGCAGAGTAGCCGGGCAAACCGAAGGTGTCGGGATATCCAAACAACGCAGCGCTGCCGCCAGTGTGCAGGAACACCACGTTGTTCATACCATCGAAATGCCCCTTCCGAGTCAAATCTATCAATCCGTCCAGCCCTTTGCCGGAATAGACCGGATCAAACAAAAGCCCTTCGGTTTGGGCCAACAGCTTCAATGCGGCGATCATCCCATCGGTAGGCAAACCGTATCCGGGACCGACATAGTCACAGTTGGCGCGCACTGAACTGCGTGGAATATCGTTTTGGATGCCCAGATGTGCCGCTGTGCGCTGGGCCAAATCATGCACCATGCCTTCTTGTTTGTCTTGTGGCGCACGTACGCCAATGCCCAGAAGGTGGATATCGCTTTCGATTGCCGCCAGTCCGGTCACAAGCCCGGCCTGCGTGCCCGAACTGCCTGTGGCATGCAACAGCGCATCAATGTCCAAACCTACGGCACCGGCCTGATCAACCAACTCGCGGGCGCAGTTGACGTAACCCAAAGCGCCGGTGGTGTTTGACCCGCCGCCGGGGATAATGTAGGGCGTTTTGCCTTGTTGCTGCAACGTATCGGCCAGCGTTTCCATTTCGGCATTCATGTCTGTGCCACCGCTGCGTTTGGACACGCTTGCACCATGCAAGCGATCCAGCAACACGTTGCCGTTCATGATGTAGCTGCCGTCATTTGATCCTGTGCGATCTTCCAGCAAGATGTGACACGCCATGCCCAGCTTTGCGGCCGCAGCCGCTGTTTGACGGGCGTGGTTTGATTGCGTTGCACCTTGGGTAATGATTGTGTCTGCGCCCTGTTTTTGCGCATCCGCCATCAGAAATTCCAGCTTTCTGGTTTTGTTGCCTCCGGACGACAGGCCGGTGCAGTCGTCGCGTTTCACCCAAAGACGCGGGCCGCCCAATTCTTCGCTTAGGCGGTCCATAGGTTCAAGCGGTGTTGGGAAGTGCCCCAATGCAACGCGCGGAAATTTCGCCAAGCGTACAGCAAGGTCCTTGCAGCGGCTGGCCATCAGATCAGCCGACCCCGTTGCGTCTTGCCCAGTCATATCATCAGTTGCAGTCACGATATCCCCCATGTCTCGCTCAGGCAAAGCATCGCCTAGGGCCACGCAGAAAAACAATGCTATTTTCTATGGCTGCTCATATGATTTGTTTGAGTGGAAAGGTGTGCACAATGCAATTTCAATGGTTGGATGACGTTCTTGCGTTACTGGAAGAAGGAAACCTGTCGCGTGCTGCTGCACGTCGCAATATCACGCAACCTGCGTTTTCCCGCCGCATACGCGGGTTCGAAGACTGGTTGGGCGTGACGATTTTGGAACGGCAGGCCAACCGCGTGGACATCAGCGCAGCACTGCTGTCCAACGAAGATGAAATCCGCGCCCTGATGACGCGGCTTCGTGAGCTGCGCACAAAAATTGCGCATTTTGACAGCTCTCAGATGACCGTTGCTTTGGCTGCCCAGCACGCGCCGATTTGTGCGACATTTCCGGATATGGCACTGCGGGCAAAGCAGCATTTTCCGGGCCTGCAATTCAGGCTGCGTGCGGGCAATCTAAACGATTGTGTTTCGATGTTTTTGCGTGGCGATACCAGCATGCTGCTATGCTATGAGGCGGAAACAGTCGGCGCATTGCAATTTGGCCCCGATGTCCAAAGGGGTGTTTGGGGCAGCGACTATCTGGTGCCGGTTGTGGGGGGCGCTTTGCGTTACGTGGTGACGGACATGGGGGACATTCCTGCGGACACACCCGCGATTGTTTACCCCGAAGACAGCTACTTTGGTGAGGTGTTGCGCAACATTCCGACGTCTTTGGGCAAGGCGGGGTCCGGCGCCAACAGTTTCATCGTGTCGGCGTTTTCCAGCGGAACGCGTGAACTTGTCTTAAAAGGCCTCGGAGTGGGGTGGATCCCCTTCAGCATGGCCTACCGCGAAATTGAAAGCGGAGACCTCATTTCATTGGCCACGCGCTACGGGCAAGAAGCGCTGCAGGTGGTGGTTTACGCAAACCAGAATGAGGAAATTGCGCAATCCTTGATGAAGATTTGGGCTAAGGAGAGGTGACAAAAAGCCCAATTGCCGCGTCAAAGCGCATGGTCTTCATCGGTCAAAGGCGGATGATGGGCTGGGGCTGCGCCGATGCTTTCCAGCATTTCGTAAAGCGTTTGCATCCAGTCGCGTTTTACCCGCGTTGCCAGTCTTGATGGGGGTCGGTGCAGGGGCGTCAGAATTGCGTATTCGTAACGTACAGGTGCGTCAAAAGGGCGAAAAACGATTTGGCCTTTGGCAATGTCCAATTCGCGTTCCGTCACCAGGGTCAAAGGATCCAATATTGTGCAGCAATGCCCCAAAGCGATGAAGGGAATAAGGGGCAGGAAGAATTGCGCTGCGATTGATGATGTGAAGCGCGCCCCTTCTGCGTCAAACGCATGTTGTAGTTTTCGGGTCAACGGGTGGTCGCCGTGCAGTTTTCCGATGGGTTCCGCATCCAGATCCGCGACAGAGATTTTGTCCTTGGCCGCCAATGGATGGTCTTTGTGTAAGGCGCAGTAGCAATTGGCGCTGATGATTTGTGTTGCATATTGTGCATTGTTTCCAACAGGTTCGTCAAAGTCGGAAAAGCCGAAGTCGATGCTTTGGGTGCTCGCAAGTTCACGAATTTGTGGTGTGCTACGTGACGCAATAGTGGTGCTGAACTGCGGGTCAGTGGCCACATTTTCACTTATGAATTTTGGAAATATATATGCGGACGGTCCGGGCATGGCGGCCAAATTCAAACTGCCAGTTTCGGTGGATCTAAGGCCCTTCATGGTGGCTGAAACCGTGGATACCCGGTTTAAAATCTCGGTGGCTTCCACCATTAAATAACGGGCTTCAGGTACTGGAACCAGTTGTCTGCCGCGCCGTTCAAACAGTGTCAGATCCAGACTTTTTTCCAAATTCTTGATGGCAAGACTGATGGCGGGCTGCGTGCGTCCGAGTTTTTTGGCGGTCTGCGACACGGACCCTGTTTCCATGACTTCCCGAAAGACTTTGAGCTGGGTGAGGTTCATGCGAAATCCATAAGAAAAACTATGGTTTTGTGAAATATATTAAATTTGTATTTATGTAAAACTTTCTTACGCTGGGACAATCAAAATTCGGCTGAACCGAATCCAAACTCATCCAGAGGGAGACGACCATGAAAATCATCAAAAACCTTGCGGGCATCGCGTTAGCCAGTGCACTGGCTGTGCCAGCATTTGCGCAGGACCCAACATTCTTTCGCATCGGCACAGGTGGTGCAGGCGGCACCTATTTCCCGATCGGCGGTACAATCGCTAACGGTATTTCGTCGCCTCCCGGATCGCGTGCTTGCGATCAAGGCGGGCAATGCGGCGTACCGGGTTTAATCGCCATCGCGCAATCCACCACCGCTTCTGTTTTCAACAACGCGGCGGTTCAAAACGGTGAACTGGAAGCCGGTCTGGCGGCAGCCGATGTGACGCGGTCCATGTATTTGGGCGAAGGTAAATTCGACGGCAAACCGCATCCGAAGCTGCGCATCGTCGCCAATCTTTTCCCCGAGGATCTGCATCTGGTCATGCCAAAAGGCACAACAATCTCGGACCTTGGCGACCTTGAAGGCAAGCGTGTTGGTATTGCGCAGGCGGGGTCCGGCACACAAGTGGCCGTTTTGCAAATGCTGGATGCATGGGGCGTCAATCGCGACAACATGGACGAGGCTGAATTGAACAACAGCCAATCCGCGGAACGTCTGGCTGACGGTCAAATCGATGCCTATTTCTATGCGGCCGGCTGGCCTGTGGCTGCGATGGTTCAGTTGGCTTCGACCAAAGGTATGAGCCTTCATTCCTTCACCGAAGAAGATCTGGCCAAGATCAACGAAGTCATTCCCGCCTACATCCCGTCGAAGATTCCCGGCGGTGTATATGAAGGTGTGGACAGTGACGTGCTGACACCGGCTGTCTCCGCGATGCTGGTGGTATCTGCTGATCTGTCTGACGAGCTGGTCTATGGTTTGACCAAGGCGCTGTGGAACGACAATACGCGCAAGTTGCTGGACAATGGTCATGCCAAAGGCAAACAAATCACGCCTGACACGGCACTTGACGGTGTTGCAGCGCTGGGCGTGCCTTTGCATGCAGGCGCCGAGAAATTTTACAAAGAAGCTGGTCTTCTGAAGTAATCCCCGATCTCTTTTCCTGAGATATGACACTCTGTGGTGCCCGTTTTCGCGGGCGCCGCAGGCCTTGCCCGCACGCGCAATCCTAGGGGACCCCCATGTCAGCATCCGACCAAACAGAGACCCACGAGCTGACCGCCGAAGAGCTGGCAGCCATCGAAGAGAAATACGACGAAGGTTCCGCCACCCGTGCGGTCGGTCCTGCGACAGGCGTTGTTTTGCGCGCCGTTGCCCTGACATTTGCTATCTATCATTACATCACTGCCGGTTTCGGCCTGCCTGCCGATCATTGGCACATGGGCTGGCACCTGACTGGTCTGTTTATCCTGACGTATGCGCTGTTCCCCATCATCGGGTCGAAAAGCCTGTTTGCGATGAAAGCCAGCGCATTGCGCATTGGCAATATTCCCGTTTACGACATTGTTTTCATGGGTTTGGGGGTGGCTTCGGCTTTGTACGTAGGCTTTGCATGGCGCGGTGTTCCGATGTTGGGCATCGAAGAACAGACGTTTCGCATGGGCAATCCCAACACCTATGATGTGTTCTTTGGCGTGGTCATTATTTTGCTCGTGCTGGACATTGCCCGCCGCACATTGGGCTGGGTTTTGCCGCTGATCATTTGCGTCTTTATTTCCTACGCTTTGCTGGGCCAGTATTTTCCCGGTCTGTTGAAACATCCGGGGGTGAATTTCAAAACCTTCGTGTCGTCGATGTACTTCCCGCAAGAAGGCATCTTTGGGGTGACGTTGTGGGTGGTCTCTACAATCGTTTTTCATTTCGTGTTGTTTGGAGTGATCGCGCAGCGCACAGGGCTGGGTCAGTTGTTCATCGACAATGCAACAATTCTGGCCGGGCGTTACACGGGCGGGCCTGCGAAGGTTTCTGTTGTGTCATCTGCGTTTTTCGGCACGATTTCAGGGTCTTCCGTGGCCAACACCGTGTCCACTGGCGCATTGACAATCCCCAATATGAAACGCTTAGGCTATCCGGGGCACTTTGCAGGCGGAGTTGAAGCCGCTTCATCTGCAGGCGGCCAAATCACACCGCCGATCATGGGGGCTGCGGCCTTTATCATGGCCGAATTTCTGGAACTGCCCTACACCACCATTGTGATCGCCGCGATTTTCCCCGCGCTGCTGCATTATGTTGGCGTGTTCACTGTTGTGCACTTGATGGCGCGTAAGCTGGACCTGAAAGGTTTGACCAAGGAACAACTGCCCAAACTCAAGGCGGTTTGGTCCGAAGGTTGGGCAAATATTGTGCCGCTGGTCGGGCTGCTTGTGGTGCTTTTTTCTGGCTACACGCCGTTCATGTCTGCCTTTTGCGGCATTTCGCTGGCTGTTGTCACCGGCATGTCACGGCTGAAAGAGCCCCCGACATTGGTGTATTCAGCCGCTTTCATTGCGTTTGTTTTGTGGAAATTCACTGGCGGCGGATTTGATCTGACTATGACGATTATCTTGTGTGCAGGGTCTGCGATTGCCACGTTGAACCCACAAGACCGGATCAAAGTGCCAGAAATGGCCGCCGCCATGGAACTTGGGGTGAAATATGCACTTGCCGTGGGTGCTGCTTCGGCTGCGGTGGGCATTGTGGTGGGGGTAATCAACACCACCGGTATTGGCTTTCGCATCGGGTTTATGGTGACGCAAGGGGCGGGCAACCTGGCCACGGATATGTTCGGGATGTTGTCGCTTGGGGGGCTGATCGAATGGTTCACCGTGCAAGACCTGCAACTGTTCATCTCGCTGATCTTTATTGCCATTGCGTGTATCTTGATGGGTGCAGGGATTCCGACGACGGCGCTTTACATAATGTTGGTGTCTGTGGCGCAGCCTGCATTGGCCCAACTTGGGGTGCCGCCCATCGCAAGCCACATGTTTGTGCTGTATTACGGGGTGGTGTCTGAAATCACGCCACCGGTTTGTACCTCCGCCTATGCGGCGGCGGCGATTGCAAATTCGAACCCGTTCCGTACCGGGCTTTCGGCGTTTTCGCTTGGGTTGGGTAAGGTGGTGGCCCCTATGGCATTTGTATATGCGCCGGTGCTTTTGTTTGTGTCCTCGACCGGGTTCGATTTATGGGAATTCAGCTACACGGCCACCAGTTGCATTGCCGGTGTGATCGCGTTGTCTACGGCGGTTGTGGGGTACTGGTTTGCGCCGATGGGGGCGCTGTCGCGTGTGTTGATGGCCATTGCGGGGCTGGTTTTTGTGGCCCCATCCCTCAGCGCGGACCTTGTGGCCTTGCTTATCGCGTCCCCTGTCATTGTCATGCAGATGATGGCGCGGCGCGGCCCAAGCCAATCTGCGGCCTAGCTGTGGACGATACAGTCACCATTCTAGGCGCAGGCATTGTCGGCATTTGCTGTGCGCTGTCTTTGCAAAACCGCGGCGTTAAGGTGCGATTGATTGATCGCGGTGCACCGGGGCAAGAAACGTCATATGGCAACGCGGGCATTATTTCCCCTTGGTCCATTGTGCCGCAAGCGATGCCGGGCATTCTGAAATCCATCCCGGGCATGTTGCTGGATCGCAACGGGCCTTTGTCGGTGCGCCCGTCGTTTTGGCCGAAGATGATTTCGTGGGGATTGCGGTTTGCGGCGCATTCCAATGCCAAGGCTGCCCATGCCACTTCGGACGCGATGGAGATTTTGTGCCAACCCAGCATCATGCTGTACCGCAGGCATCTGCAGGGCACCGGCCATGAGCATCTGGTGGCTGACAGTTTCTATGTGCATGCTTTCCGGAACGCATCCAAGGCCAGTTTAAACGATTTGGGCTACAAAATCCGCGAAAACAAAGGGGCAGAGCTTGAATTGATTGGTGGGGACGCACTGCGCCAGCTAGAACCTGCATTGTCGCCTGCCTTCAAAGCGGCGGTCTTGATCAAGGGGCAGGCGCGGGCCGTATCCCCGGGACGTATCGGGACTGCGCTGGCGCAAAAGGCGTTGGATCAAGGTGCCGAAATTTTGCGCACCGATGTGTCGGGACTGACCCGGCAAGCTGACGGAACATGGGCGCTTGCCACCTCGGACGGGACGGTGCAGACAAAAAACCTTGTGATTGCAGCAGGGGTTTGGAGTGCCGCTTTACTGAAACCTTTAGGCTTGGATGTTCCGCTTGTGGCAGAGCGGGGATACACCGTTGAATTCCCCAATGCCGCAATAAACATCAACAATTCTGTCATGGATGTAGACGCCAAGATCGTGGCAAGTTCGATGTTGGAGGGTGTCCGTGTCGCCGGATCGTCGGAATTTGGCGCGATTGATGCGCCAGCGAACCCTCGTAAAAAGGCGTTGCTGAAAGCCCAAGCCAAGGCGATGTTTCCTGATCTTGGTACAAAAGGGACTGTGTTTTGGATGGGGCGGCGGCCCTCATTTCCGGACAGCCTACCTGCTTTGGGGGCTGTGGACGGGGCGCAAGGGCTGTTCACGGCGTTTGGGCATTCCCATTACGGTTTGATGATGGCGCCCAAATCGGGCGAACTGATCGCCGATTTGGTGGCAGGGGTGGCGCCTAACACAGACCTATCCCCTTTTTCGCCTCAGCGGTTCTAAAGCGGTGGCAAAATTACGAAATGGGGGGGCTTCGATGTGGCCTTCTCGCGCACGCGCGCTTTCGATTGGTTCCGCAACGTAAACTTTATTTGACCTGTCCCGTATCAAGGTGGCACCTTTGCGTTGGTGTATTTACGTGGGGTTTTTTTCTAGATTTGGTTTTAACATCACCCCGGAGTGAGCTAGAGAAAAACATATGACTGGATATGTACTTGAAATAACTGATTTTTGGAGGCTTTCCTTCGAAGATAAAATATTTCAGATTAAAGCGCCCAGAGCCCGTGCTTTGATCACCTTTTTGGCTTTGACCACCGGTGGTATGCGCAGCCGCGAGTATCTGGCGCAGCTTTTGTGGCCAGATGTTCCGGCCACAAAAGCGCGGGCGTCTTTGCGTCAGTTGATGCTGGTTTTGAAGCAGGACCTGCAAGATGCAGATCTTCTTCAGCAATCGCGCAATGACATCAGTCTGGATCAAAGCAGGATTTCCACAGACGTTGATGTGCTGATCGGGCGGTTGGAGGGCGGAGAGCACAACGAACATACTTTGGCACAGGTCGGTGCGTTGCCGCATGCGTTGGCAGATATTGAAGACATCAGTGAGGACTTGTCCGTTTGGCTCAGGGCACAGCGGGAGCGCATCGTCGCGCGTGTCGCGACTTGCTTGCAAACGCAGTATTCTGACAGGGCCTTGCCCGCGCGGATGCGCAACAGATTGGCGAAAGCTGCCCAGGAACTGGACCCCTTTGACGAAGACGCAGTGCGCGTTGTTATGGCGTCGCATACTGAACTGAACAATTCCGTCGCGGCCCTACGTGTTTATGGCGATTTTTTCGACATGCTGGATAGGGAACTGGGCGCGGAGCCATCCGTTGAAACGCAGGATCTGGCTGTATCAATAAAACTGGCCAAAGATAAAAACCCTGTCAGCGTGATGCCGGCCGTGTCTGACGAAGTTTCGGTGGCGGTTTTGCCTTTTGATGCGGCGGGAACTGATTTGCCCGAGCATATCATCATCGGTCTCATGGATCATGTGACATGCCAGCTTGCTGGGCTTCGCGCCCCGGCGGTTATTTCCAGCAATTCAACACGCAGGTTTTTGCGCCAGCACCCTGAACCGCGGGAAATCGGGCGTGTGTTGCAGGCCACATATGCTGTGACGGGCGCAATCAGAACGGATGGTGAAAAGGCCGTCATTTCGGTGCAACTTGCAAAGACGTCTGACAATCGGGTGGTCTGGGCCAACCGGCACGTCTGCGCTTTGGATGATCTGTACGACGTGAATATTCCGATTGCGGCTGAAATTGTTCAGGTTGTTTCACCCTCTATCAACTCGGCTGAATTGACGCGCACAGTGGCCACTCCGCTGACTGAACTGGAACCGTATCATTTGTTGCTGCGCGCCAAAGATCTGATTTTTCAACTGTCATGGCCGGAATTTGAACGGGCAGGAGTCCTGTTGAAACATGCCACCACCCAAAGCCCGTATTTTGCGCCCGCCCATGCGCTGATGGCTGAGTGGTTTGCGATTGCGATTTGGCAAGGTTGGTCGCGCACCCCTCAAGACGATCAGGAGGCTCTGGAAGGACATCTGCAAAAGGCCATTTCGCTTTCGCCGGGCGACGGACGGGCACTGGCGCTTTGGGGACACAGCCAGCTTGTGATGCACCGCCGGTACGGCAAGGCAGAACAAGCTTTTGAAACAGCGTTGCAACTTGGGCCGAATGACGCGGAAACGCTGATATGGACCGTGCCGAATTTTGCCTTTCTCGGGCAGCCAGAGCGCGGTGTTGCGATCGGTGAGAAGGCGATGAAGCTGTCTCCTTTGGACCCATTCGTTTTTCGCAACGAACATTTCTTAAGTGTTGCGTGCTACGGGATCGGTGATTTTGAACGGGCGGCGGCTTTGGGGCAGTCATCCTACGAACGTGTGCCCAACTACGCCTCAAATATGCGCACAACCATTGCGGCATTGGTTGCGGTGGGCCGGTTAAATGACGCCCGTTACCTTGCATCCCAACATGCTGAAGTAGAACAGGGTTTCTCGGTCTCCGAATTCTTCAAACGTGCAGCCTTCCGGTCAGAAGACACGCGCAGGCAGTTTTGCGATCGACTGTTAAGCGCAGGTATGCCCCTTGACGCAGCTTTGACGCAAGACTGACGCGGTATGGTTAACGTCGTCGTGGGTTTGGGGAGAACTTCGATGACGATAAAAGGCGCAGGGCACGGCGGCACCCACGGTGGCACGCATGGTGGTACACACGGCGGTACGCATGGCGGAACCCACGGGGGAACGCATGGCGGCACCCACATCGCGATGGGGCCGGGATCTGGCACCGTCATTCCCGCGAACATGCCCTTGCCGTCCAGTGCTGCAAACGCTGAAACCAGCATTGTAAGAGGTCTGTCTTTCGGCGACCAGAATTGCCATCCGGACCTGTGGGTGATTGCCAAATACAACGAAATTTTCGCGGTTTTGTCGCCTGACGATGACAGGTTTGGTGCCGCTTTGACCAGCATCACGCCTGCGTCTGACGAAGACAACTGGTCGAAAATTCTGGACCGCAAAAACGCGCTGCAGGATTACTTTTCAGAGACGGCTGATCAATCGGGTAACTTTGATCACTATTACCACAATGTACTGTCGATCAACACGCGCAGCCACCCCAACACCGCCCGTCTGATTGCGTTGGGCATGTCTGTGGCGGGGGTGATCGGGCTGTATTGGAAGATGAAATTCAACCGCCCGCGCCCTGCACAGATGATGCCCGGACTGTTTCCGCTACTGCCAACACCCGCGCATCCGACGTTTCCAAGCAACCACGCCACGCAAAGCCACACTGTGACGGCCCTTTTGAAACACGCCCTGACGGGGGCCGCCGAAACAGCCTATGCGCGGCGCCTTGATGAACTGGCAAAGCGTGTCAGTGAAAACCGTGAGCGGGCAGGGCTGCATGTGGCGGATGACACGGCTGGCGGTATCGCATTGGCCCAAGTGGTCACGGAACGGCTGCTAGAGGTTGGATTTGTCAAAGACGAATTGATCCCCGGCTGTCGCGCTGAATTGCAGATTTGATGGCGCTGATGGCTGAAGCTGTTTACGGGGCATGTACCCCGCCGGGATGGACCCTAGAGGGGGCGCGTGAAATGCCGCACGCCCAAACAGCTGCCGTGCTACCGCAAAGCCGGATCAACTTGCTGGATGATGTGATGTCCCATGCAGACTGGCCGCTGGGCGATCAGGCTGGTCGCGGCACATGCAATGCCTTTGCAGTTGTCGCCGCGGAAGAACTGTACCGCATGCGCCAATCCAAGACGCAAACTATGCAGCTGTTTTCGCAAGAGCATTTTTATTCTGCCATTCGCCAATGTACTTTCGAAAAAATCGGGATGCAGGTCACCGACGATGTAAAGCGGGCCCAAAACACCCAAGGACTGACATTTCTGGCGCAAGCCAAACAAGCGTTGATTGAATTCGGGCTGTGCCAAGACACATTGATGCCGACGTTTGAAACGGATGATCCGGCGTTCTTTATGCAAGAGATCCCGGACGCAGTGGCCAAGGACGCTGCCAGTCGCCGGTTGGATGCGGATGCCTTGGAACATAACATCATCGACGTGCGCACAGGTGCTGCACCGCCGCAAAATCTGACATGGGTGAAGGCTTTGCGATCAAACATCGTGACGTTGTTTAAAGACAAACTGGCGCATGGCATTCCGGTGGTCGCGTCTTTTGCGATTTTGGACAAAGGCAGTTGGTTCAGTAACACGGCGGAACAATGGGGCAAGGTACGCTATTGCCTGAAGGAAGATTTGCAAGTGTCGGGTCGGCCAGACGGTCAGCCAGATGGGCACACAGTTTGTATCGTGGGATATGAACCGCCGGCTGATGGAGACACCCAAAGCGGAGGCTGGTTCCATTTTCGCAACAGTCATGGCGATGGGTTTGCAAGATACTTTGACGACAATCCTTTTGAACCGGGGGCGTTGGGCAAAGGGTACGGTTACATCTCTGCAAAGGACGTGAACGTCTATTGTTGGGAGTACATATTTCGGAAGTGATCTGGCTTTCCAGAAGGGGTGGGGGTGTTTGTTGTGTTTGGGTCGTTCTTGTTGAATGACAGTGTTTAAAAGTGACTTCCTTCTTAGACTTTCCGAAATGAAGGGCGTCTGGCGGTTATCGTCAGGCGCCCTTCGCATTCGCGGCGGCTGGCGCGTACGTGTGGTGCGTGTGCGATGATCGGGCTGCGCTATAGTTTTCATTTATTCTTTGCCAATTGCACGGTAAAGCACGTCCAGACCTTTGCCCCGTTGTGAAAGAACACTTATGAATATGCTCAAGATCGTCGCAGTGCCCATGCACAAGGAAGGCCGCAAATTCGTGGCGATTTTTGCGATTGTGACCGCCCTTTTGGGGCTTGTCTGGATGCCGTTGTTTTGGCTGGGTGTTGGGGCAACAATTTGGTGTTACTACTTTTTCCGCGACCCGGTCCGCGTGATCCCGCAACAAGAGGGTCTGGTTGTATCCCCCGCAGACGGCGTTGTGTCCTTGATCGAAGACGTGTTGCCAACCCCTGATATGGAGCTTGGCTCAGAGCCGTTGACGCGTGTGTCGGTGTTTATGAATGTGTTCAACTGCCATGTGAACCGTGCGCCGATTGCAGGGAAAGTGGCCGCAATTACCTATCACCACGGCAAATTCCTGAACGCGTCCTTGGACAAGGCCAGTGAACACAACGAACGCAACAGCGTCACCCTTGAGGCCGCTGACGGCACACGCATTGGTGTGGTGCAGATTGCGGGCCTGATCGCGCGACGCATTGTGTGCTTTGTGCAAACGGGGGACACATTGGGGGCAGGTCACCGCTTTGGCTTGATCCGTTTTGGCAGCCGGTTGGACATTTACCTTCCCAAAGGCGTCAATCCGATGGTGTGCGTCGGCCAAACGGCTGTTGCGGGCGAAACTATTTTGGCTGATTTAAAGGATCCCGACATCCAACGCCACGGGACCTACGAATGAACGAGCCCCAGCGCCTCAAGCTGCGCCATATCGTGCCCAGCCTGGTCACGGTCTTTGCGATCTGTGCCGGTCTGACCAGTCTGCGCATGAGCATTGAAGGCAATATTGAATTTGCGTTGTACTTTATCCTTCTGGCGGTCTTTCTGGATGCCGCGGATGGGAAATTGGCGCGTTTTCTGGACACTGCAAGCCCGTTTGGCGCGGAATTGGACACATTGGCCGATTTTTTTAACTTCGGCATCGTGCCCGGTGTCTTGATCTACAACACGCTGTACATTGGCACAGATCACGCCAATCTGGGTTGGCTTGCAACGATGGTTCTGGCGGTGTGTTGCGGGCTGCGTTTGGCGCGATTTAATCTATCCACCAAAGCTGCGGATGTCGCGTTGAAAAAGGACGATCATTTCGTGGGGGTGCCTGCACCTGCCTTGGCGTGTTTGGCGTTGATGCCTGTGTTCATGTATCTTCACGGCTGGGACAAAACGGACTTTCCGTTGTTGCGGGCGGCCTACATCATCGGGGTCGGTATGTTGGCCGTCAGCACGATCCCTACGTTTTCCATCAAACACGCCAGCATCAAACGGGCGCATCTGCCGTTTGCTGTGATAGGGGCCGTTGTATTGGTGGTATGCTTGATGGTGTATCCGTGGCCAACGCTGATCCTGGCAAATTCGCTGTACTTGCTGTCTCTGCCACTGCCATATCTGGTACAGCTGCGCCAAAATAATACGCCATCTGATTGAAAAAGAACGCCCCGTTATCGGGACGCCCTTTGTGTCGTGACATCGGCCTGTCTTACTCAGGGCAGTTGTCGCCAACCCATGCCGAGAAGCTTTTGATTTGCTCTTCAGGGAAGTATGGACCACCCGCGGGCATTTCCGGAAATCCTGATGGAAAATCGCTCATCATTTTCTCTTCCAGAATTTTAACCAAGCCCGACGTTTCGGGTGTCCCGCACGTCACAAGACGCACCCCGAATACCTCTTTGGATTTGAAATCAGTGTAGCTTAGGCCATCCCAGAATTTGCCGTGAGGGGCGCCGTTGATGCCGATCCCGTTGAGTTTCACATAGGAATTGAGCATTTCAAGCACGTCCGCATAGGATTTGATAGCGATGAAATCAATGATGCCGATGTTCGATCCGACCACTTCGGGGGCGGTGAACGGGCTGTTCTTGATAAGGAAGTTGAAATCCGACCCATTCAATTGCGCCACGCCGTGGCAGCCCAAACATCCACCCATGTTCACTTTGCCGGTGTCATGTACCACCGTGTTTTGCATGTCGATCTGGTTTGCAGCTTTGCCGCCTCGAAAGTTTTGCAGCTCTTCGTTGGATTCAATCACGATATTGGACAGAAGATAGGTCGAGATGTCCTCTTGATTGGTGCTGTCTTTGATCGCGCTGTAGTCAACGGGGTGGGCTTGGACGCCAACCAATTGGTAGTTGGCCCAAACGGTCCCTGCCAATCCGGTTTGCGCCACGCTGTTCATGGCCTTGACGGCGTTGGGGATAGGGTTGTCGCGGTCTGAAATAATGACCTTGGCCCCTGCAACGTCGCCTGCACCGCGTCCGTTCTGGGTGATTTCATCAATGTAGCCGATGCCCGATGCGATGTTGTCTTTGTGCTCAAAAGTAGCAAAGACATAGGTAGGGAAGTTGGCCGTTTTGTGGATGATGTGCAATCCGATCAAACCGTAGGTGTCTGTGAACCACTTGTTTACTTTGTCAGCTTTCGTCGCGCCGACAGCCTGATAGCGAATGACCTTGTTGGTGTAATAGGCGCCGCTGGCTGTTTCATCCGCGTTCAGCTTGCGCCATGCGGCCTTGATTTCGATATTGCCTTCGGCGCCTCCCATAACGCCGCACGGCAAGGACACGATGCCAGCAGGCGCTTTGCCACAGGTGCCGCCATATGCCGTCAATGCGTCAGCCGTTTTGGTTGCCGCCACCATCGTGTCGCGCGTTTCTGTGTCATACAGCTTGGTCGACAGCACATAGTTGAAACCGGCCTCGTTCATTTTTGCTTCATAAACGATGCGATTTTCATCGACGAAGCCATCGGGGGCGTTGGGATCGCTGGGGTTGGCGGACACATGGGCAAACATCTCGTCGACATTCAGCTCATTGTCTTCGTCCAGATTGTTCCACAAGGTTGCGTCCATGCCGGGGGCGCCGCCACCAAAGGTCGTGCTGTCCAAGGCAAAGCCTGTGTATTTGTAGGATGGTTTGGCTGTTACATCGGCTTTGCCACCTGATTGCACAGGGGTCTTATCGCCGGGGAACATTTCGACGCGGTGCCAGTAGGTTTCCCAAACCCGCGCATCCGCGGCGTCGCCAATGGACGCCCCGGCCAGCGGCTTGCCGCGATGGTTGGGGTCTGCCGGATAGTTCAACGCGGCAAACTCGCGCCATGCGAAATGTGCAAGATCATAAAGAACCACGTCAGGGTAGGGCGTCTTGCTGGATGTCAGATCAGTCGGCACTTCGGGGCTTGGGACAAATTTACGCGTTTGCAAAGACCACGCCTGACCTGAAAAGTTTCCGCACGGTGTCATAAACGACCCACCGCCTTCGCCTGTGGCAAAGTCATAGCGGTTGCCCTCAAGGCAAGTGTTCGAGGCTTCGGACGCTTTGGTTTGCAAATAGACGAAGTCACCTGTGAAAGGTTTGATCTTCCACAGCTGGGTGTCAGCACCGGTGCAATCCGCCATATAAGCACGCCCGCCTGCGGGGCCGTCAGGAAAATTGCCCTGATCAAGACATTTGTTGTCGGCCTCCAGAAACTGGGTTTTCATTGTGTAGTAGCCGTTTCCGGCGCTTTCAAACGCCCAAAACTGGCCGCTGACCCATTGACAATTGTCCAGAAAGGCAGCCCCCATCAACGTAGATTGCGCGGAAACCCTGTTGCCTTCCAGGCATCTGTTGTTGGGTTCCTGAAAGAGTGTTTGAAGCCGGTAGTAGCCATCAAAAGGCTGCGCGAAAAGCAGCGTCGGGGCACTTAACCCCAACGTCATCAAAGCGCCCAAAAGCGCTGGTTTGGAAAAAGACATTTTGCACCTGTTGCTCATAAAAATGGTTGAATTCGCGACCTAAAAAATATTGGTCACAGTCAGAAAAATGTGGTTCAGTCAAATAGACGCTGTAACCTTAGCACGAATTTTTCGGCGCGTTCAGATTTTTTTCTGCTCTGGTTGATCGGCATTCCGGGGCACGGGCCCGCAGCTTTGACGATGCTTCAGGCTGATATCGCAATTGATCCGTGCCATATCAGTCGGTTCACCGATGACCATTTCCGCCAGATGCTGACCCGCCAGATGGCCGATTTCGCCTGCGGGCAGCCGTACCGTTGTAAGAGACGGATGCATATCTTCAGAGCCGCGAAAATCTCCGATCCCGACGATGGACACATCACGGGGCACCTGTAAGCCCATCGCATGTGCTGCATAAATGCTGGCCACTGCTAGCACGTCGTTGCCACACAAAAGGGCTGTTGGGCGGGGTGTGGTTTTCAGCATCAACGACACGCTGCGTTTGGTCTCTGACAGGCTGTAGGGGCTTTGGATGTGCCAATCGGGGTTCGCTGTGAATCCACCATCCGTTTTTTGCAAAACGGACATCGCCCCCTCAAAGCGGGCGCTGGCGCGGTCATTTCCCGACAAGGGGGGGAACACCAACCCTATGTCGCGATGCCCGTATTCCAACACGCATTGCGCCGCCATTTCCCCGGCCTTCCGGTTGTCTGCGCCAACGCAAGGTAACCGCGATGTGGCATCATAGTTCCAAATCGAAATGGCGGGTGTGTTGTTGCTGTCCAACAGTTGATATGTGGCTTCCGAGTGGTCCTGACCGATCAAGGCGATGCCATCGACACGGTGTTCCAGAAATTTCCGAACCGCTGCATATTCGCGTTCCAGATCGTAATCATGCGGTGCCACGAGAATGGAGAAGCCTTGGGTTTCTACCGATTTTGCAAAGGCTTGCATCAGCTCCGAGAAAATTGCGTGGTCAATGGTGGGTACAATCAAACCGATCGTACCGCTGCGGATCCCGTGCATGGTCTGGGCCGCGCGGTTGCGGATGTAGCCCAGTTTGCGCACCGCATTGTCGATTTTTTTGCGAGTCGCCGGTTTTAGTTTTTCGGGATGGTTGAAGCTACGCGAGACGGTCGAGATGGATACTTTTGCAGCCTTTGCAACTGCAAAAATATCGACTTTTTCATTATTTTTATCAGACATTTAACCCTCAATTCCCACCCAAAAATGAAAACATTTGCAATACTATTTTCATTCTCTACTGTTGAAAAGCTAGAAGTTTCTGCTTGGGAGGGCGGATGGAATTTTTACTACATTTCGGGGAGGTGTTTACGCCATTCAATTTCGGCCTGCTGGTGCTGGGCACCGTGTTCGGGTTGATCTTTGGGGCCACGCCTGGCCTGTCCCCGACGATGACCGTGGCGCTTGCCATTCCGTTCACCTTCAAGCTTGAACCAACCGCTGGGCTGATTTTGCTTGGTGCGCTTTACACATCAACTGTCGCAGGGGGGGCCGTCAGCGCCATCTTGCTGCGTATTCCGGGTGCGCCTGCCAATATCGCCACGACGTTGGACGGCAACGCAATGGCTGCGAAAGGCGAAGGGGCGAAAGCGTTACAGCTGTCGTTTCTGGCGTCACTTGTCGGCGGCTTGTTTGGCGTTTTCCTTTTAATAACACTGACAAAACCTTTGTCTGAATGGGCGCTTATCTTTGGTCCGTCCGAATTGTTCTGGTTGGCGATCTTGGGGGTCACAATCATTGGGTCTTTGGACAGCAAATCACTGGTCAAAGGTTTGTTGTCAGGCTGTATTGGCATGTGGCTGGCCACCATTGGCTTTGACGACATGTTGGGTGCGCAACGCTTTGTGTTTCACCCATCCTTGGGCGGCGGCATCAACATTATCGCGGCCCTTATCGGTCTGTTTGCAATCCCGCAGGTGATTACGATGCTTGCAGGCGGGCGCATTGATACCGCAGCCCAAGTGATACAAGTGCAAAAGCACAAAATCACGGATGCGATGCGCGAATTGGTGAAACGCAGCCGTGCGGCGACAATTGGCACATTTGTGGGTTCTGTGATTGGGCTTATCCCCGGTGTCGGTGGCCAGATTGCGGGTCTTGTCGCCTATGACCAATCCAAGAAATTTTCGTCCGAGAAGGACAAATTCGGAACCGGCCACTCAGAAGGCGTGATCGCCGCAGAGGCTGCGAACAACGCGATGGTTGGCCCGTCTTTGGTGCCACTTCTGACGCTTTCTATCCCGGGATCGCCGACAGCCGCTGTCTTGTTGGGTGGCTTGCTGATCCATGGGATTTTCCCGGGGCCGGATTTGTTTGTGAACCACGCAGACGTCGCTTGGACCTTCATCAATTCAATGCTGATTGGCCAGATTTTGATGTGTGTGCTTGGGCTTTTGGTGGCGGGCGTTGCCGCCAAAGTGGCGCAGGTGCCCAAACACGTTATGGCCGCTATCGTTCTGGCGCTGGCCGTTTACGGCAGCTATTCCGTGCAGACCAGCATGGGCGATGTTTACGTCATGGCGACGCTGGGTGTGATGATGTTCTTTCTGGAACGCTTTGGCTTTTCGGCGGCCCCTTTGGTTTTGGGTCTGATCCTTGGCCCCATCGCTGAGGAAAACTTTGCGACCGGCGCAATGATCGCCAATGCGACAGACGGTTTGGCGCCTTACTTCCTGACCGGTCGATTGAACATCATTTTGATCGCGCTGGTCATTGCCTCAATTGCTTACTCAGGGTGGATGGAACTGCGGTCGCGCCGCTACACCTCCAAAGAGGAGATCATCGGATGAGCGACGTCAGCCTGCCACGTCTTCAACATATCATCGGGTCCGGCGTGGTCGCCGCCGTCGGGGTGTGGGTGACCTACATCAGCTTTACGCAACAACCGTCCGAGGCGTTCCTGTTTCCGCGATTGATTGCGACGGTGTTCGTGATTTTGGCGATTTGGACTTTTGCTAAGGCCTGTCTAGGGTGGACCAAAGTTGGCAGCGGTATATCCATGCCGCAAATCACAAATCTGGTGCCGGGGCTTTTGGTGGCTTTGGTCTACATCTTTTGGGCGGCGAAGGGGCTGGGTTTTTATACAGCCACCGCAGTCGCCTTTTTCGTTTTGCTCAGCCTCTACGATCCGGCACCACATACGGCGCTGAAATCATGGTTGAAACGCATGATCATCACAGCTTGTTTTATGGCGGTGATGTACGGACTCTTCGCGTTGCTTTTGAAAGTTTACACACCGCGAGAGATTTTGTTCTGACCTGCAAGAATAGCAGGCAGAATTAACCTTTAGGGAGGAAGAACTATGAAAAAACTACTAGCAGGTGCAGCGATTGCACTTATGGGTATGTCAGGTGTCGCAGCTGCGGACGGTCATGCCAACTATCCAGAGCGTCCCATCATGATGATGGTCAGCTATGGCGCTGGCGGCGCGACAGATTTCCAAGCACGGATTGTCACAATGACAGCGGGTAACGAAGACGCGCTGGGCATGCCTATTGCGATCCTGAACAAGCCGGGCGCCGGTGGCCGCGTGGGCTGGAACTGGCTTGCAACGCAAGCCGAGGCCGATGGCTATACGCTGGGCGCCTACAACATCCCGCACTTCGTGGCACAGTCCATCAAGGGCGGTGTGCAGTACAGCGCAGACACATTTGAACCGATTGCCAACTGGGGCGCAGACCCAGCCGTTTTGGTTGTTGGCGCAGACAGCGAATTCAACACGTTGCAAGACGTTGTGGATTTCACCAAAGCCAACCCCGGCAAGCTGACGACATCGGGCGCGGGCCTTTTCGTGGGCCACCACATCGCCGCGTTGCAGATGGAAAAAGCAGGCGACATGAAGATGGCCTACATCCCCACCAAAGGTGGCGGTGCTGCGGCGATGAAGGCTGTGATTGCGGGTGACGTGATGGCTGGCATCAACAACTTGTCGGATGCGTTCCGCGCGGCACAAGCAGGCTCTGTCAAAATTCTTGCGGTTGCTGATCTTGAGCGCAACGAATTTCTGCCAGACGTTCCAACGATGATGGAAAGCGGCTTGGACGTAGACAACTCGTCCGTGAACTTCCGCGGTGTGATGGTGCCAAAAGGCACACCACAAGGCATCATCGACAAGCTGGCTGCAACAGTGCCTGCAATGTTCGAAAACAAGCGTGTGGCTGGCAAAATGAAAGCCGGTGGTAGCCCGATGCACATCATGACACGCGACGAAGTGTTGGCCATGTGGGCCGCACGTGAAGAAACCCTCAAAGAGCTGCTTGCAGGTCTTTAAAACTCTACGCATGAGGTGGCGGGGCGGTACACGGCCTGCCACACCCAGAAAAGGAACATGACATGACCGCCCAGGACGATTTGATGCAAGTAGATGCCATTGTGGCACGTGCCCGTGTGGCGCAAGCCAAATATGAAGCATCCGGCAGTCAGGACATCTACGACCGCGCGGCGAAAGCAGCTGCTTGGGCTATAATGGAACCCACGCGCAACAAAACCCTGGCAGAGATGGCTGTGCAGACCACAGGCCTTGGCAATGTTCCCGATAAGATTATCAAAAACCACCGCAAGACGTTGGGGTTGATGCGCGATCTTGAAGTGGCAAAAACCTTCGGCGTGGTCTCAGACGATCCCGCGACAGGCATTACGGAAATTGCGCGCCCCAAAGGCGTTATCGGGGCTGTCGTGCCCTCGACGAACCCGGCGGCAACCCCTGCCAACAACATCATCAATGCGCTGAAATGCGGCAATGCGATTGTGCTGTCTCCTTCGCCCAAAGGGGTCCCAAGCTGCGAAACATTGATCGGATACATCTACGAAGAATTCGATAAATTCGGTCTGGATCATGATCTGGTTCAGATGGTGCCTGCACCGGGGTCAAAGGAAAAAACCCAACGCTTGCTGGAAATCACCGACACCATCGTTGTGACCGGAAGTCAGAACAACGTCAAACGCGCCTATACCTCTGGGACACCGGCGTTGGCGGTCGGCGCAGGCAATGTCACGGTGATCGTGGACGAAACGGCCGATTTGGCAGAGGCTGCGGCAAAGATTACGGCGTCTAAAACCTTCGACAATGCCACGTCCTGTTCATCCGAGAATGCAATTGTTGTCGTTGATGCGATTTTTGAGGCCTTCATGACCGAGCTTGCAAAGTCGGGGGGCATCCATGTGCAGGACGATGCGCCCATTATCGAAAAGCTTTGGCCAAACGGGCACCTGAACCCCGCGATCATGGCGCAAGATGCCGACAAGATGCTGGCCGCATTCGGGATCACGGATGCGCCGGCGCATACCGAATTTCTGGCTGTTGAAACCACTGGTATTGGTAAAGGGCACCCGTTGTCCGGCGAAAAATTAAGCCGCGTGGCTGCTTTGTACCGTGCCACGGATTTTGAGGATGCTGTCACCAAAACAGCCGCTGTTCAGGATCATTTGGGGGCAGGTCATTCCGTGGGACTGCATTCCACACGCGATGACCGTGCCGTGACGTTGGCCCATGCCATCCCCACAAGCCGCGTGATTGTGAACCAAGCACATTGTTTTGCAACTGGGGGGGCGTTCAACAACGGAATGCCGTTTTCATTGTCTATGGGATGCGGGTCTTGGGGGGGCAATTCCATTGACGACAACGTGCATTGGAAACACTTCATGCAAACAACCAAAATCGTGCGCGAAATTCCAGCGCGAGAACCTGCAGTCGAAGACATATTTTCGGACTATTGGGATGCGGTTGGTAAATGATTTTGCGCAAGGATACCCCGCCTGAAGGCACGTTACGTGACTGGCTGGACGCGCGATGCGATAGTGATGACATCGCTTATGTGTTTACCGACGGGGCCAGTCCGCTGACGTGGCGTGATTTGTGCCGGCAAGCGCGTCGCGTGGCTTTGGCGATCACCGCTGCCGGCACCGCAAAAGGGGAAAGCGTTGCAGTGATGCAGCCCAATGGTCGTGAAGGTGTCTTGGCATTCTTTGGGGCTGTGTACGGCGGATTTCGCGCCACCATGATAAATCTTGCCGCGGGTCATGATGCGATTTCCTATGCATTGACCCATTGCGATGCCAAGCTGGCACTTGTCCATAACACGGCTGTGGAATTGTTTGCCGAGACGAAGCCGGACGGGCTTGAAGCTTTGACGGTTGACCGTGCGGACAGCGGGGCGAAATTGCACGATATTGGTCCCCAAGATCATGCGTTGTTGATGTATACCTCTGGAACCACAGGGCGCCCCAAAGGGGTTGTGCACACCCACGCCAGCCTTTTGGCGGGGGGATGGACGACGGCTGTGGCACACGCGTTGACGGCGCAAGACCGTGCTTTGTGTGTGCTGCCGATTTATCACATCAACGGGTTATGCGTCACGATGATCGGGCCACTTGTGTCTGGTGGATCGGTGGCGATGGCGCCGCGGTTTTCGGCTGGGCGCTTCTGGGATCAGGTGCGCGATACCAAGGCCAACTGGTTCTCTGTTGTGCCTACAATCATTTCGCACTTGTTACACGGTGAAAGTGATCCCGACGCGGACACAAAAGGGCGTCTGCGGTTTGGGCGGTCTGCGTCATCTGCGTTGGCACCCGACGTGCAAACTGCCTTTGAGACGCGTTTTGATGTGCCTATTGTCGAGACAATGGGGCTTACCGAAACAGCAGCGCAAATATTGTCCAATCCATTGCCCCCTGGCACACGCAAGATCGGGTCGCCCGGTCTGGCCTATGGGAACGCAGTTGACGTGTTTGCCAGCGATATGACGCCATGCGCCCCCGACGTTGAGGGAGAGATCGTGGTGCGCGGGCCAAATGTGATGTTGGAATACCTCAAAAATCCGGACGCCACCAAAGCCACCTTTGCAGGTCAGTGGCTGCGCACCGGGGATTTGGGCCGTAAAGACGCGGACGGATACCTGTTTGTGACGGGCAGGCTAAAGGAACTGATCATCAAGGGCGGCGAAAACATAGCGCCCCGCGAAATTGACGAAGCGCTTTATGCACATGGCGATGTGATAGAGGCCGCGGCCTTTGCCCGACCCTGCAAGACCTACGGTGAGCGGGTGGAAGCGGCTGTGCGTGTGCGTGACGGGTCAGGGTTGTCCGACGGACAACTGATTGCTTTATGCGTGGAGCGTGTCGGCAAATTCAAAGCACCTGATTACATCCACTTTTTGCCCGAGTTGCCGAAGGGGCCATCGGGGAAAATCCAGCGTCTCAAGTTGCTGGACATGACGGAAGCGACTGGCTGAGGTTCGCTTTTGTCGGTTTGGGGACTTGTTGTACGCGTTGGTCAACGACACAATTTTGGGAACGATCACATTTCCAAGGACAGCCCATGTCGCAAGACCCCTTGTTGCAGCCCTATCAGTTAAAACATCTCACCCTTAAAAACCGGATCATGACCACCAGTCACGAACCGGCATACCCTGAAGACGGCATGCCCAAAGAACGCTACGCCGCCTATCATGCGGAACGCGCAAAGGCGGGTGTGGCTTTGGCGATGACGGCAGGTTCGGCGGCGGTGTCAAAAGACAGCCCACCGGTGTTCAACAACGTGCTGGCCTACAAAGATGAAGTTGTGCCATGGATCAGGCAGTTGACAGATCGATGTCACGAACATGGCTGTGCGGTGATGATCCAACTGACCCATTTGGGCCGCCGCACGACGTGGAACAAAGGCGATTGGTTGCCGTCAATTTCATCGTCAAAGCACCGCGAACCTGCCCATCGCGCGTTTCCCAAGTTGGTCGAAGACTGGGACATCGCCCGCGTCATTTCCGATTTTGCGGACGCTGCGGAACGTATGAAAGCCGGTGGCATGGATGGGATTGAACTGCAGGTCTATGGCCACTTGCTGGACCAGTTTTGGTCGCCGCTGACCAATGATCTGGACGGACCATATGGCGGGCAAACTTTGGAAAGCCGCATGCGGTTTCCGTTGGACGTGCTGGACGCTATCCGTAAACGCGTTGGTGATGATTTTATCATCGGTGCACGCTATACCGCAGACGAGGCACAAGCCGGTGGGATAACCGCCCAAGAAGGGTTGCAAATCTCGAAAATCCTGGCGGACACAGGGCAAATGGATTTCTTGAATGTCATTAAAGGGCGCATTCATACGGACCCGGCCATGACAGATGTTATTCCTGTTCAAGGCATGCCATCCGCGCCGCATCTGGATTTTGCCGGTGCCGTCCGCAAGGAAACCGGAATGCCGACGTTTCATGCCGCGCGTATTCCCGATGTCGCCACAGCGCGCCATGCCATTGATGCAGGCCTGTTGGATATGGTGGGTATGACCCGCGCCCACATGGCGGACCCGCATATTGTGCAAAAAATCACCGAAGGTCGCGAGGACGACATTCGACCTTGCGTGGGCGCGACCTATTGCTTGGACCGGATTTATCAAGCAGGCGAAGCGTTGTGCATTCACAATCCGGCGACAGGGCGCGAGCTGACGATGCCGCATGTGATTGCCAAGGCAGACAAAAGCAAGAAAGTGGTCGTTGTAGGTGCGGGGCCGGGCGGCTTAGAGGCGGCCCGCGTGGCGGCAGAACGCGGTCACGAAGTTGTCGTCTTTGAAGCGCAACCAGAGCCGGGTGGTCAGATCCGACTGACCGCACAAAGCCCGCGCAGACGCGAGATGATCGGCATCATTGACTGGCGCATGGCGCAATGCGCTGCGCGTGACGTTGTGTTTCATTTCAACACATGGGCAGAGGCTGCGGATGTGCAGGCCCAGAACCCGGACCTTGTTGTCGTTGCAACCGGCGGGTTGCCAAATCTCGAACTGTTGGAACAAGGCAAAGAAGCTGCGCATGTGGTGTCCGCTTGGGATATCATTTCGGGCGACGTAAAGCCCGCCGCATCGGTGCTGATCTATGACGAAAGCGGAGACCATTCCGGTCTGCAAGCCGCGGAAATTGCGGCCATGGCTGGATCGCACGTCGAAGTCATGACACCCGACCGCAGCATCGCCCCAGAAGTTATGGCGATGAACCTGGTGCCGTATATGCGCAGTCTACAAGACAAGGATGTGACATTCACTGTCGCGCAACGTTTGCTGCAGGTGGCGCGGGTCGGCAATCGTTTGGATGCGACCATCGGAACGGATTACAGCGACTTAAAAACGGTCAAACACTACGACCAAGTGGTGGTGAATTACGGAACCCTGCCACTGGATGACGTATATTACGATTTGAAACCGCTTAGCGTGAACTTGGGCGAAGTTGATCAAAGTGCTTTGATCGCAGGGCGCCCGCAAGCGGTTTTGCGCAACACTGAAGGGCAATTTCAACTGTTCCGCATCGGTGATGCTGTCAGTGCACGCAACACCCACGCGGCAATTTATGACGCGCTCAGGTTGATGAAAGACCTCTGATTTAAGGGGAAAGCCTGTTTTGCGGAACTCTAGGTTGAGATGGGCGTCGTAAACTGGCCTAAATCCAAAATCCCATTGAAACCTCTAGGTACGACTGCAATGATTGACCCAGCTGCGTTGATTTACACGGCTTACGACTTGGGCGATCATTGTAATGTTTTTTTATATAAATAGATTATGTCTCATGCCTGAGACAGGGGTATTGAATGCGCAGGTTGCGTCGACGGGACCGAAATCGGTGACCTTGAAAGACATCAGGATGGCACGAAAGGGGCGGGCGTTGAACCATGCCCTGGCCCTTTTGGATGCGCTTTCCGAAGACGATGTCCACAACGCCAGCCCCATGGTCATGCGGGCACAAATCCTACGCATGATGATGTCCCTGACAGATGCCAAAGCAGTCCTAAGCAAGCATGTTCAAACCCACAGCGACGATCGGCAGGCGCGGCAGTTGTTGATAGAAACGGCGCGGGTACTGGGTGATTTCGACGACGCAAACGCGCTGTTGGTGGACGACAGCAGCAGCGACATGGCAATCGCCAAGATCAAGCTTACTTTGGCGCAAGGGGATGTTGCCAAAGCGCTGCGGTTGTCGCAATCCGCCTATGCAACATGGCCGCAGGATCGCGGAATTTTGACAGTGCACTGCGATGTGCTGGCGAAAAACCTGCGCCATAAAGAAGCTGCATCGCTTTTGGATGCGGTCCTTCAAAATGAACCTGAAGATCATGTTTTCCTTGTGCAGCGTGCCCAGCTTGCGGTGTCCGTAAATGATCTGAACACGGCCAACACATTGCTGCAACGCAGTTTGCCTACGCTGCAGGCCTTGCAAATTCAATTGAATCTGGATGCATTGTCCGGGCGCCCGAACAGCGCCGCGTATGCGCGGATCAATGCGCGTATGGGGCAACTTTTGTCGGGTGAGGACGATGGCGCATCGTCGTTCCAGACGCATTTGGATCTTGGTGATCTACTATACATCAAAGAGGACTGGCGCGGTGCATTGCGCCAGTTCAAACTGGCTGATGCCAATGCCGGTCAAAATCGTATGCGATCCATGAAGATTGCGCGGTGTTACTACAAACTGTTGGATTTCAGAGCCTGTCGTGCTGCGCTGACCCGTGTTTTGGAACAAGTGCCCAATTCGCTGGACGCTTTGTCGTTACGTGCGACGATCGACACGATCGAAGGGCGAAGCGCTGAAAGCATTTCTACGCTCGAACATTTGTTCGGACTGCAATCCGCCCGAAAAATGGCTTTCGGGGTTAAACTTATGCGCAGCTATATGCGCATCGAAAAGCTGGACCAGGCGCACCGTGTTCAGGCCGAATTGGTTGGGCTGGGCAAAACACAGTTTGAACCGGAACTGGTTGAGACGCTGCTGCAATTCGGCGCTGCCAATGATGCGTTTGAAGTGTGTATGCCATGGGCGCAAAACGCCTTTGAAAGCGGTGTGCATCTGGATCTGTTTCGCACAGTCGAAACCATGACGAAGCGTAGTTTTGGCTGCCCGGAACAGAACGCACACACGTTGCCGGTTCTGCAAAAGGGCGACCCGTCCGATATTCAGTCTATGGCAGCTATCGGCGCACGCCTTGACCAAAAGGCCAGTGGATTGCCGGTACCACTGGCTGTGAACGCGGCATGGGCGGTATCCGATCATACCGACATGGGTTTTCGCACGTGGCAACGTCTTGCGCGTATGGCGACAGCGAACACGCGGCGGGTGTCTCATATTGCGCCGCGGGCGCAGGACATCGCGGAATTTACAGATTTTCCTGATCGATCGGCTTTGGGCGTTCATAGCCAGACCACAGCGCCTTTGATCTTGATGTCCAGTCATGGTGGGCCGTCGGTGTCATGTGCGCTCGACGAGGGCCTCTTGGCGGGGCGTGAATTGGCCTATTTGCGCACCCATGCAGTGGATGATCGCCAAAAGGATAGGCTGATCACTGTTGGATATAACCCGCAAAACGCGGCGAAGGCTTTGGTGCAGGCGCTGGCTGCTGGAAAAACCATCAGCATGGCGGTGGATTCCCCTACGTTGTGGCAAAGCGGCGGGCGCAGCGGCAAGGGGGCTACGGGCACGGTGTTTGACGTTCCTGTCACGATTTCGACCACGCCCTTAAAGCTTGCACATGCGTTTGGTGTTCCGATGATCTGGGTGCAACCGTTGTGGCGTGACGGCCGGATCACATTCGAGATTGAAGAGATGGACGTCCCCCCAAAGGATATGCCGTTTCAGGACGCGGCCAATATCTGGGCGGCTGACTACTTGGCGCGTGTGACGCGGGTTATGTGCAGTGGGCCTGAAAATCAGGATCTGAGTGCGCCGATGTGGCAACATCTTGTGTACAATGGACTGGGTCAAAAGCGTGTCTGACACAACCCGCGACCCATCCTTGGCGGACATGTTGCGCGACCGTTTATTGGACCGCAAAAATCAGACAATCATGACGTTTTTGCACCGCTCGGGAGGCATGCAAGCCACCGAAATAAGTGGGCAGGCGCTGCTTGAGGCTGCGGAACAACAGGCACGGATCTGGCGCAAGTCGTTTGGACCGGGTCGCTATGTTTTGGCCTTGGCGATGCCACATGGCTTGGGGTTTGTAACGGCTGTACTTGCGGGACTTCTTGAGGGCATCATTGTATCCGCGATGCCACCCGCCAAAGCAGGTGATCCGCGTCTGCCGCATATTGTGCGCGATTGCGGAGCACGAGCCGTGATCACTCAGACGAAAAGCGCGGCTGGATTACTGCGCAGCCTTACGGACAATGATGTGGTTCAATGCCCAATCTATAACGCTGACGGGACCCTCTTGGCAGCGTCTGATGTGCCTTCGCTGGATGTTTCCGTGGCGCCCTCTACCGTACTGCTGCAATATACATCCGGCTCGACACACATGCCCAAAGGTGTGGAAATGAGTGGCGCAAACATTATCGCCAATGCGGCCCTTGTGGCGCAAACATGGGGGTTGGGGCGCGATACCGTCGTGGTGAATTGGATGCCACACTACCATGACATGGGGCTTATGGGATGTTTGCTGTACCCGATCCTTTTTGGTGGATCGAGCGTTCAACTCAGCCCGTTTGATGTCATTCGCAAACCGTTGACGTGGCTGCAGGCTGTGCAGGATTTCAAGGGTACGATCACGGGGGGGCCTGCGTTTATCTATGCCGAATGCCTGAAACGGATTGCGCCAGAAGACTGTGCGGCATTGGACCTTTCTTCGTTGAAGCAAGCCTTTTGTGGTGCAGAACCTGTGCCTGCCGATTTGTTGCCCGCCTTTCAAGACCGTTTTGAGGCATATGGATTGCCGAAAGGTGCAAGCTTTGCCTGCTACGGGATGGCGGAAAACGCATTGTTTGTCGCTGGGGCGCAACCTGATCATGATGCGCCGCACGACAACACGTTGGCGCCTTGTCGCCTGACGCCGCAGACCCGCCATTGCATTGGTATCATGTCAGACGACGGGCAGCTTTGTCGTGATGGCGTTGAAGGCGAGATTTGGGTGCATGGGCCAAGCTGCACTGGCGGTTATCTGAATGCGCCGCAGGAAACGGCTGATCGTTTTGTGACCAAAGATGCCAAAACGTGGTTGCGCACCGGAGATCTGGGCGTGATCGAGGGAGATGACCTGTTTGTGACGGGGCGTTTGAAAGACATGCTGATTGTGCACGGACGCAATGTGGCCGCCACCGAAGTTGAGTGGTTGGCAGCGTCCATGGACGGGCGTCTGAACAAACTGGCCGCTGCGGCCTTTGCGCCAGACCCATCTGTTCCCAGCGACGCGGCATTGCTGATCGAAGTGACCGAAAAGGCGCGTGATTTTGACGGCGCAGACACAGTGCGCCGCGCCATCACACGTGCGGTGCGCGGCGCCTTCGGGGTTCAGCTAAAAGACATTCGCTTTTTGCCGCGCGGCACTTTAGAAAAAACCAGCAGCGGCAAAGTTCGACGCAGAATATGTGCCAGAACCTACCAACAAGGCGAAATGCACGCAGGCCTTGGCCCAAAGTCGACACCAGAGACACCATGACCCGAAGCTTGAACAAATTGCCCACGCTGACATTTTCCGACCCGCAGGATGTGGACCGGATTTTACGTGGTAAAGACTTTTCGATTTTTGCGTTGCAGGGATATCTGGAACAGATCGAAGCGGCATCGGGTCATGATTTGTCCGCCGTCCGTCGTTTTGCACAGCATTCGTTGATTTACCAAAATGACGAAACACATCTGCAATCGCGGCGTATGATCGCCTCTGTCTTTTCTGAAAAAGCGCTGGAAGCTTGGGTGCCCATGATGGACGCCGCGATTGCGGTGCGATTGGATGCCTTGGCACAGGTTCAAGATGCAGACCTGATGCGCGATTTTGTGGACCCTCTGTTTTGCGATGTGATTTTGCCAATCATCGGATTTGATCCGCATCCCAAAGGTCAGACCGAAATGCTGAACGCGGTCGCGGACCTGCGCAAGTTCACCGAAAAATTTCTAAGTCTGCGCGAATTGCGACAAATGAATGCCTGGTTGAATGACACAGGGCTTGTTGCACCCAACATGGACGCACCTGCAGATGGCCCTGCCACCTTGTCCAGCCACGTGGCCGCCGCCTTGGGTGATGTGCCGGACAAGAAAAACATGGTGCGTGACACTGGCCTAAGCTTGTTTGTGGCGGCCCATTCGGCGGGTTTGGGGCTTGGGTTTGCAGCATGGGGCCTGTTGATGCATGGGCAAGGGGAATGGCAAGACGCAGGCCAGCAGGACTGGCCAGACCGCAAACTGGAACAGGTGCTGAGTGTCTATTTGTCGACGCGTTTCGTAGGCCGCGTGTCCGATGCCGACGGCGATGTGGGCGGGTGTCCTGTCCATCAGAACCAACACATCAGCCTTGATATGCAGGCCAGCAATCTAGCGTTGCGCAAAGACTGGTTGTCGCAAGACCGCCCGAACGGGGTGCGTAGCCCGACGCAAGCCTTCGGGGCCGGGCGGCACAAATGCCCCGGTGAAGCTTTTGCACGGTTGTTCATCTTGCGGGCTTTGCCAGCACTGAGCCGCCGTTTTCCCGATATGATCTTGCACAAAGACCGCTGCAGTTTTCTGGTGTCGCCAATGTTGCAAGGGCCACGCGCGCTGCCGTGCACCCCCATGCCGCTGTGTGAAAAGCCGGCGGCCAAGCTGTGGAACGTCAAAGACCACACGACCGCTCGCGCCATTATCACGGATGACAAAGGTTTTGCGCCGCCGCAAATGGAAGCCCACTTGCAGGCATTGCACGACAAAAGTGGGCGTGACCTAAGCCCGGTTATTCATATCGCCAAAAACGCGATGTTTTTTATGTCAGGCCCGCGTCACGCTGCGGCCCGCAAATCTGTCATGCAGATTCTTGGCCAAAACCGACTGCGCGTTTGGCATGGGCTTATTGATGATCGCATTCAGATGGCGTTGGACGCTTTGCAAACCTCAAGCGCCCCCGATCTGGTCGAAGACTTTGCAAATCCTGTCTTTCGGGCCATCACCAAGCCGATTTTGGGGTTGCATCCTTCCGATCTGGACCGCTTTGACACACTGGCGCCTGTCTTGCAGGACGTGCTTGAGCCTTTGTTGCCTATGCGCCAGATTTTGCAGCTGCAAGAGGTGTTTGCGGAGACCATGGCGCTGGTCAGCACCGGCCACGCGCGCACCGAGGATGCCCCAACAGGGGCCGTTTCCTTGCAAGACCACCTGCAGCAAAATCCCCCCGAAGGATACGACGATGCAGATATTGCGGCGTTGGTTTTGGTCTTGTACGGGGCCAGTTTCAACCTAAGCCATACTTTGGGCAATGCGCTGCATTGGATCCTGAGCTTGCCGTGGGATCTGCGACAGGATGTGGCGGACCCGGCTTGGACAAACACGCGGATCGAAGAAATCATGTCCACCTGCGGATCACCCAAATTTATCTACCGGCATGCGCGAAACACCCAGCAGGTTGACGGGTTGGCGTTCAATGCAAAGGACACAGCCTGCATCCACTTGAACGCCGTGAACAGGGGCAAAACAACGGGGCATTTGTCTTTTGGTCACGGGCTGCACCATTGTGTTGGTGCGTCTTTGTCGCGCTTGTTGCTCAGGCGGGCAATTCCTGCCGTTTTTGCACGTTTTCCCGACATTCGATTGACGTCTCAAGGGCATCGCTATTTTGATATGTCCCAAACTGTTGCAATGCAGTCCTTAAAGTGCGATTTGTAGGTCCGTATTTATTTAATGATTTTATAGGCTTACAATTCTACTATTGATTGAGAAACCCAATGTCCGATCCTAACCTGACGCATTACTTGCGTGAACAAATAGCCAAACGCATCGATCTTCCGCTTGAAGATGTCCGCGAAGAGTCGGTTTTGATCGACATCGGACTGGAAAGCATAGACGCCGTTTTGTTGTGCGGTGACGTGGAGGACGAATTCGACGTTGAAATTGATCCGTCCATGATTTTCGAACATGATACTTTGGGTGCTTTTGCGACTGCGGTATTGGCGCTGAAAGCGGCCAAATGACCACGTGGTATCTGGGCCTGTCCACCACTGGACATGACCCGGCGTTGGCGCTTGTCGACGAACGCGGAACTTTGGTTTTTGCAGAAGCAACCGAACGCTATATGCAAGACAAGCGCGCTTGGGGTGTGGCTGCAGATCATCCTGCGCATCTGGCGCAAGCCTTAAAGGCTGTCGGTGCGGATCCAAAAAAAGACAAGCTGGTGGTTGCCAGTACATGGCAAACCCAGAAGGTGGATCTGCCACCTGATATGGTCGATCTGATGATGCCAGCAGACCATGCCTTATGGCTATGGCATGTGCACCAAAACGCGCAATCCGCGATGGGGGCTGGCGTGATGCGGCAGGGGTTTGCGAACGGGCAGATGCCGGACATCAAACGCTTTGAGCACCATTTGTGCCACGCTGTTGCCGCCTGCCACCAAACGCCGCATGACGACGCGGTGTGTCTGGTAATTGACGGTGAAGGCGAAGCCGGGGCTGCTGCGGTTTACGACATGACCGATCGACAGATCAAACGCCGGTGGCGGTCTTGGGGGCCCGGGTCATTGGGTGCATTCTATTCCAAATTGACGCTGTTGGCGGGCTTTGATTGGCGCCTGGGCGAAGAATGGAAGCTGATGGGGCTTGCGGCCTTCGGCACGCCGGTTCCCGCTTTGATTGAGGCGTTGTGCGCAACAGTGACTGTGGATCGGGGCAGGTTACGATTTGCGGATACCGACATCGTAAAGCAGGCGCTGGCCATGGCGCAAACATACGGTCGCAGCGCGGACGATCCTATCATGCAGGGTGCCGATCTTGCAGCTTCTGCGCAAGCGGCCTACGCGCGTATTACGGACCAAGTGGTCGAATCTGTGTTGTCTGACAGTCCGGAAAATCTGGTGCTGACGGGGGGGTGTGCGCTCAATTCCTCCTACAACGGGACCATCGCGCGGCGGTTCAATGTCGCCAGCGTCACGGTGCCATCCGCCCCCGGCGACGATGGAAACGCAGTGGGTGCAGCACTGTTGGCCTGGATGGACGACACCAAGCAAAAGCAGATTCCAAAAGGCACAGGCACAGCCTACTTGGGCGCACGTCCAAACCCCGAAGCCATCACGAAAGCACAAGACTATTGCAAAGTGGCCTGCGTCACCGAGTGTGGGGACAGGTCTGTGCCCAAGGTGGCGCAACTGCTAAAAGATGGCAAAATCATCGGCGTCATGCGAGGCCGCGCCGAATTCGGGCCTCGTGCATTGGGAAACCGGTCCATTTTGGCAGACCCAAGTGTCCCGGACATGAAAGACCGCATCAACATGCTTGTGAAGGGCCGCGAAGCGTATCGCCCGTTTGCACCGGTTATTCCAGCCGAAGATGCCAGCCAATGGTTCGACCATGCGCAGCCTGCACCCTATATGTCTTTCACCTTGCCATGGGCTGCGGGGCAGGGCGCGAAGGTGCCAGCCGTGGTGCACGAAGATGGAACAGGCCGGTTGCAGACAGTCACCGAAGCCTGCGCCCCATGGATGCACGCGCTGTGTCGCGCCATGGGGAAAACGGCAGGCGTGCCGGTCGTTTTGAACACCAGCTTCAACATTATGGGCAAACCCATCGTGCACAGTGTTGAAGACGCAGTGGCCATGTTCATGACATCAGGGCTGGATGCACTGCTTTTGGAAGACGTTTTGTTCGAAAAGTAACGCTATTCGTAGCCGGTCATTTCCAGATAGCCACGCCCCGTATGTGATCCTTGCACTGTCACAGGCCCTTCCCAATAAGGCAATGACACGGCCATCCATGACTGCGGGTTCAGGGCCGTTGTGGTGACGTCCACATTGAACCGGGGCACCTGCACGCGCCACGTCGTCGGAACGTCGCGCGCCCCCACATCGGACAGGGCCAAGGGGGATGCGATAAAGTCGTCGGGGCGCAACGCGGTCGCTGTGCCATCCGGCGCAATCCACGTTCCGGATGCAAAAAACGTACCGTCGGTCTGGCGTAATCTGAATCCCATCAGCTTGTTGCCATCCTCAAAGGACAGCGAAAACCAGTCCCAACCGGACTGATCGTCGGCCAAAGGCTGCGACGACCATTCGCGGTCCAACCATGCGGTGCCCGTGACCGAAACAGGCCCGTCTGGCAGGGTAAGCGTGCCGCTCAGGTCATAGAAAGGCTGCGAATAGTAGTAGCTGGCCTGGCCTTTTGCCGATTTTACAGAAAAGCCCCCATCGCCGTGGAAAACCAGCGGCCCTTGGGCGTTTAGTGTCACATCATAGGCGAAATCCGGTCCGGTGGCGTGCATCTGCATCGTGTCAAAGTCGTCTCCCTTAAGATGCCAGTCATCAATCCATGCTTCAAAAGGGGCGGGCGTGACGCCAGCCTGTCCGATGCCGCCCCTTGCAAAGCGTTCAGACACGTAATGGGCGTCCTTTGTGGTGACTGCGGCATGTCCGAAATAGATTTGGGGCGAAGTCCATCCGACGCCGATCTCAGGGGCAAGCGCAGACCGGAACAACGTCCATTGTAGCCCGTATTCCGCGCCATCCGGTCCCGTCATATTGGCCGTAAGATACCACCATTCAATCCGGTAGTCAGGGTGGGGGCCATGATCTTTGGGGAAGTCGAAAACAGGGTTGGGACGGGGCGTTGTGAAGCCATCGGCTTGCGTTCCCAAGCCTCCGAACCCTTGGGCCCATGCCATAGCAGGCAAGCACAACAAAAAGACCAAAGCCTTAACGCTCATTCGCAAAAACCTTCAAAAGATCGGTGGGAGGCGTTCGTGCCAATCGCAAAGCCGGCCAAAGGGCTGCGACGATGGCTGCCAACAAAGCAAAGCCGCATAGTTTCGCGTAGGCTGCGGGAAAAACATACATCGGCAACTTCCATCCAAAGGCCTCGACGTTGACAACAGCCAACAACACCCACGCCAATGCCAATCCCAAAGGGATGGCCGCTGTTGCGGTCAAAACGGCCAGAATGGCCGCGCGTGTCAATTCCAGTTGCCCTAGTTTGCGTCGTGTCAGGCCAAGCGCCCAAGCGGGGGCCAACTGCGGCACGCGCATAGAGGCCAGTGTAAGAAGGCTCATGAAAATCGCGAACCCTGCAACGGCCAATGTCAGTACATTTAACGCACCTGTTACGGTGAATGTACGTTCGAATATAGACAGCGAGAATGCTTTGATCCCCGCTTGATCAATGATGTTTGCCTCTGGCAGTCCAAAGTCGTCAATTAAGGCTTTGCGCACGCTGTTCGGGGTGTCTGTGCGCAGCCCGAACCGGGTGGGGATTTGATTGGGGTGCAGGGCATTGAACAGATCCTCCTGAACGATGGCTTGCCCGATTGGATTGCCGTAGTCGCCGTAAATGCCCACGACGGGCAAACTGCGGCTGCCCCCCAATGGCACATCATCGCCCACCCAAAGACCAGCGCGGCGTGCCAGTTGTTCGTTGATAATGATACCGCGCCCCGTATCGACGCTGTCCCATGCGTCACTACGCGCCTCCAGAAAAGCCCAGTTGTTACGGTGGGTGCTGTCGATGCGGGCGCCGTAGAGATCCGTAGGCAGTCCGGCAAGATCGGTTTGCACGGACAAAACAGGCAAAATGACACGGACTTGCGGCTTTAGAAATGCTTGCAAGGCTTCACTTTGTGCGGGTGTCTGCGCGGTGACATAAAGCTCTGAAGCCAAGCGTTGGTCCAAGAACCCTACAAAGGTCAATCGAAAGCTCGACACCATCGTAGATACGCCCACGTTGGCCGCCATTGCCAACAGCAAGGCCATCAAAGCAAGGCTAAGACCAGGCAATTGTTGGCGGGTGTCGGCCCAAAACCATTCCCAAATCACATGTCTGGCACGGGCCTGCCCAAGGCGCAAAGCCACATCCAAAATCAAGGGTAGGGCCAATGCGGCGCCGATCAACAACGCCCCCAGCATAACGAATCCCAACACCAGACCCTTGCCCCAAAACCCCAAAGCCACCGCCACAGCAAGCAACAGGCCCGAAACCGCCACATGCAATATGCGCCGTGCGGAAGATGCGGTTACCCAGGCCTGTGGACGCGCACTTGCCAGCAGGGGCATGCGTGCAACCTGCATCAAAGAACCGATCGCGGCGACCCCAGTGCCGGCAACCGAAATCAGCAATCCCGAAATCCACCAGCTTGGTCTAAGTTGTAAGGTGCCAGACACGTCCGCGCCGTATAACCCTTTGAGGGTCGCCGCGACATCCGGCAGCAAAGCTGCTGCGATCAGGTATCCCATGACCACGCCCACACCGCCCCCGATCAAGGCCAGCACAATCAGCTCAACCCCCATCAAGACCATAACGCGCCGCAAAGGCATGCCCAAAGCCCGCAATGTCCGCACCATGCTGCGTCTTTGTTCAAACGCCAGCCCGATGGTGCCGTGCACGATGAAAATGCCCACCGCAAAACTAAGCAACCCAAAGGCTGTCAGGTTCAAATGGAAGCTGTCGGTCAAGCGTGCGACGTCTGTGCCAGAATGTGCGGCAATACGGGTTAGGTTGGGAACGACGTCTGCCAGCGGTGGAACCCCCAGTGGTTGTTGGTTCGCAATCACAAGCCGACTTAATTGTCCGGGCAGTGTCAGGATATCTTGGGCCACTGATACATCCGTTATGACCATGCCGCTGGCCACGCCTGCATCCTCGATCACACGCAAGCCGAGGCTTTGAAGCAGGTCAGCAGTGTCCGCGTTTGCAAAAACTGTGGGTTTGGACAAAAAGCCTACCAGATCAACGGGTTGCCCCTCTCCGACGGCGCCAAACCCGTTCGGGGCCGTCAACGGGTCTATCCCAAGGATGCGGATTTGGGTGCCGTCTGCGTCTAGCCGCCCGTCCACAACAGGGCCCACTTGCCAGCCTGCGCGGCGCAGTGCGATGTAATCGGCCTGCGCAATTGAGTCCGATTGTGCCGGCAACAGCTGATCGAATTGCCCTTCGCCTAGGGTTGCAGCAGCCGCGCCGTAGCTGGCGCGGGCCTCGGCGTTGACGGCTTGCACGCCCGACCACAAGGCAGTGGCCAAAGCAAGCCCTGCGACAAGTGTGAACAATTGCAACGGGTTACGCCGCCAATGCGACCAAAGCGCGTGAAAGCCTGCAGCCGTCATGCAAGCTGTCCCTGACGTAAATGCAACCTGCGTCCCATGCGATTGGCCAAGGTAGGCGAGTGGGTCACCATGACCAGTGCCGCACCGGTGTCCGCCACAAGGTTCAACATTTGGGCGAGCACTTGTTCGGCTGTGTCTTCGTCCAAATTGCCAGTGGGCTCATCGGCCAACACCAGCTTTGGACGCACAGCCAAAGCGCGGGCGATAGCGACCCTTTGTTGTTGTCCACCCGACAATTGCTCCGGGTATTTGTTTAACTGTTCGGTCAAGCCCAAAGCATCGGCAAGATGTGCGAGATCTTCGGCGGACGCTTTTCCCGCCAGACGCGCTTGGAATGCGATGTTTGCGGCGACGGTCAGTGACGGGATCAAGTTAAACTGTTGAAAGATAATACCAAACGTATCACGGCGCAAAGCGGCGCGACCCGTGTCATCAAGCCCCGTGATGTCGCGGCCTTCCAGTGAAATTGTGCCACTGTCCACCACATCCAAGCCGCCCAGAATGTGTAAAAGTGTGCTTTTTCCAGACCCGGATTCGCCCGTCAAAGCAAGGGTTTCGCCTGCGTCAACTGACAAGTCTATGCCGCGTAAAACAGGGACGGGGCCGTCGACACTTTGAAAGGATTTTTTGAGCTGGTGCGCCTGAAGAAGCATTTGGGTCTCCCTTGGGATCGGCCTACGGGGCTGGGGTGAAAAAAGCAACTTTGGCGGATAAAGTCGTTGTGGCGATTGGACGCGTAACCAGGTGCCTGAAAATGCGTCCTTGCCGTGCGGCGTTTGGTCCTTTGGGGTGCACGAAAAGCTGTGGAAAATTTGCACACTTGGCGATAATCTAACCGTATGAGCAGCGCAGATCCTTCCCCGAACGCCCAAATTTTTGAGCGGGCCTTAAAGACTGTATTGCGCCCAATGATGCGCATGCTGATCTCAAAAGGGATTGCGGCCCCCGCTTTTTACCGTGTGGTGAAACAAACCTATGTAGAAACAGCTGTTGAACTGCTGGGCCGCGACGCCACAGACAGCCGCATAAGTGTCATGACAGGTGTGCACCGGCGGGATGTGAAAGAATTTCGGGACCCCGACCGGCACGCGGAAGAAAGCCTGCGCCGCAAGGTTTCCATTTTGACGTCAATTGTCGGGCGCTGGTTGTCTGATCCGGTTTATGCCGATGCGCAGGGCGCTCCTGTTGCGATCAAACGCACTGGAGAGGCTCCGAGTTTTGACGCGCTGGTGCAATCTGTCAGCCGGGATGTACGGCCACGTACGATTCTGGATGAGCTGATCCGCCAAGACATTGTGTATCAAACGGATGATCTTATCGCGTTGGATATGGATGTCTTGGTGGGGCCTGCCGACACCGACCAACGCATGCATTTTTTCGCGCACAACTTGGGGGACCATATGGCAGCGGCTGTGGAAAACCTACTGGAAGAGCAACCGAAACTGTTGGAACGTGCGGTGTTTTACAACCACCTGACGGCGTCCTCCGTTGACAAATTGGAAGCCCAAGCACGCAGCCTCAGCCAGGATACGTTGTTGAAAATCAATAGGTTGGCGGCAGATATGCAAAGCACCGACAAGGTGTTGGCCGAAGGCAAACAACGCTTTAGATACGGTGTGTTCTTTTACAAAGAAGACGAAAGCGAAGCCCCGAAAGGAAAAGGTCCCCAATGACCACAAAGCCTGTAACGCGTCGCGCGATGATCGTCGGGGCTTCAGCGTGTTTGCTGTTGCCCCGGACCAGTTTCGGGCAAAATATCGAAGCGCCCGTGGAAGGCGGCATCGGGGGAACCGGCATCGTTGGGGTTCTGACGGAATTTGGCAGTTTGATCGTCAGTGGGAATTATGTGCAGACGGATAAGACAACCCTGTTCACCGACGGGTTTGGTGCGATCCGCGAAGCCGACTTGCGGCTGGGCAACAGTTTGACAGTTGAGGCCCAAGGCGGGCCAGATCACCTTGTCGCCCGCCGCGTTCATGTCACGCATCCCTTGGTGGGACGGGTTGAACAGCTCACGCAGGGTGGCCGGCTTTTGCGTGTCAACGGGGTTGATGTGGTGTTGGCCCGTGGCGTGCCATCTGTGCGCGCGGGGGCGTTTGTCAAAGTGTCTGGCTTGTGGCGTGGGCAATCTGTGGTTGGCAGCGCGGTGGAAATCGTAAAACCGACACAACATTTGGTGTCAGGCGATGTGTCCCGCGCGTCGGGGTTCAATGTCATGCAGGTGGGCGGCGCGAAAGTGCGCGGTGCGGGTATCGGATCCTTGCAGCCGGGTGGATTCGCAACGGCGGTGGGCCAATATGATCCGCTGACCGGGATCTTGAATGTCACCAAAGTGACATCGGGGCGGTTCATTGGTGCCGCTGTTCCATTGGTGCACTTATCGGTGGAAGGGTATCTGGAACCGACGCGTGCGGCGCCGGGTTACCGCATTGCGGGTTTGGGCCACAGCTTCCAACGCAATTTGAAACTGGATGCGTACAAGGACAAACGTATGCTTTTCAACGGCGGATATACTGGAAAATTCGCCGCCCGAAGTGCTGTGATCTTACCCGAACGCAAAGCATCCAGAGCGCGGCTGCTTGGGGCGATGTCACGCGAAGATCGTTAGTCTGGATCGGCTGGGTGTTGGTTGCGCATCTGGTATAGCGATTTGGTGTTCTCTCAAGATGCTTCATACTGACGGTTGCAATTTTGAAAATTGGCAGTATTTGTTAGCGCTAACTTAACCATGAACCTTCATGCGTGATGCAAAATACACAATATTTACGGAGAGCCTGACATGCCAGTGACTGTAGCCATCAATGGATTTGGGCGGATCGGGCGCAATGTATTGCGTGCGATTTGCGAAAGTGGACGCACAGACATCGAAGTTGTCGCCATCAACGACTTGGGGCCTGTCGAAACAAATGCGCATCTGTTCCGTTTCGATACAGTGCATGGACGCTTTAATGGCGATGTCAAAACCACGGATGACACCATTGATGTCGGGCGTGGCCCCATCAAAGTCACCGCAATGCGCAACCCTGCAGACCTGCCATGGGGACATGTGGATGTGGTGTTGGAATGTACGGGTATCTTCAAATCCAAAGAGGCGTGTCAGGCGCATCTTGATAATGGATCGTCGCGGGTTCTGATCTCGGCGCCAGGGAAAGATGCCGATAAAACAATCGTGTATGGTGTGAACCACGGTGATCTGACGGCGGACGATGTGATCGTGTCCAATGCGTCATGCACCACAAACTGCCTTGCCCCCGTGGCCAAGACCTTGAACGATGCCGTGGGTATCACGAAAGGGTTCATGACCACTGTCCACAGCTATACCGGTGACCAACCGACGTTGGACCGGATGCACAGCGATCTATATCGTGCCCGCGCCGCCGCGTTGTCTATGATCCCGACATCAACGGGCGCCGCAAAAGCTGTTGGACTTGTGTTGCCCGAACTGAACGGAAAGCTGGACGGCGTGGCGATCCGTGTCCCAACCCCCAACGTGTCTGTTGTGGACCTTACCTTTGAGGCGCAGCGCAACACATCTGTTGAAGAAATCAATGCAGCCATCATCGCCGCAGCCGATGGGCCATTGAAAAATGTTTTGGGATATACCGACTTGCCTTTGGTGAGTTCGGATTTCAACCACGACCCCCATTCGTCGATCTTTCATCTGGATCAAACCAAAGTGCTGGACGGCAACATGGTGCGCATTTTGAGCTGGTATGACAACGAGTGGGGTTTTTCCAACCGCATGGCCGACACTGCCGTGGCGATGGGCAAGCTGATCTAGGCTCAGGTCCCATTAACTTTAATGGGTCCTGAGCCTAGCGCCGTTTATGTACTATTCGGGGCGCAATTTACGCGCCCCGAATGAACCATTTTATGGGTTTTAATTCTCTTTTCGGTCGTCAACGACGTTCATTCCGGCCAGACCGGAATTGCCCAAATCGACACCCGCAAATGGACCGCCATGGCACATGTGGTTGGGGTCGTGTGGGTCCATGGGTGGTTCATTGGCCAAGATCTCTTCCGCGAATTGTTCTGCGTTGTCTTTCGGACGGTAGCCCAAAAAGCTGGCCTTGGAATTGTCCACGGGCGCACGATCATTGTCTGACACGCCGTAAATGACGGCGAATCCGGTGACAGGGGTTTCGATGCACCGTGTGACCAGCTGGATCAGGTCATCGTAAGACAACCACGACCCCAAAGCGCGGGCATTGTTGACTTGGGCGCAGGACAGGATACGCATGTGAACGCTTTCCAGCCCACGCTTTTCCCAATACATGCGGCCCAAATCTTCGGTAAAGCACTTGGCCAGACCATAGAATGTGTCGGGACGGTGGGCGACTTCGGTGTCGATGAATTCGTTCTTGGGATACATGCCAACGGCATGGATGGAAGACCCGTAAACGACACGGCGCACACCATGCTTTGAGGCCGCTTCCCAGACATTGTAAGACCCTACGAAATTTGGTCCAAGCAATTGCTCGAACGGGCCTTCATCCACAAAAGCGCCCATATGTACAACCATGTCGGCGCCTTCGATCACTTTGTCCATCGCGGCAAAATCCGCAAGATCGGCCTGCATGTAGGTTTCACCGGCATACAGCGTGCCAACATCGTCCTTGATGTCTGTGGACACCAATTCATCGCACAGCTTGGTCAGCGGTTCGCGCAAATATGACCCCAGACGGCCCGCGGCGCCGGTCAATACGATTTTTTTCATGATGTTTCCTTTAGTTGAAGGGCTGCGACTGCCGAAGCCAGTCGCGTCATTGCAGTCGAGAGTACGGCCTCGGAAGCGGCCGTGGAAATACGGAAAAACGGCTCTAGCCCGTAGGCGCTGCCCGGTACGGCAGCAATGCCTGCGGCTTTCAGGAAATAGGCCGTCACATCCGCGTCATTGGCCAGCGTCGTGCCATCGGGTGTGGTGGCACCGATCAGGGCCGCGCAGCCGATCAAGGCGTAAAAGGCGCCTTGCGGCGGGTCCAGCGTCAACCCGTCGATCCTTGCAACGTGGTCCACAACAAGGTTGCGCCGCGCCTCGAAAGCGGCGTTGAAGCGGCGCACCTCGTCTTGCGGGCCATTCAGGGCAGCGGCGGCGGCAGCCTGGGCGATGGCGCAAGCGCCTGAACAAATCTGCGACTGCACCTTGGTCATGGCCGCGATCAAGGGGGCCGTACCAGCCCCGTACCCGATGCGCCATCCTGTCATCGCGTAGGCTTTGGACACGCCGTTCACGGTCAGGGTGCGGTCTTTCAACTGCGCGTTTGCCGCCGCAAAAGACAGGAAGCTGCGCCCGTCAAACAGGATATGTTCGTAGATTTCGTCAGACAGGATCAACACGTCCGGATGATCGTCCAGAACCTGCCCCAAAGCGCGCAGATCGTCGTCAGAATAGACTGCGCCAGCCGGATTGGACGGCAGGTTCAGCATGATCCAACGTGTTTTCGGGGTGATGGCGGCCCGAAGCGCATCGGGTTTCAGGATAAATCCGTCTGTTGCCGGGCAGATCAGCTCAACAGGAGTGCCGCCCAGGATCAATACGATGTCTTTGTACTGGCCAAAGTAGGGGGCGCACAGCAACACCTCGTCCTGCGGTTCCAACGTCGCCATCATCGCATTGAACAGCACCTGTTTTGCGCCGTTCGACACGATCACCTCGTCCAGCCCGTAGGTCAGGGCATTTTCGCGCGCCAGCTTGTCCACAACGGCTTGGCGCAAGACCACCGTTCCATTGGTCGGCGGATAGCGCGTTTCGCCGTTCAGGGCCGCGCGGTGGGCAGCCTCAATGATGTGGGGCGGCGTGTCGAAATCGGGCTCGCCCAGCCCCAGATCGATGACGTCTTCCCCGGCTGCAATGGCAGCTTTCGCCGCTTGGCTGACCCAGGCCGAGGCCGAAGGTTTGACCGGATCCAGACGGGACGCCGCATATTTCATTTCAACTGCCCTTTGACGTTTGCCAGCAATGCATCAGATGCGCGGGCAAGAAGGGTGGTGTCCGTGCCGCACGCCACAAAGGTGAAGCCTTCGTTCAACAGCTGGGCTGCAAAATCCGGATCATTGACCAAAGTCCCGACAGGCATACCCATGTCACGCAATTTTGCGGCCACCGGTCGGATCAAATCCCACACTGCAGCATCCAAAGGCTGGCCCAGTTTGCCGATGTCTGCGGCAATGTCAGCGGGGCCAAAGAAAATGCCATCCACACCATCGACGCTTGCGATGGCTTCGGCCTGTTCGATGGCACTGCGGGTTTCGATTTGCAGCAAAACGGCGGTTTCGCCTTCGACCTTATCCAGATAATCCGTGACGCGCCCGAATTTATTGGCCCGCGTGCCCCCCGAAAATCCGCGTATTCCATGTGGGGGATATCGGGTTGCGGCCACGGCTTTTTCGGCCTCTTCCACGGTCTGGATCATGGGAAACAGCAGACCCGGCACGCCCATGTCCAACAGGCGTTTGACGGCGACAGGATCGTTCCATTCAGGGCGCACAATCGCAGTTGTGCTGCTGGCCGCAAAGGCCTGCAATTGCCCCAGAACGCTGAAATAATCGTTGATCGAATGTTCCATATCGACCAACGCCCAATCAAATCCGGCTGGGGCTGTAACCTCGGCTGCGAAAGGGCTATTGAGACTGGTCCAGATGCCCAATTGCTTTTGTTTGCTGGCTAAGGCGCGCATGAACGGATTCGGGGGCATTTGCATCAGATAACCGCCTTTTCGATCATTGGTGTATTTGTTGTGATCCGCTCATAGCTAAAGGGCGACAAATCAAGGCTGCGATACGCGCCATGCACCAAAAGTTCGGCAATGCCGCGTCCCATGGCGGGGGACTGTTGCAATCCGTGGCCGGAAAACCCGTTCTGGAAGATGAAGTTCTCAATCTCGGGATGACGTCCCAAAACCGCGTTGTGATCCAGCGTGTTGTAGGCGTAGTGACCGGCCCAGGAATGGGTGACCTTCACGGCCTCGAACTGCGGAATACGGGTCGCAAGGATCGGCCATGCGTGGTTTTCCCAAAAGCTGTGGTCCATGTTGAAATCATCGTAGTCCACTGCCGGATCGATATCGGCGTGCCCCCCCGCCTGATAAGTGCCACCGCCGTTTTCGCGGCAATGCACCCCGGACGGGTCAATCGTCAGCGGCAGGTCCTGATCCAGCGGCTGTTCGGCCGAGAAAATCCACGAAAAGCGTTTGCGGGGTTCAACGGGGATATCAATGCCCGCCATCGCCGCCGTGCGTGCGGCGCGTGGGCCGGAGGCGTTGACAACCTGCCCGCAGGAAATCACCTCACCGCCCGCCAAAGTGACGCTTTCCACGCGCGTCCCGCCTGCGTTCTTGGTCATCGCGACCACTTCGTTTTGCACATATTCAACGCCGCGTTCACGGGCCAGTCGTCGCCACCAATCAAACACAGCGGCCCCGTCCCAATAACCTTCGTCCACAGTGTTGATGGAGCCCAACACGATGTCGTCTACATTGTAGAACGGATATTTCGCCTTGATTTCCTCCGGTGTCATCAAAACGGTCGCAGCCCCTGCATCGTGCTGGACCTTGATGTTTTCGCGCAGGGTTTGGGCGAAGCTTTCGGTGTCAGCCAGATACATGTAACCAAAGGACCGGATCGACAGTTCCGGGACGCGGTCGTCTTTCATGTAGTTGCGGATGTTTTTCACAAAATCGGCCGCAAATTGCGAGATGTTGACGTTTAGCGCGTTGGAATACTGCTGGCGCATACAGGAATTGGTGTGCGCCGTTGAGGAAAATTCGTAACTTGGATCTTTTTCTACGACCAGCACGCGTCCCTGAAAGTCTTTTTGTTCGGTCAGGAACCAAGCCGTGGACGATCCCATTATTGCGCCCCCCACGATGATGATGTCATAGCTGCTGTGATTTGGTGTTTGATTGCTCATCAAATTGTTCCTCCCTTGGTCACGGTGTTTTGCACATCCGCGATATCTTCGGCGCTTAAGCCATAGTCCTGTGCGGCAGTTTCGGCAGAGATGTAGCCCAATGCCAAGTCTCTTTTTACGTGATCCTTTGAACGTTTTGCCGGGTCGCCGTAGCCTGCGCCACCGGGGAAGGCCATCATCACGCGCCGCCCGTGGGGCACGAATTGCTTGCCTTTGCCGTTCATCGGGCTGCCGTCATCTTGTGCGATTGTGGTCGCCGCCCCTGCGCCACCGCCCCGTCGTCCCTGTGCGGGGTGGTTCACACGGTCGAACATGGCCTGAATGTCGAATTCATGACCTTCGCGTGCGCCCACTTCCATATATTGCCCCAAGCCGCCGCGTTGCTGACCGGCACCGCCTGAATCAGGGCGCAATTCTTTGCGCCAGATAATGACAGGGCCTGCGTGCTCTGTGGCCTCGATGGGCATGGTCATAACACCCGAAGGAAAGGCCGTTGCATTCAGCCCGTCGTGTTCGGGGCGCGCCCCAGATCCGCCTGAATTGAATGTCAGTACCTCGGACCGGCGGGCATCGTCGGGCGCAGGCGCATCGGTGCGCGGACGCAGCGACACCTGGAAGTTGCACAAACATCCCGCCCCTTCCGCAGGCACAAGACCCGGCACAATTTTGTCGAAAGCATTGTAAACCGTGTCTGGCACAAAGTGCCCCACGATATGGCGCAAGGCCACGGGGGCAGGGTGCACGGCATTCACAATCGTATCAACCGGCGCTTCGATCTCGAAGGGGGCTAGGCTGGCCGCGTTGTTGGGCACTTCTGGCGCAATCGCGACTTTCAACGCGTAGCAGGCGTAGGCTTTGGCATAGACCAGCGGGCAATTGATGCCTTTCTTGTCCAAGCCCGACGACCCGGTGAAATCCGACACGATGCGGTCCTCGTGAACGGTGACTTTGACCTTCAGGGTGATGGGGGCGGCAAACCCGTCCACGGTCATTTCGCCGGTGGCCGAGGTGCGGGGCAGGGCCGCAATGGCTTCAATCGTGGCGCGGCGCGAATTGTCGAGAATGAAGGTGGCCACATCATCCAATGCGTCCAGCCCGAATTCCTCCATCATGTCGATCAGGCGGCGGTGGCCGATTTCGTTGCAGGTGGCCAAAGCATACATGTCCCCGACCAGTTGATCAGGTTCGCGGACATTGCCGCGGACGATACGCAGCAGGGTGGCATCCACGTGACCGCGTTCAGCGAATTTCATGATCGGGATATACAGACCTTCCTCATAGACGCTGGCCGCATCAGCCCCGAACCCGCGCCCGCCGATGTCGACGATGTGGGCGGTGCAAGCAAAAAAGCCCACCAGCGTGCCGTTGTAAAAAGAGGGCGACACCATGGTGATGTCGTGCAAATGGCCTGTGCCCTCCCACGGGTCGTTCGTGATGTAGACGTCGTTTTCAAAAATGTTGTCGCGCCCGATCCGGCGGATGAAATGGGCCACGGCGTCGGCCATCGCATTGACGTGGCCGGGGGTGCCTGTCACGGCCTGCGCCAGCATCTGGCCCTGCACGTCGTAGACGCCTGCTGACAGATCGCCTGCTTCGCGCACTGAAGTGGAGAAGGCCGTGCGCACCAAGGCTTGTGCCTGTTCTTCGACCACCGAAATCAGCCGGTTCCACATGACTTGGTAGGCGACGTTTGAGTGTGATTTTGCCATGGGTTTATCCTTTCACGCGCAAGTCGATGCAGCCATCAGGCTGGCGCAGCGCGATGCGTGATGCGGGCACAATGATCGTGGTTTCGTCTTCTGTGATGGCGGCGGGGCCTTGCGCGGTCTGGCCCGACTGCATCTGGTCGCGCAGCACAACGTCTGCCTGCATGCAGTCGGCCTTTGCCGGATCGAACAGGCGGCGGTGAGCGTCGACAGGCGCGGCTGTGCCCACGTCACTTTGGGCGATGGGGGAAACGGCCTCGGGGCGCGTGGTGGCGTTGACGGACCACACGGTGATTTCGATGTTCATGCCCTCAACGGCGCGGCCAAACAGCTTGACGTAGTCTTCGGTGAAGCGGGCCTTGAAGGTCTCGGCATCGGGCGCCATGGCTTGTGCTTCGGTTAACATGATCGGAATTTCCCAACCTTGCCCTGCGTAGCGCATGTAGACTTTGAATTCGGACAGGATTTCGGCCTGCGCATCACAGTTGCGCACAAATCCCGTGGCTTCGGTTTTCAAATCCCCCAAAAGGGCTGTGATTTTGTCCGGATCAAACGCGTCCAGCGTCATGTAAACCGATCTATTTGCTTCAAAGCTGAAGGGCGCACGCAAAAATCCGATGGCAGACCCAACCCCCGCTCCGGGTGGCACCAACAGGCGCTCGACACCCAGTTTTTCGCACAAGCGGCCCGCATGCAAGGGCGCTGCCCCGCCAAAGGCAATCATGGTGTAATCGCTGAGGTCTTCGCCATTTTCCACGGCGTGTACCCGTGCTGCGTTGGCCATGTTTTCATCTACAACTTCGGCCAAACCGAAAGCTGATGTTGCCGCATCCATATCCAATGCATCGCCCAGATGGGTTGTCAGGGCATTTTTGGAACTGCCTGCATCCAGAACAATTGATCCACCGGCAAAGTTGTCTGCATCAAGCTTGCCCAGAACCAGATCGGCATCCGTTACAGCAGGACGTTTACCGCCGCGCCCGTAACATGCAGGGCCGGGTTCAGAGCCTGCGCTTTCCGGCCCAACACGGATTTGGCGCATCGCATCAACATGCGCCAGACTGCCACCACCTGCACCGATTTCGACCATGTCGATAACAGGAATGGAAATCGGCATGCCGGAGCCTTTTTTGAAGCGGTAGGTGCGGGCGACTTCAAAAACACGCGATGTTTTCGGGGTTTGGTTTTTAATCAGGCAAATCTTGGCTGTTGTGCCGCCCATGTCGAAACTTAATACTTTGTCCAACCCGTAACGCGCAGCGATATGTGCCGCAAAAACCGCACCGCCTGCAGGGCCGGATTCGACCAGACGCACGGGGAATTCGGCGGCGCTTTCGATGGAAATGATCCCGCCGCCGGAATGCATCAAGAAGATGTTGCAGCCCACGCCTTCGTCTTGCAAACGGCCTTCGAGGCGGCCCAGATAGGACTTCATCAAAGGTTTGATATAGGCGTTGGCGACAACGGTGTTGAAGCGTTCGTATTCACGCATTTGCGGTGACACTTCGCTGGACAGGGACACCATCACATCGGGCAGCTTTTCGGCCAACACGTCACGCACCAGTGTCTCGTGGCTGTCGTTCAGGTAGGAATGGATCAGCCCGACCGCGACACTGTCATAGCCTGCCGCCTTGATCTGGTCGACGACAGGTTCAATGTCGGCGCGGGTCAACGGCTTTAGCACAGCGCCAGTCGCATCTACCCGTCCGGGCACAGTGTACCGCATATAGCGGGGCAACAGGGGATCGGGCAGGTTCAGGTTTAGGTCATATTGTTCAAAGCGCGATTCAGTGCGCATTTCGATCACATCGCGGAAGCCTTCGGTGGTGATCAACGCGGTTTTGGCGCCGCGGCGTTCGATCAGGGCATTTGTCGCCAATGTTGTGCCGTGAATGATCTGGTTGATCTGCGACGGGGTGATACCGGCTTTCGCGCAAACCTGATGCATCCCGTCGATGATCGCGTTTTCAGGGGCGGCATAGGTGGTCAGAACTTTGGTCGAAAACGACGCCCCGCCAGTTTCCAGAACCACATCTGTAAAAGTGCCGCCGATGTCGACGCCAAGCCGAGTAGAATGTTGTGCCATCTGATCCGTCCATATGCTGTCATGATCAGAATGAGCTGTTCCTTGCATAGCTGCAAATTTTTATTTCAAATATATATGATAGTAAAAATCTATCATCAAAGCGAAGATCGGTCAGCTTGGTAAGCGACCAGAACATCCTTTGCCATTTCGGCGGCATTGTTCATGAACACCGTCATTTTTTCTGTTTGATACCGTGCTGCAAACCGCAACGCATTTGGCGTCCAGTTGACATCGAGTTGAACAAGGCGGCGCTGGGCGATTTCACGTTCGACCAGAACACGTGGCAACAGGGCAACCCCCATGCCGTCAGCAACCATTTGCACACAGGACGTCATGGAATTGGAGGGCACAATACGCGCCGTTTGCAGCCCCATGCGTGTGGCCTCTTCGGTCAGCTCGATAAAAGGCAACGTGTGGCGTGCATGGGTCAAGATCGAGTATGGCAGCAGGTCCTTGATCGTGCAGGGCCCTTGCAGTTCGGCCGCGACATTCGGGCTTGCCGTCCACGTATATCCGAAGCGCCCCAATTCTATCATGCCGTCAACAGGGGCCGTAAATGGCGCATTCATGATCGCGATGTCCAGCCGGTTGGATGCCAATGCCCTGTCCAGATTGCGCGACAGGTCCACGGTCAATTCCACAAAAACCGAAGGGTAGGTTTCTTTGATGCGGCGCAGATAGCTGTGCAGCCATGTGCACGCGACCAGTTCTGTCACACCCAATCGCAAGCGGTCATGGATCAGGTCGGGGCGTTCGGCCACTTCGACCAGATGTTCGGCTTGTCGCAATGTTGCGCGTGCGGCATGCAGAATGTCGCGCCCTTTGTCGGTGAGGCGCACAGAGCCCGCATCGCGTTCCATCAAGATCACGCCAAGGGTCTTTTCCAGCCCTGCAATGCGGGTCGAGATGTTGGGCTGCGTGGTGTTCAGGTGTTTGGCTGCTTTGCGAAAACTGCCCAAGTCGGCGACCCAGATAAGCGCCTCGAGTTGTTTAAGGGTCAGGATGTGGCCAATCATTCGCGCAACCTGAGGCGGGCCAAGCGGCTTGTCAATCTAGGGTGTTCAGAAAATTCAGTATCGGGCGCGTGAAAGCGTCCGGGTCTTCAATCAGGCCTAAGTGTTTGTATTCGGGTACAATAACGCAGGTTGCGTTTGCGATCTCTTCTGTGATTGCATGGGTCATGGCGGGTGTTGACCCCACATCGTTTTCACACGTCATAACCAAAGTGGGGTGTGTGATCGCTGGATCGGGATCGATTAATTCACGCACGCCATGCGCCAGAACCCAAGAGGTCTGCGCATAGCTTTCGTCATCAACTTGGGTGCGCCAGTCCCGCACCAGAACCGGTCCCGCCCCGTGTTTTTGATGATCAGGCGTGAACCACCGCGCTACGGCTGCATCAAAAGTCGCAAAAGCGCCTTGGTTGCGGGCGGCAATTGCGCGGTCTTCGACGGCTTTTTGTGCTTGCGCACCGCGATTATGGGGAGAATTCATAATGATCAAAGACTGCGCCATCTGCGGGAAGTCCAAAGCGAAGCGTCGGTTGATCATGCCGCCAATGGAAAAGCCGACAATATGGCCAGCGTTTATGTCCAAATGCTGCATAAGACCAGCCAGCTGCCGTGCATAGACAGCAAGACTGGTCGTCTCAGCGCTGGGTGCGCTGCCGCCATGGCCGTATAAATCATAACGCAGCACGCGAAATTCCGCCAAAGCTGTCAGGTGCGTGTCCCATAGTGCGCGCGACAAGCCCAGCCCGTGTATCAAAACGACACAAGGCGCATCCACCGGGCCTGTCAGGTCATAGGCTGTGCCATCAGGGGCACATGCATCAGACACCGGCGGGATTGTCCACGTCGTGGCCCATCTCCTTCAGGTCTTCATAGCGATTGCCGATGCGGTGGTTGGGATGACCACCAATGGATGCCCCAAGGGCCATGATGATTTCATCTTCGGCAGGGGCGTCTTGAACACTGACATGAATGGTCTGGTAATGAGACCTCTTTCCACCGTCATCCTTGTGCATCAAAGGTATCATCAGGGATGTACCCGCCGCACCGCGGGTGTTGGAAAACACCAAATAGGATTGTGCGTTGACAGCTTCGCGGTACTTGTTGCCAAACCACAGCGTGTGGGTCAAAGCCTGGGCGTGTTCCAGTTCACCGCCCATGCCTACAACCGACGCTTTGCCGTAGCCTTCAACGCCATCCCCTGCCACGTCCAATATCATTTTTGTCAACAAAGCACCCACTTCGGGGCCGACGTCCCGAATTTCGGGGCGCAGGTTTTCAACATGACCGCGCCCGAACCACGGGTTCTTGATAATCGCCATGGCAGCAATCAATTTGGTTGGGGTCTCTACGGCTTTCCAACCTTCGATGTAGGTGTCTTGCACATTCAGGATTGTACGGCGAATTTCAGCGGGCATCAGGTAAACTCCGGCATAACTTCGTTGATGAATAGGTCCATGGATCGCTGTTGCACATCCATATCAAGCCCCATCGAGGCGTAATAAATGAAAGCATCCACGCCAAGGGCTTCGTAGGCTTTCAGTTTCTCGATGACTTGCGCGGGCGAGCCGAACATCAGGTTTTCTTCCAGCATCGATGGGTCGACGCGGGCGTTGCCATCCAGATCGGCGAGTGCCACCTGTTCTGGAAAGCCATTCACAACCTCGCCCTTTTTGATCATGACATTGCCGAATCGTCCCAAGGCCGCGCGAATGGCATCTATGGTTGTGGCACGATCGGCGTCGTTGTCGTAGACAGCGGTGTGGCGCATAAGTGCGAAAGTGCCGTTCCAACCCCCTGCTTTTGCAATGCTTTCGTCCAATTGGGCACGGTATTTGACGGCCTCGTCCATGGGCATCGCCAAAGGCCAACACATGATGTTGCAGTCGTTTTCGACCGCGTAATCGAAGGTGATTGGCGAACGTGCGGCAACCCACATCGGCACTTTGTCTTGCAAAGGTTTGGGGCAGGACGTTGCTGCAGGGAATTGCCAGTGCGTGCCATTGTGTGTGACGTCGCCTTGCCACAATTCGCGCACCAGCGGCAACATTTCTTGCATGTATTTGTAGCTGTCGCGTTGATCGAGACCGGGTTTCATACGATCAAATTCGCGTTGATAGGCCCCGGATCCCAGTCCCAGCTCTAACCGCCCGCCGGACAGAACATCGACCATCGCAGCTTCGCCAGCCAGATTGATAGGATGCCAATACGCCGCGTTCGCAACGCCGCAGCCCACACGAATGGTGTCGGTGTGATCCGCCCACCACGTCATCAATTGGAAAGGGTTCGGGGCGATGGTCATTTCGAGCGCATGGTGCTCAGCGGCCCACGCAATTTCAAACCCAGCGGCGTCGGCCTGCTGTACCATTTTAAGCGTGTGGTCACGTACGGCACGAATGTCGGTGGCGTCATCCATACGTTCCAAGTTGATTGCGAGATGGAATTTCATGGGGCTAGCTCATTTTGAAGGGGTTGGCGATTGGGGCGTCGGACAGGTTCATCCAGACGGTTTTTGGGCGGGTGTAGGCGTAAACAGCCTGCATCCCGGCTTCGCGGCCGTAACCGGAATTTTTGACGCCACCAAAGGCCGCAACGGGGCTGATGGCGCGGTATGTGTTGACCCATACGATGCCGGCCTTCACACGTTTTGACATGCGCAAGGCACGCGCACTGTCCTTGGTGAAAATTCCTGCGGCCAACCCGTGTTTGCTGTCGTTGGCCAAGGCCAGAACTTCATCTTCGGTTTTAAAAGTTTGTACGGACAGAACAGGCCCAAAAAGTTCGGTGTCGACGATCGTCATGTCCTGTCTCGGGCAAGAAATAAGGGTGGGTTCATAGTACAACCCTTGCACATCAGCCCGCTTGCCGCCCGTCAACACAGTGCCACCTTCCTGCACGGCCAAAGCGACTTGGGTGTCAATGTGGTCAAGCTGACCTTGGGTGCACAGCGGCCCCATTTCCGTATCTTCAGCTTGCGGGTCGCCAATGCGGATGCCTTGGGCAATGGACACGAGGCGTTCCAAGAACGCTTCCGCGATGTCCTCATGCACATATAGCCTGGAGCCCGCGACGCAGCTTTGCCCCGTAGCTCCGAAAATTCCGGCCACCGATCCATTGACCGCACTGTCCAAATTCGCGTCTTCAAAGACGATAAACGGGGACTTACCGCCCAGTTCCAGCGACACTTCGGCGAAGTTTTCCGCAGCATTGCGCACAATGTGGCGTGCCGCATCGGGCCCCCCTGTGAAGGCGATTTTGGACACCAGCGGATGGGTGGTCAGGGTTTGACCGCAGGGGGCGGCATGGCCGGTCACGATGTTAATGACACCGTCAGGAATACCGGCTTCAGACACCAGTTTTCCAAACTCTAACAATGGCGCAGAGGCGTGTTCGGACGCTTTCAATACGATTGTGTTGCCTGCCGCCAAAGCAGGGCCAATTTTGACGGCACTTAGGAACATCTGGCTGTTCCATGGTATGACAGCGGCCACGACGCCGATAGGTTCGCGGTCAGTGAAAACAAACATGTCGGGCTTGTCGATGGGCAGCGTTTCGCCGTGGATTTTATCGGCAGCGCCTGCATAAAATTGGAAAAATTCAGCTATGTAAGTGGCTTGCCACGCGGTTTCTTTAAACAGCTTTCCTGTATCGACGGTTTCAATGCGTCCGATCGCTTCGGAATTTTCCGACAACAAATCCCCCAATCGGCGCAAACATTTGCCGCGCATCGTCGGTGTCATCTGTCCCCATGGGCCGTCCAGCGCCCTGTCTGCGGCGCGAACAGCGGCGTCGACATCTTGTTCTGTCGCTTCGGGAATCGTTGCCCATTTCTGGCCGGTTGCCGGATTGAAGCTGTCAAAACGGGCGTCATCGGATGCATCGACCCATTGCCCGTCGATTAACATTTGGTAGTGTGCTGTCATGGCATTGCCGCCTTTGTGGGGACTGAGGTTTGGTACTGACCGGCCAAATACGTCAAAGGCATTTCTGATCCCAAAGCGATTTGGGTGACGCGCCCGATGCAGATAAGGTGGGTGCCTTCCAGGACTGCTTGCGTCAGCTGACATTGCAAGGACGTGGCGCCAGCGAGGCCATGGACAGGTCCAAAATCTGGCCCCGTGACGTCCATCCCTTCAAATCGGTCTTGGACAAACGTGTCATGTCGCCCTGCAAATCGGTCTGCGATGTATGATGCATGATCGGGCAAGACGTTTACACAAAACGCACGATTGTCTTGGACTTTTGCCGTAATTGTCGATGCTGCATTGAGGCAAACCAGAACTGTTGGCGGATTGGCCGACACCGAACAAAAGGCTGACACTGTGGCGCCGTAACGACCCGCGTCGCCATCTGTCGTCACAACGCTGACACTGCTTGCAACGGTGCGCATGGCCGCAATGAATTCTTGACTGGATGTAGATTGCATCAAGCGTTTCTCCTGTTGAGGAGAGGATAATGTGAAACTTCGATATATGATATTGAAAGTTATTTGACAGTAAGTTTGAAATATTCGAATTATCTATGTATGAATTTGTCCGAGCTCAGAACTTTCCTGTCTATTGTCGAAACCGGCAGCCTCGTCCGAGCATCGGAGGCGTTGAATGTGACCCAGTCGACTGTGACTGCACGTCTGAAAACCCTTGAGGACACAGTTGGTCAAACCCTAATCAACCGCAGCAAATCGGGTGCAACCTTGACGGCGGCTGGCATGCGCCTTTTGCGGTATGCGGACACGATTTCCGAACTTTGGCGACAGGCACAGCAAGAGGCGTCGCTGCCAGAAGAGCTGTCGGGCGTGTGCAATTTGGCGTGTGAAACGGATTTGTGGCCCGGATTGGGAGAAAGATTTTTTGTCAATTTGCAAAACAGATATCCGGCGACGGCGATTTCAGTCTGGTTGGGCAGCCAGTCTGACGTTGCTGAATGGCTTGGGTCTGGACGGTCAGACATTGCTTTCACTTACCGTGCTGCAATTTCTCCACGCCAAAGTCAGATAGAATTGAAGCCCGATCAGTTAACGTTGGTCGCAACGCACCATGACAGCCTTGGGCGTGGGGATGCAGGTTATGTTTTTGTGGAAGGAGGCCAGGACTTTGGTCGCGATCATGCGTCCGCATTTACAAATGCAGTGAGCCCGCGGTTAAGTTTTGGTACGGCCACCATGGGGCTACAGCATCTATTACGCGCAGGCGGTTCGGCTTATGTACCGCTTCGAATGGTGGCGGATGCTGTGTCAGACGGTTCGATGTTTACTGTACCCTCAGCACCTGTTTTTGAACGAAGGGTTTATCTGACTTCAAATAAATCTGCCGAGAAAAACTGGAACTGGTTTGGTTCTATTAGCCATTTGATTTCAATAGCTTAGATTTCAATAATTCGGATTTTTCGTCGTCAAAGTCTTTTTGAACCTGGTGGCAATAATGATCTAAGTCGCAACGTCGCTGACCTTTTCCAAGTTCTCGATCTAAGGCAATGTGAATAATAGTTCTCTGTACAGTTTTTTTGCGGTCACAGTGCAAGAGAACCTGATGCAGTTTGATCATAGTCGCAATAATCGTATTTTCTGGATCCATAAGTGTATGATTTGGTAATGAACGCTTTTGATGTTCAAGGCGTTGCGCTGGATGAGATGGTGAAACTGCGGGTGCATTCGTGTACTTCTTGGTAAAGACGTGATGTGTCGAAGGGCGCTGGAAAGGTATTAGCCGCTTGGCGGTGAGTACCGTCCTGACATGCCAAGGCCTGTGGACTGCTTTTCTTCACACAACATCTTGTGTGTGTTTCTACTGGAAATGGTTGTAGCTGCTAACCACAATGGCTACGTGTTCGAATTATTTACAGCCTGAGCAGTCGAAACTCTGGAAGCGGTCCTAGCAGTTTTACCACAGGTGCGCCGAGATGGGTTCTCGTGCAATGAGCACGTAAAATATGGATATTTGCAGGGTATTTTGGCGCCAGCGTAAAACCGTCTGGATGATCCAAAAACGGTCTTTGAACATTTTGGCAGCCTAAGTGTAATCTGACCAAAATTACGTCGTTTGGATAGGCAAGTTACTTGGTCGTCCGTGCGCAACCCGATGTTACAACGGGTTCTTGCGCGGGGGTTAACCCGCTTTCCGATTGTTCTGATTGTGATTTGGGGCTTCAATTTGAAAGCGTGCTGTCGATTTTTTCAAGTCACGAGACTGGCTTGCCAATTCCAAGGTGGAAGCCGTAACTTCTTCCAAAGAGGCCGCTTGCTTTTGAGTGTTTTGTTCTATTGCAATCGCCGCGGTGGAAATTTCATCAATTCCCTTGGATTGCTCCGATACAGCGGCCGTAACGACTTCGACACGATCAGAGATCGCAACGACTCGTGCTGCAATGTGTTCAAGCAGATTTCGCGCACTTCCTACTTTGGAAACGCCATCTGTTACGGCGATGTCGCTTGCTGAAATGACACCCTCGATTTCAGTAGCTGCTTCGCTGGCGCGTTGTGCCAAAGCTCTTACTTCGGATGCAACAACGGAAAAACCTCGTCCTGCCTCGCCTGCTCTTGCGGCTTCGACACCGGCGTTCAACGCAAGAAGGTTAATTTGAAAGGCGATTTCATTGATGACAGCAACCACACGGGTGATTTCCCGCGATCCTTCTGCGATGCGGTCCATCGAAGATACCGCTTCTGCAGCGATCTTTTCGCTTGAGGCTGCAGTTTTCCGGGCTTCTGTTGCATCTGCGCTTGCTTCATGGACGTTGTCTCGTACCTGTCGGACGGATGATGACAAGTGTTCAAGTGCGGACGATGTTTCTTCAACGGATGCAGCATTGTCTTCGGCGCGTTGGGATAGCGCTTGTGCTGTTTCTTGCATTTCGGAAGAAGAAATTGCCAGTGTCTCTCCTGTGTCGGCAATATCGACGATCAGTGAGGTCAAAGCATCTATCATGTCATTCACATTTCGCTGCAAATCAGCGAAAGCACCATCAAATCGGCCTGTCATTCGTTGGGAAAAATCACCTTGAGCGACACGCTCCAGCAACCGGCCTGTTTCTGTTAAGCCACTGTCCACGGCCTGCATCAAGGCATTGATGTCGTTTGACAGCGCAACCAGTGTTTGATCGTCAAACTGCGCTTCGATGCGTTTGGAAAAATTGCCGGCAATGGCTTCGGTGACAACTTGGCCGATGGATTGCCCTAAAATTTCCACCATTTCCTGACGTTCTGCTGCTGCGGATTTGTCGGCTTCAATTTTTTCAGAAGCCAAAAGCGCTTCTCTTTGAGCGGCAGATTCACGTTCAGTGTTGAGTTGTTCCATCTTCGTGTTCGCACGGGTTTGCTCTGCGTTTAATGCGTCAATCTTGAGTGCATTCTGTCGAAAAACTTCAGTTGCTCTGGCAAGGCTGCCTATCTCATCGCCGCGTGTTGTCTCAGGCACATTGGTTTGCAAATTCCCAGCTGCTACGTCTTTTACAGAATTTGTTAGATTTTTGATCGGCACTGAAATGCTGCGCGAAAACATGATTGCGGCCATCAATACTGTTAAAAAAATTGCGAGTGAAAACAGCAAGATTTTGAATACCAAAGGCCCAACTCCGGCAAAAAGCTCTTTTGTGTCTTGCTGCACGATCGCGACCATTTTGGTGCCGAGAAATTCGATTGGGTTAAAATAACCCATCACGCCCTGGCTGTTAAATCCGGTATCGGAAAAACCACCACCTTGACCCGTCAGCCCGCGTGTAATGATTTCACCGTTGTGCGCCAGTTCGAGAATGTCGGTTTCGTTTGTTTGAATTGAGCTAGAACGCAAAAGGTGATCATCTCCAATCAGGAACCCATCCGCAGTCGCGCCAAGGCCTTGCAGATCGCCTGCAGCCTGATTCAAAGCCGCAACTGGCATTTGATACGCTAATACACCGACGAGAATACCGTTTTGGTCAACAACAGGGCGCGACATGAATGCGGCAGCAACAGAGTGTGAGGGCCCGTATCTGGAGAAGTCTACATACACGGTTTCCTGGTCTGGTGTCCGCTCCAACGCTTTGGAGAAGGCTGTGGCCAACCCGGTATCCTTCCACATGCCGTCGACAAAGTTGGTCGCAAAATCGGTTTCTTTAAACACGCTGTAGACTAGGTTTCCTTTCACATCGAAAAGGAACACATCATAATAGCCCATTTCATTCTGCAGATTGTCCAGAACGGGATGGTAAATGCTGTGCATAAACCCGTAGCTTGATTGAGTGTCGGCTTTCACCAACAGATCTTTTTGACCGGTCGGATTCTCATTTTCGTGGATATAAACACGTGTCAGAGTTTCATATGCATCTTCCCCGAGACTTTCGAAACCGTCGGTAAAGGCAACAAGCGCTTGGGCGATAAGCGGGGTGGCCGATTGAAGTCTGATGTCACGTTCAATTGAGCCAAACAGGTCATTCACCCGGTCGGCCTGCATCATTGCAATTGATTCCAGCTTTTCTTCCACAGAATTGGCAATGATACCGCGCGCTGCAGTGACACTAACGATCGTCAGTGCGATGACCGTGATTGCTACCGAACATGCGATCGCAATGGGCAATTTCACGCCAATAGCGATGTTACGGATAGGGTTTTTCATAATAACCTCAATCGTCTCAAAGATCACTGAATCCATAGAACGATCGCGGATCTGCTACAGCATCAGATGGTGTTGTATCTGTCTAGTTCGATTCGGTTACGATTTGTTGAAACCCCATGGCAAAGCGACCAAGTCAAAAGCGGGCATTCGTAATTTGCATTGAAAATCAACTGCCAATGGATCGTTTGGCGCAGGGATATATAGGCGCACTGATCACCCAGCACAAAACGCAAAAGGCGCACAGAGAACCGTGCGCCTTTGAATTCTTGGTTGGCGCCGACGTAAAGTCGGCTGCCGGATCAGCTTACGCCAATGCGATGTTTGTCGCGCTTTCGCGGTTGTCGCGGCCAGCTTCGATGTCGAATGTGACTTTTTGGTTGTCTGCCAAGCCTGTGAGGCCTGCGCGCTCAACAGCAGAGATGTGTACAAACACGTCTTTGCCACCTTCGTCAGGTGCGATAAAGCCGAAGCCTTTAGTAGAGTTGAACCATTTCACGGTGCCATTAGCCATCGTGTTTCTCCTTAAAATACTGCCCGCGGAATGCGGCAGGTCGGCGTGGTCAGTGCAAGATCGCAAGACTGAGCCTTTAGGAGCAGAATAAACGATAGTGGTAACGTAGCACCCGCTGGTTAGGGCCATAAGCTGCAGAAAGCAAGACAAATACGCATCAAAGCGCCGACTGCAGTGCGGCATCTTGTCGTGAACTCGACGCCCCCCAAAAAGCAAAGTTCTATCAATGCTAGAATTGATTGACGTATGTCAAAATATGATTGACGTATATCATTTCTAGCAGTAGCAAATGCCGCACCACAGTAACTGCGATGGAGGTGGCATGAAGAACCCGACGTTAAGTGACGTGGCGCACTCCGCGGGTGTCAGCTATGCAACTGCTGATCGCGTTATTAATAAGCGCGGGAATGTCGCGGAAAAATCCACTCGCAAGGTCCGTGATGCGATGGTTGCTTTGGGTTATGTGCGCAATGTTGCCGCCGCCAACCTGTCGCGCAAGCGGATTTACCGGCTTGCTTTCCTGCTTCCGAACGGACCGAATGCGTTCTACGATCGTATCCGCAGTCATCTGCATGGGCTGTCGGCCCATCTTGCAAAGGATCAGATCAGCGCAACGGCTATCGGTGTCGATGCCTTTGCCGTTGGCGGTCTGAAATCTTGTTTGAGCGCGATTGCTGATCAGGGTTTCGATGGCGTTGCTGTCGTCGGGCTGCAAAGCACTGAACTGGAAGCCCCGATAGAGCGCTTGGTGGAGCAGGGCGTTCACATCATTGGCTTGGTGTCTGACCTGCCCAAGCATCTGCGCTCGGCCTATATTGGCATCGATAATGTCGCCGCGGGGCGCACGGCCGCCCGTCTTGTCGGAGTGTCGCATGGCGGGCAATCGGGGCGTATCCACATCCTAGCCGGATCAACAGAGGCCCATGACCACGCTGATCGTCTGGCAGGCTTTTACGAGGTAATACGACGGGATTTCCCAAATCTTGCTGTGAATGATCCTGTGATGACCTGCGATGACCCAACTGTCGTGAAAGCCGAAGTAGAACAGGTGGTCGACGGGTCGTGCGGTATCACGGCGCTTTACAACATCGGTGCCGGCAACGGTGGCCTGATAGACGCAATGGCGCAGCTTAACGAAGCCCACCGCCCGTTTTGTGTGACGCATGAATTGATGCCGGACACATGCCACGCCTTGCAACACGGCCATATCGATCTGGTGATTGATCAGGGACCAGATGTGGAAGTGAACAGGGCACTTAGCGTTTTAAAGGCATTGATCGACGGGCGTTCGCCGCTTCCGGCTCCTGATTTGGTTCCCACTATATATGTCCGCGATAACCTTCCTGCGGACCCCACTTTGGCAATGATGAAAGACACTTCCCATGACTGAATTTTTCAAAGGTATAACGCCGCTGCGCTATGACCCCAGCAGCACCGATCTGGCCTTTAGGCACTATAACCCAGACGAGATCGTGATGGGCAAACGGATGGAGGAGCATTTGCGTTTCGCCGTGGCCTATTGGCATTCGTTTGCGTGGCCGGGCGGTGATCCGTTTGGCGGAGAAACATTCGAGCGCCCCTGGTTTGGGAATACCATGGATTTGGCGCGTATGAAGGCGGATGTGGCCTTTGAAATGTTTGATCTGCTCAATGTGCCGTTCTTTTGTTGGCATGATGCCGATATCCGTCCCGAAGGGGATAGCTTTGCCGAAAGTCTGCGCAACTTTGAGGAAATCATTGATTACCTTGGCGCAAAAATGGACGGGGCAAAAACGAAATTGCTGTGGGGGACCGCCAACATGTTCAGCCATCGCCGGTTTATGTCTGGAGCGGCCACGAACCCTGATCCTGATGTCTTTGCGTGGTCTGCTGCCACGGTCAAGGCGTGTATGGACGCAACGCATAAGCTGGATGGCCAGAACTATGTGTTGTGGGGGGGGCGTGAAGGGTATGAAACGCTTCTGAACACGGACATGAAGCGCGAACGCCAGAACGCCGGGCGTTTTTTGCAGATGGCTGTCGAATACAAACACAAGATCGGTTTCAAGGGCGCCATCCTTGTTGAGCCAAAGCCGCAAGAGCCATCAAAGCACCAGTATGATTATGATGTGGCGACCGTATATGGCTTCTTGAAAGACTACGGGCTGGAAGACGAAGTGCAAATGAACATCGAGCAAGGGCACGCAATTCTTGCCGGACACTCGTTTGAACACGAATTGGCGCTTGCCAGCAGTCTGGGCATTTTTGGGTCAATCGACATGAACCGGAATGACTATCAATCGGGGTGGGATACGGATCAGTTCCCCAACAACACACCCGAAGTGGCTTTGGCTTACTATGAGGTCATCAAAGCGGGTGGCTTCACAACGGGGGGCACAAACTTTGACGCAAAGCTGCGCCGTCAATCTTTGGATGCGCAAGATCTGATTGCAGCGCATGCCGGTGCAATGGACATTTGTGCGCGTGGTTTCAAAGCGGCAGTGGCCATGACGGAAGACGGCACCTTGGAAGCCATGCGGCAAGATCGCTATGCGGGTTGGGACACATCCGACGCCAAAGCTATGCTGGCCAGCGACTTTTCAAGTATCGCAGAGCGGGTCGCGTCAACGGGCATCGATCCTGCCCCGCGGTCCGGCAAGCAAGAAATTTTGGAAAACATCGTCAACCGTTTCGTTTGATCGGTTTTTTGCCTTATCAAACAATCACAAAAGGCGGGCAGTCCTGTCCGCCTTTTGCGTATTTTGGATAAGATGTAGACGTCGTCTAGGCGGCCGTCATCGAAACAGGCCACTGATAAATGCACAACGATGCCCCGTTTTTGCGGGATATTTGATGCATTTGTACGCCATTTTGATAGATTTGTATTAGAGTGGACCGGGTTAATCTATCACTCTTGTAGGACAGACAAAAAACGATTCTGTCATTTCTGGGAGGAAATCTATGAAATCTCTTCGTAACACTGCGCTTGGCTTGACGCTTGGTATCGCTGGTGCATCTTTTGCGTTGGCCGATGGCCACGCCAAGGAACTTACGATTGCGATCGTGAACAACGGTCACATGATCAACATGCAAAAAGTGGCTGAAGCCTACACCGAAGAAACGGGCGTAAAGCTGAACTGGGTGTCGCTGGAAGAAGGCGTTCTGCGCGAGCAGGTCACATCCGACACAGCAACCGGTGGCGGCCAGTACGACATCATCAACATCGGTATGCAAGAAGCACCGATCTGGGGTGCGGCAGGCTGGATCGAGCCACTGAACTTCGGCGCAGACTATGACGTTGACGACATGCTGCCAGCGATGCGCAACGGCTTGTCCCACGAAGGCACATTGTATGCCGCACCATTTTATGGTGAATCTTCCATGGTCATGTACCGCAAGGACCTGACAGATGCTGCAGGCGTGAACATCGCCGACAACGACAGCTGGGACAACGTGAAAGCGGCAGCCGCTGCAATCCACGACCCGGACAATGGCGTTTACGGGGCCTGCTTGCGCGGCAAGCCGGGCTGGGGCGACAACATGGCGTTCATCACGACCGTTGTGAACTCCTTTGGCGGTGCATGGTTCGACGCAGATTTCAAACCAACGCTTGATTCCGACGAATGGAAAGCGGCGATCAACTTCTACGTTGATCTGCTGGGCAACTACGGCCCTCCCGGATCCGAAGGCAACTCCTTCAACGAGATCTTGGCTTTGTACAACGAAGGCAAATGCGGCATGTGGATCGACGCCACAATCGCGGCATCTTTCCTGACAGTTGACGGCGTTGCATACGCTCAGTCACCGAACGCTGGTAACCCAGTGGGCGCGAACTGGTTGTGGGCATGGGCGATGGCGGTTCCAGCCGGTTCCCCGAATGCTGCTGAATCCCAAGCGTTCATCGAATGGGCCACGTCCAAAGATTATATCAAAGCCGTGGGCAACCACCCTGACTTTGGATGGGGCAAAGTGCCAACAGGCACACGCGCATCCACATATGCGATCCCTGAATTCCAAGCCGCAGCACCTTTCGCTGCTGCTGAAATGGCAGCCATTGAATCTGCGGCCCCAGAAGCCACAGACATCAAGCCATACGTAGGTGTTCAGTTTGCCGCGATCCCCGAGTTCCCGGAAGTCGGGTCTGCGGTTGCGCAAGAAATGGCAGCTGCGTTGTCAGGTGCGAAATCCGTCGATGAAGCCTTGGAAGCTGCACAAGCAGCTGCTGACGCAATCATGTCGGAAGCGGGTTACTACTAACTCTCTTTAAAACGTGCAGAGGTCCGGCCAAAGTGTCGCCGGACCTCTCGCCCCATACTGTTTTTCAGGTGCGCCAGCGATAATCTGCGTTCTTGAAAAGCTGTATCATGCCATCACCCACCGCATCTTTGTCCAGCAAAGGCTTTGAAACCGTTATGTCCGACAGAACGATTCCCCGTTTGCTTCAAACACCCGCCGTCATCTTGTTGTTGATCTGGATGTTGGTCCCACTCAGCATGACGCTGTATTTTTCATTCATTCGATATGTCTTGAACAGTTTGCGCCGCCCCGAATGGACAAAACCTGCCCTGAGCAACTGGCGTGGCTTTGGCAATTATGAATATGTGCTCAACGCTAAAGATTTTTGGTTCGCGATCCAGAATTCGGTTTTTATCGTAACCAGTATTCTGATCATCACCGTGGTTCTGGGGCTGGCTATTGCGGTTTTGATCAACCGTAATTTCCCCGGGCGCGGCATTGTGCGCGTGCTGCTGATTTCGCCGTTTTTCGTGATGCCGGCAGTGAATGCCGTTTTGTGGATCAACATGATCCTTGATCCGGTGCTTGGCTTGCAGGGGATTGCCGTTGGTGGTTTGAACAATCTGGTTGACGGTCTACGTGATGTTCCGGTGCTTGGGGCGTTCTTTTCGCTTTGGCCCGAGATCGAACCGATTTCATTCCGGGCGACGCAAACGTCGGCTTATGCCGTTATCATGATGGTGGCATGGCAATGGACGCCTTTTGCGATCCTGATTTTCATGACGTCACTGCAATCCGAGGACGAGTCGCAAAAAGAGGCCGCAACACTGGACGGTGCGGGGGCATGGTCGCAATTCATCAACCTGACAGTGCCACATCTGGCGCGCCCCATCGCGATTGTTGTGATGATCCAGTCGATCTTCCACTTGTCGCTTTATGCCGAAATTGAAATTGTCAGTCGCGGCAACGGGAACAAAAACCTTCCGTACCTGATCGGCGAATTTTCATCCAACAACATCGGTGCCGCAAGCGCCACGGGCATCTTCGCCGTCATCCTTGCCAATATCATCGCCATCTTCTTGCTGCGCATGGTTGGCAAAAGCTTGATGGATTAAGGGATAAGAACATGGCAGCTGTTACAGAACGATCCAAATTCGGCAACTTTGCATGGCCTGTGCTGGCATGGGGTGTCGCGCTGATTTTCTTCTTTCCCATCTTCTGGTTGGTGTTCACCAGCTTCAAAACGGATGCGGATGCAGTGAAGCCGGAACACCTGTTTTTCTTCACGCCAACGTTGGAAAACTACACCAATATGACGGAAAACTATGACTATTGGCGCTTTGCGATCAATTCCGTCATCACCTCGACATTTGCCACATTGTTCGCCTTGGTCGTCGGCGTGCCGTCAGCTTATGCGATGGCGTTCAATCCCAGCCGTCACACCAAAGACATCCTGATGTGGATGCTGTCCACCAAGATGCTGCCTGCCGCTGCTGTGCTGTATCCAATGACGTTTCTGACCAAGAATTTCCTTGGGATTTTCGACACCCATTTTCTGGTGATCCTGGTCTTGTGCCTGATCAACTTGCCCATCGCGATCTGGATGTTGTTCACCTACTTCAAGGAGATCCCTAAAGAGATCATCGAGGCGTCCAAGATGGACGGTGTGACCACCTGGGGCGAAATCAAAGACATCTTGATTCCGTTGGCCTGGGGGGGCGTGGCCTCGACGGCGCTTTTGACGTTTATCTTCTGCTGGAACGAAGCCTATTGGACGGTGCGCCTGACCACCATTGACGCGGCCACCCTGTCCAAGCTGATTGAAGGGAACCGCGCACCCGAGGGGCTGTTCTTTGGTCGATTGGCTGCTGTGTCCACAGCCGCCGTTGGTCCGATTGTTGTGCTGGGTTGGTTCTGCCAGAAACAGTTGGTGCAGGGTCTGACCTTCGGGGCCGTCAAGTGAGAGAGTGCGATGTCCATTATCAAACCTGAAATCGAAATGGTGGACCGCAGCACCCGGTCCATTCGCTATCTGCAACATGGGTGGCCTACGGATTTATGCCGCTGGCATGCCCATGAAGAATACGAATTGCACCTGATCGTTGAAACGCGCGGCAAAGCCTTTGTTGGGGATTACATTGGTGATTTCAAAGCCGGTGACTTGTTCATGACAGGGCCGAATTTGCCACACAACTGGATCACGGATCATGTCTGGACCGAGCCTGTGCAAACCCGCGACATGCTTGTGCAATTCAGCCACGAAAGCGTTGAAAAACTGGCCGAGGGCTTTCCCGAGTTTTCTCAGGTTCTGAGACTTTTGCATCTGGCGCAGTCGGGTATTCAGTTTGAAGGATTTAACCCGACTTTTGCGCGCGGGCATATGGAAGCCATTCGCGACAGCAAAGGCGCAGAGCGTATTTTGGCCTTCATCCGCTTTCTTGTGCGTCTGAACGAACACGCAGAGAAAAAGACACTGTCCGTGACGCGTATTGTGCAACCTGAAGGCGGCAGCAAACAAGCACGTATCGCCGACGTCGTGGACTTTGCGACCAAGAACTTCCACGAGACGTTTTCGGTGACGCAAGCTGCCAGTATGGCAGGTATGACCGAAGCCACTTTCAGCCGGAATTTTCAGGCGGCCACGGGCCACAGTTTTGTCGATTTTTTGAACCGTATCCGCATCGGGCAGGCCTGCGGGATGCTCTATGCCTCTGACGACCAGATCATTTCCATCGCCCAGAATGCCGGTTTCAAAAACCTTGCAAACTTCAATCGTCACTTCCTGAAAGTAAAGGGAATGACGCCGTCTGAATACCGTGACACAGCCCGCAAAGATCTTATGCCACAACCCAAGGTGACGTCATGAACAGCGCAACGCTTGCCCCGATTTATGCCACCAAATACGACCGTTCTACCTGTGACGTCGGCATCGTGCATCTTGGCTTCGGTGCGTTCCACCGTGCCCATCAAGCGGTTTATCTGGACGATTACATGGAAGCATCGGGCGATATGCGTTGGGGGATCGCTGCGGTGAATTTGCGCGCCTCTGAAACCGATCAGTTGCGTTTGGCGCAGACGGATTTCGTGGACCACGACGGCTACTTCCTTAAATCCATCTCGGCGGACGGTGACGAAGAAGTCCGACGCGTACGCAGCCACGTGCATTTCGCAGACTGGAGCACAGGCCGGACGGAAGCGGAGGCATTGTTGTCCCGCCCTTCCGTGCATTTGGTCACGATTACTGTCACCGAAAGCGGATATTACACCGATCCCAAGGGGGATTTGAACCTGGCTGACCCCACAATTGAGGCCGAGATCAAGGGTGACGCCGCACAGTCAGTCTACGGATATCTAAGGGCTGCGCTGTCGCAGCGTATGAAGGCAACCTCTGCCCCTTTGACCATCGCATGCTGTGACAATATTCGTCAGAACGGCAAAATGCTGGAACGCAACCTGATCGCCTATCTGCGCGCTTGCACTGAACAGGCTTTGGCGGATTGGGTGACTGCGCATGTGACGTTCCCGTGTTCTATGGTGGACCGGATCACGCCGCGCAGCCCCGTAACCTTGGGCGCGGAACTGTCCGCTTTGGTTGGCAAAGATGTGGTATCGCCGGTCATGGCCGAAGACTTTATCCAATGGGTTTTGCAAGATACCGCCACCGCACCCATGCCCGATCTGGGCTGTGTGGGGGTGACGGTCACGCCTGATGTGGACCCTTTTGAAGAAACCAAAATTCGTGTCTTGAACGGCGGGCACACGGCGCTGACCTACATGGCAGCTCTGGAAGGGGTGGACACATTCGATGCGGCGATGCGCGTGCCGCATTTGAAGGCCCATTTCCAGAACTTCGAGACCCAAGAGGTGCTGCCGGCCCTGACACTGGCGCTGCCCTTTTCCAAAGACGATTACCTTGCAAAAATCGCCCGCCGCTTTGGCAATCAGGCTATTGGTGACACCGTGGCCCGCATTTGCGCTGATGGCATGGCAAAGTTCCCGATTTTCATACGCCCCACCATAGAGGGATGCTTTGCCGCGGGGACCACGCCCAAGTTTGCCATTCGAAGTATTGCAAGCTGGTATGTTTTCGCACGCCACGTGGCCGCCGGTAAAATTCCGTTCGAGTATGTTGAGCCAAGCTGGGTGCAGTTGGAAGCATTGCTTGGCTCGGACGACTTTTTAACCAGCACGCAGCTTTGGGGCGACGTGCCGCGCAAATATCCGCAGTTCATCACGACACTGCGCGAGGAAATTTCTGAAATGGAGGCAACATGGCCGGTCTGACATTACGCGATGTAAAAAAAAGCTACGGCGCCACGCAAGTGATGCACGGCGTCGATCTGGACATAAAAGACGGTGAGTTTGTGGTGTTTGTCGGCCCCTCGGGCTGTGGGAAATCTACCTTGCTGCGCATGATCGCGGGTCTTGAGGAAATCTCTGGCGGGTCTGTGGCCATCGGCGACACGGAAGTGAATGACGTGGCGGCCTCAAAGCGCGGTGTGGCGATGGTGTTCCAGACCTACGCACTTTACCCGCATATGACCGTGTACAAGAACATGGCGTTCGGGCTGAAGCAGGCCAAAACGGCCCCTGCGGAAATTGACCGACGCGTCAAAGCCGCCGCCGAGATTTTGCAGATCACCGATTACCTTGAACGCAGTCCGCGCAACCTGTCGGGGGGGCAACGTCAAAGGGTCGCCATTGGCCGCGCGATTGTGCGTGACCCAGAGGTCTTTTTGTTTGACGAACCCCTGTCCAATCTGGATGCAGCCCTGCGCGTGCAAACCCGGCTGGAAATTGCACGCCTGCATGAGCGCCTGAAGACAACGATGATCTATGTCACCCACGATCAGGTCGAAGCCATGACATTGGCCGACAAAATTGTTGTGCTGCGGGATGGTCGTATCGAACAGGTGGGCAGCCCCATTGATCTTTATGAACGGCCTGCGAATGCCTTTGTGGCGCAGTTTATCGGCAGCCCGAAAATGAACTTCTTTGGGACAGGCGATTTGACGTCTGGTGCGGGTGCCGTATTGGGCAACGATCTTTCACCCAACGTGCAAGTGGGCCTGCGCCCCGAAAATCTGACCCCGGCAGACGGTGCCGATGCTGTCGTGGAGGGCACGTTGGAGCTGGTTGAAAATCTGGGCGAATATGCCTTGGTTCATTTGCGCACCGCGACCGGTGTCGAGTTTATCGCCAAAACCGAAAAACCGCCGCAGGCAGACAAAGGCGCTATGCTGGGATTTGCGATCAAACCTGAGTTGGCCCACTTCTTTGACAAAGCCACTGATTTACGTTTGACGTGACACGCAAAGATCACGCGAGAACCGCAGATAAACAAGAGGCACGAAAATGATATTGTGTTGCGGTGAGGCGTTGATCGACATGGTGCCTGTGCAATCGGAAAGTGGGCAAGCGTTTTTGCCTTTGCCGGGTGGGGCCATTTTCAATACGGCCATCGCACTTGGTCGGCTGGATGTGCCAACGCAGTTCTTTTCAGGCGTGTCGCAAGATTTGTTTGGCGCCCAGCTTGCCGGTGCGTTGGAGGGGGCGGGCGTCGGCACAGATACGTTGGTGCGCAGCGATTGCCCAACCACTTTGGCTTTTGTGGCGTTGCAAGATGGGCAAGCGCACTACACATTTTATGATGAAAATTCGGCCGGGCGTATGTTGGGGGCGGATGATGCACCTGATATTGGTCCGGACATCTCGGCGTTGTATTTTGGCGGCATAAGCCTTTGCGCGGACCCTGCCGCATCGGTGTATGCTGATTTGGCTTTGCGTGCTGCAGGCCATGCCATTGTCATGATTGATCCCAACATTCGGCCCGGCTTTATTCAGGACGAACCGGCTTACCGGCAACGTTTGAACGACATGATGGCGGTGGCGGACATCGTTAAAGTGTCTGATGAAGATTTGGACTGGATCATTGAAGGTGATGCGGATCATGCCACGAAAGCGCAGCACCTGCAGGCTTTGGGTGCGGGCGTTGTCATTGTGACAAAGGGAGGTGATGGTGCGTGCGCGTATTTGCGTGGGGGGAACTGTGTGTCTGTATCGGTGCCCAGCGTGGTTGTTGTGGACACTGTCGGGGCTGGCGATACGTTCAACGCGGGTTTTCTGGCGCATCTTCACGACTGCGGAGTTCTGGATAAAACGGCTTTGAAAACCATTGCTGCCGCGACAGTTGAACATGCATTGGGCTTTGCTGCCAAAGTTGCGGCGGTCACTGTAACGCGGCAAGGGGCAAACCCGCCTTACCGGTCAGAGATTTCGTAAAAGACATAGGTGCCCGCAGCTGCCAGACGGTCTGAGCTTGCGCATTATCGTCATGCCTACGTGACCTATGTTGTCGTGTCGCATCCGAATTGCACTGGTTGGCCATCCAAAAAGATGGTTTTATAAAGTCCTAATCGAATAGTTCTGCGATTCCGGTTGTTTGTGCCCCTTAGCACACCATATCTCGCGTTAGAATGAACTAGAAATAGCATTATTGGGCCCGGTCTTGTCACTTTTCTTTATCGTCGCATTGCCCTTTCTGGGCGCACTTGTTCCGGGTTTGATGAACCGCGCCGGCCGCGCTGCCTGTGCTGGTGTCACATTTACGGTCACGTTAACGGCATTCATCGGTTTGCTGACGAACCTGCCGCAGGTGCTGCGCGGAGACGTCGTGATGGCGCGGGTCGACTGGATGCCGCAGCTTGGGTTGAACATGACCTTGATGCTGGACGGGCTTGGATTTTTCTTTGCGCTGCTCATCCTTGGCATCGGGCTTTTGATTATCGCTTATGCGCGGCATTACCTAAGCCGCGATGACAATATGGGCCAGTTTTTCACCTATCTGCTGCTGTTTCAGGGCGCGATGGTGGGGATTGTCCTAAGCGATAACATACTGCTTTTGTTGGTGTTCTGGGAGCTGACATCGCTGTCTTCTTTCTTGTTGATCGGATATTGGAAACATTTGCCCGAGGGCCGTCAGGGCGCGCGTATGGCGTTGACCGTGACGGGAATGGGCGGTCTTGCCATGATCGGTGGTATGCTGATCCTTGGACAAATCGCGGGCAGCTACGATTTAAGCGTGATCTTGCAAAACCGCGAACTTATCCAAGCAGATCCGATGTATTTGCCAGCGCTCATTTTGATCCTCCTGGGGTGCTTCACCAAATCGGCACAGTTCCCGTTCCACTTCTGGTTGCCGCATGCCATGGCTGCGCCCACGCCAGTGTCTGCTTATTTGCACTCGGCCACGATGGTGAAAGCAGGTATCTTTTTGATGGCGCGCATGTGGCCAGTGCTGTCGGGCACGCCTGAATGGTTTGTGATTGTCACAACAGCGGGTCTGATCACGATGGTTCTGGGCGCGGTAATTGCCTTGTTCAAACATGACCTGAAGGCGTTGTTGGCGTTCTCAACCGTCAGCCACCTTGGGCTTATCACGATGCTTTTGGGAACAGGTACAGCCTTTGGGGCGATGGCGGCTGTTTTTCACATCCTGAACCACGCGACCTTCAAAGCGGCGTTGTTCATGTCGGCAGGCATTGTGGACCACGAAACACACACACGCGACATTCGTCGCTTGGGTGGACTGGGCAAGCTGATGCCGGTGACGTTTGCCATCGTGACGCTTGCGGCTTTGTCGATGGCGGGTATTCCGTTCCTGAACGGCTTTTTGTCCAAAGAAATGATGCTTGAGGAAGCCAACCACACGGTGTTGTTCAACACGCCTTGGTTGGTGCCTGCGGTTGCGACATTTGGGTCTCTCTTTTCCGCCGCCTACTGTTTCCGTTTGATCGGACACACGTTTTTGGGACCGGTGCGCGACGATTACCCGTCAAACCCGCATGACCCGAATACGGGCCTGTGGATGCCGCCAGCCATTCTGGTGGTGCTTGTGGTGGCGATTGGTGTGGCGCCTTTCCTGGCGGAACCATTTGTCAAAACAGTCACGGCGTCTTTGTTGGGCGATGCTGCAGATGTGCCAAAGAACTACTTCAAGATTTGGCATGGTCTGGTGCCGGCGCTTTACATGTCGATTATTGCCGTTGTTGGCGGTCTGGTGCTGATGGTTGTCTACAACCCCCTGCAAAAGCTGTGGGATGTGGCGCCGCGCCCTGAAGCGAAAACAATTTTTGAAGCTCTGGTTGAAGCCGTAGCACGGAGTGCGAAAACGGTCATCCATTCTTCACACAACGGCGCGTTTACCCGTTATGCCACGATCGCAACGGTTGCTATCGTTTTGGCCGGATACTACGCATGGACAACAGGTACAGTAGGGCCCGCGACACGCGACATTCAGGCAGCCGGGCCAGTTCCGTTGGCAGGTTGGGCGATGTTGGTTGCAGCCACTGTGGGGTTGGTCTTGCTGCACCGCAACCGCTTTTTGGCGCTGATCCTGATCGGAATTGTGGGGCTGATGGTGTCGGTGGGCTTCGTCTATCTCAGTGCCCCTGACCTTGCGATGACGCAGTTTACTGTCGAAGTTGTCACGATCATTCTGCTGTTGTTGGCGCTGAATTTCTTGCCCAACAAAACGCCAGTGGAAAGTACGGTTTTGCGCCGGTTGCGCGATGGTGGCGTGGCTGTTTTGGGGGGGCTTGCCACGTTTGCGTTGGCCTATCACTACATGCTGCGCGATCCGGTGGCTGCATCTATTTCCGAATTTCACCTTGCCAATTCCTATAAAGGGGGCGGTGGCACCAATGTGGTCAACGTGATCCTTGTCGATTTCCGTGGCTTTGACACATACGGCGAAATCATCGTTTTGGGCATCGCGGCGCTGCTGATCTATGCGCTGACGGAAACGTTGCTCAGCGGGCCTGTGCGTGCGCGGCTGTTGAACCGTGTGCCAGACCAGCCGCGCGCGGGCGATATGCATCCTATGATGATGGTGGTGCTGACACGTGTGATCATGCCTGTGGTGCTGATGGTCGGGTTTTACATCTTCTTGCGCGGACACAATGAACCGGGCGGCGGCTTTATCGCCGGCTTGATTGTGTCGATTGGTGTGGTGATGCAGTACATGGCCAGCGGCTTTAACTGGGCAACAGCGCGATTGAAGTACCCCTATCACGGGGTAATCGGCGCAGGCGTTCTGGTGGCGGGATTCACTGGCATCGGATCGTGGTTTGTGGCCAAGCCTTTCTTGACATCCGATTTCACCTACGTGCGCATCCCGCCTTTCTATAAGTTTGAACTGGCCACGGCGGCTTTGTTCGATGTGGGTGTCTTTCTGGCAGTGGTCGGGGCCGTGATGTTGTCACTTGAGAGTTTCTCGAGGTTGGCCCGCCGCGCAGGTGCGCAAGACAGCGAGCATCCGATGGATATTGACCCGTCGCGCGATGATTCAGACGATGCACACAATGCACCAACTGCACCCGTGAAGGAGGGCAACTGATATGGAGCTTCTTGTTGCCTCTGCCATTGGCGTTATGACGACTGCAGGAATTTATCTGGTGCTGCGGTTGCGCACCTTCCCTGTCATTTTGGGTATCTCGCTTTTGACCTATGCAGTGAATGTGTTTCTCTTTTCCTCAGGACGTCTGACCATCGGTGCCCCCCCTGTCTTGCAAGACGGTGCGGCACTTTACGCAGACCCGTTGCCGCAAGCTTTGGTACTGACAGCGATTGTGATCTCCTTTGGCATGACGGCGGTTGTGGTGATGATCGGGTTGGGGGCGTTTTTGGGGTCTGACGATGATCACATAGATGACCAGCCGGAACCCGACGCATCACAGCCTGCGGACGCGGAGGGTCGGCCATGACACATTGGATCATCGCCCCCATCGTCTTGCCTGCACTGCTTGCGCCTTTCATCGTTTTGGCGGCGCGCTATCACATCGTTATTCAACGGGTGTTTTCTGTGGTGGGCGTTGCAGCCCTGATCGCTCTGTCGGCCGGACTGGCGTGGCAAGTGTCTGACGGGTCGGTCATTTCCTACCGCTTGGGGGATTGGGCGGCACCGTTCGGGATTGTTGTCGTGGGTGACAGATTGTCGACCATGATGGTTTTGCTGACGTCTGTTTTGGCGCTGTTTGTGCTGCTTTATGCCATCGGGTCCGGTTGGGACGATCGTGGCAGGCACTTCCATGCATTGTTCCAATTCCAGTTGATGGGCATTATCGGTGCCTTTCTTACGGGCGATTTGTTCAACTTGTTCGTCTTCTTTGAGGTGCTGCTGATCGCATCTTACGGGTTGATGATCCACGCGGGCGGCAACGCAAGGCTCCGTGCAGGGGTGCAATATGTGCTGTTCAACCTGATTGGATCGACGTTGTTTCTGTTCGCGCTGGGTGCGATCTATGCTGAAACAGGCACTCTGAACATGGCGGATTTGGCACAGCGCGTTCAGCTTGTTGATGCCTCAGAAACCGTGGGCATCCGTGTGGCCGCAGTGCTGTTGATTTTGGTCTTCGCGATCAAAGCTGCGCTAGTGCCGCTGCATTTTTGGTTGCCATCAAGCTATGCAGAAGCACCTGCACCTGTGGCGGCCCTGTTCGCGATCATGACCAAAGTGGGGGCCTATGCGATCATCCGCGTCTACACGATGATCTTCCCGCCGGACCTTGAGGTCACGGCAGGCTTGCACGCTGATTGGCTTTTGCCTGCGGCACTTGTGTCTTTGGCCATCGGCATGACAGGCGTGTTGGCCGCGCGCAAACTGGACCGATTGGTTGCATTCAGCGTTGTGGGGTCCATGGGCATGGTGATGGTGGCGATTTCGCTGTTCACACCGGATGCTATCGGGGCCGCGCTGTATTACATGGTGCATTCGACACTTGCGGGCGCTGCATTGTTCCTGATTTCCGATCTTGTGCGCACGGGCCGTGGCAATGTCGATCTGACGACGCAGCCCCCAATGGCGGGCAACGCTTTGACAGCCGCCATGTTCTTTGTGGGCGCCATTGCGATGGCGGGCCTGCCACCATTGTCCGGCTTTCTGGGCAAGCTGTTGGTTTTGGATGCGTCCTACAACAGCGACGGTATGGTGTGGATTTGGGTCGTTGTGCTGTCATCCAGCCTGATCAGCATCCTCGGGTTTGCCCGCGCAGGCAGTGTCGTCTTCTGGAAAGCGCATAGTGTGGCATCTGAAGACCCGAACCCGGAGGCCGCCAAACCCGCAGCGCTGTCTTACGTGGCTGTTGGCGGCATTTTTGCGATGCTCGTATTACATACGATCTTCGCGGGGCAGGTGCACGGATATACAACGCGCATTGCCACTCAGCTGTTTGCCCCGGATGCCTATGTGTCGACCGTACTTGATACGCCTGGCAAACTTAGCACCCCCAAGAAGGAGCACTGATATGGCTCGTGCTTTTCGTTGGCTTCTGCCCCATCCGTTTCTGACGCTGGTACTGGCTGTCGTGTGGACGTTGCTGCAAAACGAGGTCAGTGCAGGGATGGTCGTGTTCGGGATCATTCTGGGCATCATAATCCCGCGGATGACGTCCATCTGGTGGCCCGATACGCCAAGCGGTTTTCGTTTGGGCAAGATGACCACCTACAGTGTCATGGTGATCTGGGACATCATTGTCGCCAACATTGAAGTGGCATGGATTGTGTTGTCCGTTCCCAACGCCAAGCTGAAACCGGCGTGGATTGTGGTGCCATTAGAGCTAAAACAACCCGAAGCGATCACTGTGCTGGCCGGCACAATCACTTTGACACCGGGCACGGTGTCGGCGGATTTGTCCAATGAAGGGCACAGCTTGTTGGTGCATGTGCTGCACACAGATGATCCGGATGCGGTGCGCGACGACATCAAAACGCGATATGAAAAGCGTCTGTTGGAGATATTTGTATGACCTCTGCTGCGGAATTTTTGGACATTGCCCTGCTGATCACTTTTGTGGCGCTGGTTTTGGGGCAAGTGTTTTCTATGGTGCGTTTGTTGATTGGCCCCACATCGGGGGATCGTATTCTGGCGCTGGATACAATGGTGATCAACGCCCTTGGTCTAGTCATTGTCTTGGGAATGTATCAAGGGGTGAAAGTCTACTTTGAGGTGGCGCTTCTGATCGCTATGCTGGGGTTTGTTTCGACAGTTGCATTGGCGCGCTTTGTTTTGCGGGGGGACATCATCGAATGACTTTCGAAATTATTGCGACATACGCTGCTGCTGTTTCTTTGTTGATCGGGTCCGGTTTTGTCACCGTGGGGGTGATCGGGTTGCTGAAATTCAACGAACCCATGACGCGCCTGCACGCGCCCACAAAGGTGGGGACCATCGGGATCGGCATGTTGTTGCTGGCGTCTATGCTGGTCAATGCCTCAGCCGGAAGCGCGTCGATCCACGAGCTTCTGATCATGGCATTCTTGTTTGTGACTGCTCCGGTATCTGCGCATTTCATTGCCAAAGTCAGCATACATCGGCGCGATTGTGATACGCCGCCACCGCCAAAGGCGGATGAAACGTGGTCGACGCTGGCGTCACCGGATCACGACATGATGGAAGCTTTGGCAGAAGGTCACGACACGCCGTCTGCCGCGAAGTCATAATCCAAAACCTGGAAAATCCCGTCGTTTGGCTGACATAACATGCCGCCGCTATGCCTTGATCCCTTTGGTTGCAGACTGCGGGTAAAGGTCAATCAAAGCCGCACGAAAAGCCGTTGCCAGCGCGTCGCCTTGACCGCTGTCCTTGATTTGAACGGGGTCCGCAAAGCGGGATCGCAAAGGGGCTATGTCGAAAAACACGTCGGGCCGGTCAAGTTTCAGCTGCATGTCGTAGCTTTCACGCCAAGACAGCGGGTCGTTTCGCGTTTGGAATGTCCACAGCCGCGCCCCATTGGCCGCTGTGGTTTCTTGCGTAGATACGCAAACGCGCGAAATCTCGTCAGGGCTGATGTCGAACTTTTCAAACAAGGGTTCGCCCATCGCGATCCGCCACGTCAAGCCTGGCAAAAGATCCAATTTCCCCGGTCCCAAAGCAGACATATCTTCACTGGCGTCATACAGGTACTCGCCCGTGCGTGCGTGGTAGACGGGGAAATGCACAGGTAATTTGAACCGGTTCACGTATTCGGAATCTGCCTGCCCGTGTGACGGGCTTTGCGCGTGAGATGTGTACCCGCAATAGCTGTAGGTGAAGGCGTCAGCATCTGGAATGGCTTGCCCCCATGCGGCGTCCATCGCCTTGACTTGCGCGTCAAAGTCACGCGCACTGGGCCGCAGCAACATCCACGATCCAAAGCCCGCGGCAGGTGCGCGATAATCCAGCGTGTACTTCTTCATCTTCAAAGACAAAGATGAAGGGTCCTGTCGGGTCCAGTTCAGCCACGCCGCATCATCAAACTCCTTGAACGCTTCCATCTCACGCGGGTTTTCCGAAACGCCGTATTTTGTGACCGTAAAATCTTTGGGCAAGGTCGCACAAAAGGCGGCAACCTGTGTTGCATCGTTCAATGCGCCGTTTTCGGATTGCATATACAACGTCATCTTTGGCGTCGCCATTATTGATCTCCTAGCCCCAGATACGGCACTCTGATTACGCGCAATTCGCCCCGGTCAACTTTGCCTTGCATGGTGCCCGTCAGCGACGTGGAGGGGCCGATGTAAATTTCATGTTGCCGGTTGTTGTCTTTGGCATAATTGGACTGGGCCTGTAGTTGACGGGTGTTGGCCAGAATACGCACATCCTTGACGTCTACAACCTTTCCGTCCGGCATTGCATCGGGATAGGTGTGTACGCGGTTTCCGGCGTCATCGCGGCTGGTGACGCGCCTTCGGTTTTTCGTCAGGCCAAATTCGTCCAATGTACGCGCTTCATTCCTGTTGCCGCGTGCAAACCTGTCCAGCACAAATTGAGGCAAACGGGCCCGTGTTCTTGGCGGGCGCTCTGTACCCACGCGCGCCATGGGCCGTGGTTGCGCGTTTGATGCCCCGACCGAAGTCTGCGGCCGTGTGGATGGCCGGTTTAACGGGCCACGCACCCGCCCATTCAGCACACTGCCGTTGATCGGTCCGTTTTGCGCCAGAATAATGTTTTCGCCGTGATCCGCTTCGGAGGGCGGCATTTCATCTTCGAATTCCCACAGCAAGAGGGTGGTCATCGGCACAGGTGGTTCTGTGGTTTCCAGATTGGCACGTTGTACGATGTTTGGGACTGTGGACATGCCTGCCAGCGTCAGGCCCATGCCTTCGGTCAGCTGCTTGATCAACACCCGCAATGTGGACCCGGACCGGTCGATAATCTCAAACCCTGCGGGGGCATTTGCTGTTGGGCTGAGAGTTTGAGTGTACCGTAAAAAGCCGTCAGGCCCGACAAACAGATAGGTCGCAGCACCGGATTCTGCGTGATAAGATAGCTTTTCGCGCAAAAACTGGCGCAAGTTCATCGTGTAATGCGTGTCAGAGAACCATTCATCGTGGTCCAGATGCTCAAGATCTTGTTCCAATTCGGCGTATTGCCAAGCATCCGGATCAACGCCTTGCAGAAAGGCCAGGGCGTTCCATTCATCCTGATCGCGGCACGGCACTGTGATCCCGTCCGACGGGATTCCGACATCGGTTTGAAGTGCGCCGATGATGGCATAAAGTTCGTCACGGTTGCCCAAATCCGTGGCTGTGCGGGCGCGTGTGCGCAGACGGGCGGCATAGGCGTCATCGGATTCGTCCAACTGACGCTCAAACGGCAATTCTGACACATGTACGCGCGGACACCGCCCTGTCGGGCAATCTATTTCCTCATACCGCCCGCCTCCTAAGGATCGGAAACGGCGTGGTTCGGGTTCTGCAGCCGGGGCAGGGGCTGTCGATGAAAAGTCCAGCTCGTCGTCTTCTGGGATACTCATGTCAGTGCTCCCGCTTCAAGTTTGCTGCGCAAGGCCAGAACTTTTTTCGATGGGGTGTTGAGGTGCGGTTTCTTGAGAATGTCCAGCACGTCCGCTCGGCCCCAAAACCCGGCACCCTTGTCCATAGTGATCGCAATATAGTCGCGGATGTCACGATCCAGCGTCAGTCCCGCGTCATGCGCTTGTCCAATGATACGATCAATTTCTGCGTGCCACAGGTGTCGTGACGAAAATTTTGCGCGGATGTGTGGCCACAGTTCCGTTGATTGTTCCGCTACATCCGTCACAAACCGGTACCGCACGCCACCTTTCAGCAAGACCAGATCATCTTGCGTCAAAACGAACGGGGGCAACGGATCATTCACGGCTTCATCAAAATGCTCGGATGCGGTGATCTGTGTACATGCGGTGCCGCCGGAATGTTCAATGACCATGGACAGCTTTTCTTGCGTGCCGGTGATTTCGAAAAACCGGTGACTGCGATCCGCCCATCGCCTTATCCCGCTGAAATACGGCAGCGCCACACGCGGATCCCAGAAACGGAACAGGGACCATCCGTCACTGTCTGACTGGCGCACACGCGTAAAGCGCCGCAAGTGCCGCCAAACTGCATGCATTGGGGCAGGGGTGATCAAAATGATGCCTGTCCCTTTGCCCCAATGCTCAGAAAAGAATTGCTGACAAAAATTGGTACCATCGGAGTTTTTCGCATCCGGAGTGATGTCCACCAGATAGGGCGCGCTTTCTTTCCACTTGTCTTCGGCCTCACCGGTAAACAGGCACCGCACGTCTGCATCGGTCACGTCCAGATCAAACAAGCCGACCAAATTGGTGCGCAGAGTTGCATCCACACAAAGATAGATGCGCATATCTGGCGCATCTTTTGTGGGAAAAACGATGGACCCCAGAAGGGGAGATATCCAGTCGCCGCCCGGTTCGACGACGGGTAAATCGTGGTGCGTAACGTTTAGAAAGTCCTTCGGCGCAGTATTTTGACGCGGCTCTGTACCAGTCCGAAAAGACGGTACATTTGTCCAAGGATCGATTGGTTCACCGCTCATTGTTACCCACACTACCTTACCGCAAACTCCCCCATAAGGTGCAGTGAAATCACCAAAAACCTCAAGGGAAAAATGTTTGAATAGCGTGGGTTAAGCGGAATTGTGCCTTGTTTGCATTGCGCCGAGTTTTGTTTGGGCGCTTGCGCGCACCGCCGCTTAGGCGGGACTGTCTGACCAACCACCCCGCGCAAGCATGCGTAGACGGGGTTTGTGACGGGCGCGGTAAACGATCCCGGCCCACCAGGCAAAAAAGAACGTAAGTGCTCCGGCGTCTATTTCGACGCTGTCGATCAGCCGACTGCCTGTTGGGGTGTCGATCACACTTAAATGATGCCTCCAGCTTTTGATGCCGGCGCCTTTTTCGTCTGATTGGAATGTCATGGCGGTGTGATCGCAGGTCTCTACGGTCATTGAATAATCTTGCCATGGCATGATGCCAAACAATGACACACGCACGTCCAGCGTTTGACCTTCGCTTATTGTTCCAGAAGGTAGCCCATCAAACACGATCAGTTTCCCCATCGCCTCTTTATAGGAATCTATGTCTGTTGCGATGTCCCATACCGGACGCGCGGGTGCCGGATAATCATGTGTCAAAGTCACTGTGCGGGGCATGATCTAAGTCTCCACTTGGGTTGTTAAAATACGGGTGAAATCGGCAGCACAGGCTTCGGGATCGTCGACATCTACCGTTGACAATGCGTGCCCTACATAGGCCCACATCATCATTTGGGCACGGCTTTGCGCGATAGCGGGTGGCAGGCCAATGGTTTGTAGCAAGGCCTGAGCATATGACTGCCGGATCCCGTCCACGTCGGCCAACGTCTGAAACACCAGCGGATCGACGCCAGCCCAGATGCGTATGCCACGTTCAAGTGGGCGCGACATGGTAAAGACCCGCACCATCAGCGCTTTGATCTGGTCTTTGGCATCAGGCAGTTGGCTAAGTTGCGCAATGACTTGTTCATTGATCTGGACCCGCCATGCAGCGATCAATGCGGCATGGAAGCTTTTGATGTCATCAAAATGCCAGTAAAAGCTGCCTCTTGAGACACCAAGCGCCTTCACCATGCGGTCAGCTTTTAGTCCAGTGTGGCCTTCGCTGCGCAGGACATCAAATCCGTGTATCAGCCAATCTTGTTTGCTTAGCCGTTGTGCCATTTCGCCCATCAAGTAACATACAGTTATGTATGGTTTAGGGCGTGTGGAAACCAAACACAACTGTATGGTTGCAATTTACCCGCAAACAATTCTGGTGGAGGTTGTGATGCTGTGGCTACTCGGCCAAATGGCAGGCCACACGGGTCGCGTTTATGGTGCGCATTTTTGGGCGTTCTGCTTTACACACATCAGTCGCCAACGGACAGCGTGGGTGAAAGGCACACCCGGTTGGCGGATTGATCGGATCGGGAATTTCGCCTTCAGGCAAAGTGGCTTCCCGGCCGAACCCATCCATCCGAGGGGCCGCTTCCAGCAGCATTTTAGTGTAGGGGTGTTTGGTATTGGCAAACAGGTCTTCCGGGCTTGCCTCCTCGACCAAGCGCCCCAGATACAACACGCCGATGCGGTCCGCCATATGTTGCACAACCGTCAAATCGTGGCTGATCAGCACATATGTCAGCCCGAAGTTGTCTTTAAGATCGCTCATCAGGTTTAGAACCTGCGCTTGCACCGACACGTCCAAAGCCGATGTCGGTTCGTCGCAAACGATCAGCTTGGGTTCTGAAGACAATGCACGTGCGATACAAATCCGTTGGCGTTGCCCGCCGGAAAACTCATGGGGGAACTTGCCTGCGTCCAGTGCAGAAAGCCCGACCTGTTCCAACAGCTTTTCGGCCAATCCGGTCGCGTCGCCACCGCGCGCAACAACAGGTTCTACAATAATGTCACGTACCCGCCAGCGTGGGTTGAGCGAGGCGAAAGGATCCTGAAAAATCATCTGGATGTCAGAGCGGATGGCATCCACTTTATCCGCATCTTGTTCGGTGGCCAGATTGACCCCGTTGATCTCGACCTCGCCAGATGTGGGTGTCAGCAACCCAACCAACATGCGCCCGATTGTGGATTTGCCTGATCCGCTTTCACCAACCAAAGCATAGGTGCTGCGTGGTGCCACTTCGAAATCAACTTCTGACACGGCGGTCAGCAGTGCCTTTGGACGACGTTCCAAAACGCGATTCAACCAGGGCTTTGACACGTCGAAAACGCGGCTTAGGGATGTGACGGAAATAAGTGACATTACGATACCTTTTCCGCAGTCATCGGGAACCAGCACGCGGCGGCCCCGTCCGCGATCTGCGGGCTTGGGGCCTTGCGGCATTTGTCTTGCGCATAGGCGCATCTTGGATTGAAAGGACATCCTTCGGGCACTTTATTCAGTCGTGGCATGGCACCTTCGATCTGATGCAGACGCGCTTTGCCTTGGGACGCCAAAGGCGTAGAGGCCATCAATCCGAATGTATAGGGGTGGCGGGGTGCGTTCAGCACATCGCGCACATCGCCCAACTCGGCCAGGCGACCTGCGTACATTACCGCCACGCGGTCAGCCGCCTCTGCGATCACGCCCATATCATGTGTGATCAACATCACAGCCGTGCCGCGTTCACGGCAAAGCCGCTTCAACAGCGCAATGATCTGCGCCTGCACCGATACGTCCAGTGCCGTTGTCGGTTCATCCGCGATAATCAATGAAGGTTCCGCACAAAGCGCCAAAGCGATCACAACGCGTTGCCGCATCCCGCCACTGAATTCATGTGGATAGCTGTCGATGCGTTCCGCGGCCCCCGGAATGCCGACTTCCTCCAGAGCGGCAATCGCACGGGTTCGGGCATCGCTGCGGGTGATGTCGAGATGGGTCAACATGGTTTCGGTCAACTGGTCGCCGATGCTGAGCAGCGGATTTAGGGACGTCAGCGGGTCCTGAAACACCATGCCGATTTGCTTGCCGCGCAATCGGCGCATGTCTTCGCCTTTCAGCGTGTCGATGCGTGTGCCGTTTAACCAGATTTCGCCTGCTGCAATATGGGCTGGTGGTGTCAGCAGGCCGATGACGGCGTTGCCTGCCATGGATTTTCCAGCACCGCTTTCCCCCACAACGCCCAGAATTTCGCCTGCGCGAATGTCGTAGCTGACACCATCCACGGGTTTGACCGTTCCCGAACGGCTGGGGATTTCCACGGATAGACCACGAATAGAAAGAACAGCATCAGACATCAACGCAACCTCGGGTTCAGCGCATCGCGCAGCCAGTCGCCCAGCAAATTGACGCTAAGGGCAAGGGTCAAAAGGGTGACGGCAGGGAACAGCAAAATCCACCATTCTCCGGAAAACAGGAAGCCTTGCCCGATGCGGATCAAGGTGCCCAAAGACGGTTGTGTCGCGGGGGCGCCGACCCCCAGAAAGCTCAAAGTTGCCTCGGCGATGATGGCCAAGGCCAATGATATCGTGGCAATCACCAACACTGGCGACAACACGTTGGGCAGAATATGCCGCAGCATGATGGCATATGGCGTGCGCCCGATCAGGCGGGCCGCTTCCACGTATTCCTTGCGTTTTTCCACCATAGTAGCCCCGCGCACGACCCGTGCAAATTGCACCCAATCACTTAGGCCGATGGCAAGGATAAGCACCCAGATAGCCATTTGGTCACGGTATTCAACAGGGGTGATCCCCTTTGCGACCCCAAAGATAAGCATGGCCACCAAAATGGAGGGAAACGTCAATTGCACGTCTGCGGTGCGCATGATGATCGTTTCGGTCCAACCGCCAACATACCCTGAAATCAACCCCAAGGTGATGCCCAGGACCATCGCAAGCAGCACGGCGGCGACGCCCACAAACAACGACACACGCATACCGTACAGGATGGTGGAAAATACATCGCGGCCCTGATCGTCGGTGCCCAACAGGAAGCTTTCGCCAGTGAAGGCATTTGGCGCCATCGGACCGGTAAAACCGTTCATCAGGTTCAAAGACGCTGGATCAAAAGGGTTTGTCGGCGCGATCAACGGTGCAAAAACAGCTGCAAGCACAAGGGTCGCAAACACGACCGTGGATACCACCGCAACGGGCGACTTGCGAAACATATAGAAGACGTCGCTGTCGAGAAACACGCGCAACCGCGATTGTTCTGAAGCTTTTACCGGTAATTCAGCCATCAGTGCCCTCCCGCGCGATCGACACGCAAACGCGGATCAATGAAGAAATATAAAATGTCCACGATCAGGTTGATGCCCACGAACATCACCGAAATCAGCATCAGATATGCCGCCATCACAGGAATATCGACAAACTGCACGGCGTTGATAAACAACAGTCCGACACCGGGCCACTGGAACACGGTCTCTGTGATGATGGCAAAGGCAATAATTGCCCCCACTTGCAAACCGATGACCGTAATGACCGGCACCATCGTGTTTTTCAAAGCATGGCGGAAGTTGATCACGCGGTCGCGCAGGCCGCGGGCACGCGCAAAGCGAATATAATCTTGGCGCAGCACTTCCAGCATTTCAGATCGCACCAGCCGCATGATCAGGGTCATCTGATACAGCCCAAGTGTGATCGAAGGCAAAACAAGGGCTTTTAACCCAGTAGCCGTTAGCAATCCAGTTGACCAATTGCCGATTTGCACCGTTTCGCCACGCCCGAAACTGGGCAGCCACCCAAGTTCGACCGAAAATATGTAAATCAGCAAAATGCCGATCAGAAAGGTTGGCAAGGACACCCCGATAAGCGATGCAGACATGATGGCATTGGCCAGAACCCCATTGCGCCTGATCGCTGTAAACACGCCAAAGGCGATCCCAAAGGCAATGGCCAGAATGCCGGACACCGCCGCCAATTCCAGTGTTGCGGGTGCGCGTTCCAGCAAGATCTCGGCCACCGGACGCCCCTGACGGTAACTAACACCGAAATTGCCCTGTGCCGCTTCGGTCAGAAATTTGTAGTATTGCACCGGAAACGCCTGATCGAGGCCCAACTGTTCACGCAGCCGTTCAATGTCTGCCGTCGTGCGTTCTTGCCCCAGCATATTGTCGATAGGATCACCGACAAAGCGAAACATCGAAAATGCTGTCAGTCCGACAATCAGCAGCACAAGAATAGATTGCAGAACGCGCCGGATAATAAAGGCAAGCATGGTGGCAATTTCCCCGATGGGTGGCAGGCAGCGTGACAAGGTGGGTCGGGGCGTTTGCCCCTCTTAAGCAGTGCTAGTTAACAGTGACCCAGCGCAAGATAAAGAAGTTGTCCGGGCGTTGCACCAATTCAATATTGGACCGCGTCCCCCAGACCAAAGGCTGCACATAAAGTGGAACGTAGGCCGTTTCATCCTGCAGGGTTTGGGCAACTTCATCCAGCATCGCCTGGCGTTTTGTCTCGTCGATTTCGGATTGTATCATCGGCAGCAATGCGTCGACACGATCGTTGGAATATCCGCCAAAATTCCAGCTGCCCAATTTCTTTTCTTCATTGGGCGTGGCGGCCAGAAAGCGCACGGGGTGTTCGGCATCAAAGGTGCCGGGTGACCACCCCAGCAGATACATGTCGTAGTTGTCTGCCCGCAATTCAGGCCAATAGTTTTGCACCGGCATCGCGTCCAAAGTCGCGCGCATACCGACCTGCGCCAACATTGCAGTTATGGCCTGACACACGGCTTCATCGTTCAGATAACGGTTGTTGGGGCATTTCAGCCCAAACGAAAACCCGTCCGCGTAACCTGCTTCGGCCAACAAGGCGCGTGCAGCATCCTGATCAAAGGCCGCGTTGCCGCCCAGCACATCTGAATACCCACGCATTGCAGGGCTGACCAATTGGTTCACAGCTTGGGCATTTCCGCGCATCGTGGTCTGCAAGATCGCGGGCACATTCACGGCATGGGCCACCGCGCGGCGCACGCGGGCGTCGGCAAACGGGTTTGCGTCCGTGGTCTCGGACGAATATTTTAGCGCCTCGGCCTTATGAGGAAAGCCAAGCATGATAACGCGGGCTTCGATGCCCTGAATGACATTGACGTTCGGGTCATTTTGCAATCGCGCCACGTCTTGGACAGGTACAGGATTGATGAAATCGACGTCGCCCGACAACAGGGCCGCCAAAGCGGTGGCGGGGTTCTGGATTGGCGTCAGCTCTGCGCGTGTGATGTTGTGTGTGGCATCGCCCCACCAATTGTCATGGGGCTCAAGTACAGTGCGAAGGCCCGGTTCACGGTTTGTGATGGCAAATGCGCCGGTGCCATTGGCATTCAGCGTGGCATGGTTGCCTGCTTCTTTGTCGGGGCGGCCAGCATCATTGGACTGCGCCCAATCGCTGTCCATGATCATCCAGTTGGCGATGCTGTCGGGGAAAATCGGGTTTGGAGAGGTGGTCATGATGTCCACCGTGTAATCGTCTACAACGACCACGCCGGACACAGGTGCAAACCAACTTCTGGTGTCGGCGGCTTCGCTTGAAGCGCGTTCATAGGAAAACAAAACGTCCTGCGCGGTAAATGCGGCACCGTTCTGAAAGGTCACGCCCTGACGAAGCTTGAAGCGCCACCCTTCGCCGGCCCCGATGGCTTCCCAGCTTGTGGCAAGTGCCGGTTCGATGGCCATGTCCTGCCCGCGGCGCACAAGACCTTCATAGACGTTGTTTAAAAAACCAAGGACCGGCGCAGAGTTAACAGCATGGGGGTCCAGAGTTTGAGGGTCTGTTGTGACAGCCCATTTGAAGTCTTCGGCAAAGGCTGCAGGGGCCAAAACGGCGAAAAGAGCGGCGTAGCTAAAATTGCGTAACATGGGTTTTCCTGAACTGGACCAAAATGGACTGGCGTTGAAAAATTGAAACAGGCGGCGCATCAATTGCGATGATGCGCCGCCCGGATGGTTTACTTCATGGTGAAGTATTTAACCTTTGGCTGATCTTCGGGATCAACTTCGATGCCCACTTTTTCCGACATGCCCCAGTTCAGAACCTGGTGGTGGATCGGGATGTAAAGCTGTTCATCTTGCACAACACGCCAGATTTTGGCGATGTCTGCATTCCGCGCAGCCAGATCGGTGTTGGACGCAAGTGATTTGATCATGGCGTCGACGTCATCGTTGTCAAAACCGGTGCCGTTCCATGTTCCGATTTCAGCTTCACGACCATGCACAAGGAAGTTGAAGATGTATTCGGAATCATACGTCGGCACGCCCCAGCCCAGCATATAGAAGTCTGTTTTGCTGTCCGTGATCAACGGAAAGTGTTGTGCCTTTGGTTTGGCATCAAGGTTCACTTTGACGCCGATCTGGCCCAGCATGCCAACCGCAGCCTGACAGATGCCTTCGTCGTTGACGTAACGGTCATTGGGGCAATCAAGGCGGATCGAAAATCCGTCTGCATAGCCTGCCTCTGCCATCAGCGCTTTGGCTCCTTCGATGTCGGTAGAGGATTCCGCATCCATTTCAGCGGTCCAACCGTTGACGAAGGGTGGGGCCACCATGCCGGCAGGCGCACTTTGGCCACGCATCACAACCTGACGGATGGCGTCGCGATTGATCGCCATGGACATGGCTTTGCGCACACGCACATCAGCCAAGGGGTTGGCGCCGTCTACACTGTCGCTTTCGATGTCGTCCGCGCCCTGGTTCATGCCAAAGAAAATGACACGGTTTTGTGGCGCTTGCTTGACGACCAAACCGTCTACGGCGTTCACGCGCTCAAGGTCCTGCACAGGCATGTCTTGCAGAAAATCAATTTCGCCAGACAACATTGCAGCCACACGGGTCGCGGCGTTCTGGATGGGGGTATAGACGATTTCCGTCACTTCCATTGGGAACTGGTCGCGGCCCCAATAGGCTTCGTTGCGTGTCATGACGGTTTTCACGTCAGGTTCCCGGCTGGTCAGCGTGTAAGGGCCGGTGCCGTTCACGTTTGTCGTGGCAAAGGTGATTTCGCCGCCTTCAAAGTCCTGCACGTCAACTGTGTTGTTCGCTTCGGTCCAGCCTTTGTCCATCATATAGAGGTTGGTCAGGTTCGACGGCAGGATCGGGTTTGGCCCGTCTGTGACGATTTCAACGGTATAGTCGCCCGTCGCGCGAACTTCTGTGATGGAGCCGATCAATTCCTTCATGTCGGAATTGGGCTGTTTGGCGCGCTCAAAGCTGAACACTACATCTTCGGACGTAAAGTCCGCGCCATCGTGGAACTTCACGCCTTGGCGCAAATTGAACACCCATACATTTGGATCATCTGCTTTAGGGGCCCAGTCAGTGGCCAGCGCAGGTTCAAACGCGCCTGTCACGTCGCGGATGATCAATGGCTCGTACATCTGGTGGCGGATCGTATGTGTCGGACCTTCATTCTGGGAATGAGGATCAAGCGTCAATGCATCGCCGGATCGGGCCCAACGCAGCGTTTCGGCGCTGACCGGTGCCGCCGTCGAAATCAGCAAAGCGCCGATCATGGTTGTAATTGTCGTTTTCATGGAAAATCCCCGTGCTGTTATTTATGCCCTAAGCTTGGCCTGTTTTTCGCCAATGGCAAGGCCCTCTTTGGATAAGGGTCGCGGAACGTCGGGTTATCGAACAGCCGCAGCAAGCACACGCTGGGGTAGTCGCATTGCCAAAAGACGCGGTTTGGGCCTTTGCAGGCCATCATGAAACACAGTTTTACAATGTCGATCCAAACGGGAGAAACCGACCAAAACCAAAGTGCAAAAGTTCTATGCGCTTCGCACGGGTCGGTCACTGTATTTGAAGAAAGGTTGGCTGGGATAGTAGGAACCCTAGCCACTGCTTGAAATCCATGACTTTTTCTCAACGAACAACAAAACAGGGGCAGTTTGGGGGGGTGTCGAGGGGGGGCGTGCCCGAGACCGATGGTGGGGCGGACGGCGGGAAAGCAGAAGTTCGCTGCAGGTGCATCCTGAACGGTATGTGGACGGCAACGCTCAGGTAGCTTCTGGTGGCTATCGAAAATTCCAACTACCGCCTCCGAAAACTCAAAACAGGGGCAGTTTTCGGAGATATGGTTTCAAGAAATCGTTCTAAGACGCCTGCTAGACCGTAATGGTTGTACGCGAACTGTAACCAAGCATCTTCCCCAAAACCCTCGCTTGCAGGAGCTTTTACCTATCGCGGGAATAGGGTTGCCGTGAAATTGTGACGGTGAAGGTGCTCAAAACTGTGTTTTTGCCACCATTCCTAAATTCACGTCCACTCGCTGAAAATGTTTAATTCGGCTTCAACACCTTTTGACGCCACTACGCTTATACTATACACCCATAGGTAGTTTTTAACTAGCTATCACTCCTGCATTCTCATACTAGCACACCGAGATTTTGGCGATCTAAATACGCATTTGAACTAGGGGGTGCATTCGTGTTTTCGAAGTGGGCTTGGGTAGCGGCTTTGTGTATATGCACGCTGCCAAACAATGTGATGTCGGATTCTAACGCCCCCACATCAGACCCTGCGTACATCCCGTACAGCAGACTTCCGGAGGATTTTTGCGACCATCTATTTGACCTGAAAGAGAATGTGTGGGGCAGCAAGGCGCCGGTGAACCAATTCCTACGGATGGAGATGGAAGGCAAGACGCTGCCGATCAAGCTGCCGCGCAACTATCTGGAAGAGGGATGGGATTTCAACGAAGGCTATACTGTGCCAAGCCACGGATTTCGCGTGGACATGGACAACTTTGCGCCGATTCACAGCAGAGACTTGCGTGCGTTTTGGGATAAGCGGGGGCAACGTCATTTGAGTATTGTGGTCGCTGATACGACAGATTTACCCCAAATACTACAATCCTTAACCCGCAACCGATTTCCAAAACCTGAACTGCATGGCGGGCTAACCCGAAACTACATTGCAAATTTGGATCTTGTCCGAACTGAACCAGCACGTCCTGTCGTGATGCACTCGATAATGTACTCAGGCTATGACGCGTCAAACACAGTGACGGACGTGTTCCGGTGTAGCAGAGAGGGTTATGGGGTCAATCAAACATGCTCTCACTATTTTCGAGCGCATGCCGTTGACGTGAACACACGCTTTAACGGTTCGCACCTATCCGAATGGAAAACAATCAAAGCCAATGTCACCCAATTCCTTGGGTGCATGTTAATCAGTGAAGGGAAGTTTAAATGAGCCTATCCAGCACCCAATTATCTATTTTGGCGTCACATGCGGAAGTCGGTGATCACGTTGCGTATTATGAAACCCTCAAAAGCTTCGGGGAAAATTATGCTGAACTTGCCCTTCAAGTTGTTCTGAACTCCGGAGTAGCAGTGGACCTGTCGCGTTTTAGTGCCGCACCAAGTGCTCGTTTAGGCCACTTTCCTTTCGAAAGCGACGGGGCATTTCCAGCCGAGAGTTGAGTGACGGCGTCGCGGATTGTAGAATCCGTTTATGTATTTTACTGCACGGCAATTGATACGAAGTATCAATAAGAGTGGAAGATCGCCATCTCGGCCTGTCGCCGCGTTTCCCATGATCGCCGCCAGATCAGCTCGTTGTCTGCGACTGGCTGGACGGGTGCGGAAGGCCCTTAGACCGCGCGGACTGACATTCATGATCCTGCACAGGCGTTCCGTATGGAAAGACCCACGGTGTTCCTCGATAAACCGGAACCTCATGGCTTTTGGCCCGCGAAGAACTGTGTTGCTTTTTTTAAGATTTCCCTCTCCTCCTTGAGAATGCGTTTCTCGCGTCGAAACCGATCATTCTCTTGGGCGAGGCTCAAATCTTTCTTCGACACCACATTCGTGTCTCGGTGAGCTGTGAACCGTATATTCAGTGTCGACATCCCGACACCAAGATCATCAGCCGCCTGTTTACGCGTAAGCCCGCTGGTCAATGCGATCCGCACAGCATCTTGCCGGAATGCGTCCGTCCGCTTCAGTCTCATTTCGGGATCATGCTTCATATAACCCTGACGGGCGGGGCATAGTTCGTCTCCTTTGCTGCAGTAAATGCTATCAAAGGAGCGGCATCAAACCGAGACAGGTCCAGAGGTTGCTTTCTTATCATTACGACGCTGCGCTGGTTAAGGTCACCGAGTTGTTAGCGGAGACCCAAACGGATGAGAACGGCTGCATGGTCACCGTAACGGCGGAACCTAGAAAGGTGCGTTTCATGAGTGGTCAAGATCGCGCTTATCGTTTTGCGTGTTGTATCCAAAACCAGCTCGCTACCAACCGTCATCAGGTTGTCCGACACCTTTGTCATAATCGGCGCTGCATGAACCCGTGACATCTGACCATTGGGGATCGGCGAGACAACCTGAATGATGATCGGGAACGACGTACTAACGGGGTAGACTGGCACACTCTCTAAGCCCGTGGCTATGTCCTCGACCTCTCCCAAAAGCAGGGAGGGGTTACCCGCTACACCCGCAATAACTGGAGCAGAAAACTAGGGCATGACCCACGCTGACGGGTTGTCCGGGTGTTGGTTTACTCTGTCAGAGAAGGTTGGCTGGGATGGTAGGAACCCTAGCCACTGCTTGAAATCCATGACCTTTTCTCAACGAACAGCAAAACTGGGGCGGTTAGTGGGGCAGTTTGGGGGGTGTTGTTGAGGGGGGCGGCCCGAGACCGATGGTGGGGCGGAGGGGCGGGAAGCCGACATTCGCTGCAAGTGCAAGTTGAGAGTGCGTTCAAATCTTAACCGCCATTCACAGTGGCACTGTCGGATAATAAATTAGGAGCAGCCTAAGCGTGAGCACTGGCATTAACGATTTGTTGATGGAACGCTCAGGTAGCTTCTGGTGGCTAGTTTCAAGAAACCGCTCAAAGACGCCTACTAGGTTGGTATGGCTATACGCGAACTGTAACCAAGCATCTTTCTAAAAACCCTCGTTTTATGGGGGCCTAGTGAAAGTGCTTTGGGATAGTTAATTTTTCCCTTTTTGGTTGTGGGTGTGGGCGTGATCGGCTAGTAGGGCTAATGAAAAGTTGGGGATTTATACATGGCATATGTGGCGATAGCTTTATCAACAAGTTTGTTATTTTCCTACTTTTCGCTGGGAGGGGGGGCGTCATCAATTGTTTCAATTGGCTTGGTCTTCCTTGTAACGAATATCATCGTCTTATTGGAGCTAAATGACTTTAGTCTGAGCGAAAAATTGCGAGATAAAGAGTATGGAGCGTTCCGAGTAATTCTGCTGCTGAGCGCAATTATTATTGCTATTGGCATGGTTGGTGATTCCAGTCTCGAATATTTTGTCAAATTGGGTATGACTTTTGCGCTTCATCTCGCTCTTTTTGATTTAACTGGATTCATATCCAAGCAAATGTGGAAGGTTAGAAAGTGAATTTGTCAGATGTATTGGGTATTGAACCCGGCCTAAGCGGTGATGTCGCCAGTGATATACAAGGTAATCTTTCAGTTATTGGTGGCGGTTTGGTTGTGTTGGGGGTTATTGGAACTGTAGCAACAGGAGGCTTGCTTGGAGTCGTTATTGGAACAATATCGGTTGCAGGTGGTGCATTAGCCTATCTGGCGTCGGAACACTTAGAGAACGCTGAAGAATTAGACGAAGCCTTTGGTCATTTAGGTGTTATACAAGATGCTATAAACTCTGAAAATTTCGCGGATCGGCTAGATGAGGAATCGGTAAAAGATGCGCTTGCAGATTTAATGAGCAGTGATGTTCTTTCACCTGCCCAAAAACAACAGCTTCATAGCATTGTCGAAAATGCAAAGAACGGGATAATTCAGGGCGGTAGTGGTAGCTCTGAGGTTACGGGTTCCGAGAGCGGGGACGACCTCTCTACTCCGGGGTATACGGCATATCATTATGCTGATGAACACGGTCAGCCTGGGGCTGTCGCATACAATGGTCCCTACACGGGCTGGGACTTTCATACCATAGTCGTCGCTGAGGACGGCTCCGTCACCGTTACGAGCTCGGGCGTCATATCTAGCCCGCTAGGCACTTACGATCCGAACGGCGAAGAGCATACCGGCGGGACAACTCATGGGAATCAAGACCACGATAATATCGGTGGTGGTCAAATGCCTGTCATTATTGACCTTGATGGAGATGGAATTGAACTCACTGTAAATGGTTTGGTGAATTTTGATTGGGACGAAGACGGGTTTTATGAACAAACTGCGTGGGCATCTGCAGATGATGGTTTCTTGGTCATTGATCTCGACGAAAACGGCGAGATAGGTGAAGGTGATAACGACATAACCCAAGCCCGTGAGCTGGCCTTTGCTCTTTGGGGCAGCGGTGAAATGACCGATTTGCAGGCCTTAGCAGAAGCTACGGATGAAGACGGGAACTTGATTTTTGATACCAATGGCGATGGCATCTTAAACGACCAAGATGCTGTTTGGTCGTCCATGAACATCTGGCAGGACCTCAATCAGGACGGCGTGGTTGATGATGGTGAACTGAAACATCTTTCAGAGTGGGGTATTACTCAAATCAATCTGACTTACGCTGATGAAAGTGGGTATGATGAAACTGATGACGACATCACGGTGTTCGGCAATACGTTGCATGGTTTGGCGACGTTCATTCATGACGGAACTGTTATCATCGACTACGATGACGAAGATGTTCAGGCGGATGGGACCATTGTTGGTGAAGCTGGGGATGTCACTTTGGCTTACAATACCCAAGGCTGGCGACGCGTTGAAACAACATATGGCTACCGGATTGAATTCGAAAACGGCGAGCAATATTTATATGGTGAGGCTGTGGAAATGTATGGCGGCCTTGATAGTGGTGCGAACAACATTGATCTGACGACCTTAAATCTGAACGGCGCAGTAGGTGATGAATTTAACAACATTCTCGACGCTTCTGGCCACCTTACCAACGTCGGAATTTCTGGTGCTGAGGGCAATGATAGCATTGTTGGCGGGTTACGGGCTGACATGCTTTCAGGCGGCGAAGGCTCCGACACACTAAAAGGCAATCAGGGCGACGATGTCATATTCTTTGACGCTAATGATGCCGTCGTTTTAGGTGGCGATGGATTTGATACGGGAATTGTCGCGACAGATGATGCGGTAACCTTTGATCTGGTTGCGAACGGCTTCGCACAAGTTTTTGGTGGCGCTGGCGATGATGACATAACTGCATCTGGTTCAATGGAGAACATTGCAATCCATGGTGAAGATGGCGACGACAGCGTCACTGGTGGCCTATCCAACGATGTCTTGTCTGGTGGCAACGGCGACGATACAGTTTTGGGCGGCCTTGGTGATGACTTCGTTTCAGGCAATGCGGGTAATGATCTGCTGAATGCGTCGAACGGCGATGACTTTCTCACGGCAGGTATTGGCGATGATACCGCAAACGGTGGTAATGGCGATGATGTCATGTTCTTGGGAGAGGGTGACGACTCCGGCACTGGTGGAAGTGGTGACGACTTTATCGACGGCGGTGAAGGCAGCGACACACTCGATGGAACAAGCGGAGACGACACGCTGGACGGTGGAGAGGGTGACGATCATCTGTACTTCTGGCGCGGTGACAGCCATCTAATTGGCGGCGAAGGGAATGATACCTTCTATCTTCAAGACCACAGCAACGGGAGCTGGGGCTGGTCGATTGTTGAAGGCGGAACTGGTTTCGACGTGCTCAAACTCAATGTAAATTCTGTCGATTCAATTACACACAAAGTCGGAAACCAATGGCAACTCGTCAATTATTTGACGGGAGGCAGCAGGGTCGTAATCGATTTGCTCGATGTGGAAGAAATCCATTTCGCGAACGGTGATATTCAAGTTTTGAGCACGGATGAAGAACTGGACACCAGCGATGATTATGTTCGGTTGAGCCATGACTGGTCGATGGGTGACGGAGAGCAAGTCACAGAAGCCGATGGCGAGCATCATATCTCTGGAGCCAATACCTATTGGATTTCTCCCGTTTTGTCTGGTTGGGCCGGAAATGATCTCCTGCTTGGCAATGACAATGCTGGAAATATCAATGGTGGCACTGGGAGCGATACCCTCGCTGGGCTTGGCGGCGATGACTCAATCGTTGGCGGCTCCGGCAGTGACGCCCTGTATGGAGGCGCTGGAACCGATACCTTGCGTGGCGGAAGTGGTTCTGACCTCCTCAGCGGCAACGAAGGCAATGACAGTCTTATTGGGAACACTGGATCAGATACTTTGATCGGCGGTGATGGCGATGACACGCTAACGGGTGGTGACGGGTCTGACATTCTTGGTGGTGGTGAAGGTGCAGATAGCATCTTTGGCAACTCAGGTTCCGATCTTCTCTTCGGTGAAGCTGGTGATGATTGGCTCAACGGTGGGTTATCTGCGGACACGCTTCATGGCGGTGCAGGTGCTGATACGCTGATCGGCGATTATGGCAATGACCTGCTGTCCGGTGGCGAAGGTGATGATGATCTTGATGGTGGCACAGGTAAAGACCTTCTTTATGGTAACGAAGGCTTGGATACACTTGACGGTGGCAGCGGTGAGGATGCCCTCTTTGGCGGTGACGGCGTGGATGATCTACAAGGTGGCGAAGGTGCCGACTACCTTGAAGGTGGTGCGGGCGCAGACATACTAGACGGTGGCGAAAGTGTACTGGACATAGCGGGTTATCGTGACTCGGACGCAGGCGTGTTCATCGACTTGGTTGAGGGAACGGCCACAGGAGGCCACGCCGAGGGGGATACGTTTGTTGGAATCGAAGGGCTGCTTGGATCACTCCACAATGACAACTTGAAAGGCGATGACCTCGCCAACCAGATTTACGGTGTGGATGGCAACGACACACTCTGGGGCTGGAATGGACGCGACACAGTGACGGGCGGAGATGGCAATGACCGTCTCTATGGCAATCTCGATTCCGACACGCTTTACGGCGGGGCGGGAAACGACGTGTTGACCGCAGGATATGGTGGTGAAGGCCAACAGTATTTGGATGGCGGCACTGGTAGTGATCGCTATCAGATTCACTCTCTGGGTTTGAATCATTTCGTGTTTGAAGAAGAGGAAACCACATCAAACAACCATGACATAGTTGAATTCCAAAACCTCAACTGGGACGAAGTGACGGTCTCAGAAGAGAACGGCTTGCTTGTTATCTCGTGGACAAAACATGACGGTGGGTCAGTCAAGTTCAACGATCTTGGTGTACATATCGAATCCTTCCAGTTTGCGGACGGCGTAGAGGTATCGGGTTTTGCTGGCAGCAGTGGCGCTGACAACCTGCTTGGACGGACTGAGAATGTGGTGTTTGATGGCGCATTAGGTGATGACACACTAACCGGCGGTTCCGGTGATGATTTCTTAAAAGGTGGTGCTGGAACAGACAATCTGCGCGGCAATAATGGCAATGACACACTCTGGGGCGGCTCAGGGAACGACACATTGCGAGGCAACTTGGGAACTGACACTTTGATTGGTGGTGCAGGCGATGATGACGTCAACGGTGGTTATGGCGACGATCTAGTCCAAGGTTTTGACGGCAACGACACACTTAACGGAGGCAGTGACAACGGAGATGACACGCTGACTGGAGGTGAAGGCAACGATGTATTCTTGTTCAACGCCAACTATGCAATCGGCAATGACATCATCACAGACTTTGTTTCTGGTGAGGATCAGATCGAGTTTATTGGCCTGACCTTTGCCGACCTAACGATCACAGATGTCGCAGTAGGGATTTCTATCCACACCTCTCAAGGAAGTGTTCTGCTAGAAGGCAATGGATTGCCAAGCCTGACACAGGATGACTTTGTGTTTACATGATTTGTGAGAAAATAGGTTGGTGGGTTATTGAGCTCGCCAACCTATTTTTTCATTAGAAATATTACATAATTAGGCCTATGTGTTGTCGAGTAGACCCAAAAGCGGTCCTTGGCGCAAATACTGCGAAATGGCGCTTTGTCCGCAGACCGTGAGTTCGCTTATGTCGGGATTTTGCAGTCGCTGCGAATGGCCGGTTCGACGGGCCGCACCGCGGCATCCCGACTCGCAAGCGAACGGCAGCAATGGGCCGTCCATGATCTGCAAATTGGTGTCTTGGTTGGGAATGCTGCGACGTCTCCGATGGCGGCAGAGAGCCCACTTTGACAAATGCTGCATGGTATACGAACGTCTGCTATCCGCATTACTTCAACTGCTGATTATTGTGGTTTGCAATTTCGTTGGTGTGGAACGTTCCTGTCCATATGTCCCTCAACCCGAGACCATATTCCTCACCAAAAAGCGAATGAAGATCTTGCCTAGCCCTTTCTGCGTTACCGCTTACGGAGATACTTTTTGCAATAGTCTTTACCTTATTCATTCCTTTATACAATTCCACGACCACATTTCGAGCGCCCCCTCCGGTACCCGCAGCGCTTGAATCATCTACATCTCGATAACGAATAGTTATCTGATCCGGCCTTACTTTTTTTACCTTTTGTCATTCTTTGAACCTCACAAACGAATTTCTTTAATTCACCAATTTGGGTGCTGGTCACCAATGCATGATGTGTCAAATTTATTCATTCGGCAAGCGCAGGATGTCGTTTGGTCGGGCGCAAGCAGTCAACGGTGAGGCTGACTCGCAAGTGGCATCAAAGCGGACGCCGAATGATGCTGGCCCAAAGTTCACTTCGTCCGCGATCTGTATGTTCGTGTCCGCCTGGGTTTCGCAGACGCAGCGAGTGACCGCTAAGCTGGCAGCGACCGCAGCATCTTGATCCGTTGGCCAACGGCAGCAAAGGGCCGAAAGTGCCCAATCTCCAATAGCAATAGAGCCATCTGTGCCATACCGTACGGCCAGCCCTAACGCCCAGTCCACCTCAATAGTCGTATCCGAACAACTGCACTTCTTCCGCGTCGATGACTGGCGTTAGCTTGGCTACGAGTTCCTTATCTATAAACAGCTCAGAGCGCAGCAATGGCACATAGGCATCAGGTAACCAGCCCGACTGCCATAACTGAAATTGAGGGTCCTCTAGGGCCCGGCACAGCGGCTCTGACATCGACAACTGAACACCCATCGGCACCGCAAACCGCTGCATCCAGACGTGGAGATGTCCGCAATTCGCAACCTTCTCAAACTTCTTCAGTATGGCCCAGATAGCTGGCTGCCTTTCATCAGGCTGCATATGATCCAGCAAGCTACTCAACACGGCCGCGTAAATTGGGTAGGTCCGAGGGTTATGAAGCGCAATGTCAGTTGCAACCGCAATAATCGGCTTAATTGGGTCTTTCAATTCCTCCAGCTTGCCCAACCGCCGCTGAAACTTTGAAAGCGTGACAGCCACGCTACCAGAGTTCGGATATTCCCCAGCCAGCTCATGGATCAGAAGCATATGCTTTACCAAGCTACGCTTTTGTTTTTCTTTACCAATCCAAAACAGCTTATCGGCCTTGATTGAAGACTGGATGATCCGGTCCGAAACAGCGGTCTTGTCGGCGCTGAGCTTCATGCCAAGATCACGCAGGACTTCCGCTAAAAGCTTGGTAATCCGCTCGCTATCTGCTGGGTTATTGCTAAAAATGCGATAGTCGTCACGGTATCTCAGGATCTTATAGTCCTCGATTTTCTCTTTCTCGATTGCGGCAGTCAGCTCTTGGTCTGCATATCCCAGCACCATTTCAGCGATAAAGTTGGTTAGGTTCGAGCCTTGAGGAATGCCATTCGTCTGGCCGTGCCGAGAGGCCGCAATGAGTTGATCTAAGATGTTGCCAAGAAGCGTCTTATCCGTCTTTCCTGCCTTGGACTTCGCGTGTGCCTTTCCGTGCAGTGCCCAACTGATGGTGTGGGTGTAAATGGACCCGTAGCAATCTGCGATATCGGTATGGATGACGTGGCTGTAGTCGAGGCTTAACTCCAATGAGCGTTGTTCCATTTCTAGCCACCATGACAACACCTGAGCCGCTTTATCTTTCTGCTTTGATTGAGAAACCACTGGATGGCTCACACACTCAATTCTAGGGTTAGCCGCGCAGTTCTCAAAGTGGTCTTTCACCAAGTCCCATTGCTCTTGTTTCGTCAACGCATTGACGATGGCAACGTAGACAACGGGATGGATCATCTCTTGGGGACGCCACGCGTATTTGCCGTCCTTGCTATGAAAGATGATGTGGTTAAGACCCTCAAGGTCGCGCGGTGGTATTTTCCAAACCCCTGAAAGCGGCGAGCCTGCCAGCTTCTTTTCGATCCCTTTGAGCATTGGCGAAAAATCAAAATAGGCAGGTAAATCAAAGTCGAAATAGCTTTCTGATTTCAACAGGACGGCCTTTGCAGCAGCTGCTCCAAGGTCGACGATTTTTACCGGGTCCGCCCCTGACTTCTCGTTACTCATCACTTGCTCCGCCTCTTCGATCTCAAACTCAGACATATTTAGGAACTCAAGCGGCGAAAATAAACTGAGATCCTCTCTGTATCTAAATAAAGAAACATTTACAGGAGTTTAGTTATGAAGACGCTTTGCATTCTCGGCAATTTTGCCGGGGGCTTTCTCATGTCACCACCGCCTCGTTCGGCAATCTCGGCCCTGCTTTGGTTGGGTACACGTTCGCATCCAGTAGTCACATTACTGGTCACGACGGCCTTCTTGGTCGCATGGAGGAAAGATAATGGATGACCTTAAGGAAGGCGACGTTGTCGTTGTTCAGGCCTTTGATGATCTGCCGGAACATTTGTTTGAGGTCCATGAAGTCCATGAAGACTGTGTGACTGGGTGCGCAATCACTGGTCCACTCGTTGGGGTCTACGGTGAACCCGAGTTCGAACTGATCCTCAGGATCACCTACCGCGCAGTCACCCCCAATCCAATTCAAAGAAGACAGGAGACGACCGATGTCTGCTCAGATTAAATACGCCTACCTAAAGGGCCATACTTGGCTATATCGCAGGAACTATCCCAAGGAGATCGCGATGGTCTTGGGGCAACAAGCCATGAAGCAGTCGCTCAAGACACGTGATACCAATACCGCTCGCGTACGGGCTGCAGAGATCAATGCACGATATGAAACTCTGGTTGCTAAAGTTCGTGATACTGCAGAGGCGGCACTCTCAGCTCCAGAGTTGGGCAAGAACGGCACTGCATGGGAAGCCACTCCGAATTGCGCTCTTGAGCACCTACGGGCTTCTTTGAGCCTCTCTGGGGCTAAAACGATCTTCCCGGTAGAGCTGCGCGTTACCAAAAAGCTGATCACCGCTGCGAGCCGCGAGTATCTGAACGCTAGAAGCAATGAACTTCGGCCCAGTGGCTTCAGATCGGTTCGGTACTCAGTTGACCTTTTCTCCTCTAAATATGGGAAGCGGTCGCTGTGCAGTCTGACGCGCAGGGATGGGCGTGAGTTTCTTTCACTCATTGCTCAGATATCGCCCCATGTCGGGAAATCAGAGGCTGCTCGTGGTTTGGGCTTGGAAAAGCTGGTTGCTCTTTCCGCACATGGTTCGGTGTTTACGACAGTGCGCACCCAGAAGCGGATTTGGTCTCAGGTAAATCACTTCTTGGACAGCATGGTCTACAATGGTCATTTGGAGGCCAACCCGTTCAAGTCTGTTCGATTCGACCAAAAGATAAAGCCTCAACCATATGCCGTAATAACCGATGAGGAAGTGAAAAAACTACTGCACGCCAAGGACAACAAATTGCACGCCATTATGCTGACTTGTCTGCTGACTGGAATGCGTGCTGGTGAAGCAGTTGGTTTAACAAGAAAGGACTTGGTACCTAAGGGCAATCTTGGCATCTTTGCACATGTTCGACCAAACGAATTGCGCCTTCTAAAAACGGACGCTGCAGAGCGCTTCGTTCCGGTTCATCCAAAATTAGAAGTTCTATTTGACCAGTTACCAGCAACGGGGCCGCTGTTTCCTGACCTTAAAGTCAATGATGTAACCAAGGGGTTTGCAAAGATCAGAAAGGAGCTGCGCATACAACGACCCGGTTTAGTTTTTCACTCAACCCGAAAGTGGTTCATCACGCAGTGCGAGCGAACAGGCGTGCCTGAACATTTCACTGCATCTTTGGTGGGACATAAGTCTGCCCGATCAGAGAATGGTATAACCTACGGCATTTATTCAGCGGGCATAAGTGATGAGCAAAAAAGGGGGATAATCGACCAAATCAGGCTTCCGGTTCTGATATGAACATTCCCAACATTGAAGACTTCGAAGAACGGGCCGCTATCGCTGAATACGATGGCGGTCTTTCTCGTCGTGCCGCTGAGAACCTTGCAGCTCAGTCGCAGGGGTTTGCTAGCGCACGCAAGTACTGGCAGTGGCTAGCTGAGTACGCTCATCGGGAAAAGCTACCTTAAACAGATCCTCGGCTGGCGCGAGCTAGCCGGGGTTCACTTACCTTTTTTTATCCGGCTGGTGTAGGTGTCTACGATAGGTTTATTTTTCTTCCCTAAGCAACTGCCACGGAGCAATTTCAAGAGGTTCTGCAAGTTTTTCTAGAACCACGATGGTAGGATTCCGAACACCCCGTTCAACTCCGCTAACATAGGTCCGATGCAGACCGCATTCGAAAGCTAAAGCTTCTTGCGAAAGCCCTGCCTGCTCTCTAAAGCGTCTAAGATTTCGCCCGACCAGCGTCTGAATTGGCATGGCCAGTGAGTGGCTCACTTGAACACTTAAAATCTACAGACTATGAGTCTCAATTAGGGAAAAGCAGCGCTTTCGGGAAAGCCGCTTCGAAACTACGCAGAGCAAAGACCAGAGTTTCTGAATATGCTCGGGTGCAGTGAAAGCAAGAAAGGTTAACTGATGGAAAAGGATTTCAGATCACTCACTTTGTTCGGCGTTGTAGGATCCTTGGGAATACTATGGTATCGTGTTTACGACCCCCATCCCGAGTTGTGGGTGCAGGCGTTAGGCGTAGGCATTTGGGTTGTTACAGCTATATGTTTAGTGATTTCGATTACCTTCAAGGTTATCCGCAAGGCACCAGAACTATCTCAAAATGTGGATACGGCAAAGGTCACGAAATCAGTTTTGGAAGCTACGGACAACGTTGCAGAAATCGGGGTTGGAGCCTTCAGGTCGGCTATCCAGAAACTAACACCTCTCTTCCTCGGACTGTTTGCGTTTGAAGGGAAAGCATCGCGTTTGAAGTACTTGATTAGCCAAGTTGGATCAGTTTTTTCAATTCTCTTCTTCACTTTGGGCTTTGGGCTAGATCCCAACCTCTTCTGGAAAGTGATCCTTATGATTGCGATATTGGCGTCGCTGGTCTGTCTGCTTTCGTTCGGAGTGAGACGTACCCGTGATATTGGAGTTAGCCACTGGTGGTATCTTCTGATCCTAGTCCCTCCGGTGAACCTAGCCGTGCAGGTCGCGTTGTTGATTGTTCCCAGCGATGAATTGGTTGGCAAGGGTCTCTAGAACTGCCCTCCGCCCCACCATCGGTCTCGGGCCGCCCCCCTCAACAACACCCCCCAAACTGCCCCACTAACCGCCCCAGTTTTGCTGTTCGTTGAGAAAAGGTCATGGATTTCAAGCAGTGGCTAGGGTTCCTACCATCCCAGCCAATCCTTCTCTTACAGAGCAAACCAACACCCGGACAACCCGTCAGCGTGGGTTATGCCCCAGTTTTCTGCCCCAGTTCTTGCAGCTATTGCGGGTGTAGCGGGTAACCCCTCCCTGCTTTTGGGAGAGGTTGAGGACATAGCCACGGGCTTAGAGAGTGTGCCAGTCTACCCCGTTAGCACGTCGTTCCCGATCATCATTCAGGTTATCTCGCCGATCCCCAATGGTCAGATGTCTCGGGTTCATGCAGCGCCGATTATGACAAAGGTGTCGGACAACCTGATGGCGGTTGACTTGATGCAAGAACCATGATTATTTAGTGGCCCGCGAAAAGCACTATCGAGAAAAAACACAACGATACTTAGCTTCGCGAATTGAAGGCATCGGACAATACTCTGGCAAGATACTTGCCGGAACCGTTTTTGATACCTTTAGAAACTCAATATATTCTGCAGCTCAGACTTAGCCTGTCGTAGAGAACGGGTTTTTTATCGATCTGCACGCTCGCAGCGAAATCCCCACATTCACCGGTGTTTCACCGGATATCACAGAGACTAGGAAAACCATGAACGATACAATGCCCGCTCCACGCAGAAATCCAGCCCGTCCTAGAGCAACCATCAATGACCAAGCCCAGCTGTCTCCTCCTGAGTTGTCAGCTGCAATTCCAATAGACGAGCAAGAAACTAATAATGAAACAAACATCAAGCGTATAGCGACCTTTATAGCCACCCGCTTTGTGCGCCGCGAAGGGAAATTCTATGTAATTAAAGCCCCCAGTGGACCGATTTCAGCGACTGATCTTAAACGCGTTGCGTTTCATCAGGTTTCTGAAGCGTTCCCAAATTTGAAGCTAAGTGACGAACTATGGGCCGCGATTTGTAAGCGTGCCATAAACGACACCCATACCGACAAAGACCAATCAGTTGCTGTTTGGAATGGCAAACAAGCTTGTCTACCCGCCGAAACCAGTAGTCTATACTGGGAAGATGCCATGGCCTCATTGAACACTTGGATGCCCCCTGAGTATCGAAAACTAGGCATTGAGGACTCGGAAGACACCCTGTTTGACGAATTGCTTGATCGGATATTCCCACACCCTGAGGATAGGTTCCGCTTCAAGGATTGGTTGTCTTGGAATCTTCAAAACGAGGCAGATAAGCCTGCTTGGTCTGTGCTTCTATATTCTCAATCCAAGGGAACAGGGAAAAGCACACTGGGCCGCTTGCTAGGTTTGCTTTTTGGAGAAGACAACTCAATGCCTTTAAATGGCGTCACTAAACTCACTGGTCGGTTCAATAAGACCGTTCTGGTTAAGAAATTTATCGCTTGCGAAGAAGTGAAGCTTAAAGCTGGTACCGATGCCGGAAATAGTATCAAAGCGCTGATTTCAGAAAAGGAAATTGCTGTCGAAGGCAAGGGGACCAATACCGAGAGCATCCAAAATGTGTGTGTGTTTCTGATGACCACCAATCACTACCCGCACTGGATAGAGCCTGATGATCGCCGTTTCTACGTCATTGACGTCAATCATTCGGGTCATGCGTCAGGGCCTGATCATGAAGAATTCGGGGACTTTATGAAGGTTTTCTATGATTACATGAAGGAGCCTGCAAACATTGCTAGACTGCGGAATGCACTGCTGGCACATCGGCAGGCCAATAGCTTCAACCCGCGTGCACTCAATGTTTCAGAAATCGACACCCCGATTATGCAAAGCATTTCCCAAGCATCTGGGCAGGTTCTGCAACAAGCACTTGAGGAGTTGATCGCTAGCAGCCAGAAGTTTGCTATCCCGCAGCGAAATTTAATGAAGCTTTTTTCTGAGCGATTGAAAGCCAACCCAAACCGCATAGTCCATATGATGAACGAACTCGGGTGGCGTTCTAGCAGGTGCAAGTGGGGCGGCGTAGACTATGGCAGGGTTATTTGGGTGCATCCTGATTACCAAGTCGCCAATGGTCGCGTCCTTGGCCCTGACAGTTACGACGAAGCGGTTGATGCTGTTGAAGATGAGGTAGAATTGATATGATTGCTCCTCGTTTAACCAGAGTCAGAGACCTGTCACAGGTGTGGTATGAGAGATTGCTTTCTTATCATTACGACGCTGCGCTAGTTAAGGTCACCGAGTTGTTGGCGGAGACCCAAACGGATGAGAACGGCTGCATGGTCACCGTAACGGCGGAACCTAGAAAGGTGCGTTTCATGAGTGGTCAAGATCGCGCTTATCGTTTTGTTTATTGTATCCAAAACCAGCTCGCTACCAACCGCCATCAGGTTGTCCGACACCTTTGTCATAATCGGCGCTGCATGAACCCGAGACATCTGACCATTGGGGATCGGCGAGATAACCTGAATGATGATCGGGAACGACGTGCTAACGGGGTAGACTGGCACACTCTCTAAGCCCGTGGCTATGTCCTCAACCTCTCCCAAAAGCAGGGAGGGGTTACCCGCTACACCCGCAATAGCTGCAAGAACTGGGGCAGAAAACTGGGGCATAACCCACGCTGACGGGTTGTCCGGGTGTTGGTTTACTCTGTAAGAGAAGGATTGGCTGGGATGGTAGGATTCGAACCTACAGTCTACTGTACCAAAAACAGGTGCCTTACCATTTGGCCACATCCCAACGTGCCGCGTTAGATAGTAGGGTAATGCAGGGGGCGCAAGACCCGTTTTGCGAAAATAGTTGGTTTTTATTATTCCTCGGGCGCGGTGCGGTTCAGCAAGTCATCATCTGCCAGAACAGCCCGTTCCTGATCAATGATTTCGCTCAGTTCCTGGTCGGCTTGAGCCGTGACTTGCTGCATGTCCGTCGGGGTCGGAGCGACATGTGCATCAGAGGAGGATTCGGGTGCTGCCTGAGGCGACATGATGCGGAATGTGGGCTCAGGCATCGCGATATCTGCCCCGTCAAAAGCCGCCATAGTCAGGCGAATTGCTTCGCCTCGCGCACCTGCGAAGCTGGTCTTGTGTTGGTCAATCCATGCCGCAAAGCGCAACGTAATCGTGCTGTCTCCGACTGTCTCGATCCATGTGGCCGCCGCGGGTGTTTCCAAAACAAAAGGCAAATCGTTCAACGTGTGCAACCCAAGGCTTTGGGCCTGCGCCAAATCCGTGTTGGGGGCAACACCAAGATCGAACACAAAGCGGCGTTCGTCGTTGCGTGAATAGTTGACGATGCGGCTTTTGAAGACGGTGGAATTGGGAATGCGAATGTGGTTGCCATCAAAACTGAGCAAAATGGTTGCACGGCTGGTCAGGCGGATGACTTTGCCGACGTCTCCGTCGATTTCGATGGTGTCATTGGGGCGGAACGGTTGACGGATGGACAGCATAATTGAGGCGATGAAGTTCTCGACCGTATCTTTGACCGCAAAACCGATAGCCAGACCAACAATCCCAGCAGCGCCCAAAATTGTGCCCAAAAGGGCGGTGGCCCCCAGAATGTCCAATGCAATCACCAGACCCGCAATAAAAAACGCAAGTCGCACAACCTGACGGTAAATATCAGCGATAAAGGCGTTGGGGGCGATCCGGTCCCAGGGATAACGCATCCGGGCCAGCAAAATACCCAAGGCGACCACCAAAGCCATGGCCGTCAAAGCAACAATTGCCAAAGGCAAGAAGGCCACGATTTGGTACATCCGCGCTTTAAAGCGTTCAACCGCAGGGTTCAGGCGTTCGACAACGTCTGTGGTTTCGGTGACTTCGTTTTCGATGGCCACAACGCCTTCAACCCTGCCGACCAAATCGTTGAGGCGCATTGCAGATGGCGCGTCAACGGTCGTGCCGCGCAGGGTCACGATGCCAGAAGACACTGTGACGGTGACATTGGTGTAGCCTTCCAGCTCAGACAGAATGTCCCGAATACGCACGGCAATGGCTGCGTCCTGCGTTGCGCTGTCTTCCACTGCGATGGTGCCCGAAGGCTGGTCCGCCGTTTGCGCATAACCACCGACAGGGGCAAGGAAGATGAAAAAGGCCACGAAAGCGACAGCAGTTAAGAAGGGCACACACGATAGAAATCTGAACACGGGTCTCACCTTTACTTTTGCACATCCACCAGCACAGCACCCTGACGGTCACCGCTTTCCACAATTGCATGGGCTTTGGCGCAGTCTGACAGCGGGTGTACGCTGTCTATCGGGCAATCCAACGCACCGGCGCGCAGGGCGCCATGCAATCGGGTGATCGCCAGACTGCGGGGCTGGGGAGACAGAATGTAAACCAACGCCATGTCGATGGTTATGTTTTTGAACATCATCTCCATGAAAGGGATAGTGGGGGCCATGGATTTGGCTGACCCGTAGGCCGCGATAACCCCGTCGGGGGCAATCACATCGGTGTTCACTTGTGCGTTGATGCCAAATTCAGGCTCAATGATCTGGTCGATCAAAGTGCCATTGTTTGCCGCGATGATCTGTTCTGCGACGGTGTCTTGTGTGAAGTCGATCACCGCATCGGCGCCTGCCGCACGGCACATCTCGTGGTCGCTTTCGCGGGCGGTTGCAATCACTCGCGCACCGCCCCAACGGGCCAGTTGCAAGGCCAGATAACCAACAGTGCCGGCGCCACCCTGAACCAACACCGTCTTGCCATGCAACTCACCGTTGCCAAAGACGGTATGGGCCGCCGTCAGCCCCGGGATGCCAAGACACGCGCCCACTTGCATAGACACGCCGTCCGGCAAAAGCACCGCTTGGGCATGTGGCACCACGATATGCGTGGCAGCCGTCCCGAAAGGGCGCTGCCATTGTGCGTTCCAGATCCAAACGGCTTTGCCAATGATGTCACGTGGTACGCCAGTGCCAACGGCCACAACCGTCCCCGCGCCATCGCTGTGTGGCGTGATTTTTGGAAAGGCCGGCTTTGTCACACCGGGACGCCCACCTGCACGAACCTTGACGTCTGAGGGGTTCACACCGGAATAAGCCAATTCCACCAATACTTCGCCGATGCCCGGTTGGGGCGTGTCCGCGTCCTCCAGTGCCAGCACCTGTGATGCTGGCCCAAAGGCTTCGTAGAATATGCGCTTCAAAAGACATCCCCAATTCTTTTGTGCCGCGACGTTCACCTGTGGTGACAGCGCGGTGTGTTGCTAAGCTATGATCATACTTTAGGCAGAGGACGGATGAATGGACAAGTTGCGCACACCAGATAATCGCTTTAACGATCTTCCCGGTTTCGATTTTCCACCAAATTACCTTGATGTGACGGACCCTGATGGTGGCGCGTTGCGTGTGCACTATCTGGATGAGGGGCCTGAAGATGCAGCACCTGTGTTGGTCATGCATGGTGAGCCGTCTTGGTGTTACCTGTATCGTCACATGATTCCCGTGCTGACTGGGGCGGGACACCGTGTTTTGGCCCCGGATCTGATCGGATTTGGACGATCCGACAAATTGGCGCATCGCGCCGACTATACGTACCAGCGGCATGTGGACTGGATGTTGGACTGGTTGGATCAGACACAGGCGCACAACATCACGCTTGTTTGTCAGGATTGGGGTGGTTTGATTGGATTGCGTTTGCTTGCGGCGCGCCCGGACCGATTTGCACGGCTTGTTGTGGCCAACACTGCATTACCAACAGGTGATCAACCGATGAGCCCCGCCTTCGAAAGCTGGAAAGAATATTCGCAGACTGTACCGGATTTTGACGCAGGCCGCATCGTAAGCGGTGGCACGACGTCAAAATTAACGGATGCCGAAATCGCGGCATATAACGCGCCGTTTCCCGATGACAGCTACAAAGAAGGAGCGCGGCAGTTTCCGGTGCTTGTCCCGTCAACACCAGACGATCCGGCGGCACAAGCCAACCGTGATGCTTGGGCCGTGTTGCGGGGCCTTGATATTCCGGTGCTGACAGCTTTCGGGGCGGATGACAAAATCATGGCGGGCGTCGATCAGGTGTTTCAAAAGCTGATGCCGGGTGCTGTTGGACAAGATCACTGCATTTTGCAAAACGCAGGTCATTTCTTGCAAGAAGACGTGGGGCCGGAGCTGGGCGCTTTGACAAATGCCTTTATCGCAAAAACGGCAGGGTAGGCAGGATCAGTCGCGAATTTCCTGGGCCCCGACACCCCAAAGACGGGCTTTGGGGGCCCATCCTTTGAACCCGCCTGCATTCAAACGGCACCATTCGACGTCACATTCGCCCAGGCGGGCGACAACGCCGGCCTCAAGGGCTGCGGTGACAGGCGCAGTGGGGTCCGGGCGTGTTCGCAATGTCATCATGTCTTGTTCGATGATGACTGTGCGGGTGCCTGACAGAAGGGAATAGTGAACCCACCCGCCTTGACCATCACGGTCTTGGACGCGGCGCCAATGGCCGTGCTCTGCGGTGATGCGCAAAGGCATATCGCGACGGGTGAACACCCAGTCGATGCGGTGTGTCAGGGACGGGCCACGGCGCACGTTGCCTTCCGCAGCTTTCATCGAGACATAGCGCGGCAACGGCAAATTCGTAACGCTGCCCTTTTCGGTGGCATCGCCTGCGGCCTGCGCTTGCGGGACAAACATCACCATGGTCGCGCAGAAAAGCGCCCCCAGCATCATGGATCGAACCAACTGTTTCATTTTCTTAAGGCCTGTACTGCCACTACCCATTTGTTGTCCGGGTTCTTGTGCCTTGGATCAACATGGGCCACCATGCCACAAACAAGTTGCATGCGCAAAGCGTAGGGGAGGCAAAATGCCAAAGGAACGTCTAAGTGTGTTCGTGACGCGACGGTTGCCTGAACCGGTGGAACGGCGATTGGGGGAACTTTTTGATGTGACGCTGCGCGAAGACGACGTGGCACTTTCCCGCGAAGCCTTGGTTGCGGCGGTGAAAACTGCCGATGTTCTGGTGCCAACCATCACAGATACCATTGACGCGGGATTGATCGGGCAAGCAGGACCACAGTTAAAGTTGATTGCCAACTACGGGGCAGGGGTGGACAACATTGATGTGGAAACGGCGCGCAGTCGCGGCATTCTTGTCACCAACACACCCGGAGTTTTGACAGAAGACACAGCTGATATGACGATGGGGTTGATCCTTGCGATCAGCCGCCGGTTGCCCGAGGGTCTGGCGACCATGCAACAGGGCCAGTGGACCGGATGGTCACCGACTGCATTGCTGGGTGGGCGTATTGGCGGGCGGCGCATTGGTATTCTTGGGATGGGGCGCATCGGCCGCGCTGTTGCCCAGCGTGCCGCAGCTTTCGGGATGCAGGTACATTACCACAACCGCAAACGCCTGCGTGCAGAGACCGAAGACGAATACCAAGCGACCTATTGGGAAAGTCTGGACCAGATGGTGTCGCGTGTTGATGTGCTGTCCATCAACTGTCCACATACGCCCAGCACCTTTCATCTACTCAATGCGCGCCGCCTGAAATTGATGAAACCCAATGCGGTGATTGTGAACACCTCGCGGGGCGAAGTCATCGATGAAAATGCTCTTACGCGGATGTTGCGGGCCGGTGAGCTGGGGGGCGCGGGCCTTGATGTCTATGAAAACGGCACGGACGTGAACCCGCGATTGCGCGAATTGCCCAATGTGGTTTTGCTGCCGCATATGGGGTCAGCGACAGTCGAAAGCCGTCTGGAGATGGGTGAAAAGGTCATCATCAACATCAAAACATTTGATGACGGTCACCGCCCGCCGGATCAGGTGGTTCCCGCTATGCTATAATTTTCCACTTTGCTTTCGGAATGATGTGGCTAAAGTTCACCCCACATCATTTCAAACATTGCGGAGGATATTATGCGGACGACAGCAGTTACTTTGGCGCTGGTCTTGAGCGCAAGCGCGAGTTTGGCACAACAAACGGCTGACGCCGTGCAGCCCGAAGGGGCGACAGACGGCCGATTTACCTCCATTGATCCTACGGTTGCAGCGGCGCTTGAAGCCAAGGCGCTGGGCAAGCCGGTTCAAGCGCAAAACTGGATGGTGGCAGCGGCAAACCCGCATGCTGTAAAAGCGGGCGCGGATGTATTGCGGGTAGGGGGCACCGCCGCTGATGCGTTGGTGGCTGTGCAAACCGTACTGGGTCTGGTTGAACCGCAATCTTCCGGCATCGGGGGCGGTGCGTTTTTGGTGTATTTCGATGCCGCCACCGGTGAATTGATGACGCTGGACGGTCGTGAAACGGCGCCTTTGGCTGCAACGCCCAGACTGTTCCAAAACGACGATGGCGAACCCATGGGCTTTTTTGATGCTGTGGTGGGGGGGCTGTCTGTGGGCACCCCCGGCACGCCGGCGTTGTTGCAAGAGGCGCATGACCGCTGGGGCAAATCACAATGGAGTGGCTTGTTCGAACCTGCGATTGCATTGGCCACAAACGGTTTTTCGGTCTCACCACGTCTTGCGGCCTTGGTTGAAAGCGATGCGGAACGGCTTTCCGTGCATTCCGAAACCAAAGCGTATTTTTTGCCGGATGGTGTGGTGCTGCAATCTGGGGATACGTTGAAGAATGCGCCCTACGCGGCGACGTTGCAGGCGATGGCACAGAACGGCGCCAATGCAATTTATGGCGGTGATATTGCCGCTGATATTGTGGATGCCGTTCAGGGCGCAGCATCCCCGGGTGTCCTAAGTACTATCGATTTGGCCATCTACCAGACCAAAGCACGTCCAGCCGTTTGCGCGACATACCGTGGACTGGATGTGTGCGGTATGGGCCCGCCGTCTTCTGGCGCACTGACCGTGGGGCAAATTCTTGGGATGTTGGACAGCTATGATTTAAGCGCGGGGCCTGATGACGCGGATGTGCGCCGCCTTATGGGCGATGCTTCGCGCTTGGCATTTGCGGACCGCGGACGCTATATGGCGGACAGCGATTATGTGCCGGTCCCGACAAAGGGGTTGGTGGATCCCGCCTATCTGGCCGAGCGGGCCGGATTGTTGGCCGGTGACACAGCGCTCAAGGACGTGTCTGCCGGAACGCCTGCATTTGACCATGCGCTCAACTGGGCAGATGATGAGGCGATTGAGCTGCCCTCGACGTCGCATATTTCGATTGTGGACAGCTACGGTAGCGTGGCCTCTATGACGACGACCATCGAAAATGCCTTTGGCAGCCGTGTGATGACCAACGGGTTTTTGCTGAACAACGAATTGACGGACTTTTCCTTCCGCAGTCACCGCGACGGCGTGCCGATTGCAAACCGGATTGAACCTGGCAAGCGGCCAAGATCCTCGATGGCCCCAACGATTGTGATGCAAAATGACAAGCCGGTACTGGCAATTGGCAGCCCGGGCGGCAGCCGGATCATCGGGTATGTGGCCGAAAGCATCATTGCTTATGTCGATTGGGGGATGGATGTGCAGCAAGCTGTGTCAGTGCCCCATGCGGTAAATCGTTTTGGCAAATACGACGTTGAAGACGGAACAGATGCGACAGCGCTGGAAGGACCGCTGACGGCCATGGGCTTCGATGTGGGCGCGCGAGGCCTGAATTCGGGCTTGCATGCCATTGCGATTGGCGAGACGTTGCAAGGCGGCGCAGACCCCCGACGGGAAGGTATCGCGCTGGGAGAATAAAGGGAGACCACAATGGCGAAAGTCACCGAACTGAAACGCAACGAAGACGGGATTGCCACGGTTTTGGGGGTTCTCAAGCAGCAGTTCGGCGACCGGTTTCAAACCGGTGACGCTATTTGTGAACAACACGGGCACACCACCACGTGGCTGAAAAACCAATCCCCTGACGGTGTGGTCTTCGCGTCCTCAAGGGACGAGGTGCAAGCCATCGTGGATATTTGCGCCACGCACAAAGTGCCGGTGATCCCGTATGGCACGGGCACTTCGCTTGAAGGGCATGTGAACGCCCCGGCGGGCGGTATTTCGGTGGATGTCACACAGATGGACCAGATTTTGGCAGTACATTCTGACGATCTGTCATGTGTCGTGCAGCCAGGTGTCACGCGTGAGCAGCTTAACACCCACCTGCGCGATCAGGGCTTGTTCTTTCCCATTGATCCGGGCGCAAACGCGTCTTTGGGCGGCATGAGTGCGACCAACGCCAGCGGCACCAACGCGGTGCGGTATGGCACGATGAAAGACAATGTTCTGGCGCTCGAAGCGGTGATGGCCAATGGGGACGTGATCCGCACAGCGCAGCGTGCCAAAAAGTCATCAGCAGGCTATGATCTGACGCGGCTTATGGTCGGGTCCGAAGGTACCTTGGGTCTTATCACCGAAATCACATTGAAATTGCAGGGTATCCCCGAGGCGATCAGTTCGGCGCGGTGTACCTTTCCCACGGTGGATGCAGCGTGCCAGACTGTGATGCAGGTTATTCAATTCGGGATTCCCGTGGCCCGCATCGAGTTACTGGATGCTATTCAGGTGAAGGCGTGCAATGCGTATTCCAAATTGGATTTGCCCGAAGAGCCGCTATTGCTGCTTGAGTTCCATGGTTCCGAGGCCAGCGTGCTGGAACAGGCCGAGATGTTTGGCGAAATTGCGCAAGAACATGGCGGCGGGGGCTATACGTCCACGACATCCACGGAAGAACGAAACAAGCTTTGGCAGGCACGCCACGATGCTTATTGGGCGACATTGCAATTGCGCCCCGGTGCGGCGGGGATTTCTACCGATGTCTGTGTCCCGATTTCGCGTTTGGCTGACTGTGTGAACGCCGCGCGGGCGCGTCTGGACGAAGAGGGTTTTGTATCCCCTATTGTCGGCCACGTGGGGGACGGCAATTTTCACTGTCTGCTTTTGATAGATGAACAAAACGCCGATGAAATGGCCCGTGCGGGCGCCTTTGTCAGTTGGTTGAACGAATTGGCAATTTCGATGGATGGAACCTGCACAGGCGAACACGGGATAGGGCAAGGCAAAATGCCATATCTGGCAAAAGAGCTTGGGCAATCTACCGTTGATGTCATGGGGGCCATCAAAACGGCGTTGGACCCGCATGGCATCATGAATCCCGGCAAAGTGATTGCTGTTTGATCGTAGGTGCATTGCAGGCAAAGGTCGGTTTTTTGCCATGACTTGTCGGCTGTTTGGCACGGATTTTCTGCGTGCACCGTAAAAGGGTGCCAAGTTTACGCGGAGGGAATCGCAGATGAAAACGCAAGTGAAAGCATTGGTTGTAGGCGGTGGTGCGGTTGGCACCTCAATTGCGTACCATCTGGCCAAGGCGGGCTGGGATGATGTGATGCTACTGGAGCGTGACGAATTGACGTCAGGTTCAACATGGCACGCGGCAGGCCTGTTGCCTTTGTTCAACATGTCATTTGCGACCACCCATATCCACAAATATTCCGTCGATTTCTACAAGGCGCTGGAAGCCGAAACAGGGTTGAATGCGGGCTTTGCTGTTGTTGGCAACCTGCGCATGGCACAAACCGATGAACGCATGGACGAATACATGCTATATGCGTCCACGGCAGAAACCTGCGATGTGCCGTATGAATTCATGACGCCAGAGCAAATCAAGGCGAAGTGGCCGCTGATCCGTACCGAGGATTTGAAAGGCGCGATTTACCACGAAACCGACGGCTACATTAACCCGGCCGACGTGACCCAAGCCATGGCCAAAGGGGCACGCCAGCGTGGTGTGATGATTGAACGCAAATGGCAGGCCGATGCCTTCCACTGGAACGGCACCCATTGGGAAGTCACCGCAACGAAAATGGTTGAACAGGGCGGCAATCTTGTGCCGTCTGACGAGCAGATCGTGATCACCGCGGAACATGTTGTAACTGCATCAGGCAACCATGCGCAGCGCACTGCCAAGATGTTGGGTATCAAGATGCCTGCGATCCCGGTTGAGCACCAATTTATCGTTATGGATCAAGATCCTGCCTTGGTCGATTACCGTGCCCAAGGCAATCCGGAACACCCTGTTATCCGTGACGCCGACGCGCAATCCTATGTCCGCGAAGAACGCGGCGGATGGATTTTGGGCGTTTATGAAAAGAACGCGCCGGCCGTGTTCGAACATGGTGTGCCAGACAGCTTCCGCGCGGACCTGTTCCCACTTGATCTGGAGCGGATCGAAGAACAATACATGGCGATGATCCACCGGATTCCGTCTTGTGAAGAAAGCGGTCTGAAAGACGATTTCAACGGTCCGATCTGTTATACGCCTGACGGTAACCCGCTTGTGGGTCCGGCGCCGGGCATGCGCAACATGTGGTTGGCTGAAGGCTTTAGCTTTGGCATCACCGCGGCGGGTGGCACAGGCTATTACCTTGCGCAAATGATGGTCGATGGAGAGGCTGAAATCGACATGGCGTCACTGGACCCCAAGCGCTACGGCGACTGGATGACGACGGAATTTGCCGCGCGCAAAAACGAAGAATGCTACGATCACGTCTACATTGTGCATCACCCTGATGAAGAGCGTCCGGCGTGTCGCCCGTTGCGCACAGCCCCTGTGTTTGATCGCCAAAAAGCGCTCGGTGCGCAGTTCGGGTTTGTGAACGGATGGGAACGCCCCAACTACTACGGTCCTTTGGATGCGCCTGACAATTTTGATCACGACGGTCGTTCGTTCCGCCGGGGTGCATGGTGGAACCATGCCGTGGAAGAGGCCAAAGCGATCCGCGAAGGTGTTGGCCTGATCGATGCGACTGCCTTTACCAAACATGTCGTAAAAGGCCCCGGTGCGACGGCATTTTTGGATTGGTTCACCTGCAACAAACTGCCATCCGTCGGGCGCATCAACTTGACCTATGCGCTGACGTCTCATGGTACAACCCGCACGGAATACACCATCGTACGCATTGCGCAGGATGAATATTATCTTGTGTCTGCAGGGGCTTGGACCGCCTATGACAGCGACTATTTGCGCAAAGCTATCGAAGACAAAGCGCCCGAGTTCGGGTATATCGAATGTCACGATGTCACAACGCAGTGGGGTGTTTTTGCCATTGCAGGACCAAAGTCGCGTGACGTTTTGAATGCGCTTGTGAAAGACGGTGACCCGTCCACGGTACTGTCCAACAAACGCTTCCCGTGGCTGACGATGCGCAACATCGAATTGGGTATGTGTCCGGTCCGCGCCATCCGCGTGGCCTACACTGGTGAGCTTGGTTGGGAATTGCACCATCCAATTGAAATGCAAAACTACCTTTGGGATCAGATACTGGCCGCTGGCGAACCTCATGGTCTTAAACTGGTTGGTGCGCGGGCGCAAAACTGGTTGCGTCAGGAAAAATCCTATCGTGCCTTTGGCAACGAATTGGGCCGCGACGCGACGCCAATGGAAGCCGATTTGCCGCGTTTCATTGACCTGAACAAAGAGTTTTACGGCAAGGATGCGCTTGTGAAAACTGGCGTGCGCAGCAAATGCGTCACCGTTTTGATCGATGGTCCAAGCGACGCAGATCCATGGGGGCGCGAAGCGCTGTATCATGGCGATATCCGCGTGGGGCGTCTGACCTCTGGCGGCTATTCTGTGGCGTTCAACAAGCAGATCGGCATGGGATACGTGCCAGCGGACATCGCAGTGCCGGGCACCAAGCTTCAGATCAAAATGCAAGACCAGCTATGGGATTGCGAGATCACAGAAGACAGCCCCTATGATCCCAAAAACGCGGTTATTCGCGTCGACGGCTGATTATTGCACTGAGCGGCGTGCACGCCATGCCGCCCAGTCATCTGCACTGCCATTAAAGGCGTTGATATCAACAGCGCCGGGCGTGCCTGGCAACGTGCCTGTAGCTGTGTATTGCCAAAAACGCCAAGGCTGGCCCGGAAAGGCTTCGCGCGGGGTTTTGGCCGTCGTCCTCAGCCAGAATTCTTCGCGTTTAATCGCACTTAGCCCGTTTTCTTTATAAAATCGCGGCGTCGTGTAGATGATGGGGCGCTGTCCGTAATGGGCTTCGACGATGTCCATCCAAACCTTCATTTCGGCACGTACAGTCGCCCCGTCGGGGCGCCGCTTGCAGGTTGGTGAGAACGGGTTCCATTCCATGTCCAAGACAGGCGGTAGGCTGCCTTTGGTGCGCGGCACGTTTTGAATGAAAAAGCGGGCCTGCGTCGCGGGATCGGTGCAGAAATAGTAAAAATGATAAGCGCCACGCGCCACGCCTGCACGTCCGGCGCCGCGCCAGTGGTCACGGAACTTTATGTCTTTCAAATCACCGCCTTCGGTGGCTTTCAGGAACACAAATTCGATCCCAACCGCCTTTGCTCGTGCCCAATCAACAGACGTTTGGAACCGTGCTGCATCCATCCCCCGCACAGCAAAACTGGTTGGCTGCTTGCCTGAAAACCGCACCGGATCACTGTCACCGATAATCATCGGACCAACGCTTGTGCCACTTGGTGCGCCGCAAGCTGCAACAAGAGCAAGAACAGCAGTGATGGCAAACTTTTTGAACATGAGAATTTTAACCTTTTAAAACCGGTGAGGAGAGAGAGCCGCGACCAATTCTGCGTCGACGTCAGATACACGGCCCAGCATGACATCAGCTAGAAATTGGCTCGCGCCAGGAGCCGTCTGAAACCCGTAGCCGCCTTGTCCGGCACACCAAACAAAACTGGGGTTCCCCGCATCGCGCCCCAACACCAATGTCCGGTCAGGTGCGAATGTGCGTAGCCCGGCCCATGTGGTTTCAACGCGTGTGACTTCTTCTGTGACATGTTGCTGATAGCGGTCAATTCCCATCGCGATCACCATGTCATCGGCAAAGGCATCATGGGGCGTGGCCGCGTCTTCATCTGCGGGTGAAATCAATAGCTTACCTGCATCCGGTTTGGCGTACCACGTTTCACCAACACCAAAGAAAATGGGCCACTTCGAAATGTCATGTCCCCCCGGTGCAGGGACACGCGCGAAGGATCTGCGATAAGGTGTCAGCCCGATTGGAGAGATGCCCGACAGTTTTGCAATCTCGTCGGCCCATGCGCCGGCGGCGTTCACCAGCGTCGGCGCCTGTAAAACCCGGTCGCTTGTGTGTACGGTCCAAACCCCATCCGCAAAGTCGGATCGTGTTACCGCAGCGCCGGTAACCACTTCACCACCGTTGCTGCGTGTTTGCTTGGCAAAATCCTGAATGAGGCGATCTGTATCAATATCGTAGGCGCCGGAATGATAAGCGGCACGGGTGATGGACGGCTTCAGGATTGGCACAATCTGCAGTGCGTCTTCAACAGATATTTCGGTCGTGTTCAAATCATTCAGGTCTTTTTCAAAAGCGCGGTCTTCCCCACTTTGCGCAACCAACAGAAACCCGCGATCGCTTAGATACCCACCATCATGAAAATAGCGTTCGCCCATACGGCTCAGAGCGTTGACCGAAGGGGCCCCGTAGTTTGGTTCATACAGGGCGGCGGATCGGCCAGATGCGTGATACCCAAGCGCGTTTTCCGTTTCCAGAACTGTGACATGTGCATGGTCTGACAGGCGGGCCGCAAGAGAAATGCCTGCAATGCCGCCGCCAATGATAATAATGTCTGTCATGCTTCCTCAAGCCGGTCTGTGGCAGGGGCAGGTGTGGGTGTCAGGGCCGAAATCTCTGCGTAAAGATCGGGGCTTAGCCTTGTGGTCATTGCATCAAGCGAAGGGGTCAACTGATCCACTGAACGTGCCGATACAATCGGTTTCGGTTGGCTTGCATGCGCAGCTGCCCATGCCACGGCAAGGGTGGCCGGTGCCACACCTTCACGTGCAGCGAGCTGGGCAAAGGCCACAGCTGCATCGTGCATCCAAGGCTGGCCATATCTTGCAGCGTACCTGTCATCTTCGGTCAACCGGCCTGTCCCGCCTTGAGCATATTTTCCCGTCAGTAGGCCACCGCCCAATGGGGAATAGGGCACGATTTCAATGGTTTGGTCGATACACATCGGCATGATTTCTACCTCGGCCTGGCGTTTGACAAGGGAATACATGGGTTGAATGACATCAATACCCATATCAAACGCTCCGCAAACGGTCTGAGCTTTCATCACTTGCCATGCCGCAAAATTGGACACACCGATGTATCTTATGGCTTTGGCCTGCTTCAGTTCAGCCAAGGCGTCAAAAGTTTCGGCCAGATCTGTGCCGTCATCAAAGCGGTGCAAATACAAAAGATCGACCATATCAAGCTGTAAACGCTGACGTGAAATGTCGAAGTGTTTAAGGATATTTGCCTTTGTCGATCCTCCAACATAGGCCGCTTTTGTTGCGATGACCAAACGGTCCCGATGCGGTTTGATCATGTCACCCAAAAAGGTTTCGGATGCCCCGTCGGTGTAGACATAGGCCGTGTCAAAATGCGTGATTCCGGCCGCCAAAGCCGCTTCAAACATAGCATGTGACGCGGCTTTGTCGGCTTTCCCGCCGAATTGCATGGTTCCGAAGGTCAGCTTTGACGCTGCTGTTCCGTCAGAGGCGATCAAAGCAGTCATGCGGCACCGCGCTCTAACGCTTTTTGATAGGCAGGACGGGCGTGGATGCGTTCAACAAAGGCTTTCAGCCTTGGGAAGTCATCACCGCGCCCCTGCATGAGTGCGATTTCAGCAGGGAAGCTCAGCATGATGTCGACCGCAGACAAATCATCAAGGACATAATGTCCGCCATTGCGCAGCATGTCGTTCATGTACCCGTAATGCGCGTCCAGCTGTTCCTGAATGCGTGGATGTAATGGCGCACCGGCATCACCCAGACGGCCGACATACAAATTCAGCAAAATCGGGGTCATCGCCGAGCCTTCAGCAAAATGCATCAATTCCAAGTGTTGGACATAGGCATCGGTGCCCGCCTTCGGGATCATATGCGGCGCATGCGTGGTGCATAGCATTTCAACGATGGCCCCGCTTTCTGTGATCAGGCGTCCGTCCATTTCGATCATTGGCGACTTGCCCAAGGGATGCAGCGCCGTCAATTCCGGTGGCGCCAGATTTGTGGTGGCATCGCGTGCGTAGTGTTTGACGTCATAGGTGACGCCAAGTTCCTCCAACAACCAAAGGATACGGTGAGAGCGGGACTTGTTCAGGTGGTGCAATGTTATCATGCCGGAACACTGCCACGTCTTTGCGCCCTTGAACAGCGCCGACGTTGCGACTTTGGATAGGGTTTTTTTGAGAATCGTGATGATCAAAGGGCAGAATTTGGCCCAGAGATGCAAGGTGCTAGAAAACGCTTCATTTGTAACAGATTTGTTATAAAGTGATGGCGTGTAATTTGTTTTTGAGGTCGGATGATACACTACGGACCAAGTGCGAAAGTCATTGCGGAAGGACTTTTGGATCGCAGTGGTAGTGCCCTTGTTTCGGGTGATTTCGATGCGTTTCTGCCTTGCTTTGCCCTTCCTCATGAACTTGCGACGTTTGAAGGCAGCCGCAAGCTGGAAACGCCTGCTGATGTGGAAGCTGCGTTCATCGGGGTCCGCGACCATTATGAGAAAACGGGTGTTTCAGAAATGATCCGCACCTGTGTTGCCGCAGAGTTTGTAACCCCTGAGCATATTCAATCTACGCATGTCACCCATCTTTTGCACAAAGACCACATGATTCAGCCCCCCTTTCCAGTCTTTTCGGATTTGGTTGTCATCGATGGTAAATGGCGGATTTTGCGCAGCAATTATGCGGTTACAGACGCGCCCGCCCATGTCGCGGCACTCACTGGAAACATATTAGAACAGTCGTAGATCAAAGGATCTGCGCGTGGCCGATTGCAATTTGCATGTGTTCCGGACGCCGGAAAACTCAGTACAGTTTCATGTCCAAAATCACGATCTCCGAATACAGGTGATCGACCAATGCGGGATCAACGCGCCCGGGCGTGCAAAATCTGGCAACGGGAATGTCTTCAACGAAATCGGGCTGCGCATCGGGCGTTGAAAACCGCGTATCAATTGACAAAATGGTACTATCGTCAGGTAAAATACTGGCCGCAATGGCAGAACCATGTCGCGACAGCAGGTCTTTTCGGTCTGCAAACATCACCTCGTGCGTGATACGGTCATCCGTTTTTTGTTTGATCGACAGCACCAATGTGCACAGCCCGTCCGGCGTTTCGATGGTCAGGCTTGTCAGGTTCAAATCGGCATGTTCCGTCACGATTTTGCGTGTGTCCGGCGAAATCGGCGCCTGGCTTGGATCTGAGAACACCGTCAATTTGTGGGGCGCGTCCGGACGCGCAGCCCAAACCATACGGGTGTCATCCAACACATCCATGCCAGAACTGAGGGCCACGGGAATAGCAGCGCGTGCACTGGACAGGTTCGTCACGGTATTGTCTGTATCTTCAATGGCTTTGGCCATCATGCCACGTCCCAATCCCTGCCCGCGATATTCCTTATCAAGGTACCACGACGTGAGGTTGTGAATTGTTGGTCCACCTGGTCTTGGTCCGACAATCTGCCCGATGGCACCGACAATGCGTCCCTTGTCTTTGGCGACAATCGCATAAGGGGCTGCCGCATCGGCCCAACGGTTTGCCAACAGGGCGTCCCACCCCGCGCGTCCCCATCGCACTTTGTGAAACACACGGTCCATGTAGGCGGCTACATCACCGCGTTCTTGCGGGGTGGCCCAAACCAAATCTACCATCGTGGTGCCCTCATGTCAGAAAGGACGCCAAACTGCGCCATTTTGTGCGGTTGTTGTGGGTCAAACGCTCCATGAAGGCTTCCATGAAGTCCCAAGTGGCGGCATCCGTCTGCAGGTGGTGTGTTAAAAATCCCGTCACTTCGTCTTTGTCGGCGGTGCCTGTGCGCCGTGCCGCGAGGTGTTCAACCACATGGTTCAGCGTTTTCTCGGTGCCGCGAAACACAGCCCCCGTTTTCCAGCGTATCGGGTCAACATGACAGTTGAACTGCAGCAAACCCGAAGCGGGGTGTCTTGTGATGCGCTGTTCGCCCGCGGATAGGATCTGGAAGCCAAGGTCAGGCAGTGCTGCCACAGTGTCGGGACCAATACGGTTCCACGGCGGCGTGAACACTGGCAGCAAATTGGGCAAAGCCGCATCTTGCAGCATCGCCCAGCCCCGGCGCAGATCTTCGATTTGCAATGCCACATCCCGACTTACCCCGACTTCGGAGGCACGCAACCCTTTGGGTTGATGGTTTATATGCGCAAACCCGTGCTGCAACACGTAGGTTTGCGCCGCGCGTTCCAACCGAGGCGCAAGATCGGGGTTGAGGCTTTGGGGGATCACCGCCAAATGCATAGGCGCGCCAAAGGTCTCGGCCATGTCAAGCAGTCGGTCCAATGTGTCTGTGTGGGCGACAGTGTCATCGTCACGCCACCAAAAATCGGGCATTTCACCGCCTGCATGCCACAATGCCAGTTCTGTTTCGAGATCGGACCAAGTGGCCATTGCGCACTCCACTTTTGATGCTGAAATCACTTAAGCTTTTGAAAGCGTCGCAACAAGGTGGTGCGCCGAAATACCGTTAGCCCGCGTAGTTGGCACAACGCCCTTCCGCGCCGGGTGCCTTCAACCAGCCGCCGCCTTTCACAACCCAATCAGGACCGGAAATGGTCACGTAGTCCCATGTCCTATTCGGCAGGTGCCCGAAACTGACGTTGTCGCCGGGCAGGATGGTCGCGATAATCGGCGCGTCATCATACGCGGCGGACCGCAAAGGTTCAGGCGTATGAAGCCAGCCCAGACAGGCGCTTTCAAAATCGTCAACGATGGGCAAAGTGGCCAGCTGCCTGCGCACCCAAGCATCGTCAAGGTCAAGATAAGGGGATTTGGTGTCGACACTGCATTGGTTTTGTTTTTCCAAGGCCCGCATGCGCGAGACAAAAACCTGATCGTTGGCGGATAGGGTTACAGTCTTGCCAGTGCAGCCCGCGTTGTCGAACAGCTCTTGGCCCAGAACGGAGCCGAAACAATAGCCTGCACGGTCCATCACAAGGTTGCGGGAAAACCATGCGTCGTTGCAGATGTCACCTGCAAAGGCGGGTAGGGGGGCGATGAGGGCGAGGGAAAGTAGGATGTAACGCATGGCCCGACATTGCGAAGTCAGGCCATGCGCGTCAAGTCTTAGGTATCAGCCCAACACGTTGTTGAGCACAAAGAAGATCACAGCCGACAACAGGGCGGCCGCAGGTACCGTGATTAACCATGCGGCGATGATGGTCATGAAATGTGACCGGCGTACCAGCTTGCGACGGCGCCGTTCCTCGGGGCCATAGTTTGCGCGATCCGGTATTTGCTGACGTGCTTTGCGGATACGGCGTTCGGCGTCCCATTCGCGGTAGAAGCCCACGCCAAAGACGCCGCCAACTGCAATGTGGGTCGAGCTGACAGGTAGGCCCAACCAGCTGGCCACGATCACGGTGATGGCGGCGGACAATGCCACACAATAGGCGCGCATCGGGTTCAGCTTGGTAATTTGCCCACCCACCATGCGGATCAGTTTGGGGCCAAACAGGAACAAGCCGAATGAAATACCAAACGCCCCGATCACCATAACCCAAAACGGTATGGATACAGCTTGTGTGAAATCACCCGACTGCGATGCCTGCACGATTGCGGCCAGAGGCCCCACGGCGTTCGCCACATCATTGGCACCATGCGCAAAGCTCAGCAAAGCCGCGGATACAACCAAAGGAATACCAAACAGAACTTTCAGGGACTTGTTGCGGTTCTCGAGACCTTCGGATTGCTTTTTGATCAGCGGGATCATGACCAACCAGACCCCGACACCGATTGCGGCCCCAATCATCAATGAGGTTTGCAAGTCGATCTTCATGATCTTCTTAAGACCTTTGAGGGCCAGATACGATGCAAACGCGCCCGCCATGATGCCCACCAAAACAGGCACCCATTTGCGTGCAGCGGCGATTTTGTCATCTTGGTAGATGATGCGTGATTTGATCACAAACAAGAAGAACGCGGCCACTGCACCGCCCAAAACAGGCGAGATGACCCAGCTGGCTGCGATTTTGCTCATGGTGGGCCAGCTTACTGCAGCAAAGCCAGCCGCCGCGATACCCGCCCCCATAACACCGCCCACAACGGAATGCGTTGTGGACACCGGCGCGCCCACAAACGTGGCAAGGTTGACCCAAAGGGCGGCCGACAACAAAGCCGCCAGCATAGCCCAGATAAAGGTGGTTGCGGTGCCCATGCTTTCGGGGGCGATGATACCCTTGGCGATGGTGGACACGACGTCTCCACCGGCAATCAGCGCACCTGCGCTTTCAAAGACGATGGCAATGGCAATGGCGCCGCCCATGGTTAACGCGTTTGCGCCCACCGCAGGCCCCATGTTGTTGGCCACGTCGTTGGCACCGATGTTCAGCGCCATATAGGCTCCAAAACAGGCCGCAACGATCACAATCATCGAATTGCTGGTTTGGCCAAAAAACAAAGCGGCGCCCAAGCCTGCCAACACGATGAACACCAACGCAATGCCAGGACCCACCAAAGGACGGGACACATAGGCTGTTGCCAGTTCCAGATTGGAATAACGTGCCAGATCACGGTCCAGCGTTTCAAGGTGGCGTTGATCGCCAGTATCATTGGTCATTGGATTCCCCCCAAGTTTTCCGTCTGTAGCCACGGGGGGGCAACGAAAGCAACACTTGTGCTTACTTTGTTAAAGAATTGCTTAGAACTGACGCAAAATAGTTTTTAAAGCGGTCTCGTTCACCATCTCGGCGGCCTGCGCCGCAGGAACCCATTTGCGTGTGCGCTCAAGCGCTTCGGGAAAGTCATCGGATAGCGTTTTTACAGGCAAGTCATAAACAAGCGTGCGCACCGGCACAGACAGGCCGCTGGCTTTGCGTTTGGCGTAGGTATAGCTGCCGATAGGCTGTGGATTGACGATGCTTTGCGTGACGCCGGCCTCTTCCCATGCTTCTTGCAAAGCGGATTCTGCACCGTTCTTGCCGCGCATCGGCCACCCCTTGGGGATAATCCAACGTCCTGTGTCGCGACTGGTCACCAACAGGACTTCACGCACACCAGCCCGTTCGCGATGGCACAGCGCCGCGACTTGCAGCCTTTTGGGCCGCTGAAACATAGGGCTTAGGATGCTCTCCCAGAGAGCATTGAATAGACGCGACAAAGGAAACCTGCTCAGGTGATTATTTTTATGTAGTTGGTTAGATAGGGGATTTTGCGCGGATTTGCAAATTCAGGCCATTTCCGGCCACCCAAGATACATAAAAAAGGCCCCAAGCAAAATGCCGGGGCCTTTCAAAATGTCACAATAAACTAAAGAAATAGCTTACTGCGGGATGTCGCCTGTGATGCCTTCAACGTAGAAGTTCATTCCAGCCAATGTACCGTCATCCGCTGTCTCGCCTTCAGCCAAGAAATCAGAGCCGTCCTGCTTTTTCAAAGGACCGGTGAACGCGTGGTAGGACCCGTCCGCCAAGGCGGCTTTCATCGCCAAAGCTTCGGCTTTCACGTCCGCTGGAACCGCGTCGGAGATTTCACCGATGCCAACCATGCCAGCACCGATGCCGTCCCATGTGTCTGTGGACGTCCATGTGCCGTCCATAACGGCTTTGGTGCGGGCGATGTAGTAAGGCGCCCAGTCATCAATGATCGAAGACACGCGTGGCATCGGGCCGTATTGGCTCATGTCAGAGGCTTGGCCAAAGGTGATCACGTTGCCTGCTTCTTGAGCTGCGGCTTGGGGGGCTGTGGAGTCTGTGTGTTGCAGAACAACGTCCGCGCCTTGTTCGATCAGCACCTTGGCGGCATCAGCTTCTTTGGCTGGATCAAACCAAGTGTAGGCCCAGATGATCTTGAATTCGACGTCCGGGTTTACCTTCTTGGCATGGATGAAGGCAGAGTTGATGCCACGGATAACTTCCGGGATAGGGAAAGAGCCAATGTAGCCCACGATGTTGGATTTGGTCATTTTGCCCGCGATGTGGCCTTGGATCGCGCGACCCTCATAGAAACGTGCAGAATATGTGGATACGTTGTCGGCGCGTTTGTAGCCGGTTGCGTGCTCAAATTTCACATCTGGGAACTTGGCTGCGACGTTGATCGTCGGGTCCATGTAGCCAAAAGACGTGGTAAAGATCAGGTCAGCACCGTTCAGCGCCATCTGTGTCATGACACGCTCTGAATCGGGGCCTTCTGCCACGCTTTCCACGAAGACAGTTTCGACTTTGTCGCCGAATTCCGCTTCAACCGCCAAACGGCCTTTGTCGTGTTCATATGTCCAGCCGCCGTCGCCGATTGGGCCAACATAAACGAAGCCCACTTTTGTTTTGTCTTCGGCAAAAGCCGATGTCGCCAGACCCAGCGCGACTGCGGCGCCTGTCAGGATTTTGGTGAAAGTCATAGTAGGAGAACCCCCCGGTTTTTTGATTGGCCTGCTATTGCGAGGCATGGAAAATGCGCCCAAGCGATCCGGGCGCACGTGATTTGTCCTTTGCCAGAATCACCAGAACAATGATCGTGACGATGTATGGCGACATTGCCAAATACTCGACCGGAATAGCAACGCCTGCGCCTTGCAGATTAAGCTGCAATTGGGTGATTCCGCCAAAAAGATAGGCACCCAACAGCACACGCCACGGTTTCCAACTGGCAAATACAACCAGTGCAAGAGCGATCCAGCCAACACCGGCCGTCATCCCTTCGGTCCATTGAGGCACACGAATGAGGGAAATATACGCACCACCCAGCCCCGCGCAGGCCCCACCGAACATGATCGCCAACGTTCTGATCCGTTTGACTTTGTACCCAAGCGCATGTGCCGCATCATGGTTTTCACCAACAGCCCGCAGAACCAACCCCATACGTGTGAATTTCAAAACGGCCCAAACACTCGCTACGACCAGAAGACCCAGATAAACGATAGGGTCATGGGAAAATAATATCGGGCCAAGCACTGGAACATCAGCCAATGGCCCGAAATTCACATCGCCCATACGTGGTGGTTTGATGCCCACATAGCTTTGGCCCATCAGGGCTGACAGGCCCAACCCGAACAAGGTTAACGCAAGACCGGAAGCCACCTGATTTGCCAATGCCACCTGCGTCAGAAAAGCAAACAGCAATGACAAAGTGGCACCGCCCAAAGCGGCCATGACAAAGCCCAAAGCAGGGGATCCGGTGTTAACGGTGATGATGAACCCGCATATTGCGCCGGTGATCATCATGCCTTCGACACCAAGGTTCAAAACGCCCGCGCGTTCGGCAACCAACTCGCCGGTGGCGGCCAGCAGGATCGGCGTTGCAGCACTGATAAGGGCTGCGACCAAGATGATCGGGTTGATTGCACTTAGGTCCATTACGCGGCCTCCGCTTGTCCCACCCGAAGGCGGTAATTGGTCAGCAAATCAAAGGCCAACAGGAAGAACAAAAGCATCCCCTGAAACACCTGAATGGCGGCGACGGGCAAACCCATCTGGCTTTGTGCGATGTCGCCGCCGATGTAGGTCAGCGCCATCAGCCCGCCCGCAAAAAGAATGCCAATGGGATGAAGGCGACCCAGAAAGGCCACGATGATGGCGGTGAAACCATAGCCCACGTTAAAGTCGATCGTGACCTGACCTGAAGGGCCCGCGACTTCGAACATGCCTGCTAAACCGGCTAAAACACCGGAAAGGCCAAGGCAAAACAGGATCAGACGGGACGGGTTTACACCGCCAAACTTGGCAGCCCTTGGGGCTTCTCCGGTGACGCGAATTGCGAAACCCAAGCGGTGGCGGGCAAGTAGAACATAGGCAAAGATCACGGCAATAAAGGCCGCAACAACGCCCCAGTGCATGCCGGAATTGACAAACAGTTCGGCGTTATGGGCGCTAGGATACTGTTGCAGATTGCGTGATCCCGGAAACCCGAACCCCTCTGGATTTTTCAATAACCCCAAAGACATAGAGGCCAAAAACTGTTCGGCCACATAGACCAGCATCAGGCTGACCAGGATTTCATTGGTCCCAAACTTCACCTTCAAAACGGCAGGGATCATCGCCCAAACCCAGCCTCCAAATGCACCAGCCAAGACCATCAAGGGAAAGACGATAAAACTGTCCATTGGATAAAAAGCCAATCCAACACCTGCACCAAACAAGGCACCCATGATGTATTGGCCTTCAGCGCCAATGTTCCAGATGCCCGCCTTGAAACCCAAGGCCAACCCGATGGCAATCAACACCAAAGGCGCACCTTTGATCAACAATTGCGGGCGGTAAAAGAACGAAAACTCGCCAAACAGCGGTTCCCAGAAAATGGTCAAAATCGCCTGCACCGGATCTTTGCCCAACGCAGCAAACAAAGCCCCACCAAAAATCACAGTGGCCAAAACCGCCAACAAAGGTGACGCCAGCGCAAATCCCTGACTGGGCTGTGGGCGTTTCTCAAGCCTGATCATAGCCAAGTCCCCTGCTTCATCTCGCCAAATAAACCTCCGCCGGAGGCTCCCGCATTCTCAAACATGCGCGACCTCCATCCCATGGGCACCACCCATCATCAAACCGATCTCGTCCACAGTCAGCCCCGCAGCCGGGCGCGGTTGGCTCAAGCGTCCTTCGTTCAATGCAGCAAATCTGTCCGAGATTTCCATCAGCTCGTCTAAATCCTGTGAAATGACAATCACTGCGGCACCACCTTCTGCCAAATCCAACAGGGCCTGACGAATTGCTGCGGCCGCAGAGGCGTCCACGCCCCAAGTCGGTTGGTTCACCACCAAAACATCAGGGCGCTGCAAGACCTCGCGCCCGATGACGAATTTTTGCAAATTCCCGCCCGACAAAGACCGTGCCGCATTGCCTGAGCTGGGGGTGCGCACATCGAAGGCATCGATGATGCGTTCGGCAAACCCACGGGCTGCGGACCAATTCAACAAACCATTGCGGTCAAGGTTTTCACGCGTAGCACCCGTCAACATCGCGTTTTCAATTAGTGACATATCGGGGGCCGCGGCATGGCCCAATCGTTCTTCGGGTGCCGCCAGCAAACCAATTTTGCGCCGGGCATTGGGGCCAAGTGCTGCGATGTCGCGCCCTTTGTATTCAATCATGCCTGCCGGTGCGCGGGTTTCACCTGACAATGCACCCAGCAGTTCATCCTGCCCGTTGCCCGCCACACCGCCGATCCCAAGAATTTCGCCTTTATGAAGGGTCAGGGAAATGTCCCGCAATGGCATCCCGAACGCAGTGGCCGGGGGCAAATCCAGGCCCGAAAGCTGCAAAACGGCCTCTCCGGCTTTCGTTGATGCCCTTTGCGGCGTCTTTAGCGTTTCACCGACCATCATTTCAGCCATGTCCCGCGCGGATGTCTCGGCTGGCACGCAACTTCCGACGACTTTTCCCAAGCGCAAGATGGTGGCGGCGTCACACAGCGTTCTGATTTCTTCCAGCTTGTGCGAAATATACAATATGGACGTTCCCTCAGCACGCAGTGTGTTGAGCGTCTCGAACAGAATAGACACCTCTTGTGGGGTCAAAACAGATGTAGGCTCGTCCATAATCAGGAGTTTGGGTTCTTGCAAAAGGCAGCGGATAATCTCGACCCGCTGCTGTTCGCCTGCAGACAAATCGCCGACCACCCGGTCCGGTGACAAGGGCAGCCCATAGGCCTGTGATACCTCGGTGATGCGATCCGCCAATTGCCCCATCGCCGGCGCATCTTCCATGCCAAGGGCAATGTTTTCTGCAACTGTCAGCGCATCGAACAGTGAAAAATGCTGAAACACCATGCCTACGCCGGCCATACGGGCTGTGCGGGGATCAGGTGGCGTGAAAACGGCACCATTCAGGTGCATGATGCCGTGATCCGGCTTCACAAGACCGTAGATCATTTTGACCAATGTCGATTTCCCGGCTCCATTTTCACCCAAAAGGGCGTGGATTTCACCACGTCCAATGTCAAAACCGACGTCCGAATTGGCAACGACGCCGGGGTAGGCCTTGGTCAGGCCGTTCAAGCGCAGCAAAGTCTCGGTCATGCGGTCGCCTCCAAGCGCAATTGGGTCAAAAGGGCTTTGACGGTGCCATATGCAATCAGGTCAGGATGTTTGCCAAGGTTTTTGTCACCAATCGGGCAAGTGATGCCGTCTGGGTCAACATTTGCAGCCTGTAACTTTTTGCGAAAACGGGCCCATTTGGTCTTTGACCCGATCAATCCGCAATACGCAAAACCGCGTGTCGACAAAGCCGCGCACAGCGCCAGATCGATGTCATGGGAGTAGGTCAAAATCAAATGCATAGCATCTTGTGGTGCATGTGCTGCCAAACGGGGCATATCGTGTGCCGGAACCTGTTGTGCAGCCTTGAAACCGGATGCCGGAAATCGCCCGATGTCCTTATCTACCCAAGTGATATCAAAGGCTTGCGTTGCTACTGCGGTGCGCACCACGGATCGCCCGACATGACCCGCGCCCCAAACCCACAATGGGGGCTTGAATGTGGTTCTCATCGCGCAAAGGGGCGGGGTGTCCTGCGTCACGTCGATAGGCGTTGGCGTGCGGGTGTAGTGCAATGTGACAGCGCCGCCGCAACATTGCCCAAGGCGGGGACCAAGGGGAATGGTTTCGCGTGCTTCAAAGGACCCGTCGTGTAGCATCCGGCGGGCCGAAGCGATGGATGCAAATTCCAATGCGCCGCCGCCGATTGTTCCGACTGTGTCTGTTGCGGTCACGCCCATCACCGTGCCTGCATCGCGCGGCGCCGAGCCTTTGGTGGCTTCTATTCTCACATAAATTGTCGTCATCCCCGCGCTCTTTTGATGGCGGAAAATACCTGTTCTGCAGTGGCGGGGGCCTGCAAATCTGGATACTGTGTCCCGCAAGCGGCCACGGCGTCGCTTAAGGCAAAGAAGGCCGACATGCCCAACATGAACGGGGGTTCACCCACAGCTTTGGATTTGTAGATTGTGTCGGCAGGGTTTTCCCCGTCCCAAAGCGCAACATTGAAAATGCCGGGACGATCGGAACAGGCAGGAATTTTATAGGTGGATGGCGCATGGGTGCGCAAACGCCCCGCATCATCCCAAACCAGTTCTTCGGTGGTCAACCAACCTGCGCCTTGCACATAGCCCCCTTCGATCTGCCCGATGTCGAGGGCGGGGTTCAATGATGCTCCGGCATCATGCAAAATATCTGTCCGCAAAATCCGATTTTCGCCAGTCAACGTGTCAACTGCAACCTCGGTCACAGCAGCGCCATAGGCAAAATAGAAAAATGGCCGGCCTTGGCCCTTGATGCGGTCCCACTGGATGTCGGGGGTTTTGTAAAACCCGGTCGCGGATAGGCTAATGCGTGCCTGATAGGCCAATTGTGCCGCCTGCGCGAAACTGTAGCTGTGTTGCGGTAGACAAACGTGTCCGTTTTCAAACCGCACGGCAGAGGCTTCGCAGCCGTGAAGGTCCGAGACATGCTGCGCGATGCGGGCGCACAGTGTGTCACAGGCGATTTTGACAGCCATTCCGTTCAAGTCACTGCCAGAAGAGGCTGCGGTGGCAGAGGTATTGGGGACCTTTGCAGTGTCAGTGGCGGTGATTTTTATGGCGTCCAAGGGCAGGCCAAAGCGGGATGCCGCAACTTGGGCAACTTTTTGAAACAGGCCCTGACCCATTTCTGTGCCGCCATGATTGAGATGAACAGACCCGTCTTGATATACATGCACCAGTGCACCGGCTTGGTTCAAATGGGTCAATGTGAATGAAATACCAAATTTGACGGGGGTAAGGGCCAGCCCGCGTTTGATGATGGCGTTTTTTGCATTCCATTCGGTCACGGCGGCGCGGCGGGTTTGATATGCGCAGCTTGCGGTTAATTCATTGACCAATTCCCGCGCGATGCAATCCTCGACACGCTGGCCGTATGGCGTGGTTTTCTTTTCGCCGGAAATATCCCCCCCGGAGGGATAAAAGTTTTTTTGGCGCACGATGAGCGGATCAAGGCCAAGACTATGGGACACATGATCCACAATGCGTTCCATACCCAACATCCCCTGCGGGCCGCCAAAGCCGCGAAACGCCGTGGCGCTTTGCATGTTGGTTTTCAGACGGTGGCTTTCAATGCGCACATTGGGAAGAAAATAGGCGTTGTCTGCGTGCAGCATGGCGCGGTCTGCCACGGGCAAAGACAAATCCTGCGCCCATCCACAGCGCGTGTAATGGACAACATCCAAGGCGTGAATGGTCCCGTCGGCGTCAAAGCCGCAGGTGTAATCTATGCGAAAATCATGACGTTTGCCGGTGATGGTCATATCATCGTCGCGGTCATAGCGCATTTTGCACGGGTGTCCGGTGTGCAGTGCCGCAATGGCACAGGCGATGGCCAACGCATTGCCTTGGCTTTCCTTACCGCCAAACCCGCCGCCCATACGCCGGGTTTCAACCCGGACAGAATGCATGGGCTGCCCTGTGGCATGCGCGACTTTGTGCTGGATTTCTGTTGGGTGCTGGGTCGAGCTGTGTATCAGCAGATCACCGTCTTCTCCGGGCAAGGCCAGGGCTGCCTGACCTTCCAGATAGAAGTGTTCCTGCCCGCCTAGATTGATGGAACCTTTCACAGTTTTGCAAGCGCTATTGAGTGCCCCGGCCACGTCCCCGCGGCCGTAGACCCGTGGGCCGTCTTCAAACCTGCTGTTGGCTGCCAGGGCCTGTTCGATTGTTAAAATCGGGTCCTGTGCGGTGATGTCGAATTGCGCACGGCGCACGGCGTTGCGCGCAACATGATGGGACGTTGCCACAACCAAAAACAGCGGTTGCCCAACGTAGTGGACCGTGTCGGTGGCCAAAAGCGGCTCATCATGATTGGAGGGCGAACAATCCGCGTCATGCTGCAAATCCGACGCCGTCAATACAGCGATAACACCGGGTGTTTCGAGAACAGCACTCAGATCCATGGAATTTAATGTGCCAGCGGCGACAGGACTTGTCCCAAAAGCCAAGTGAAGTGTCCCACGAGGCGTTGGAATATCATCGACATATCGCGCGGCCCCAGACACATGCAGGGCCGCGGCGTCATGAGGTAAGGGTTTGGAAACACTCATGCGCGGACCTCCGACAAGGCGCAGTGCACACCCTGTGTTTCGTTCCAGTATCTCAGGATCATATTTTGCGCAGTTTGCATTCGGTATCCCGCCGATGCCCGTGCATCAGACAGCGGAGAGAAATCTTGTTCCATCGCCGCCATTGCTGCGTGCACCGTATCCAGCGTCCAAGGTTTGCCGCAAAGTGCTGATTCCGCTTGTGTAGCGCGTTTGGGAATACCTGCCATCCCGCCATAGGCCAGCCGCGCATTTGACACCTTGCCGTCTGCAACATCGACCCAAAGACAGCCACATACAGCGGATATGTCTTGATCAAACCGTTTTGACAGCTTGTAGCACTTCAACCGGTCGGGTTGTTTGGCAATTGTAATGCCGGTCACAAATTCACCGACCAATCTATCTTGTTTGCCATAGTCCAGAAAGAAGTTTTCCAGCGGTATGCTGCGTGTTTCGTCTGCGCACCGCAAATGCAATGTGGCGTCCATTGCGATCAATGCAGGCGGGCCGTCCCCAATAGGTGAGCCGTTTGCGATGTTGCCGCCGATGGTTGCCGCATTACGCACTTGGCGTGAGCCATAGCGTTGGATCATCTTTGAGAAACTTGGAAAGTCATGTGCAATAATCGTGTCCAATTGGCTTAGTGTTGCCATGGCCCCGATATGAAATTCGGTGTCGGTCTCTTTGCAAACGGCGAGGTCAGGCACGCGGTTTAGAAAGGCCACACGCCCCAGATCGCGCATTTGTTTTGTGACCCAAAGCCCCACGTCCGTGGCCCCCGCGATCAGCGTAGTTTCAGGGTTTTGTGCGTACCAGCGTGCAAATTCGGCCAGTTCGGTCGGGGGCTCTGCCCCCGCGCTGCCGCGCCCCCCCGAAGTATTTCCAGCGAAAGGAAGGGGGGTGTCGTGCATGTGTGCGGGCACTGCACTGGATTGTGCAGCAGTCGCGGCCTTGATGATGGGCGCATACCCTGTGCACCGGCACAGGTTTCCAGCCAAAGCGGTGTCATGATCCGTGTCACCATTCAGGTGCGCCGTTGCCATCGATGCGATAAATCCCGGTGTGCAGAACCCGCACTGACTGCCGTGATGATCGATCATCGCTTGCTGTACGGGGTGCGGTGTGCCGTCCGGGTGGGCGATCCCTTCCACTGTACGTACTGCTTTGCCGTGGAGCTGGGGCAAGAACAAGATGCAGGCGTTTAGCGCCTTTGCGCCGCCTTCATCCGTCACCATGACAGTGCAGGCCCCGCAATCCCCTTCGTTGCACCCTTCTTTTGTGCCTGTCAGTCGTTGATCTTCGCGTAACCAATCCAACAGCGTCGTTGTGGCACCGACGTCATCAAGGTGCACCGTCTTTCCGTTGAGCCGAAAAGAGACATTCATATGAGATAACCTGCCACCCTACCTCAAAAAACCCATTTATATGCGGCGTCGATGTGGCGTAGACGGCACGGGCGTGTTGCTGACAGTCTTGCAAGCAGCAAACGTTTTGGCAAGTCTTTGTGTGGAAGTGTCCAAGATGATGTGGCGGGGCTGTGTGGATTGATTTACAGTTTGGGCATGACTTCTGATCCCCGATTCATTCATCTTCGCACCCATTCCGAATACTCTTTGCTGGAAGGGGCATTGCGGCTGAAAAAGCTGCCTGATCTGTGTGCGAAACACGGAATGCCAGCCATGGCGCTGACCGATACCAACAATATGTTTGCCGCATTGGAATATTCCATTGCAATGTCAAGCAAGGGGGTGCAGCCCATCATCGGCTGTCAGGTCGATGTGACGTATTTGGCCACCCGCCCCGGTGAAAAACCCCGCGCCCCTGCGCCTGTTGTGTTGCTGGCCCAGAATGAGACGGGCTACGAAAATCTGATGAAGCTGAATTCGTGTCTGTACATCGGCAATTCGGAGCAAATTCCACAAGTGACTGTGGATGAATTGGCGCAATATGGGGCTGGTTTGATCTGTTTGACAGGCGGACCGGAAGGACCGGTGGGGCATTTGTTGCAGGGTGGACAACTGCCCGCAGCGCAAGAGTTGATGGACCGTTTGCATGGCATCTACGGCGACCGCCTTTATGTTGAACTGCAACGCCACCCCGGGGATGGCCAACCTGAAGCAGAGCGTTTGACGGAACGTGGTTTTGTCGAAATGGCCTATGCGATGAATGTGCCGTTGGTTGCGACAAATGATGTCTATTTTCCAGATGCCAAAATGTATGAGGCACATGATGCGCTGATTTGCATCTCTGAGGGGGCTTATGTTGATCAACAAGATGGCCGCAGGCGTCTTACCGCACAGCATTATTTCAAATCTCCGTCCGAAATGGCGACCTTGTTTGCCGACTTGCCGGAGGCGTTGGAAAACACAGTCGAGATCGCAAAACGCTGTGCGTTTCAGGCCTATCGTCGGGATCCGATTTTGCCAAAATTTGCCGACGACGAGGTGTCTGAATTGCGCCGCCAGTCCGAAGAGGGACTTCGTAAACGTCTGGCAGTCATTCCTCATGCTGTGGATGTGGCCGATTACGAGGCCCGTCTTGATTTCGAACTGAAGATTATCGAGGGCATGGGGTTCCCCGGCTACTTTCTGATTGTTGCCGATTTTATCAAATGGGCCAAAGACAACGGCATCCCGGTCGGTCCTGGCCGTGGGTCGGGTGCGGGGTCCTTGGTGGCTTATGCGCTGTTGATCACGGACCTTGACCCTTTGCGCTATCAGCTTCTTTTTGAACGGTTTTTGAACCCTGAACGTGTATCCATGCCGGATTTCGACATCGATTTTTGTATGGACCGCCGCGAAGAAGTCATTCGCTACGTTCAGGAGAAATATGGCCGCGATAAAGTGGGCCAGATTATTACTTTTGGTGCTTTGCTGTCGAAGGCCGCTGTGCGCGATATTGGCCGCGTTTTACAAATGCCCTATGGTCAGGTTGATCGTTTATCAAAGTTAATTCCCGTCGAAGGCGTTAAGCCTGTTTCGATCGAAAAAGCACTGGTGGATGAACCGCGCCTGCGCGAGGAAGCCCGCAACGAGGAGGTGGTCGCGCGGCTTTTGGAGTACGGCCAACAAGTTGAAGGCTTGTTGCGGAATGCATCGACACACGCGGCGGGCGTTGTGATTGGGGACCGTCCTTTGGACGCGCTTGTTCCGCTGTACCAAGATCCACGATCCGACATGCCAGCCACGCAGTTCAACATGAAATGGGTTGAGCAGGCGGGTCTGGTCAAGTTCGACTTTTTGGGCCTCAAAACCTTGACCGTCATTCAGAATGCCGTGGACCAGATCCGTGCAGGCGGAAGGCACTTGCATATCGCGGCAGACGGGACCGAACTTTATGAACCGCCCGAGGGATTGATCGACGATATTGCCGCGATTCCGTTGGATGACGAGGCATCTTACAAACTGTATGCCAGTGCGAAAACTGTCGCTGTGTTTCAGGTTGAATCCAGCGGCATGATGGACGCGCTAAAACGCATGAAGCCGACATGTATCGAAGATATTGTGGCTTTGGTGGCCCTTTATCGTCCCGGTCCGATGGAAAATATTCCCACCTATTGCGAGGTGAAAAACGGGTTAAAGGAACGCGAATCTGTCCATCCTTTGATTGATCATATCCTTGAAGAAACACAGGGAATTATCGTTTACCAAGAACAGGTTATGCAAATTGCGCAGGTCATGGCGGGTTATTCGCTTGGCGGGGCTGACCTGCTGCGACGCGCTATGGGTAAAAAGATCGCCGAGGAAATGGCGAAAGAGCGCCCCAAGTTTGAAAAGGGGGCGATGGAAAATGGAGTGGACCAGAAAAAGGCCACAGAGGTTTTCGACCTTCTTGAGAAATTTGCCAACTACGGGTTCAACAAATCCCACGCGGCGGCTTATGCCGTGGTCAGCTATCAAACGGCTTGGCTGAAAGCGAACCATCCGGTTGAATTTATGGCTGGCGTGATGAACTGCGATATTCATCTGACGGACAAATTGGCGGTGTATTTTGAAGAAGTGCGCAAGCGTTTGGAATTGCCTTGGGTGCCGCCTTGCGTGAACCGTTCTGACGCGACCTTTAAGGTCGTTGATGGCGCGTTGGTCTATGCGCTGGGGGCGTTGAAAAACGTTGGCGTCGAGGCCATGAAACTGATCGTGGAAGGCCGTGACGGCAAACCATTTGCGACCTTGTTTGATTTGGCCCGACGCGTTGACTTAAAGCGCGTCGGCAAAAGACCATTGGAAATGCTGGCCCGCTCTGGTGCATTTGATGCGCTTGATAAAAACCGGCGCCGCGTGTTTGACGCGCTTGACCCGCTTGTTAACTATTCCGCGGCAATTCATGAACAAAAGAACTCCAATCAGGTGTCATTGTTCGGTGAAGCAGGCGACGATCTGCCGGAACCTCGCATGATGCCGGTCGATGATTGGATGCCGGCCGAACGGTTGGGCGAAGAGTTCAAGGCCGTGGGCTTTTACTTGTCGGGCCATCCTTTGGACGACTACATGGGCGCGTTAAAGCGCAAGAACGTAGAAACTCTGGATCAGGTGCATGCCGCGGTCGAACGTAAAGGCGCAAAAAACGCCAAGATCGCTGGTGTTGTTGCAGGTGTTCAAATCCGCAAATCCGCGCGCGGAAATCGTTTTGCCTTTGCGCAATTGTCCGACACGACAGGCGGCTATGAAATCACGATTTTCTCGGACACTTTGGAAAAAGCGCAGGACCATCTGGTGACAGGTGCCAAAGTCATCGTTGGAGTGGAAGCAACTATGGAAAGTGATCAACTAAAGCTTTTGGCACGGTCCGTTTCGCCGATCGACACTGTTGTAGCAGACGTTGGAGGCATCGGGTTGAAGATATTTGTTGAAGAATCCGGTGCGATCGCGTCAGTGGCGTCTGTTTTGGAGGGCGCGAAAACAGGCGCCAAGACCGCAGGGCGTGGCCCGATCCAGTTTTGCCTTATGGACGCGGGCTTGCCCGGTGAGGTCGAAATTGATTTGGGGCAAGACTATCCGATGAATCCTCAAATCAAAGGCGCCATAAAATCGCTGATGGGTGTGCTTGAGGTCGAGGATCTGTAAGCGGACATTTACCACGATACTGTTGATGTGGTGGACAGACGGACAATGCCTAGGTTAAGACTTTCGTAACCATAGAACCGGGGTGGGATATTTTGCGTTTTTCCTATGCATTTGCTGTGCTGGTCGTTCTATCCGCCTGTGGTGATCCGCTTGCACAGGTCGAACGCATTTCCGATGTCGAATTGGTCGAAGAAACGTCGGCTCAAGCCTTGCCCAGCCAAGAAGAACTGGACCGCGAAGGTGGTTTCTTTTCGCGTATTTTACGCCGTGACACCGACCAAGCTGAAGTCGAAGCCGCAGTATCAAGTGCCGAACAAGCGGTGGACTTGGGCGCGGATGGCGTTCCTGAAGATGCTGAAACAGAGGATCTTATTGAACCACAGCCTGCGTCTGAGCCGGCTGAGATAGCGGGTTTGGGAACTGAAGCAGAGGCTGCGCCGCTAGCAAATTTGGAAACACAAGCAGAACAGCAAACCCCGCCCAAGAAGGGCCTTTTGGGTTGGCTGCAACCAAAAGCCGCTGACGAAGATACCGGATCTATCGCAGCAAGCGAAGCCGTATCCGAAATCGACCCTGCACAGAACGCTGAACCTGCGACCACTTTCGATGATGCCGTGACCACATTAAATGATGCGGATGGTGCAACCACAGATTTGGTAGAACCTAAAAAGCGCCGCGGCTTGTTCGGTCTGGGCCGGACCAATGATGCGGAAAATACCGAAACAGTGCGCACAGCGTCGCTGTCGCCTGAGCCTTTGGGCGACGCACCTGTTGAACGTGCAGAACCAACAAAGCGCCGCGGTCTTTTCGCAGGAGGAGCTGTCGCCGCATCACGCAGTGGCGTGGATTCTGTGGACGTTCCCTACGGAACTGTGTTGCCTTATGGACAAGTCGCACGAGTTTGTGATGCGCAGCGCAAGCCTATGGGGCGTAAACTCGATAAAGCGCCAGCAAGAGGAAAAGGGTACGCATTGTTCGACAGCAACCCGGATGCAGGCGGACAGCGTACATTCTACATCACCGGATTTGCTGACGGATGCCCCCGCCAGTTTACAGCATCACTTGCTGTTTTCGGCGCGCCTTCAATGCACGAACAATTGCGCTATGGACGTCCCAGTTCCGAATACCCGTATAGCGCCACTGACAAAGCATACGAAAAGGTTAAATCATCCGTTTGCGGTGTAGCGAAACGCAAGCCTTGTGGTAGCAAAATCAGTCAAGTGGAACGCAATACGGTGTTTATCAGTACTTATGAGCGTTTTGAAGGCAACGCGCGCTGGGCAGATATTTTGATCCATGACGGTGTTGTGCTGGCCAAATCGATCAAATCCCCATGACATGATAATCCCCGCCGGAGGCTTCCGCCTGCATGTCTTGATGCTGGTCTCAGTAATGTGGCGGACGTTCATCCCCGACGACAACGCCGCCACTTTGCGAAGCGTCCCGTTCCCCTTCACGCTGCATCAGCATGTGCACCCGACGGTTGAGTGTCACGATTTCTTCAGCCTGTTGGGCCACGATGTCCGAAAGGTCTTCGACCATCCGCGTCAGGTGGGCCATGTCTTCTTCAAGTTTGTTCATGGATTGGTCTTTCAGCGCTACACGGTTGTGTCGCTTATCGCATAGTCTCGTAGAACAGCAACCTGAACCGGCGCTTCACAGTTGCCCCTGAACACCGCCTGCGGTAGAGCCTGACCCGTGTCAACGGACAGGAACCAATGATGGCAAAGCCCAAGAAAACCCCGCGCCCCAAGGCAGAAACGCCAAAGGGCTTTCGCGACTATTTCGGCACTGAGGTCACTCAGCGCGCAGAAATGCTGCAAGCGATTGCCGGAGTGTATCATCGGTACGGCTTTGACGCATTGGAAAGCAGCGCAGTTGAAACTGTGGAAGCTTTGGGCAAATTCTTGCCTGACGTGGATCGTCCCAACGCGGGTGTGTTTGCGTGGCAAGAGGATGGCGAAGGCGAAAAGCCCGGCGATTGGTTGGCGCTGCGGTACGACATGACGGCCCCTTTGGCGCGTGTTTACGCGCAGCACCGCAATGACCTGCCCAACCCTTACCGTCGATACACGATGGGGCCGGTTTGGCGCAATGAAAAGCCCGGCCCAGGCCGTTTCCGTCAGTTTTATCAGTGTGATGCAGACACCGTCGGCACAGCGTCCATGGCTGCAGATGCAGAGATTTGCGCGATGTTGTCGGATACGTTGGAAGAAGTCGGCATTCCGCGCGGGGACTACATCGTACGCATCAACAACCGCAAGGTGTTGAACGGCGTCATGGAAGTGGCCGGCGTTCTGGATCCGTCTGATCCGGATAAATTCGCCCATGAACGCGGCATTGTTTTGCGGGCCATCGATAAACTTGACCGTTTGGGGATGGAAGGGGTGCGCGCACTTCTTGGCGAAGGTCGCAAAGATGACAGCGGCGACTTTACCGATGGTGCGGGTCTCACGGACGCGCAGGCCGACACGGTCATGGGGTTCATGCAGGCAAAACGCGACACAGGGGCTGCCACCGTGGCCCGTCTCTATGAGCTGGTTGAAGGGTCCGAGACTGGCAAAGCGGGTGTGGGTGAATTGGAAACGATGGCAAGCTTGTTGGATGCAGGCGGCTACCATGCGGACCGGATCGAAATTGATCCGTCGGTTGTGCGCGGCTTGGGGTACTACACAGGTCCTGTGTACGAGGCTGAACTAACCTTTGAAATTCTTGACGAAAAGGGCCGCAAGCGCAACTTCGGGTCCGTTGCTGGCGGCGGGCGATACGACGATTTGGTCAAGCGCTTCACCGGTCAAGAGGTTCCTGCAACGGGGGTCTCCATAGGCGTTGACCGGTTGCTTGCCGCTTTGCAAGCCAAGGGGCGCATGCAATCGACCAATCCCGGCCCTGTTGTTGTGACGGTTATGGACCGTGACAGGATGGCGGACTATCAGGCAATGGTTGCGGAACTGCGTCAGGCGGGCATCCGCGCCGAGGTCTATCTTGGCAATCCAAAGAACTTTGGAAACCAGTTGAAATACGCAGACAAACGCGCGTCACCCGTGGCCATCATCGAAGGGGGCGACGAAAAGGAGCGCGGCGTTGTGCAAATCAAGGACTTGATCCTTGGCGCCAAGATCGCGGAAACGGCGACCCATGAAGAATGGAAAGACCGCCCCAGCCAATTCGAAGTGCCACGGGCCCAGATGCTGGCCAAAGTCCAAGAGATTCTGAACAATGCGTAACGTCCGTATGCGCGCGATGGAACTGCGTGCAACTTTCGAAATGCAGGGGGCGACTGTGGTCGAACCTCCTGTGTTGCAACCTGCCGAAACGCTTTTGGACCTGTATGGCGAGGACATTCGTGCGCGGGCCTATGTCACGTCGGATGCGCTAAAAGGCGAACAGATGCTGCGCCCTGATTTCACGGTGCCTGTCGTGCAGATGCATATGTCTGACGGTGCAGAGCCCGCGCGTTACACCTATGCGGGTGAAGTGTTTCGCCGTCAGGAACATGATCCGGAACGCAGCAGTGAATACATGCAAGTGGGCTACGAGGTCTTTGACCGAACGGACCCCGCCGCCGCCGACGCAGAAGTCTTTTCGTTGATATCTCAAAGTGTTGCGCATTTGAATACACATGTGGCAACTGGCGACATCGGCATTTTGATGGCAGCCGTGCAAGGTTTGAACACCACCCGCGCCCGCAAAGATGCGTTGATGCGGCACATCTGGCGCCCGCGCCGGTTTCGCGCCCTGCTGGACCGCTTTTCGGGGCGTGTTTCGGTGCCCGCGTCGCGCGTTGCTTTGTTGCGCGGCGAGGGGACGGTGGATGCACCAAACATTGGTCTGCGCAGTGCCGCCGAGATTGAAGCACGCATTGCCGCTTTGCACCAAGACGCCGCCGCCGCACCGATTTCTCAGGCGGAGATGGAAGTCATTGATGCGTTGTTGAAGGTTCGCGAAACAGTACCTTACGCATTGCAACAATTGCGCGATTTGGCCGTTGATATGCCTGCGATTTCGTCAGCTGTGACCGGATTGGATGCGCGGTCCACTGCGATGGCGTCACGCGGAGTGGACGTAGATAACTTGCCCTTCGAGGCCAGCTATGGGCGCACGTCGATGGAATATTACGACGGATTTGTGTTCGGGATCTATGCAGACGGGCACCCTGAACTGCCGACTTTGGCCAGTGGTGGGCGCTATGATGCTTTGACCCGGCGGCTGGGGCAGGGGGCTGAAATTCCGGCGGTCGGTGCCGTGTTGCGCCCCGGATTGATCGCGGAACTGGAGGATGCGGCATGATTAAGTTGGGCGTGCCATCCAAAGGCCGGTTGATGGAAAAAACCTTTGACTGGTTTTCCGAACGCGGCATCGTCTTAAGCCGTACTGGATCGGACCGTGAATATGCCGGTCGTGTCGAAGGCATTGATGGTGTGGCTTTGGTTTTGTTGTCTGCGGGCGAAGTGCCACGGGAACTTGCATCGGGAAATATCCATTTTGGCGTCACAGGCACGGATCTTGTGCAGGAAAAACTGCCGCTCTGGGAACAGCAAGTGGCCCCCGTTGAAGAGATGGGGTTTGGCCATGCAGATTTGATCATGGCAGTGCCACAATGTTGGGTCGACGTGGACACTCTGGACGATCTGGATGCCGCCGCCTCTGCGTTTCGTGCGACCCATGGCATGCGCCTGCGGATCGCCACCAAGTACCATCGCCTTGTGCGCGATTTTCTGCGCAATGCAGGCGTCGCAGATTACGCGTTGGTCGACAGCCAAGGGGCCACTGAAGGCACGGTTGCCAATGAGACGGCTGAAATGATCGCGGACATCACCAGTTCTGGTGAAACACTGCGCGCCAACCATTTGAAAATACTGTCAGACGGATTGGTGTTGGCGTCCCAAGCGACGCTGTGGAAATCGCGTGTCGCACATGTTGACGAAGCCGATCGTGCTGTTTTAGCGGCGTTTCTGGAAACGGTCAGCGCCGGATTTGACGATCACGTTTAACAGGCGTCTTTGATTGGGGTGGGCCGGCATCGTTGGCGGCCCACCTGTCCATTTATTGCGATTTTGCTGATCCGCTGGCGGATTGCACCTTCAGCTTCCAACCTTCGATGATCGTGCCTTCCGTTTTCAATCGGCTCGCCAGATAGTAAAGGCGCTGCGTTGCGGGCTGGTTTGGCGCGGTCTCAAAGCGTTGCTTTAGATAGTAAGGCGGGATCGCTTGCGAATAGAGGGTCGCCGTCACTGTGACCTCCTTTGCATTCACGCCTTTTGGCACCTTGATCTGGTAGGTCGTGCGGTCAGAACCGTCCCCGAAATCGGCATCCATTTTAGCTTTCCCTTCGGGAAGGGTCGCTTTCATAAAGGCCGCTGTGACTTCGCTGTCTCCAAATTTCGCAATGAATTCAGGTGTTCCCGGCTTCAACGCGCCCTTTGGTGGCAGTCGATTGTCTTTGGGGTGGTAGACACGGTGCACAAAGCTTGTGGTGAATTCGAGCTCTGCATTCTGGGTCAGTTCCTCGTAGATTTGCACTTGGTCCTGATCGTCGATCACGGTGTAATGCGGCTGGAACAATGCTTCTTTTGCACCAGCAGGAACGTGATCCAGAAACTCTGTTTTCAAGGGCTTCTTATCCGCACCCAATATCACACCTGCGTCATTCGAGCAGCCCGAACACCAGATCACTTTGCCATCCTTTGAGGTTGCTTTTACCTCAAGGAAAGCACGACGGAAGCCGACACCTGACGGCAAACGGTGCCCTGTTTTGTTGGTCACGTTGACATGGGCCACAACACCGCCATCGCCCATTTCGACCTCGATCCCGACGTCGGCCGTTTCATCGCGCGCTTGCAGCGCTATTGTGTCCAACGACAACTGTGCGCCGTTCGTGGCCGATGTCATGGGGTCAGTATAGCCCATGCCCAATTCTTCGCTGAACTGACTTAGCATCGAAACCATGTAGGCGTTTAAACCGACAAAGTTGTGGCGTTTGTAGTCTTCGCGGAAAGGAACCGTGATGTCCTTTGTCGGCAACAGATTGTCGACGTCTGGCAGGTTGCTGTCCTGAATTGAGGCGATTTGGGTGGTGATGCTGTCGATCTTGATCTCGCCGTCAACGGTTTCGAAGTTCCCTTTCATATGGCAATCCTGACAGGACTGCCCGGTGCCCTCTTCATTAAAGACAGAGTTCACCCATTCGATGTATGTCGCCTGTTCGACAGAGTGTTGGAAATCCAGCAGTCCTTCTGCAAACGTGGTGCCGTATTCGTCTTTCAAAAAGGCTGCACCGTTCTTTGCAGCATCGTTGAATACCTTTTGATCGGCTTCCGAATACCCTTCCAATGGTTTGGTTTTGTCAGCATCAACATTGGGCAAATTGATTGTATGGCATGCCCCACACATCTGGCTGTCTTTAACATACTCGTTAAAGACAGGGGTGATCCCCATCGCATTTTGCATTGGTTTGACAGCGACATCCTTGAACGGTCCGCCCAATTCGTCAGCGTCCGTTAAGCGGAAGACGCCTGTCGTGCCATTCATGAGATAGGTGTCGAGGGTGTTGTAATCGGGCTGCCCTGCGGCTTGTTCGGGCGGCGCGATATGGTGGCAGACAGCACATGAAATACCTTCACGGCCCAGGTTACCGTATTGATGGTAATCGAAGACGCCTGCATCCTTCTGCTTTTGTTCCTCGGAAGCTGTCAGTGGATCATGCAGCAACGTATAGGCCACTTTGAAATCGTTGGCATTCAAACCCTTATCGGGGTTTTCGTGGGCGTCGATGCTAAGCTGTCGTTGGCCCATTGCTGCGTGGCATGACAGGCAAGTCGTCCCAAGATTGGAGGACAGGTCGCCCACACCGGCCTTTTCCAGAAGCGCGAATTCGCTTTCAAGCTGTGCGTAGAAAATCGGGTCACGCCCGGCCAAACCCATCGGGGACCAACGCCATTCGCCATATTCGGAAATGTTGTAACCTGTCCCATAGTCGGGGCCGGTTTGAATAAACATAGTGTTGCCGTAAGGCGCACCGCCAAGGCCGCCGTGACAGCCGACGCAATTGTCCGACGTTAAGAAGTGTTGCGAGTCGTTGGGCCTTGCAGGCACATGGTCCAACCATTGGCTGGGCAAGCGCTGCACGTTGTCAGGGTTGATGTTCACCCCGCCTGTCGGTTTGAACATAGCCAAAAATGTCGGATTTTGTTCGGTTGGTGAAACCGGCGCTGTCTTGGCACTTTTTTGGGCGGACTTTTCACTGTGGAAATAGTCCTCGATCAGGGCCGTTTCGCCTGCGCCACCCGCAGGGCGTTGCCATTTGGGCAAGTTGAATGGACCTTCGGGGAAGTTTTTCAGTTTGCGCCAGCTTTCATCGACGCGGAAGATGAAAGGCTGACCGGGATAGCCTTCGACGTTGTCCAAAGCGGAAAATATCAGTTCTTCCGCGGCTGAGGCATGGCACCGCATGCACGTGCCGTCGCCCGCAGACCCCGTTGGTGGGGTGTAGGGATACTTGCTAAAGTCGTCGATGGTGGCGTCTTGGTCGACGGAGGCAAAAAACCAGCCGCCGTGGGACACAGCGCTGTCTTTGACCATCACCGTCCAGTTCAACCCGCCGTCTTTGCGGATATACTTCAACATTTCCGCTTCAACCGTGTCCGGATCGTCGGGATGCAAGTACGTCAGCATGTCGCGGTATTCGTTGTAGATTGCAGACGGGGGCGTTGCCATTTCTTTGATCACGATCGCGCCGTCTTTGACCGTGCCTTTGCGTCCGCCCTCAAGCCAATCGATGATCTCTGGCGAATAGTACATGCGCACAGCGGGATGGACGCCGTAATTTGTATCAAGAACAAAGGGACCCGTATCGCGCCATGATTTGTCGCGCACCCACTTTAGCTCCGCGAAGTCGCGATTTGCGATAAACGGATAAAGCTGCGCTTCGTAGTCCAGCAAAGGCAAAGCAGATGGCAAGGGCAAACCAGAAGCTGACGAATCAGCTTGGGCGCGCAGCGGGGCAAAGGCAAAAACGACCGAACACAAAAATACTGTGGCTGTGACAGCTATAAAACGCTTCATGGCAAAATTCCTCAATCTATGAGGGTATCCTGCGACATTTTGTCAGTTCGATCAAGAATTTTTGATCAGTTTTTACGTTCGAACCCCAGAGAAACGCGCCTGCCAGGTTTCGCGGTCTTCGTCGCTGATTTTGGCAAAACTGACGTCCGGGACGGTAAACGCATGGCCGACACCCAGAGCATTGAGCGCTTCAGCGACATCTGTGGGCCATGCCGCGTCTGTCGCGTTCATCGTCGCCAACAGATCTGCACCGGCATCGGGGATAAAAGGCTGCGACAAAACGGCGTAAAAGCGGATCAGGTTCAAAGCCAGTCGGATTTGTGCTGCGGCTTGGTCGGGGTCTTCTTTGAATGTTGACCAAGGGGCAACCGTTTGGAGGTATTCGTTGCCTGCAGCCCACATTGCGCGCAATTCAGCGGCTGCTTTACGCACTTCTATGGCGTCCATGTGGGACTGATACTGCGCCAGTCGTTTTTGCAGATCCGCAATCAGTGCGGCTTCAACATCGCCGTAGGCTCCGCCCGCAGGAACAGTTTCGTCAAATTTGGAACGGCAGAATTTCGTGACTCGGGACACGAAGTTGCCCAAAACGTCGGCCAGGTCTTTGTTCGCGGTCTGTTGGAACGTTTCCCACGTGAATTCGCTGTCAGAGCTTTCTGGCGCGTTGCTGAGCAAATACCAACGCCAATAGTCGGCAGGCAACAGTTCGAGCGCTTGATCCATGAAGATCCCGCGCCCTTGGCTGGTGGAAAATTGCCCGCCGTCATAGTTGAGAAAATTAAATGATTTCAGGTGGTCGACCATCTTCCACGGCTCTTTCGACCCTAGGATTGTGGCCGGGAAGCTCAGCGTGTGGAACGGAACGTTGTCTTTGCCCATGAACTGCGTATAGCGCACGTCGTCGGCGCCTTTGTCGGTGCGCCACCAGCGTTCCCAATCGGCTTGCGCCAACCCTTGGGCGTCGGCCCATTCACCAGCACAAGCGATGTATTCGATGGGGGCGTCGAACCAGACATAAAAGACTTTGTCTTCCATGCCGGGCCAATCCTGATCACCGTTTTTCACCGGAATGCCCCAATGCAAATCGCGCGTGATGCCACGGTCGCGCAGGCCGTCACCGTCATGCAGCCATTTCTTGGCAATGGACGTCGTCAGAACAGGCCAGTCGGTTTTGCTGTCGATCCAAGCATCCAGATCGTCCTTCAACGCGGATTGACGCAAAAACAGGTGTTTGGTTTCGCGTACCTCAAGGTCGGTGGATCCTGAAATGGCAGAACGCGGTTCGATCAGGTCGGTAGGGTCCAGCTGCTTGGTGCAGTTTTCACATTGGTCTCCCCGCGCCTTGTCATAGCCACAGTTCGGGCATGTGCCTTCGATGTAGCGATCCGGCAAGAACCGCCCGTCTGCATTGGAATAGACCTGCTTTTCGCTGACTTCTTTGATCAGCCCATTGGCTTGCAGCGCACCTGCAAAATGCTGGGTCAATGTGTGGTTCTGTGGGGACGACGACCGCCCGAAGTGATCAAAGGACAGGCGGAAACCCTTGGCGATTGCAGCCTGCACGTCGTGCATTTCTGCACAATAGTCCTCGACGGGTTTACCTGCTTTCGCGGCTGCCAATTCCGCTGGCGTGCCATGTTCATCCGTTGCGCATAAAAACAGCACTTCGGCCCCGCGTGCACGTTGGTAGCGTGCGAACAGGTCTGCGGGCAGTTGGCTGCCAATCAGGTTGCCCAGATGTTTGATCCCGTTGATGTAGGGGATTGCCGAGGTGATGAGATGCCGTGTCATAGCCGTTGCCTTTTGTGCGCGTTGGCGATGCTTTATCAGGGCATTGCGGTCAGAGTACAGTGCCTAGGGCCACAAGAAGCTATCCTTCACCTAGTCATCGTGTGGCTTGCGGATCAGTTTTGTTAATCGCCCAACCAGAAATGAGGTGCGCGGTGCGTAGATATAGCGCGTGCGTGTGTCCGGCGTTGGCCGGGCCCGCATCCGTGTCAGCCCGTAAAGCACCAAAATGGCGTGACCCGAGGCAATCATAATGAACAAGGCAGGTGGTCCGAAACTGTTGATCAACACAGAAGCAGCATAGGGCGCTGCAATTGCTCCCAGTGCAAAATAGAACATCAAAGCCGCGGACAATTCGACCCGTTCGGAATCGCTTGCGAAATCGTGGGCATGGGCTGCGGCCACAGAATAGATCGGGAAAGATGTAAGTCCAAAGAAAAACGCCGTCATCATAATTCCGGACGTTCCAAGCCCGGTGGCGAAGGCGGTCACGGCGCAGCTGGCAATTGCGGCAACCGACAACCAAATCAACACCCAGCGACGATCATATTTGTCTGCAAGCCAACCCACCGGATATTGGGCCACAGCACCCCCCAGAACGAAAGCGGCGAGAAAATAGCCGATTTGCCCGGCGCTGAGGCCGACTTCCTGACCGTAGAGCGGACCCACCATGCGAAAGGATGCGCTGGATAAGGCGGCCACAACAACACCGGCTGCCGCCAAGGGGGAACGCTGAAAGGCCAGTTTCGGGCGCAATCGCGGGGCCGATGGCGTGTCGGGTTGGGGCACTTTGGTCAGCGTCAGTGGCAAAAGGGCGGCGCAGCAGAAAATGGCGAGGATATTGTATGACACGTAGCTGGCGGGACTTAGGACGCCGATCATCAACTGCGCCACCAACGATCCACTCATGTCGATCACACGGTATGTGCCCATGGCACGACCCCGTGTTTCATTGGTGACTTTGGCCTGCAGCCATGCTTCGATGACGGTGTAACACCCCGCCACACAAAGACCTGATGCGATGCGCATGATAGCCCAGGCATAGGGGTTCACGACCAGCATATGCGCCAACAGCCCGATGGCACCCGTGGCGGTAAAGGCCGCAAACGCACGGCTGTGCCCCACGCTGCCCATCAATCGGGGTGCCCACCAGCACCCGATGAAAAATCCCAGAAAATGCGCCGACCCCAACATGCCGATTTCTTGGGTCGAATACCCCAATACGCTGCCTGACAACGCGTCCAGCGGGCCAACACCACCGGAACTCAGTTGCAGCAGAACCGCGGAAAAAAATAGGGCAGCAAAGGAAATGATCAAACGCATGATATCCCTACCATGGGCCTTGCGGCGTCATTCGCCTATTGGGAATTCGACGTTGTGGCGTCGTTTTTGCAACAACTGCAAAAACGGGGGTGGTTTTTTTCAGGATGCCGCGCGGATTTCCGCGTCAATGTCCATGCGTACGGTGTCCGCAACAAGGTCTTGGTAGCCGTTGATGCCGAACGTTTTGCGGCTTAGCGATCCGCGCATGCGAATGGTCAACGCGCTTAGATCATGCGCGGCACTCCCTTCGGGGCGAAAGACGGATGTGTCAAAGCGGATGCTGTGTGTCACGCCACGCAGGGTCAAGTCGCCGGTTATGACTGCGCCTTTTGATATGCTGCCTTGTGGCCCCAACCGCACAGAAGTTGTGACAAATCGGGCATTGGGATGGGCCTTTGCATGCAGCATTGATGCGCTTTTAAGCGCCTCTGTTGCAAAGATAAGCCCGGTTTTTGCACGACGCACATTCGCAGAAACTTCAACGCGCGACGCCGCTAGATTGTCAGGATCGATGCTGATTTGACTGGCGTTGACGGGAACAGTGCCACGGTGTTCGGTACCGGACAGTAAAAAGCTGTAGGTGATCTTTGCGCCCTTGGGGCCGATCACATATGGCTTTGGGGCCGCCCAAGCCCGGGTTGCGATAAACGGCGCAGGAAAAAGACCTGCTATAGCGGTTTTCAAAAATGTGCGACGTTGCATGTGTCATCCCTTTGGGTTTCATACAGAACCTAGCATGGGACAACGCGTATCGGGACAGTCTTCACAAACTGTTGTTTTGGCGTCAACGCACCGAATGGCGCGTTATGCGGCTTGGATACTGGTGGGGGTGGCCTGTTTCGGACCTTGGGTGATTGTCCAGCTTTTCTGGGGGGCACGACGGGCACGCAAACGGTCCAAGCGCCAGGACTGCAAAGGGGCTGCATGTTGCGCTGTCAACGCCCAGCGCGTTTCAACACCCTGTGCGCCCCCCTCTCCGGGGGTCAGAAGCAACCCAAGCGGGGCGTGTGTTCTGTTTTGCCCGCCTGTTTCGGCAGCAAGATGGATGCGCCGCACTTGTGTAAGACCGGGCAGCCCCGGCACATCGGCAATCGCCAAATCAACAGCACCGGACCGCATGGCTTCTTCCATGCTCCATAAGATGTCCTCGGGGCGGCGGGGCGTCACAAAGATCAGACGCGCGGGGTTCACGATGTCCGCAACACCGCAGGCATGCAGGCGATCTGTGTTCCATTCAGGTGTAATCCAAAGGACAGGACCCTTGGTTCGGGCTGCAAGCCACAAACCGAATCTTTGCCGTGCTGTGCCGCAGGCTTCGTGCAGGCGACCATAGGGCAACGACATATCCGTGGCCGCCGCCAATAGTTGCAGCCCGCAAGGCGCGGGCGTCGCAGCGTTTGAATGTAAAGAAGACGCAGATACCATGACGCGATTATATAGATATTCATGCTTTGTTCTCAAGTTTATTCTTTGGGAACTTGCTTGCGCTAAAGCTGTTGAACGCTAGGGTTTGGAAAACCGACAAAAGGACACTGCCATGAAAATGAAACAGCTGGGACGCTCTGATATCGAAGTTTCCGAACTGTGCTTGGGCTCTATGACGTGGGGCACGCAAAACACGGCCGAGGAAGCGCATGATCAGATTGATTTGGCTTTGGAACATGGCGTTAATTTCATTGATACGGCTGAAATGTATCCTGTAAACCCGGTCGCGGAACGCACAGTTGGGCGAACGGAACGTATCATCGGGTTGTGGTTCGAAAAGACGTCCCGACGGTCCGATGTGGTGTTGGCAACCAAGCATTCAGGGCAAGGGTTGGGGATCGTGCGCGATGGTGCACCTATTTCCGCCAAAACGATTCCCGAAGCCGTGGAAGGGTCGCTGCGTCGTTTGAAAACAGAATACATCGATTTGTACCAATTTCATTGGCCCAATCGTGGCAGCTATATGTTCCGTAAAAACTGGACATATGATCCATCCGGCCAAAACCGCCAAGACACAATCGCGCACATCGAAGAAACTTTGGACGCTTTGCAAAAAGAAGTGAAACGCGGCACAGTTCGTGGCTTTGGTCTTAGCAATGAAAGTGCGTGGGGTACGGCGCAATGGTTGGCCGCGGCAGATCGGATGGGCGGCCCCAGAGTTTTGAGTGTCCAAAACGAGTATTCTTTGATGTGCCGGATGTTTGACACCGATATGGCAGAGCTTTGTGTGAACGAAGATGTTGGTTTGCTTGCCTTCTCGCCCTTGGCGACGGGTCTTTTGACCGGCAAATACCAAAACGATGCCATCCCTGAAAAATCACGGATGTCCTTGAACGGGGATCTCGGAGGGCGCAAAACGCAACGCGCTTTTGAAGCTGTGGATTTGTATCTGAAAATAGCAAAGAAACATGGGCTGGACCCCACACAAATGGCTTTGGCTTGGTGTTTGACGCGACCTTTCATGGGCAGTGTGATTTTTGGGGCGCGTGCAAAAGGGCAATTGAAGATCGCTTTGGGGGCTGCGGATGTGACGCTTAGCGATGAGGTGCTAAAGGAGCTGGACGTGGCAAACCAGCTTTGCCCGATGCCGTTTTAGGGGTTTGATGGCTCAAATCTGGTCACGCGGCAGGCCGGCTTTGCGTTGCGCCCGTGCACTTGCACCATGCGCACGGCGATAAGCCCGGGCAAAAGAAGACTGTGATGCGAACCCCGTGGCCAACCCAATTTCATGCAACGACATATGGGATTGGGTCACCAAGCGCTGGGCTTCCGTCAGTCGCAAGGCTAAATAATGCGCTTGCGCGGTTGTGCGCAGATGGGTGCGAAAATGCGATTGCAGAACCCTTGTGCTGACGCCCGATGATTTTGCAATCTGGGTCAAAGACAAAGGCTGATCCAGGTTGTTTTCCATCATTTCATGCGCACGCGTGGTGACCCGCGACCCGAACCTGCCCAAAGGCCTGCGCCACTGCGGACGGCGTGGATCAGGTTGGTGATCAAGAACAAAACTGGCTGCGACCTTGCCCGCCAAAGCAGCCCCATGTTCTGTTTCGATGAAAGCCAGCATCATATCGATGGTTGGCGCAGCCCCCGCACTTGTCATTCGGGCTTCAGCGATCTGATACCGTGCATTCACAGTGTGAACGTCGGGAAAATGCCGGGAAAATTCTTCCAAATCTTCCCAATGCGTTGTGGCAGAGAGACCATCCAAAAGGCCGCTTTTCGCCATAACCCAAGGGCCCCCGTCAATACCGATCACACTGCGTGCTGTCGTTCCTAGGCGGGCCAGACTGGCGCAGAGTGCTGGGGTGGCTTGTGCCTCGACCTCAAAGCCTGCGACGACAATAAGCACGTCGCATCTTTGCACACGGGCCACAGGGGCCGCTTGGACACTCAGACCCGATGTCAAGGTAATCGCGGCATCTGTCGGTGTTGCAAAGGTCCATTCAAAAAGGGTGCGTCCGGCTTGACGGTTGGCTGCACGCATTGGGTCAACCGCGGCTGCAAAGCTCAGCGTGTTGCACTGATCCAAAACAAGGACCGTCGCTTGTGTGATTTTCGCGCTTAAAGGCAAAAAAATTTCGCTTTTTGACAAGTTGTTGATCGAAACCCACACCAAACTTGGCGGAAATGCAAGAAAGGGATGCACGATGCCACTGACCATGAACAAAGAGGTTTTCATCACATGCGCCGTGACCGGGTCCGGCGGCACTCAGGATCGCAGCCCTCATGTTCCCAGATCGCCCAAGCAGATCGCGGACAGCGCGATTGCAGCGGGAAAGGCGGGCGCGGCTGTTGTGCATTGCCATGTCCGTGACCCTGAAACCGGCGCACCCAGCCGTGATTTGCAATACTACCGCGAAGTCACAGACCGCATCCGCGACGCCGACGTCGATGTGGTTTTGAACCTGACCGCAGGTATGGGCGGGGACATGGTGTTTGGCACGCCTGACGCGCCGTTCCCTTTGAATGAGGCAGGCACCGATATGATTGGTGCCGCGGAACGCGTCGCCCATGTGGCGGAGTGCCTGCCCGAGATTTGCACGTTGGATTGCGGCACAATGAACTTTGCCGAAGCCGATTACGTCATGACGAACACCCCTGGAATGCTGACGGCCATGGGCACGATGATGACGCAGATGGGTGTGAAGCCCGAGATCGAAGCCTTTGACACCGGCCATTTATGGTATGCAAAACAACTGGTTGCCGATGGTGTGTTAGACAGCCCCGCTTTGGTCCAGCTGTGCATGGGCGTGCCATGGGGCGCACCTGATGATTTGAACACTTTCATGGCGATGGTGAACAATGTGCCAGACGATTGGACCTTCTCGGCCTTTGCGCTGGGCCGCAATCAAATGGCTTATGTTGCCGCGGCGGTCTTGGCAGGGGGTAATGTGCGTGTCGGCTTGGAAGACAACCTTTGGCTGGACAAAGGGGTCCTGGCGGAGAACTACCAACTGGTGGAGCGTGCAGGCACGATCATCGAAAACATGGGTGCACGTGTGATCACGGCTCAGGACGTGCGTGATAAACTGGGTTTGGTCAAAAGAGCGCCAAAATGACGTTGCTACGTGCAATCAGCGCTGCATTCGTTTTGGCGCTGATCGCAGCCTGTGATGTCATGCCTGCTGATAGCTTCCGTGATCCCGGCACGCCGATAAGTGCCACAACACGCTTTGATCCGGCCGCATTCAGCGGACGGTGGAGCATTGAGGCGGCGTTTGCAAACGACGCCCTTGCGGCCCCGAAGGGCACGCTGGACTTCGCCTATGATCCGTTGCGTCAACGTATCACGCATGGTGGCAAAACCTATACGATCCCGCGCCCAGGCGTTCTGGCACCAAACGATCCAAACGCCGCGAAACTGGTTGTGATGTGGGTGGATGCCGATTTTCGCACAGCTGCGATTGGCACCAGCGACGGGACATTTGGTGCGATCATCAACCGTGGTGCCGCCATTTCGAATGATCGCTTGAAGGCAGCCACAGAAATTCTGGAATTTTACGGCTGGGACACCAGCAAATTGATTGAGGTGAAGACATGACAAAAACAGCAGCAATCGTTGGTGGTGGCGTGATCGGCGGCGGATGGGCCGCGCGTTTTTTGCTGAACGGTTGGGACGTGCGCGTCTTTGATCCGGACCCCGAAGCCCAACGCAAAATGGATGAGGCCTTGACCAATGCCCGTCGCGCGATGCCGGGCCTTGTGGATGTGGCAATGCCCGCTGAAGGGGTGATGTCGTTTCATACGACCATTGAAGACGCGGTGACCGGGGCGGAGTGGATACAAGAAAGCGTTCCGGAGCGCCTTGATATCAAACACAAAACACTGGCGGAAATACAAGCAGCCTGCCTTGCCAGTGCCGTGATCGGATCGTCTACATCAGGGTTCAAACCCTCGGAACTGCAAGACGGCGCTGCGAACCCCGGTCAGATTATGGTCTGCCACCCCTTCAATCCTGTGTACCTGATGCCCTTGATCGAAGTTGTGCCATCACCAGCCACAAATGCGGCGCATGTGACAAAAGCCAAAGAAACACTGACGTCGTTGGGCATGTATCCTTTGCAGGTTCGCAAGGAAATTGACGCACATATCGCCGATCGTTTCCTAGAGGCCGTTTGGCGGGAAGCCCTTTGGCTGGTCAAGGACGGCGTTGCGACCACGGAAGAAATCGACAACGCAATCCGTTATGGCTTTGGCATTCGCTGGGCGCAGATGGGGCTGTTTGATACCTATCGTACCGCAGGTGGTGAAGCGGGTATGCGGCACTTCATGGCCCAATTCGGTCCTGCGCTTAAGTGGCCATGGACCAAGCTGATGGATGTGCCAGAATTCACCGACGAATTGGTAGACTTGATCGCGGGACAATCCGACGCGCAGTCAGGCCACATGAGCATCGCCGACATGTTGCGCATCCGCGACAACAATTTGGTGGCCATGATGCGCGCCCTCAAAGCGCAAGACTTTGGCGCGGGCGCATTGATGAACGCCCACGAACAGCACTTGCGGGCGCAAAGCGGGCTGGATGCACGTGTGGCTGATATCGCAGACGTGTCACAACCCTTGGTGACGGTGCACCGCACGGTTCCTTTGGATTGGACGGATTACAACGGCCACATGAACGAAGCCAAGTATTTGCAGGCCTTTGGCGATGCGACTGACCGATTTATGGAAATGATAGGATGTGATGCCGCCTACATTGCGACAGGCGGCAGCTATTTCACAGCTGAAACCCATATCCGCCATGTGGATGAAGCCCATGCAGGCGCAGTGATCGAAGTGCGTACGCAAGTTCTTATGGGGCAAGGTAAAAAGATGCATCTGTGGCACGAGATGTACGAGGCAGACAGACTGCTGGCCACTGGCGAACATTTTCTTTTGCATGTCAGTCTGGAAAGCCGGAAACCATGTGATCCCAGCGCCGAAATCGTGTCGGCGCTTGAACGTGTGGCGGTGGCGCATGCAGCATTGCCCAGCCCCCAAGGCGCGGGCCGCGCCGTTGGCCAACGTCCATGAAAAGGGTGTTGGTCACAGCAGGCGGGTCCGGCATCGGGCTTGCAATGGGGCACGCTTTTGATGCGGCAGGCTATGACGTTATTGTCACTGATGTTGATTCCGACGCGTTGGATCAAGCCCCTGCAAGCTGGGCCAAACATGTCGCAGACGCATCCAGTGAGGCGCAGATGGCAGTTGTTTTCGCAAAGATTGACGGCGATCTTAGCGCGGTCTGCGCAAATGCGGGCATCGCCGGGCCAACAGCTGCTATCGAAGACATCAAACTGGCGGATTGGCAACGCTGCGTCAGTGTGAATTTGGAAGGCGCATTTCTGGCATTGAAATATGCGGCCCCGCGTATGAAAGCGGCCGGCGCGGGCTCTGTCATTTTGACGTCCTCCACAGCTGGAATTTACGGGTACCCAAACCGCGCACCCTACGCTTCCGCCAAATGGGCGATTATCGGATTGATGAAGACATTTGCAATGGAAGCGGGACCATTCGGGGTGCGTGCCAATGCGATTTGTCCGGGGGCGGTGGAAGGCCCACGCATGGAAGGCGTGCTGGAACGTGAAGCTGCAGCAAAATCCATGACCCGTGATCAGGTCTATGATGGCTATGCAAAAGGCACATCCATGCGGTCTTTTGTCAAAGCTGCCGATATTGCGGATATGGCAGTATTTTTGGCGTCGGACGCAGCCCGTATGGTGTCAGGACAGGTGATTTCTGTGGATGGTCATACGGAAAACCCGGACCCGAAAATCTAGCGTATTTGGGTGCGTAACATGTGTAGGTGTTCTGGAATGTCGCGGGCTGTAAAGGATGCCTCGCGGACCAGATCATCGAAATGTGTTGTTAAAGTTTCAATGCGTTCGCGGTCACGGAACGCCATATAGTGCCCACCAGCATAGACCACTGCCAGAAGTGGACCAAAGACGGTGATGGGGGCGGAATACAATTTGCGGGCATCAAACAAATACAAGCGCAGGCGCGGGTACAGCTGTTCTGTCAGGCTTAACAGGTGGTCCATTTGTTCAATGCGAACAGCCGCTGGCAGGCCGCGGTAATAGCCGGTGCCAGCGGCGAAGCTTTGCAGTTCGAACATGGGTAGGGTGATTTCGTAGTCCGAAAGTGATCCGCGCATCCAGTCAAGCCGGTCCTGCGAAGCATTGATGGCTTGCGTCGTGGTGCGCCCTAAATGCGGGCTGTATTCCCATTCCAACATTGCATGGGTTTTCAGCATGTCGGGCAAGGCGGCTGGGACATGGCGGATTTTGTAGCCGACAGCCTCTTGGTGCCATGCGAAAATTTGTTCGTCGATCAGCGCACGCGGTGCTTTTGTGAAAGTCATAGCAGAGGATGCCAAAAAGGCGGCACTTTCTGGCCGATCCGATAGGCCCAGCAACCAGTCGGTCGATACGCCTAAATGCGCAGCACACGCTCCCACCAAATGCGCGTTCGGCAACCTTGCCCCTGTGTCTGATAGGGCTTGTGAGATGGTGGACCGATCTGCCCCGGTGGCCCGGGCCAAGGCACTTTGATTGCTGCCAGCCAAAGCAATTGCAGCGGCCAAACGTGTGCGGAAGAGATCGGAGCGTTCAATTTTGTTCATATTTATCACCATATGTAATATTAAATCACATATTGTAGATTTTGGTAATAAGATACGTAATGTTCAGCTTTGTATGGGGGGCGTAGGGTCGTCAAAAAAGGCGCTCTATGCAAACTGCTGATTGTACTTCCCACGTTGCCCAACCCACATCTGCACGAAAGCACAGCCACAGCGAATGGCCGACTATCTTTTTGTTCTTGGGATGTTTTTCTTTGTGGGGGGGCGCCGTTTTTATCTTGCCCCTGCTACATCCTGCCATTGGATTTCTGGGTCTGGTTCCGGCGTTGGTTTTGCATTCTTCATTGTCCCACGAGGTTCTGCATGGGCACCCGTTTACATCCAAAAAGCTGAACGAGGCATGCGTTATCGTGCAGCCAGGGCTTTTTATTCCGTATTTGCGGTTTCGGGACACCCATTTGGCCCACCATATGGATGCGCGATTGACGGACCCCTATGATGATCCAGAAAGCAACTATCTGGATCCCGCTGTTTGGAACCAGTTAAGCAATGGTGCGCAGTTGGCTTTGCGGTTCAACAACACTTTGCTGGGGCGCATTTTGATCGGCCCAATGGTGTCACAATGGGCGTTTATGTGTGGGGACATGAAGGCAATTATGCAGGCTGACAGACCGGTTCTGACCGCTTGGATCTGGCATGTGCCGGGGGTCGTGTTGGTTTTGGGCATTGTGCTGACATCTCAGATGCCACTTTGGATTTATGTCCTGGGGGCGTACTGCGCGTTGTCCGTTTTGAAGATCAGGACGTTTTTGGAACATCAAGCACACCTACGCGCTTCCGGGCGCAGCGTTATTATCGAAGACAAAGGGATTCTTGCGTTTCTATTCTTGAACAACAACTTACACGCCGTGCATCACATGCATCCGTCTGTGCCGTGGTACCATTTGCGCGGTCTGTATTGGGGCAATAAGTCCCGTTATGTGACGTGTAATGGCGGTTACGTCTACGGGTCGTATATGCAGGTTTTCAGGCGCTACTTTTGGACGCGCAAAGATCCTGTGGCACATCCGCTCTGGCCAATGCGCTAAGATTGGCGCATCAGGGCGGCATGGACCTTTGGATTTATGTCACCTTGGCTGCGGCCACCTTTCAAACTGTACGCTTTATGCTGCAAAAGCAGATGGCGACGTCCACTCTCAGTGCGTCAGGGGCGACATTTGCGCGCTTTTTTTATTCCGCACCCTTAGTGGCTGTGTTGATGGCGTTGTATATGACGGTACGAGGTCAGAGTTTCCCGGACTTATCGACAGCGTTCTGGATGTATGGCGCCGTCGGTGGTCTGGCACAGATCCTGGCGACAGTGTGTGTTGTGATGCTGTTCAAGCAACGTAATTTCGCTGTCGGGATCACCTTCAAGAAAAGCGAAGTTGTTCTAATCGTCGTCATGAGCGTTTTGGTCTTGGGCGAAAAAGTCACATGGTTGGGATTCGGCGCGATCTTGTTGGGCGTCGTCGGGTTGCTTTTGCTGTCCTCTGCGCCAAAGGATCAAGCGTTTCGACTACGGGACATGGCCAACAAGGCCGCAGGTTTGGGCCTGCTGTCCGGGGCGCTATTTGCCGTCTCGGGTGTGACTTACCGCGGCGCATCATTGGAATTGCCTTTGGATGACCCTTTGGCGCGGGCGGCTATTACCCTATCCGCGGTGACGGCCATGCAGCTGGCCGCGATGGCCGTTTGGTTGCGTTTGCGTGAAGTCGGGCAAATCACAGCTGTTTGGAAGGCCCGACGCGTGGCTGGATGGATCGGGATGTTCTCGATGGCCGGATCGTTCTGCTGGTTTTTGGCGTTTACTTTGCAAAACGCGGCATACGTCAAAGCATTGGGACAGGTCGAATTGATCCTGAGCCTTATGGTCACTGCTCTGTTTTTCAAAGAAAAAATCACACCAAGAGAGATAACAGGCGTATGTATCTTAGGTGCTTCGGTGGTCTTGTTGGTCAGTGTTATCTAAACTGGCAGGCTACCTGTCTTGCGGCTTGCCATGTAGCCGTGCGAACAGGCTTTCTTCGTCGTTATTGTTGAAAAAAGGCACGCTTGCGGGTGGTGATGTATCACCGACACGTGCTTGTATCTCGCTTAGGACAACTTCTGTGATGAAAGGCATGTCAAAACTACGTGCCTGAGCCAACGAAACCCACTGAAGATGTGATAGCTCGTCTGAAGCCGCACTGAAATCATCAGGGTCACTTACCAGATCGTCAGCGTCGATTAGGAAAAAACGGGCATCAAAGCGACGGGGGCGACCCGGTGGCGTGATCGCACGAAACACAAACTGCAAAGGGGCTGCATGTGGCACATGGCCGGTGGCCGCGAAATCCACCCAATCGGCCGGCACTTCGCCATCCCAAGTGCCGGGCTGGCCCAACACCTGACCGGTTTCTTCGAACAACTCGCGGATTGCAGCGACGCCCAGTGCATGCGTCATGTCTTCGGGGCTTTCGTCCAGCAGCCTGTCCGCGCAAGGGGACCCCATAGGTGTCCCTAGCGAAACGTCGGCGTCACCTGCGTCAACTGCGCCGCCCGGGAACACAAATTTGTTTGGCATGAACACAGCTTTGGCACCACGTTGACCCATCAAAATATGTGGGTCGGTCAGGCGGTCGCGCAACACGATCACAGTGGCTGCGTGTCTAATCTGTGTCTTGTCGATGCTCATGTGCGGTCCTTGTCCAAATCCGGCCCCATCTTACGAAGGGGCCTTGCGTCAGGACGAGGTTCCGAAGCCCCCCATCTGACGCGCCCATTGATACCCGACAATGGCGCCCTTCAGTCTGGGCAGAAGGTAGAGCGATAGTGCCACACAGCCAACCGCAAAAATGGTAAACAAAACCAATGGTTCGGGACGCCATGTTACAAAGGCGATATGCAGCAGCGGCGCCATAAGGTGGCCAACCACCAAAATCGTCAAATATGCAGGACCATCATCCGCTTTGTGGTGGTGCAATTCCTGACGACACACTGCGCAGCGGTCTTCCACCTTCAGATAGCTTTTCAAAAGTGCGCCGCGTCCGCATTTGGGACATTTACGGCGCCACCCTTTGCGGATTGCAGCCCAAGTGGATCGTGTATTTTCACCGTCTTGTAGTGCGTCATGGTCCGCAAAGTTTGAATCGCTCATACAACTAATCCTTTTATAGAACTGTTAGATGCGCCCATTTGAGACGTTTTGAAAGGTGACAGGATGCCCTTGCGTCCCAATGTCGCAAAGCGCCGAGAGAAAATTAAAAAAGATGCGACGGAAAGTATTTGGCGCCTCGTTCTAAGATGTGACCGGCCCAAAAGGGGACGGAAAGGCAATAATGGAGACGATCCTATGACACAGACAATCAAATTCGTTCTGGCAGCATGCGCCGGACTTGCGTTGGTCAGCCCTGCTTTTGCAAATACGAAGGGTGCAGGCAAAAGTCCGCCAAGCTTCGAAACACTGGATGTAGATGGCAACGGCCAAATCACCGAAGCCGAAATGCGCGCCCATGGTGTTGCACGTTTCGAAGGGATGGACACCGATAAAGACGGCTTTTTGTCGAAGGCTGAACTGGAAGCGGCAGGCACAAAACGGGCTCAGAAACGCAGTGCCCGTATGATGTCGCATCTGGATGCCAACGAAGACGGGCAACTGTCACTCGAAGAGGTGCAAAAACGCGGCCGTGCGGGCAAGATGCTGTCGCGCATGGATAAGGATGAAGACGGCAGCGTGTCGCGGGACGAATACGATACGGCACGCGCTCATATGAAAAAGCGTCATAAAAAGAACTAAACCAGAAGTTTCGGGGCCGCGCTTGTCACAGGTGTGGCCCCGAGTTAACGCTTGGATGACTATGAATATGCCATTGGACGCAGAACCGGCCACAGATGATGCTGCATTGCTTGCCCGCTATGCACGCGGCGACGCTGCGGCGGCACGGTTGTTGACGGCGCGTCTGACACCACGCGTTTATGCGCAGGCATTTCGGGTCTTGGGCGACGGGGCGGAAGCCGAAGATGTGGCCCAAGAGGCCATGTTGCGTCTTTGGAAGACGGCACCGCAGTGGCGTGAAGGCGAAGCAAAAGTGTCGACGTGGTTGTACAGGGTAACAGCAAACCTGTGCATAGACCGCTTGCGCCGAACACGTGGTGCCGCATTGGACGACGTGGCAGAACCACAAGACCCGACGCCAGGTGTCGAAGCTAAAATGCAGGACCGTGCCCGCATGGATGCGTTACAAATGGCACTGAACGCGTTGCCAGACCGGCAACGTCAGGCTGTGGTCTTGCGTCATATCGAGGGTTTGGCAAATCCGGAGATCGCGCAGATCTTGGACATCAGCACAGAAGCTGTTGAAAGCTTAACAGCGCGGGGCAAGCGGGCATTGGCCACTTCATTGGCAGGGGCGCGCGCAGAATTGGGGTACACAGATGACACAGAATAAGTCTGAAATGATGGACTTGGACGCTTTGTTGGCAGGTGCCAAAAACCCGCCTGCACCGGATGCGCTAATGGGCCGCGTTCTTGAGGACGCATTGAAAGAACAGCCATTGCCGACCCTGCGTGAGACGCCCACGATGATGCAACAGGTTTTGGCTGTTCTGGGTGGATGGCAAGGCATGGGTGGTTTGGTGGCAGCGACATGTGCAGGGCTGTGGATTGGTATCAGCCCGCCCACAAATTTACCTGATGGGTTGATAAGCCTTTTAGGGTCGGACACAGGCACGGCCGCGGTGTTCACACAACAAGAACCAGAGCTGGGAAGCTTTGGGTGGGATCTGGAAGAGAGCTAACCCATGGAAAATGATATGAATGAAACTGGTCACATCACGCGGATTCCGCGCCTGTTCAAAGTTGTGTTGGGTCTGTCTTTAGCCTTCAACCTGCTGGTCATCGGCGTCATTGTAGGGGCGGGCGCACGCGGTGGCGGACCTATGCGAGGTGCCGGCCTTACCAACTACGCGATGCCCTATGTCAAAGCTTTGCCGGGCGAAGATCGCCGCGCCATTTTCAAGCGCATGCGGCGTGACGGGGTGCCCCAAATGCCTGATAGAAAACAGCGTCGGGCGCTGTATTTTCAGATGGTCTCCGTGTTGGAAGCCGACAACTTTGATGAAGTCGCGGCGGAAGCGATTTTGAAACAGCAAGGCACCACGTCTGTTGCAGCCATGACTGCAGCACAGAAGGCTTGGATCGAACATGTAAGCGAAATGGATGATGCGGCACGCCAAGCTTATGCTGTGGAAGTTCAACAGGAATTGGAACGCCGCCACAAACACAAAAAACCAAAACAATAGCGCCGTCGTGTTTATGCGGCAGGACGGCTTAACCTGACTTGGTTTCGCCCCAGTTCTTTTGCGTGATACAGGGCCTTGTCGGCTTGATCCAAAAGCCCTGCCGCCACGTTGCCCGCGCCGTACCTTTCGAAAGTTGACGCGTCTCCGATGGCCAAGCCAATGCTGATGGTCGCTGTCAAAGGACCCGAGCCATCGGGCTGTTGGAACGGTGCACACCCTATCAATTCGCACAAACGGGTTGCCGCAAGGCGTGCATTACGCAAACCAACCCCAGGCATCACCACCAGAAATTCTTCTCCGCCAATCCGTGCCACCAAATCAACGGCCCGCAGATTTTCTCGCAGCCGTTGCGCAGTTTCCACCAGAACAACGTCACCCGTTGCGTGGCCGTAAACGTCATTGATGTGTTTGAAGTAATCCATATCCGCAACCATCACGGCAAAAGGTTTGCCTGACCTTTGGGCGTTTTCTGCAATCCGGGCCAGATGGGGCATGGCATAGCGTCGGTTGTGCAGTCCGGTTAGCGGATCACAGACGGCCGCTTCCAGACCGGTACGTACGGTCGCACGCAGCCTGTCGGCGATGTGCTTGCGTTTGACCAGGGTCTGGATACGCAACGCCATTTCTTGGGCGGCGAAACCTTCCGTCATGATGTCACTGGCGCCCAGATCCAAAGCTTGAGAGGCTAAATCGGCGTCCTTGTTTGATTGGACGACCAGAACACCGCTGTGGCGCGTGCGCGAATGGGACCTGATCTCAGCCAGCATCCGCAACATTTCAGGTGCATTTTCACGACCCATGTCCAGAATGAAGACATCGGGTTCTTTGCCGTTGGCAGTATCGCAGGTTGGTCCCAGTCCGTTTTGGGGTTTGGCCATGTCCAAGGTGATGCCTACCAAAGACGACAATTGGTGTGTCCAGACCTTTGCGATTGTGGTGTTGCTGGACATGATTGTGGCGCGCGCGGCATGTTCGAAAGCTGTTGGAGCTTCGGCCAGACCAAGGGCGCGGGATGTGTCGTCACGCAGTTTCCATTCGGCTGCAGAATTGCAAACACGGACCAAACTGCGCACACGGGCCAAAAGCAAAACATCATCAAAAGGTTTGGCTATGACATCGTCAAAACCTGCAGCAAGCAAATCCAGACGGGCAGCGTTACTGCCTTCGTTCTGGAACGCAATCATGGGGACGTCGCGCATCTGACGCGATTTTCTCACGCGCTCAATCAGGGATGTGGCGTCACCATCAGGCAATTCCTGCGCTGTAAGAATGACATCGGGTACAGTTCTTTTGATCGCTGTCAACGCATCCGAAATGGATCCGGCCTGCACAACACTATAGTGTGCGGTGGACAGTTTCACCTTCAGAACGATCCGGTTCGTTGAAATCGGATCTATGACCAGGATCTTCCCGTGCATATCTTCCTACCAAAGCAGTTGCGTTTTTGTCTGCACTCAGGTTTGTCGTTTTAGGTTAATAAAGCGTTTCGATTTCCAGCAGGACAGGAAACTAAAGTGTTACATTCGCAAGAATCCGCCGAGACATTGGCTTTGCAGGCGTTGGCCTGGCTGGCCGGGCAAGAAGAATTACTGCCTGTTTTCCTTGGCGCAACAGGTGCCAGCGAAGCGGATGTACGCGCCGGCGCTTCTGACCCTGCGTTTCTGGCCGCCTTGCTGGATTTCTTGATGATGGACGATGCTTGGGTCGTACAGTTTTGTGATTCTGCGGGTGTGCCCTACGATCGCATAATGCAGGCCCGCTACGCTTTGCCCGGCGGCGCAGATACACATTGGACATGACCATGAAGAACACTCCGATCACGGCGCTTATTTTCGACAAAGATGGCACATTGTTTGAATTCGCCGCCACATGGGAAGCTTGGGCGCAAGCAATGTTGCTGAGACTGACATCCGGTGACCGCGTGCGTGCGGCACAGATCGGGACCAAAATCGGCTTTGATTTGGACAGCCGCAGCTTTCAAAACGATAGCATTGCAATTGCAGGTACAGCGGGGGAAATCGCTGATGTGATTGCACCACTGTGCCCCGAACTGTCGCGCGATGCAGTATTTGAGCTGATCAATGACGAAGCAGGCGCAGCCCCCCAAATCGAAGCTGTGCCTTTGGTCCCTTTCTTGAAGGATTTGCGCAGCCGTGGCTTGAAAACCGGAGTTGCCACAAATGACGCAGAAGCGCCTGCGCGAAAACACCTTATGGCTGCCGGTGTTGTCGATCATCTTGATTTTATTGCGGGTTTCGATAGCGGCCACGGTGGAAAACCCGCGCCTGGTCAGCTTTTGGCCTTTTGTGCGGCCACGGGGTGTGACCCTGCACATGTGGTTATGGTCGGCGACAGCACGCATGATTTACGGGCAGGTCGTTCGGCTGGCATGCGTACGATCGGAGTGCTGACAGGGATGGCGGACCGCGAAGTTCTGGCGCCGTTTGCCGATGTGATCTTTCCAGATATCGGTCACATTCCGGGTTGGCTGGACGGGCAAGTCTGAGGGCTTCGCAATAAATGCGACAGTTTATGTCGCAAATGGAAAGGCCGGTGCGGTGATGTGCCGTTTGGATACCTGCAACACAAGCAAGGGGTCCAGACATGTCCGAACGCAACAAACGCAGAACCCGCGGTGGAGGTCGTGCTGGCGCAGCCGAGCGTCGGGGATCAGCTGTCATTGAGCAAATGCCGTGGAACCCGCCGAAAATGATTGACCCGCCAGTCGAACCTCTCAGCCCTGAGGGTGTCGAAGCCATTCACGACGGAGCGATGCGTATTCTGGAAGAAATCGGGATCGAGTTTCTAAATCCGGAAGCTCTTGAGATTTTGCGCGAAGCAGGATGTACGATTGATGGTGAAAACGTTCGTATGGGCCGCGAATTCGTCATGGAAATGGTCGCGAAAGCACCAAGCGAGTTCACAATCACGCCGCGCAACCCGGACCGTGCCATTACCATCGGTGGCAACAACCTGAATTTCGGAAACGTATCATCACCGCCCAACTACTGGGATATGTCGATTGGCACAAAAGTCGCCGGCACGCGCGAGATGTGCCAGAATTTGTTGAAATTGACCCAATACTTCAATTGCATCCACTTCGCCGGGGGCTATCCGGTAGAACCTGTAGATATTCATGCGTCGGTACGCCATCTGGACGTTTTGTTCGACAAATTGACGCTGACTGACAAAGCCATGCATGCCTATTCGCTCGGCAAAGAACGGGTTGAAGATGTGATGGAGATGGTGCGCATCGCGGGCGGTCACAGTCACGAAGACTTCGACGCCAGCCCGAAAATGTACACCAACATCAACTCGACCTCGCCTTTGAAGCATGACTATCCGATGATGGACGGCTGGATGCGCATGGCGCGTCGGGGGCAGGGGCTGGTTGTGACACCCTTTACATTGGCGGGGGCAATGGCGCCTGTGACGATGGCGGGGGCCGTGGCCCAGTCGCTAGCTGAAGGGCTATGCGCAATTGTGCTGGCGCAATACATCAATCCGGGTGTGGCATGCGCGATTGGCACTTTTACATCAAATGTTGATATGAAATCCGGTGCGCCTGCGTTTGGGACACCGGAATATATGCGCGCAACTCAAATGACGGGGCAGATGGCGCGGTTTTACGGGTTGCCTCTGCGCTCATCTGGGGTGTGTGCTGCGAATGTGCCTGATGGACAGGCGATGTGGGAGACATCAAACAGCCTCTGGGCGGCAGTGCAGTCGGGAACCAATATGGTGTATCACGCGGCGGGCTGGCTGGAAGGCGGGCTGATTGCAAGCCCCGAGAAATTCATTATGGATTGTGAAATACTACAGCAAATTCAAAGGTATATGGACCCCGCGATCACGGCGACGGGCGTTGATGAAATCGCGCTTGAAGCGATCAAGTCGGTTGGCAATGACGGGCATTTCTTCGGGATTCAACACACACAGGATCGATATACGACAGCCTTCTACCAACCTTTCCTAAGTGACTGGAAAAACTACGAAGGATGGGAAGTGGCTGGTGGAATTTGGACACCCGAGCGGGCGCATCTGATGTTCAAAGAGATCATTGCGAATTTTGAGGCACCGCCAATGGACGTCTCAATTCGGGAAGAATTGGAAGCATTTGTTGCAAAACGTAAAGAAGAAGGCGGGGCGCCCACCGACTTTTGATGGTGTTTCATAGCGCCATAAAACGCCTGTTTGGGGAATGTTAACAGGTTTTGATGCATGGTGACCTTGGGATAGGGTATGAGGCAACCATGCACGGTTTAATCAATCGCGCGATACAGCGTTTCGTGACGGACAGTTATGGCATTGAAAAGTGGAATGACGCTGTGCGTTGGGCCGCTTTGGATGTGTCGGATTTCGAAGCAATGCTGACCTACGAAGACGGGTTGACGGAAAAAGCGATCGTCGGTGTGTGCTTCGTCTTGGACAAACCGCGTTCTGATGTGATGGAAGACATCGGAACATATCTGGTGTCACATCCCAATACAGAAGCGTTACGCCGGTTGTTACGGTTCGGGGGCGTGACCTTTGTTGAGTTTCTCAATTCTCTGGATGATTTGCCGGATCGTGCGCGGTTGGCTGTCTCTGATCTGGAATTGCCATCTTTGGAAGTGCGCGATCATTCTTCTACGCAATTCAGTTTGGTTTGTGCATGCCCCATCGTGGGCTTTGGGCATGTCATGATGGGTATTTTACGTACCATGGCAGATGATTACGGTGTGTTGGCAGTGTTTGAGCATATGGGATCAGGCCAAGGTGTTGAAACAATATCAATTTCTTTAGTGGTCACTGAATTTACAGAAGGGCGCAAGTTTGAACTTGGCGCACGCGTAGAATGAAAGCTTCAGACAATTTCCTAAGTATGTTGGATACGTTGTGTCCGATGCATGTGGTGCTTAACAGTACCGGTCATATTGTTCATGCAGGCCCTACAACGCAAAAGTTGCATCCGAATGGCCCATCGTTAATCGGGCAAAGGTTTTTGGAAGTCTTTGTTCTGAAACGCCCACGGGCCGTGGCAAGTGTGGCAGATCTGTTGAATGTTTCCGGCATGAAGCTGCATTTGCAAATGCGCGACCCGCCAATGACGGAACTGAAAGGCGTGCTTGTGCCCAGCCTTTGCGAGGGACAGATCGTTGTGAACCTGTCTTTCGGGATTTCGATCGTTGATGCCGTTGGTGAGTTCGGCTTGAACTGTGGTGATTTCGCGCACACGGATTTGACCATCGAAATGCTTTACTTGGTAGAAGCAAAATCCGCAGCGATGGAAGCCTCTCGCAAGATGAACTTGCGCTTGCAAGGTGCGAAAATCGCAGCAGAGGAACAGGCGTTTACCGACACGTTGACAGGCCTGAAAAACCGTCGCGCAATGGATCATTTCCTAGAGCGATATATCGAAGAAGATCGATCGTTCGCTTTGATGCAAATCGATCTGGATTTTTTCAAAGCTGTGAACGACACAAAAGGGCACGCCGCAGGGGATCATGTCCTACAAGTGGTCTCTCGCATAATGGTAGATGAAACGCGTGAAACTGACACTGTTGCCCGTGTTGGCGGCGATGAATTTATCATCCTTCTGCCTTCAGCGCAGTCCGAAGCGTCGCTGAGCAGTATCGGAGGGCGCATCATAAGCAAGCTTGAAGTTCCCATACTGTACCAGGGTGAACATTGTCAGATTTCTGCGAGTATCGGGACTGCGTTTTTCGAATCCGGTTGCGAACTGACAGCAGATCAATTGGTTAGCAATGCTGACGTCGCGCTTTATGCCTCAAAAGATGCAGGGCGGGCGCGGCAGACGTTTTTCAATCCCAAATTACGTCATTCGGTCACCCAATTGGTACCGCAAAATAGGAAAGAAGACTTCGCGCCAGATGTGCGCGACGCATCCTAGCGGAAAATGCCGTCTTTTCGTTACAAACCACAAAGATGTAAGGAAAAGACTTGGCATCCCGTAGGGGAATCGAACCCCTCTTTTCAGGTTGAAAACCTGACGTCCTAACCGATAGACGAACGGGACACTAAGTCTGGGCGCGTTCTAGGCAATCTGCGCAGAGCGTGCAAGCAGAAAAAACACTCAATTGTTGGATTTTTTTCTAAGCTCTTGCCGCGTCTTCCAATCGCAGCTGAACGCTTTGTTTTCCACGAAAACTGTTGATATCAAGGCGTCCAGCCAAGTGAAACCGGGCCCCGCCATGGTTTTCCAACGCAGGCCCTAACGCACCATCGAAGGCCCCGAACGAAATCGCATCCATACGGGGGCCACCGATCTCGCCAAATGTCACTTTAAGATGCGATTCTCCTACGCGGCGGGCATGAAAAATCTGCATATCCGAAAAAGCGAACCGTGGGCCGGCGGCGCCCGCTCCGAATGGGCCTGCTTGTTCAAGCATCTCGACCAGCTCAATGGTTGCAGCCCCCGGCATCATCACGCCGTCCAGTCGCAAATCAGCCGGTCCGATGTCACCTGCACCTTGACGGCCAAGCAAGTCAGACAGCCTTGCCATGGCCTCTTCCAGCTTGTCTTCTGATACAGTCAGGCCTGCCGCCATCTTGTGCCCGCCCCCTTTCACCAAAAGCCCTTCTGCCGCGAGGCGTTGGATGGGCGCACCAAGATCAATGCCGGACACGGATCGTCCGGACCCTTTGCCAACTCCGTTTTCAAATCCGATAACCACCGATGGACGGTTAGAAGCCTCTTTCAAACGTGACGCCACAATGCCCACGACGCCCGGGTGCCAACCGTCCCCGCTGGCCCAAACCAGAGGGGCGTCAAAGCCCCGCTCTTCGGCCTGTGCCAGCGCGGATGCGCGCACGGATGCTTCAATGTCGCGCCGTTCCGTGTTCAGCACGTCCAAGCGTTCCGCGAGCGCTGCGGCTTCATGTTCGGTGTCACACGACAGCAATCGCGCCCCGAGATCCGCCTGACCGATACGACCGCCTGCATTGACACGCGGTCCCAAAAGAAACCCCAAGTGATACGAACTGGGGGCGGTGTCCATGCGGGACACATCCGCCAAGGCCGCAAGGCCGGGGCGTTCGCGCCGGGCCATGACACGCAAACCCTGGCGTACAAACGCGCGGTTCACACCAATCAGGGGTGCCACATCCGCGACGGTGGCCAACGCAACCAAATCGAGAAGAGGCATCAAATCAGGACTTTGCGCTTTGTCATCGCGCATTTGTCGCCCTGCTTCCACCAACATCAAAAAGACGACACCGGCGGCGCATAAATGGGCCAAAGCACCATCTTCATCCTGACGGTTCGGGTTCACGACCGCCATCGCGTCGGGCAGTGTTTCGGCACCAAGGTGGTGGTCCAAAATGATGACATCTGCGCCTTTTGCTGCGGCCACTGGCCCATGGGACAGCGTCCCGCAATCCACACAAATAATCAGATCGTGATCGCGCGCCAACGTCGCCATGGCTTCATCGTTGGGGCCGTACCCTTCGTCGATTCTGTCGGGAATGTACAATGTGGCTGTCAGTCCAAGGTCGCGCAACCACACGATCAACAGCGCAGCAGAACTTCCGCCGTCAACGTCATAATCTGCAAATATCGCAATGCGTTGGCGTTGCTTTACAGCGCCCAAAAAACGGTGGGCGGCTTTTTCCATATCTTTCAAAGACCGCGGGTCCGGCAGCAGTTCGCGCAAGGACGGCGCAAGAAATGCAGGGGCATCGACAGCTTCGACACCGCGGCGTGCCAGAACTTGCGCGACGGGGCGGGGCAGGTCCGTTTGCTGTGTCAAAGCCTCTGCGGCGCGGTCCACCTGCACGGATGGGCCAACCCAGTTGCGCCCCGTCAAAGACGCTTCGATCCCTAAAAATGACATACCCACCCCTTTATGCGATCAAAAATACCCGCAATCGACCAAAGCAACAGGCGCTGGTGCCAGATCAGTCTTCCGCAGGTGTCCGGTAGGACATGCGACGAACAGAGCCGGTTTTGGAGCGCATCAACAGCGTTTCGCATGTCAGCCAGCCCACTTCGCGCTGAACTGCTGGCAGCAAGGAACCGCCTGTGACGCCGGTCGCTGCAAAGATCACGTCTTCGGTCACCAATTCATCGCGGGTGTAAATGCGGTCAAGGTCAGTGATGCCCGCTTTGGCTGCGCGTCCGCGTTCGTCGTCATTGCGGAAGGTCAAGCGGCCATAGAACTGTCCGCCCATGCATTTCAAAGCGGCCGCAGCCAAAACACCTTCGGGTGCACCGCCCAGACCCATGTACATGTCGATACCCGTGCCGGGTTCCGCGCAGTGCATGACGCCAGCCACGTCGCCATCTGTGATCAGACGAATGGCGGCACCTGTGGCACGTACTTCAGCGATCATCGCCTCGTGCCGAGGGCGTTCCAGAATACACACAGTGATGTCGGATGTGGCACAGTCTTTTGCCTTGGCCAGCGCTTCGACACGCTGGGTCGCTGTCATGTCCATCGTCACAACATCCGCGTCATACCCGGGTCCAATGGCCAGCTTGTCCATATAGACATCAGGGGCATGCAGCATTGATCCACGCGGGCCCATCGCAATGACCGTCAAGGCGTTTGGCATGTCTTTCGCCGTCAGCGTTGTGCCTTCGAGCGGGTCCAGTGCAATGTCCACGCCGGGGCCTTTGCCGGTTCCGACTTCTTCACCGATGTAAAGCATCGGCGCCTCGTCGCGTTCGCCTTCACCGATCACAACAACACCTGCAATATCCAAAAGGTTCAGCTGTTCGCGCATTGCGTTCACGGCGGCCTGGTCTGCGGCTTTTTCGTCGCCGTGACCCACAAGCTTGGCAGAGGCTAAGGCCGCAGCCTCAGACACACGGGCAAGACCCAATGAAAGCATACGGTCGTGAAATTGGGCAGAGGCGGTCATGGCTGGTTCCTTGAAAACGATGGTTCAGAGCGGTGTAGCGATCAATCGCGCCACAAACAATAATTTAAAAAGGGCGATTGGGCCGCCCTAGACTTCTTCGATGCGCAAAGCAACGGGGGCCGATGTCAACACACCTGTGCCTTCCATAGCGGCAATTGCTGCGTCAATGTCGGCACGTGTCGCTTTATGTGTGACGATCAGAACGGGGGCCGATGTTTGTGCGTGTCCGTATTGGCGCATGCGGTCGATGCTGACGCCTGCATCGCCCAAAACTGTGGTGATCTTTGCCAAGGCACCTGGTTTGTCGACCAGCCCCATGCGCAGGTAGTAGGGCGCCGGCAACACGGATGTCGCATGTTTCGCGTCTTTCAGAGTATGTGCGGGTTGGCCAAACACAGGCAGCGCAAAGCCGCGTGCGATGTCCATGACGTCTGCCATCACGGCACTGGCGGTTGGTCCTTCACCGGCACCGGGGCCGCGCAGCACGACTTGTTCTACGGCATGACCTTCCAGCACGACCATATTGGTGCCGCCTTGCAATTGACCCAAGGGCGAAGACGCAGGCACCAGGCAGGGTTGCATACGTTGTTCCAGACCACGGCCCGTCATTTGCGCGACACCCAACAGCTTGATCTTGTAGCCCATGTCGGCGGCCGCTGTGATGTCTTCGATGCTGACCCGTTCGATGCCTTCCAGATCAATCGCGTCAAAGTTAACGCGTGTTCCGAAGGCGATGGATGCAAGGATCGCCAGTTTATGTGCGGCGTCAATGCCGCCCACGTCCAATTGCGGGTCCGCTTCAAGATACCCCAACCCGTCTGCTTCAGCGAAAATGTCCTGATAGTTCAGGCCGGAGTCTTCCATGCGGGTCAGGATGTAGTTGCACGACCCGTTCATGACACCCATCACGCGGGTGATCTCGTTTGCTGCCAATCCTTCTGTCAGTGCTTTCACGACAGGGATACCGCCTGCGACGGCTGCCTCGTAACGAAGGGACAGATTTGCGGCTTCGGCTTGTTCGGCAAGGGCTTGGCCGTGCAACGCCAACAGCGCTTTGTTGGCGGTGATCACATGTTTGCCTGCGGCCAGTGCAGCTTCTGTGGCGGCCTTCGCCGGACCATCAGATCCGCCCATAAGCTCAACAAAAACATCGACATCGTCGCGTGTGGCCAAAGCCACCGGATCGTCTTCCCATGCATAGGCATCCAAAGGAATGCCACGATCTTTGTTTTTTGAACGCGCGGAAACAGCTGATATCGAAATGTCACGCCCCGAACGGGCCGTCAGCAATTCCGCATGTTGGCGGATGATGCGGACCACACCAACACCAACGGTGCCAAGACCTGCAATACCAAGGCGAAGTGGCTGTGACATTTTTAGGCTCCTAGAGATGGGATTATTGCATTTGTCGCGCGTTTATCGGGTTCGCGTGCGACACGCAACGCGGCATTATCCGCGCGGCACGCCTGTGCGCATTCGATCACGCGATGACGTGTCCACAACCCGACCACGCAAACGACTGGCGCGTGCCTTTAAGGCTGCCACTCTGGAACTTAGCTGATCTGTGGTTTGATCTGCGCTGGGCCCGCTTGCCGCTTGCGCCAGAATAGGCTCGATTGGAACAAGGTCAGGGTAGTTTGCATCGCTGCCATGTGCAGTAACTGCACCGTCCAGTTCAGGGAACTGGGTGCAAGCCGAAAGGCCAAAGACCAAAATTAGGGCAAAACTGCGCATCAAAAGCATCCTTCGTTGTCGGTTTGATGCACCAGCGCGAGGATTTGCGCAAGAGAGGCTTGGTTCTGAACGCGCGTTCAGTTAAGCCAGACCTATGGCGCGTACGGCAGGTTCACATTCTGATATTACAGGTCCTCGTGTGCGCACGGCTGCCTTGCAGTTGTTTGCCGAACACGGTTTTGCGGCGGTTTCTATGCGCCAGATTGCTTCTGCAGTGGGTGTGCAGGCGGGCGCATTGTATAACTACACAGCTGACAAACAGAGTCTTTTGTTTGATTTGATGAAAACCCACATGCAAGATGTGTTGGCCGCAGTACCTGATACTCCGCACCTGACGCCGACCCAACAACTGGAAGCCTTCGTCCGGTTTCACATTGCGTTTCACCATCGCCGTCCGGAAGAGGTGTTTATCGCCTATATGGAATTGCGTAATTTGACTCCGGATAACTTCGAAATCATTGAAGAATTGCGCCGCTCTTATGAGGCGCGCCTGCAAGGAATTCTTGCACGGGGCATCGCCTCGGATGATTTTGCCGTAGAAGATGCCAAAATTGCCACTTTTGCTGTAATTGCAATGCTCACTGGGGTGAACACCTGGTTCAAGGAAGGTGGGCGGCTGTCGTTGGCAGATGTTCAGGATCAGTATTGGCACATGGTACGTAAATCCGTTGGCGCCTAAGGGGGTGCACCGAGGTGCACCTTACACGCGGAGCGCTGCCCCGCACCCCGAGATATTTTTGGCGAAAAGAATTAATGTGCTGGCTGGATGAACGTTCCATTTCGCAAGTCGCGCATTGCTTGTTGCAGCTCCGCTTGAGTGTTCATCACGATCGGACCATGCCAAGCGACGGGTTCGTCAATTGGTGCGCCAGAGATCAGCAAAAACCGCACACCATGTTCCCCCGCCTGCACTGTCACCTCGTCCCCGGTGCCAAACCGGATCAACGTACGGTCCCCTGACATATCGCGGATGTGTATTTCCTGACCGCCGATTTCTTTTTCCAGCAAAACGCCTGTTGGCACTGACGCATCCACAAAAGCTGCGCTGCCTTGGAACACATAGGCAAACGCCCGTCGGTAGGTATCAATTTTGAACGTTTTCCGCACGCCTGCTGGCACCGAGATGTCCAAGTACTGCGGGTCTGCCGCTATGCCGTCGACGGGTCCTGTTTTGCCCCAGAACGTCCCTGTGATGATCCGCACATGGGTGCCGTCGTCATCGGTGACTTCGGGGATCGCGTCAGACGTCATATCCTGATAACGCGGCGCCGTCATTTTCTGGGCTGCGGGCAGATTGCCCCACAACTGGAATCCATGCATTTGTCCTTTGGCGTTTCCGTGCGGCATTTCCTGATGCAAAATGCCTGATCCGGCTGTCATCCATTGCACATCGCCAGCCCCGAGGCTGCCCGTGTTTCCAAGGCTGTCGGCGTGGTCCACAGTACCTTCCAGAACGTAAGTGATCGTTTCGATGCCGCGGTGTGGATGCCATGGAAAACCCTTGATGTAGTCTTCGGGGCGCTCGTTGCGAAAGTCGTCAAACAGCAAAAACGGATCAAGTTCCGACGGATCCTGAAACCCGAAGGCGCGGTGCAGCTTGACGCCTGCGCCTTCCATTGTTGGTTTGGCGGGCCTTGTTTCCAATGTGGGTCTTAGCGACATCTTTTGCCTTCTCATATCTGCATGGAGCCAACCATAACCGCGGTTTGGCGCACATCAACTCGCAAGAGCGCATGTGCCCTGTGCAATTTTGTGAAGGTGACGGGAACCACCACAGCCGTGAGGTTCTCTCATTCCCGAGGACCTGTATGTACAGGTGGGCGCCAGGTAAAAAGGCCAGGGCCAGAACAGAGCCAGCTCCCTCGGAATTGCTTAAGGCCACCGGAATGCAACCCGACACAAGAAGGGCAGAACCCGTCGCTTCATCAGATAGGGCAGGTTTGCACGCAGGACAAGGGCTGGTGCACTTTGCCCATATTGCAAAATAAGACGCGGGCGCGGCGCAGCGCTATTGCGGCGTTACGAAATTGTAAGTTTTCAACTGCTCGGGAAGCAGGACGTATATTTCTTCTGGCGGCGTACTGAGCGCGTGCTGCATAACCAATGGGTCAATGCCCATCGCGTCCAAATACACCATGACTTCGCCTTGGCCCCTTTGAATGTCTTCAACAGCGAAACGCGCCGGCAAAATAGTGCTTTCGCCAAAATAATGCTGATGCACGCCCACTGACGCCGCGTCGTCAATGGTGCGCGTGGTGCCTGCGGCCAGCACGTAAGGGCAAGCAGAATAGCATATTTCGCCATTGCGCATTTCTGTGTCAATAGCTTGGGCGCGAATAAACCGTCCCAAATCAAGGGCTTCCCCCACGGTTCCACCGGGAGATTGCAAAACCAGCAGCTTGACCTTCGGGGTCGCTTCCAAAATCTGCTTGCTGATGCGGTCTGCGTCACCAGCCGTTATGCCGCCCTCCAATCTGTATGTTTCACCGTCCAGTTGGGTCAGTGTGAGGCGGTCTGGCAGAGGACCGGACGGGGCAGGGCCGGTCTGGCGCGGGGTGCGGTTCGGATCAAATTGGCGCCGCTGGTCGCCTGGCCGCACCGGTTGGTCAAGATCCGGTGCGTCGGGCCCAAAGCGGGGCAAGGAAAAGGAACCCTGCATGTCGCCGACGATCAACAATGCCCCGATGCCCAACTGGAAAATCAAAACACCCGATAGAATACGCGCAACGCTGCGTCCGTTCATTTTGGGTCACTTTCAGGCAAGTCTGGCACGGGATCATGGGGCACATGAGGTGCACGAGAGGGGGCGTTCATGGCGTCCGGCATCTCGTTCATCGCCAGTTCGACATCGCGGATGGCGCTTAGGGCGGCGCGCAGTTCGGCAAGGGTCATGGTGTCTTCCACGCCTGCGCCTTCGCGCCCGCGCCGGATTGCAGATTGGGTTATGGCAAGAATAAACACCAAAACAGCAGGCAGCAGGTCGATCGCAATGGCCCCCGCCCAGCTGGGCACAAAATTTCGCGCGTATAAAATCACCGCGTCGGCGCTGGAAATCGGGGTATATGTCACGTCTTTTGGCGGCGCCAGCTGCTGCACCGTTTGCGCGGCAGTCTCAAGCGTTTCAGCGCGTCGGCCCAGCACATCCAGAACGGACGTGATGGTTGCCGCCTGATCCGAACGGGTTTCTTCTGTGCGTCCGTCCAGTTCGGGCAGCACAACAGAAGCCGCCAAATCCTGCGCCGCGCGTTCCACCAAGGGGGCGACATTCAGTTGCTGCATCTGGGCAATCAAACCGGCCAGTCGCACGGCTTGTTCTGAAAACTCGACGGATCGTGCTTCGACGGGGCCGGGTTCTACGGTCAGCGCCCGCATGCGGCTTAGGATCTGGTTGCCTTCATCAAATGCATTGTCGACCAAAGGCGTTTGGCTTGCGATCTGGGCTTCCAACCCTTGCAGTTCGGACGCTTTTTGGCGCAAGACCCGAAACACGGCCCCACGCCCCGCCAAACCGGACAGGTTGCCTGTGGCTTCTTGTTCCGAGAGGTCTTCGAATGACTGGCGCACTCGCGCCACGTCGCGTTCCAGACCTTGGGCTGACAGTGCAATTTCATGGGTGCTTTCCAGCGCATCTTGATAGTCTTGCACCGTTTTTGCCAAATGTTGTTCGACCGCGGCAGACCCCGCCAACGCAGCTGCATTCAACCAAGACGACATGGCGACAATGGCCAAGGACCCCAAGGCCATAGCCAACATCAGACCGATACGGGCCTGTGCCGTGCGCACCGCTGGAAACAGACGCAACATGTAAGACCAGAATACGAAAATACCGACCGAAACAGCCACCGAATACGCAATGGCTGCAAAGACCGACATGGCGCCGTTGCTGTCCAGCAATGACGATACCCCAAGGTAGGTGTAGATGCCTGATGCGACCGCCAGAACCCCCAGCGCCGTGCCGGAAAACGTGTCTAGCCACGTCAGATGATCTTCCAATTCGCGTGCGGCGCGGACGCCGCGTGCCTCTGCTTGGGTCAATGGTTTCTTGTCTGACATGTTGGTTCCTTGCCCTGATTCCGCCGCGTGGCTTTGCAATATGTAGGAGGCCATGGTGGCAAGGCCAAGGCGGCTTGCATTTGTTCATCCTTTGTTCGTATATTTGTGTATGCAGATTTCATCCCTTGTCCCGAACGGTACACCCATGGCACCCGGCCAAATTCTGGCCCGTGGCGTGTCGCGCCATCTGGGGCATTTGGGCATGGCCAGTCTGGAAGAATTTGTGCCCACACGCGGGTTGCGCGTAGACGTGATCGCGCTGGGTCCAAAAGGCGAAATTTGGGTCATTGAATGCAAATCCAGTCGGGTGGACTTTCAATCTGACAGTAAATGGCAAGGGTATCTGGATTGGTGTGACAGGTTCTTTTGGGCGGTTGATGGCGATTTCCCGACCGAGCTTTTGCCAGACGATACGGGATTGATCATTGCAGACGGATATGACGCCGAGGTGCAGCGCATGCCGGACGAGGTCAAATTGGCCGCAGCGAGACGCAAGAAAATCATCCAGAAGTTTGCCACAGATGCCGCGCGCCGGTTGCATCGTTTAAGAGACCCCAGAGCAGGGCAGGGGTTCTGACGGCAGGTCTAGAAATAGGCCTCACAATCACACACGGAAGCGTCAACTGCTGTGATCAAATAAAATCAGGCCGTCAGGGTTTTTCATTGCGTAACACATATGCAAAGGAAAGCTTCAGTGAAACAGATCGCGATATTGGGGGCACTGGCGACGGTTGCTCTGACGACACCTGCATTTGCCCAGGATTTATACGGCTTTGCCTACGGAGGCAGCGCGGCTTCAGCCGATTTGAACTACGGTGGCACGATTGGCGGGGCGCCAAATTCTGTGAACAACGACCTGGAAGGGGGGTATGGCCTTGGCGTGGGCGTGGGCAAGACTTTTCAGGCGTGGTCCACAGATAAAATCGGCCTGCGTGGGGAACTGGAGCTGTCGTTTAGCGACCGTGATGCAGACCAAATCCAGTTTTCAGGCAATGGCCCTGCCGCAGAGGTTAACGTCGCGGGGGGTATTCGAACGACAGCCCTTTTTGCGAATGTAATTGCTGATTTCAAAACCCAAGGGGCACTGACGCCATTTGCGGGTGGCGGTCTGGGCATTGCCCATATCAATCAGGATCTGGTTTATGGACCTGGCGTCCGCATTCAAGACAGCGACACACGCTTGGCTGCACAAGCAATTGTCGGGGTATCTTATGCTGCAAGTGATCGCATCACTTTGACAGCAGATGCGCGGTATCGGCGTGTGTTTGGCGTATCTTCCACACGGCTTTCGCCAGCGGGCACCTCTACAGGGACCGTACGTGGCGATCTGGAGTCCACATCTTTGAATATCGGTGTGCGCTTTAATTTCTGACGTAGACCACAACAGGAATAAGACGGTCAGTCACGCGTGCCCCCACCCAGTGAATGCAGGGCTGGCTGTTTTATAACGCGGGTCATTCCAATTTGGGATGACCCGCCGAAAACATCTAACAGGTCTCTATTTGATGATGCGCGCGGCTGCGACAGCTGCCAAGATTTCTTCAGCGATTTCTTCGGCTTCCTCGGGGTCGAAATCCATTGGCAAATCGATGCCTTTTCCCTCGACATAAATGCGCACCATCCCTTGATCGGTTGGTCCGATTTGCAGGTTTGCTTGGATGTCGCTTTCGCTGTTGATCCCCATGGGTGCGCCTTTCATTTGTTGTGTCTTGCTAGCCATCCGCGTCTTGAAAGGCAAGGTCGGGCGTCGCATGTTGATGTCATGGAAAACTTACAGATCAGGCGCTTTAAAGCCAGCGACACAGACTGGGTTGTGACCCAGCACGGCACGCACTACGCAAAAGCGGAAGGGTTTGACGATACATTCGGCCCGTTGGTCGCGTCAATTTTGGCCGACTTCAACGCACATCATGATTCGCAAATTGAACGTGGTTGGGTGGCCGAAGAAGACGGGCAGCGTCTTGGCACGATTTTTTGTGTGCGATTGAATGATACCACTGCGAAACTGCGCCTGTTTTTTCTGAAGCCCGGGGCCCGTGGGAAGGGGCTTGGGCAGAAATTATTGGCTGAATGTATGGGGTTTGCACAAAGCGTAGGCTATCAAAACATGCAGCTTTGGACACATGAAAGTCACACAGCGGCTTGTGCTTTATATGCTCGGACAGGATGGGATTTGGTGGACAGCAGACCAGTTCATTCGTTTGGGTGCGATCTTGTCGAACAAACATGGGTTTTTCAGTTCGGATCACACTTGCAATCGTAAGACTTGGGCGTTAAATCACCCCAACGTGCCGCCTTAGCTCAGTAGGTTAGAGCGCTTGATTGTGGATCAAGAGGTCCCTGGTTCGAGACCAGGAGGTGGTACCACCCTTCCCCCAAGCAGTATCGTCGCAAAGGCAGTTGCCTAAGCGCTATGAAAAGAACCGCGCATTCCATGCGCGGCGTTGAATGTTGGGCGTCGATCAATGCCGGTTATGCGACTTTGCGTGCCTCTGAAAAGGACAGCAGTCGCTTGCTGTTTTCATCCCAAAGATGCAGCCGTGCATTTGCGATGCTTTCGCGGATGGTCATCTGATTGCCTGTCGCAAGATCCGCGTGATCGCTAAGCACTTCGGGAAGGCGGTAAAATGGGATGCGGCTGTATAGATGGTGCACGTGGTGAATGCCGATATTGGCACTGAGCCATTGCAGAACCCGTGGCATGACGTAATGCGAACTACCATGCAGGGCCGCGTGGTGCACATCCCAGTTGTCGTTCTCTTCCCAATGCGTGGTCTCGAATTGGTGCTGGACATAGAACAGCCAGACCCCGGCCGTCGCTGCCAGCAAGGTGGACGGCACAAAAATCAGCAAGATCGGGGTCAGCCCGCCAAAGTAAAGGATCACCAAAAGCGCCACCAGGATGGCTGCATTGGTCCCCATAGCGCTGATCCAGTATTTACCCTTTTCCATCAATCCGACGGGCAGGCGGTTTTCCAAAAAGAACACATAACCCGGCCCCAGACCGAACAAAACGATCGGATGGCGATACATGCGGTACATCAGGCGTTTCATCGGAGAGCGGGCGCGGTATTCGGCGACCGTCAAAGTGTTTATATCGCCCAGCCCCCGCCGACCCAGATTACCGGCAGAGCTATGGTGGATGGAATGTGCCCGACGCCAAACATCATAGGGCGTCAGGGTCAGGACACCGATGGCGCGCCCCGTCCAGTCACTGAGTGCGCGGTTTTTAAAAAATGCGCTGTGCCCACAATCGTGTTGAATGGCAAACAATCGAAGCAAAAACGCGGCGTTGCACAGCGATATGGCCAAGGTCAGCCAAGCGCTGATTGACAGCGACCACCATGCCAATGCCCAAAGCCCAATGAAGGGTCCTAATGTTACCGCCAATTCGAAACTGCTGCGTTTTGCACTTGGTTCACGATAGTTTGCCAAAACTTTCACCCAGTCACGGGCGTTTTTCGGTTCGACTGTCTGCGCGGAAACGCCTGATTTTTGGGTCATATGTCTGCTTCTTGCCACTGTTGGCGATCTTGTTAACGCAATACAGCGCATCCGCAACGTATAAAACAAAGGGTCTTAAAAAGCTGTTCAAATCAAAGTGTTTGCCGGTACCGTGTCCCTGCACCCCATAGAGGGTCGGTAAAACAACAAAAGGCCCTGCAAAAACAGGGCCTTCCGTCAAATCACAATAGAAGAATTTTAGGCCGCAGCCGCGTCTTCTTTGCTAAACCGTCCATAGAAAGTCTGGTTCTTTGCGGCCATTTCACGCAGCAAAGCCGGGCATTCGAAGCGATCGCCGAATTTTTCCTGCAACTGGTCACAGCGTTCAGCGGCGTATGGTGTGCCGATAATGTCCAGATAGCTGAAGGGTCCACCCGTGGCAGGTGCAAAGCCCCACCCAAGGATCGCACCAACGTCACCCTCGCGGATGTCTTCCAACACGCCTTCTTCCAGCGCACGCACCGCTTCCAGCACTTGGGCAAACATCAAACGATCCTGTACTTCACGCAAAGCAGGCTGCTCTTCGGCCAATGGATACTTGTCGTGAACGCCCTTCCAATAGCCTGTGCGCTTGCCTTTTTCGTCATAGTCGAAGTAGCCCGCGTTCGCCTTGCGGCCCAGACGGCCTTCTTCTTCCATCCACACGATCAAATCGTCAGCTTCAGAGGCCGGATAGGCATTGCCCATCGCCGCTTTGGTCGCTTTCATGATGCGCACGCCAAGGTCGATGGATGTCTCGTCGCCCAGTTGGATCGGACCCACAGGGAAGCCCAACTGCTGCGCTGCACTGTCTATCAACTGCGGTGCGACGCCTTCTGTGACCATGCGCGTGGCTTCGTTTCCATAAGGAATGATGCAACGGTTGGCATAGAAGAACCGTGCGTCGTTGACCACGATCGGCGTTTTGCGGATTTGGCGGACGTAGTCCAAAGATTTCGCAACTGCGCGGTCGCCGGTTTCCGCGCCCTTGATGATCTCAACCAGCAACATTTTCTCAACGGGCGAGAAGAAGTGGATGCCGATAAACTGCTCAGGGCGCGAAGACGCCTTGGCCAGTTCAGAGATAGGCAAGGTCGAGGTGTTGGAGGCGAAAATGCAATCCTCAGGAATGACCGCTTCGACACGTTTGGTGATCTCGGCCTTGACGGCGGGGTCTTCGAACACGGCCTCGATGATCAGGTCGCAGCCTGCCAGTTTTTCAACATCAGGCGTCGCAGTGATCAGCGACAGCATCGCCTCTTTCTTCTCAGGCGTGCCCTTTTTGCGGGCGATGCCTTTGTCGAGATAGGCCTCGGTGTAGGCTTTGCCCTTGTCGGCGGCTTCCTGATCGCGGTCGATCAACACGACCTCGATGCCCGCTTGTGCGGAAACCAATGCGATGCCCGCACCCATCATGCCTGCACCCAACACGCCCAATTTCTTGACGCGCTGGTCTGCGATGCCTTTGGGACGCACAGCGCCTTTTTCCAAGGCTTCTTTGTTCAGGAACAAGGACCGGATCATAGCGGAGGAGCTTGGGTTCATCAGGATATTCGTGAACCAACGCGCCTCAATTTTCAGGGCCGTGTCGAATGGTACCAAAGCCGCTTCATAGAGCACGCTCAGCACAGCCTTTGCCGCAGGAAACGCACCTTTGGTCTTGCCCGCGACCATCGCATTGGCGCCGACGTAGTTCATGAAGCCTGCCGGGTGGTAGGGCGCACCGCCGGGCATTTTGAAGCCTTTGGCGTCCCATGGTTTGACGATGTCGGCGTCTTTGGCCTCCAGAACCCAAGCGCGGGCCGCAGCGACCGGATCGTCGGACACTTCATCTACGATGCCTAGCGATTTCGCTTTTTCAGGCGCGTTCATACGGCCTTCAAGGATTTGCGACGACGCGTTGACCAAACCCATTTTGAACAACAAACGAACTGTGCCGCCGCCGCCGGGGAAGATACCGACGAGGATTTCAGGCAAGCCAACTTTGGCCTTAGGGTTGGAGGTGCAGAAGATGCGGTGCGTGGCCAGTGGCAGTTCCAGACCGATGCCCGCGGCAGTGCCGGGCAGGGCGGACGCAATTGGTTTGCCGCCTTTGTTGGTCTTTGGGTCCATGCCGGCGCGTTCAATCTTGCGCAGCAACGCATGCATTCTCATGGTGCCTTCAAACAGACCCTTGGCCGGATCGTCGCCTGCGTCGGCTTTCATTTTGGCCAGCAGGTTCAAGTCCATGCCGCCTGCAAAGCTGTCCTTGCCGGATGTGATGACGATGCCTTTGACGGCGTCATCGGCCAAGGCGTCGTCAATATGCGCGTCAAGTTGGCCCAAGCCATCAATAGACATCACATTCATGGTCTTGTCGGCGACATCCCATGTGATGGTAGCAATGCCTTCGGCATCTTTTTGCATCGTAAAATCGGTCATTTCAGTTTCCTTTCCGGAAGTTCTTTCAGTTCGGGCGGCAAGGCATCTGTCGATATCGTATCGACGATTGCGAAGTTGCCCGCTTTGTTCACTACGGCATTGGTGCAATCGGTCTCGCGCCAGCCATGTTCAGGGTGCCGGACCAGCCGGATACGGTTGTAATAGGGGGCTCGCAGTCGTGTTCCGTTGTGCATCATATGGGATATGTGAGTCCCTTCGATGACATCTGGTGTCACGAACCACGCCGTCTTCACCAAGCGGTGCAGACCTGTGACATTGTCAGTCTTCAAAACGTCGACGAACTGGCGAAAGTTCCTGCGATGCTCTTCATCGTCTTCAATGCACAGGTCCAAGTTGACGGTGCGAACCCGCCAGGGGAAAGAAATGCAAGCGCTAAAGGCTGCATAGTCAGCGGCAAGTGTCGCTGCCGAAGCCCGATCAACATGGTCCTGATAGATGACCATGGCGTCCCGGTCTTTGGTTTCTTTCATATTCCCTGGCATTGCCGTGTTCAGACCCGTTCGATGATGGTAGCCGCCCCCATGCCGGACGCGATGCAAAGCGTGGCCAAGCCAACTTCTTTGTCTTGGCGTTCAAGCTCGTCCAGAAGCGTTCCGATGATCATAGCACCAGTTGCGCCTAAAGGATGCCCCATGGCGATGGACCCACCGTTGACGTTTACTTTTTCATGCTCGACGTTGAATTTGTCCATGAACAGCATGACGACCGAGGCAAAGGCTTCGTTGACCTCAAAGAGGTCGATGTCGCCGATATTCATGCCATTGTCTTCAAGGATTTTCTTGGTGGCGGGAACCGGGCCCGTCAGCATGATCGTGGGGTCCGTGCCGATCTTTGTTGTGGCTTTGATGCGTGCGCGCGGCTTCAGGCCGTATTTCTCGCCAAACTCTTTGTTGCCGATCAAAACAGCCGCTGACCCGTCCACGATACCAGAGGAGTTGCCCGCGTGGTGGATGTGGTTAATTTTCTCAAGATGCGGGTACTTCATCAACGCGACCTTATCAAAGCCGGGCATCATTTCACCCATGGCTTGGAAGGCCGGGTTCAGCGACCCAAGGCTTTGCATGTCGGTTTGCGGGCGCATGTATTCGTCGTGGTCCAGGATCGTCAGACCGTTTTGATCTTTGACCTGAATGACGGACTTGGCAAAACGGTTGTCGTCCCAGGCCGCTTTGGCACGGCGCTGGGATTCCATTGCCAGCATGTCTGCATCATCACGGGTGTAGCCGTACTCTGTCGCAATAATGTCCGCCGAGATGCCCTGCGGCACAAAATAGCTTTCCATGGCGATGCTTGGGTCCGCGGCAATCGCAGCGCCATCGCTGCCCATGGCCACGCGGCCCATCATTTCGACGCCACCTGCGATATACGCCATGCCCGCGCCACCTTTGACCTGATTGGCGGCTAGGTTCACGGCCTCCATGCCAGAGGCGCAGAAACGGTTGATGGCAAGACCGGGAATACGCTCATCAAGGTCCGAGGCCAAAACAGCAGAGCGTGCCAAACACCCGCCCTGTTCCATGACTTGGGTGACATTGCCCCAGATCACATCCTCAACGGCGTGGCCTTCCAGATTGTTGCGCTCTTTCAACGCGTTCATGGTGACGGCAGACAGACGCAGCGCTGTCACTTCGTGCAGGCTCCCGTCTTTGCGACCCTTGCCGCGCGGTGTGCGCAGGGCGTCGTAGATGTAGGCTTCGGTCATATCGGGTGATCCTTTCAAGCAGTGTTCTTTTATCAGGTGATGCTTTGGCATGGGACAATTCAAGGCCTGCCGCAGCGTCGTGAAGAAGGGTTACGCGCGGTCAGAGGGGTTGCCGGGCATTAGATCGTAAGGGTGTTTCCACCCCGGAGTTTCAGACAAACGTGTCAACCACGCGTCGATGTTTGGGAAGGCGGCCCGATCAAACCCAAATGGCTCTGGATAGTAGAGATAGCCACAGCAACTCAGATCGGCATTGGTGATGTCGTTGCCCACAATCCATTGCCGCCCTTCGAGATGAGCATTCAACACAGCATAAGCGCCTTGAAGGCGGCCTTGATTGAAAGCAATGGCCTCTTGGGGGCGTTTGTCTTCAGGCAAAAAGTTCATCAAAAACCGTGTAACGCCGGCCATTGAGCTCAGTTTGTGATTGTCAAACAAAACCCACCGCAACACTTCGCGGCGTTCCTTGGGTGAATTGCCTGCGAACTTACCGCTTAAATGACTGATGTAGTCCTGAATGGCACCCGATTGAGTGATAGAGTAATCGTGATCTGTGTCGATCAACACAGGTGCTTCGCCCATAGCGTTGATGGCTTTGAACTCTGGCGTGCGCGCGGCCCCTTGGAAAAAATCAACAAAGACCGGTTCCCATGCGAGGCCTGATAGCTCCAACGCCAATGCCGCTTTGTAAGAATTGCCGCTTTCGCCAAAACATTGCAGTTGTAAGGTCATGTGCCAGTGTCCTCCCATGGACGCTTTTTGTTAAACAAGACTGGGGGTTTCACACCCCCAGACCCCCGTGAGGTTTACTTTGCGAGATGAACAAGGGGATGTTCACCAAGGATTAAGGTTAATGCGTCTACCATGGACCGGTATGGTAGGCTGAGGAGCTGAGCCATATGCGAGGTGAAGCTCTGCCGTCCCGTACTATCTGGTTCCGGATGGCGGAGTGGATCGCGCATAAGATCCCCCTTCATCTCGCCGGATAAACCTCCGCCGGAGGCTCCCCAACGTACAAATTGCACCGTAGAGCAGGACATCAAAGTGCCCTCGCGATCAGCTCTTTCATAATCTCGTTGGTGCCGCCGTAAATGCGCTGAACGCGGGCATCAGTCCACATCTCGCCTATAGCGTACTCTTGCATAAACCCATAACCGCCATGAAGTTGCAGGCATTCGTCCAGAACCCAGGCTTGGGTGTCTGTTGTCCAATACTTGCACATCGCCGCTTTGTCCGCCGTGAGTGCGCCGCGCAAATGCTCGGCCATACATTCATCAAAGAATGATCGGCTGACCATTGTCTTTGTTTTACACTCGGCCAGTTTGAAGCGCGTGTTCTGGAACTGCATGATTGGTCCGCCAAACGCTTCGCGTTCGCGCGCATAGGCCACTGTTCGCTCAACAGCACCTTCCATGGCCCCAACCGCAGCGCATGCAATGATCAAACGTTCTTGTGGAAGCTGGTTCATCAGCTGGTAAAACCCTTGCCCCTCGTCGCCCCCCAAAATGTTCTCGGGGGGTATTTCTACGTTGTCAAAAAACAGCTCGGACGTATCGGCCGCATGCATCCCGATTTTGTCCAGGTTGCGACCGCGTGCAAAGCCTGTGACCTCATCCGTTTCGACCACAACCAGAGACACACCTTTTGCGCGTTCATTGGGATCGGTTTTGGCAGCTACGATGATCAGATTGGCGTGCTGACCGTTGGTTATAAACGTTTTTTGGCCCGACAAACGGTAAGCGTTTCCATCGCGAATTGCTTTTGTTTTGATGGATTGAACGTCGGACCCGGTCGACGGCTCTGTCATCGCCAGGGCACCGACCAACTTGCCAGTGACCATTTTTGGCAACCATCGGGCTTTTTGCTCTTCCGTTCCGCAATTCAGAATGTAGTGCGCGACGATGCCTGAATGGATGCCATGACCCCATGACGCAAGATTGGCACGCGATGCTTCGATCAGGATAGCGGCTTCGTGTCCGAAGTCACCGCCAGCTCCGCCGTATTCTTCGGGGATGGAAGGGCAAAGCAGACCCAATTCGCCGGATTCAACCCAAGTCTCGCGATCCATTTGCCCCTGTTTGCGCCAACGCTCGAATTTGGGGCCCCATTCTTTGGTTATGAATGCCCGCGTCATTTCGGCGATCATCTGGTGCTCATCGGTCATCCAGCTTGAGGCGGTGCCAGCCATATCTTTCATGCGGGTTCTCCCTAGCGCTTACGCGCGTCGATCTCTGCGTTAAACAACCGCAAGCGGGCTGTCAGATTTTCTTCGTTGATAACACTGCGGAAATTTTCAAATAAAAACGACAGCGCCTCTCCCTCGTCCAGTCCTGCATCGGTCGCAAACCGTTTAAGGTTTCTATAACCGTCTTCGGTCATGGCGATGGGAAGGCGACGGGTCAGGCGAAAGCGTTTTGGCATCAAGGCTCCGAAGTTAGGGTAAGGTGCGCCTTGGCGCACCCCACCAGTTTAGAAGTTTGCCGCGTCCAACGCCATAACTGTGTCCGCACCTGTGTTTATGCGGGCCAGATGCAGCGCTGTTGCTGGCAATTGGCGGGCCATATAAAAGCGCCCCGTGGCCAGCTTGGTCTCGTAGAACGCGGTGTCCGACGCGCCGTTTGCCAAGGCTTCGGTTGCCGCTTTGCCCATCTGTGCCCACATCAAGCCAAGGCAGACGTGACCGAACATATGCATGAAGTCGTTGGACCCCGACAAAGCGTTGTTCGGGTTCTTCATACCGTTCTGCATGAAATACATGCCTGCAGCTTGCAAGTCTTTGGACGCCGCTTTGAGTGGCTCCAAAAACGCCGCATCATAGGCGTCGTCTTTGCCGGCATTATCCTTGATAAAGGTTTTCACCAGATCAAAGAACGCCATCACATGCTTGCCGCCATCTTGGGCCAGTTTACGGCCAACCAGGTCCAAGGCCTGCACGCCATTGGCGCCTTCATAGATCATGGCGATCCGGGCGTCGCGGGTGAACTGGGACATGCCCCATTCCTCGATATAGCCGTGCCCGCCGTAGACCTGCTGTGCTTTGACGGTCATGTCGTAGCCTACGTCCGTCAGGAAGCCTTTGATGACCGGGGTCAGCAAGGACACCAAACCGTCAGCGTCTTTGTCTTCAGAACGATGTGCCGCATCGATCATGGTGGCGCCCCACAGAATGAACGCACGTGCGCCTTCTGCGAAAGACTTTTGCTCCATCAGAGAACGGCGAATGTCGGGGTGTACGATCAATGGATCGGCTGGACCGTCTGGGTTCTTCGCACCCGTCACGTCACGGCCTTGCAAACGGTCCTTGGAGTAATCCAAAGCGTTCTGATAAGCGGCGTCCGCTTGGGCCAGACCCTGCATTCCGACGCCCAAACGGGCCTCGTTCATCATGGTGAACATGGCGCGCATGCCTTTGTGCTCGTCGCCCAGCAGGTATCCCGTCGCTTCGTCGTAGTTCATCACGCAGGTGGAATTGCCGTGAATGCCCATTTTCTCTTCGATCTTGCCCACGGACACACCGTTGCGCGCACCCATGTCGCCGTTGTCATCGACCATCACCTTGGGCACGATGAACAAGGACACGCCCTTGATGCCTTCAGGGCCGCCCACGATCTTGGCCAGAACCAAGTGGACGATGTTATCGGCCATGTCGTGATCGCCGGACGAGATAAAGATCTTCTGGCCTGTGATCTTATACGACCCATCCGCTTGGGGTTCCGCTTTGGTGCGCATCATGCCCAGATCGGTGCCGCAATGGGGTTCGGTCAGGTTCATGGTGCCGGTCCATTCGCAGCTGACCATCTTGGGCAACCATTTGTCTTTCTGTGCGTCTGTGCCGTGCGCCAAAATGGCGGAGGCTGCACCGTGGGTCAGACCCTGATACATGGTAAAGGCTTGGTTTGATGCGGAAAACATCTCGCCCACGGCTGAGCCGATCACGGCTGGCATGTTCTGGCCGCCGTATTGTTCTGGCATGTCCAATCCGGTCCAGCCGCCTTCTTTGACCTGCTCGAACGCGGCCTTAAAGCCCGTCGGTGTGTAGACGATGCCATTTTCCAAACGGCAGCCTTCGGTGTCACCCACTGGGTTCAATGGGGCCAATACATCTGTGGCCAGTTTGCCGGCTTCTTCCAGAACGGCAGATGTGAAATCTGCTTCCAGCTCGTCGTAGCCTGGGATCGTGGATTCCGAGATTTTCAACACATCATGCAGGATGAATTGCGTGTCTTTGGTTGGGGCTGTGTAGCGTGGCATGGTAGAGTCCCTTGTTGAGGTAAGGTTAAGACGGGCGGCTTATTCGGCCGCTTTTTTCGGGGATGACATTGAGGCAAGAATTTTCTCGCCCCACTTCATCTGGCTTTTCAAATCGTCAATGGCTTCGGTCAGTTCGTCGCGTTGTGCTTCCATGTCGGACAAACGGTCTTTGGCGACGTCATAGGCACGGGCAAATTGGGTCTGTTGCTGGTCGCCGACGTGATACAGATCCAGAAGTTGGCGGATTTCTTCCAAAGAAAAGCCAAATCTCTTGCCGCGCAGGATCAACTTAAGGCGGGCGCGATCTGAACGGGTGAACAGGCGTTTTTGACCAATGCGTTCTGGAAACAGAAGTTCCTTGGCCTCGTAGAATCGCAAAGTGCGCGGTGTAACGCCAAAGGCTTCACACATCTCGCGGATCGTTAGGGTTTTGTCTTGTATCGTTTCAGGCATCAAATCAGACATCGTTTCGGTTCTCTTTTCAGCATCATGTGGCCATGACGTGGGCAGGTAAGGATGAAGTTACAATACAGGCTTACGTTGACGTAAGTTGTACGTTACGTCACTTTGAAGGTTTACGCACGATAACTCAACGTCAACTTGTTGTGAGGCCATAAATGCAAACGCGATATGATGTTTGGTGCGTAATTTGACCCCATAACGTCGATCCGGTGATGCACGACTGAACGCTACGCTGCGCACCGCGGACCCGGTTTTGGCGCAATCCGGTGCTGATTCTCTTGGTGGGACGCCGATTGAATTGAAGACTTGCCAGCCGTTACGCGGGTTTGAGAAGCGACAATCGCGCCGCGCGAGAAATGTGATACACATATTCTTCCTGAGACCACCCGCAGCTTTTTGTGGCGTCTTCCCAATGCCGCACTGACAGCAAAACCCATAGCAAATCGGCGGCTTTTGCCACGTTTAAATCATCTGCCAATACGCCGTCGTCAGACAAGGCTTGGGCGGCTGCGACACAGCCTTCGTGGACGGCGCCCATGCGATCTGCCCAAGCGGTGGCAGCGGCATCATCGTGGTCTTTCATCACCATCAAAGCTTTGGCCACGCCATATATTTCGGGGATGTAACCGGTCCAAAACGCGATGAAAGCGTTCAAGCGATCAAGGCCGTTTGTGGCTGTGCGGCTTGGGATCAAACGGGCATCCACATCCAGAACGACATCCAGATACCTTGATGTGGCGGTCAGCAAATCACCGCGTGTCGGAAAGTGCAAATACAGCGCTTGCCTGCTGACGCCGGCACGCTTTGCAATGTCACTCATGCGGACACTTTTGTCTGGCGTCTCTTCAAGGGCCTTCCATGCGGATTTCAGAATGACATCGCGGGTGGATCGATTTTTATTACTTGACATGATGTAAAGTTATCTCCTACTTGACATCGTGTAAATTGACACCGTGTCAAGTAAAGGAGAAATGACATGTCATCTGCAAAAACTGCCAATGCCCAGGGGCGCAATATCTTCATTTGGGTCGCGCACCCGAACGCAGATTCACTGTGCGCGAGCCTTGCGGATCGTTACGCCAGCGGGGCAAAGGCCAAAGGCGCCAACGTGCGGCACATGGCGCTGTCCGAAATGGATTTTGATACGGACGGACCATCGCTGAAAGGCACCGAAGGCTTGGAGCCTGATCTGGTTGCGTGGCAGCAAAACGTGGCTTGGGCAGATCACATTCTGATTGTGCACCCCTACTGGTGGGCGTCGATGCCTGCCCGCGCCAAAGCGGTGCTGGACCGCGGTTTGTCGTCGGGGTTCGCATACCAATACACAGGGCGCGGTATGGGGTGGAATAAATTGCTAAAGGGCAGGTCCGGCGACGCCATCATCACCAGCGACACCCCCCCGCTTTTGGACACGCTGTTATATCGCAAGCCGGGGCGACGGGTGTTGCGCAATCAAGTGTTTGATTTTGTTGGAATCAAAGCCAGAAAAATCCTGCAGCTTGGGTCCGTGAAACTGGCCAAGCCGGCGAAAATCGAAAACTGGCTCAAGCAGGCAGAGCAGTTGGGAATGAAAGCCGCCCGCTGATTTATGCGTTCGCTTTCAACCCTTTGGCAACCTTCTGACGCAAATCGGTCAGCTCAGCGAAAGCCTCGTTGAGCTGCTCGCGTTGTTCTGCCAGTTCTTTTAGTTGGCGGTCGGCCATGTCCACCCACGCCTGCATTTGCGCTTCGGTGCCTTCGTCTTCATAGATCAGCAACCATTGGCGTATTTCTTCCAGCTGAAAGCCGAATTTGCGGCCCCGCATGATCAGTTTCATGCGGGCACGCTCACGGGCTCCGTAAAAACGAGACCGACCTTCGCGGTCGGGTTGCAGCAGTTCAATATACTCGTAATAGCGCAGCGTTCTCGGGGTTACCTCGAACGCGGCGCACATCTCTTTAAACGACAGACGGTCTTCGGTCATGCGCGCTCTCCCTGTGGGCAAGGTAGGCTTGCAATTCGTCAAGCGCAACAGGGGCACTTGCCCTTTTTGAACTGGACTGTTCAATTGCACGCAACGGCAGGAGACCTAAATGTCCGATAAAGTGAATATGGCGCGGCAATTCATGACCGCCATCCCCCATGCCCGTGATTTGGGAATGGAACTGACGCAATTGGACGGAGGTGTCGCAACGATCCGCATGCCTTACGATGAACGGCTGATCGGAGACCCGGACACAGGCGTCATGCATGGCGGTGCGATTTCGGCCCTGATGGACAGCTGTTGCGGGGCGGCTGTGATGAGCCACCCGTCCAACCCCGGCGGTACGGCCACCATTGATTTGCGGATCGACTACATGCGGGCCGCAACACCCGGGCAAACCGTCAGCACCACGGCCACCTGTTATCATGTGACCCGAAGTGTCGCCTTTGTGCGTGCAACGGCGGTAGACGAGGACACGGAAAATCCGGTGGCGATGGCGACAGGCACTTTCACCGTGCAGGGGGCGAAATAGACATGCGTAAGAAACCGGAACCCGTCCAAGTGGTCAAACAGCGCCGCGATGCCGCACTGAAAGCGTTGATAGAACGCAGCCCGTATGTGCAATATCTGGGCGTCGAATTTGAACGCAGAGGCGATGAATTGACCGGTATTCTGCCGTTTCAGGAAAAGCTGATCGGCAACCCGCTGTTGCCTGCGATCCATGGTGGCGTCACTGCGGCGTTTTTGGAAATAACATCTGTTGTCGCGCTGACATGGGCGTCAATCTGGGATGACCTGGAAGCGGGTGAGTTGGAACTGGACAGCACAACGCCGCTGCCGAAATTCCCTAAAACAATCGATTTTACAGTGGATTACTTGCGATCGGGACTGCCGCGCGACGCCTATGCGCGTGCGCGGATCACGCGCGCCGGACGGCGCTATTCATCGGTGCATGTGGAAGGGTGGCAAGACAATCGAAGTAAGTTGTTTGCCCAAGCGACGGGGCATTTTCTGATGCCAAAGTTACGTGTTAAAACCGATTGAACATGACCTGACTGCCGCGCCGCAGCCACTGACCCATAAGCGTGTTCTTAAGATTGCGCTGCCCATTGTGTTGTCCAATGCCACAGTGCCCATTTTGGGGGCGGTGGATGTGGGCGTTGTCGGGCAAATGGGACAAGCAGCCCCTATTGGTGCTGTGGCAATGGGCGCAATTATTCTGACCACGCTGTATTGGTTCTTCGGGTTCTTGCGCATGGGGACGGTGGGCCTTGTTGGCCAAGCCGAAGGGGCAGGGGACAGTGCGGAGGTGTCCGCTTTGCTGACCCGCGCCCTGATGATCGCCGCGGGTGCGGGTGTGACGCTGATCGCCTTGCAGGGCCTGCTGTTTTACGGGGCGTTCTGGATTTCACCAGCAACGGCTGAAGTTGAAAGCCTTGCGCGGGACTATTTGGCGATCCGCATTTGGTCCGCGCCTTTTGCGATTGCGGTTTTTGCTCTGACAGGCTGGCTGGTGGCGATGGAGCGCACCGCAGGTGTGTTTGTAGTCCAGTTCGTGATGAATGGTGTCAACATCGGACTTGATCTATGGTTTGTGCTTGGTCTTGGATGGGGCGTCGAAGGGGTGGCATTTGCGACGGTCATTGCGGAGATTTTAGGGGCGTGTGTCGGGCTGTGGCTGTGTCGGTCTGCTTTTGCTAATCCCGCTTGGAAAGACTGGCCGCGCGTGTTCGATCATGCGCGTCTTGTCCATATGGCATCCGTGAACATCGATATTTTCTTGCGTTCTGCCATGTTGATGGCAATTTTCACGTCCTTCGTATTTTACGGCGCGGCCTTCGGCGATGTGACACTGGCCGCCAACGAAGTGTTGATACAGTTTATGTACATCACGGCCTATGCGATGGACGGTTTTGCCTTTGCAGCCGAAACCTTGATCGCGCGGGCCATCGGGCGCCGCGATGTTGCACGTGTCCGTCGGTCTGCGGTTTTGACAGCAAGCTGGGGATTGGTCACATGCGTTGCCATGTCTGCGGCTTTTGCTGTGATTGGGCCATGGTTGATTGAGGTGATGGCAAAAGATGTGTCTGTGCAAATCGAGGCAAGACAATATCTGCCATGGATGATTGCGGCCCCCTTGGTGGGCTGTGCCGCTTGGATGCTGGATGGCATTTTCATAGGCGCCACACGCGGCGCTGATATGCGCAACATGATGTTTATCAGCTTTGTGATCTATTTCGGGTTTGTCGAACTGGCGATGCCTGTTTGGGGCAACCATGGGCTTTGGGCTGCCATGCTTTTGAGCTTTGTGGCGCGTGGCGTCACGCTGGGATCACGGTATCCGGCGTTGGAGCGTTCTGTGCAGTAGGCCGGGGCGCTGCCCCGGACCCCGAAGTATTTTCAGCGAAAGGAAGCGAAAAGCTTAAAGCCATCTTCGGGTGTCGGTTCCCGTTGCCTCTGCCACGTTTTCAAAGCCGTCCTTCTTTAGGAGCAGGTCTAAATCGCCTGCGATGTTTGCGGCAAGCGATAAGCCCCCGTAAACAAGCGCGGTGTACAGTTGCACAGCCGATGCGCCCGCTTTGATTTTTGTGTACGCGTCTTCTGCCGTGCTGATCCCCCCCACGCCGATCAGCGGGATGTCCGTCAAACGGCTTAGCTTTGCCAGCACCTGCGTCGATTTTTCAAACAGGGGTTTGCCAGACAGCCCGCCCGCTTGTGCCGCATGCGGGCTTTGCAGACCGTCACGGTCCAGCGTTGTGTTTGTGGTGATGATTGCGGAGACACGTGCGTCTTGAGCCACTTTGGCAATGTCTGCCAGATCCTGGTCTGTCAGGTCCGGTGCGATTTTCAAGAATACCGGACAGGTGCCGCGCACTTGCATGACCCCGTCCAGCAGCATCGCCAGCGCCATGGGGCCTTGTAGGTCACGCAGCTTTTCCGTGTTTGGCGATGATACATTGACAGTTGCAAAGTCCACATGCGGGCCACAAAGCTTTAGCACTTCGGCAAAGTCGACGGCTTTGTTCGCGCTGGTTTTGTTGGCACCAAGGTTGATGCCCACCGGAATGCCTTTTGGTCGCACTGCCAGCCGTGCGGCGATGGCTTCTGCCCCTTCGTTGTTGAACCCGAAACGGTTGATGGCCGCTTTGTCTTCTGTCAGGCGAAACAGGCGCGGTTTGGGGTTGCCGGGTTGGGCAATGGGTGTTGCTGCCCCGACTTCGATGAACCCGAACCCCGCCTGGGACAATGGTGCAACTGTTTCGGCGTTTTTGTCGAACCCTGCGGCCAACCCAATCGGGTTGGGCATGTTTAATCCGGCGATTGACGTTTTTAGCCGATCCGAGGTCACCGGACCCGGCGTCGGGGCAAGCCCCGCTTTCAACGCTTTGATCGCCAAGCCGTGGGCCGTTTCGGGGTCAATTTTGCGCAGCGCTTTCAGGCCAAGTTGTTCTGCAAACCGCTTCATCCGAAGGTGTCACCTTCTGTGGTCGTTCCGTGCCGGATCAGGCGCGACGTCAGAACGGCTGCTTGGCGGTGCACAACGGCTTTTTGGTAGTCCGGATCCGTGACCATTGCCAGAAAAGCGCCGGAATTCGGGTAGCGTGCAATAAAACATGCGTCCCACGTTTCATCATCGGGACCAATCAGAACGCTTTCACAGCGACCACGCCACAGAATTGTGCCGCCAACTTTCTGTAGAATTGGCCCTGTTTCTGAACCGTAGTTTTTGTACGCGTCCGCGCCGCTTAGGTTTTGCCCATGCATAGGATGGTCTGCGGGGTATTCGGCGTGGATCTTGAACTGTACCAAGTTCAACATTTCTATAGGTTGGTCGCGTGGCAGGTCTTTGAATGCGTCGAATTGTGCGCGGTTGGGGTCGATGTGATGAGGCATTTTAGACAACCCCTGCTGGAAATTGGTGCACACCGTTCACCAATGGCAAAGGCTGCGCCCAAGCCACATCAGACAGCTTCAAGCTACGGTAAAGATGGGGGAAAAGCGCGTCGCCGCGCGACACTTCCCATTTTAGATCATCGCCCAGTGTCTCGGTTTCGACCCCCAAAAGGAAAAGATCCTCAGCACCTGCAAAGTGTTTGGCGGCGGTTTCGGCGGCTTGTTCTGCGGTTGAAAAGTGAACGTAGCCATCCGCTACATCGATGGGCGCACCTTGGGTTTCGCCGTTAGCGCGCAAGTCGGCCCATTCGTCGGCCCGGAAAATTTTCAAAATCAGCATAGGTCCCGTGATGCCTTTCTGTGCGCTTGGGGTCAAGCAGTCGGATGCTGACCCAAGGTTAACAAAACCGTCTTTGACTCTGTGCGGGGCGGGGGTCAATGTAAGGACATACATGAACCAACAGGGGGCGCACGCGATGTTTATGCGTTTGACACAATCGGTTGCTGCATTGGCTTTGATGGCAGGTACAGCGGCTGCGGATTATACTTTGACCATTTTGCACACCAATGATTTTCATGCACGCTTCGAGCCAATCAGCAAATACGATTCCGGTTGCGGATCCGAGGACAATGCCGAAGGGAAGTGCTTTGGCGGTTCGGCGCGGCTTGTCACAGCCATCGCGGATGCGCGGGCACGGTCCAACAACTCGATCCTTGTGGATGGGGGCGACCAGTTTCAGGGCACACTGTTCTACACCTATTACAAAGGCGCTTTGACCGCCGAAATGATGAACAAGCTGGGCTATGATGCGATGACCGTGGGAAACCATGAATTCGATGACGGTCCTGAAGTTTTGGCGGGCTTTATGTCAGCAGTGAACTTTCCCGTTCTGATGTCCAACGCCGACGTGTCGGCAGAACCGTTGCTGGCGGATAAGCTGGCCAAATCAACGATCATTGAGCGCGGCGGCCAAAAGATCGGTTTGATCGGTCTGACGCCAGAAGACACCGATGAGCTTGCAAGCCCGGGGCCGAACATCACGTTTTCCAACCCGGAAAAGGCCGTGGCCGCTGAAGTTGCAAAACTGCAAGAGGCTGGCGTGAACAAAATCATCGTGCTGAGCCACTCAGGCTACAGTGTTGACCAAAAGGTGGCCGCTGCGGTGCAGGGCATCGATGTGATCGTGGGCGGGCATTCCAACACGCTGCTGTCCAACACGAATGAGCGCGCGCAGGGGCCATACCCGACGATGGTCGGCAACACCGCTATCGTTCAGGCCTATGCATACGGTAAGTTTTTGGGCGAACTGAATGTCACCTTCAATGATGCCGGCGATATTGTTGAAGCCGCCGGAGAGCCTTTGATCATGGACGGCTCGGTTGCTGAAGACGCGGCCACCGTGGCACGTATCGCGGAAGCAGCGGCACCCTTGGACGAAATTCGCAACAAGGTTGTGGCGGAAGCTGCCACAGAAATTGGCGGTGATCGCGCAGTATGCCGTGCCATGGAATGTTCGATGGGGTCGCTTATTGCTGATGCGATGTTGGACCGCGTCAAAGATCAAGGCATTGAAATTGCAATCCAGAACGGTGGTGGTATTCGCGCCAGCATCGATGCGGGTCCGATCACCATGGGCGAAGTCCTGACCGTGCTGCCGTTCCAGAACACGCTGTCGACCTTTCAAGTGACGGGCGCAGTAATGGTTGAAGCGCTGGAAAGCGGCGTCAGCCAGATGGACGAAGGCAAAGGGCGTTTCCCTCAGGTGGCTGGCATTTCTTTTGCCGTTGATCCTGCAGCCGAAGTTGGCGCACGTATCAGCGACGTCATGGTTGCTGGTGCTCCCATCGACATGGACAAGCTGTACGGCGTGGTGTCCAACAACTATGTGCGCAACGGTGGGGATGGCTATGCCATGTTCAAAACGGCTGAAAACGCATATGATTTCGGCCCTGATCTGGCGGATGTTACAGCCGAGTTTTTGGCAGCCAAGGGACCCTTCACACCTTACACGGACGGTCGCATCACCGTGAAGTAACCAATCGGAGGTGCACCAAGGTGCACCTTACGCGCCAACAATAGATGCCCCGCCTCAAGTAGATGTGGGGCATTTTGCTTTGGCGACCCAAGCTGCACCTTTGGAAAGGGCACACGCGATGACAATTTGCCAAGACCATCAGGTCAGGTTGCGCCGTCTTACCCCGCGGGACTTGGCTGCGTTCCAAGCTTATCGGCAAGACCCGGTTGTAGCAGAGTTTCAAGGTTGGACGGATATGACCGACGCACAATGTTTGAGGTTTCTAACGGATATGCAAACTGGCCCCCTGCCTAAGCCCGGGGGGTGGTGCCAGATTGGCATCGCTCAGACACATGATGATCAGCTGATTGGCGATTGCGGATTGCATGTGAACGCGCAAGGCACTGAAGCCGAATTGGGCATCACCCTATCGCGGACACGTCAGGGGCGTGGACTTGGGTTTGCCGCAGTTCAATTAGTCGTCAACTGGATTTTTGCACAAACGGATGTCGCCAAAGTCGTGGCAATTACCGATGCCCGTAACCGGCGCGCCCAAGCGCTGTTACAGCATTTGGGATGGCCGCGCGTCGGTACTTTGGGGCCTGACGTGGAAATAGTTGGCCTAACAGAATACGTATTTGAGATGTCCCGTCCGTCGCAGCCGTAAGGTGTGCCTTGGCACACCACATGGCGCTGTTGCGTTGAGGTTGCACCGCTTTCGCAGTAGAAACATCCCATGTGTGGACGCTTTGCCATAACCTTACCAAATGATGCGATGGCACAATTGTTTGCGGCGGCGCCGTCTAACGATCTGCCGGATGTGCCCAACTTCAATGTGTGCCCGACAACGCTGGTCCATGTGATTACGTCCCAGATGGAACAGCGTCGATTGGAAGCCATGCGGTGGGGGCTTATTCCAAACTGGTACAAAAACCCAAACGAGGGCCCGCTATTGATCAACGCACGCGGGGAAACAATCGCGGACAAACCCGCCTTTCGCACGGCCTGTCGCGAAAGGCGGGGCATCATTGTGGCGACGGGGTTCTATGAGTGGACAAAAGGAGCGGACGGTGCGCGCGATCCTTGGTACATCACCCGCCGTGATGAGGCGCCCTTGATGTTTGCGGCCGTTTGGCAGGACTGGGCGGGCGCTGACACGGCCGCACCGATCCGCACCTGTGCGGCGGTCACTGTGGCTGCAAATGTTGCGATGTCAGCTGTTCATCACCGGATGCCGGTTGTTCTGGAACAAAATCAGGTGCCCAAGTGGCTGGGTGAACAAGGCAAAGGGGCCGCCACGCTGATGCGGGCCGCCCCAGAAGATACGTTGCGCTGGCACCGTGTGGACCGTGCTGTGAATTCCAACAGGGCAAGTGGTGCGCAGTTGATTGAACCGCTGTCCGCGTGAAACTAACATGCCGTGTCCTGCATTCGGCAAACGGCGCATTCGAGATGAAACGCAAAAGCGTTATTTCAAAGGTGCAGAGCCGAATTCAATGATACCGGTGACGGCAGGATCGCCGTTTTCGTCCGTGACACCTTCATGGATGAAATCACGGCTCATACCGGCGGTTACGACGATCGTGGCACTTTGTTCCGGACCAAGCGGACCAGTTGTCCATTCGCCGTCGACAGATGTGACGGTGATCGTTTCCAAAGAGCTGTTGGCAAATTCCAGGGTATCGCCAGCAGACACATAAGATGTCTGTGGAAAATAGGCCGTTGGCAGCACCAGAATGTTGTGTTCAGCAGCATAAGTCGGCGTAGAGATGAAGGCACCCGCCACAGCAGCAAGACATGCGATTTTTCGCAGCATAGTATTTCCTTTGCGTTCCGGCCCCACCCGTAAAAACATACAATTGTCGCTACTTGGGGAATAAGGCGCGAATGAGGCACGTCTTGGCCGGACATGCGGCATTTCCCTTATTCTGACGACGTTTGTGCCGCGAGCCATGTGCGGAACGCATCCAGTGGGGAGAAGTCTGTGCGTTCAGGCGGCCAGACCAAAAAATATGCGCCTATGCTTTGCGACGTGCCTGATGCGGCCAGCTTCAACTGACCGCTTTTCAAATGTGGCTCAGCGACAAAGTCGGGCAGCAGCGCGATCCCAGCCCCATGAATGGCCGCCTGTGCCATTGTGGAAAACTGGTCAAAAACCATGCCCGTTGGAAGCGTGTCGTTTACGCCTCGCGCCTGAAACCATCGCATCCAGCCTTTGGACCGTGTGTCCAGATGCAACAAAGGATGTCGCAACAATTCTGTCGGTGAAAGAAGGTCGCCATCGACCAGATCTGGCGCACAGACAGGCACCACTGTTTCGGCCATCAGCGCCATATGTTGTGCGCTGGCCCAATCTTCGCGCCCAAAGTGAATTGCTGCATCGAAGCGTGCCGCGCGAAAGTCGAAGGGGGCAAAGCGGGTCGCAAGGTTCAGGGTGATCTCGGGATGCTTTGCTGCAAAATCAGACAACCTTGGCGCAAGCCAGTGCATGCCAAAGCCCGGCAAAATAGCCAGCTCAAGCGTATGGGCCTGCGGGGTGTCCCGTGCCGTTAATGTGGCTTCGTTCAAATCGGACAAAATGCTGTGTACGGAATGTGCGTAGCGTTGGCCGACCGCTGTTAGCCGCAGCCCGCGCCCGTCTTTTTCAACCAACGTTACGCGCAGTTGCTGTTCCAAGGATTTCAGTTGCCGGCTGACAGCGCTTTGCGTCAGGGCCAGCACCTGAGCGGCGGCCGTGGCGCTGCCGTGTTGCGCCACGGCATCCAGACACATCAGTGCTGCCGTCGATGGAACATTGCGGCGGGATATCTTCATTGATGCGTTTTCCTCATGCTATTCAGGATCACTTGGCATTGGTGTTTATTTGTTACCCCGCGTATCATGCCCCAAAGCGGAATTTATTTAGGAAGCACACCATGAACATAGAAGCAAAAGTTCTGAAAGCGAAAGATCAACCGGACTTGGGTAGCTTTGATTGGGAAGATCCTTTTCGCCTGAGCACCCAGCTTAGCGAAGATGAGCGTATGATCCAGGCTTCGGCAAAGGCTTATGCGACGGAAAAACTGGCACCGCGTGTGATCAATGCGTTCGCCAACGAGGAAACCGATTCTTCCATCTTCCGCGAAATGGGTGAAATGGGCTTGTTGGGTGTCACGTTGCCAGAGCAATATGGCGGCCTTGGCGGATCGTATGTATCTTACGGCTTGGTCGCTCGCGAAGTCGAACGTATCGATAGCGGTTACCGCTCGATGATGTCTGTGCAATCGTCTTTGGTGATGTATCCAATCTATGCCTACGGCTCTGAAGAACAACGCATGAAGTACTTGCCAAAGCTGGCTTCTGGTGAATTCATCGGCTGCTTTGGTCTGACTGAACCTGATGCGGGATCCGATCCTGCTGGCATGAAGACCGTGGCAAAAAAGACAGACGGCGGATACGTGATTTCGGGGTCCAAGATGTGGATTTCAAACGCGCCTATCGCGGATGTTTTTGTGGTCTGGGCCAAATCCGAAGCGCATGACGGTCGCATCCGCGGTTTTGTTCTGGAAAAAGGCATGAAAGGTTTGTCCGCCCCGAAGATCGGCAACAAATTGTCGTTGCGGGCCTCGATTACGGGCGAAATTGTCATGGAGGGCGTTGAGGTTGGCGAAGATGCTTTGTTGCCCAATGTTTCCGGTTTGAAAGGTCCGTTTGGTTGTTTGAACCGTGCGCGGTACGGCATTGCATGGGGCGCCATGGGGGCGGCTGAGTTTTGCTGGCATGCGGCGCGTCAGTACGGACTGGATCGCAAGCAGTTCAACAAGCCCTTGGCAGGCACACAGTTGTTCCAGAAAAAACTGGCAGACATGCAAACGGAAATCGCGCTGGGCTTACAAGGTGCTTTGCAAGTTGGACGCTTGATGGACGCGGCCCAAGCGGCCCCCGAGATGATTTCCATCGTCAAACGCAACAACTGCGGAAAGGCTTTGGACGTTGCGCGTATGTCGCGTGACATGCATGGCGGCAACGGCATTTCGGGCGAGTTTCAGGTCATGCGTCATATGATGAACTTGGAAACCGTGAACACCTATGAGGGCACACATGATGTGCATGCGTTGATTTTGGGCCGCGCCCAAACCGGTATTCAGGCGTTCTTCTGATAGGTTAACTCAGGACCGGGGCGCTGCCCCGGACCCCGAAGTATTTTGAGCGAAAGGAAAGGGCGTATCGGTGCCGGTGCGCCCTTAGCGTGTTAGCGGTGCGCGGATGCCGGGTTTGATGACGTCGGGATCATAGGGCGTGCGCGCGAAAACCTCGTGCACAATTGGTGTGAAGAATTCGATTGGCAACGTGTCGTAGTCGGGGTCAAAGCTTGACTGGTCCCAGCGTTCACAAAAGGTGGCGCAGTCGTCAAAATAGATATGCCCTTTGTGCGCGTCCCGTTTGTCAGGGTTTCCCCCCACATGGTGCCCGTAATAGATCATTTGAAAATCGCCATGAGTTTGCACGCACCAGCTGCATTGTTCACGTACAAATGGACGCAGGATCGTGGCGGCGTATTCGTCGTGATTGTAGGGCGCATAGATATCGCCGATGTCATGCAAGAGCGTGGACACCACCCAATCGATATCCGCGCCATCACGGTGTGCCCGTGTTGCCGATTGCAGCGAATGCCCAAGCCGCGTGATCTGGTAGCCTGAAAGGCCTTCATCAAGATCGACCAACGCTTTCAGCAAACGATCCGCCGTGCCTTTGGTGTGCTCTGTTTCGTGTTTTGTCAGAAAGTCGTACTCTGCTTTGGTGCCGTCTTTCATTTGTGTGAAATTGACCCGATCCATCATGTGTACATCCCGGTTTCGCCTTTTGCGCCTTTCATCATGACTTTGGCCTGAGCGGCGCGAATGTGTTGATAAAGTTCAAGGCTTTCTTTGCTAAATAGAGTTGAAGGTGCGGGAACGGGAACGAAGTTCTTTTGCACATCTTCCCCCCGGACCAGTGTCGCGTAGTCCTCGCCCCCTGTTTGTTGGGCAATTTCCGGCGTGCAATAGCGGATCACTGCCGCGATGCGCCTGTCATCGGTGGTGTTCGGCCCTGACCCGTGGATTGTCAGGCCATGATGCAACGAGATTTGCCCGGGATGAATTTCGATCGGATGTTTGTCGCCTTCGCGCACTTCAACCGCCACTTCTTGACCACGGCTGAGCAGGTTGTTGTCGTCAAATGTATCGGTATGTGGCAAGATCGGGTTTTTGTGTGACCCTTTCACAAAATCCATACATCCGGATGCCGGTGTGGCGGGTGACAAGGACAGCCAAGCCGTCACAAGCCCGTCCACGGCACCAAGCCCCCAATACGTCAGGTCCTGATGCATGGATACGATTTGGGTTGTTTTGGGTTCCTTGATGAAAAATTCGACAGAATAGACCATAATGTTTGGACCGAGCACACCTTCGACCACATCAAGAATACGCGGATCTGATCCGATGCCATGCGCCAAAGGCATCACGCAATGCGAATTGACGCGTTTGTATGTATTCAACGGAAGGGGGAGGTCCGCCTCCAGCCAGTCACGTTCGATTTTTTCCAACTCAGACCGCAATGCCTGAGCTTCTGTCGCCGGCATCACCTGCAACGGAAACAAAAAGCCATCGGCCCAATACTGTTCGCGGTGCCCTGCAGACAGCTTGCCGTCCTCAAGGGGAAGTGGTCGGGGCATGATATCCTCCTGTTCTAATCTAAGGGTCAGCTTTCAAAAATGCAGGGCCACTGTCTGTTCTATTTTCGACGTGAAGTGACGCAAAGATGTCATGTTATCAGGCTGGACATGCGGCGGAATGAGGCTAGTGTCCGCACTGACTTATGCAGTGATACCAGAGGGCGTTGAAATGGAAAAATTCGGCAAAAGCCAATCGGCAAAACGTGTTGAAGATGTACGTTTTTTGACCGGTGCAGGACGATATGTTGATGACATCGCCCCTGCAAACGCTTTGTTTGCGTATTATTTCCGCTCACCTATTGCCCACGGTGTTATCACGGAACTGGACGTGTCGGATGCACGCGATGCGGATGGTGTCGAGGCGGTTCTGACCTGCGCGGATCTGGAAGCTGCTGGCATGAACGTCGCTATGGCGGGTGCCCTGGTCGACAATCGCGACGGCACAAAAGGCGCCGCCACGATGCGCCCGATGTTGGCGCAAGACCGTTTGCGGTATGTGGGTGAGCCGATTGCCCTGATTGTGGCGGAGACTTTGGCGCAAGCCCGGGACGCTGCTGAACTTATCGTGCTGGACTATGACGAGTTGCCAGCAAAAATGGATTTGGTCGCGGGCGGGGAAACTTTGCACGACAGCGCCGCTGACAACGTGGCCTTCGACTGGGGTATGGGCGACGAAGCCGCCACCAATGCGGCCTTTGACGCCGCTGCACATGTGGTCAGCCTTGAAGTCGGGGACAACCGCGTCATCGTGAACTCTCTGGAACCGCGCGGGTGCTATGCCCATTGGGGTGATGGACGGTTGCATGTGGCCATCAACGGGCAAGGCGTTTGGGTGCCCAAAAACGCAATGGTTGCGGCCTTCGGGGTGGATGCGGATGACGTGCATGTGACAAACCCCGACACAGGCGGCGGCTTTGGTATGAAGGCGATGGGTTATCCAGAACCGTTTTCCGTGGCACAGGCTGCACGCCAGTTGGGGCGTCCAGTGCGTTGGATGTCCGAGCGGACAGAGGCCATGTTGTCAGACAATGGCGGGCGCGATTTGACATCTACGGCTGAGCTGGCCTTTGACGAGAACCACAAGATCACCGCCTACCGCGTTCATAGCCATGTCAATTTGGGTGCCTACAATTCACAATTCGGACAACCCATTCAAACCACGCTGTTTTCGCGGGTTTTGATGGGGGTCTATGATGTGCAAACCACGTGGTTGCAAGTGAACGGTTATTTCACAAACACGGTGCAAGTGGATGCCTATCGTGGCGCCGGTCGACCCGAAGCGATCTATGTGTTGGAGCGGGTCATAGACCGTGCCGCGCGCGAATTGGGGGTAGACCCATGGGAATTGCGCCAGATCAACTTCATCAAGCCTGACCAATTCCCCTATCTGGCGGCCACTGGCGAAACATACGATGTTGGCGACTTTCCCATGCTTCTGAACCGTGCCGCAGAGATCGCAGACCGTGACGGATTTGAGGCGCGTAAAGCAGCCGATGCCAAGAAAGGCCTGCTGCGGGGGCAAGGTCTTTGCTATTATATCGAAAGCATTCTGGGCGATCCTTCCGAAAGCGCGCGCGTTGAATTCAATGACGATGGCACCGTGCATATTTTTGTCGGCACGCAATCGAACGGGCAGGGCCACGAAACGGTTTATGCGAAGTTCTTGTCTGACCAAACCGGCATACCGGTAGACCAGATTTTTGTCATTCAAGGCGACAGTGATTTGATCAAACAGGGTGGTGGCACGGGTGGTTCACGGTCCGTCACTGTGCAAAACACGGCGACTTTGGCCACTGTTTCGACGATGATCGACGCTTTCACGGCTTTCTTGGCGGACGAAATGGGCGTGCCTGCATCTGAGATCAGCTTTGATGATGAACGCTTTCGCGCAGATGGATCAAACCTGACCCCGACCATGCTGGAGGTTGCGGAGATGGCCCGCGACAAGGGTCGTGACGATCTTTTGGTGCATGAAGAACGCACCACACTGCCTGCACGCAGCTTCCCCAACGGCGCACATGTTACAGAGGTTGTGGTGGATCCGGACACAGGCGTTGTGACCACCGACCGCTATTTCGTGATTGACGATTTTGGCAATCTTATCAATCCGATGCTGGCCGAGGGCCAAGTGCATGGCGGTGTCGTCCAAGGCATTGGGCAAGCCGTCACAGAGCATGTTGTGTATGATGAAGATGGCCAATTGCTCACGGCAACGTTCATGGACTATGCCTTGCCGCGCGCCGAGGATGTACCCAATATTAACTTTACGTCAGTACCAGTCCCGTCAACCGCCAACATCATGGGGATGAAGGGGTGTGGCGAAGCTGGAACTGTCGGGGCATTGGCCGCTGTTGCAAATGCAGTGCAAGATGCGCTTTGGGAACGCGGTGTGCGGCAAGCCGATATGCCGTTCACCCCTCATAAGGTTTGGGAATTGTTGAAGGATGGCCGGATCGCCGCTGAATAACAGGATTGTCCACTGGCTGCAGGCGCGGTTTGGCCGTGCCATGCCAGAGGTTGCACCGCCCACACGTGGGGCGACCATTCACTTGGTGATCTTGGATGGCACAATGTCATCTCTGGATGAAGGCTATGAGACGAACGCCGGACTTGCCTACAAATTGCTATCGGGCAAGGGCAGCGACGTGTCGGTGTATTATGAGCATGGGTTGCAGTGGTCGCATTGGCGCAAGGCTGGTGATGTGCTTATGGGGCGCGGCATCAATCGCCAAATCCGTCGTGCGTATGGCTACCTTGCATCGCGCTACAAGCCCGGCGACAAGATATTCTTGATGGGGTATTCGCGCGGGGCATACGCGGTGCGGTCCTTGGCGGGGGTGATCGACATGGTGGGGTTGTTGCGCCCCGAACATGCCACCGAACGCAACATTCGTGACATTTACAGGCGCTATGAATGTGGCCCTTGCACAGATGCGGCCAAAGCGTTTGCCAAAATCCACTGCCATCAACATGTCGAAATTGATATGATCGGGGTTTGGGATACGGTAAAATCTCTTGGGCTGAATGCACCTGTGTTATGGCGGCTTTCAGCGCCACGCCATGCCTTTCACAACCACGCTTTGGGGGCATGCGTTAAGCGCGGCTACCACGCATTGGCCCGCCACGAGACGCGGGTGGCCTATGCGCCTGTGATGTGGGAAAGCGATCCAGCATGGACCGGTGATCTGGAACAGATGTGGTTTCGTGGGTCACATGCTGACGTGGGCGGGCACATTGGTGAATTTATGCAGGCCCGGCCCCTGTCCAATATTCCATTGGTCTGGATGCTAGAGAAAGCCCAAGCCGCTGGTTTGCCTTTGCCCGATGGATGGGCCGCGCGGTTTGAACAAGACGCGTCGGCGCCGTCCTGTGGCACATGGCGCGGGTTTGGGCGATTGTTTGTGACGCGAAAACAACGCGTTGTTGGGGTTGATCCGTCAGAGCGAGTGCATCCAAGCGTGGCAGCCCAGACGACGTCTGTGCCGGCTTCAATCGTGACTACGAAGTCGGCTTGATCTGCATGATGATGCAGGTTGTCGATCCGGTGGCATAGGTTTTACCATCTTCAACGCCGACAATCTTTCCGCTGGCGACACCCGTTGAACGGCCGGAATGATCAACAGTGCCGATGCAGTCAATTTGCATGCCCAAAGGAATAGCACGGGTGATGTTGATCTTGTATTCCAGCGTTGTGTAAACCGCGCCGCGCGGCACTTTGGTCATGACAGCGCAAGCCATAGCACTGTCCAGAAGCGTCCCGTACCAGCCCCCATGCACTGTGCCCATCGGGTTGGTCACGTTGAATTCGGGTGTCCCACGAAAGACCGCGTGCCCGTCAGAAATATCATGTAACGTGTATCCCATGGTCTGCCCGATCGGCGGGCCGGGGTTTGTACCGTCCAATATGCTTTGCATGAATTCCAGGCCAGACATGGCCAAGACATCTTCCTGGTTCAACAAATCTGCGGGCGATTTCGCGATACGGGGCATGGGCTCTCCGGCGTTAGGGTCTACTGCCGACGCTAGGAAAAAGCCCGATGGCAAACAAGCTTTACGCCACGTTGCGGATGCCGCTTGCTGCTGTCACACCCAAAGCATGGCAGACCTCGCGGGTCAGGTCCGGACGGTTCAACGTGTAGAAATGCAGCGCATCGACACCTTCGCACATCAGGTCATCGCATAGTTCTGTGCACTGGGCGATGGACAGAAGGTCCATGCGGTCATCGCGTACAGCGTTTTCAAAAGCTTGGGCGAGATCTGCAGGGATTGATGCGCCGCACCTTTCGGCAAAGCTGACGGTGCTTTTCCAGTTCGAGATTGGCAAAATTCCGGGTGTGATTGGGGCAGTAATTCCAGCTTTGACGCAGGCGTCGCGGAACCGAAGGAAGTGTTCCGGATCAAAGAAAAATTGTGTGATTGCCTCAGCCGCGCCCGCATCCAGTTTGGCTTTTAACCATTCAACGTTTTGTTGGTCTGATACCGCATCGGGATGCGTTTCGGGATAGGCGCCAACACGGATGGTGAATTTCCCGGTGGCTGCCAAGGCTTCGATCAATTCCACGCTGTTGGCAAAGCCGTCCGGGTGTGCGGTGAACGCGGCGTCACCTTGCACAGGGTCCCCGCGCAAGGCCACGATATCGGTGATCCCCGCCTTAGCGAATTTTTGGGCGGTGGCCATAACTTGGGATTTTGATGCCCCGACGCAGGTCAGATGGGCGGCAATTGGCATGCCCGATGTACGGCGCAAAGTGGCGGCTGCATCATGCGTCAAGTCCTGTGTGGAGCCGCCGGCGCCATAGGTCACGGAGAAGAACCGTGGATCAAGAGGCGCCAAAGCTTGCGCTGTGTCCCAAAGCCGGAAAGATGCATCGATTGACTTTGGGGGGAAGACCTCAAAGGAAATGGCGGGCGATGTCATGTGATGTTCCTGACTTGGTTTGGCGGTTGTGGCGGGGCGTTGTGCTTTGTCCCATGATTGTGTTAGTGAATCAAATTCATAACTCTCATCAACAATATGAGTTTCATATGCATATCGAATTTCGCCACTTGCGCACCATCAAAGCCATTCATGAAGCGGGTGGTTTGGCCAAGGCAGCCGACCAGCTGCACATCACCCAAAGCGCGTTAAGCCATCAGGTCAAAGGTCTTGAGGATCAAGCGGGGGTGGAATTGTTTGTACGCCGGTCCAAACCGCTGCGATTGTCTGCGGCGGGCCTGCGTCTGTTGCGGCTTGCGGAACAGGTTTTGCCCCAGATCGAAGCAACTTTGGCAGAGTTCACAGGTCTGCGCGATGGTAAGTCGGGGCGAATGCACATCGCCATCGAATGTCATGCCTGCTTTGAATGGCTGTTTCCTGTGCTGGAAGAATTTCGCCGCTCGTGGCAGGACGTTGATGTGGATATACGCCCCGGTCTTGCTTTTGATGCCTTGCCTGCGTTGATGAAAGAACAGGTCGATTTGGTGGTGTCATCCGACCCAGAGGAAATACCGGGGATCGATTTTATCGAACTCTTTGATTATCAAGCGGTTTTTGTTGCCTCAAAGGATCACCCGCTGGCCCAAAAGGACTATATCGATGCAAAGGATTTCCGTGGTGAGACACTGATCACCTATCCTGTGGAACGCACGCGACTGGACGTGTTCAGTCAGCTTTTGATCCCGAACAAAGTTGAACCCGAAACTGTGCGGCAGGCTGAATTGACAGCTGTCATTTTGTTATTGGTGGCCTCTAATCGTGGGGTATCCGTCCTGCCCGATTGGGTGGTTCGGGAAGTGAAATATTCATCCGACTACATCACCCGTCCGCTGACCAAAGATGGCATCACACGGCGTCTCTATGCCGCCATTCGCAGTGACGAACGTGATAAACCCTACATGAAGCGGCTGATTGAACTGGCACGGGTTGAAGCGCGCAAGTTACAGCAGGCATAGCGGCAGAAGCATTAGATTTTGACCCTTGGCGTTACAAATACAACTCTATATCGCGACGCCAGTTGTCTGGCAGGTTTGATATTGTTTTTTCTGCCCAAAGGTATGATTTTGCAGTGCGTTGCACGATGGATTTGCGCAATTCCTCGGGCAGAGGGGGATATCTCCCACGATTACGGGTAAACTCATGTTTGGCGACAGGTTTTCCAATTATGCCAAGAAACCCACATAGCTCTTGCAACATCTCATCAGCATTCTCTGAAAACATATGTTCTGTGAAGTGTCGAAAAATCCGTTCTGGCGGCACGCTTTGGACGGCGTTTTCATAAATCTCAGGGGCGAAAGGTATTGGATTGGAGGGTATACAGGGGGCCATCCATTGTCCAACGATCTGCTCCATCGTGACTGTGAGCGATTTGTTTTTGATCTGATGTGCTGCACGTGACCACAATTGCTCTGCGGGATTTCGCATCAAGAAGATCAGCTTTGTTTCAGGAAATAGGGCAAGCATACGTCCAAATTCGATCTGCGACAAACGCCCGTAGCTTGGTGTGATGTCTCCAAAAACGGCGTCCGGTTCCACGCGCGAAGTAAAGAAGCGCTTATAATCGGCATCAGTCCGCATCTCAAAGCGATCCCGATATTCCAGTATGCCCGGCGTCATCTCAATCTCACCGTTCAGAAGCTGCTGTTGCGTGGCCTCCCATCGTGCGCGAATACGCGCATCAATTCGCTGCCGTTGTTTTGGATTGCGCCTATTGAACCAGTTGATTTCCTTGGTTGCCGTCATCTGGGCCGTGGTGTGATTTTTAAGATACGCGTGCAGCCAAGAGGAGCCTGCACGCGCTAAACTGATATACGAGAAATAGTTCTCGTGCGCCAAACACTCAGTCTCCGAGGCCGTCAAACAAGGCCGTGGACAAATACCGTTCTGCAAAGCTGGCGAGGATCACGACGATGTTTTTACCTGCCATATCGTCTCGCGCACCAAGCTCTAGTGCCGCTTTCAGCGCAGCGCCGGACGAGATACCTACAGGCACACCTTCCAACGCGGCCACTTCACGGGCCAACGCAAATGCGTCGTCGTTGGAAACGGTCAGCACCTCGTCGTAGATTTCAGTGTTCAGGATCGCGGGGGCGAAGCCTGCACCGATGCCTTGGATTTTATGCGGGCCGGGGGCACCTCCAGACAGAACAGGCGAATCCGTAGGCTCAACGGCCACGATATGGATGTTCGGATTTTGCTGTTTCAGGAACCCACCCGCGCCGGTGATCGTGCCGCCTGTGCCGATCCCCGACACAAAGGCGTCGATGTTGCCGCCCGTGTCGTTCCAGATTTCGGGGCCCGTTGTCGCCACGTGGATGGCGGGATTGGCCGGGTTCTCGAATTGTTGCGGGATCACGGCATCGGGAATCGAGGCGGCGAGTTCCTCAGCCTTGGCAATCGCGCCTTTCATACCTTTTGCGGGTTCCGTCAGCTCCATCGTGGCGCCAAGGATCGCAAACATTTTGCGCCGTTCAATCGACATGCTTTCGGGCATGGTCAGGATCAGCTTGTAGCCTTTGGCGGCGGCGGCCAGCGCAAGGCCGATGCCTGTGTTGCCGGAGGTCGGTTCGATCAGGGTGGTTTTGCCGGGGGTGATGGTGCCTGCGGCTTCCATCGCTTCGACCATGGCCACGCCAATACGGTCTTTGACCGAAGACGTCGGGTTGAAAAATTCCAGCTTGGCCAGAATGTTGGCTTTGGACCCGTGTGCCGCTGCCAATTTGTTCAATCGGACAAGAGGTGTGTTGCCAACTGTCTCGGTGATGCTGTCGTAAATTTTTCCGCGTCCGGGCTGTGCCATATCCGTGATCCTTTTTGTTGTTGGACCCAAGCTAGGCAGGAACGGGATGAAATTCCAGCGCGCAAGGCAATCACGCGCTGGAAAAGAACAATCAGATCACTTTTACGATCTGTTTTCCGACATTTTTCCCCTCAAGAAGCCCCATGAAGGCTTTTGGTGCGTTCTCAAGCCCTTCTGCGATGTCCTCAACGACCTTGATATCGCCTGAGGCCACTTTGGGGCCAATTTCACCAAGGAATTTTGGGAAGTCATTCCAATGATTTGAAATGATGAAGCCGTTCACAGACAGGAAGTTCACCAAAATCGTGCGCCACATTGCAGGAGCTGACAGTTTTGAAGACGCGCCTGCGCCCAAACCGCCGTCATTGTACCAAGAGATCATACCGCAAATCGGGATGCGCCCGTGTGGTTTCATAAGCGGCATCACCGCTTCCAGCACTTTGCCCCCTACGTTTTCAAAGTAGATGTCGACGCCACCGCCGGCGGCCTCTTTGATCGCAGCACGCATGGATTTTGCATCATCATAAGCGCGGTGATCCAAGCACACGTCAAAGCCAAAGGTTTCGACCGCCATTTTGCATTTGTCGGGTCCGCCCGCGATGCCGATGGTTTTCAGGCCCAGTGATTTCGCAACTTGGCCGACCATAGACCCAACAGGGCCGGTGGCTGCTGCCACGACAAGCGTTTCACCGGCTTTTGGGCGTCCGTATTCCATCAACCCGTACCAGCCTGTGAAACCGGGCATGCCCAAAACACCCAAAGACGCTGTGATTGGCCCGTGGTCGGGATTGATTTTGCGGCACATCTGGGCGTCTGCCACGGCATGGGTGGCCCAGCCGAACATACCAAAGGCGATATCGCCCGGCTTGAAGGCCTCCGAATTGGACGCAATCACTTCGCCCACGCCGCCACCTTCCATGGTGCCACCGATCGGGACGGGGGCCGCATAGCTTTTGCCGTCGTCCATGCGTCCGCGCATATAAGGATCAAGCGACATGTAGTGGTTGCGGACCAAAATCTGTCCCGGTCCCGGTGTCGGCACCTCTACGGTCTCAAAACTGAAATGTTCCGGTTGTGGTGCACCCGACGGGCGGCCAGCCAGAGCGATGCGTTGCATTTGGTCTGTCATGATATTCTCCCTCTTTGGGCCAGCGTGGCGCGACCTGCCATTTGTGGCAAGTGCGACGTTCCGTTACGGTTGCGCAATGCGATGGTGCAGCCCCCCTTGGCAACTGCGCCCCTTGGGCGTATAGCGCGGGCTTGATCCCTATCCGGAGTGTGTCCCAATGGTTGGCAGTGCAAATCTCAACGTCATGATCAAAGCCGCGCGCAAAGCGGGTCGCGGGTTGATCAAAGACTTCCGCGAAGTCGAGAACTTGCAGGTTTCCATGAAGGGGGCAGGCGATTTTGTCAGCAAGGCAGATTTGAACGCGGAACGCACAATCAAATACGAACTGATGGAAGCACGCCCCACCTACGGATGGTTGGCCGAGGAATCAGCCGAAGAAGAAGGCAAAGATCCCACGCGCCGCTGGATTGTGGACCCGTTGGACGGCACAACGAACTATTTGCATGGTCTGCCCCATTGGGCAGTGTCCATCGCACTGGAACACAAAGGCCAGATCGTAGCCGGTGTTGTCTATGACGCGGCCAAAGACGAATGTTTCTTTGCTGAAAAAGGTGCTGGTGCCTGGATGAACGAAACGCGTCTTCGTGTGTCCGGCCGGTCCCGAATGATCGAAGCCATCTTTGCAACGGGCGTGCCGTTTGGCGGGCGCACCGACCTGCCATTGACCCTGCAAGACATCGCCAAGCTGGCCCCCGTGTGTGCAGGCATCCGGCGTTGGGGCGCCGCATCGCTGGATTTAGCCTATGTTGCCGCAGGCCGCTACGATGGCTTTTTTGAACGCCGCCTGAAGCCATGGGATATGGCGGCTGGCCTCATCATCGCCAAAGAAGCCGGTGCATTGGTTGAGCCGATGAACCCCGATGGCCATATTCTGGACGACGGCGAAGTGATTTGCGCCAACGAAGCACTGTTCAACGGATTGGCAAAAACACTGCGTTAAACCGGTATGTTCGCCTGCAGCGTTGGCCATGTCACAATGCGCAAAGACCGGCCAACAAAGCACCCCGCACAGGCCCCCAGAATGGTGGCGAACAGGCCGAGGAACGGGGCGCTGTGCAAAACAGCCGGTGCCACACTTTGCAATACGCCTTGCACGAAGTTGGCCCAGAACACCGTCATGACAGTTATCATGGTAACCCATTCGCCTTGAACCGTTATCCGCTGTGCGTCTTTTTGCACAATCCGGTTGCCTTGGTAGGCATAGGCCCAAACAACGCATACCGCGAAGCCAATCACAAACCCGGCCCAAGCCGTCATGGGCTGCGTCATGCGTGAAACGGCGCCGACGGGCATTAAGCTTAGAAATGGAATTGCGTAGTACGGCCACACAGGGCTTTGGCGCGTGGTACGGGCCCGCAATCCCAGCACGACAAGGCCAACCAACAAAGGCCACACCCAAAACGGTGTCTGTGTCGCAACACCGCGCAGAATTTCCCAAATGATTTCAAATATCGCTGACATCGTTTTGTCCCGTTCCATACATTGCCTTGGCCGTGCCTAGCGCTGGCACAGAAGGGATGCGCGGTGGTTTACGTGAACCACTGCAAAGGATACGCGATTGGGCCTTTTGTGCGTTTGACGCTTCGTGAACGGTTATCTGTCAGAGGGGTGGTTTTTACCGTCTGTCCAAGGGATTGGTTCGTGGTCCAATGGATGCCGCCCGTCGATGCAGCCCAGATTGATGCCGCATTGGGTGGGATCGGACCGTCTGTGGTGATGCGTGTAGATGCCACAAATCTTGCAAAAGTGGTGCTGCGCCGTATGGGTGCCAAAGCTGTAGGTCGACAAAACGTCGGCGCCTTTAATGACTTTCACGCTGGATGCGATGGCCGTAACTGCTGCGGCTTGCCTGCGGGCGCAAAACGAACAATCGCAGCGGGATGGGTCAAGACCATCAAGAAGCTCTGCGCTGAGTTCCACCGCACCGCAATGACATCGCGCCGTGATGTTCATCGACGGACCTTGGGAATGCGGCTGAGATCATAGCGTGCCTCGGGGTGGGGGGGATGCCCGTCCGTGCGCTTCCAGAACCCGAATGCACCACGCGCCAGCCAAACCGGCACAATCATCACAAGCCCTGCAATAAAACCGCCTGCATGCGCCCAATAGGCCACGCCGCCACCATTGGGATCTGCCGAAATGCCGCCCATAAACTGCATGCCAAACCAAAGCATCAACATGATCCAGGCAGGGATCGGGAAAATGCGGAAAAAGATGATGAAAAAGATGAAAATGTCGACTTTGGCCTTTGGGAACAGCAGCAGATAACCGCCCATAACCCCTGCAATCGCGCCCGAGGCCCCAACCATCGGAACGCGACTGTCCACGCCTGTTGCATATTGCAACAGACCTGCCGCGATGCCGGACAGCAGATAAAAGCCAAGGTAGCGCATGTGCCCCAGCTCATCTTCGATGTTGTCGCCGAATATCCATAAAAACAGCATATTCCCGGCCAGGTGCATCCATCCCCCATGCAAAAATTGCGAGGTTATGAATGTGTAATAGCCTTCGCCAAAGCTGATCCGGGCAGGGATCAACGCCCAGTCGACGTAGACGGCGCGATAGATCGCTTCGGGATCATTGAAGCCGTAGCTTAGAAAGATGCCGATGTTGGCGACCATAAGCAGCCATGTGACATAGGGCGTGCGCCCCGACGGGTTGTGATCGCGTATCGGTAACATGGGCAGACGCTGCGGTTTTGGCCGCGAAAGGTCAAGTGATTTGCCCGACCTCTCCCAGCAATGCCGCGTTGCCGCCCGACGCGGTGGTGTCGATGCAAATGTGGGTTTCCGATTGTGCATGGCCTGCATCCGGTTGATTCGTAATCAACGGCACGATTGCGCCACTGCGCTGGGCCAATGCCTTGTCGATGGCTTGGGCCGTGTCGGCGTCGCCCCACCATATCACACCGGCGTAGGCGGGGCCGTCTGTCAGCTGATGTGGCGCGATCTGACCTGTGGCTTTGACAGCGGTGCCGCCAAGGGCTGTGATGGCCTGCGCTTGCGCCGCTGCGGCATCGTCTCCGGGGCCCATGCACAGAACCGACCCACGGTCATACGCGCTAAGACGGTTGGATTCGCCCGTTGGACCCGGCAGGCTGGCCTCATGGATCAGGGCTTCGACAACGGACGCGGCGGGCAGTTCCGTCTGTTTGTTTTGGAATGTGCCATCGGAATGGGCGGGGACCGGTGCGCGGAAGCGCAGCAAGTAATCGGGCCCGCCCGCTTTCGGTCCGGTGCCAGACAATCCGTTGCCACCAAAAGGTTGACTGCCGACAATGGCCCCGATCTGATTGCGGTTCACATAGATGTTGCCCGCTTTGATCCGGTCCGACACGTGCTGCACGCGGTCGTCGATACGTGTGTGCAAGCCGAACGTCAGCCCGTAACCGGTGGCGTTTATGTCATCGATGATGGCGTCCAGTTCGTGGGATTTGAATGTCGCAAGATGCAAAACAGGCCCGAAAATCTCTTCCTGCATGTCAGCAATGCCTGCCACACGGAGCAGTGTCGGGGCGATGAAAGTGCCTGTGTTCGGGCTTGGCAATTGATGAATAACATCACTGGCCGCGATATGAGACGCGATTTTGTCACGCGCTTGTGCGTCAATCACGGGTCCAAGATCGGTCTGCAAGTCCCAAGGGTTGCCTGTGCTTAAACTGTCCATGGCCCCCATCAACATTTCGGTGAAATGGGGGGCAATGTCTTCTTGAACGTATAGGCAGCGCAGCGCAGAACACCGCTGTCCAGCGCTTTGAAACGCGCTTTCGACAATAGAGGCGACGGCTTGTTCCGGCAGCGCGGTGCTGTCCACGATCATGGCGTTCAGCCCGCCGGTTTCAGCGATCAATGGGGTGGCAGGGGCATTGTCTGCAAGGCTTTGACGAATTTTCAAGGCGGTCGCGGTTGATCCTGTGAAGGCCACCACATTCAGGTCGGGGTGCGCGGTCAGCGCTGCGCCAATCTCCGCGCCGCCGGGCAAAACTTGCAAGGCGTGTGGGGGCACACCTGCGGCATGCAGTAACTCAGCAGCACGATGGGCCATCAATGGGGTTTGTGCGGCTGGCTTGGACAAAACTGCATTGCCTTGCGCCAATGCGGCAGCCATTTGGCCGGTATAAATCGCCAAGGGAAAGTTCCACGGCGAAATGCAAAGCGCTGTGCCAGCCGGTGTGTCATCGGTGGCTTGGGCTGCATAGTAGCGCAAGAAGTCAACGGCCTCGCGCAATTCGGCCACGCAATCCAGTAGGGTTTTTCCAGCTTCGCGGGTCAAAAGGGCAAAAAGTTCGCCGTAGTTCTGTTCGTAAAGATCGGCCGCGGCGTTCAATACGCGGCGGCGCGTGTCCAAGGGTGCATTCCAAGGGGCCGCGTGTTGCACAGCCGTTTCCACATCGGCCAGCGACGCATTTTGGACGTGGCCGACTGTGTCGCTTGGATCGGAAGGGGCAAGGCATGGGGTTTCAGGTGCCGGGTTGGCAGTTGCGACCAATTGCGGTTTTGCCTGCCACTGATGGGTTGCAAACGGTGCGCGGGCAGCGTTGATGCGGTCCAGTGTGGGGGCGTGCCCCAAATCAAAGCCCATGGAATTTGGGCGTTCGGGCAGGTAAAGTTCCGTGCCTGTTGCGATGTCGGGTACGGCAGTGTTCAGGGCCTCAAACGGATCGGCGGCCACGATTTCCGGGGCGACATCTTCATCCACGATCTGGTTTACAAAGCTGGAATTGGCACCGTTTTCCAACAGGCGCCGCACCAGATAGGCCAGCAAATCGCGGTGTGCACCAACAGGCGCATAGATGCGGCACCGGGTTTTGTTGTCTTGCATCACCATCAGGTGCATGGCTTCGCCCATGCCGTGCAGGCGTTGGAATTCGTAAGGGACATCGTCTGCCATATGCAAAATGGCGCTGACGGTATGGGCGTTGTGGGTCGCAAATTGCGGATAGATGCGATCGGTCATGCCCAACAGGCGGCGGGCGTTGGCAATGTAGCTGACATCAGTTTGTGCTTTTTGCGTGAAAACCGGAAAGGCATCCATGCCAAGGGTCTGGGCCAATTTGACCTCGGTGTCCCAATAGGCCCCCTTGACCAAACGGACCATGATTTTGCGGTCCAGCTTTGTGGCCATGTCATAGAGCGTGTCGATGACTGTGCCGGCGCGTGGACCGTAGGCTTGAACCACCACGCCAAAGCCGTCCCATCCCGCAAGGGCCGGTTCAGACAGTACATTTTCGATTACATCTAGCGACAAGGCCAAACGGTTTGCTTCTTCGGCGTCCACGTTTAGGCCCATGCCCGCAGACTTGGCAAGCAGTGCCAAAGACCGCAAGCGCGGGGTCAGATCACGCAGAACGTCGGCGTGTTTTGCCAGTTCATAACGTGGATAGAGCGCGGACAGTTTGACCGAAATGCCGGGGTTCTCGCGCACGTCCTTGTGGGTGCAGGCGGTGGCAATCGCGGAAATCGCGCGGCTGTAGCTCAGGTGATATCGACGGGCGTCGCTTTCGGTGCGCGCCGCTTCGCCCAGCATGTCGTAAGAATAGGTGAAGCCCTTTTTCTCCATGCCCGCGGCCCGTTTCATGGCGGCGTTGATGTCTTCGCCCAGCACAAACTGGCGTCCCATTTCTTTCATCGCCCGCGAAACGGCCGCGCGAATGACAGGTTCACCCACGCGCTTCAATGCCGCTTGCAAATGGCGGGCAGGGCCGGGGGCATCGTCGTCCAGTACACGTCCGGTCAACATCAAAGCCCATGTGGACGCATTCACCAAGGGCGAGGCGGATTGACCAAGGTGTTTGCCCCAATCGGATGGCGCGATCTTATCTTCGATGAGCGCGTCTATGGTGTCGGCATCCGGCACACGCAACAAGGCTTCGGCCAGGCACATCAGGGCGATCCCTTCGTCGGTGGACAGGCCATATTCGGCCAGAAACACCTCCATCAAGCCGGGTTCTGACCCTGTTCGAATACGCGTGACCAACGCCGCTGCCTTATCTGTGATCTGTGTGCGGTCCAATGAACTTAGGTTGGCCAATGCGACCAGCTCCGTAATGATTGCATCAGGATCAGCATAGGTTTTTGCGTCAATGGCGTTCAGCAATGCAGTGTTCATCACGAGGTCTCCTGTTCGTTTGATCCACTGTATCGCATTAATTGTAGACATAAAGACTTAGATTTTGCATATGATCAGGCCAAATTATCATTTTGAAGGGGTGAGGCATGATTTTTGAGCAATCCGGGTTGGATCGGTTTGATGCATCGATTCTTGAAGTTCTGGCAGAAGACGGGCGCATCAGCGTTACGGACTTGGCCGGGCGCATTGGTTTGTCGAAATCACCCACCCAAGCACGACTGCGGCGTCTGGAAAGCTCTGGCATGATTTTAGGATATCGTGCGATGTTGGATCCGATAAAATTGGGGTTGGACCATGTGGCGTTTGTCGAAGTCAAATTGACCGACACCAAAGAGGCCGCATTGCGGGCCTTCAACGCGGCTGTCGCTAAGGTCCCCGAAATTGAACAAGCCCATATGATTGCAAGCAATTTTGACTATTTGTTGAAAATCCGCACGCGCGATATGGCAAGCTATCGCGCCTTTTTGGGCGACACGATTTCATCGTTGCCCCACGTGGCATCCACATCGACATTTGTGGCGATGGAAGCGGTCAAGGAAACTGTTCTCGCGGATGTGTCTTGATTTTTGTTTGCGCTGAGCCACCCTTGGGCCATGCGTATTTTATTTGCTTTAGCACTGATGGCGGGCCCGGTATGGGCGCAAGATTGCCCTGATCCTGCGGATCATTCGGCAGAATTGAACGGTTTGATCGCAAAGGCGCGTGCCGCACCAGATGAGGCCGCAGGGCGCGAAGTGTCATCTTCCATGTGGCAGGTGTGGTTGCGTGCGCCGAATGAGCAAGCCCAAGAAGTGCTTGATCGCGGCATGCGCCAGCGCGATGTCTATGATTTTGTAGGCGCTTTCAAAGAGTTCGACACCTTGGCGACCTATTGCCCGACCTATGCTGAAGGGTTCAATCAACGGGCTTATGTCCAGTTTCTGCAAGGCGCATTTGCGGGTGCGCTCAAGGATTTGGACCTTGCTTTGGCGATCAACCCCAACCACGTCGCGGCCCAATCGGGGCGGGCGCTGACTTTGATGCAGCTTGGGCGTATTCCAGAAGCCCGCACGCAGATGCTGGCGGCGTTAAAGAATAATCCTTGGCTGTCAGAGCGTGCTTTGGTGGCCAAAGGTGCACCCTTGGGGCCAAAAGGCGAAGACATCTGATATCGGGACTTGAGTGCGCCTTGCGCTTTGCCTAAACCTGCACATGTTGCGGGTGTGGTGGAATGGTAGACACACCAGACTTAAAATCTGTTGGGCGAATGCCCGTGGGGGTTCGAGTCCCCCCACCCGCACCATTCTCACAAGTTCGAACGGCACGGCCGATTCCCTATTCGAGTTCGAACTTTGTTCGAACGGGCGCACCATTTTTCTGGACCTGACGCTTGTGACTGTTTTGGTTGTTCTGAAAAGACGGTGATCCGCCTAGTAGTCCTTTTCAAAGAAGACACCGACTGAACTGTCACCGTTGGACTTGATTTGCCCTCGCGCTGTTACGGATTTTGACAAGTCGATATTGACAGAAACACCTGCAGTGTTGGTGTTTCCGATGGTGACGTCTGTGTAGATGTTGTCACTGATGTACTTCCCAAGCCGTAATCCGGTTTCGCCTTGTGCGTTGGTCGTCACGTCCAGATCATCCAGACCAAAGCCGCGCCGGAATTTGGAAATTAGCCCTTCTCCGCCTTTACCTGCCAAGGTTCCGACGGCTTGCGCCAATTGCAAAGCTTGAAATGCAGACAGGTTGCCAGCGCTGCCGTTGAAAAAAATCTGCGCCAGCACTTCGTCTTCGGGGGCCGCCGGTGTCGAAGTAAATGACACCTCTGGTTGCGATGCAGGCCCTTCGATGATGATGCTTGCCGTGCCAAGTGTTGTGCGCGTGGTGGCGACGAACCGCAGTATGGGATCCAGACTGCCCTGCAGTGCTATGCTGCCTTCGTCCAGTGCAAACCGTTTGCCCAATATGTCCAAACGTCCGCGAATAAGGTTAAACCGACCTGACGAGATAACCTGATCTGTGCGTCCACTTAAGTTTAACGCGCCGCCCAGTTCCGCATTCAATCCGCGGCCGCGTACGAACACCCGCGACAGCGCATTTACCTGAATATTCAGTCCCAAAGCTGTGGGGTCGTTTCCCTTTGGGCCGTCGGTGCCGTCTGTTTTGTTCAGCCCGGCCCGTTGGATGGTGCGACGCACCGCCTGTGAAGGACTGCGATGTGATATCTGCGGAACGATGGCAAAACCGTTGCCAGCAGACGTGGGCACTTGAATGTTTGTCTCACCTACGTCGATGCGACCCGAAATGACACCTCCCCCCGTCAGCGGGCCGCGTAAATTGAGGGCACCGTTGACCGTTGTATCGTACAACGAGGGATCGGTCAGCTGTACGGCATCCAGTGATATGGCCAGATCGGCGGGAAGGTTGCCCGTCAAGGTAAGCGGTCCGCGCACTGTCAGGCGCCCCCCCGACGATACATCCGCCGACACGTCGATCTGTGCACGCCCCCGATTGAAGGCGATTTGTGACTGGATATCTGTCAGGGATATATTTTGTGTGGGAACAGACAGTTGCGCCCCTGTCGTGGACAAGCGGCCCGACAAAGATGTCAGTGCGGCAGGACCTTGCATCGCAAGATCAAAGTTTGCCAATCCCTGTACGTTGCGAGGAGCCAAAAAGGGATTTGCCAAGGCCAGAGGGGCCAATCCCTTGGCTGTGAGGTTCATGTTGCCGCCTGTGCCAACACGGCCAGATACATCTGCGCGCAGCCCACTCAACCCACGCAATGCGGTTTCAATTTGCCAGGCCGCATCCTGCTGTGCGGCGGTCCCGTCCACGTTAAGGGGGCCGTTGATCAACGCGCCAACGGCAGCCACATTCGGAATGCTCAGGCTGTAGCTGACCTTTGGGCTGGGCCCTGTCACAGTGCCAGCCACGTCGCCAGAAATGCCATAGGGGGCCGTTAACTTCGTATCAATATCCCAGACGTCGGCTGTGCGTTTTGCCGTGCCAGACACTGTCGCAGCACCGCGGAATTGACTGGCGACGCGTTGGACCTGTGGCAAATACAGTTTGAAGTCTAAAGCAGGGGCAGTCCCCGTGGCACGACCCTTCAGGGTGGTTTCGGCGTCAAACGGACCGATTAGGGTCGTGTCGATGCGCCAACCCTGTGTGTCTTGAACGGCTTGGCCGGACAAGGCAATCGAGCCTTTCAGGCGTGCATCAATTGTCGAACTGTCGGCAATGCGCAGTGTGACGTCAGCCGTAGAGGCATTTGTTTTCAAAACCGCAGAACCGCTGGACTGAAAGGCATCATTGCGAAGCTCGAAACGGGGAAGCCGCGTGCCAGATGAGTCGCGTATCACGTCTATGGACATGCGGGTGACACCGGCCAAGGCATTGTCAGCTTGTTCCACGCCCGTTTCAAGGTCAGTGGTTTTGCCGTCCAATGTCAGATCGAATGATCCGCCCAGATCCAACGTCCCGGCGATTGCTGCCTCGGCTTGACCTGCCATTTCCAATCCTGCCAGCTTTGAAAAACGTGAAAGGTTTTGGGCGTCCAGAAACAGGGCCAATTCGGTTTCAAATGCATCTGACAGACCTGCGGTGACGACTGTTCCGGTCAGCTGATACTGCGATCCCGCGATGTCTATCTGGTCCAGTCGCAAGGCGCCGTTTGACTGATAGCTGATCCCGAAAGCGCCAGAGATTTGATCGCTGACGGCGTCTTGCATTGCGGCGTCAGCAAAGACAGCACCGCGTGTGGAAAAGGTAACATCGGCTTGCAAGTTCTTTTGTGCAGATGCGCTGGTTTCCAAAGCTCCGTTAACTTGCAACCGGGTTTCACGTAGGGTTGCTGCGGATGTGACAAGGTTGCTGAGATCAAACCGGGCATCGATGTCGGAACTTTGCGCCGCGTCATAGTCGATTTGCAGTTTGGCATGATCAATGCGTGTTGATCCATTTGCAAAGGGCAAAACCACTGGGCCGTTTTCCACGGGTTCGATCTGCCCAATGACAGCGATTTGTGTGGGCCAATACCTTGCGTCCAGGGCGATTTTCCCCTGCAAGGCCAAAACCCCTGATCGCAGGTCTAGATCAGACAGGGTCAGCGCACCGCTTTGGTTTTGGTTTCCAATGGCTTGCACTGTGGTGTTGTTGCCAAAAAAGCCGCGGTAGGTTTCGGGCAAAAGAGGGGTCAAATCACCTTGAACGTCCAATGCAAAGTCACGGCCTGTTTCTGTGTCACCTTGCAACGTGATCTGTCCTGCAAGCCGTTCGGCACCGCCCGTTTCCAACGAAATATCCGTTACCAGATCGTCCAGTTTCCCTTCACCGGCGATTTGTAGCCGCAATTCAGGGCGGTCAGGGATGTTTAACAGGCGGGCTACGATGCCATCCTTGGCTTCACTTAGGTCCAAATCGATGGCTGCGGTTTGGCTGGCCGCTGCGTAACTGGCGTCAATTACAAACTGGCCGTCTTGCCCGTCAATGCGCACCGCGTTTAGCGTGACGTTGCCCGAACCACCGGACAACTGCGCTGTGGCCTCCATGGTCAATTCTGCTTTCTCACCCAGAATGGAAGGCCCCAAAGTGATCCGGTCCAGCTTTAACAGATCAATTTCGACAGAAACGGGCAAATCAGGTAAGGCGAACCCGCCAGCTTCTGCGGCTGGCATATCGTCGGTGTCCTGAGACGCGGGCAAGCGGGTGAGTTCTAGGGTCTTGGCGCTGAGTTGCTGGATTTCGATGCGCCCGCGCAGCAACGCGGACCGTGTCCATTCCAATTGAATGTCATCAAGGGCCAACCAAACACCATCATCATCCGCGAAGGTAATCTGTTCAATGGTTGCCACACTGCTGAGCGCACCTGCGAACCCGTCCACGCGGACACGGCGGCCTTCGCCCCCAAGGGCATCTTCAAGCAGGCCAACGATAAACCCGCGATCTTCCTGTGACGTTTCTGCGTCAGTGGCGCCGGTATCTTGCCCGACGGCCGGAATACCGAGCAGGATTGCCCAAACGGCAATAGCCCAAATGGCCGGTATGACGTGCATGCAACGTCCCATCAAAACGATTGTCCGATCCCGATATAGAGCGCAGCCCCACCAGATGTGTCAGGACCACTGACAGGGACACCGACGTCCAATCGCACCGGGCCTATGCCGGTGTCGTAGCGAATGCCAAAGCCTGCGCCGGTTTGCCAATCCCCGGAAGACGCGTCAGGGAATTCTTCGGATCCTATATAGCCCGCATCGTAAAACCCCACGATGCTTAGTTTGTCACCGGTTTTAACCCGGATTTCGCCAGACAGCCCCAAAAACGAACGTCCGCCAACCGTATTCCCGCCGCCAATATCGACACCAAGCGATTGAAAATCATGCCCGCGTACCGTGCCGCCACCGCCCGAGTAGAACAGAAAATCTGTTGGCGCTTCGGACAATGATGGACCAACCAAAAACCCAAGCTGCCCACGCAACGCAAAGGTGACGCGTTTGGCATTGCCGAAACTGTGGTAGGTGCGGGCGTCCAATGATCCACGTAAGCCATTCGCACTGCCTTGCAGGTTCAAAAATGGGGTCAGGGTTGCATTGGCATAGTACCCATCCGTCGCGTTCAAGCTGTCGTCGCGGTAGTCGAATTCGGCGCCAAGCGGCAAAGTCAGAATGCTGTAAGATCTGCGGCCAAAGGCGTCTGTGGTATCCGCAATGTCCAGACCGATGCCCAATGTGTATTCGCGTTGTGCAGACGCATAGCGGTGTATTCCGGCCTCAAGAGAAAAGCGGTCCAGCGCAAAATTCGGTTCTTCCAGACTGGACAGCTGTCCATCGACATAGAAATCTGTGTCTTCGTTAAACGTCGCGGGACGTCGGAACGCGACGGTCAGATCAAAATCCTCGCCGCCCGTGTCACCCCCGATGCCCGAGATGTCGGCCCCGATGCGCAAACGCTCTGCGCCGCCAAACAAGTTACGGTGCAACCAAAATGCACTCAGGCTTAGCCCGTCCTGGGTTGAAAGCTCCGCTCCAAATCCAAATCTGCGCGGTTTGTTTTCAGCGAATTGCGCGAGGATATCCAACTGGTCGCCGCCTGTTATCGTGTCTGCCTCTGAAAGCGCGACAACCGAAAACACACCAGTGCGGCGCAGACGGGTGGCGACCAGATCCAGTTCAGCAGGATCGTACACTGTGCCTGTTTGCAGGCCGGCAATGTCGAGGATGCGTTGTGTGCGCATGCGTTCGTTGCCAGTGACTTGTAAATCGCCAAACCGAAGGCGGGGGCCGGGTGCGAGCGTTACATCCACGTCCAGCCGCCCGGTATCATGATGTGCTGTGATAGATTGCGATTGCACATTTGCCTTGGCGTGTCCTGCATTTCGCCAAGCTTGCGTGCCTTCAGTGGCCGCAGATTGCAGGGTGCCTGTTGATGCGGTTTGACCGGTTGCAAAACCTTCCGGCAATTGTGTGCCTGGCGGCAATGGGGCGATTCTTGCAGTGCCGAAAACAAACGGCCGCCCAGTCGTGACGCGCAGTTCAACGGAGCCGATCTGACGCGGGGGTTGCACAGGCGACAGTGTCGCCGCTTCGCGTCCATCGACAAGGATGGAAACTGTCGGTGCGAAATACCCGCGGTCATACAACACAGCCACAAGACGCGCATAGTCGGCTTGTGCTGCGGCGATGACATCTTGTGCGGCGGGGGCGCCTTCTTCTGCTTCTGCAAGCGGGGTCAAAAGTGAATTTTGGCGCAACTCATCTGTTAGCGCGTTCGTTGTGACGCGAAATTCAAATGCGATCCCGATTGTTGGAAGCAGTGCAAACGCCAGAGCAATCGCAAGATGTTTCATTTGGATGGAGCGCCCCGTGAATGGATTGGCCTGATAAGCAGTATGACACTAACGCGCTTATGGCACCAATGGTTCAGAGCTTACACCAGTGGGGCGATAAAAATTTGTTGATAGGCGGAATCCGGACCCTGAAAACGGGCAGGATCAGATGCACTGATTTTGTGCCACCAACATTAGGATGCGTGATCAACAAAAAAGGGTCGATGCCTGAACATCGACCTTTCCCTAGCCCGTCTGGGGACGTTGTGATCAGCTGACGGGAGGCCAGCCCAAAGCGTGGGAAAATGGCAAATCGCCGCCGCGAATGACGGAATTGCTGCGCGGCTTTTTGGACAGCAAAGCCATAGGCCAGAAAGCACGTGACATAAACCGCCCGCCACTGATCACCGAAGATGAACGGCTTTTCTTGGACAGAAGCGGCATGGGCCAGAACCAACGGGACCGCGCCCCCGATTTGCCCTTAGCGGATGTCTTGGTTTTGCGATCGCTCAGCAGGCGAAACCCGAGGCCGACGGTGACGGGGCCACCCGCATATCCGGTGCGGCTGCTTCGTACGGTCAGAAAGTGGGGGTGTTCCTTCAAAACACTTGAAGCGCGTTGCGGGCCGTCTGGCATGTAGTAATCATCAACCACACCATCGACAGCGATGGCATTGCGCTGGGCCATCATCTCGCGCACGATCGTCGCAGCTGTCAACGGCTTGTAGGTGGCACGAACCACAACCAACGCGCGCCCGTCCTTGATCTGTTTTGCATATGCGTCTTGCGCCGAAGGATGTACCAGTGCAGCATCCATCTTTGCATGTAGGTCCGAAGTGTCCGCAGAAAATACAGATGTTGCGCGACTGGGCACACCACGAAAGATTACTCTTTCGGCGACGTCCTGTGCTGTTGCTTCGTCTTGAAACAAACGTGTTATGATTGTTGTCATGATACCTCCACCGGGTTTGTGTGTGTGTTCGAGACTTCAGAACCGGGTGCGCACTGGTTTGGCTGATCCAAGCGGTTTTGCATAAACAACAGAGCCACCAAGACAGCCAGGACCAGGAATATTATCTCGATCGTGAAAACTACGTTATAGGGCGCTTCAATGCGTAATCCAGTCGCGCTTTGTGTGCCCACGATGATGTCGCGTACAATGCCTGCCGCTGCGATGCCCAATCCGGCGCAACTGGCTTGCACAGCCCCCCATGCACCCAAAGCAAGTCCGGTTTGGTCCTGCGTGGCTGCACGTAATGTGGCTGTTAAGGTGGCATGTCCGAACAGTCCTGCCCCCAACCCTGTTGCGAAAGTTCCGATGAGGAACAAGGGGATGCCCGCCCCCAAAGAGGATGCAATGATAGCCGCAAACCCCGGTATTCCGATGGCTGCTCCGATCAATGTATAGCGGGTGGGCGTGCCGCCTTGGCTTAATCCTTGTGATGCCAATGCGAAGCCGATCAAAGTGCCCGTTGCGAATAAGGCTGTCAGCTTGGTGGTGGCCGCGACTGACAGTCCCAATGCTTGTCCACCGTAAGGTTCCAGCAATACATCCGCCATCCCGAAACCAAAGGTGCCAAGACCTATCACAACAAGCAACGCCATCATTCCGGGGGCTTGCATCAAAAGCGCCCACGCTTGTCTGAAGTGCACGGGACGCGCAGCCTTCATGGCTTGGGCACGTATTCGGTCACGGGTTTCCTGTTTCCACATGGCGCATAGGTTCAGGGACACAGTGACGACTGCCGCCCCTTGAATGACCTGAACCAAGCGGCCCGGGGTATAGTTTTCCAAAAGTGTTCCAAACACGAGCGCACTGGCAACCATCCCGACCAAAAGCATCACGTACATCAAACCGACAACTTTTGGCTGATCTTCCTGTTTGACCAGATCGGTTGCCAGGGCAAGTCCCACGGTTTGAACCATGTGAACACCAGCGCCAACCAATAAGAATGAAAGGGCCGCAGAGGAGTATCCAAGCCAACGTGGCGCATCAAAGCTGTCACCGTATCCAGACAAAACCAACAGTGAAAAGGGCATAATGGCAAAGCCGCCAAACTGGTACAGCGTCCCTTTCCAGATGTAGGGAAGACGGCGCAAGCCCAAGGCGGATACATGTACATCGGACTTGAAACCGATCAGCGTTCTGAAAGGCGCAAAGATAAGCGGAAGCGCCAGCATGACCGCAACAAGCGACGTTGGCACACCGAGTTCGACAATCATGACACGGTTCAACGTTCCCACGATCAGAACCAGCGCCATGCCAACCGTAATCTGAAACAAAGAAAGCCGCAGCAATTGCGACAAGGGGACCTCGTCCGTGGCAACATCCGCGAATGGCAAATACTTCGGCCCGAGGGACGATAATTTTTGAGCAACAAGGGAGCGGTAATTGAACATCGGCTTCAAGCAGGTCCTGCACAGGCTGCGCCGATCGCGTTAATGCTGGCGAAACAAATGCGTAAAAAGCTGAAAAGGGGTAAAGCCCGCAGCGGTTGGCCGCAGGCCTAAAGTTTTACTCTGTGATTTTCAAAGAGGCGTGTATTTCCGGCGCTTTAAGCGTTGCCTGAACCGGTGTGCCGTCAGGCATGATGATAGTCACATTGCGTGATCCATCTGTTGCCGGAATGACATAAGCCGCTTTTGCTGTGTCAGGGTCCGTCAGCATGGCCGCTGATGCTTCCATATCACCTGCGCCCAGCTCTTTGCCGGACAAGAAATCAGAGACCCAAGATGTGTTGCTCAGAACCGCAACATGCACGGCGAAAGAGCCGACAGCCACAGCGCTGAGGAACAGGGGAACACCAACTGTTGGTTTTACGACCAACCACATTTTTGCATTGTTCATGAGTTAGCCTCCCTTATCCGAGCCAAGGGGTCGCAACCGCGACCAGAATGTGAGCGAGCAAGGCAATCGCGCCGAAAACGCGTGTCCCGTCGATGAGGTAGCTATGCACTTCCTCAGCCTCATCCAGTGTCAGGCCTGTTGGCCATACTTTGTCGTCATTTGCCACGTTTGGATCCTCCGTAAATTTGACGCAAGCATCAGTGGCTGCCGCAAACGCAGACGATGGCCACTATAGGTTAAAAGACGCACACTGTATCAATCATTCTGTACTTAAATTATTACATTTTCAAGTGTAAATAATAAATGACACTTGCGGGTAGGTTGCCAAACTTGCGGATTTTGGTGATTTGGTCGTTTTACAAACGCAAGGCCCTGCGACGTCCAGGACTAAGTGGCATTGGAACACTTAAGACGGATTTCTTGTGTATGTGTTGAAGTGAAAATCCGGCTCTTCGAGAAAATCAGCTACAAAATGCTGTACCTGTTCAGCGTTTTGCTGATCAAAACCAATTCCTGCTGACTGACTGGCCGCGGCTTTGAACCCAGCGGCAATCGCGTCTTGCACGGAAGCGCTTTCCAGTGCTTTTAAGACTGCGTGTTCGACGGCATTCTGAAAGTCTTTGGATCCGAAAGGATTGAAATACCGTCGGGTATCTTTTCGTGCCATGACGGTTGTCATGGCATGGTTCAAAGCCTCCGTGGAAAGTTCATTTTTGTTTAGAAAGTCGCTACAGCCCTGCCGAAACGCCGATACCGCCAGGGCAGTTTGATCCTGACCAGAAATCATAATAACAGCCGCATTTTTGTTGTTTTTATTGTTTTGGATCATATTGAGCGCATCCAACCCGTCACCTTCTGACAGGTTGTAGTCGACCATAATGACGTCAAAGGACGATTCCCCCATAAGGTCTGCCATAACGGATAAAGTCGGAGCTTCTTCAATGGTTACGTCCAGATCGGAACGCTCTGTGAACCGCCGAATAAGCTTCCTATCAATCGCGTCATCGTCCAACACCAACGCTTTGATTGGTGCAGTTGTCGGTTGGCTGTCGCTGAATTGAAATTGCATTGTATTTTACCCCACTATCTAACCCATGGACAAGGATGGGGGAGAACCAATGCGGATGTCTTAACTCATGTTCAAATTCTGATACCAATTTGAAGTGTATTTGAAATTTGGTTTCAGCACATTTTGTGAAAGGGCGGTTTGGCCTAGGCTTTGGTGTGCTTCTATCTCTGGATGCGAATAAGTCGCCGAGGAAAATCAGCTTGCCAGCGGCAGGCGAATTTCAACAAGTGCTGCCTGGGTTGAGGCTGAGTCTTCAACATCCCGCCAGGTTATTGCACCTTGGTAAATTGCCGCGATTTTTTGCAAAATGGCTAATCCCATGCCGCTGCCCTCAATAGTGTCGCGCGACTGCAAAGTTGACATGGGTTCCAAAACTTTGCCGCGATGCGCGAAGGGAATGCCGTGACCTGCATCCGCGACATGGATGACACAACACCCATCGGCCTCGTATACTTGGACCTCAAAGGGTGCTGCACCGTGTTTTTGTGCATTTGACAAAAGAATATCAAATATTCTTCGAGCGTCATCTGGTCCACATCTAATACTCGAAAGCTCGATGCGCGTCGTCGTGGTGCCGTTTGTGTCCATTCCTAGCTTTTGCAAGCTTTTCTCGACCACTGTGGCGATCGATACAGTTTCGATCTTCTGAAGTCTCCCGACCCGTGAAAACTCCAAGAGGTCAACCAACATTCGGTCCAGACGAACGCTTTGGGCTTTCATCATCGTGATGTTTTCTGACATCAATGGCATCAATTCTGGCGCATGTGACACAACATCTTCTTCAATCCACGTAGGAAGGACGTTTAGGGCGCGCACACATGCCCTTAGATCGTGCCCTAAGATGTGCACAAATCGGTCAAAATCGTCCGCATCGGATACAGTTGCCGTTTGATCAGATGGTTCGGTCAACTTTTTGTCCCTTGATTGCTGAAAAACGATCGCGCCACGCATCATAAGCGTGAAAAGAGTAAAGCTTGGTAAGTTTAATCGCAGGTTAAAACCGAAAGGAGGAGGCGCATAAAAGCGTCGAATAGATATCCAAGTTAGTAAAAATTTTAGGAATTAGGTTTGCAATTCGAAGATGCATTTAACTATTGGTTTGCGCTTTTTAAGCATTGTCCCCGTCAAGCACCAAAATGCAACCGAGGAATAGAACCATGCTGTCTTCCAGTTATATTGAAACTGAAAATGATATCGTTTTCGGGTCGGCCAACTCTGCGAGTGTCTTGATTATCGACGACAGCGAGTTTGACAGAAAACGCATCCGCCGGTTGTTTCGCGATGCCGGACTGAATGTGTTCCTCGATGAAGTTGATACAATCAGCAACTTGCAAGAGATGTTAAATGAAACCAGTTATGATATTGTTATAATTGATTATAATCTTTCGGAAGGCACGGGTATAGATGCCGTCACACTGTTGCACAGCCATCCGGAACACGCAGACACAAAAGCGATCATGATCACTGGTGATGATCAATCCAATGTTGCCGTTCAGGCCATGAAGATGGGTTGCGAGGATTATATCTCAAAAGCGCAGATGACGGCAGAACGGCTGAAACAAGCCGTGGTTACCTCTATCAGAAAACGCGCGGCAGCTCAAAATTCTTCGGCGAAAATGGAGCTGATGGTTCAAGATTTGGCCAACGATGTTCTAGGTGACCTGTCAGGTATTCTTCAGCCAAAACTCGCAAATATGTTGCGCGATCTACGCGCTTTGAAGCGTCAGTTAAATCAGCCCGATACCAATATCCCGGAACGATTGGAAAACATCGATAGAAACTGTATCGAGATGTGGAACGCGTTGGCCAAAGCCCCTAATTTATGTGCGGAACTCAAAACGGACAAGAAATTGCACTAAAGTTTAAAGGCGGATCGGGGTAATGGAACAGATCGGGAAAACGACGATCAGACTAAGGTTTGCATCCACCCCAAAGACGCATCTGTATCGTTCGCCGGTTTGTATTCTGCACCCAACGGTGCTGACCACCCCAGTTTGGAAATCGCATCAAATACGGCCAGATAGTTGATCTCGCCTTCATCTGGGCGGCCGCGACTTGGAACGCCTGCAAATTGGATGTGTCCAATAGTGGGGTGCAAGGTTTGAAGTCGGGTGATCACGTCACCTTCGGTGCGTGCGACGTGATAACAATCAAACATCAACTTTATATTGGGGCATTTGCAGTTTTCAATTATTTCAATGGCTTGCGTTGTGGTTTGCAGGAAGTATCCCGGCGCATCATGTGGGTTCAAAGGTTCAATCAACAGGGTCAGGTCCGGTGCCGCTGAAGCTGCGAACACAAGGTTTTCGACAAAGGTGCGATGGGCTTCCGGACCGGATGCAAAACCGGCCATAATGTGAACGGCTTTTGCACCGATCGTGCGTGCGTAGCTGATTGCCATTTCAATCGCAGCGCGTGCGTCCGCTTGACGACCGGGCAATGCACTTAACCCGTTTTCGCCATTTTCGGTGTTGCCACGGGAGGTGTTCAAGCCAAGCATCGTCAGACCTGTTTCGGACAAAGCCGCCAACGTGTCTTCGGCAGGCACGGCGTATGGCCAATGGCATTCCACAGCATCAAACCCGGCAGCTTTCGCCGCGCGTATCGCATCGGGCAAGGGCCTGTCTTGCCAAAGGAAACCAAGATTAGCAGAAAATTTTGTCACTGGTCCCACTCCACATCGAATTTTGTCACGACCGCTTGGATTTGATCATCCGAAAGCGCACGCGCATCCATATGACGGGTCATCAAAGCAAGGCGGGCTGTGTCCTCCAATTCTTCGATTGCATTGCACGCGGCTTCTACGTCTTTGCCTGCCACAACAGGCCCGTGATTTGCCAACATCACCGCGCTGCGTTTTCCCGCCAGACCGCGCACAGCCTCCCCCATGGCTGGGTCGCCAGGTAAAAAGAAGGGCAATAATTTGACTTTGCCCAGCTTCATCAAACCGTAAGGCGTGAGCGGTGGCAGGAAACTGTCTGCGTCCAAATCTGGCAAAAGTGACAAGGCTACGGCATGACAACTGTGCAAATGAACCACCGCCCCTGCGCTGGATCGTGTGTCGTAAAAGGCTGTGTGCAGTGGCATTTCCTTGGTCGGAGCATCCCCGGATTTCAGTTGCCCTGACGCATCGAAGTGACTGAGCCGGCTGGGATCAAGCCGTCCGAAACTGGTGCCTGTTGGCGAAACCAAAAGGCCGCCATCATCAGTCCGCGCGGATATGTTACCTGTGCTGCCGTGGGTTAAACCGCGGTCAAACAGGGATTTCGCCAATTCACAGATTTGGTCACGCAAGCGCGTTTCGGTGCTCATGGCTGTCCCAACTGTTGCGCGGCTTTCTCAAAGAAATCCACTGCGCCAAAGTTACCGGATTTCAGAGCGACTGCAAGATTTGGGCTCGCCCGTAAGGCGGGAACGCCGGGGTCGATCTCAGGCCCAATTTCAAGTGTGTGCAAATCAAGACCTTCCACAACCGCGCCGGACGTTTCGCCACCCGCTGTGATCAATCGTGTGACACCGCCCTGTGTCAGTCGCGCCGCAACATCCGCCATAAAGGTTTCGATGGCCGACGACGCACGGTGGGTGCCGAATTTGTCTTGCACTGCGCGTATCACGTCCGGATCTGCAGAACTGTATGCGATGGGCACACCAGTCTGCGACAGCATCCAGTCTGCAAGGTCCTGTGCCGTCAACGTACCGTCGATGACGTCCTCTGCGATAATCTCGCGCCCCGGATTATGTGCGATATGATGGGCCACCTGATTACGCGTCGCTATGGAACACGATCCCGACAGCACCGCGGCGGGCCCGTTTTGCAATGTCCATGGGACCGGGGCAACGGTGCACCCGAAATTGGCGGGCAATCCAAGGGCCACGCCAGATCCACCAGTGACCAAGGGCAAATCCTTTGCTGCTTTGCCGATTTCGAACAAATCTTCGTCTCGAATGGCATCCACGACGATATGGCGTTTGCCTTTGCGTGTTTCGGCTTCGAGAGCATTTGAAATAGCAGCAGCCCCCATGAAGACGTCTTGCGACGCAACATGGCCCACACCGTTTGGCGTTTGGTGCGCCAGCCATCTGCGTAAATCCGCATCTGTCATAGGGGTCAAAGGATGATTTTGCATGCCGCTTTCGTTCAGCAACACGTCCTTCACAAAGAGGTGCCCCTGATACACAGACCGCCCGGTGCCGGGAAACGCAGGGCATACGATGACGCTGTGCGCGTCCAGCGCGTCGGCCAAAGCATCCGCAACAGGACCGATGTTGCCCCCTGCGGTGCTGTCAAAAGTAGAGCAATATTTGAAAAAGATCTGTGTGCAACCCTGTGCCAACAGCCAGTCCAAAGCCTCCAAAGACTTCGCTATGGCGTCACTTGCCGGTATTGACCGCGATTTCAAGGCTACAACGCCGGCTTGGACGTCTTGCGGGGCAGGGCCGTTTGGCACGCCTGAGTATTGTGTCACCCGCATACCACCTTTGGCGAGCGTGTTGGCCAAATCACTTGATCCGGTGAAATCGTCCCCGATGCACCCCAAAAGCATTAGGCTTCTCCCTTCAGTGTCAGACCGGCTTGTTTTGCGTAGACTTTGGCCACAGCAGCGTCGTCTTCTGTCCCCAACCCCATGTGTTTGGCCGCGTCGAACTGGGCCAGTGCGGCTGTGGCGATTGGCGCCTCAAAGCCCGCAGCCTGTGCCACGTCCAGCACAATACCAAGGTCTTTCGGCCAGATGTTCACAGACGAATGCGGGGTATAGTTGCCTTCTACAATATGAGGCGCACGATTTTCCAGCATCCACGATGTCCCGGCGCATTTGCTGATCACTTCGAGGAATTTTTCAGGGGTGACGCCTTGGGTCATTCCAAACGTCAGCGCCTCTGCCATGGTTGCAATGTGAACGCCCGCCAACAATTGGTTCACGGCTTTCATTGCTGATCCGGGACCTGCTTTGGCGCCCAGTTCAAATACGGTTTGTGCGGTGGCGTCCAAAACGGGTTTGGCCGCGGCGAAGGCTTCGGACCGCCCGGATGCCATGATGGACAACTGCCCAAGGCCAGCTTTTACCGAACCGCCAGAAATGGGTGCATCCAAATACAATACGTTTTGCGCCGCACAGCGCGCTTCCATCTCAACAGCAAATTGTGGGGGGACCGTGGCGCATGAAACAACCACGCCACCCGGTTGAAGCCGCGACACGATACCATCCGCCCCAAACAGAACATCTTCTGTTTGCGCCGCATTCAGAACCACCACTACAGCTGCATCAAAAACCGCCCCGTCGTCTGTGGCGCCTCCGGCGGCATGGAAGTTTTCCACGACGGTCTCGCTGACATCCAATCCAACGACAGTGTGACCCGCCCGAAGCAAGGAGACAGCGATGCCGTATCCCATTGATCCAAGCCCAACGACAGCGATCTTATTTGATGGTTTCATGTTTTGTCGTCCACTTTAATGCATACATTAAATTCCCTAGATCACAGATCATACTTTAGCGCTACCTTTTTTGCCTGCATCATTCGTTGCGCGCATGGCCAGCTGCGGTTCTGGCAATATGCCCGATCTCTTGCAGCTGCGCACGCAGCGGATTGGTTTTGCGCCATACCATTCCCACGGTGCGTTGTGGTTGTGGACCATCCAGCTTTGCGACACACACAGCGGCAGCCCCTGTTTCGACACTGACAGCCATCTCAGGTATCAGCGTCACACCAAGTCCGGCACCCACCATTTGCACCAAAGTCGAAAGCGCACTGCCGTCCAACCCGTCGCGGGGCATGGCAGAGGGCATATTGCAAAACGATAGTGCCTGATCCCGAAAGCAGTGCCCTTCTTCCAGTAAAAGCATCCGCATTTGTGTGAGTTCCGCGCGTGATGGCACGGGGATCGCGGCGTCTGTTGCGGGACGCACCAGAACAAGGCTTTCGTCGAACAGTGGCAATTCAGTCAGCCCCGGATCGCCAATGGGCAACGCCACGATGGCGGCATCAATGCGCCCTTCAAACAATTCTTCCACAAGGCGTGCAGTCATTGTTTCGCGCAAATGAACATCGAGATCGGGATAGGTACGTGTCAGTTGACCGATCATTTTGGGCAATAAATAAGGTGCGATGGTTGGAATAACGCCCAACCTCAACCGCGCCATTGTCCCGTCCTGCGCTGCGCGAGCGACATCGGCAAGATCGTCCACAGACTGCAGAATTTGACGAACATGACCCGCAAGGTCTTCTCCGATTGATGTCAGGCGTACGTGTCGGGCGGCCCGTTCAAACAATGGCGCGCCCAGTTCGGTTTCCATGTCTTTGATTTGCACAGACAGTGCAGGTTGCGAAATGGCGCAGGTGTCGGCCGCGCGCCCAAAATGCCCATGACGGGCCAAAGCTTCGAAATATCTGAGCTGTTTCAATGTGATATTTGTCATAACTTGAAGTTATCGTGATCATCGGAAAATACAACTTATATATATGGCAGTGACTTGGTACACCTGCGCCAAGGACGCATGACCCCGAGTCGCACTGCGGCCAGAGCCACGAAAATTACACCGGAGAGACATCATGGACGGAAACGACATCCCAACAGGCGGCGGCTGCCCCGTAATGCACCACGCGATCAACCCGACAAGCAACAAAGTGCGCTCGAACCGCGACTGGTGGCCGAACCAGCTGAACATGAAAATTTTGCATCAGCAGTCCAATCTGTCCAACCCGATGGGTGACGATTTTGACTATGCCGAAGCTTTCAAAAGCCTGGATCTGGAAGCTGTAAAAGCTGATTTGACAGCTTTGATGACAGACAGCCAAGACTGGTGGCCTGCCGATTACGGTCACTACGGACCGTTCTTTGTGCGCATGGCGTGGCACTCTGCCGGGACATACCGGACGGCGGACGGACGCGGTGGGGCAGGGGCTGGCCAACAGCGCTTTGCGCCACTGAACAGCTGGCCAGACAATGGCAACCTCGACAAAGCCCGTCGTTTGCTGTGGCCCATCAAACAAAAATACGGCGCGTCTTTATCTTGGGCTGACTTGATGGTTCTGGCGGGCAACATCGCCATGGAAACCATGGGCTTTAAAACCTTCGGGTTTGCAGGCGGTCGTGCGGATGTGTGGGAACCTGAAGAAGATGTATACTGGGGCGCAGAGGCCGAATGGCTTGCCGCGTCGGGCGGCGAAAATTCGCGCTATCAAGGTGAACGCGAATTGGAAAACCCGCTGGCCGCTGTGCAGATGGGTCTGATTTACGTCAATCCCGAAGGTCCGGATGGCAACCCTGATCCAAATCTGTCTGCCCATGACATCCGCGAAACTTTTGCGCGTATGGCGATGAACGACGAAGAAACAGTGGCGTTGGTTGCGGGTGGTCACACCTTTGGCAAAGCGCACGGTGCGGGCGATGCGAACCTTGTTGGCGTTGAGCCTGAGGGCGAAGGTCTTGCGGCGCAAGGTCTGGGCTGGACCAGCACACATAAATCCGGTCGTGGTGTTGATGCAATTACATCTGGCATTGAAGGTCCTTGGACAGCCAACCCGATCCAGTGGGACATGGGGTACTTTGATGTGTTGTTCGGCTATGACTGGGAATTGACGAAATCCCCAGCCGGCGCACACATCTGGCACGCAAAGGGTCTTGAGGCTGACGACCACGCGCCACAGGTCGACGGGTCTGCAGAAACCGTTCCGTTGATGATGACGACAGCGGACATGGCCATGCGCATGGACCCTGCCTATGAAAAAATCGCGCGACGTTTCCACGCCAACCCCGAAGAATTTGCGGATGCTTATGCACGTGCATGGTACAAGCTGACACACCGCGACATGGGACCGCGCGATTTGTATTTGGGGCCAGACGTTCCGGAAGAAGTGTTGATCTGGCAGGACCCGATCCCAGAAGGCAAATCATTGTCGGATGCGGATATTGATGCCCTGAAAGCCAAGATTGCCGCGTCAGACCTGACCGTGCAGGAAATGGTGACAACGGCTTGGGGTGCTGCGGTGACATTCCGCGGTTCGGACAAGCGCGGCGGTGCCAATGGCGCACGTATCCGTCTTGCACCACAGAACGGCTGGGAGGTGAACAACCCCGATCAGCTGAACAAAGTGTTGTCCACGCTTGAAGCAATCCAAGCAGATCACGGGTCGGTTTCACTGGCAGATTTGATCGTGCTGGCTGGCAACGTCGGTGTGGAAACAGCTGCCAAAGCGGCCGGTCATGATGTGACGGTTCCCTTCGCATCCGGTCGCGGAGACGCAACAGCGGACATGACAGACGAGCAATCGGTGTCCATGTTGGAGCCACAAGCCGATGCGTTCCGCAACTATACAAAAGCGAAATTCAACATCTCTGCGGAAGAGCTTATGGTGGATCGCGCCCAGTTGCTGACTTTGACGGCGCCAGAAATGACAGTTCTGGTAGGCGGTATGCGCGCTATGGACGCCAACTTTGACGGCTCATCCCATGGTGTGTTCACTGACACGCCGGGTGCATTGACCAACGATTTCTTTGTGAATTTGTTGGACATGGGCACTGTCTGGGCACCTGTGTCCGAAGACGAAGACTTGTTCGAGGGCACAGACCGGGCGACAGGCGACAAGAAGTGGACAGGCACACGTGTGGATTTGGTCTTCGGATCGAATTCGGTCTTGCGCGCAGTGTCCGAGGTCTATGCCGCGCAGGACGCAAAAGGGCGTTTTGTGAACGACTTTGTCGAGGCATGGGTCAAAGTGATGAATGCAGACCGTTTCGATCTAGCGTAAACGCTGCACCAATAAACGGAAACCGGCGTCCCATGCGGGGCGCCGTTTTTCGTTACAAGCTCTGCTGCGCAAACTGTGCACCTTCTGGCACGATATCAGGCCGTTCGTTTGTGTCTGAAATTCCAGTGCCTGCGATGCGTTTGTAAAAGGCAGCATGTTGCGCCATTTCCTCTTCCGAAATGACGTCGTGGATATGGTCGAAATACCCGTCACACCGGTCTTCGACAGTGTTCAAAATCTCGTCCGGACCAGCCCCGCGATTGGTCAGCACCATGCGGTTGGTCAAAGGGCGCATTTCGTCTTCGAAAGTCTGCAAGGCTGTCGTCGAAAGACCATGTTTCAAGAATGCCGCGACCAGCTTGCGTGCATCAATAATGCCTGCGCCTGCGCCGTTTGATCCAACTGGATAGGCCGCATGCGCGGCATCCCCCATCAGAGTCATGCGCCCGTGGGTCCAGCGATCAAGAGGATCGCGGTCAACCATCGGATATTCAAAAACCTCTTCTGCCCCTGCGATCAAAGACGGGCAGTCCAGCCAGTCGAATTTGAAGTCTTTGAAATGGTGCGCAAATTTTTCCAACGGCACATTTTGGGCATAGTTGCCTTTGTCAAAGGCCGTATCGGTGCCAAAATTCAGTTCTGCGATCCAGTTGATGGTCGATAGGCCGGTTTCAGGGTCTGCTTGCGAAATAGGATAGGTGACGAACCTGCGCGACGCATGGCCGACCAACGCCATCGAAGCACCGCTTAAAGGTGCTTTTGCCAGTGTTGTGCCGCGGTACAAAACAGCCCCCTCCCAGCAGGGTGCGCCTTCGTTTGGGGCAATTTGTTTGCGCAAAGCAGAGTGGATGCCATCGGCCCCGATTAACACGGGCCCTTCAACGCTGTGTGTGTGCATTTGACCATCCACCAGATGCAAAATCACGCGATCGTCTTGTGTGTCAAATCCTGTGGCCTTCCAGCCGGTGCGCACCGCATCCGGTCCTGCACGGCGCAGAACCTCATTGTAGAGCATCATGTGGAACTTGCCACGGTGCACCGAATATTGGGGCCAGTGGTATCCCGCATGCAGGCCGCGTGGTTCAGTCCAGATGTGCAATCCGCGTTTGGTGTACATCCCAAAGTCACGCGTTTGTATGCCGACGTCGTCCAGCTGATCCTGCACCCCAAGCGCGTATAGTTCGCGCACCGCCGAAGGTTGCAAGTTAATCCCGACGCCCAATGGATTTAGCATCGGGGTTGCTTCAAAGACCTGAAACGGGATGTTGGCCTGATGGCAAGACAGGGCAAGTGCCAGACCAGAGATGCCGCCCCCCGCAATTAACACCGTCATTCCACTGCACCCCTTTAGCTTGCGTTGGCTTGTGTCTTCACCTGCATTGACAGATGTGGTCAACCGCCGTGTTTCTTGATCAACGCCTTGGCCTGCTCGATCAATGCTGCGCCATCAAAACCTTTGTCATCCATTTCACCTATCCAGCGTTGGATCACAGGCTGTGCAGCGGCTTTCCAGCGGGCGACTTCAGTGGCGTCCAAAAGGGTGATGTCATTGCCAAAGTTTTGCGCAATGGCCCGACCTGGCGCGTCGCGATCTTCCATGATCTGCGATGCAAACGCTGACAATTTCATGCCGGTTTCTGCGTCCAGAATAGCGCGCAAATCGTCAGGCATTGCTGAATATGCGTCTTTGTTCATGACCATCACAATTGTGGCTGTATACAGCGCCTCGTCCCCCGAAAACTCTGTGTGTTTTGTAACCAGTTCGCTTAGTTTGATGGCAGGCGAGACCTCCCATGGGATGACGGTGCCGTCGATTGCACCCTTGGACAAGGCCTCGGGAATAGCGGGCAAGGGCATCCCCACTGGCGTCGCCCCCAGCTCTTTCAACATATCGACAATCACACGGGTTGGGCCGCGTAGTTTCTTGCCTGACATATCTTCCAAAGCGCTGACCCCGGTGCGGGTGTGAATGACCCCAGGCCCATGAACCCAGGCGCCTAACACTTTGACGTCCTTGTATTCTTCCGCTTGAAGATCGGTTTCAACCATGTCCATGAACGCCATCGATGTGGCGATAGGGTCGGTCATCATAAAGGGCAATTCGAACACTTCTGTTTTGGGGAAACGGCCCGGAGTGTACCCGACGACCGTCATGATAATTTCGGCCACACCGTCAACGGCTTGATCCATCAATTCGTGGGGGCGGCCCCCCAAGGCCATGCCGTCAAAATGTTCGATTTTCAAACGCCCGTCTGACTTTTGAGCCAGATCATCCGCCCACGGTTTCAAAACAAGCTTTGGAACAGTTGCGGGTGCAGGTAGGAACTGATGCAGTCGCAAGGTGACGTCTTGGGCGAATGCGCCAACAGGCAAAGCGGTAAAAACTGCGGTCGCCAAAGCGGTCAAAAATGTGCGTTTTTTCATGTGTTGTCTCCCCGGTTCGCGGATCAGAGTGCGAACAGTTTGTGGCACTGTCAATTCAAAGCGCGAGGTTCGGTGTGAAACAGAGGATTTGAAACGGTATATTGCGCGTTGATGAAAATGGCGGTGTTCAAATAATTATATGATGTATAACTATCTGTTTTAAATGTGATTTGTGAGATTTCTATCTGACCTGTTTCTTAGTAACACTGCCTCGCAATTTGGGATGCAAACCTGCATTGCCCTTATGACGCGAATTTTTCCATTGACTCACCCCCCTCTGATCGCCTTCCCTAAGGGTAATTATTTTACCGACCATGCCGTTTACACTTGGCAGCAAATTTTTTTGAGAGGGCACAATGTCGAATATTGCCGGCAAAGCGTATGCGATGAATATCGTGACGCCAAGCAAACCTACGAAAACATGGCTTAACCGTCTGATCTTTATGGCGGCGCGAGGGTTGCCTGCAAATCTGATGGGCCTGTTGGGACTGTCGATCATCCATTTCGCGCGTTGGGTCATTATCAAACCCGAAGACTGGCCTGATCTGGGGCAGGGTAAGCAAAACCTGAACAACGACTACATGCTGTTTTGTTCCAATTTCAACGGCACGTGGGACCAATATATTGATGCGTTTTCGGACGGTATTCCAAACGGGTTGAACCTGTTTTGGTACTCGGCAACGAAGTATCCGGGGTCGATCCCTGTGACCCCGTTCAAGGACTACATCACTTACAACCAGCTTTCCAACGACTACTACTACAACGCCACGCCGGGGTCCGCGCAGCGCGATGTAAAGTCTGCCATTCAAGTGTACCAACAAGTTCTGGCGCTGTCGGGCGATCACGCAAACACCAGTGCAGAAGATTTCGCGCGTGCCTATAAAACTGCTATTTTGCAGGTGCAGGACGATCTTGGCGATCCGGGCTTTGGCCCCGTGGCCAGCCTTGATACGGAACGCGCCGATGTGAACCGGACGGCCTATGTGAACGCCGCGCAGAAACAGTTTCGCTTGTTGCGTAAAAAGAAGGCTTGAACTCATGGCAGATCTCGACACAGGTCACGTTTTTCTGACCACACTTGCACCCATCAAAACCGGCACGCCTTTGGACCCCGACAGCACGTCATACGACCAACGTGTGCGGATTGCGCTGGCCGAATTGCCAACCGCACGTCAATCCCCCGCGACAGAGCGCGCGAAATACAACAGCCCCTTTGCACGCAACTTGCGCAACCATTTTGTACGCATGTTTGTCATTGACGATGTGATCTACAATGGGCGCATCGGTGAAAACGCGTTGAAAGAAACGATCCAGAAAACCAACACGATCATTCCGCAACCCGTTGACCGTTTGAACTGTTCGTATCTGGTGTTTAACGCCGACATCGACGCGATCACCAAAGACGGTGATCCATTGCCCACTGATTTGTCGCCCAAAAAGCAAAAAGCCGTCCGGCGTGCCTATGCGATGGAAATCTGGGACAGCATGGAAGAGGAAATCGTCGAAATTTACCGCAACTGCGTGGGCTTCGACGGGATTTCGACGGGTGATGGCTTTGCTGATTATCTCGAAAAATGCCACGTTGAAACGACGATGCCGTTTCATGACTATTACATGAAGCTGCCAGATTTTCACACTTTGCCCACAAAGCCGCTTTTGGCAGTTGTGGCGATCCCGGCCCTTGTTGGGCTGCTTGCACTGGTCTTGTGGCTTGCCGGCGTGGGCAGTGTGATGGGCATGGCGACGTTCTGGACAGGCATTATTGCGCTTGTCTTGGCGTTTGTCGCCGCCAAGCTGGCGATCGGCTACACCATGCGCAACGGGGCCAAACCGCTGGCACCTGCCGAATTTGATGATCTGCCGTCTGTGCTTAAATCCATTTATATTCAACAAAAATTTGCCGATTTTGTGGTGGAACACCAAGGCGCGTCCGACGCGGATCTGCATGCTGCATTCGGCGCATTTATGGCTGAACACAGGCCCGACGACCGCACAGGTCCGATGCAAAAACCGGGCGTGATTTCATCGTCCCGTCCCGACAACATTATAAACGCTTGAGGGCACAATTATGACCCGCGAACTTAATTTGAACGACATTCAAGGCAATGTCACACGTGCCTATGGCCGCTTTTCCTTTCCCTTTGCCCGCTACTATTTTTTCCACATCGACAACGCCGCGGCTGGTCGGAAATTCATTGATGAAGTGCGCAAACTGGTCACCACGGCTGAGCGCTGGGCGCCTGAGCCTGCAAAGGGCGAAGACCATGTGCCGGGGGTCAATTACAAACCCAAAGTCACAACCAACATGGCGTTTACGTTTCTTGGTCTTTGGGCGCTGGAATTGCCTGTGCGCACCTTGCAGGGCATGCCGGATGTGTTTGCCGAAGGGATGAAGGCGCGTGCCTTTGTCTTGGGCGATCGTGACCAAACGCTAACCGAAGAGGAAGCGGCCAAAGACAATTGGTGCGCCCATTGGGATCCGATCTGGCAGAAAAACCGCGTTCCGGGGGCAGGCGGTAAAGACGATGTGCACATTTGGCTGTCTTTGAACGCGCAATGCGTGCCTGGCACCGTGCAACCTGTGCCCGAGCTGGAGCAGCGTGTGAACCAGATCAAAGCCCTGCTTGGCAATGGTGTCCGCCTGATGGAAGGCAACAGCCAGACCGGACCGGGCGAATGTCAGGAAGCTTCAGCCGTTTTCGAAGACTTTGGCGGGCTGAAAGTGCCATCGCCCAAAGAACACTTTGGCTTCACGGATGGCATTGGTGATCCGGTGTTCGAAGGTCAATACAGTGACGCGCAAATGAAGACTGCTGTGATCGGACGCGGTAAAATGATGGGCAACGGTTGGGAGCCTTTGGCAACCGGCGAGTTCATTTTGGGCCATCCCGACGAAAGCCAAGAATTGCCGCCGACGTCGCGCCCTGCCGAATTTATGCACAACGGCACTTACATGGCATACCGCAAATTGCACGAAAACGTCGGCACTTTCTGGGACGTCGTGGACGCGGAAGTTGCGCAATATTGCAAAGTCATGGACGTGGATGAGGACGAAGGCCGCGAGACCCTGCTTGCCAAAATGTGTGGTCGCTGGACCGACGGGGTGCCCTTGTCTGTGGTGCCGACCTACGCAGACTGGCAAGCGTTCCGTGCCAAAATGAACTTTGTGCCTACGCCTCAAGAAGACATTGATGCGGGAAAAGTCAGCAAAGACGACGCGGTATCGCCCTTTGATGCCTATATGAACCAGATCAAATATATCAAATCTCCGGAAGCGTCCGATTTTCGCTATGCCGATGATATGGCCGGGCTGAAATGTCCGGTGGGTGCGCATATGCGGCGCGTGAACACCCGCGACTACATGGACCCGATGAACAAATTCGGGGTGGGCGCGGATGGCACGCAGCCTGATAACCCTGACGCCAACACTGCGCTGAACAAACGCCGCCGTGTGCTGCGGCGCGGTCTGCCATATGGCCCTCCGAATTTTGACAGCAAAGACGACGACACCGAACAGGGCGTGGCCATGATGCTTTTGGGCACCAGCTTGTTCCGGCAGTTCGAATTTGTGCAACAGCAATGGATCCAATACGGGCTTGATTTTCATCAAGGCAACAACACCGATCCCCTGTTGGGCAACCACGATCACCACAAGCGGCACACAATTCCGTCTTGTCCGATGACTGGCAAGCCACCCTATGTGATGAGCAAGCTGAAGACGTTTGTGGAATGTCGCGGTGGGGACTACTTTTTCATCCCCTCCATGACGGCGCTTCGGATGCTGGGCATGGGTATCGTCGATCCGACTTAACCGGTCTCAAATTTAAAGGAGACCAGCCATGGTCGCAGTATTCACGAACGTCTTCACAACAGCGTTTCGGATCATTCAGGTTGTGCTTGAAGCCTTTTTGGCGCTGGGCTGGTTGATCCTGAACGGGGCGAAAGCCGCTATGGGTGGGGGCATCGCGACCTTCGCCACGTCGGCGGGTGCACAGCGCAGGGTCTTTGCAATCCTGCGGGCCTTTGTGCCCAATTTCACGCTGAACAAAGTGCTGATGAAAGCCTATGACAACACGGGCACAGCCGTAGTGTCGCGCCGCGTTGACGTGCTTGATGTGCTCAACCGCAACGATGATTTTGAGGTGGTGTATGGCACCCGCATGCGCAAGCTGACCGAAGGGGAAAACTTCTTTCTGGGGATGCAACCGGGTTGGGACTACACGCGTGATACATCCGCGATGCGGCTTGCCGCGCGGATGGACGATGTGTCCAATATTGTGCTGCCACGTGCCACTGAACGGGCCAGCGACATCGTCAAAGCCTCGGGTGGCAAGATCGATATTGTCCCTGCGCTGACGCTTGAAGTGCCTTGGGACATGACTGCGACCTATTTCGGTGCTGGCGGCGAACGTAACGCGATGCAGGAATGGACGACCGACCTGTTTTGGTACTTGTTTGAAGACTTGCCTGCGGACCCTGAACTGGATGCCAAAGCGATGAAATACGCGGGCGAGCTGCGCGATTATCTTGATGGGTTGATAAAGGACCGCAAAGCGAACCCAACAGATGCCGAAGACATCCTGAACCGTTGCCTTGCCTTGCAAAGCGCGGACACACCGGGGATGAGCGACCTTGGCATTCGCAACAATATGCTGGGCATTCTGATCGGGGCGATCCCGACCATTTCCAAGGCGTGCTGCCTAGCGTTGGACGAATTGCTGAACCGTCCCGATGCACTGGCCACAGCCCACAAAGCGGCGCTTGCGGGCGATGATGCCCTGCTTGCGATGCACATCTGGGAAGCGTTGCGGTTCAATCCGCACAACCCTGTCATTTACCGCCGTGCCACACGGGACGCCATTGTTGGGCGCTCAACCCTGCGGCAGCGCACAATCAAAAAAGGCCAGATTGTTTTTGCGGGCACCGCGTCTGCGCAATTCGACCGCTATGACATTCCCACGCCAAACCAGTTCCGCACCGATCGTCCATTCGAGGATTACATCATCTGGGGATACGGCATGCACAATTGTTTCGGGGCCGCGATCAATGCCGCCGTCATTCCGGCGATTCTGAAACCCCTTCTGGCGCAGAAAAACCTGCGTCGTGCAGCGGGGGCTGCCGGCCAGATCGATGGCGGTGGCACACCACATCCGCAACATTTCCACGTGGAGTTTGACACATGAGCAAGCCACTTCTGATAACACTGCTGCCGTCTTCAGGCGTCGATACATCCCGTTGGGTGCTGGCCCATTATGACTACGCCTACACAGAGCGTCCCCACGCCCCGATATTTCATGTCTTGGCGTTGAAATCCTGGGGGCTGACCAAAGATCAATACCCCGGGTTGGTGGTTGACGGCAAAGTCGCGGCCTATGGATCGAAAGGCATCACGCTGCATCTTGATCCGCAAATGCCGGAAGAAAAACGCTTGATGCCAGATGATGAGGCCGGACAGGCAAAAGTACTTGAGATGGCAAATTACGCTGGCAACATTGTCGGCGGGGCTGTGGTCAATTGGTCTTATTGGAACTTGCTGAAATACAAGTCGGTCGTCTGGTCTTCGGTGACGACCTCGGTGCCTTGGTACGAAAAACTGACACTTCGTGTCGCGTTTCCTTTGATCCGTTGGGCCATGTACAAGGGTCTGGAACTGGATCAGGCCGTTGCCGATGAAGCGTTGAAAACCATCTATGAAGGTTTTGACAAAATCGACGCGCTGTTGGCTGATGGACGTACTTATATGTATGGTGACAGGCTGACATATGCTGATCTGATCACCGCTGCATGTTTAGGGCCGATGATTTTGGCACAAGGGTATCACGGGATGTTACCCAACCACGCGTTGTGTCCCGTGTTCATGCAAAAGGTTTATGCAGAACTGCGCCAACGGCCCACGGGGCTTTATATTCAACGGATGTATGACCTGCACAGACCTGCGCAATTACTGCAGGTTTAAGCAATTTTTCAACGGTTTGGCGAATTTCCGTCACCTAATTTTATCGAATGAATTTTAAGGGAGAGCGACATTGACCGACGTCCAGGACACCACAATCGTATCTGCGGCCATCTATCCCCCCATCGGTGTGTGCCGGGTGGGAAATAGCCCGTCCGAATTCTACATTGGCCCCGAAGTGAACGAACCGGCACCCTTGCCACCGGGCAGCTACCGCGATGACAGCGGCCGCATAAAACGTGAAGCTGCGCGTTTCCGCATCTATGGAATGAACGCAGCCGGGCAGGCCGTGGCCGAGTTGACGGCCGATACTGCTGACATCGAATGGCAGGTCGCCTTGGCCAACCAAAAGTCCAGCTGGTACGAATTTCAACTGGCGCAAGATGTGCCCGAAGCCGCGCAGGCCGCCCCCAGTGTCAAACGCAATCTTGCAGTGGCCGACCGTGACAGCCTGACAATTGCGCCATCCCCGCAATCGGTTTCGGGCACGAACCACAAGGGGGAAAGCACCAAGTTTGACGATGGCACCTGCTTTGGCCAACGGGTCTATCTGGGGGAACTGCATACCGATGACGTCGGACGATTGATCGTGCTTGGCGGGCATGGCAAAGCAGCATCCAACGATGACAGCCCCGCGATCACATTTGCCAACAACGAAGGTTGGTATGACGATACCTCTGATGGACCTGTGACCGCGACGGTGACAATGGAAGGCGTCCAGTTGGATGTGGCCCCCGCGTGGGTCATTTGTGCGCCGCCAAATTATGGCCCGCAGATCAAATCTGTGCGTACGATGTGGGACTTGATGCGCGACACAGCCGTCAGCGCAAAGATGCTGGACCGCCCTGCGAAACCATCGTTCCAACACGACATTCGCCCGATTTTCGAACGGATGACCGAATTGCAGTGGGTGAATGCGGGCTTCGCTGCGGCCTTTGGCTTTGAGGGGCCTTTCGACTTTTCGTCACCCGAATGGTTGGCACGCTTGAATGATGCCACGGACACAGGCGCAGAAACGCGGCGTGTGCTTTACAACAATTTCCGTGTGTTTGATCGGGACAGCAAATCGCCCGTGCCGTGGCCTTGGCTGTATGGTGATGCGATGAATGTGCCACCAGCAGATACGCCGCGCCAACATACCACGCTGTCGGATTTGCAGATGGGTTTTCTGGCGCAATGGGTCGAGGGCGATTTCATCGCCGACTACGATCCGGACGCCTGCCCGCCTGCATCCATTGACGCTGTGCCGGTGGCAGACCAGCCCGATATGCTGACGCGTGCGGCGATGGAGTTTTGTCTGGCTGACGCGTTTCACCCAGGATGCGAGATGACTTGGCCAATGCGGCAGGCCGGTATGTATGCCAGCGCGTTTCGCCTTAAGGCACGAGACGGGGCAGAACCGGATTATGGTCAGGAATTGACGCCAATTTGGGATGCACCGGGCGGGCCTGTCAACGGGGGCCAATCGCCGGGATCTATCACACGATGGATGGCTGTGCCCTGGCAGACAGATACTGCATCTTGCCGGTCAGGATACACCAAGGCCTACGACCCTTATGTGCCTACGTTCTGGCCCGCACGGGTCCCCAACGAAGTGGTCAGCGCCGAAGCGTACAGTGTAATCACTGACACGTCTGCGTCCATGCAAGATCGCATTGCAGCCTTCACAAACCGTGCCGACTGGCTGGAACCTTTGGGGCCTGACAAATATTATCAACATCAGATCAACCATATGATCCACCACTTCGATCAGATGGGCATTGTCGAGGTACACCCGGGCCCCGAAGGCAGCAGTGATGCCTTTCCGGCCACGATCCAAGTGTCTGATCAGCCACAAAAGACGCGTTTGATGGCGATGGCAAAAGGCGCTGCACCGCAAGGGCGCTCGGATCTATCACACATCGACAAAGTCCAGCGGTTGCCCGTGAAAGGCGGATAGCCTGAGGCACGATTGCGATATCGCGATTGTTGGTGCGGGCCCTGCGGGGTCCGCATTGGCATGTCTTCTGGCGTCTCGATATTCTGTGGTGATTGTTGAAAAACAAAGCCAGCCTGCGCCGCGCATTGGCGAAAGTCTGATCCCGGGGGCAAGGCGCCTGTTGCGGGATATGGGGTTGTTGGAGGCGATTGAGGCACGCGGCTACCTTGCGTATCTTGGCAACCAATCGGCGTGGGGCAGCGACCAGTTGGAAAACACCGATTTCATTCGGGACCCTGGCGGTCCGGGATGGCATTTGGATCGCGCTGACTTTGAAAGAACCTTACGCGATGTTGCAGGCAGACGCGGTGCTTCGGTTTTGACGTCTCAAACTGTTTCAAGTTGCGAACGGGACGCGGCAGGTTGGAGGTTGGGCTGTGTGTCGGGCGCGCGGATCCATGCACGAATTGTGGTAGATGCGACCGGACGCAAAGCCTCGATCGCGCGTATGATCGGCCAGCGCCCTGTGGTTCTAAGTAAAACCGTGGCGGTCTGGATGCGGTTGCCGAATGCTGCAACGCGCCCGCATGACAAAGACCTGCTAAGCAAAGGCCCCCTACACAAAGGCCCCCTACACAAAGGTTTGTCGACGATTGCCAGCTGTGCCACAGGATGGTGGTACACTGCCCCTGTGCGCGACGGGCGGGTGGTGTCTTTGCACACGGATTCCGATCTTGTGACCGACAACCTGCGTCACAGTGACGGGTTTGTTGAAGCCGCACGGCAAAACGCGGTTGTTGGTGCAGCCTTGGCGCAAACTTGTGCAAATGACAGTGCCCGTCCCCGTATTACCGCCGCCAACACGTCCCTTTTGCCTGTTCCTGCGGGCAAAGGGTGGCTGGCGGTCGGGGACGCAGCGCTGGCGTTGGATCCGTTGTCATCGCGCGGTGTGTTCCAATCGCTTTACACCGGGTTGGCCGCGGCTGCCGAAATTGATGCGGCTTTGCACAACAAAACTGGTATGGATTTTGCCGTGTACGCGGCGCATCTTCAGGATATCGCTACAACCTACCGCAGACATCTGAATTTGTTTTATCGAACAGAACGACGATGGCAGGACGCCCCGTTCTGGATGCGACGGCAGGGATGAACGGGTTCCGGTGGGTTCAGAGGTTTTTACGCCATCGTCGGTTGCAACTGCCGTAAACAGTGTGGCACGGTCAGTTATAAGTGGACTGGCCGGATCACAGCTATAGATTGCGACAATGACACAAAAAATGTTGGATTATCACGTCGATGCAGGGATGACCCCGCTGACGGACCCTGATTTTGGTGAAGAGGGCGTGTTTGTGCCCGAGTGCCTGCAGACGCGGCTTTTTCCTGATGTTCCCGAAGGCAGCGCACCCCAGTTTCTGTATGCATTGCTTGATGCGGGCAAAATTCCGTTTCTTTTGGACCGCTTGGGTCAGGCCGAACTGGATCACGTTTGCTTATATGATTTCGATGATTTCGATGACGATACACAACAGGTTGCCCCTTGGCTGGTGCGTTTGACAGCAGACAGCGACATCACGCGGCAGTTTTTCTCGTTCGACGCGGACGACGACAATCCCTTCCATATGTTGGTGCACGGCGGTGGCATTTTGCTGCGCAGCCATGCGGACATCGCAGCTTTGCGCGGCCATTTGCGCCACTATACTGTGCTGCCGGATGAAGGCGGGGTGCGGATGGTGTTTCGCATGCAGGAACCGGGATATCTGGATGCGTTGCTGGCGGTGTCCAGTGACCAAGAGATTGCGACGTTCTTTTCGCATGTTCTGGAACTGACGTATCTTTTGCCGTCGCTGGAAGATGGAAAATGGGATGCAATCAGCGTCAGGGCACCTACTGTGACGGCGCAAAACGCACAGGGCTTGCATGCACGCCCCAAACTGGACAAAGCACGGCGTGATAATCTGCGCCACATGCGCAATCTTATTCAGGCGCGGGCTTTGGCGTTAAAAACAGGCGCTGATCTGGCGGATCGCGAAGCGCGTGCAGACACCTATTACAAAATCCTGATGACGGGCTATGACAACGAACCCACCGTCATCAAGACCCACGACCTGTTGCGGCGCGTGCCTGAGGGTGCGTTGCAACCCTATTGGGATGCGGTGCGCAGCGGTGACCATTCGTTGGGGTACCTGAACCACCGGTTGGCCGCCCATTACGGCCTTGAGGACATAGTACAATGAGTGTTTGCGTTGAGTGTGGCGATTTTGAATTGTTTTACGTCCCGTCTTGCGGAGATGCTGCCGTTGGCGACAGCGACGTGTTGTTGTTCGCGGGGGATGAGCTGCTTGGCGTGAACGCCGAAATCCGTGAAATGGACGGGCTTTTCGGGGATCTGGATCAAGCCAACAACACAGAAGACGTTGAACTGATCGTGCAAGCGCAAGCGGCCTTGGCCAAAACCCTCGACAGCTACGTCAAGCCCGGTGTGCACCTGCCCGACAAGCATCTGGTGCAGATGTATTCGCTGAAAGGCAAACGCTGGACGCGGGTGCGCAGCGACAAGATGGCCAACCACTGGCGCCGCTACCGCATCGGCAAGGACATGTTGCAGCCTTCAGGGGACCAGCTGCCCAAGTCGCGTCTGGTAGAGGCTTTCAAAGAGGTCGGCAACAAGGTCAAGGACGACCTGCAAGGCGGCATCACCTTCCGCAACCAAATCGCCAAGGGCAGCGTCAGCGCGGGTATTCTGGAACTCTTTGACGAAAGCTGGGCCAAGTGGATTGACGCGGTCAACGAAAGCATGACCTATTCCCATGCCGAGCCAACGTTTGATTTGTCGGCAGGCGCACAGCTTTTGCGGGCCTATGCAGGGTTTGGTGTGAACCTGGGCTACAACCCGAAAAAGAAAAGCGCTGGCATGTCCGGCCACGCAGAGGCACGTGCCATTCTGGCCGAGGCCAAAGCGACCTTTAATTACTATGCCCCACACCGCGATGGCTGGCATGCGCTGATCCCGTATGGCGCACCACAAGCGTCAGAAGACGGACGCCAAAAAGAACTGAATTTCGGTTATTTCCGCGGCCACTTTACCTTTGCAACCCATGCCATGTTAGGGGCCAGTATCTTTGCCACGGCAGGGGTGGAATACAAGGCTGAACCCGATGGCTCTATCTTGGCCAAACCCTCGATGGCTGGCGTTAAGGGCGAAGCCGCACTTGGGGCTTTTGCTGGGGTGGAAGCTGGCGGCAGCGTCAAGGGGGCGCTGGAATGGTTGAACCCCGGTTTGATCGTGGACGGACAGCCCGTCACCAACAAGGAATGGGGGGCGATCATCGAAGTCGGTGCGTCATTGGCGGGCAATTTCGGCGTTGGCGCACAGATCGATTTCAAGATCACCTATGACGGTGGCAAGCTGATCTTCAAGTGTAAGGCGCAATTGGTTGTGGGGCTTGGGGCCAAAGGCAGCCTGTCGGGCACCATCGGGTTCGACAAGATGTACGAATTTATCATGTATTTGTACAACCAGCTGAAAGATAACGATTTTAGCTATCTGGAATTTATCGACGAAGGGGCGTTCAACTTTGTCATTGCAGCTGTGTTGTACGCTATCGAAAAAGGCGTTGATCTGGCCCGTCTTGGTGCCTTTGCGGTCAGCGAAGTGTTGTCTGCAACCGCCAAACTGTTCTCGGAACCGCAAGCGGCTGAAGACTATGCGAAAAAGATCAAAGCCCGCCCGAGCGCTTTGATTTTTGCGCCGCCAGAAGCGAAAGGCGCCATCTTGTACCGCCTGTCGGAAACCTACACTTTCTCGTTCGAAGAGCACCAAGAAGCGGCCATTCTGACGGTTGTCGGCACAGTGCAATCCAAAGCGGAGTGGGACAAAATTGTGGAACGCATCACTCCGGCAGGCAGCAAGTCTTCGGCCTCTGCCGGGTTGGCACGTCTGAACTACATCATGGACGGCGGATCACAGCGTAAATTCACGACTTTGATCGCGGCCATCAATAGCCTGCCGCCCACAACGCTTTATGCAGGATCGCCTGTGCGCGTGCAGACCATCGCATGACGCGTGGAATTATCATCGCAGGGGCGGCGGCTTTGGTTGCAGCAGGCATCGGGGCCGTTGCTTTGCCTGGGATGATGCAGGGCCGTGCCTTGGAGGCTTTGAAAACCCGCACCCTTGCAGAGCTTGTCTATGTGCAAGGCGGGGATTTTCGAAACGGCACCTACAGTGTGACGTGGCAAAAGCCGGATGGTAGCCGGATTGACCTGCCGGTGCGCGATGCGTCCCAAAGCCAGACAAGCAAGGACGTCACGCTGCCTTCGTATTATTTGCAGGCCCATGAAGCGGACAACGCAGACTTTGACATGTTTCTTGCGGCCACAGGACGGCCCGCGCAGTATAAGTCGCCCCAAACCTCACGTGGGACAGCAGGTGTTGCAGCAGAAATGACATGGTCAGAAGCGCGGGATTTCTGCGACTGGCTGGGTGATGTTTCCGGTCTGAACATGCGTTTGCCCACAGAAAACGAATGGGAATTCGCCGCCCGCGCCCGCGGTGGCACACCGCCCTATGCCACAGACAACGGTCAGTTTCTGGAAGGCGAAAACACCCATGATACGGTCATAGGCAACAATCCAGCCACACGCGGCGTGTTTGGGCCAAGCCCCATGGGGTTCTACAATATGGCCGACGGTTTGTATGAATGGGTCGGTGACATGGGCCGCGTGCGGATCGCCAAGGGCGGCAGCAATGTGTCCAGCGCAGCCTATGAGACGATCCCAAGCCGCGCGGTGATTGAAGGGTTTGCAAAGACGGCCGACACTGTGACTTTGTCTGATAACGCGGCCCGATACGGCGCGATCAAAGCCGACACATTGTATTTGTTCAATGCGACGGCACGCTGCGTCGCGGACGTGACACAGGCCCCTGCACAAAGCGGATTTGGCACAGCGCCCGATCTTGACGCGATTGGCTTTCCAACGGTTTACGTCTGGCCGTTTTAACCGTGTAGGGCGGCCACCGTTTTCAGGGTGGAAAAGCCGTAAAGTGCCTCAAACCCTTTTTCGCGTCCGTGACCTGATAGGCCGACGCCGCCAAAGGGCAGCTCAACGCCACCCGCAGCGCCGTAGTTGTTCAAGAACACCTGACCCGCGCGAAGCCGTTTGGCCAACCGCATTTGACGCGCCCCCGAAAGGGTCCAGACGGATGCGACCAAACCAAAGTCCGTGCCATTCGCAATACGCACAGCATCGTCTTCGGTGTCGAAAGGGATAATCACCTGAACAGGGCCGAATATTTCTTCCTGCGCAAGCAAGTGATCTGGCGGGACATCTGCGAATAGGGTCGGGGCCACATAAGCGCCGCCTTCAGGGGCGTTGGATGAAATTGACGCTTGGGCGACAAGCCGCAGGTCATGGCCCTTGGCGATGTACCCGTCCACGATGCCCTTTTGGCGGTTTGAAATCAGCGGGCCTACGTTCAGATCATCTGATGCCGGACCGACGTTCAGCGCCTTGTAGGCGTCTCCCATGCGCTGGACGACGGCCTCGTAGACACCGCGTTGCACCAGGATGCGCGAGGAGGCAGAACAGGTCTGGCCCGCGTTTTGCAGCCCCGCATTCACCAAAAACGGCAGGGCCGCATCCAGATCGGCATCGTCAAACACAAGCTGCGGGGATTTGCCCCCCAGTTCCAACGTGACAGGGACAGCATTGGCGGCAGAGGTTTCTTGGATAATTTTACCAACACCCACAGAGCCCGTGAAGGACATGTGATGCACGCCTTTGTGCGCGGTCAGTGCGGCACCTGCCTCAGCCCCAAGGCCCGGCACCACGTTCAACGCACCGTCCGGCAGACCTGCGTCCTTGCAGATTTGTGCAAACGCCAGCGCCGTCAAACAGGCTTCTTCGGCGGGTTTTAGAACGCAAGCATTGCCCATCGCCAAAGCCGCCCCGACAGAGCGCCCGATGATCTGCATCGGGTAATTCCATGGCACGATATGTCCGGTTACGCCGTGCGGCTCGCGCAGGGTGTAAACGGTGTAGCCGTCCTGAAACGGGATGGTTTCGCCGTGGATTTTGTCGGCGGCACCCGCGTAGAATTCCATGTAGCGGGCCAAAGCCACCACATCGTTGCGCGCTTGGGTCAAGGGCTTGCCAACATCCATCGATTCCAACTGTGTGAGATGGTCGATGTTTTTCAGAACCTCTTCCCCGATCCGCGCCAGAACGCGGCCCCGTTCAAAGGCTGGCAGTCTGCCCCATGTACCGTCGAGTGCTGCTTGCGCGGCTTGAACGGCTGCATCGATATCTTCGGGTGCCCCCCGCGCGATGTTGCAAAGGGCTGCGCCATCGGACGGGTTGATCAAAGGCAATGTCTGGCCGCCACGTGAGGGTTCCCACGCACCGCCGATAAAGCACAGCGTGGGGTCGATGTTCATAGGTTTGACTGTCATGGCGCGACCTTAGTTCGCGTAGGCCACCGCTGGCAACCATGTCACCAGCCAAGGAAATTCAAACACGATAAACAAGCCGAACAACTGCAACAGCACGAAGGGGATCACGCCTTTGTAGATATGTCCCAGCGTGACGCCGGGGGGGCACACGCCTTTCAGATAGAACAGTGCGAAGCCAACAGGTGGTGTCAGGAACGACGTCTGCAAAGTGACCGCCACCAGAATGGCAAACCACACGATCTGCGGATCATCCACAACACCAAAGCCGTCCACAGCCAGATCAAGGCCCAGAACAACGGGCAACACCAGTGGCATGATGATCAAGGTGATTTCGATCCAATCCAGCAGGAATCCGAGTAGAAAGACGATAAACAGAATAAAGATCACGATCATATACGGGTTGTCGAAAGATCCCGCGATCATATGTTTGATCGTCTCGTCCCCGCCATACAGCCGCAACACATAGGCAAAGAAGTTGGCGGCGATGAAAATGCCAACGATGTAGCCTGATGTGTTTAACGTCTGGCGCATCACATCGCGAAACACGGTGTAGGTTAGCTTGCGGTTCAAGATCGCCAGTACCATAGCGCCCAATGCGCCAAGGCCCGAAGCTTCGGTCGGGGTGGCGAACCCGAAAAAGATCGAGCCCAAAACCACCAAAATCAGCGCCATCGGCGGCATCACGGACAAGGCGACTTCTGCAATAATCTTGCCTGTCACGGGTTCACGATTTTCAGGCACTGGCATCGCGGACGGGCGCAGCACGCCGTAAATCACGATGAAGGTAATATAGAGTGCGCCAAGTAATAGGCCGGGGAACAGCGCCCCCATAAATAAATCGCCCAAGCTGATGGACAGCTGATCCGACATAATCACCAGCATGATGGATGGCGGGATCAAAATGCCAAGTGTGCCAGAGGCGGCGATGGTGCCTGTGGCGATGGATTTGGAATAGTTTTGTTCCATCATCGCGGGCAGGCCCATGACACCCAGCAACACAACGGACGCGCCGATCACACCGGTAGAGGCCGCCAGAATGATACCGATCAACATCACTGACAGGGCCAGCCCGCCGCGCAACGCGCCAAACAGCACCTGCATCGACCGCATCATGCGCTGGGCAACGCCGGATTGATCCAGCATCAGCCCCATGAAGATGAACATCGGCAAAGCGACCAGAACAGGGTTTTTGATAACCCCGCCAAAGAACCTGCCCGCTGCAGCCCCCATCTTTTTGTAGCTGATACGTGTGTCGTCATATTCGATATATTCGCGGATACCGGTTTTGTTTGGGTCCAGCACAAAAATGGCCAGCACGATAAAGATCAGGGACACACCGACCAAGGCGTAAGCCACGGGGATGCCCCGAAACAGCATGGCAATGAACGTCAGGAAAATGATCAGGACGAACCATTCGTTCAGGGTCAGAAAGTCGATAAGGGACAACAGCTGCATGTGATTTAACCCTTAGCCTGAACAGAACGATTGCGGATAAATCCGACAAGATAAAGTAGCGCCACCAAGACGATAGCGACCCAAAGTGCGTACTCGAACATCGGTTCGCGCAAGATGCGACGCGGCTTGATGTCGGCGTTTGTGAGATAGACAAACCAGTACATGACATAAACCACGACGCGCCACGCGACGAAGATCGCCATAGGCAACATACCCACGATCACAGTGCACAGATTGACGGGTTTGATGACGCGCAAATTGCGGATCATGACCGCGTAGGCCGCCAAAATGCACACGCCAAACAATAGGGGCAGGGAGGCTTTCAACAAATACAGGCGGTGCAGGCCGTTGGGGCTGTCCGACCCTTCACCTGCGACGATCGACGCGATGGCGTAGTGGAACAGCGTGTCGAACATGATGCCCAGAAACGGCATCAACAACCATCCAAGTGCAAAGACTTCGATGCGGGCCTTCTTTTCTGGGCTGTAATGTTCGTGAAAAATATCAACCCGCACGTGGCTGGATGTTGTGATGGCATAGCCAAAGGCGGTCAGCATGGCAAAGCCGTAGATCCACCATTGGGCGTCGTCCAACCAGGCCTGGTTGAAGCCGTTGCCGCGCAAAAATACCTGAGAGACGATGGCCAACATCAAAAGCGGAAACGCCCAGGCCACCACGTTGCCCACATTGATCATCAAACGATCAAAGACACCGTGTTGGTCGCGGTCGACCTCGCCGGGATCGCTGATCGCCAAGACGGCATCAACTGTTAGCTCTTCTTGGGGGTCTGTTTTCTGTGTCATGCTCTCACTCCTCAAACCGGTCAGTGGCGACGGGTCTTTTTTTATTCAAAAGGCGGCACCCGAAAGTGCCGCCTCTCAATTGTTCAAGCATCGCAGTTACTTGCGTGGCAGGTAGATGTTGTTGGACCAGATTTTGTAGCCTTCGCGGTACTCTGCCAGATCAGCCCAGACTTTTGCAAAGTACTCGTCTTCCGCTGCCAGCTCAGCCGCAACTTCGTTCCATGTGCTTTCAAACAGTTCCAGCATTTCTGGGGACCACTGCTTGATTTGAACGCCATTTGTTTCGGAGTTCTCGACCATCGCCGCGTAGTTGGTGGCTTCGCCTTCGGCCAAAGATGTTGTCACGTTGGCCAAGCAAGCTGTCTCGATCTGGTTTTGTGCAATCTCGGACAGGTCTTCCCAGACGTCGATGTTCACAATCAGCTCAAACAACGTGGATGGCTGGTGCCAGCCAGGGAAGTAGTTGTATTTGGCGATTTTGTGAAAGCCCAAACGCGCGTCGATGCGCGGCATGGAAAATTCCGTGGCGTCAATTGCACCGCGTTCCAGCGCCGGGAAGATGTCGCCCGCACCCAACAGGGACGTGGACACGCCCAGACGCTGCATAACTTCCGCACCAAGGCCGAAGAAGCGCATGTTCAGGCCTTCCAGGTCAGCCACACCGTTGATTTCGTTCTTGAACCAGCCGGAGGTTTCTGGCGCGATGATACCGCATGGCATGACTTTGACGTCGTAACCCGCTTGGTCGTACATGCCCTGCCAAAGCTCTGCACCATCGTCATACAGGATCCAGCCCATGAATTCGCCAGCTTCGGGACCAAAAGGCACAGCCGCGAAAAGGGAAGCGGATTTGATTTTGCCTTGCCAGTAGCCGGATGTCGCAAACGCCGCATCAACAGAACCGTTGGACACAGCGTCCAGTGCTTCAAGTGTCGGAACCAGTTTGCCGGGATCGAAGTGTTCGATTTGGACATCTGTCGAGATCGAGTTCAGGCGATCCTTGAAGTCCACGGAAGCTGTGCCAAGAATGGGCAGGCTTGATGGGAATGAAGATGTCATTTCCAGCGTGTCTTGGGCCATAGCGCCGGTTGCGGCAACCGTGGCCGCGACAGCGGCTGCGATAAAGTTGGTTTTCATTTGGTATTCCTCCCTAGGTGACCATTTTGGCCGATGATGTCGTTGGGTCAGTGACCTCTTTGATTTGGGTCAGATCGCAATGAATACGTTAACGTATACATTAAAGCGCTGTCTACAAACTTCTCCCCCGTCGCACGGGTTAAGTTTTTGGCGACAGCAGGGGTCTTGGCAAGGGGTATGAAATTACCCAGTTCGCACAGAACATGCCGAAATATACGTCAGGCCTTTGAAATAAAACGTAAAAACCCAAAAGTGGGCTGAAAGATAAAACGTCTGTTTTGGTAAAAAGATTTGGCCAAAGTGGGAATGTGTTAACTTTTGGCTGCAAATCGCAAGATCATTAGTTTAGGTGAGTCGGGCCAATTGCCCCGACTTTCCCTTGTAAGTGGTGACTTGAGTGCGCGATCAAGCGCTTTCAATCGGGCCGCCTGCGTCTTTCCAGCCCGAGATGCCGCCGATGTTGGTGACATTCGTGTACCCCATGTCAGTCAGCGTTTTGCCAGCCAAGGCTGCTTGCCCGCCGGCCGCGCAAATCAGGTAAATGGGGGCGTCTTTTGTCAGGGCAGGGTTATAGGCGCCTGTTGCGGGGTCGGCGATGAATTCCAGCATACCGCGCGGGATGTGATGTGCACCTGCGATCGTGCCGGTTTGCGCGATGGACGCGCTGTCTCGGACGTCAACAAAGACGCTGGCTGCATCACTATGTTTGGCAACGGCATCAGCAGAATCGATCCGTGGCACAACCGCGTTGGCATCTTCCATATAGTCTTTTGAGGTTTTCATGTTGGACAGTTCCGTCGTTTGATCAAAAAGCAAAATGGGCGACCTATCGGGGCCGCCGCATCCTTGGCGCATTAAAAAGGAAGACTTACGTGCCTGCCAGAATCATTTTCGCACAGTTTTCGCCGATCATAATGGCCGGTGCATTGGTATTGCCGGACACGATTTCGGGCATTATCGAACAATCCGCCACGCGTAGGCCCTTAACCCCGTGCACGCGCAGTTTGTCATCCACGACTGCGTCATTGCCTGATCCCATTTTGCACGTTCCGGTGGGGTGATAGATTGACGCGGTGTTGTTGCGTGCCCAATCCAGTGTTGCGTCGTAGTCGTTGATGTCCAGATCAGGATCAGGCCGGAATTCCGTTGAGATTTTCTGATCCAGCGGTGCATGCCGCGCAATGGTTCGCGCAATATTGACCCCCGCCACAACAGTGCGGCAATCGGTTTCAGTGGACAGATAGTTGGGGATGATTTTGGGATAGACCTTCCCATCAGCGCTTTGCAGGCGAATTTCACCGCGGCTTTCCGGACGCAATTGGCACACGGACATGGTGAAGGCCGAAAACTTGTCAGCACCTTTGCCTGGGTTTTCTGCCGACAACGGCTGCACATGAAACTGGACATCGGGTGTTTCCAGGTCTTCGCGGGTTTTCATAAAGCCAGTCGCAAGGCTGGCGGCCATAGCCATGGGGCCCGTGCGTGACGTGGCATACTTTAACGCAATGCGGGCCTGGCCCAAAAGACTGGACACTTCATCGTTCAAAGTGGGTTCCTTGCACTTGTAGACAAGGCGCGCTTGCAAGTGGTCCTGCATTGCTTTGCCCACCCCGTGAAGGTCTTTTTTGACTTCTATGCCGTGCTCTTGCAGTTGTGCGGCTTCGCCAACACCGGACAGCATCAGGATTTGCGGTGAATTGATGGCTCCGCCACTTAGAATGACTTCTCGATTGGCTTTTATGGTGTGTTCCACGCCGCCTTTGTCTGTGTAGGTGACGCCGGTGCACACGCCGTTCTCGATATTGACCTTTTGAACAAGGGCGCGGGTGATGATGTGTAGATTGTCGCGGGATTTCACTGGATTAAGGAAGGCCACTGCCGACGAACACCGGCGCCCGTTCCGTGCGGTGAGTTGGAAAAAGCCGACGCCTTCTTGTGATTCGCCGTTGTAATCGGGATTGAATTTGTAGCCTGCAGCCTGGGCTGCCGCGACCCATGCGTCCGTGATCGGGCGCTCGATACGCATATTCGACACCGACAATCCGCCTTTGTCGCCGTGATATTTATCGGCACCACGTTCGTTGTTTTCGCTTTTCTTAAACAACGGCAAAACGTCGTCCCAAGACCATCCGCTATTGCCCATTTGCGCCCAGCGGTCGTAGTCTTGTGGTTGTCCACGTACGTAAAGCAAACCATTCAATGAAGAAGACCCACCCAGAACCTTACCACGGGGCCATTCGATGGAACGGCCGTTCAGACCAGGGTCAGGTTCTGTTTTGTAACACCAGTCTACATTGGGGTTATGTATCGTTTTGAAGTATCCGACGGGGATATGGATCCACGGATTGATGTCACGGCCACCGGCTTCCAGCAACACGACTTTGTTGGCCGGATTGGCGCTGAGGCGGTTCGCCAAAACGCAACCCGCAGAGCCTGCGCCTACTACAATATAGTCCGCTTCCACAAAATATCCTCCCTTGGTTCGAATTAACCCTATACAGATTGGTTTTGTCATACTACAGTTTTTTGAAACTAAAAGTCTCAATAATTGACAAACGGGAGGAAATTGTCATGTCTACGGGAAATAAGTTAGCGGGTATCTCGCGCCGGGATCTGTTCCGGGTTGCGGGTCGCTACGGCATGAGCTCGACGCTCATGGCGGCAGGTGGCTTCGGTGGGGCGATGAGCCTTGCAAACTTGGCGTCTGCGGCAGAATCCACATATGAGAAACGCTTCGCAAAAGAACCAAAGCACACGCTGAAATTTGGCGCGGCTGGCTTCAACGCACGCAACCTTTTGATCGAACGTGCGGGCGCATTGGAATTTGCACGTGACCTCGAATCACGCACAGACGGTGAGATTCGCGTCGAGTTCATCGGCGACAACCAAATCTGTGGTCAGGTATCTTGCGTAGAGAAATGCCAGCAGGGCATCATCGACATCTATGCGGCGTCTACACAGAACTCAGCGGGCGGTGCGCCGTACCTGAACGTTCTGGACTACGCGTACATGTTCCGTAACCGTGCGGACCAATACCACTTCTTGTACTCTCCTAAGTCCCAAGCGCTTTTGCGTGAGCCTTATGAGCGTCGCCATGGTCTGAAATTCCTGTTCTCCCACGCTGAATTGCGCGGCATCCAGTTGGGTCTGGCATGGGAAGACAAAGAAACAGTCACATCCATCGACCAACTCGCAGGCACAAAAAACCGTGTTACTGGCACTCAGCTGGGTCGCATCGCGATGACGGCTTTGAACCTGAACCCGGTTCCGGTTGCATGGGAAGAAACACTTGATGGTCTGAAGCAAGGTCTGATTGATGGCGCGGAAACATGGGCTTCGGCCGTGGCATACGCCAACATGTCACCTGTTGTGTCCCAGTCTGTTCACCTCGACTTCTTCTGCGGCACAGAGCACACGGCGATGAACGCAGGCGTCTTCGACGGTCTGTCCGGCGAATTGCAAGACGAAGTGATGGAAGCTTCCTACTGGGCCCAAACGCACGTCCAAGCCGCAAACGAAGCAGCTTTGGTCAAAACTGTTGGTCAATCCGATCCACAGCTTCCAGGCACGATCTTCGCGCAAAACAACGTGCGTAACGCATTCTTGTCTGCCGAAGAGAAGAAAAAAGCCGAGGAAATGTGCTCACCCGAATTCCAACCACAGCTGTGGGAAGAATGGCGCGAGCGCATCAACGGCTGGCAAGGTGGTGCGGACACGTACCAAGAAATCTACGACGAAGTGCGTACAATCGATGGCGATACACTGCCAGAGAACGTGGAACCACGTCGCTGGTGGAAAGCCTAAATACCGGCTTCACGTCTAAAATCAGCCGGTCCGAGATTTCGGGCCGGTTTTTTTGTCCCAAAGATCGCATTTAAGCGGCATGGTGGGCGAAACGAAATCATAGGGAGGGACGCCAGATGTCGATCTGGTCAGACATGGTCACCATCGTCACCGCGACGTTGAGTGGCGATATTAATTTCAAGGTTACACAAGCGTATCGATCAGATGCAGCGTGGCTGGTTTTTGGCCCGCTTACTGTTATTGGCGCGATTGCTGTGCACTATTTGTACAAGGCGTTTCCGTTTCTGGATCGTCACCTTGAGCGCACTGTCGCTGTGACGGCTTATATTCTTATTGCGCTTATCATTTTTGTCGGTGTGATCCAGCGCTTTGTCTTTTCCAGTCAGGTGCCGTGGTCGACAACCATCCCGCCGCTGATCTTTATGATCATGTCGTGGTACGGATGTTCGTATAATGTGAAACTGCGCACACACCTCAGCTTTAGCGAATTTCGCACCAAATTCAGCCACAAGGGGCAGTACTATAGCCTGTTGATGGACAATGTACTTTGGTTCATCTTCTGCATCATCTGCGTGACAACCATGTCGCGGATCACGGTCAACACCTATGACAACTTCCAGATTGTTCTGGGGACCGACGGCGTCATGCGCTGGTGGTTTATCATAACGATGCCTTTGTGTTTCATCATGATGGCGGGCCGCGTTCTGAGCAACGCGTTGATTGATCTTGGCCGTTTCCGCAACAACGAAAAGCTGATTGAACAAGCGGTAATCGGGGGAGAAGCGTAATGACCGATGGAACGTGGATTACACTTATTTCTCTGGCTGTAACGGTCTTGTTTATGTTGGGAACACCGGTTTTGCTGGTGATCTTTTACTGGTCCGTGGGCTGTAGCCTTGTGATTGGCCTGACCTTGGACAACGCAGGAAACGAATTGCTGAACGTGTTCAAAGACGGCTTTGCGCTGCTTGCGATGCCTTTGTTCATTCTGACAGGGGATCTGATCAACAAATCAGGGATCGCCAAACGATTATCGGACTTTGCCTATGCCTGCCTTGGTTGGCTGCGCGGTGGTCTGGCGATGGCGGCCATCGGGGCTTGCGGCTTGTTTGCCGCGATCTCGGGGTCAAACTCTGCCACAACGGCCACAATCGGTTCGATGTTGCACCCCGAAATGACAAACGGTGGTTACGATGAACGCTTTTCTGCGGCGACGGCTGCGGCGGGCGGGACTGTTGGGATCATCATCCCACCGTCGATCATCTTCATCGTTTATGGCTTCTTGATGAACTTGCCGATCTCGGATCTGTTCATTGCGGGGATCATCCCCGGGTCGTTGATGGTCTTTGCGATGATGGCAATGTGCTTCATCGTGTCCACCATCAACAAGTGGGGCATCCTGATCGCTTTGTCACCGTTTCGCGTGTTCAAAACGGCTGTCGGCGCTTGGCTTGGCTTCTTCGCCATCGGATTGGTGCTTTGGGGCATCTACACGGGCAAATTTTCACCGACTGAGGCGGCAGGGGTTACTGTTGGCTTCGGGATCATCGTCGGTGTGATCAGCTACCCGCTGAACAAACTGATGGGGGTGGACCAGTCTGCACCAGTTGATGAAAAACCCTTTGCGGCGATGGTTGTTGTTGAAGGGTTCCGGTTGCGTGATGTGCCAGCGGTGGTTGTGCGGTCTGCACAGATTGCGGGCATCCTGACGCCTTTGATCGCGGTGTCTATCGTGATGCAACAGGTTCTTGGGGCGCTTGGTGCGTCCGAAGTCATCGGAGAGCTGTTGCGCGGTATGGGCGGTTACTATCCGGTGCTGTTTGCGTCTATGGCTATCGTGTTTGTGTCGGGGATGATCCTTGAATCCCTGCCTGTCACAATCATCCTTGCACCGATCCTGGCACCAATTGCGGCCAGCGTTGGCGTTGATCCGATCCACTTCTCGGTTGTGTTCCTTGTGGGGGCGTCGATCGGCTTTATCACGCCGCCTTACGGTCTGAACCTTTACGTGGCGTCTGGTGTGACCGGGGTTCCTTACTTCCGGCTTCTGCGGTACTCGACGATGTATCTGGTTTCGCTGATTGCGGTCTGGCTGTTTGTTGCCTTGGTGCCCGAACTCGCAACTTGGTTGCCTGCACAGATGGCACGATAGACACATGACGTGAGTGACCTATAAAGAACGCACTGGCCGGTTTTGCTGGCCAGTGTTCTGACAAAGTGGGAAGCGTGAATGACTGCCGAAGATACCTCGGGCAAGCCGGGGCAAATTCCGACAAACCTGAGACTGCTGTTGCTTCTTGAAGAGGTTGCAAAGGCTGGCGTTCCGGTCACCCCCGCCGATCTTGTTGAAGCACTTGGGCTTCCCAAACCCACAGTTCACCGCCTCTTCCACACCGCCGAATCCGAAGGCTTTTTGCAACGCGACATTGATGGCCGCAGTTACGGTCCGGGCCCGCGTTTGCGTCGGTTGTCTGTCAACACACTTAGCTCACAACGGTTGCGCACCGTGCGTCTGGCGATCCTGAATTCGGTTGTGGAAAGCGTCGAAGAGACCTGCAACATCGCCGTTCCTGATCGCGACGGCATGATCTACCTTGACCGCATCGAAACAAAATGGCCGCTGCGCATCCAGTTGCCCATCGGCACGCAGGTGCCCTTCCACTGCACAGCATCTGGCAAAATGTACCTCAGTTCACTGAACCCGCGCTACATTGACCGCTTTTTGAACGCGCAGGTTCTGGAAGCGCGAACTGCAAGAACCATTACAAACCCAAGTGCGTTGAAGGCAGAACTAAGTGCGACCCGCAAACGCGGCTATGCCACGGACAACGAAGAATTTATGGAAGGCATGGTTGCCGTCGCAGTGCCCATTCTGGACGATCAGGGGCGACTGGTCTCAACCCTGTCTGCGCACACCCCGATGCAGCGATTGTCGCTTGAGCAAATTCAACAGCACCTGCCGACGCTTCGGGAAGGCGCTGAAAAACTGTCTGAATTGCTACTGAATTAGGTCGGATGTCTTGACAATGCAGGCCGCGACTGGCCTTGATCATGCCCAATACATACCGTTTTTGGGAGAAAACTGATGATGCGCACCCGTGCTGCTGTTGCCGTTGCCGCTGGCAAACCACTTGAAATTATGGAAGTGAATCTGGACGGACCACGCAAAGGCGAAGTCTTGGTCGAGATCAAAGCCACAGGTCTGTGCCACACCGACGAATTTACCCGTTCCGGTGATGACCCCGAGGGCATTTTTCCGGCCATTTTAGGCCATGAGGGCGCGGGCGTTGTGATCGAAGTCGGGGAAGGCGTCACAACGCTGGAAGTTGGCGATCACGTGATCCCGCTTTACACGCCGGAATGCCGCGAGTGCGAATACTGCCTGAACCCCAAAACCAACCTGTGTCAAAAGGTGCGCGCCACCCAAGGTCAAGGCCTGCTGCCTGACGGCTCTACCCGCTTTTCCATGTTGGATGGCACCCCGATCTACCACTACATGGGCTGCTCGACCTTCGCCAACCACACGGTTGTGCCCGAAATCGCACTGGCCAAGGTGCGCAAAGACGCACCGTTTGACAAAATCTGCTACATCGGGTGCGGCGTGACCACGGGCATCGGCGCTGTCATCAACACAGCCAAAGTTGAAATCGGCAGCCGCGCGATCGTGTTTGGGCTGGGCGGCATTGGTCTAAACGTGATCCAGGGCCTGAAACTGGCCGGCGCCGACCAGATCGTGGGTGTGGATTTGAACGACGACAAAGTCACCATGGGCGAACATTTCGGGATGACCGACTTCGTGAACCCCTCCAAAGTCGAGGGCGATCTGGTGGCCCATCTGGTGGAGCTGACAGGTGGCGGTGCGGACTATACCTTTGACGCCACAGGCAACGTCAACGTGATGCGCACAGCGCTTGAGGCGTCCCACAAAGGTTGGGGCGAAAGCATCATCATCGGCGTGGCTCCTGCAGGCGCTGAAATCTCGACCCGTCCGTTCCAATTGGTCACAGGCCGTTCATGGCGCGGCACAGCTTTTGGCGGGGCCAAGGGTCGCACGGACGTTCCCAAAATCGTCGATTGGTACATGGACGGAAAAATTGAAATCGATCCGATGATCACGCACAAATTGACGTTGGACGAGATCAACCACGGCTTTGATTTGATGCATCAGGGTAAATCCATTCGCGCGGTTGTCGAGTTCTAAAAAGCGCCACACTGCGCACAGGAAAAACGCCGCTTGCACTGTGCTGGCGGCGTTTTTTGTTAGGGGTTTTGGAACAGGGGCACTGTCGATACGGACATCTTGGCAGAGCCGTTTTGCACCTCTCGGGCGTGCGCGAGATAGATCAGTGTTTGATTGGATTCATCAAAGATGCGACGGACGCGCAACGACTTCCAAACAATAGACCGTCGTTCGGAAAAGACGTTCTCACCATCGTCGGACCGGTCGATGTCGCCGATCTTGATCTTGCCTGTTTGACGGCACGCGATAGATGAATTCGACGGGTCCTCGAACCAATTTCCGTTTTGCAAACGGTCAATCACGCCGCGCTCAAAGTAAGCGACATGGCACGTCACGCCTTCGACGTCGGGGTCTGCAAAGGCTTCTATGACGATACCGTTCCCAAGCCAGTCGACGTCGACATTGCCCACCTCTTCGGCTGTCGCTGTGCTGCCAGCAATAGCCAGCACAGCACACACGCCGCTTAACGGGCGAAGCATTTAACGCAGGCCCAAGAAGGACAGGATCACTGCAATGACGACGACAAGACCGATGATATAGATGAGACGGTTCATAGTATTTCCTTTTTGATGTTTGGCTGGCGATGGGCACCCGCCGTTCATCAAGACAACACCCTGCCGTGCAAAAAGTTCCAATTTAAGTCGATGATGAAACCGACGTCGCGTTCTGCAAGTCCATTGGCGTGAAATGCAGGTTTTTCTTATTCGCTGGTGCCTTATGTATGATCCAACAGCATTCAGGAGGGGCGCAAATGCAACTTACGGTCAACGGAACCAATCACGATGTGGATGTCGAAGACGACATGCCCCTGCTTTGGGTCTTGCGCGATGAGATTGGGATCACAGGCGTTAAATACGGATGTGGCGTCGCGCAGTGTGGTGCATGCACAGTGCATATTGACGGTGAAGCCGTGAAATCCTGCCAGATCAGTGCCGCAGATGTGGAAAGCCCGATCACAACCATCGAAGGGTTGGGCAACCCTGATGCGTTGCACTCTGTGCAAGAGGCATGGATCGAACATCAAGTTGCCCAATGCGGCTATTGCCAGTCAGGCCAGATCATGGCGGCGGCCGCTTTTCTTGCCCAGACCCCAAACCCGACGGACGCCGATATCGATGATGCCATGTCGTCCAATTTATGTCGGTGCGGCACGTACCCCCGTATTCGCGCCGCAGTGAAATCGGCCGCTGCGAAAATGGAAAGGGCATAAGATCATGAGTAAAATTGGAAAAATTGCCCGCCGTACCTTTTTGATCGGATCGGCCGCGATCGTGGGCGGCGTTGCGTTCGGCTACTATGCCTACAAGAAACCAGTCGCGAACCCGCTTTTGAAGGGGCTGGCTGACGGCGAAACCGCACTGACGGCTTACGTCAAAATTGATGCGGACGGAATCACGTTGATCACGCCGCGTGCGGACAGCGGGCAGGGGGCCTATTCGGTTCAGGCGATTATGATTGCAGAAGAGCTGGATGTGGAGCTTGATCAGATCAAAGTCGATCCGGGGGTTCCATCGCGGGCCTACTACAACACGGCTTTGGCGCAAGAAGCAGCCCCCTTCCCATCGACCAATGACAGTTTCACGGCCAACTCCATGCGCGGTGTCATGGATGCGATGATGAAGTTTCTCGGGATGGATATCACGGGTGGCTCAACGACCGTCCCTGACGGTTTCACCAAATTGCGCGTTGCAGGTGCAGTCGCCCGCGAAACACTAAAGGCGGCTGCTGCGCAAAAAACCGGTGTGGCCCTCACCGATCTACGGACCTCTAAGGGCGCTGTTGTTTTGCCCGATGGCACGTCGCTGCCTTATACGGAATTGGCGGCAATTGCGGGCACTTTGGACCCTGTCGATGAAGTGCAATTGCGCGATCCCTCCACATGGCGGTTGATGGGCAAGACAACGCAACGGCTTGATATCGTGCCAAAGTCCACAGGGACGCAAGATTATGGCATCGACTTTACGCTTGATGGCATGGTTCACGCCACAGTACGCACCAATCCGCGCCGTGGCGGCGCGATGCAAAAATTTGATGCATCGGACGCAAAAGCGATGCGCGGCGTCAGTCAGGTGTTTGAAATCAGCACCGGCGTGGCCGTGATCGCAGACAACACATGGCGCGCGATTCAAGCGGCAAGCGCAATCGAAATCGAGTGGGACGCGGCGCCTTATCCTGCGGAAATGGAAGATCACTGGCAAACTTTGTCCGACAGTTTTGTTGCGGACCGTGTGGACAGCACCATGAAAGACGAAGGTGACGTTCAGGCGGCTTTGGATACTGGCGATGTCATCGAGGCAGAATACCGCGCCCCCTATCTGGCCCACGCACCGCTGGAACCATTATCGGCGACTGTGCTTGTGCAAGACAATCGTGCGGACGTTTGGACAGGCACCCAAATTCCCAGCTTTTTGCGCGGAAACGTAGCCGATATCACGGGCTTGGACAAAGATGACGTCCACATTCACATGTTGATGATGGGCGGAAGCTTTGGCCACCGGCTGGAAGCGCGTGTTGTTCAGGAAGCCGCCGAAATCGCGGTGAAAATGAAAGGCACGCCTGTAAAGTTGACCTACAGCCGCGAAGAAGACATGACGCACAATGACACCCGTCAAATCGCTATGGCGCGGGGGCGCGGGACGGTTAAAAACGGCCAAGTGGAAAGCTTTGATTTGGGCATAGCCATGCCATCGGTGATCGCAAGCCAGATGGGGCGCCAAGGGATAAGCGTGCCGGGACCCGATACGCAGATTGTGGCAGGTGCCTGGGAACAGCCGATGCGCATTCCCAACTATCGGGTGACAGGCTACCGTGCGCCTGAGCTTGCTCCGATTTCCAGTTGGCGGTCGGTTGGCGCGTCGTCCAACGGCTTTTTCCACGACGTATTTCTGGATGAATTGATCCACGCCGCAGGTGCTGATCCGATGGCAGAGCGTTTGCGCCTTTGCTGGCATGATCCGTCCCGCAAGGTGTTGGAAAAGGTCGCTGACATGTCCAACTGGGGCGCTCCTCTAGCCGCCAATCAAGGACGCGGCGTCGCGTTCTGCATGTCCTTTGGCGTGCCCACCGCCGAAGTGGTGGAGGTGACCGCGACCGAGGATGGCATCCGGCTTGATAATGTCTGGGTCGCAGCCGACGTCGGAACAGTGGTTGATCCTGTAAACTTCGAAAACATGGTGCAAGGTGGGGTCGTTTGGGGCCTTGGCCACGCCATTCTGTCAGAAATTACCTATTCCGATGGAATGGTCGAACAGGACAACTACGACAGCTTTGAAGCCATGCGCATGTATCAGGTTCCCAACATCGAAGTTGCCGGACTGGAAAACGCAGATCAGGTGCGCGGCATGGGCGAACCCATGGTGCCTCCGGCTGCTGCAGCCTTGTCCAATGCGATCTTCGCGGCAACGGGGCAACGCATCCGCGAGATGCCAATGAACAAGTTCATCGACTTCGTATGAAGTTAGGCTCAGGACCCATTAATCTTAATACCTCAGTTTTCCTGATTTGGTTCGTGATGAGGCGCAGTTGCGCGGGAATAGTGGTTCTATTTCAAGCAGATGCAACGATAGTCACGGGCCAAATCAGGGAAATCGGAGACGCGATTTTCACTTCATCTCTGCGCCCCAAAGGGGCGACATCTCAGCGTCTTGAGCCGCTTGAAAAGAGAACCACTCTTATCGTCACGTCCCAAGACTCCGATATTTCGTGAAAATCGCGCTGAGGCATTAAGATTAATGGGTCCTGAGCCTAGGGGCGGGCTGTAATGGCCCGCCCCCATTCTTAGCCGTCTACTGCTAATTTGAAAAATCACTTGACCGAAGTCGTTTCTGGCAGTCTGTGGGGGCATGGATATTTTGCTAAACACCCCCCGCCGTTCTGTTTCTGGTCTGGATGCTATTCCGACACCCAGCACAGACGTTGAAGCCGTGCAAAGCCTTCTGGATAAATGCCCGCATGCCGCACAGACACCACTGCTGGACGCGCATGAGCTGGCCGCTCAAGCAGGCGTACAAAATCTGTGGTTGAAAGACGAACGGAGCCGAATGGGGTTGGGCAGCTTCAAGGCGTTGGGGGCAGCATATGTCATTGCGCATGATGCGGCGGGGGCGGATGTGTCCAATAACACCTATGTCACAGCAAGTGCTGGCAACCACGGGATGTCAGTGGCCGCAGGGGCAGACGCCTTTGGTGCAAATGCTGTGGTTTATATTGCACAATCAGTACCTGAAAGCTTCGCGGAAAGATTGCGGTCGATCGGGGCTGAAGTCCGCCGTGAAGGCGACATTTATGAGGATAGCATGGCTGCAGCGGCGAAAGCTGCAAAGGACAACGACTGGATCTTGTTGTCCGACAGCTCTTGGCCCGGCTATACGGATCGGCCTTTCCGCGTGATGGAAGGATACCTTGTTTTGATGGCAGAAGCGATTGCGCAAATGCCGCAAGCGCCCACACATATTTTCTTGCAAGCTGGCGTTGGCGGCCTTGCTGGGGCCTGTGCGGCAATGGCGCGCAAAACATGGGGGGACGATCCTGTTATTGTTGTGGTCGAACCTGATCAAGCGCCTGCATTGGTGGCGTCGATCAAAGCCGGCGCTTTTGTCGTGACCCTAGGCGGTGTGTCCGACATGGGGCGGTTGGACTGCAAGGAAGCGTCTTTGATTGCGCTGAAAGGGCTTTCACGTGACGCAGATGCGTTCGTGACATTGACAGAACAAGAAGGGGCTGAAGGCGCACAAGCAACCGTGCAAAATGGTATTGCGGCCAGTGCGTCCGGGGCTGCTGGGATCGCCGCGTTGTTGCAGGCGGATGCGCACCGCGACGCATTAAAACTGGATGCCGCGTCGCGGGTGTTCTGCATTCTAAGCGAAGGGCCTGCATGACGCGCTACACCTACACCCTTGCGCAGGATGCTGCGGCCCCGTTGGGGCTGGTTGTTCTGCAAACTGATGAAACGATTGAAGGGGATATGCGGCGTCTGCTGGGCGATCGTGCCCCCTACGTCAGTCGCGTTCCCAGCGGGGTCAGTGTGACGCCGGAAACGCTGCAAGCGATGGCAGGACATGTTACGCAGTCCGCGGCCCTTTTGCCTGCGGCTTTGCGGTATGGTGCAATCGGATATGGGTGCACATCCGGTACCGCACAAATCGGGGCTGGGCGCATTGCCGAATTGGTTGGGGCAGGGGCAGATACCGGCGCTGTCACGGACCCGCTAAGTGCATTGGTTGCCGCTTGTCGCGCGTTGAAGGTGAAGAAACTTGCGTTTTTATCGCCTTACGTGGCCGATGTATCGGCGAGATTGCGTGATACACTGAACCAAAATGGTATCGAAACGCCAATATTTGGCAGTTTCGACGAAGATGAAGAAGCAAAAGTTGTCCGAATAGATGCAGCGTCAATCGAAGCGGCGGCTGTCGATCTGTGTCGGGGCCAAATAGTGGATGCGGTGTTTTTGTCCTGCACCAATTTGCGCACCTTGGATGTCATAGCACCGCTAGAGGCCATTTTAGGCATTCCAGTCCTAAGCAGCAATTTGGTGCTGGCATGGCATATGGCGCAGCTTGGCCAGGCCCAAATCATCGGGCCCGGACAATTGATTGCAGCACATCCAGCGGGTTAGCCGCCGGTTCTGTATTTGCAGCTATTGGCGTTTTATCACCAAGCAGCGTTTGTCATGATCATGCGGGCCACGTCGGTGCGCTTCATGCCGCGATCTGCAAATTCGGCGTCGTTGAAGCCGTGAACAGCCATATGCGTTTGCAGGCTGGATGGTGTCGAAAAGCGGGTGCGCAAAGCTTTGAGGATGCGTGTCATGGTCAATCTCGTTTTATCATTTTACGTTGATTGGCAGATAGTGCTGCACTGCAGCGTGGAAAAGTGCCGCAAGTGCAAAGCCGTCTTGCGTTGACTGCAATGCTCGGGAAATCAAAATGTGCGGACGCTGCGCGCGCGGGCTATGACGGGGCAACATGTGGTTGTGTTCCGTCTGCCCGGCAAAAGTGAAATGCGCAGGGTTCTTGCTGTGTCAGGTCTTGACGGTTCTTGGGCGATGGCTTACCTGCACCATGAGCGCGGGCGTTGTGTAGTGGTAAGACCTTAGCCTTCCAAGCTAATGACGCGGGTTCGATTCCCGCCGCCCGCTCCAAAAAAGTCCCCTACACCCGAAACAGTCCGAACGTCTTTTTCTGACCAATCAGAACAGCGTGATTTGTGATCGCGCAGACGCCACATCACGGGCCAACTGATTGGTGGCGCTCATGTGCCAATCAAGACCTGTTTGCCCCTGCGCTGTCGCGTGCTCAAGGTTCTTTGTTGCGGCTTTGGCTTGGGCGGCAGTCATCGTTAGGGCTTCGACTAATTTTTGACGATCTGCACGCACTTGATTCAGGCGTTCATCATACGCATCTGCGCTGATGTTTCCTTTTGCCTTCTCGCGCGCCAAATCTGCCAATTCGATGTCTTGGGCGGCCAGACTGCGCGGCAAATCGATTGTGATGGTTTCCATCTGGTCATTGGTTTTGCGAATACTTTTGGTCAAAGCGTTGGCTGAAACCAATTCAACACGTCGTGCCACATCGCGTTTTCCGGCGGCGTTGCCAATGATGCCACCCGTTGCGCCACCAACCAAAGCGCCCGCAACGCAATTCTGGGCGTTGCTTGCGGATAAGACAGTCAAACCGCAGCCTACAGCGGCCCCCATTGCAATGCCTTTGCGTGTCGATTTACGCACGACGTCCTGCATAAGAACGTCCAGATGCGCGGTCTGATCTGTTAGAGCGACCACATCGTAATGTGCAACCTGTGTCTCGAACCCTGTGTTCTGTCGTGCGACAAACCCAAAGCCATCTGTTTGGCTTTGTGTGCACCCGGCTATTGCAAAAATGACAAAGACGGAAACGGAACGAGTGAGGCGAGACATGATAAAATCCAGTATTCAGAGGGCGTTAAGTGCCTGATGATTGTGGATGTATCGAAACAATATGACCCAATTGGGGCAATTGGTGACAATTTTGAATAAATTTGGGGACGATTTTGGGATGCGTCACAGCGACGACATGAGGCTTTTTGCCGCTTGGGTGCCCGGCCCTCGGGCGGAACTGTCCGCTTGACCTAACATGTCTGCAAGGCCATGAACCTATGAACGTCAAGAGAGTGCGCATGTCTGATCAAACGACCCAAGCCCCGCCCCCAGCCGCTGCGGGCAATGAAGAACGCGAAAAATCCAAAGAGATAGGCGCACTGCGCGCGTTGTGGCCCTTCATGGCCCCGTACCGTGTTTTGATGATGATGGCGATTGCAGCCCTTGTCGCCACAGCCGTGATTTCTTTGACCTTGCCTTTGGCCGTGCGCCGCGTTGTCGATAATTTCCGCACCGAAGATACCGCGATTCTGGATCAATACTTTTTGGCGGCTTTGGGCATTGCCGGACTTCTCGCCATAGGCACGGGTTTGCGTTACGCCTTGGTCACACGTTTAGGGGAACGGGTGGTGGCAGACATCCGCAAGGCTGTGTTTGATCGTGTCATTGGCATGTCGCCTGCCTTCTATGAGAAAATCATGACCGGCGAAGTCTTAAGTCGCATCACGACGGACACCACATTGATCCTAAGCGTGATTGGATCGTCTGTGTCGATTGCATTGCGCAACTTGCTGATATTTGTGGGTGGCTTGGCATTGATGTTTTTGACGTCGGTGAAACTGGCGGCTTTGGTGCTGTTGATTGTGCCTGCCGTCGTGGTGCCGATCCTTGTGTTGGGACGCCGTCTGCGTGTGATCAGCCGCGAAAACCAGGACTGGATTGCTGCTTCTTCCGGCAACGCATCCGAGGCATTAAGCGCGGTGCAGACCGTTCAGGCCTTTACGCATGAACATGCCAGCCGCAGCCAATTCGCCGATGTTACCGAGCTAAGCTATGGTGCGGCGCTGCGCCGTATCACGACACGGGCCGCTATGACGGTCATTGTGATCTTCTTGGTGTTCACCGGCATCGTGGGCGTTTTGTGGATTGGGGCCAATGATGTGCGCGCGGGGGCAATGACCCAAGGGGCTTTGATCCAATTCGTGATCTATGCGGTTATGGTGGCAGGCGGGGTTGCGGCCTTGTCCGAGATTTGGGGCGAATTGCAACGCGCCGCGGGCGCTACAGAGAGACTTGTTGAGTTGCTGCAAACCATCGACAGTGTTCAGGATGCGGACGCGCCGGACGCTTTGGCGTCTCCTGTAAGGGGGCAAATTGCCTTTGAAAACATAGGTTTTGCCTACCCCGCGCGTCCTAATGTGCAAGCGTTGGATGAGGTTTCGCTGGATATCGCACCGGGCGAAACCGTGGCTTTTGTCGGCCCATCGGGGGCCGGGAAAACCACCATTATCCAGTTGCTTTTGCGGTTTTATGACCCTCAAAAGGGACGTATTTTGCTGGACGGCGTGAACTTGGCGGCGATGGAGCGGTCCGAATTTCGCAAACACATTGCGCTTGTGCCGCAAGACCCGACGATCTTTGCCACGTCCGCGCGTGAAAACATTCGCTTTGGGCGACCGGATGCGAGTGATGCGGATATTGAAGCCGCAGCACAAGCGGCTGCGGCACATGACTTTATCGCGGGTTTGCCGCAAGGCTACGACAGCCCCTTGGGGGAACGTGGTGTTATGCTGTCGGGTGGACAAAAACAGCGTATCGCAATTGCGCGGGCCATTTTGCGCGATGCGCCGGTCTTGCTGTTGGACGAAGCCACATCGGCTTTGGACGCGGAAAGCGAACGGGCGGTGCAAGCGGCTGTCGATCAACTGAGCGCGGACCGCACAACGTTGATTGTGGCGCACCGTTTGGCCACTGTTAAAAAAGCAGACCGAATTGTTGTTCTGGATGCAGGGCGCATCATCGCCACCGGCACACACGAAGCGTTGGTGGCCGAGGACGGGCTGTACGCACGCTTGGCGCGCCTGCAATTCACCGATGGGATGGCTGCAGAATAATTCCCCTTTCCACCCGACGCGGATCGGGGATAGGCTTTGCCAACACAAAAAAAATGGGAGTGTTGATTATGGGTCTTTGGAGTTTTGTAAAAGACAGCGGCAAAAGCTTGTTCGGGGGCGGCGGTGACGCCGAAGTCGACGGTGCAGCGTTGCAAGATGAAATCAAAGAACTGGGCTTGGACGCATCCGGTATGGAGATCACTGTCGAAGGCGACAAGGTCAAAGTGTCTGGCGAAGCCGTTAGCCAGGAAATGAAAGAAAAAGTCATTTTGGCTGTGGGCAATGTGGAAGGCGTGGCTGCCGTTGAAGACAGCGTGCCAAGTGCTGGTGAACCAGTTTTCCACACGGTCGAAAAGGGCGACACGCTTTGGGCCATTTCGTCAAAAACACTTGGCAATGGCGCACGCTACGAGGAAATCTTCGAAGCCAACAAGCCAATGCTGAGCCATCCAGACAAGATTTATCCCGGCCAGATGCTGCGTATCCCGCAAGCCTAAGGTTGATCCTGTCAAAATTTCAGAAGGCCGCATTTCTTTATGCGGCCTTTTTTCGTGATTGCACCCACTTGGGGGCTCTGCCCCCGGTGCTGCGCACCTCCCCCGGGATATTTTTGGCGAAAAGAAGGGTTGGTCCGGCTGTTGACCTTTGGTCAGCTGCTTTGACGCGGCGTCTCATTTGCCTTGTTTTTCCGGTAAACCTTGCGAATTCCAGTATTCCGCCGCATCTTGTCTTTTAGGGAAATTAACGCTCGCAAAGACGGGCCAAAAGGGAGGACGCCGCATGGCTTATGAAGGCATGGAAGACCGCAATCGCATTGAAGCGGAAATGACATGGGAAGAGCGCGACGTGCCCGTCACGCTCTATGGCCTTCTGAGCCGCACCACGGCGAAATTCCCCAACCACAATGCCTTGAGCTATCAAATTTTTTCTGGACCCAACGACAAAAAAGAGACCTTTAACTGGCAACAGCTCAAGGACAAGACAACACAAGCGGCAAACCTGTTCCGGTCTTTGGGTGTCGGTTCCAAGGATGTCGTGGCCTACATCTTGCCCAACTGTAACGAGACAGTGCTGACCCTTTGGGGCGCTGGCGTCGCGGGTATCGCCGCCCCCATCAATCCGCTATTGGAACCCGAACAAATCGCATCGATCCTGCGCGAGACCGGTGCAAAGGTCGTCGTCACCTTGCGTCCGTTTCCAAAAACCGACGTTGCTGAAAAGACCGCTAAAGCTGTGGCATTGGCCCCCGATGTGCACACGGTGCTTGAGGTTGACTTGCTGCGCTATGTCACTCCGCCCAAAAGCTGGATCATTCCGCTGATCCGCCCAAAGATGAAGCCGCCCGCCGGAAAGACCTATAAGAACTTCAACGCGGAACTGAACAAACAAAGCACGTCGTTGCAGTTTGAAGATGTTCAGGAAGATCGCGTTGCGTTCTACTTCCACACTGGCGGCACAACTGGCATGCCCAAGGTCGCCCAACACCTTTACTCGGGCACCATCTACAATGGCTGGCTTGGCGCAGAGATGTTGCTGGATGAGAACGACGTGTTGTTGTGCCCGCTGCCGTTGTTCCATGTGATGGCCTGTCAGGTGATGATGATGGGCGCTATGGCTTCTGGTGCCCACGTCGTCTTTCCGACGCCGCAGGGATACCGTGGCGAAGGTGTATTTGACAACATCTGGAAGCTTGTCGAGCGCTATAAGGTGACATTTGTCGTCTCTGTTCCAACAGCTTTGGCAGCCACCATGCAGCGTGCCGTTGATGCGGATATTTCGTCGGTGAAGACCGCGTTTTCTGGATCCGCCCCCTTGCCGTTGGAATTGTTCAAGCGATTTGAAGAAGCGACAAACATGACCATCGTTGAGGGATACGGCATGACCGAAGCCACGTGCCTTGTGTCGGGCAACCCTGTGGATGGCCTCAAAAAAGTAGGCTCTATCGGCATTCCCTTTCCCTACACCGATATCAAGATTGTCAAAGGGTCGGCAAACGGCGACGTGGAAGCTGGTGTCGATGAAATCGGCGAGATTTGCGTATCCAATCCGGGCGTTTACGTTGGAAACACCTATACCGAGACCGAAAAGAACGCGGGCCTGTATTACAACGACAGTCACTTGCGCACAGGCGATCTTGGGCGTGTCGACAGCGACGGGTATCTGTGGATCACGGGCCGTGCCAAAGACCTGATCATTCGCGGGGGCCACAACATCGACCCTGCCGAAATCGAAGAAGCCTTGCTGGCGCATCCGGCCGTTGGATTTGCAGGCGCCATTGGTCAACCCGATGCGCATGCTGGTGAAATCCCCTGTGCCTTTGTCGAACTTGTTGACGGTGCCACAGCCACCGCAGACGAATTGATCGCTTTTTGCAAAGAACATGTTCAGGAACGCGCGGCCCAGCCCAAGCACATAACCGTTATGGACGAGTTGCCCAAAACCGCTGTTGGTAAAATCTTTAAGCCCGACCTGCGCAAAGACGCTATCACACGCATCTACAACGAGGCCCTGAAAGAGGCCGATGTGCCTGCGCGCGTTGTTAGTGTCACGGAAGACAAAAAGCGCGGTTTGGTGGCGCAGGTTGATGCGAACGGGACGTCGGACACAGCGTTGCAGACGGTTCTTGGTGACTTCATCAACCCATGGGAACATGCAGGCGCTGTCGCCACTGCCGCTGAATGATGCAGGACTATCAAGCCATTCTGGACGATGAAATCTGGGCGTTTTTGGACAAAACCGCCCAGTTTTACCCGCCGGACGCGGTGGATTTGACGGTTCAGGAACAACGCGCGGTCTATGACAGGATGTGCGTTGCTTTTGACTTTGGTCGACCTGATGGTTTGCGGGTGTCTGATGTTCCTTTTGGGGGCGTGCCATGTCGCATCTATGAAAGCACGGAAGACAGCGCCGCGACCGTGTTTTTCTGCCATGGGGGCGGCTTTGTTGTCGGTGGATTGGACAGCCACGACAGTGTGTGTGCGGATATGTGCACCCGAACAGGGTTTAAGGTTGTGGCGGTGGATTACCGGATGTCGCCAGAGCATCCGCACCCAGACGACTTCAATGACGCTTGGGCAGCCTTTGAAGCCGTGGCCGCATCAACAGACGGTCCTATCGTGTTGTGCGGTGACAGTGCAGGGGGCAATCTGGTTGCGGCTGTGGCCCATCATGCCCGCGGACGCATAGATGGGCGCATCACCGGGCAATTGCTGATCTATCCCGGCTTGGGCGGGGATATGACCAAGGGCAGTTACATTGAACACCCCGAAGCACCCGGCCTGACCACAAAAGACATGGCCTTTTATTCCGCCATTCGTGCAGGCGGGGCCGACAAAACGGGTGATGCAACATGGGCCCCGTTGCATGACAGTGACTTTTCCGGTCTTCCGGCGACAGTGGTTTTGACGGCGCAATATGATCCGCTGTCCAGCGACGGTGCCGCCTACCGTGACGCTGTGACGACGCACGGCGGCAAAGCCGTTTGGTTGGAAGAGCATGGCCTAGTGCACGGACATTTGCGTGCACGGCGAATGTCTACCAAGGCCGCGCTTAGTTTTGACCGTTCCATTGCGTCTTTAAAGGCGTTGTCTTTGGGGCAATTGCCCCGGCTGTAGACACTTGGTTCGCAGGCTCTACGGGGTCAGATCAAAAAAGACTTGGCCTTCATTGTGTCCGGAATGTCTGCGCCCAGTCGGGACAAAATCGTAGGGGCCAGTTGCAGCTGGTCGATGACGTCATCCGGGGCAGGGCCTTCTGCATCGCCAAAATAGTACAAGGCGGCTTCTTGTTGCAATGCGCTGCGGCCGCCGTGATGGCCGCGTTCGTCCTGACCGTGATCTGCCGTTACAATCACCTCATATCCTGCTGCACGCCACCGCGGAATGAACGGCGCCAGCATTTCATCCATCACATGACAGGCGTGGTCCATTTCCTGACAGTCATGGAAAAAACGGTGCCCCATGCTGTCGAGGGTGCAGGTGTGCAGCATCCCGTAGTTCAACCCGAACCGCAGGCACAGGTTTGTCAGTGTCCCAAACAGGTCAACATCTGACGGGGTCATCTGATTGGCGTGGCCGTATCCGGTCATCGAATGGAACCGGCCATGATTGATGCTGGTGCTTTCGGGTTCGTCATATTCGATGTCACGCACGTAGTCGAAAGGGTGGCGATTGAAGAACTCTGACCAGAAACTGTGTGCGACGGCACCCGTAACCCCCCCCGCTTTACGAGTTTGGGAAAAGACGTCCGGATGGGACAGTTTGAACACGTTGCCATTGCCTGTGCACCCGTGTTCGGCCGGTGCAACCCCTGTGTGGATCGAGGCGTAGCAGGACGCCGAAATCGACGGCAGCACAGACCGCATTTTCCACACCCGCGCGTCGCCGCTGTCGACCCACCCTTCAAGGTTGCCAAAAAGGCGGCGCCAGTTGCGGTAGGGAACGCCGTCCAAAATGATCAAAAGCAGTTTGCGGTCCATGGGTTAGGCTCCTGTTGTTGTTTGTGCGTCGATGGCGATTTGGGCCAGCACCTGCATCGCTTCATCTGCTTTGTCCTCGGGTACAAAGACATGATCGTGGAAAAATCCGGCAACTGGATTAACGCCCATGTCGTGTGCCGCCAGTTTTGTGGCAATCACAGCCATGAACCCGACAGCTTCCAATGCCGAATGCACATCCAACGTGATCATGCGACAGGCAAAGGCGTGATCAAGCCCATGTTTTTCGGCATCTTTTTGAAGCATGATCAGGGTTGGGCCTTCGGCTTCATGAAAGACCATACGCGCAGGCAGGTGATCAGTCGGGCTTCCGGGGGGCCGTGTGACAAAAACATAAACGCCATCCACCAAGGTGGCTTTCAGCGTCTTCAACAACGTGGAAAGGTCCAGTTCGCCGGTTTCAATTCCGGGTGTTTCGGTTGTCATTTTTCTGCCCCAAGTCACTGTGCTGCTATCACTTTGGGTTCAATCGGATTTGCATGCAAGGCGTCCCACGCGTAAGTCTGCGGGCATTGTTTGAAAAATCCGGTCAGAGCCAATGAACCAAAACGATATCCCGATTTTCTATTCGTTCCGTCGCTGCCCTTACGCGATACGGGCGCGATTGGCGTTGGCTATGGCGCGGGTGCAGGTGGATCTGCGTGAGGTCGTACTGCGTGACAAGCCAGACGCATTTTTGCAAACCTCGCCCAGCGGAACGGTGCCGTGTTTGCAACATGCCGAGGGGGTGATTGACGAAAGCCTTGATGTGATGATCTGGGCGCTGCAACAGCACGATCCCGAAGGTTGGCTGGATATGCCCGCCGAAGGCTGGGACTGGATCGCGCGCTGTGATGGTGCGTTCAAAACCGCATTGGACCGCACCAAATATGCGACGCGATATCCGGACGCTGATCCGCAGGCGGAACGCGCCAAGGCGATGGCCTTTCTGCAGGATTTGGATCAGCAGATTGACGGATGGGTGTTTGCACACCCCACCATCGCCGACTACGCGATACTGCCGTTTGTGCGCCAGTTTGCCTTCATTGATAAGGCGCAGTTTGATCGCGAAGCCATACCGCAGGTGCAGGCGTGGTTGGCAGGTTTTCTGGGCGCACAAGCGTTTGCGGATGTCATGGGTAAATACCCGCAGTGGATCGCGGGCAGTGACGGTATCGTCTTTCCAGGCACCCCTTGAAGTCACGGTGACGTGATGCGGCGTGTGATTGGTGTGAATGGCATCAAAGGGGGTGGCACGGGTAGGGTTGCGCCTATTGCACCAAGGAGTGGACTTATGAAACAGACCCGCAAAACCCGCCAAGCTGCGGCACGGCAGAAAAAGTCGCAACCATCTGGTGCTGCGCAACCGTCACGGCGCAATGTCCTGAAACTGTTGCGTAGTGGCGCGATTGGCGGGGTTGTTGTGGCGGGGGGCGGTTACTTTGCGCGTGGGTCATTTCAAGCACATGCAGCGGAACATGATCTAAGCCGTCTTGGGCAGGGCAAACCCGTTGTGGTTCAAATCCACGACCCGCAGTGTCCGACCTGCACGTCTTTGCAACGCGAAACGCGCAAGGCCCTGAAAGGGTTCGGTGAGTGCGATATCGTTTATCTGGTGGCAGATATCATGACTGAAAAAGGTGCCGCTTTTGCTGCAAAATACGGTGTGCCGCATGTGACGCTGTTGTTGTTTGACGGGGAAGGCGACTTGCAACAGACTTTGAAGGGCATGCGACAGCGAGACGAGCTGCAACAGGTGTTCACATCCCACCACGCGGCCTCAACTTAGCGTTACAAGTAGAAGTACGGGATCGCGTTTCTTGATAGAACACGATCCCGCGTGTGTTGGCATGCCAATAAGGCGCTTAATTTCCGGCGCTCGCCATTTTTCGGCCCGCAATCACTTTTTCCAACCACCCCAGTTCCATTTCTGGAACAGAAGACAGCAGCAGGTCTGTGTAGTCATCAAAGGGCGGTGCCAGAACGTCGGACTTGCTGCCGTAGCGCACGACCTCGCCTTGATACATGACCGCAATGCTGTCTGCGATCGCTTTGACCGTGGCCAGATCGTGGGTGATGAACAGATACGATACGTCTTCGATCTTCTGCAGCTTCAAAAGCAGCTTCAGGATGCCATCCGCAACAAGTGGGTCAAGGGCCGACGTAACTTCGTCACAGATGATCAGCTTGGGCTTGGCAGCCAAGGCGCGCGCGATACACACACGTTGCTTTTGGCCCCCGGACAGTTCTGCTGGATAGCGGTCCTGAAACCCGTCGCCCAGTTCGATTTCATCCAAAAGCTCTTGGATACGCTTTTGCTTTTCTGCGCCCTTCAGCCCGAAATAAAATTCCAGCGGCCTGCCGATGATCGTGCCCACCGTTTGGCGCGGGTTCATCGCCGTATCAGCCATCTGGTAGATCATCTGCAATTCGCGCAGGTCTTCAAGTTTTCGGCTAGCAAGATCGGGTGACAGATCGCGCCCGTCGAAATGGATGCGGCCTTGTGACTGTGGCAAAAGCCCTGTGATGACCCGTGCCAGGGTGGATTTGCCAGACCCGGATTCCCCGACCACGGCCAGGGTTTGCCCGGGATGCAAATCGACGTTGATGTTTTTCAACACGTCAAAATTGGTGCCCTTGTAGCGTGCTGTGACGCCTTCAACTGTCAACAAAGGTTGGTCAGTGGGCGTCTTTTCCACGTGATCGATCGATCGGACAGACACAAGGGCTTGCGTATATTCTTCACGTGGCGCGTTGATGATCTGGTCTACGTCGCCGTATTCCACCATCTCGCCTTGTCGCAACACCATGATGTGGTCGCTGACCTGTGCCACAACGGCCAAATCGTGGGTGATGTACAGGGCTGCAACGCCGGTGTCTGCGATGGCTTCCTTGATCGCTTTCAACACATCAATCTGGGTGGTTACGTCCAACGCAGTTGTGGGTTCGTCAAAGACCACCAGATCGGGCTGTGGGCACAAGGCCAGTGCTGTCATGCAGCGCTGTAACTGCCCGCCCGAGACTTGATGCGGAAACCGCGATCCAATGTTTTCAGGATCAGGCAGGTCGAGTTTGCGAAACAGCTCAATGGCGCGGGCTTCGGCGTCCGATTTTGAGAACTTGCCTTGCAGGATCGCGGCCTCTGTCACCTGCTCCATGATCTTCTTCGCAGGGTTGAAAGAGGCGGCTGCAGATTGCGACACATAGGTCACTTCCGCGCCGCGCAGTTTGCGAATGTCACTGCGTCCCGACTGTAAAACATCGCGGCCGTTGACCCAGACTTCGCCACCGGTCAGCTTCACACCGCCGCGCCCATAGGCCATCGCGGCAAGACCGATGGTGGATTTGCCCGCACCGGATTCCCCGATCAGCCCAAGCACCTTGCCCGGCATCACGTCGAAATCGACGCCATGTACGATTTCGATGTCATGGGGTTTCGCATCCGGTGGGTAGATTGTGGCCCCGATTTTCAGGCCACGGACTTTGAGAAGTGGTTCTGTCATTGTGTCACCTGCGCGGGGGCTCTGCCCCCGCACCCCCGAGGTTTATTTGGCGAGATGAAAGGGATGAAGATCATTATCCGCGCCCCCCTTTGAGAGATGTGGTGCGGTTCAAAACCCAGTCCGCTACGAGGTTCACAGAGATGGCCAGCGTACAGATGGCCACAGCCGGGTAAAGTGCGGCCCCGATGCCAAAGTTGATGCCGTCTTTGTTCTCTTTCACGATCCCGCCCCAGTCGGCCAGCGGTGGTTGCACACCAATGCCAAGGAAGGACAGCGTGGAAATGAAGAGAACCATAAAGATGAACCGCAGTCCCATTTCAGCCACCAAAGGTGACAAGGCATTGGGTAGAATTTCACGGAAGATGATCCAGAAGATCTTTTCCCCGCGCAACCGTGCGGCTTCGACGTATTCCATCACGGAAATATCCACGGCAACCGCACGCGCCAATCGGAACACACGGGTGCTGTCCAACAACCCCATGAGCACAATCAGTGTCAGTACGGTCACATCAATGGCGGACAAGATCACAAGGGCCAGGATCAGCGACGGAATGGACATCATCAAGTCGACAAACCGCGACAGGACCTGATCCACCCAACCACCAGACACAGCCGCAATAAAGCCCAGAATGGAGCCGGTTGAAAAGCTGAGGATGGTTGCTGCAGTGGCGATGAAAATAGTGGTTTGGCCGCCGTAAATCATACGTGTCAGCAGGTCCCGCCCAATTTGGTCGGTGCCCAGCCAATGCGCGGCCGAGGACGGCTCCCATACGTCACCTACGGCTTCTGCCATGCCGTACGGGGCGATCCAAGATGCAAAAATTGCGGCGAAAAAATATAGGCCCGTCAAGGTCAGGCCAATCAGAGCGGAAAGGGGGATACGCATTACAATGCTCCCGATATTGGATGAGGGATGAGGCGGGCGGTGCACGACACCGCAAACGGGTGACAGACCGCGCCTTTGCTGCGCAAAGACGCTTGTCTGCACGAAGTGGCTTTTCTTTGAAAAGTCACTTGGGATGCCTCAATCTTGGGTTTGACAGAATGGACACAACGTCGGCGATCATGTTCAGCACAATGTAAACGGCTGCAAAAATCACACCGGACGTCAGCACCACAGGCACGTCGCGTTTTACCACGGCATCCACCAGATATTGCCCCATGCCCGGATAGGCAAAAACGGCTTCGACCACGACAACACCAACCACCAGATAGGCAAGGTTCAGCATGACGACATTGACGATGGGCGCGATTGCGTTTGGGAAAGCGTGTTTGCGGATCACCTCAAACGTGGTCAAGCCTTTCAGTTCTGCTGTTTCGATATAAGCCGACTGCATCACGTTCAAAATGGCCGCCCGGGTCATACGCATCATATGCGCAAGAACCACCAGCGTCAGAACAGTGACGGGCAAGGAGATAGCATGCAGCTTGTCCAGCAGGGGCATGTCAGGGGAAACATTTGCGAATGACGGGGCCCATTGCAACTTAACGCCAATCACAAAAATTAGGATATAGGCGAGCATGAATTCTGGCAAAGAAATGAAAGTGAGCGTAGAGCCCGAAATCACCTTGTCAGGCCAGCGGTTTTGGTATCGCACGGCAATCAGGCCCAAAAGAATAGCCAAAGGAACAGAAATCAAGGCAGCCCAGCTGGCTAAGAAAATAGTCGCCCCAAGGCGTTTGCCGATTTGTTCACTGATGGAGAGTTTGTTGGACAGGGCATTGCCCATATCGCCTGTCAACATGCCACCGATCCATTCGGTGTAGCGCGTCAGGGCAGGGCGGTTCAGCCCCATTTCTTCGCGCAAGTTGGCAAGGCTTTCGGGGGTGGCGGCTTGGCCCAATTGGGCTTGTGCTGCGTCGCCGGGCAGGATTTCGGTCAAGCCAAAGATGAGTGCAGAGGCGGCGAAGAGCAGAATGATGCCCAGCGCTAAACGCTGGGCAACAAGTTTAAGGATGGGGTGCATAAGGTGTCCTTACGCCTTCCATGTCTTGGCGAAAGCAGTCCAGTACATTTGTGGACCTGACGGGTTGGTTTCCCAGCCCTGAACGTCTGAGGACACAGCATCCACAAAGTCGTTGAACATCGGCACCATGACGCCGCCTTCTTCGTTCAACAAACGACCCATTTTGGAATAGATCTCTTTGCGCTTGCCTTCGTCCAGCTCTGCGCGGGCTTCCAACAGCATCGCGTCGAAATCTTCGCGCTTCCAGCGGGTGTCGTTCCAGTCTGCCGTGGACAGATAGGCCGTGGAATACATCTGGTCCTGGACCGGACGACCGCCCCAATAGGATGCGCAATATGGCTGCACGTTCCAGACTTCGGACCAGTAACCGTCGTTTGGCTCACGCTTGATTTCCAACGGAATGCCTGCGGCTTCGCAAGACTGCTGGAACAAGGCTGCCGCATCAACCGCACCCGGGAAAGCACCATCTGCAACGCGCAGGATGATGGGAGATCCGTCATGGCCGGACTTTTTGTAGTGCTCTGCCGCTTTTTCAAGATCGAACGCGCGCTGCGGGATCGTCTCGTCAAACAGCGGGTAGGCTTCGTTGATGGGCATGTCGTTGCCGACCGATCCAAAGCCTTGCAGGATTTTGTCGACCATTTCCTGACGGTTCAACGCATACTTCAACGCAAGGCGCAGATCGTTGTTGTCGAAAGGTGCTGTGTCGACGTGGGCGATAAACACATAGTGGCCGCGGCCCGATGTTGTGCGCACATCGATGTTTGGTGCACGACCCAACAGTTTTGCGATCTTTGGCTCAACACGGTTGATTGTGTCGACCTGACCGGATTGCAGGGCAGCGGTCCGCGCTGTTGCATCGTTCAAAACGATCACTTCAACAGCGTCATAGTGGCCCATTTCGTCTGCAGCCCAGTGGTTGGGGTTCTTTTTGAACGTCATACGCACGCCCGGCTCATCCGTTTCCAGCGTGTAAAGGCCGGTGCCGATGGCGGCAGCCACGTCATCAAAGCCACCGTTGGGCTGAATGATCAGGTGGTAGTCTGCCATCAGGTACGGCAAGTCGGCGTTGCCGATGGCCAGCGTCAATTCAAACACGTCACCGTCGGCGCGCATGGATTCGATGCCCTTCATGATGCCCAAAGCACCGGACTTGGAATCTTCGTTCGAGTGACGCTGCATGGTTGCCAGAACGTCTTCGGCTGTTACCGCAGCACCGTTAGAGAATGTGATCCCCTGACGGACTTTGAAACGCCATGTTTTGGCATCTGAAGAGCCTTCCCAGCTTTCGGCAACACGCGGTTCCAGACCATTCGGGCCCGCATAGGCCAAGGTTTCACCCCAGCAGAAACCCCCGGCGATTGGCACATCAGAGGCCCATGTCGCAGGGTCTTGGCTGTTTGTGGATTCACCACCCTGCACGCCCATTTTGAACGTGCCGCCTTTGACGGGCGTTGCCGCATAGGCCGCGTCCGCAAGGAAAGATGTGGCAACAGCTGCGGACACACCAAGTGCCGCGGCTTTGCTCATGAATTCGCGGCGTGTCATGGTGCCGGCTTTTACCTTGTCCGTAAGGTGTTGTAGTTCCGTCGTCATCAAATCGTCTCCCGTGTTGACTACATCCGCGCGTCTGTGGCGCGGCTTTTTCTTGATTGATGAATCAAGTTTGCGCATTAATGCCGCGCTCGCAAGGGTTAATAGCGCTTTCATGACACAGATGTGTCAGATGCCGTTCCGTTCTATTTTGTCTGTGATGTCGCGTTCATAGATCAGCACGTCATTTTCAAAGGCTTCCATTTTCGCGGCAAGGTAGAAATGCGTTGCGTCCGACCACATGTCGCACCTTGCTTCTGTGCGCAGACGCAGCTGGTCGCGCTCAATCTCGTCGCTCCAGTGGCAAGAGCCTCGGGCAGACAGCGGGTCGTCCGGGTGAATGTCCCAGCGTTCGCGCGCGATTGACCCGTTGATCAGGCCATGATCCAGATCGCGGACTTTCCCAAAATCATCCTCGATGACCAAAGATACGATGCCTGTGGTCATGTCGGTTTCTTGGCGACGTATGTGGTTTTCGGGACGTAGTGTTTCAGTCTCCCATGGCGGTGCCGCTTCGGGGGCTGCGAACTGCGGCGCGGGGCGCTGTTTGCTTGGCCCCAAAGACGTCGGCAGGGTCGCGGCCCCCTTCACGATGCGCAGCGTCGTTTTTTCGGGGGATGGCCAGATCAGCGGCCAATAGGTGTCAGACACCGCAATGCGTAGCCTGTGACCTTCAGGTACGGTGTAGGCCACATTATCCAAATTCAACGTGCCCCACCCCCATTCGCCGTCTACCAATTCATGCGGCTCTTGCCCGGCGATGGGGGTGTTCAGGTTCAAGACGCCATAGGTAATGCGGGTCGATGCCCCATCGGGATGTACGTGGTTCAAACGGACCGCAATCTGCGCCACTGGTTTGTCAGATGCCACACGCAAAAAGATGTTCGGCGCGCCTGTGATGTTCAGATCAAGGGTTAAGGGATCGCTGTCCCATGTGGCCGACAACGCATCGTCGCGGCGCTGGTCGCCGGGCTGTTCGGGGCCCAACCAGATGGCGCAGTACTCACCGGCGTCCATTCCACAGTCTTGGGGCGAGGATACGGGCACGTTGATCGGCTGGGGCGGATGTCCATCAGTCAGAGTTCCGTCCTGCTGAAACGAATAGCGGGCCGCCGGGGCGTGGATGCCTGTTTCCGGCCATCGGTCTAAAGTGCGCCAATGACCGGGGCGCTCTGCGTGCCAAGTGGCAGGACGCACACCGTCCATCTGATAGACACGGTAAGGTGGATCTTGATCCACCCCGGTGTCTGCATCCTTCAGCCATGTGTCCCACCACCGCAACGCCTCTTGCAGAAAGCCGATACGCGGTTCGGGCACTGCAAAATGTGGGTATTTGTGGACCCATGGTCCGATTATCCCCTTGGCACCGGGAATGTTTTCGACAATCTGCGGGACTGCATTTTTGTAGGCATCCCCCCAACCGCCAACAGCAAGAACCTTGGCCTTGATTGTATCGTAGCTTTCACAAACAGAGCCGTGTTTCCAATAGTCGTCTCGTGTTTGGTGGCGCAGCCATGTGGACGGCAAAAAGGGTTCGTTTTCCAAACGCTCCAACCACATTTCGCGCCAGTCTTCGCGCAGGGCAGGGTCTGGTGCCCGGCTGGAATAGGACCACATGGTCGCCCCCCAGCCGAGATTTTCGTTCAAAAGGCAGCCGCCCTTATAGTGGATATCGTCGGCAAAGCGGTCGACGGTCGAACATAAAGTTATCACCGCTTTTAATGGCTCAGGCGTCATAGCGGCAACTTGCAAACCGTTAAACCCGCCCCAGCTGATGCCCATCATACCCACGCGGCCGTTGCACCAACCTTGTGTGGCAAGATGGTGAATGACTTCAACGGCATCATCCAGTTCCTGTTGGGTGTATTCGTCTTCCATCACACCATAGCTGTCGCCATTCCCGCGCATATCGACACGCACGCACGCGTAGCCGCGCTGCGCGAAATACGGATGGGTCAATGCGTCCCGCGCGGTTGTGCCGTCGCGTTTGCGGTATGGCAGGAATTCAAGGATGGCAGGCATCGGATCATCACCGGCATCCTTTGGCATCCAGACGCGGGCCGACAGGCGGGTGCCATCGGACAGGGTGATGCCATAGTCGGCGTTTTCTTCGATGTCGCGGAGTTTATGATGTGTCATGGCGCGACGGTGCGGCGAAGGCGGTGCGGCTGTCAAGCGGGCGCGGTGCGTATCGGGTCAGGTCCGTTTGGCGATCAATATGTCCATCACGTTTGTGCCTGTCGGTCCGCTGCGAAACAACGCCCCACGGGCGTCCAGCCACGGGGCAGCATTTGCAGTGTTCAAAGCGTCTGACCCGCTGTCATCCCACGTGTGCCCGTCCACCAAAGCGCCCGCCGCATCCGTTGGCCCGTCTGTGCCATCGGTGCCTGCGACCAGAATTTGCACGCCTTCGATGCCTGCAATCTCTCGGGCCAACAGCAATGCCAATGCCATGTTGCGTCCGCCTTTTCCTGGGTTGGGCGGCAATATCACTGTTGGCTCACCCCCTTTGATGTGCAGGCCCGGACCTGCCGCAAGCACTTGGGCCGCGATGCGCGGTGCCAGCGCTACGGCATCGTCGTAAAGGTCTTCTGTATTGCTCAAAATAACGCCCTGCGCCGCGTCTGCGGCCGCCGCACGGGCGATGGCGTTGCTGGCGACGATGTATGGGGCGAAGTCAAACGGTGCGTCAGCGGGCGCATCCCCAATGCCTGACCCTATGACGCCCAGAGCGTCCCCCTCGACGTCGGAAATGGCAAGGCTCGTGATGCGTTGCCCTTTGAACCGTGCCAGAAGTTTGCCGCCCTTTATTGCGGACAGATCTTTGCGCAGCGCATTCATGGCGTGAATGTCTTGCCCCGACGCGAGCAGAGCTTGGGTGCGGTCCGCAAGATCGTTCAATGACAACCCGTCCACCAGATGTTCGGCCAAAGCAGAGGCGCCGCCGGATGTCAGCACCAGCAGATGCGTGTCTCGGGCCATATTGTCCACGGCGTCGATCAGCCGCGCCCCGGCTTTTAGACTTTGTGCATCTGGCACCGGGTGTGCGGCTTCAATAATTTCCGCGTTTTGCGGGGCATCCATTACATGTCCATGCTTTGTCACAATCAACATGGGCAAGGGGCCAAAGGCATCATGTGCAGCTGCGGCCATAGATGCGGCCGCTTTTCCAACTGCAATCACCGCGTCAGGGCGCATCACATTGTGCTGACGCAGCGCATCGCACACAGCGCGACGTCCAATGACGGCGTCGACGCCTGCCGTCCATATGGTGACCAAATCATCTGCTGTGGACATCTTTGGCCCCTTTTTGTTGCTGGCGGTGCCACAATAAGGACAACACTTCTGCCCCGAATTGAAGGCCATATGTACCCAAAGCCTCACGAAATAGCGATTTTGGTGAAAAAAGAGACTAGCCCTAGATTCGCCTTTGCGTTAAGTTGCAAAATACAGAACGCAAGCAGAGCGGCAAAAAAAACAACGCCTGCTGAAGAAAAACACAAAATGAGACCCGCATTGAATGGGTTTCGAGGTAGAGTGGTGGTGTTATGAAGGCGATTGATTTCGTCGTCCGTGATGGTGCGGGCGCATTAAATCGTGGTACGGTATCGGCAGAGGCTGAAACGACTACAATCCAGGTCACAAACGGTCAGGAAATTTCCCTCAATCTGCGTCAAGTGGACATGGAAGGGCATTCGCGCAGCGGCGACGATTTGAGCATCGTGCTCTCGGACGGCCGCATCATCGTGATCGAGAATTACTTCAATGACGCAGGCGAGGCGAACCGCCTGTTCATCAGCGCCGACGGCTACTTGAATGAAGTTGCCTTTGTTGAGACAACCGACGGTGGCCTGTACGCCCAGTTCGGTCCAACAGAGCAGTGGGGCAAGTGGAGCCCATCTGATGATTTGATCTATTTGGGCCGCACAGAAGTTGCTGTGGGTCCAGTTGCTGACGACGAAGTGTCCATGCTTGCGCCATTGGGCGCGTTGCTTGGCGGTGGCGGCTTGGGTGCCGCGGGTGTTGCAGCTGGCGTCGGCGGTCTGGCCGTTGTCGGTGGTGGCGGCGGTGGCGGTGGAGGTGGCAATGAGCCACCACACACAGAACCAACTGTGGACAACGCCGACAGCACGCCAAGCGTTGGTGGCACAGTTATGCCCTACGAGGTTGTCGTAACAGGCACCGGTCATCCCGGTGATCTGGTCGAAGTTGTCGTGGGGGATAAGTCCCTTGATACGCTGATTGGCGACGATGGCACATGGGGCGTGACTTTTGACGGTGACAACCTGCCAAGCGACGGCACATCCCAAGCGGATGTAACAGTCACGGGCGGCGGCGAGACATATGATCTGGATGGTCCTGTCTTTCTCATCGACACAACGCCTCCGGAAGTGTCCGTTACATTTGGCACTGAATCCAATGGCGATATCTTTAACGCATCCGAACTGGATGGCGGCGCGACAGTGGGCGGCACCGGTGAAGCAGGTGCATCCGTCAGCGTGACCGTCGCGGGCAACACGCAAACGACCACAGTCGGCGACGACGGATCGTGGTCCGTGACATGGCCCGCAGGCACATTTGCAGGCGGCGAATATTCCGAGACCATGACGATCGTGGCGACAGATGCGCTGGGCAATGCCTCGACCTATTCTGAAGTTCTGGTGATCGACACGGTCAGTGAAGTTGCCATCAACACATCAGCTGTTGGCGGTGACGGTACTGTTAATGGTGTCGAAGCTGCCGGTGGGATCACACTGACAGGGTCCGCGCAGGCTGGATCGACTGTAAATGTGACATTCGGATCGACGACTTTGGCCGCGACTGTGGCGTCTGACGGCAGCTGGACGGTGGATTTCCCCGCCTCAGCGGTGGCGTCGGGCGAATACGATGCAACCGTGACCGCGGTTGCTACCGATGCCAACGGCAACTCTGCGACCACAACGGGTACAGTGCAGGTCGACACCTTTGTAAATGCCTTCAACTACACCTCTACCGCAGGCGGTGCAGACGGTGTGATCAACCAAGCCGAAGCACAATCGGGTCTTGTGGTCACGGGTCAGGCCGAACCGGGTTCAACAGTCTCTGTTGTTCTGGGCGGGGTAACAACAACAGCAACAGTTGCCGCAAACGGCAGTTGGACTGCGACCTTCAGCAGCGATCAGCTGGCTGGCGGCACATACACCACGACTATGACGGCGACAGCCACGGATGCGGCAGGCAACACGTCTGAAATCACGCAATCCGTCAGCGTTGATACCGAAGCGGGTCTTTTGACCATCAGCCCGGCACCGGTCGAAGGCGATGACATCATCAACGCAGCCGAGGCCAGCGACGGTGTTGTCTTGTCCGGTACCGCAGACCCAAGTGCAGTTGTGACCGTAACAATGGGCGGCGTCAGCCATACCGTAGTGACGGGCGCAAACGGCGTGTGGAATGCTACATTTGCAGCAGGCGAAATCGCACCGGGCACGTACACTGCCAATATCGAAGCGACCACAACAGATGCTGCGGGCAACACACGCACGGCCACAGACAGCGTTCAGGTGGACACGCAGGTCGACAACATGTCGGTAAGCGCAAATACAGTTGCAGGTGACGGGGTAATCAACGCGTCCGAACAGGCATCTGGCGTCACCATCACAGGCACAACTGAGCCGGGATCATCCGTTATGGTCACATTGGGCGGTGTTACCGTTCCTGCGACCGTGGATGCCAATGGCAACTGGACGGCGGCGTACCAATCCAGCCAGATCACAACAGGCGAACAAAATGTCGCTTTGGAAGTGACTGCGACGGATGCCGCGGGCAACGTGGCGACCATCAACAATACTGTTGAAGTTGACACATTGGTCAACACGCTGAACTTCTCGGCGGGCAATGTGGCAGGCGACAATGTGGTGAACGCGTCCGAAGCCAGCACGGGCATCAGCCTTGGCGGGCAGGTCGAAGCCGGGTCTACCGTTGTTGTAGACTTCCACGGCACGACGCTGGTGGCGAATGTGGATGCGGCAGGCAACTGGAGCCTGGATGTTCCGGCCTCGGCGATCCCTGCTGGCAGCTATGACGCTGACATCACGGTTATGGCAACCGATGCGCATGACAACACGGCAACGATTTCGGACACTCTGCGTATTGACACGGATGCGCCCGACGGGCCGGTCATGGCATCGCTGACAACGATTGGTGATGGTGTGCGCGGTATTTCCATCGAGCAAACCGATGATGATGTGTCTATTGCGCAGGTTACGGATTCTGCAATCACCGCCACACCGGCGCAATCTGCAGACAACGCATTTGGCGAAACCGAATTCCGGTTTGGCAGCGATGTACCGGACGGCTCAAACCTTGTTATCACGGCGACAGACGATGCTGGCAACACCGCAGGCACATATGTTGTGCTTGATGACGGCGTTGCAGGATCGACAACGTCCCTAGCGACACCGGGCTTGGGCAACTATCAGGTTGAAACCGTTGATCTGAACTTTGCGGAAGAAGCGCATCTGACAATCAACGAAGCGCAGCTTGTGAACCTGTCCTCGAACACGGATCAGTTGATCGTGACAGGTGGCGGCGACGACCAAGTGACCTTGACAGACGGACAGGCCGCAGGGACCACAACCGTCGATGGCGCAGATTACAACATCTACAACGTTGGTGCTGGCACCGTGTTGATCGATGATGAAATCACAGTGAATACTGTGATCGGCTAAAGGCTTCAGGATTTTGGCCGATCCATTATAATTGAGGCGGGGACGGGATCCACAAAAGCGATCCCGAACCGCGCCCACCACAACAAAATAATAGTACCGGCACGTTAAGGGCAGGACATGGGGCATGGTGTAAAAGGTACAGGCGTAGCCTGTGCAGTAGTAATTGGGCTTTCGGGCTGTATGAGTGACTTCGGAGACAGTAATCTTGTCTCGCGGATGCGCGCACCCGAAACCGGTGTGACAGAAACGGCAGCGGCGCCAAAAACGACCGCATATGCCTCAACAGACACCAAATACGATGACAAGCTGAACGCTGAAAGCACGATCATTCAAGGGCTGGTCAGCCGGCGATCTATTGTGCCTGAAAGCAGTTCTTTTGAACGGGTCACAACATCAGTGATGGCCGCGAACAACCGTGCGGCTGAATCCGAATTGAAATCGGCACGGTTGCGTGCGGAAGCGGCCAGTAAGAACTGGTTGCCGACGATTGGGCCGCAAATCTCGCTGACATCCTTGTCATCTGTGGTGGCCAATCTGGTTGTGGATCAGGTGATCTTTGACAACGGACGCAAGAAGGGCGAACGCGCTTTTGCCAAAGCGGATGTCGAAGTCGCAGCCGTTGCTTTGGCCGAAGACACCAACGACCGTGCGGCGACGGCACTGACACTGTACTTGGCCGCCGCAGAAGGGCGTGAAAAGGCGTCACTGTCCGAAACCACGTTTGAGGACATGAGCCGCTTTGAATACATCATGTCAGAGCGCGTGCGCGGTGGTGTTTCTGACCGCTCTGATCTGAATATTATCCGCCAGAAGCTGGCTGAAATCCGCGCCGACCTGGAAGCAAACCGCGAAACAGCCCGCACAAACCTGTCGGAATTGAACGCCATGGCGATTGATCCGCTGACAGATGTGCGTGGGATTACTCGGCTGCCGGTTACCGCAAACGCGGCGCAGCCTTTGGCGGTGGTGCGTGCCGAAGCCGAAAAAACACGCGCGATTGCTGCGGCTTCTGTGGATCGTGCAAGCCAATTGCCCGGACTTTCGGCCCGTGGCACGCTTGGCGCAAATGGCGGTGTGACGGTCAATGGCGGCGGCGCACAGTTGGGTCTTGGCACAGGTGCGCGTTTGAAGTCCATCGAAGTGGCCAAAGAAACCGCTGGCCGTTTGGTGCTGGAAGCCACGGAAGATTCCAACCGCGCACTTAAAAGCCTTGAAAGCCAGATTGCAGCCAAAACCCGTCAAACGGGCGAAGCCACAAACCTGCGCCAGCAAGCCAAGCAAAACTTGGACTTGTTTCAGGAACAATACCGTGCAGGACAGCGTCAGGTGATGGACGTTGTTGGCGTCTATGAAACCTTTGCGCGCGCTCAAACAAGCGAAGTTACCACCAAATACGAAGCGGCACGCCTGCGCATTGAGATGGCGCGGATATTGGGTGTTCTGGCCGACGGGGGCCAGATTTGATGAGCACGCAGCCTTTCACGCTGACCATCACCAATGGAAACCGAGGCCGCATTGAAGCCTCTGCCAAGGTGCAAGCGCCAGAAGCGGACAATAAAAACCTGTTTGGTGACCGCATTCAGGCGCGCGCCGAACTGGCGGTGGTCTATGCAGGGTTGCTTGGCGTTGATGCGCTGAAATCCGATGCGTTTGATGCAATTTCCAAAGCCACATCCGATGGCGCAAGCGATGCGGTTGAAGCCCATGCCATCGCCAAAGGGCTGTCCCATATCGGCTGTGTGACCGAAGTCTGCACTTTGCAACATTTTACCGCGGATCAATGGCCTGCCCTGGCTTACATGACCAGCGGGCAGGTGGTGCTTGTGATGGGCCAATCGCGCGGTGATTTGGTGATTTACGACAAAACCTGCACCGACAATCGCGCCCATGTTCCTATGGCGGATTTTGAACCTTATTTTGCGGGCCTTCTTGTGCGGGCCGAAGCGCCTTTGGCGACTGTGGCCAAGACACACAAGACCGAAGCCAAGCCTGCACATTGGTTCTGGGGGCAGTTTCACACCTTCAAACGCCAGTTGGGCGAAGTCGCGTTGGGATCTTTTGTCGCCAACCTTCTTGCCGTCGCTGTTGCGCTGTTTTCGTTGCAAGTCTACGATCGGGTGATCCCGCATCAATCCGAAGCCACGCTTTGGGTGTTGGCCGTTGGCGCGTGCCTTGCACTTTTGATGGAAGCGTTTTTGAAAATTGCGCGCGCCCGTTTGATGGATGGGGCAGGGCGCCAGATTGAATTGTCTGTGCTGGGCGTTTTGATGGAACGGGTGATCGGCATGCGGTCTGACGTGCGGGGGCAATCCCCGTCAATGACGTTTTCTGCGATGCGCGAATTCGGGTCGGTGCGCGAATTCTTTACCGCCTCGACCATCGGAACAATCGCAGACATCCCGTTTATCTTTGTGTTCTTGCTGCTTGTGGCCTCAATCGCTGGAAATGTTGTTTGGGTTCTGGTGCTTGGTGGTATCCTGATGGTGGTGCCGGGCTTTTTCATGCAAAAGAAAATGATGCAGTTGACGGCGGAAACCCAAGGGGCCTCTGCCAAGTCTTCGCGCCTTTTGCACGAGGCGATCTTTGAACGTGATACGGTCAAGACCCAGCGCGCCGAAGACCGCGTGATGCGCTTGTGGTCGGAATTGACAACGCTGTCTGCACTGAAATCATCCGAACAACGCAAGCTGGCGTCTGTACTGACATTCTGGAGCCAAGGGGTCCAGCAGGCCACCTATGTCGCCGCTGTGATCGTGGGCACCTATCTGGTTTTCGCAGGGCATTTCACCGTGGGGTCCATCATCGCGGTGGGCATTTTGACCAGCCGCACACTTGCGCCGCTGACGCAGTTGGCTGGCACCATGGCGCGTTGGGGAAATGTGAAAACGGCGCTGGACGGTTTGGATGCAGTGGCGATGTCAGAACAAGATGCAGACGAAGACCGCACATATTTGCGCCGCGAAAGCCTGAAAGGGCATTTTGAGCTGCGTGAATTGACGTTCCGCTACGAAGATGATGGCGCACCGACGCTGGATATTCCGGGCGTTGCGATCTTGCCGGGGCAGCGTATCGCGATCCTTGGTGCGAACGGGTCTGGCAAGTCGTCGCTTTTGAAGGTTTTAAGCGGGCTTTACGCGCCATCCACTGGCCGCGTTTTGTTGGACGGCACAGAAATGAGCCAGATTGAGCCGCGCGACCTGCGCCGCCTGATCGGGTACCTTGGACAGGATGTGCGCCTGTTTTCAGGCACGTTGCGGGACAACTTGAACCTGACCATGCTGGAACGCGACGACACGCGCCTTTTGGAAGCATTGGATTTTGCGGGGCTTGGGCCATTTGTCAAAGGACACCACAAAGGCCTTGATCTTGAAATTCTGGATGGTGGCCAAGGCCTGTCCATCGGGCAACGTCAATCCATCGGGTGGGCGCGGCTTTGGTTGCAAGACCCGCAGATTTGCCTGCTGGATGAACCGACAGCGGCGCTGGATCAAAAGCTGGAAGCCACACTTGTCAGCCGGTTGGAGCGCTGGATGGATGGGCGCACAGCGATCATCGCCACGCACCGTGCCCCGATATTGGCCCTGACGAACCGAACGCTTCTGTTGCAGAACGGGCGCATGACAGTAGACGGCCCGCGGGATCAGGTGCTGGCGCATTTGAACCAGACGGGCCTTGTTGTTCCGATGAAAGGGGCCATCGGATGAGCGTTGCAAGCCAGACGAACCTGAACACGCAATTGGGCGGCGACATGAAAGGCCCAAGCTATGTGGTTTGGCTGTGCGCGGCATCGGTTCTGGTGTTTTTGATCTGGGCCGCATTCGCTTGGGTGGACGAAATTGTGCGTGCCGAGGGGTCGATGATTTCATCGTCTCGTCCGCAAATTATCCAAAACCTTGAAGGTGGTATTCTGGCCGAACTCGCGGTGCAGGAAGGCGATGTGGTGGAACGGGGCGACGTTCTGGCGCGGCTACATGGAACGCAATTCAAATCTGCTGTGGACGACTTGCAAGACCAGATTACAGCTTTGGAAATTCGCCGTCTGCGGCTTGAGGCCGAGCTGGCAGGACAGTTCGATTTCATCGTGCCCGAGGTCTTGGCCGCACGTACGCCCGGCATTGTGGCTTCGGAGCGTGCTTTGCTACAAGCCCGTCAATCCGATTTCGTGTCGCGCCGCGAAGGGGCGCAACGCGTTCTCAATCAAGCCACCAAAGAAAAAACGCTGCTGGAAGATCTACTGGAACGCAATATCGTATCGCTGATCGAAGCCACACGTGCCCGCAAAGCCCATGCCGACGCCCGCATCCGTATGGATGAGATCGTGACCCAAACCGAACTCGAACGCGCACAGCAGTTTTCTGACACGCTGAAAGAACTGGGCACGTTGCGCCAAAATCTGAAAGCCAGCTTGGACCAGCTGTCGCGCACCGTGCTGTTGTCGCCGATGAAGGGCATTGTGAACAATCTGAGCGTGACTACGATCGGTGGCGTTGTACGTCCGGGCGAAGAGATTTTGCAGATCATTCCAATGGACGAAGAGTTGTTTGTTGAAGCCCGCGTTGACCCCAAAAACATCGCCAATGTGCGTCCGGGCCAAAAGGCGACAATAAAACTGTCTGCGTATGATTACACGATTTTCGGGTCTTTGCAGGGCGAGGTCAAATTGATCTCGGCTGATACGTTCAAAGATGAAACCGCGCGTCGTGCTGACGGTGATCCACACTATAAAGTCACGTTGCGTGTGGACATTAAAAACCTCACGGACAGGCAGGCCAGCATTGCCATCCGGCCCGGCATGCAAGCTTCTGTTGAGCTGCACACAGGTGCCAAGACGGTTATGCAATACCTTATGAAGCCGCTTTACAAATCCCGCGAAGCGTTTCGCGAACCGTGATCCGAGGGCCTCGTTGAAACGATTGACTGTGGCCGGAGCATCTGTTTTCGGCAATGAGATTTCCGGGTAGCTCACTTGATGGGACCCTTGCCACCGGCGGGGTGTTTTTTGGAAAAAGACAGGGACGCAAGACGGGTTAGTCTGCGGTATCCAGCCAAATTGTCACCGGACCGTCGTTTGTCAGGTCCACGGCCATGTCGGCACCGAATTGACCGGTTTGTGTTTCAATCCCGAGGGTCCGCAACGCGTCAACGAATTGCAGGTAAAGCCGTTCTGCCACGTCTGGTTTCGCCGCACCCGAGAACCCGGGCCTGTTGCCCCGCGCGGTGTCTGCCGCCAGTGTGAATTGGCTGACGACCAAGGCTTGGCCGCCGGATTGTAACATTGACAGGTTCATTTTCCCGTTTGCGTCTTTGAAAATCCGCAGCTTGGCGATTTTGCCAGCCAGGTTTTCAACAGTGACTGGCGTGTCGTCTGGCATGGCACAGACCAAGATCAATGCCCCTGCGCCACATTCCCCGACGCAAGACCCGTCTACAGTCACGTGGGCTTTGGTCACTCTTTGGATCAGTGCCCTCATGTGTCGTGCCAGGTGACGACATCGCCAACTGCTGCCCTGTCTGTTCGAAAGGCATTGGCGGGGTGTTTGGTGTCGGGATAGCCGAATGATATTGCGCACAACACCCATTCATCTTCGGGCAGTTCGAAAAAGTTTCGCACGAAAGGGGCCTGAGCGGCGATCGCCCCTTGTGCGATCGTTCCCAAACCCTGCGCAGTGGCAGCTTGGGTAAAGGCTGCAACGAAGCCGCCACAATCTACAGCACCATATGTGCCGAGCACAGCTGGGGTGGTCACGATTGCCACATGCGGCGCCCCGAAGAAACGGAAGTTTTCCATCATCTGTGCGGCGCGTCCTGCGCGGTCTTCCTTGGGGATTTGCAAGGCATCATAAAGCTGAAAACCGCAGGCCCGTCGCCGTTCCCCCAGCGCTCCGGGGTAGGCTTTGGGCCATTCGATATCGGGTTCTGGCGCGTTGGACATGGCTTGATCGTACAGTGCCGCACCAAAGCGCTGCGTGCCTGCCCCTTCGGTAATCGTCAATTTCCAAGGTTGGGCATTGCACCATGTTGGCACCTTTTGCGCGACCTGCACAATGTTCTGGATTATTTCCCTTGGGACGGGATCGGGTTTATAGGCGCGGCACGAATAACGTTCGGTTGCGATGCGGTTCAGTGTTTCGAAATCTGTCATTGGTTCATCGCCATGGCAAAACCGATTGCCCCAGCAACAAGCAGTCCAACCACCACAGCAATGGTGATTTTGATGGCAGAATAGGGGCGTTCACCCTGCACGCGCCCGGTGCGCCCGTTGACGACAAACCGGTAGGTTTTGCCGCGGTATTTGTAGGCTGCCAACCACACAGGCAGAAGAATGTGTTTGAAGGTGACCGCGCTGATTTGGGTCTGAATGTCATGTACCCGTTGCCTGTCACCGCCAATGTCGAATTTTACGTCGCGAGTGATTTGTGCGTCCATGCGCATGCGGGCCTCTTTGAAACCCTCTTGCAGTTCAATTGAATACCCTTCTGCACGAAAACCGGCAAGATACGCGGGATCGTAGGGTTCCATTGCACTTAGATCCCATGGTTCCAGAGCATCGGTAAACCGTTTTGGCAAAGAGGTTGAAGCCAATACCAGAACGTCATCAAAAAAGCGTGCAACGCGCCCCCGAACGCGGGCCCACCTGACTTTGGCGACCCGTACCGTTTGGCGTTTGCCGTCGCGCATGACTGTTTGGTTTTCGTAGTAGACGGTGCCCCGTTCGCCGGCATATGCAGATTTTGTATCTGCATCGAAGGTCCAGTAAGGCACGTAAATTCCCTGCATTTTGCGGCCTTTGCGGGCGTATTCCTGCAGGCCGGAGGGGGCGAACCATAGCCCGCCCAACCAGTCTGTCATTGACGAACGGGCCGCACTTTCATCCATTGCGAAGGGTAACAGCCCGCGCGGTTTGATGTGGCGGTGGGCCCCTGTATCGGTGACGACAGGTGTTGCGCAGAACGGACATTCTGCGGCGTGCACATCGGGTTCGAATTCAACCTGAGCTGCGCAATTGGGGCATTTTGAAACGCGTGTTTCTTCGATTTCCGAGTGAGGCAATTCAGCGTCAAGAGCGGTCCGAAAATCCAGTTCCTTGATCGCATGAACAGGCGCTGGTGTGTCCATGTCGCCGGTGTTGCCGCAGTGGTCACAGACAAGGGTATGGGCGCTTGGATCAAAGCGGAAATCTGCCCCGCAATTGTCACACGGAAACCGGTGTTCCGATTGTGGTGCGGGGGCGTCTTGGGGGCCTGAGGCGTCCATGGGGTACCTTGCGTGTTGCTTGGGCCAAAACTAGCGCAGGCAGGCCACGGGTTCCACTGTTGAAATGCGCAGGTTGCATTCGAATTTGGGACCGTATGACCCCGAGTGCGCTACAAAATGCCGTGCAGCGCCTTTGGCGTTATGCGGCGCAATGCGCCATCCCCAAGCGCTGTGTGCCGCCATAAGTGAAAAATCGCATGCAATGCGACCATGGAAAGCGTCACGAAATAGAGGCGGGGCAAGGGAATGCCAAAACTGCCGTTTCCCATCAGCGCTCGTAACGTGATGCCACTGGATAGGGCCAACACGGCATACATGCCCCAGCTTAACCAGGGATGTGCACTGCGCAGCGTGCCTGTCAATTTCGGGCCCGGACCATTCATCAGCCCTTTGAACAGGGCGATGGCGACCATGGCAAAGCCGCATATCGCGTAAAGCAACGCAATTTCTGCGATCACGCCGCCAGCCAAAAGCAGGATAAGCAGAACCAAAACGGTCCAATGCAATCCAATCGTGAACCGGCGGCGCACAGGCTTATGCGCCGGGTGGAGGTGGTGGCAAAATGGTGAAAAGCTGCGCCAGTTCACGCACATCTTCGGCTTTCATCCAGCCATCCTGTCCTGCGGTCCACACGAATGTATCGCGGGTCAATGTGCCCTCGGACACCATGCGGCCCATTTTGGCTTTGGAAAACGGACCAGACGTCGCCCCGTTTTCCGCAACGTGCCACACGTGTTCTACAGGCGGCGGAGGTGGGGCCATGGCGGCAGGTGCGGGGGCGGCTGCGGCAGGCTTTGCGCCCCATGGTCCGGCGCTCATGGCTTGTCCCATCTGCATGCCCAAACCGGCCCCCATGCCTGCTTGCATGGCAGCCGCGGCACCACCATCGCGTCCCAAAGCTTCGGCTGCTTGGAATTGCATGTATTCGTTGAGATTTCCGATCACACCCATGGACGACCGCTTGTCCATGACCTCTTCGACGGCAGGCGGCAGCGAGATGTTCTCGATATATAGCTCGGGCAGCATCAGGCCGTATTCCGCCAGTTGTGCGCTGATGTCTTTGGCAACCAGCTGGCTGAGTTCGCGGGTGTTGGCGGCCATGTCCAACACAGGGATGCCGGATTTGGCCAAAGTGCGCGAAAACTCTTGCACGATGATGTTGCGGATCTGGTAGCTGATCTCGTCCATGGTGAATTCGCCATCGGTGCCGACGATTTCCACCAAGAAACGCGCCGGATCAGACACCTTAACGGAATAGGTGCCAAAGGCGCGCAAACGCACCGGACCAAATTCGGGGTCACGGGCGATGATCGGGTTCTTGGTGCCCCATTTCAGGTCGTTGAAACGGGTGGTGTTGACGAAGTAGATTTCGGATTTGAACGGGCTTTGAAAGCCATGATCCCAGTGTTGCAGGGTGGTCATGATAGGCATGTTGTTGGTTTCCAACATGTACAGCCCCGGCGTAAAGACATCCGCCAATTGCCCTTCATGCACAAACACAGCCGCCTGACCTTCGCGCACTGTCAGCTTGGCACCGTATTTGATCTCGTGGCCCTCGCGTTCAAAACGCGACACCATCGTGTCACGGGTGTCGTCGACCCAATGGATGACGTCGATAAACTCGCCTGTCAGAAAATCAAAAATACCCATAAGGGGTCTCCTTCTTTTGGGGCCGTTACAGCGGCCCTTTTGTCTGTTCTCGCGCCAGCATGCGCACAATGGGATCGGCGTCAGGCTGGGTCATTCCCGCTTTGAGGCGGTCGTCATACAGCATTTTGAGCAACACTTCGTCGTGGTCGGTCAACAATGCGAACTCATCGTCATCGTTGAAAATGGAAGGCCGAGCTGCAGGGCTGTCGTTGGCTAGGCCAAGGCCTTGGGCCAGTTCCTCGTGGATACAGGACAAACGCAGTAAGTCCGGATTTTCTGAACGGATCACAGCCACAGCGGCGGTATAGGTGCTACGGTCGGGGCCTGTGGCGTAGGCTGCAACAGCACAGTAAATGTCGCGGCTTAGGTCGCGCACGGCCGTTAAATTGGCCTGTGTGATACCTGGTAAACGGGTGGCAATCTGGTTTACGGTCGCGGCACGGTCGTCTTCGGACACGAAAAACACAAGGAAATTTGCACGCGATGCACCGCCGGAATTTGCGCTGATCGGATGCCCTGTCGCGCGGGCCAATCGTTTTGCATAGTCCTTCACATCCTGCGTGTCGCGCGCACGTTGTGACGGGGGCACAGAGGGGCCAAAAAAGACCTCGAACTGGACAGGCGCGTCCCAACGGCGAAGTTTGCCGGATACCCCTTGGGCGGCACCGCCGTATTCGTTGTAAAACACGATTTGCTTGAAGTTACGGGCCAGCATTTCGGCGCTAAAGGGTGTATCGGGTCCACCGCCGTCTTGTCGCAGCAAACCTTGGGTCAGTTGCGACGATTGCACCGAGGTCAAATAGCTGCGCAAAGCAGCACTTTTTTCGGATGTGGCTTGGGCCACCTGAATGGGGGCGGGGCGCAGCGCGGCTGGGCGGGCTTTGGGGGTAAGCACAGGCTCCACCGGGGTCAAACACGCCCCGAGTGTCGCAAGACATGTAAAACATGCCCCGAGCTTCGCCGCCATTCGTCGGCTCTTATAACCGCGCCACTGCACCCTTCAGATCAGGCTGGAACAGACGTGGATGCGTTGTCGCCCACACCGTCTTCGCGTGACTTGGCAGCCGCCAAAGTGTCGCGCAAATCTGTTTCCATCTTCTGCAATTCGATCTCGGCTTCGGCGCGCTTGGCTTTGCCTTCATCCGCGATTTTCAAGCTGTCTTCAATGGTGCCAATAAGATCGGCGTTTGCCTTTTTGACAGCTTCGATGTCGAACACACCGCGTTCCATTTCTTCGCGGACCATTTTGTTGCTGGTGCGCAGGTTTTCGGCGTTTGACGTCAACAATTCGTTGGTCAGATCATTGGCGCTGCGCACCGCTTTGGCCGCTTCAGCGCTGCGTTGCATGGTGACAGCTTGGGCCAGCTGTGTTTCCCACAAAGGCACTGTGTTGATCAAAGTCGAGCTGATCTTGGTCACAAGGCTTTTGTCGTTTTCCTGAACCAAACGGATCGAAGGCAGCGATTGCATCGTCACCTGACGTGTCAGTTTCAGATCATGGACACGGCGTTCCAGATCGTCACGCGCGGCACGCAGGTCACGCAGTTCTTGGGCCACCATGACTTGATCGTTTTCGGCGGCGGCTTCAACAGAAGCGGCCTTGGCAGGGATTGTGACCTCGTCCAGCTCTTTCAGCTTTTCCTCACCGGCTGCAATGTACAGCGCCAGTTCGTCGTAAAAATCGAGCGTTTTGTCATAGAGCAGATCAAGCGATTTGATGTCTTTCATCAGCGTGTGCTTGTGACCCTCCAGATCATCAGTGATTTCGTCAATCTGGCCTTGGACATCTTCGAATTTCGCTTTGAACTTCATGAATGGGGCTGCGCGGCCCAGAAGCTTTTCCCAAAACGTGCGTTCGCGGCGCACATCGAGTTCGGAGATGGAAAAACCACGAATGGCCGTGACCATATTGGCCAGTGAATCGCCAGCTGGTCCCAAATCCTTGTTGCGCACATCGGCGAGCATGGATTGCGAGATAACCTGCAATTCGGCTTGTGCATTTGACCCGAACGAGACGATGGAATTGGTGCTTTCCATGTCAATTTCAGCCATGCGCTTGGTGATTTCAGCGCTAACAGGGGCGTCGGCTTCGGCAAGCGTTACGACCGCCCCGGCATCCACAGGCTCGCGCAAAGCCACTGCTGTAACAGCTTCGACTTCTGCTAAAGTGGCTTCGGCTTTTTGGCGTACAGTTTCGGACATTCATGGTCCTCCTTTTTATATCTCGTCAGACGGGCGTACCGGGACGCCCTCGCGCTGCAAGCGTTCACGCAGCACATCAATTTCAACATTTAGATCGCCGCGGTCTTCCAGCAGCAATTTCTTTGTGCGGGCATCAAAGCCCGCGCTTAGATCGTCCAAAAGTGTGGCATAGTCTTCGCGTGCACGGGCATCTTGTGTGCGGCTGTAGATGTCTGCGAATTTGATCGTGGCATCGCGCGAGGCCTTTAAGTAGACGCCCAAATACTTGCGGGCGGCAGTCAAATCGCGAGGGTCTTCTTCGACCGTGCGGATAAGATCGCGGGCCTTGTTTTGAAACCCTTGCAGCTTTTGTTCCATGCGCCGGTCATTGGCGCGGCGCATTGCGTCGGTCATTTCGTCAAGATAGGCTTCGGCCTTATCGACCACCTTGGCCACACGGTCTTGTTGGTGCGTATCAATGCCCGCCATCCCTTTTGATCGCAGCGGATCAATGCCGAAGGCGGCCACATGCAGACCCATTGCCGCCAATCCATACAACACCGGCGCAATCACGCCCGGCTCTACCCGAAAGGCGGCCATCGCAATGCCGATGCCTGTCAGCGCACTGGCAAACATCTTGCGCGGGATACCGGGTTTGCGCGCGACCTTGCGGGCATTGAACGCAGCCTCTGCCTGCAAACCGCCCCGCAACAGCCACGCCGCCAGTGTCAGAACGGCGGCGGCGCCCAGACCTGCGATCAGGCCAATTGCGCCATCGTTCAGCGACAAAAACACCATTGGAATTGCTGGAATAAACAGCACATTGGCGCGTGCCCCTACAGGGGACACGTCCGCCTTGTCATAGGCCCCGGGTGTGACCGGATCCAGATCGGATGCTTCGCCATCGGGGCTGTATTGACCACCAAATCGCTTTGCCATGTGTCAAAGTCCTCCAAGCCAGCCGGTTGTCACCCCGAACATCAGGACGATCAACGCGGCATATGCGATCTTTTGAAAGGTATTTGGTGTCATTTGCTTCCCTTTGGGCACAGCTTAGGGCGTCTTAACCATTTTTGCCAGATAACTGCTGCGGTTCAGTGTTTGGCACCTGTGCGGCGTTCTGCATTCAGCTTGCGGGTATAGCCCGATTGAATCACTTCGACCGCAACAAGAACCAAAACGGAAAAGTAGAAGGTGGTCTTGGACATCGGAATAACTTCGTAACCGCCGACTTTCAGGGCCAGACTGTCATCATGCATCGCATGTGCTGCGGCTTGACCGGCTTCGCCCAAAAGAACAACACCGACGATCAGCAAAATGAACAGGCCTAAAACCTCATACATGCGGTTCTTTTCCAAAAAGCGTGTCACTCCGTCAGCCAAAAGCAACATGGCAAGGCCTGACAACAAAATGGCAGTCGCCAGAATTGGGAACACGTCTGTGATGGCGATGGCAGACAGAACAGAATCAAAAGAGAAGATCAGGTTCATCAACACGATAAGCATCACAACCTGTGTCGCTGATTTGCCCGATTTTTGTTCCACGTCTGTGTCAAGCTGGTGAATGGTCAGCATGTGTCCGATTTCTTTCACGGCCGTGTACATGATGAAAATGCCGCCGATGACGAAGACCAAAGTCGCAAAGTTCACACCGCCTTCAAGAACGCCGGTCCAATCGAAAATGTAAAAGGGTTCTGCCATGGCATCGATCAAACGGATCATGACAAAAAGCAAAATCACGCGCAGAGCGACAGCAATCAAAATACCCCATCTGCGCACGGCAGCTTGTTGGGCCACAGGGGCGCGCTGGCTTTCGATTGAAATGTATAACAGATTGTCGAAACCCAGAACAGCTTGCAAAAAGCAAAGCATCAACAGATTTCCAAGATTTTCCAACGTCGCCAGTTGCGCCACATAGTCCAGCATAGCCGTCCCCCAAAACAGAATTTCCACGCATGTAACGCAGCTTTGTAACAATCAACAGCCCATGCAAGGGGGAAAACTGCGCAAGGTGCTGCAAGGTTGCATTCTTTTTGCTATAAACGCGCTATGTTTCGCGAACGCCCTGTGGATGGCGTTTATCTTTTTGGTTTGCCCTGCGGCTTGGCGCCTGGCTTGCCCTGCGGACGTTGTCGTGACTTGGGCGCAGGTTTGCCTGACGGCTTTGCCCCGAACTTTGCGCCTGATTTGGCACCTGATTTGGACCCCGTTGCAGTTGGACGGCCCCCTGACCCTTCGGCTTTTTCACGGGCATATTCGGCACGCGCCCTGTCGCGGGTGCGGCCCTGTTCGGAGGGTTTGCGTGAGGCCGCGTATTTGCGATCGGGGCGCTTAACTTCTTTTTTCTTGGCTGTGCCCACAGGGTCTTCGGCTTCCATGCCCAATTGATCACGCATGACTTTGCGGCGCAGTTCTTCGACTTCGCCTTGTTTCAGGTCGCCCAGCTGGAAGGGGCCATAGCTGATGCGGATCAAACGGTTTACGGTCAGGCCAATGTCTTGCATGGCACGGCGGATTTCGCGGTTTTTGCCTTCGCGCAATCCCACAGTCAGCCACGCATTTGCGCCTTGCTGGCGATCCAGCGACACTTGCATGGGTTGGAACTTTTCGCCTTCAACGACGATACCTTTGCGCAATGGGGTAAAGGTATCTTCGGTGGGGCGGCCGTTGACGCGCACGCGGTAGCGCCGCAGCCAGCCTGTAGAAGGCAATTCCAGCTTGCGCTTGATGCCGCCATCGTTGGTCAGCAACAAAAGCCCTTCGGAATTGATGTCCAACCGGCCCACGGACATCACGCGGGGCAGATCCTCGGGCATGTGATCAAAGATTGTCTCGCGGTCTTTTTCGTCGCGGTTGGTCGTCACCAGACCGGCGGGCTTGTGATACAGCCACATGCGGGCAGGTTCGGCTTCTGCGATGGGTTTGCCATCTACGGTGATCGTGTCGCCGGGGCTTACATTGTAGGCGGCGCGGTCCAGCACAGTGCCATTGACGGCCACGCGGCCTGCTTCAATGATCTTTTCGGCGTCGCGGCGGCTGGCCACACCTGCGCGGGCCAGAACTTTTGCGATGCGGTCGCCTTTGGGCGGCTGGGATGGGGTATCTTGTGTCATGACGCCGCCTCTATCCTATCCGCGCACCTTGCGAAAGCGCACTGTTTGGAGGAAGGGTAACACAATGACATTCACATCGTTCATGGATATTGCTTTGGAAGAAGCCAAAGCCGCCGCTGCGCGCGGTGAAGTGCCTGTGGGCGCTGTCATCGTGGACACATCAGGGCAGGTGGTGGCGCAGGCGGGCAACCGGACACGCGAATTACACGACCCTACGGCGCATGCAGAGATTTTGGCGATCCGGTCCGCATGCGTTGCGGCAGGCACAGACAGATTGGTGGGACACGACCTCTACGTCACGTTGGAACCTTGCCCGATGTGCGCTGCGGCAATTTCAAACGCCCGCATTGCGCGGCTGTACTTCGGGGCGGATGATCCCAAATCCGGGGGCGTGGGTGTGGGCGCAAAGGTGTTTTCCCACGCGCAATGCCACCACGCACCTGAGATATACGACGGAATCGGGGCGCAGGCATCTGCCACTTTGCTTAGGACGTTTTTTCAAGCCAAGCGCGAAGGCCGCTAAGTCATGGTTTGTGTCAGTCGCCTTTGGCTTGATGCACTTCAATGACGTTGCCGTCAGGGTCGTAGAAAAAAACCTGATGCCATTCTGCAGCGGCAGTGTGCCCCCAATCCGAGTAGGGTATACCTTGTGCATCCAGATGCGCCTTGAAGGCTTCGATGTCGTCGGTGCGGTACGCAATGTGACCGCGTTCAACCGGATTGACGGCATGACCTGTTTTAAAGCCGACGGTCAAATCCTTTTGCGCGATGTGGGTTTGCACGGCGCCATCGGTGCGAAACGCCAATTGCCCTGCATAACCTTTGTTTTTCTCTTGTTTCGGAATGTCTTGCGTGACTGCGTCCAACTGCAAAACATCACGGTAGAATGTGTCCAGACGGCTGACGTTTTCAGAACTGAAGCTGACGTGATGCAGGGTAAGTTTCATGGACCGGCCTTTCTTTGTGTGCATGGCAAATTCTGCCTGCAATCAAACCCGGCCACAAGACCTTGCGAGTGGGCGATCAGAGCGGTAAACGGAAACCAACAAATGAGGTTCCCATGTCGATTGACCAAAGCACAGCCGCGCGTGTCGCCAAGCTTGCACGCATCAAGGTAGAAGAAGACGCCCTTCCTGCCTTAGCCGAAGAATTTAACACAATTTTGGGCTTTATCGAACAGCTCAATGAAGTGGATGTGGATGGGGTCGAACCTATGACCTCTGTGACGCCCCAGCGTTTGAAACGCCGCGAAGACGTGGTGACAGACGGCAACCAGCCGGAAGCTGTTTTGAAAAACGCGCCCGACGCGCGTGAGGGATTCTTTGCTGTGCCCAAGGTGGTGGAATAATGACTGAACTGAACACATTAGGTTTGGCGCAAGCCCGTGACGCTTTGCGCAAAGGCGAAACCACGTCGCGCGAATTGACCGAAAGCTGTCTCAAAGCAATCGAAGGGGCAGGGGCCTTGAACGCCTTCGTCCACCACACTCCAGAGCTGGCCATGGATCAGGCCACAGCTGCAGACGCCCGCATCAAAGCCGGTGACGCGCCAGACATGTGTGGCCTGCCTTTGGGCGTCAAGGATTTGTTTTGCACCAAAGACGTGCCGTCCCAAGCCGGATCGCGCATCTTGGAAGGGTTCTTGCCGCAATACGAATCCACCATCACATCGAACCTGTTTGCGTCTGGTGCCGTCATGTTGGGCAAGCTCAACATGGATGAATTCGCAATGGGGTCATCCAATGAAACATCTGTATACGGCAATGCGGTCAACCCGTGGAAAGTCGATGATCGCCAGCTGACGCCCGGTGGGTCTTCGGGTGGATCGGCCTCTGCCGTTGCGGCGGATCTATGTTTGGCAGCGACGGGTACAGACACGGGTGGTTCTATTCGTCAGCCCGCGGCTTTCACTGGCACAGTTGGGATCAAACCGACATACGGGCGCTGTTCGCGTTGGGGCGTGGTGGCGTTTGCCTCGTCTCTGGATCAGGCTGGTCCCATGACAAAATCGGTCCGTGACGCGGCCATCATGCTTGAAACTATGTGCTCTTATGATCCGAAAGATAGCACAAGCATGGATTTGCCGGTGCCAAACTTCGAAGCGCTGATGACGGGCGATATTCGCGGCAAGAAAATCGGGATTCCCAAGGAATACCGGATGGAAGGCATGCCGTCCGAGATCGAAAAGCTCTGGGAAAACGGCGCGGCGATGTTGAAAGATGCAGGCGCCGAGATCGTGGACATCTCTTTGCCGCACACCAAATACGCTTTGCCTGCCTACTACGTGATCGCCCCGGCCGAGGCATCGTCCAATTTGGCGCGCTACGACGGGGTACGCTACGGGCACCGTGCGACTTTGGATGCGGGCGACGGCATCACGGAGATGTACGAAAAAACCCGCGCCGAAGGATTCGGACCCGAAGTGCAGCGCCGGGTCATGATCGGGACTTATGTTTTATCGGCCGGGTTCTATGACGCTTACTACAACCGGGCGCGACGTGTGCGCACGCTGATCAAGAAAGATTTTGAGGACGTGTTCGCCGCCGGTGTGGACGCCATTTTGACACCGGCCACGCCCTCTGCAGCCTTTGGCTTGGGTGAAATGACGGATGTTGATCCTGTGCAAATGTACCTCAATGACGTCTTTACGGTGACAGTGAACATGGCCGGATTGCCCGGTGTAGCTGTGCCTGCGGGGCTGGACGCGCAGGGGCTGCCGTTGGGACTGCAACTGATCGGGCGGCCCTGGGAAGAGGGCGATTTGCTGTCTTCCGCCTATGCGTTGGAGAAAGCGGCTGGTTTTGTAGCCAAACCGTCCAAATGGTGGTAAACGACGCAAAAGAGCATCGTAAATAAGCGCACCGCCCAAAGGCGGGCGGAGGCAAATATGATACCAAAACTGATCCTGATCGCAGGAGCGCTGGGCGCTTTGGCGGCGTGCCAACCTGCCGTTCCCGACAGCGGGGCGCAACCTGGTGTTCCTGGCCGCGGTGTGGGTTTTGACACGTCGACACAGGCCAAACAGCAAGTGACACAACAGCAGGTGCCAGCTGCGGCCCCCGTGCAATCATCCGCTTTGCCTACAGCTGCCACGTCAGCGCCTGCACCGCGACCGGCAGCCGATCCGGTGATTGCGACAGCCGAAAGCGCATTGAACAACAGTTCTCCTGCGACGGCCGCGGCCAACGCGAATGACGTTGAAAACGCACGGGCTGCATCACTGAATTCCGGCGCAGGGGTGGTGAATGCCAGCCCGGCCAATGCTGCACCAACCTTGGTGAACAACCCGGGAATTTCCGACGAAAACGATTTCGGGGCCGTATCGTCCCGACAGTCCATCGAAAGCGACAAGGCAAGAATTGCAGCCAATCGTGCGCAATATACAGTGGTGCAGCCCACCGCTTTGCCCAGCCGTGAAGGTGGCAACCAGCCAAATGTTGTGGCCTATGCGCTGCAAAACAAACACCCTAAAGGCACGCAATTGTACCGACGTCTGGGGTTCAACGCAGCCAACAAGTTCGAAAAGAACTGTGCGGTTTATCGTTCCGCGGATGAGGCGCAGATTGATTTTCTGGCCCGAGGAGGCCCCGAAAAAGATCGTAAGGGTCTCGATCCAGACGGGGATGGTTACGCGTGTCGGTGGGACCCGACGCCGTACCGTGCGGCATCGGGCGGTTAAGCCTGTATATTCATCAACATCCTTCACCGAATTGCGGACCGCGCCGGAACGGGTTGCGGCCCTCGCTTGTGGTTGTGCATTACACTGCGATGGCCACGGCCGAGGCTGCAATAGAGCGGTTATGTGATCCGGCGGCCGAAGTCTCTGCCCACTATGTGATTGCGCGCAGTGGCGAGATTACGCAGCTTGTGGACGAAGAAATGCGTGCCTGGCATGCTGGTGCGGGCGAATGGCACGGGCAAGACGATGTCAATTCAAGTTCCATCGGAATTGAGTTGGACAATGGCGGCACATACCCGTTTGCAGAACCGCAAATGGGCAGCCTGGAATGGCTGCTTCCGCGCATTCTTGACCGATGGGGGATCGCGCCGGAAGGGGTTATTGGACATTCCGATATGGCGCCGGGCCGCAAGTTTGACCCCGGACCACATTTCGATTGGTCGCGTTTGGCACGACAGGGTCTTGCGGCAACACAACCAGCCGGAAAGACAGCAGCCGATGCAGGCTATACTGCGCAAGTGTCTGACGCGGATAGGGCCGTTGCTGTTCAGCTACGATGGGGTGCGGATCCAAGGACAAAGGGTTTTCTTTAAGGTCCTGCCATCGTCTGTTGCCGCCTTCGTAGTAACCCCCAACAAAAGCCCATTGACGCGTTGGACGTCACCCGCCACAAGCAACCCTGCGCGGAAGGCTGGACGGCCGCTTAAACTTGGTTCTTGCGAACACGGGTGTAAGAGGAAAGTCCGGACTCCACAAAGCAACGGTGCCGGGTAACGCCCGGCGGGGGTAACCCTAGGGACAGCGCCACAGAAAACAAACCGCCCTGTGCGCGGATCGGGCAACCGATATCACACGCAGGGTCAGGGTGAAACGGTGGGGTAAGAGCCCACCGCGGGACGGGCAACCGGACCGGCACGGCAAGCCCCACCGGGAGCAATGCCAAATAGGGACCGCGCGAGGGCATGCCCTCGGGGCCGCTTTAGCCCCAGCAGGTCCGGGTTGGCAGCTAGAGAAGCAGAGGCAACTCTGTTTCAAGATGAATGGTCGTCTCGGGCAGGCAACTGCCTATGACAGAATCCGGCTTATAGGCCTTCCGCGCAATTTGTTTGTTCAATATCAAACTAGGCTCTTTTTTGCAGATTTATCTGAAAGGCGGGCATTCCTTGCGATTTCAAAAAGGTGATCTGTTTGGGTCATTTTATTGAAGTGGGTGAATTTGGACGTCCGGTATGGACAAAACCGGATGTTTCGGATGTTTGCAGGTATCCCAAAAGGCCGTTAACGCCTGTACCACATTGTCCATTTCCTTGATGCCATGTGGTTTGACAATGTATCCACAAGCGTGTTTTTCATATGCGCGGCCTATGTCCGCTTCGCTGCCAGATGTTGTTAAAACGATCACACGGGAATTTGCCACTGCCTGATTTTGACGCAGCTCTGTCAAAAATTCGTGCCCGTCCATACGCGGCATGTTGATGTCCAATAGGATAGTAAATGGGTGATCCGTTTCGCCGTGGGTGCAGTGACTGTTCAAAATCTCAAGAGCATCCAGCCCGTCACATGCGCGGGTCAGAGTACCAAAAAACTCAGACTTTCTAAGGCTTCGTTGCAGGAACTCAGCGTCAAAGTCGTCATCATCCACCAGCAAGATATTCATTTTATTCTGCATTTACGCCGCCTTTTTCTGGAGGTGAGTGGATGATGGGGACCCGAAAAGGGGCCAATCAAAGGTGAATAAAGCACCGCCTTCTGGGGGAGATGCCACAGTGATACGTCCCCCGTGTCGCTCTACGGCCTTTTTTACAATGGCCAGCCCGATACCGGTGCTTTCTGCAGCACCATTCAAGCGCAGGGTTTGAAACATGTTGAAGATACGAGTGTGATAGCGTGGATCGATTCCAGGGCCGTTGTCGTGTATCGAAATGCGGCAACGATCGCCGGCCTGGACGGCTTCCATCGTGATCAAAAGCGGTCTTTTCCCATCGTGGTACTTGATCGCGTTTCCAACGAGGTTTTCCAGAATGCGGCGTAGGTTAAAAGGATCAAAAGCAATGGACGAGACACGGGTGTTGAGCTTTATGGCGGTTTGATCCAGTTCGAAATCAAGCATCAAAGCATCGACAGCTTCTTGGAACTCTAGCTTCGGTTGATCGGCTGCATCAGTCCCGGTTTTCGACAGTTCCATAATGCCTTGTGTCAGTGCATTCATTCGGGCGACGCGGTCCATGATACGATCCAGATTGTGCCCCACTTCGGGATTGTTCGAAGGCGATGCAAAATACCCTTCCAGATCCTCCCGTATCATTTCAGTCAGGCCAGCGATGCCGCGAATAGGAGTTTTTAGATCGTGCGATGCCACATACGCGAACTGCTCTAATTCTTGATTTGTGTTTTTCAGGTCTTGGGTTTGCAGCTTCAGTTGCGCGGTGACCTTGTCTGCGTAGCGCTCTGAATGGGCATTGGCCCGCGACATCATTATCAAAAGTACTATGATGAGACCTTCAATGGTCAATCCAGCCAATAAAATGATCGTGGGCTGCGCGTAAGAATTCTGGAGGCGAAATGCTGCATTGCTGCGCATGTCCAAAAGCCATTCGCGCCCGTACATGCTAAGTAAGACCTGAGTGGCGAACATCGGGTCGGGATCATTTGCGGCATCGGTGTTTAAGTGTTCGTCGTAAAGTGTGACGTCTTGATCAGAGATACTAAAATGGACATTGCGCCGTTCCTTGGCGAGCAATCCTTCAATCAATTTGTGAACGACAAAGGGCGCGTAGACAGCGCCCACCGCGTCCACGGGCCGCGTGTCACCATCATTTGCATCTGTGGCATGGTAGACTGGCGCGTAAAATAAGAACCCGGGCGTTTGGGCTTTGTCTTGCACCAACACAATAGGCCCTGAGATTTGGGCTGTTCCGGTGTCACGGCTGGCGATTGCTGCTGTTCGGCGATTGGTTTCATGGGCGACGTCCAACCCAAGGGCAGCAGCGTTTTCTGCTTCCGGTTCGATGAAGGAAATCGGCATAATGTCGCGATGATCGTGACGCGGAAAAATGTCAAACGCAGCGCGTTCCAATCGCCGGGTTTTCAAATAGTCGCCTACTGAATTTGCATTGAGGAAATGGATAACCCCGATACCCGTGATGCCGGGGTATTTTTCTTCAAGCCGCAGTGTTTTTGCAAAGGCTTGCCAACGATCTCGCGAGATGTCGCCGCCATGCGATTCGATTGTGGAAACGCCAGCCCAAAGCGCATCTTCGTGCAGGCTCATCCTGTCTTCAATCAGATCGACAAGACGACTGACAGATGTGTCAAAACGTGCTTGGGTACGCGACGCGATTTGGGCCTTAGAGAACTGCCAAACCGATAGCGTAAGTGTCAATGACAACACAACCAAAGCGATGTGTGGCGCTGATATTCGCCCAACTTTGCGCGGGCGCATCCACAGATTTTGAAAAAATTGTATGATGTTGGATATCTTCATTCCTGCACGCTATGATCAAACCCTTAAACAATCGTGATGTCGTACTGGGTTTTCACAAATTCATTTTCCCTTGGTGAACTGTTGTTGAAGTGATGAAGGGGTTTGCGTACCGCGCAACAAAGGCGTGCAGGGCAATCAATTCACGTGAAAGGCGATCACGAGAACCTGACGCAAAGCCTTTTTTCGCCTTCAAACCGCGCACAGAACGGAGTATTTAAGATATAAGGACAGAGTTGCGATTATATTGCCGTTTGGTGTTGACTCGGGGGCCAAGACGGTTAGAACGCAAATCTCAGAATTCACGCATATCCCTACCGAGGGATGATGCAGCAGGAGATACAAAATGGCGAAGCCAACCACGATCAAGATCCGTCTGAACTCGTCCGCGGGCACAGGCCATTTCTACGTCACGAAGAAAAATGCGCGTACGATGACCGAAAAGATGGTCGTCCGTAAATACGACCCCGTTGCGCGCAAGCACGTGGAATACAAAGAAGGCAAGATCAAGTAAGATCACACCCTGACTTGAACCGCAAAGGCCGCGCTGAAAAGCGCGGCTTTTTGCGTTTTCAGCTTTCGGATCCAAGCGGCGCGGTATTGGGGTTCAAAGAAGGGAAATGGAAATGACACTGCGCGTTGCAAACCTTGGAGATCAATCAGCATTAAACCGGCTTTTTGAGCGAAGCTACCCAACTTTGTTGAAAGACGTCTATGATGCAGAAACACTGAAGACAGCTTTGCCCAAGATGATCAGGGCGCAACCTGTTTTGCTGTCTTCGGGTACCTTCTTCGTCTGGGACTGTGCTGGCATCCTTGCAGGGGCGGGGGGCTGGAGTGTGGATAAGGCACGCGCTGACAAGGCGCACATCCGTCATGTGGCAACAGATCCGGCACACTTGCGCAAAGGCATCGCACAGGCGCTGATTATGCATTGTCTTGCAACAGCCAAAGCGGCCGGAATTACAGAAATGGAATGCTGGTCAACACGCTATGCGGAAGGGTTTTATGCAGCCATAGGGTTCAGTGCGATCGGACCGATCGACGCGATGCTGGGAGGCACCGTGGCCTTCCCTTCAATCCGTATGACTATGTTCTTGTGACAAAGAACACCGGTAGAAAGAAAAAGGGCCACCCGTTTCCGGATGGCCCGAGCCGTTTCAGTGAAACATAGATTATTCTTGTTGGCCCATGAACATCAGCAGGAACTGGAACATGTTCAAGAAAGAGATGTAGAGGCTTAGCGCACCATCAGATGCCGCCTTGTCCAACCATTCTTGATCGCCGTGTGCAGCATGCGCCACATAAGTCGCCTTGATGTCCTGCGTGTAGTAGGCTGTCAGACCTGCAAAGATCAGAACGCCAATTGCAGAAATTGCCATCATCATCGGACCAGATTGGAAGATGAACATGTTCAGCAGCATCGCTACGATCAAGCCGATAACACCCATCATCAGGAATGTGCCCATGCCGCTCAGGTCACGTTTTGTCGTGTACCCGTACAGGCTCAGCGATGCGAAGGCGATCGCAGTAACAAGAAACGTCTGCACGATGGAAAACGATGTGAACACCAAGAAGATGGAGCTCATGGAAATGCCCATCACGGCGGCAAAGATGAAAAAGCCGACTTGCACAGCTGCGGCGGAGCCACGGCTCATCAAAGCGCCCCAGCCAAAGAACAAGAAGGCCAAGGGGGCGAACATCACGACCCACTTCAATGGGGAAGCGAACAACGCCACGCCTAGACCTGTCAGGTATTGGCCTTCACGCAAGGCGTAGACGCCTTCAGATGTGCTTGCTGCTGCGGAAGGGTCAGCAGTTACTGCTAGACCTGCAATCGCCCAAGCCGCCAATGCCGTGATCAGCATGCCGATGGACATTTGCCCGTACACTTTGTTCATGTGGGCGCGAAGCCCTACGTCAATCTGGGCGGCGCGGGAACCGGCCGCGCTCCGGATTGTATTCACGTCAGCCATTTCAGACCTCCAAATTAAACACTGTAGGCGCGGGACCGTCCCACGCGTATCTGTACTTGAATATCGGGCTCTGAGGGGGGCGTTTCAAGTGTTTTCGACAGGCAAAACGTCACAAGGTTAACAAAAAACGTCAGGAATGGACGTTTTGCCTATATTGTTATGGCGGATGGGATCATTGGCGCCATGTGGCTGGCACATCCCAGACCGGGCGGTTGGCTTCTTTCTGAGCGTCTTGTGCGGTCACGCCAATATCTGCAAGCTGTTTTGCATCAAGCGACCGCAATTGACGGCGCGTGCGCCAGACACTCAGCATTTGCCACACAGACGGGGCGGCGGGGGATGTGTGCAAGGACGATTGGCACATCATGCCAGTTTGATCAGTAACAGCCATCGGGTCTCTCCAATTTAACAAAAAGCGATGCGTTTCATATTTTGCATCAGGTATGTTGATGTATATGACAAAGCTATGTACATTTTGGAAACGAATGTTTGTTAAATTTATCATCAAGGATCGTGATGTATGAGAAATTTGGATATAACGACGCTACGGTCTTTTGTGGCGGTCGCTGACAGCGGCGGGGTGACACGGGCTGCCGGGTTTTTGCATTTGACGCAATCTGCAGTGTCCATGCAGTTGAAGCGGTTGGAAGAGATGCTGGGGCTTGAATTGCTTGACCGTTCAGGGCGTACGATTGCTTTAACAGCGTCAGGAGAGCAGTTGCTGGTCTATGCGCGCCGCATGATTGCATTGAACGATGAGGTCATAACCCGGCTGACGGATCAGGCATTTGAAGGTGAGATCACGCTTGGGGTACCACATGATATCGTTTATCCGGCGATCCCGCGTGTCCTGAAGCAATTTCATGCCGCCTTTCCGCGCGTTAAAGTGCAACTGATTTCATCCTATACACGCGCTTTGAAGCGGGATTTTGGGCAGGGCACTTGTGATTTGATCCTGACTACAGAGACAACGATTGATGCGGGTGGTGAGTTGCTTTGTACAAAGCCGTTGTGTTGGATCGGGGCGCCCGATGGGTCCGCGTGGCGGCAAAGACCATTACGGCTTGCGTTCGGGCGGCAATGTACATTCCGTCCGAAAGTGGTGGAACGGTTGGACACCGCCGGTTTGGAGTGGGATCTGATGGTCGAAACCGAAAGTGACCGGACGATTGAAGCAACTGTTGCAGCTGACCTTGCTGTGCATGCAATGATCGAAGGCACAGAGCCGCCGCATCTGGAGCAGATAGAACACAACGAAAGCCTGCCTGAATTGCCTGCGCAACACATCAACTTATACGGGGCGCAAAGCACCAAAGGGGTCGTGCATGATACTTTGGCTGACCTTCTAAGACGTGCCTTTGCGGGCAGTGATTCGGTCAAGCTGCGTGCAGTTTCAGGTTGAAACCATCAAAATGCACAGCATAATCTGAAAAACTTTGTATAAATTTGTTGCTACTTCGGATCGAATTTAATGAAAATTGACGTGTATTAGCGTCAATTTTCTACATTTGTTCGCATCTCTGCTAGCGCGTTGTTATCGCCAGATTATTTTTAGAAAGGGTCCATTCTGACCCTGCTTCGGCATCAGAAGGGGACTCCGAACTGACGAAAAACGTTAACAAAGCTTTAACGCCTAGCGGGCATAAAGGCGCTGCAAATCAGCTCATACGTGCGGAACTTGTTGCTTATGAGGCGCGTTGTCGCGTACCTTAAGGCCAATCCCGACAGGCTAGTATTGCTTTGGGATCGTTCGGACTGTGCGCATTGCGCGTCGTATGGCTCGGGTTTCAGGCATTGCGCATCGCAGGTGAAAACTCATGGCTCACATCGTCGACACTCACGTCGGAAAACGGATTAGGCAGCGTCGCTGGCTTATCGGGATGACCCAACAAAAACTTGCAGAGCTTGTCGGGATCAAATTTCAACAAATCCAGAAGTATGAAACGGGCGCAAATCGCGTCAGTGCATCACGCCTTTGGGACATCGCGGAATCGCTTGGCGTGCCTGTGGGGTTCTTCTTCGAAGGGCTGGAACCTGCAGGATCCGAAGCAGCCGAAGCGGGCAACATGGTACCATCTGATCTGTTCGCCGACAAAGAAGCGATGGATTTGGTTCGGTCGTACTATGCGATCCCCGAAGCCCAGCGTCGTCGTTTGTTCGAATTGGCGCGTGTCCTTAGTGATGTGGCCTGATCACGCCTTGGGCATGTGATTGCATTTAAAAACCTAAGTTGCAAAACGGGGTGCATCGTGGCACCCCTTTTTTATGACAGTTTCACATGATCAAATCGCAGCTCTGACCGAAGTGGCACATGCGCTTGCGGACGCTGCACGTCAGGCCATTCTGCCGCATTTCCGCAGCGTGGACCTTGTGTCCGACAACAAGTTAGACGACGGGTTCGACCCGGTTACTGTCGCCGACAGGGCGGCGGAACAAGCGATGCGTGATGTTTTGGCGGCCCTGCGTCCTGATGATGCAATCTTGGGTGAAGAATTCGGGGCGACATCGGGCACCACTGGGCTGACTTGGGTATTGGACCCGATAGATGGCACGCGTGCTTTCATCTCGGGGACACCAACGTGGGGTGTCTTGATCGCTGTCGGTGACGATGCAGGGCCGGTGATCGGGGTCATTGACCAGCCTTACATCGGCGAACGTTTCACGGGCTCACCTGCAGGCGCAGACCTACAAGGGCCGCATGGCAATTCAACACTCAAAACGCGCGGCCCCCGCCCGCTAAGCGAAGCGACAATTTTCACAACTTTTCCGGAAGTGGGAACCACAGCAGAGGCAAAAGCCTTTCATGCCGTCGCAGGCCAAACGCGGCTGACGAGATACGGCATGGACTGCTATGCTTACGCTTTGCTGGCTGCGGGGCAGATTGATCTGGTGATCGAAGCCCAGCTGAACGCCTACGATATTCAAGGCCCCATTGGCGTCATTCAGGGCGCGGGCGGCATCGTAACCGACTGGGCGGGGGGCCCTGCCCACAATGGTGGGCGCGTAATAGCCGCGGCCAACGCAGACATCCATAAAGCAGCATTGGCGATCTTGGAGGAACATCTGTGACGACGGTCTTGATCCAGAATGCTGACGTTGTCCTGACGATGGATGACACACGTCGCGCGTTGCACGGTGCGGACGTGCAAATTGAAAACGGGCAAATTACCGAAGTCGGGCACGGGCTAACGCCATTGGGCGAGGTCATCAACGCAGCGGGGTGTGTTGTGACACCGGGGCTGGTGAACACGCATCACCATCTGTACCAAACGCTGACTCGCGCGGTGCCGGGCGGGCAAGACGCGCTGTTGTTTGGTTGGTTGCAAACGCTATACCCCATTTGGGCACGCTTCACGCCGGATCATATGTTTACATCCGCACAGATCGGGCTGGCAGAGCTGGCGCTGTCTGGATGCACGTTGAGCTCGGATCACTTGTATCTTTACCCCAACGGCGCACGGCTTGAGGACACCATTCATGCCGCATCCGAAGTCGGATTGCGCTTTCAACCGACACGCGGGGCCATGAGCATTGGCGAAAGCGATGGCGGTTTGCCACCAGACAGTCTGGTGGAACGTGAAGCGGACATTCTGAACGATTGTATTCGTGTTATTGATGCCTTCCATGACGCTTCTGCCAATTCGATGTGCCGTGTTGGTGTGGCCCCGTGTTCGCCATTCTCGGTCAGCACGGAATTGATGCGTGATGCGGCTATTTTGGCGCGGGACAAAGGCGTGATGATGCACACGCATCTTGCCGAAAACGACGAAGACATCGCGTACAGTCTCGAAAATTTTGGCAAAAGACCCGGGCAATATGCTCAGGATTTGGGCTGGACGGGGCCCGATGTCTGGCATGCCCACTGCGTCAAACTGGATGCGTCCGAAATCGCAATGTTCGCAGATACCAAGACCGGGATTGCGCATTGTCCCTGTTCCAACTGCCGCTTGGGCAGTGGCATAGCGCCTGTGCGCGCTTTGCGCGATGCAGGCGTGCCCACAGGGTTGGGCGTGGATGGATCGGCCAGCAACGATGCGGGCAATTTGGTTGCGGAAGCGCGACAAGCGATGCTGTTGCAACGGGTCGCAAACGGGGCCGATGCCATGAGCGCCGGTGAAGCCCTTGAAATAGCGACGCGCGGCGGTGCTGATGTGCTGGGGCGCCCCGAATGCGGAAGACTGCAAACGGGCGCACGGGGCGATGTGGCGATATGGGATGTCTCTGGCATCGAAAGCGCCGGCAGTTGGGATCCTGCGGCGTTGCTTTTGGCGGGACCTACGACGGTGAAGCACCTCGTCGTTGAAGGGCGCCAGATTGTGCGCGACGGGCATATGGTCACGATGGATCTGGAGAAAACGGTTCAAACGCAAAACCGATTGGCGCGCCAGCTTCGGGACGTTTTGTGAAGCGCCTGTGCGTTAACCGCTATTCTTGCACCTGACGTCCCGCGATCCACAAATCTGCCACGGCACGGTCATCACCCATCATGATGGTCGCAAATACCGCGTCCCAGACGTCTTTGGCCCGCTGGCTGCGTTGCGCGATGGCAGGCGTTGAGGCCAAATCCAACACGCAAACATCCGCTTCAAACCCGACACCCAGATGGCCAATCTTGTCTTGTAAATGGAGGCTGCGTGCAGAGCCCGCTGTACCCAACCACAAAAGCTGGGCGGCGTGTGTGGGGGTGCCGCGCAACTGTGCGATTTCATAAGCTGCGGCCATCGTACGCAGCATCGAAAAGGATGATCCGCCCCCGGTGTCCGTGGCCAAGCCTACAGGCATCCTTGCTTTCATGCTCGCCAGATCGAACAGGCCCGATCCAATGAATGTGTTGGATGTGGGGCAGTGTACCGCCGCTGCACCAACATCAGACAAACGGTCCATTTCGCGCGGCTCCATATGGATGGCATGGCCGTAGACACCGCGTGCCCCCAGCAGGCCGTGTGCTTCATAGGTGTCCAGATAATCACGGGCGTCGGGATAAAGTGATTTGACCCAGGCGATCTCATCCGGTTGTTCGCTAAGATGGGTCTGCATCAGGCACTCGGGATGTGCGGCCCACAGTGCGCCAAGTACGTCCAGTTGTGCGGGGGTAGAGGTCGGCGAAAAACGCGGTGTGATCGCATATTCGGCCCGGCCCACCCCGTGCCAGCGCGTCAGCAATGCAAGGCTGTCGTCGTAGGCGGATTGCGCTGTGTCTTGCAAATCTTGCGGTGCATTGCGGTCCATGCAGGTCTTGCCCGCCACGATGCGTTGGCCGGATTCTGCGGCGGCTTCAAATATCGCATCAACGGACGTTGGGTGAATAGTGCCATAAGAACAAACGGTTGTCGTGCCATGCTGACGCGTTAATTTAAGGTAAAGACGGGCGATCTCGCGGGCGTAGACCGGATCGTCAAAGCGCGTTTCTTCCGGGAACGTATAGGTGTTCAACCAGTCAATCAGCCGTTTGCCCCATGACGCGATAATGCCCGTCTGGGGATAATGGACATGGGCGTCCACAAACCCCGGAACAATCAGTTTATCACCGTAGCGCACTTCGGTCGCTTGCGGGTAGGCTTGGCGTAGGTCAGCGGCGGCACCAACGGCCACAATATGCCCGCCTTGCATCGCTATCGCGCCCGCGCTGTCGATGTGCACGCACTCTTGCCAAGGGGTCTCAAACGGATCACCGGAATAGGTCAGAACCTGACCGCTCAATAAGGTTGTATCATTCATTCCGCCAACCTACGCCTGCCAGCTGCAGTCGTAAATCGCAATTGGCGACCGCTGCCCATTGTCTCTGCACAGCGCCCCCCCTATGGTCCGCCATATGTCTATGGATGATGTCAATCAAAGCCCTTCAGAGCCGCGCGATGACGGGGCGTATACGCTGGATCGTAAAGATATCAGCGCGATCCTGTATGCGGTCGAAATCGAAGACAAAGCCAAGCTGACACAGCTGATGGACCCGTTGCACGCAGCCGATATTGCTGACCTTTTGGAACAGATCAATGCGTTTGACCGATCGCGTCTGATCCGGCTTTATGACCGCGATTTCGACGGCGAAATTCTGTCAGAACTTGACGATAGCATCCGCGAAGAAGTGATTGCGGTTCTAACGCCGCAGGTCTTGGCCGAAGCGGTGCGTGATCTCGACAGCGATGACGTTGTCGATTTGGTCGAAGATCTGGACGAGCCGCAACAAGAAGCGATTCTCGACGCGCTGGAAGACGTAGACCGCGCCGCGGTTGAACAGTCCTTAAGCTATCCTGAATTCTCAGCCGGACGTTTGATGCAACGCGAAGTCGTCATGGCGCCTGAACACTGGAATGTGGGCGAAGCCATTGACCATTTGCGCAATGCAAAAGAAGACGATCTGCCCGACCAGTTCTATCACATCGTCGTCGTGGACCCGCGCCTGCACCCCGTTGGCAATGTGACCCTTGGCAAGTTGATGCGGTCGCGTCGTGAGGTCAAGCTGACGGACATAATCGAGGACGTGTTTCAGGTCATTCCTGTGGACCAGGATGAAGGCGACGTGGCCTATGCGTTCAACCAATACCACTTGATTTCAGCGCCTGTCGTGGACAGCGAGGGACGGTTGATCGGCATCATCACCATCGACGATGCGATGGCTGTGCTGGACGAAGAACACGAAGAAGACATTTTGCGGCTGGCCGGTGTTGGTGAAGGGTCTTTGTCTGACCGTGTCATCGACACCACCAAGCGTCGTATGCCGTGGTTGGCGGTGAATCTGGCCACCTCCATCGCGGCTTCTATGGTGATTGCGCAGTTTGAAGCCGCCATCACCCAAATCGTGGCCTTGGCTGTTCTGATGCCGATCGTGGCCTCTATGGGGGGCAACGCGGGAACGCAATCGTTAACCGTGGCTGTACGTGCCATCGCCACCAAAGACCTGACCGGCGCAAACGTGTGGCGCGTGATCCGGCGTGAAGTCATGGTGGGCTTGGTCAACGGGCTGATTTTTGCGGTTGTTATGGGTATCGTTGGGGTCGTGTGGTTCGGGTCGCCCGCATTGGGCTATGTCATTGCGGCAGCCATGGTTGTGAATATGGTGGTGGCGGGCCTTGCAGGCACCGTTATTCCGGTGATTTTGGAACGTGTTGGCGTCGATCCCGCGTTGGCCTCTGGCGCATTTGTGACCACGGTGACAGATGTTGTTGGCTTTTTCGCATTTCTCGGACTGGCTGCTATGGTGTTGTTATGATGGATCTAACAGCGATCAAGGCACAGGCCCGCAAGGAAGGATTTGCCCGGCGCAAGGCGGCATTTGATGCCAACGGCGGCGGTGCAGGGGGCTACCTTTCAGAGATTTTGGCGGGCTATCGCGGTGTGCCGTTGTCAGGCTATATGCCAATCCGAACCGAAATAAATCCGCTGTCGGCTATGGCTGAAGCCGCAGCTTATGGAGCTGTTGGCGTTCCCGTCATACAGGCGGCGGGGCAACCGTTGCGGTTTTCCAAATGGCAGCCAGATGGTGCGATGAAAGCCGGCCCTTTCGGGGCGCAAATCCCCGAAGTTGACGACTTTTTTGAACCGGAAATCGTGATTGTTCCTCTGGTGGCGTTTGACGCACAGGGTGGGCGACTGGGGTACGGCGGCGGGTTTTATGATCGCACCCTAGAGCTGTTGCGCGGCAGACGTGCGACTTTGGCCATCGGCTTTGCGTTTGCAGCGCAGCAGGCAGACAGCCTGCCTTTGGAACCCACGGATCAACCATTGGACATGATTGTGACCGAAAACGGCGTGATCAGCTTGACGTAAGCCGTGTTTTGAATGCCTCGAACCCTGCATGGGTCGGATTCATCTTTAAAGCCATATCAACAAAGCGTAACGCGGCATCGGTCTGGCCACGTGCGCGTTCAAGCTGCGCCATTTTGAAGTAGGGCTGAGCCTGACGTTTAGACATGTCCAAACACTGCATGAAAACGCGCTCAGCAGCTGCAAAGTTGCGCTGCCCCATGTGGGCATCCCCCAAAACAATCAGGGCGGGCATATGCTTGGGGCTTTGATCCAAAATCTGGGATGCAATGGCCTGCACCGCGTCAAAGCGTTTCAGACGCAGCATCAGGCGTGCGGCAAACACCTGCATATCAACAGACGTTGTTTCAAAGGACAGGTCGCCACTTTTGTTTGTGAATTTATGGGTCAAAAAATCGAAGGCTTGCGTTAATTCACCCTGGCCCGCCAAAGCCCGCGCCTTGACCAAGACCGCACGCTCCAATTCTGGTGATGTGCTCAATGCGCGGTCTGCCAGTTCAAGCGCTGCGTCAAACCGCTTTGCAGTGACCTCGTTGGCTGCCAATTGGGTCAGCACGTCGGGGTCTTCGGTCCGATCGTCCGTGGTTTCCACATATTTCGCAACCATACGCGCCACGTTTAAATCGACAAGACCCTGACGCACATGCACCTGATCGTCTTCCCAGCTTTCATGGCGATCACTTAGCGTTATGGATTCAAAGCTGGGAAAATAGGACACATTTTCATAGCGGTACGCGATTTCTTCTGCAGCTGAACGTAGTGTCGCTTTGGAATAGGCATTGGCCACGATGACGTCTGTGTCGGGGCGAAACGTAGAAACCAGAGGCACCGGCGACACGGTCAAAATGCAATTCAACCCGCCCACGCGGTTGTGGGCGTTGGCGGTGTCAATCAGCTGCGCCATTGAGGCTACAACATCGGAATGGCGCATGACCCGCAGGCGAAAACGGTCGGGATCCGTCTGTATCATGCGCTTGAGAGGAGGAGAATTCAGATAGATCCCCAATTCTGCATCATACCACGCCTCAACCAGACCCATTGTCAAAACCAGCAACTTACAATTTGCCAAGGCACTGTAAGCCTGTTTGATCTGGGTGCGACGCGCGACGGCGGTGGCTTTGTCTGTGGGCAGAGCCCAGCGTCGGCCCACATGCAAATCGACAACCTTGTCGGAACCAACGTCGTACAGGTGACGATCAGGATCGAAGGGGGCGTCGGGATTCAATGCCCAAGTGACCTCGTTCAACATCGAAGCTGCTGTGAAAGTATTTAGCACATTGTTTTGTATGCCCGGTCCAATGGCGCGGCGGGCTGGCAGATCAAAGCCCAGATGGATCAGACTTTTTTCCACGTTGCGGGCAAAACAGGACCCTAGAGTAAAGACACTTGCGCCCGTCTGTAGTGTGAAGGGCGCGTTGAAATGCGGTGTGCAGAACGGTTCGACACGGTTTTCGCTGTCATGACGATCGGGCCAACGGGCATGGGTGTTGGTCTTAAGATGTGCGAAGGCATCCTGGGCGGACAGCTCGGCCAAAAAGGGCGGAGGTGCGTTTTTGTTGTCCTGTGCCATGCCGGTTATCCTTCGGGATCGAAATCAAGGATGTCTGCAGGCGTGCACTCCAGAGCATGGCAAATCTTATCCAGAGTTTCAAAGCGCACCCCTTTGACCTTGCCAGACTTCAATAGGCTGACATTCTGTTCTGTGATGCCTACGATTTCAGCCAGCTCTTTGGACCGCATTTTACGCCTTGCCAGCATCACATCCAAGGTGACGATAATTGCCATGCTTTTCCCTTCGCGCCCCGTGCCTAAACAATTGCCCCGTATTTAAACAATTGCTTTATGGTCTTCAGACAATTGTGCGGCGCTGACCATAATATGGGCCACAGCGACAATGACCAGACCGATCACGATGGCATAGACATCCGTGTCTTCCAAAGCGATTTCAATGCTTAAGCTGTTGGGGTTGGCCCAGTACTTCATCAGCGTGCCGGTCAGGGCGTTCAGAATGATGCTGACGGGACCAAGCGCAAACAGCATCCAGCCAATGCGTCGCAACTGAAGGGCAGACTGCGGCGTGAAAATGCCGATGGTTTTGATGCCAACAAACAATTGACGGACAGTCATCAACAAAACGACGCCAATCACATCCATCACCAACCACAATGCAGCCGCAAGAACAGCATGGGATGTGGGCAATTGGGTCAAGGCGGGATCAAGGTCCAGCTGTGCACTGAGTTCACGCGCCAACATGTCAGAATCGCTAAAAGCTGTGGCCAGAAAATAGAAGATAACCGTCAATGCGATCGCAACAGCACCAGTGCTCAGCCAGATGCCGATGGTTGCAGTGCGCTGGATTTTTCCCATCACAGGGTCGGACATAGAATGATCAGTTAGCATGAGTTTGCTCCACATAAATTTATCAGTTGCATTAATTATCGTAAAACAATAAATAATGCAACTGTTGCGATTATTGCGCATCGTGAATCAAACATATGAGGAAACACATGCTGTATCGAGAGTTGATTTTGACATCTGCCATCATTTTAGGGCTTGGGGCCGAGGCACAGGCACAAGACCGGTGGGCGGGGTTTTACGCCGGCCTCAGTCTTGACGCCGTGGACACATCGTCAGACGTGGCCAGCAACGCGACACATCGCTATTCTGACAACGGTGCGTCGTTGGGCCTTTATGCGGGCTACAACTATGCACGCGCCAATGGTTTCGTTTGGGGCCCAGAGATCGCTTTGACAGGAATTAATGCGTCCGGCAGCCGGTCGGATGCAGCGTTGGGCACTTCAAGTTTTCGCGGGTCATTCTTGCTTAATCCAAGGATGCGACTTGGATATGCGACGGATCGGGCCTTTTTCTACGGCATGGTCGGGCTGGGGATCACGGATGCCGGTGCGGAACCTGACACAAACTCCGGTACTGACATTTATGTGTCAGGGTCGATCGGTATCGGCGCAGAATTTGCCCTGCGCGATGACTGGTCCACCAAGATCGAGGCCGTGCACTACACCTGGAATGACGTGAATAAGACGTTCAATGGCAATGTTCAGGGTGTCGATACGAAAACCACGCAATTCACGATTGGTTTGTCACGCAAGTTCTAACATCCGGTTTTTCGGTGAAGACCGCTAAAAATAATGGTCGCGCCCCTTGCTCCTGCGACGGGCGCGGCCTAGGCGTTGAATTATGAAAATATTGTTCTTAGGCGATGTGATGGGCCGCGCGGGGCGTCGGGCGATCACCGAAAATCTACCCCGATTGCGCGAGGCTTGGGCCTTGGACTTTGTCGTCGTGAACGGCGAAAATGCCACGTCGGGTATGGGGTTGTCAGGCGCACACGCCAAAGTACTGTTGGATGCTGGCGCGGATTGCGTGACGCTTGGGGATCATGCTTTTGACCAAAAAGACATGATGCAGTTCATCGAACACGAACCGCGTGTGATCCGGCCTTTGAACTTCTCAAAAGCGTCTCCGGGCAAAGGATCACGGCTTTTTACCACAAAAAACGGACGCAAGGTTCTGGTCATGCAAGCTTTGGGGCAGGTCTTTATGAAGCGGCCCTTTGATGACCCATTCTCGGCGGTTGAGCCTGTGTTCAAGACGCATCCTCTTGGCGGACAAGCTGATGCAATCGTTGTGGATTTCCACTGTGAAGCCACGTCAGAAAAAATGGCGATGGGGCATTGGTGTGACGGCCGCGCCAGCCTTGTGGTTGGCACGCACACCCATGTGCCCACAGCCGACGCGATGATTTTGCCAGGCGGGACAGCACATCTAAGCGATGCTGGCATGTGTGGTGATTACAATTCCGTGATTGGCATGGAAAAACATGAACCCCTGCGCCGATTTATCACCGGCATGCCCAAAGACCGCTTCACCCCCGCAACCGGCGAAGCAACATTGTCAGGGGTTTACATCGAGACCGATGATCAAACGGGCAAAGCCACACGCATTGAAATGGTGCGTCAGGGTGGTCGTTTGCAGCAATGCGGACCATGACGGACAGTTTGTCGGGTCGTGAAAAGCTGGGATATAGCCTGTTTCTAGTGCTTTTGGGCATGGGTTGGTCGTTCACGATTCCAATGACCAAAATAGCAGTCAGCGAAGGGTATAAACATTTTGGCCTGATCTTTTGGCAAGTCGCCATTGGGACGGTTTTGATGTTTGTAATCAATAGTGTGCGGCGTAAATCGTTGCCCATGGGACGGGATCAAATTCGGGTGTATGTCATTATCGCGCTGATTGGTACGGTGCTGCCCAACACCGCAAGCTTTCAGGCCGCGGTGCATTTGCCGGGTGGCCTGTTGTCTATTTTGCTGTCGATGATCCCGATCTTTGCCTTTCCCATCGCGTTGGCTTTGGGCAACGACACGTTTGATGTCCGCCGGTTTGCGGGGCTGTTGACGGGGCTTTGCGCTGTCATGCTGATCGTATTGCCGGGGGCAGGCAGTCTTGGCATTCCATCCGTTGTGTGGGTGTTTGTTGGTCTGATTGCCGGCATGTTCTATGCGTTTGAGGGCAATTTTGTTGCCAAATGGGGCACTGCGGGACTGGATCCCATTCAGGTTCTGTTCGGGGCGTCTTTGGTGGGGTGTGTGATCACACTGCCCATCGCACTTATGAGCGGACAATGGATCAACCCGTTACCACCCTACGGTTTACCCGATGCAGCACATGTCGCGGGCTCAGTTGTGCATGTTCTGGTATACACAGGATATGTTTGGCTGGTTGGCAGGACGGGCGCAGTCTTTGCAGTTCAAGTGAGCTATCTGGTGACGTTGTGTGGGGTGTTCTGGTCTAAAATTCTGCTGGACGAAGCATATGAGCCGCAAATCTGGATGGCATTGGCATTGATGATCGGTGCGATGTACCTTGTCCAGCCAAGACCGCGAACGCGGCTTGCACAGGCTGATACAATCAAAGACACTCACGCATAAAGCACTCCCTTACAGCGGGCAGATACCATGGGCTTTCTCAACCTTTCCCAAACCGGCAGCGCGGTGGTCACGTTAACCGTTGTGATTGTCATGTTCATACTATTTTTACGCGAAACCTTCCCCACTGAGGTTGTTGCCATCACCGGAGCAGCCGCGCTGCTGGGGTTGGGCGTTTTACCGTATGACCGCGCCCTGACAGTCTTGTCCAACCCTGCGCCTTGGACCATCGCCGCGATGTTCATCATAATGGGGGCATTGGTGCGCACCGGCGCTTTGGACGCATTCACCGCAATTGCAGACAAACAAGCGCGGACCAACCCGGCGTTGGCTATTGTGTTACTGATGGCATTTGTGGTGCTCAGTTCTGCGATTGTGTCAAACACACCCGTTGTTGTTGTTATGATTCCGGTGTTTATCCAGCTTGCGAAAACGATGGGTATTACGGCATCTAAGCTGTTGATACCGCTTAGTTATGCCGCGATTTTGGGTGGTACTTTGACTTTGATCGGGACATCCACAAATTTGCTGGTGGACGGCGTTGCACGCGCCAACGGGCTCGCAGCCTTTTCCATCTTTGAAGTGACGCCGCTGGGTATCATTTTGGTCATTTGGGGGATGATCTATCTGCGTTTTGTAGCGCCAAAGTTGCTGCCTGATCGTGAAAGCATGGCTGATCTTTTGTCGGATCGAACCCGTAGGAAGTTCTTCACAGAGGCGGTTATTCCGCCGGAATCCAACTTGGTCGGACGTGAAGTCACTGGCGTGCAATTGTTCAAACGCGATGGCGTGCGGTTGATCGATGTTATTCGCGGCGATGTGTCTTTGCGGCGCAATCTGCAAGGCGTTGAACTGGCAGTAGGCGACAGGGTGGTTTTGCGCACGCAGATCACCGAGCTGCTAAGCCTGCAACGCAACAAGGAACTTAAACGTGTGGATCAGGTTTCGGCAGTTGAAACCACCACCGTAGAGGTGCTGATCACGCCAGGATGCAAAATGGTCGGACGATCATTGGGGGCCTTGCGTTTGCGTCGGCGGTTCGGGGTCTATCCTTTGGCAGTACATCGTCGAAATCAAAATATTGGACGCCAACTTGATGATTTGATTGTGAAAATTGGCGATACACTTTTGCTCGAAGGGGCCCCTTCCGATATTCAGCGCCTCAGTTCTGAAATGGATATGGTGGATGTTTCCAAGCCATCCGCCCGTGCGTTTCGGCGCAGCCACGCACCCGTCGTTATTGTCGCTTTGACGGGGATCGTTTTGCTGGCAGCGCTTGGAATAGCCCCGATTTTTCTGCTTTCGGTGCTGGCTGTTGCCCTTGTTTTGATTACCAGATGTATCGATGCAGACGAGGCATTCGGGTTTGTTGACGGGCGCCTTCTGGCGCTGATTTTCTCGATGTTGGCAATTGGCGCTGCATTGGAAGCATCGGGTGCCGTTGCTTTGATTGTCGGGTTTATTGCCCCGGGTTTAAGTGTTCTGCCACCCTTTTTGATCGTTTGGGCCATTTACCTTTTGACCTCCGTGTTAACCGAAATGGTCAGCAACAATGCGGTGGCAGTTGTGGTCACGCCCATAGCAATCGGATTGGCCGGGGCCATGGGGATCGACCCCCGACCCCTTGTTGTGGCGGTGATGGTTGCGGCCTCTGCCAGCTTTGCGACACCTATCGGGTATCAGACCAACATGCTTGTTTATGGTCCGGGCGGCTATACGTTTTCGGACTTCATGAAAGTCGGAATCCCGTTGAATCTGAGCATCGGTCTTTTGGCTTCTGCGGTCATTCCGTTTATCTGGCCACTCTATTCTCAGTAAAACTCTTCTCTGATCCGCACAATTTGGCACTTGGGTCACACACGCCATGTGACGTTGTAAGAACACCTGCGGGGACGTTGATGGATGAAGCTGTGGATAAGACGATTTAGATTGAAAGATCAAAGGCGTGCTCGCCTCACCTTACGCAATGCGTAAACAAATGGTTAAGGTGATCAGAATTTCGTTAACAGCCACAAACCTTCCTAGATCGGGGTCCACGGGGAACGCCGCAGATTACAAGATTCGAACCTTTTCCTTCACGGTCGTTCCAAGCGCTTAGGCAATAGATTTCGACCGTCCTGCAGCGCGTCCTGAAAAGATGCAGCCCCCTAAAAACGTTCCCTCGAGTGCGTTGTACCCGTGGTATCCGCCGCCGCCAAACCCCGCAACTTCGCCTGCTGCGAATAGACCGGGTATGATTTCCCCGTCAGCACCGATCATGCGGCTTTCCAGATCGGTGTGCAGACCACCAAGCGTTTTGCGGGTCAAAATGTTGAGCTTCACAGCGATCAATGGTCCGTTGCTTGGGTCGAGAATCTTGTGCGGTTTTGCGACACGCACCAACTTGTCGCCGCGATAATTCCGTGCAGCATGAATGGCCATCAACTGCGCGTCTTTTGTGAAAGGATTGTCGACCTGCAAATCGCGGGCGCTGATCTGGCGGCGCAAATGGTCGGCATCTATCAAATCACCACCCGCGACTTGGTTCATACCACGGGCAAGGTCCTCAAGTGTTTGTGCAACAACGAAATCTTCGCCTTTGTCTTTGAACGCCTCGACGGGTTTTGGCGCCCCTTTTCCAGACAAAAGGCGGGCCTTGATCACTTCCAGCCAGCTTTTGGAAGTCAGATCGGGGTTTTGTTCCGACCCCGACAAGGCGAATTCCTTTTCGATGATTTTTTGGGTCAAGATGAACCAGCTGTAGTCGTGACCCGTCGATAGTATTTCCTTAAGCGATGTCATGCTGTCGAAGCCGGGCAAGTTTGGCGGCGCAAATCGATTGCCAGTGGCGTCAAACCACATAGAAGACGGGCCTGGCAGGATGCGAATGCCATGTGATGGCCAGATGGGGTCCCAGTTTTTAACGCCTTCCGTGTAATGCCACATGCGGTCGCCGTTGATCACGTCCCCACCAGCGGCCTCAGAGATCCCGATCATACGCCCGTCCACATGCGCAGGCACCCCGGCGATCATCTGTTTCGGCGCGGGCCCCAAACGTTCGGTTGGCCAGACTTTGCGCACCATCTCGAAGTTTCCACCAATGCCTCCGGATGTCACGATAACAGATGGGGATTGAAGGGAAAAATCGCCTACAGGATCGCGATTTGTGGATGCGCCGCGTTGGACAGAATCCTCGGCCAACACAGTGCCGCTAACGCCTTTGGCCGCGCCGTTTTCCATGTCGATTCTGTCTACCTGATGGCGGAACTTGAATATGATACGGCCAGCTTTTTCGTGTTCCAGACAGCGTCTGACAAAGTGTTCAATAATGCCTTCACCGGTACCCCAAGTGATGTGAAAACGGGGCACCGAATTGCCGTGGTTGTCGGCATAGGACCCGCCGCGTTCGGCCCAGCCCACAATTGGAAACCATCGGTTGCCCATATCGTAAAGCCATTGGCGCATGTCGCCTGCTGCAAATTCCAAATAGGCTTCAGCCCATTTACGTGGCATCGCATCTTCAGGGCGGTCAAATTGGGCCGATCCCATCCAGTCGTTATAGGCAAGTTCAGGGCTGTCTTTGATACCCATGCGGCGTTGCTCGGGCGTGTCGATCATAAACAAGCCACCCAAGGACCAGAAGGCTTGGCCGCCCAAAAAATGGCGAGGTTCTTGGTCAAGAACGATTACTGATTTCCCGCGGTCGCCCAGTTCTGCGGCTGCGGCCAACCCTGATAGGCCCGCGCCTACAACGATTGCATCTGCTTGATCCATAATGGAAATCCTTATCTTTTGCGGTACCAGGCCACAAAGGGGGCCGCGACAAAGTACATCAATATACCATAGACGGCTGATGGTAGGGCCATTGTTGAAAAGCCCTCTGATTGCCCGGAAATGATCGCAGCCAAGGCAATACCCAGTGTCGCGTTCTGTACACCCGTTTCGATCGAAACGGTTTTCATCTCGTGCCATGTCAGACCGGATGCGCGTGCCAAGCCAAGCCCAAGCAGCATCAGGCCGATGTTCATCACAATCAGTGCCGGACCAAGGGTGCTTAGATTGTCGATCAACAGCGCCCAATTGCCAGCAATCGCGGCCAAAACGATAACAACAAACAAAACCGTGGCCAGCACCGACAAGGCCGGCTCGATACGCTGCGCAAACCCTGTTGCAAAGTGCCTGACTGTCACACCGATCAATACGGGCAAAGTGGTGATCAAAAAGACCGCGATTGCCAGTGTGGCGATGTCAATTTGTGGTGCGTTCTCGCCCATGAAGTGCACAACGGACCATGCTGCAAGAAAGGGTACAGTCAGCAGCCCCAGCAGGCTAATGACCGCCGTAAGAGAGACTGACAGTGCCACGTCACCTTTGGCCAGTTTGGTAATCATGTTGCTGGTCACACCGCCCGGGCAAAAAGACAGCAACATAAACCCGACCGCCAGCTCACCAGGCAGCTTGAATGCGATCACCACCAGATAGGCCACAACGGGAAGGGCGATGATTTGTGCAACGGCGCCGACCCCGAAGGCCCGCAATCGTGTCAGAACACGTGCGAAATCGCCAAACGTCAGGCCGATCCCCAAGGATAGCATAATGATTGCAAGCGACAGTGGCAAAACCACGTTGATAAGAATGTCCATCGAAGGCCCTTCAGGTTTTTTCTACACATTCTAATGTGCTTGCAGGTTGGCAAGAAAAACGTTCCGTCAGAGTGGCCAGAACACCAGAATTGCGGGAATAGAGACCGCCACCACTATGATTTCCAACGGAAGCCCCATGCGCCAGTAGTCTCCGAAACTGTAGCCACCCGGCCCCAGAATTAGCGTGTTGTTCTTATGGCCGATGGGCGTCAGGAACGCCGATGATGCAGCCACAGCCACAGCCATCAAAAACGGGTCCGGCGAAACACCCAGAGTTTGGGCCATTTGAATGCCCACAGGGGCGGCCACAATGGTTGTCGCGGTGTTGTTCAGCACGTCGGACAACGTCATGGTAACAATCATCAAGACGGTCAGCACCATCCACGCAGGCAGCCCTTGGGTCCATCCGATCAAAGCACCGGCAATCAACTCGGTGCCGCCTGATGTTTCCAACGCGGCCCCAAGCGGGATCATAGACCCCAAAAGCACAACCACGGGCCATTCGATATGCGTGTAAAGTTCCGACAAGGGCACGATGCGCGTCAAAACGTAAGCCACCACAACCATGCCCAATGCGACAGGCAGATAGATAAGCCCCAAGCTTGCGGCGATCACGGCCCCGCCGAACATGGCGATCGCCAGCCAGACTTTGCTGTTTTCGGTCACAGCCAACCCGCGATCTGCCAAGGGCAAGCACCCCAACCATTCGGTGACATCCGGTCCACGGTCGCGTGGCACCAGCAGAAGCAAAATGTCTCCGGGCCGCATTTCAGTCTTGCGGATTTCTTTGGATATACGTTTGCCTTCGCGTGAAATGCCCATCAACACAGAGCTTTGACGCCAAGACAGCCCGACCGCTTGCGCCGTTCGGTCCACCAAGCGGCTGTTTTCCATCACCACGACTTCAATGATCTCAACACCTTCTCCGGCCGCATTTAAGCGTTCCGTGCGTGTTTCGTCTGCCAATGCCAAATCCAGCGCAGTGCGAAATTCGTCTAATGCGTCTGGTGTGGCTTCCAATACGAAGGCGTCGCCTTCTTGAATTTTTGTATTGCGGGCCTGACCGTAGCGGCGCTTGCCATCACGGATCAAACCAATGATGGCAACGTCGGTCTTTTCGGCGTCTTCATCCAGTTCTGCAACGCGTTTGCCGATGTGTTTGTTGCCCGCAGGCACGGTCAGCTCTGCGATGTATTGGCTTAGATCGTCTGGTCCGCCGCCATCGTCTTCACGCGCGGGGATCAAACGCCAGCCAATCAGTGCCACAAACAAAAGCCCTGCAATGGCCGCAACACCACCGACAGGCGCGAAGTCAAACATCTTGAACGGTGCGCCAAGGCTTTCTTCGCGGATGGCAGCGATGATGATATTGGGCGGGGTGCCGATCAAAGTGACCATGCCGCCCAGGATGGTGGCAAAGCTAAGCGGCATCAGCGACAAGCCTGCACTGCGTCCTGCTTTGCGTGCGGTTTGAATATCGACTGGCATCAACAATGCCAAGGCAGCGACATTGTTCATAAAGGCGGAAAGCACGCCACCAATTGCGCCCATCAAAGTGATGTGTGCCCCAAGCGACCGGCTTGCGTCGACCAGCGTGCGGGTGATTAAAAACACAGCACCCGACCGCACGAGGCCCGCTGATACGACCAGCACCAACGCCACCACCAGCGTGGCTGGATGGCCAAAGCCTGAAAAGGCGTCTTTTTGCGGCACAACCCCCAGCACCACGCCGACCATCAGGGCCGAAAAGGCCACAATATCGTAGCGAAAACGCCCCCACAACAGAAGGCCAAAGACGGCGCCGAAAAGCGAAAACAGGATGATTTGATCAGGTGTCATAGCTGTACAGTATGGTCTTGTGCACGCGGGGGCCAGCGCGATTTGCAATGTGGTTTGAAGGCTTTGACCGCGATCTTTCTAGCCGTGGAACCGTATCCTATGGTGCAGAATGCGCACGTGGGCTTGCACCTGCAACCTTGCCTGCCTTATAGCAACGGCCAACATGCAGCAGATGAATTCTTGGAGGATGCTATGGCAGGCCACTCAAAATGGGCGAATATTCAGCACCGAAAAGGGCGTCAGGACAAACTGCGCTCTAAATTGTTTTCCAAGCTGGCCAAAGAAATCACGGTGGCCGCCAAGATGGGGGATCCCGACCCCGACAAGAACCCGCGTTTGCGATTGGCTGTAAAAGAAGCCAAATCCAATTCTGTGCCCAAAGACGTGATTGATCGCGCGATCAAGAAATCCCAAGCGGGTGAGGGGGATGACTACGAAGAAATCCGCTATGAAGGGTACGGCCCCAATGGCGTGGCTGTCATCGTGGAAACCATGACGGATAACCGCAACCGCACCGCATCCACTGTGCGATCCACATTTTCCAAAAACGGCGGAAATCTGGGCGAGACAGGCAGCGTTGGGTTTATGTTCGACCGCAAAGGCGAAGTCAGCTACGGCGTGGATGTTGGCGATGCGGATACTGTGATGATGGCTGCCATCGAGGCGGGCGCAGAAGATGTCGAAAGCTCAGACGACGGTCATATCGTTTGGTGCGCCGACACCGATCTGAATGATGTGTCCACGGCGTTGGAGGCGGAATTGGGCGAATCTTCATCGACCAAATTGGTATGGCGTCCTACGACGACAACTGAAATGGACCTTGAAGCGATGGAAAAGTTGATGCGACTGGTCGATGCGCTGGAAGATGATGATGATGTCCAACGCGTCACAACCAATTTTGAAGCGTCTGACGAGGTGATGTCGCAGCTATGATGCGGCGTCCATAACCGAACAATTCGGTTGTCAAAAAATCTTGCCCTTCCATTCAATTGGAGGGGCTTTTTTGTATCTATGTGCCGCGAACGGCTGACGCAGTTAGCCGAACAAGGCCCGCGTCAGTCCAATCCAGCTTTTGCGGTTTTCGCTTTCGCGCTGGGGTGCTTTCACATCGACCCGGCGCATCAGCTCTTTGACTTCGTTCAGGCGCAGCTTGGCCGCGTTGCCCCCCGCGCGACTTTGCACGCTAAGGATTTTTTCCTGCGTATAAAGCGCGTCCTGGATCAGTTTGAGATCCCTCACGCTTAGGTCCAGATTATGTGCGTTTTCCAACATCTTTTCGATCTTTCTATGTGCCTTCTTAGTCATATGGTAATTGCAAAGAGATACGCCAATCATCAATGTTCAGATCACTGTGATGTGGATGAAACTTTTGTGCCAAGTCGCCAGCATCTAAGTATGGTACATGCCTTTGTAAAGGCGTCATCTTTCACTATTTTTCCAATCGTCGAATCCGCGTAGTTTTCAACTGAATTAAAGGCCGGATTAAGACTGAAAACGGCCTAAGTCTGGCACGTTTGGGCACATGGTTTTGACTCGAGGCGTACGTTTGTTGGCGCAGTCAGGCCGATAGCCCTTGTGACCGCTTGGTGTTTGGGTGTTGATACGCGGTATGGTTCAAACGTCTTCCTCGCGCCCGATGGCCGGTATCTTTTGGATGCTGGTGACAGGGCTTTCTTTTGTTGCGGTCACGGCATTGGTCAAGTGGATGGGCCCCACGATGCCGCCTGCGCAATCCGCATTCTTGCGGTATTTGTTGGGTCTGGTTTTCTTGCTGCCGATGATCCGCGAATTGCGCAGTGCAACCGTGACGCCGCGGCAATGGAAGCTGTTCGGACTGCGTGGCTTTTTGCATGCATTTGGTGTGATGCTTTGGTTTTTTGCCATGACGCGCATTCCTATCGCTGAAGTGACCGCGATGAACTATCTGGCACCGGTCTACGTGTCGATCGGGGCCGCTATTTTTCTAGGCGAACGTCTGGCGATGCGGCGCATTATGGCTGTGATTATCGCGTTGGTGGGGGCGGCCATCATATTGCGGCCCGGATTCAGGGAAGTTTTGCCCGGTCATCTGGCGATGCTGGTTGCGGCCGTTGTTTTCGCGGGGTCGTATCTTTTGGCGAAGATCATGGCCGATGAGGCCAAGCCGACGGTGGTTGTTGCCATGCTGTCGTTGTTTGTCACCGTGGCTTTGGCGCCATTTGCAGCCTATCATTGGGTGACGCCGACGTGGTCCGATATTGGCATTTTGTTTGCTGTGGCTCTGTTTGCCCAAGCGGGGCACTATACCATGACCCTTGCTTTTGCAGCGGCCCCTGTGACTGTGACGCAACCTATCACCTTCTTGCAACTTGTCTGGGCTACTTTACTTGGCCTGATCGTTTTCGATGAAGCCGTCGACACATATGTCATTCTCGGAGGCGTTCTGATTTTGGCTTCAGTCACGTTCATCACATGGCGCGAAGCCGTTTTGAAACGTGGCCCCATCACCCCCACAACACCCGCCACGAAGGTCTAGCTGTTTTTATTGATTGACGGGTTAATTAAAATCCTTCTAGGGTTAGCGCCAATTGAAAACTGCTTCATTTATGTGTTGGGGGATGCATGCCAAAGGTTGGAATGGAACCTATTCGACGGTCCGCCTTGGTCACAGCGACCATTGAGGAAATCGGCGCAGCTGGCCATCTGGGTGTGACCGTCGGCCAAATCGCCAAACGCGCAGGCATGTCCAGTGCGTTGGCTCATCACTATTTTGGTGGCAAAGATCAGATTTTTCTGGCGGCCATGCGCCACATTTTGCGCGAGTTCGGGCAAGAAGTCCTTGTGCGGCTGCGCGAAGCCCGCACGCCCTACGCCCGTGCCGAAGCCATCGTGGGGGCCTGTTTTGCGCCGTCCTGTTTTGCCCCCGCCACGATCAGTGCTTGGATGACGCTTTATGCGCGTGCGCAGACAAACGACGGCACAGCACGTTTGTTGCGGCTATACCAACTGCGCTTGCACTCGAATTTGACGCACGCTTTGCGGCCCCTGACGGACACCCCCGATGTCGCGGCAACAACAATGGCGTCTTTGATTGATGGCCTGTATTTACGTGCAGCTTTGGCACGCACGTCTGATGCAAACCACGCGCATGAAACGGCGCTGAATACCCTTAAAACGATTGTGGGCCCCAAAAATGACCAAACCTAATATCCTGATATTTATGGTGGACCAGTTGAACGGCACGCTGTTTCCCGATGGTCCAGCGGATTGGTTGCATGCACCCAATTTGAAGAAGCTGGCCGCACGGTCCACGCGGTTTGCCAACGCCTATACGGCGTCGCCGCTCTGCGCCCCGGGGCGGGCGGCGTTCATGTCGGGCCAATTGCCTTCCGCGACAGGTGTCTATGATAATGCGGCGGAGTTTCCATCCTCGTTGCCCACCTATGCCCACCATTTGCGTCGCGCGGGCTATCAAACCTGCCTTTCGGGCAAGATGCATTTCGTAGGCCCCGACCAGCTGCACGGTTTTGAAGAACGCCTGACAACTGATGTATATCCGCCCGATTTTGGCTGGACGCCGGACTACCGTAAACCGGGGGAACGCATCGACTGGTGGTATCACAATATGGGGTCTGTCACCGGCGCGGGCGTGGCCGAGATCAGCAACCAGATGGAATACGACGATGAAGTCGCCTATCATGCGACCCGCAAGGTTTATGATCTGGCACGCGGCAAAGATGACCGCCCGTGGTGCCTGACCGTCAGCTTCACGCATCCGCATGACCCCTATGTGGCGCGAAAGAAATATTGGGATCTTTACGAGGATTGCGAACATCTGCTGCCGACCGTGCCTGCAATGGATTATGACGATCACGATACCCATTCGAAGCGCATTTTTGACGCCAACGACTGGCGCAGCTTTGACATCACAGAAGACGACATCAAACGGTCCCGTCGCGCCTATTTTGCCAACATTTCTTATCTGGACGACAAGATCGGTGAGGTGATGGAAGCCTTGGACGGCACCCGCCAAGAAGCGATCATTCTGTTTGTATCGGATCACGGGGATATGTTGGGCGAACGGGGCCTTTGGTTCAAAATGTCCTTCTTTGAAGGCTCTGCGCGGGTTCCGATGATGATCAGTGCCCCGCAAATGGAACCGGGATTGCATACAACGCCTGTGTCGAACATCGATGTTTGTCCGACGCTGTGTGATCTGGCGGGGGTGGACATGTCCGAGGTGATGCCATGGACCGCAGGCCAGTCCGTTGTGCCAATGGGGCAGGGCGTTGAACGCACGGAACCTGTCGCGATGGAATACACAGCCGAGGCGTCTTATGCGCCGATGGTGTCGCTGCGGTACGGCAAGTGGAAATACAACCGTTGTGCTTTGGATGCAGACCAGTTGTTTGACCTGGACGCCGACCCACATGAATTGACCAATCTGGCGCAGGTGCCTGCGCATAAAGGGACGCTGGACCAGCTACGTGCCAAATCCGAAGCGCGTTGGGATCTGGACAAGTTCGACGCAGAAGTGCGCGCCAGTCAAGCAAAACGCTGGGTGGTTTACGAGGCCCTTCGTGAAGGCGGATATTTCCCGTGGGATTTCCAACCTTTGCAAAAAGCCTCGGAGCGGTACATGCGCAACCATATGGACCTCAACACAGTTGAGGAAGACGCGCGATATCCGCGTGGCGAATGACATAAATGTAACGACCACTTCGAAGGATGCAGGGTGGTTGAACCTTAAAGAAGCATTCAAGCCAACAACCAACGAGGAACGAAAATGTTAACGTCGATCATATCTTTCGGGGTCATTCTGGCATTTGTGCTGGTGGCCATTTGCGTGATCAAATGGTGGAATTTGCCGCTGACGGGCGTGACGCCTGTGCCGCTGTTCACCTTTATCGCGATCCTGTTTACGTCGGGTTTGGATGTGGGACTTATCATGTTTCCGCTCGCCTTTGATTATCCGTTATACGCCGATACAGCGACAGAACCGGCCTATGCCTTCACCAACCCGCTTGCGCTTGAATTCGGGTTCTGGGGCTTTTTGATCTGGGCGTTCTACTTTTTGACGACCTTTTACTTTTGCGCAATCGAACCGCGCGTGAAGTTCTTTGACATCCCGTTTGTGAAGCTTCTGAACAATATCGTGATCATCACAACCTGTGCCTTCACAGGCGCGTTGTTCCTGATCTACATGCCCTATTACATCGCAGAAGTCGGTGACGGCGAAACGATTTTGCCGGTATTCTACCTGATCTGCTTCCTTGTGATCCTGGTGGCGGCGTTTTCGTCCACAGACCTCAAGTTTGTGCGGGTTCTATCCGTCAGCTCGACGATCCTGTTCTTGTTGCTGATCCTTTACATGTTCCTGAACGCAGGCATGAGCGTGGGCGATCTGGCATCGACCGGCAGCAATATCGGCGGTTATTTCACCAACATCCACAAGTTCATCATTCCGCTGACGGATTATCACGAATTCTACCTGTTCTGGTGGTTTGCATGGTCCATCATGATTGGTCAGTTTGTCAGCCGCTTTGTCGGTGGGTTGAAAACATGGCAATTGCTGGCGTCCTTGCTAGTGTTCCCATCCATTCCCTTGGCGCTGTGGTTCACCGTTTTGTACTATTACCACCTGAACGGTATCGGCACAGCAGGCTTCCCGAACTGGGCCATGACCATCGTAGGCATCGTGTTTGTCATCAATTCGTTCGACAGTCTCATTCGCTTGTACACAGACAACCTGAACCTGACGACCGAGCGTTTCGGTACCGTGTCTTATGTGTTGGCCAACGCCATCGGCTTGTTTGTTCTGACGCTGCTGTTCCAAAGCCAGTGGTTGCAAATCCAGTGGGTCGGCTCTGTGGTCATCGTGATCTACCTGTTGGCACTTGCGTATATGTTCTTTGTGAAACGCGACAGGCTTTCGGGTTTGACGGGCAACGCGCAAACACCAGCTGAATAAGCGCCTTAAAAAATCAATCCCCCGTCCAACGCATGATCTGTGCATTGGGCGGGACGCAACAAAACGAGAGATTTCATGCAGACCCAACCCAAAGCCAGCCATTTTATCAACGGTGAATATGTCGAAGACACTGCCGGCACACCCATCGAGGTGATCTATGCCGCAACAGGCGAAAAGATCGCGCAGGTCCATTCCGCAACGCCTGCGATTGTGGAACAGGCTTTGGATGCTGCACGTGCGGCTTGGCCCGCTTGGGCTGCGATGTCTGGCACAGAACGGGGCCGCATTTTGCGCCGTGCAGCCGACATGATCCGTGACCGCAATCACGAACTGTCGGTTCTGGAAACCTACGACACAGGCAAACCCTATCAGGAAACGATCGCCGTTGATGCGACCTCGGGGGCGGATGCGCTTGAATATTTCGGTGGCATGGCCGCGACCCTGACGGGCGAACACATCCAATTGGGCGACGATTGGGTTTATACCCGCCGCGAGGCGCTGGGTGTCTGTGTCGGGATAGGCGCGTGGAACTATCCCACACAAATCGCCTGTTGGAAGGGCGCACCTGCATTGGCTTGTGGCAATTCGATGGTGTTCAAACCGTCAGAAACCACGCCGCTGTGCGCGTTGAAAGTGGCCGAGATTTTGATTGACGCTGGCCTGCCGAAAGGCATTTACAACGTCATTCAGGGTTTGGGTGATGTGGGCGCGGCTTTGGTCACCGATGACCGTGTCGACAAGGTGTCTTTGACAGGCTCCGTACCAACGGGCCGCAAAGTCTATGCGGCAGCGGCTGCAGGCATCAAACACGTCACCATGGAACTTGGCGGCAAATCCCCGATGATCGTGTTTGAGGACGCGGACATCGAAAATGCCGTCGGCGGTGCGATCTTGGGGAACTTTTATTCCTCTGGACAGGTCTGTTCCAACGGCACACGCGTGTTTGTGCACAAAGACATCAAAGAAGCGTTTCTGAAGCGCCTCTCCGAGCGTCTGGCCACAGCGGTGATCGGCGACCCGCAAGACCCCGACACCAACTTCGGGCCAATGGTATCAGAGCGGCAGATGGATATCGTGCTGGGCTACATCGAAAAAGGTCAGGCTGAAGGGGCGCGTCTGGTTTACGGCGGCAAGCGTTTGGACCGCGACGGGTTCTATCTGGAACCCACAGTTTTTGCGGACGTCAAAGACGATATGACCATTGCACGTGAAGAGATCTTTGGCCCCGTGATGGCAGTTCTCGATTTTGAAGATGAAGCGGATGTGATGAAACGCGCCAATGACACAGAATTCGGGTTGGCGGCAGGTGTGTTTACCAACGATCTGACACGGGCACACCGTGTCGCAGCCGGGTTTGAAGCCGGGACATGTTTCATCAATTCCTACAACGATGCACCCGTTGAAGCCCCCTTTGGCGGATCGAAAAACTCGGGCGTCGGACGTGAAAACTCCAAGGCGGCGATTGAACACTATTCGCAACTCAAATCCGTTTACGTGCGTATGGGTGATGTCGAGGCGCCGTTTTGATGGAAGCGGATTATGTGATTGTCGGGGCCGGCAGTGCGGGATGCGCTATGGCTTACCGTCTGGCCGAGGCGGGAAAAGACGTGTTGGTGATCGAACATGGGGGCACGGACGCAGGGCCGTTCATCCAGATGCCTGCTGCACTGTCTTACCCGATGAACATGAAACGGTACGATTGGGGCTACACATCGGAACCCGAACCGCATCTGGGGGGGCGCAAGTTGGCATGCCCGCGCGGCAAGGTCATTGGTGGATCGTCTTCGATCAACGGCATGGTTTATGTGCGCGGCCATGCGAAAGACTTCGACCATTGGGCTGAAAGCGGCGCGGATGGTTGGGCCTATGCGGATGTGTTGCCCTATTACAAACGCATGGAGACATGGGACGATGGCGGGCACGGCGGTGATCCCGAATGGCGCGGCACAGATGGGCCTTTGCACGTGACACGTGGCCCGCGTGAAAATCCTTTGTTCAAAGCCTTTGTCGAGGCTGGCAAGCAGGCAGGCTATGAGGCCACTGATGACTACAACGGGCAAAAGCAGGAAGGCTTTGGCCCAATGGAGCAAACGGTGCACAAGGGGCGACGCTGGTCTGCGGCCAACGCCTATTTGCGGCCGGCCTTAAAACGCGAAAACTGCAAACTGATCAACGGTTTGGTCGAGAAGGTCGTGATCGAAGACGGTCAAGCCACTGGTGTGGCTCTGGCGGGTGGGCAGGTTGTAAAAGCGCGGCAGGAAGTAATCCTTGCGGCGTCCTCAATCAACTCTCCGAAAATTCTGATGCTGTCGGGGATCGGACCCGCGGCCCATCTGGCTGAACACGGCATTGAAGTGGTCGCAGACCGTCCCGGCGTCGGGCAGAATTTGCAAGATCATCTGGAGCTGTATTTGCAAATGGCGGCCAGCCAACCCATCACGCTGTACAAACACTGGAACCTGTTTTCCAAGGCGATGATCGGGGCGCAATGGTTATTCACAAAGACAGGTATGGGCGCGTCCAACCAATTTGAAAGTGCGGCGTTCATCCGGTCAAAACCCGGTGTGGATTATCCCGATATTCAATACCATTTCTTGCCGATCGCTGTGCGATATGACGGCAAGGTGGCGGCTGAAGGCCACGGGTTTCAAGCGCACACAGGCCCGATGCGATCGGTGTCGCGTGGGTCCGTCACGCTGCGCTCGAAAAATCCGCAAGACGACCCGAAGATTTTGTTCAATTACATGTCGGACCCTTCGGATTGGGAGGATTTCCGCCGCTGTATTCGCCTGACCCGCGAGATCTTCGCGCAAAATGCGTTCAAGCCCTATGTGAAGCACGAAATCCAACCCGGGGACGCGGTGCAATCAGACGATGAGCTGGACGCATTTATCGCCGAGCATGTGGAAAGCGCCTACCATCCCTGCGGAACCTGCAAAATGGGGCGGCGGGATGACCCGATGGCTGTGGTGGATGCACAGGGACAGGTGATTGGCGTCGACGGGCTGCGTGTGGCAGACAGCAGCATTTTTCCACGCATCACAAATGGCAATCTGAATGGGCCGTCGATCATGGTTGGGGAAAAGATGTCTGATCATGTGCTGGGCCGCGACCCCTTGCCACGCGCCAATGATCAGCCGTGGATTCACCCGGATTGGGAAACAGAGCAAAGGTAAAGCGTTCGCGCTTTCCTTCATGTTTTGTTTACCTTCGTTACTGGTTTTGCTTGATATGTTCATGCTTTACCCTCATTTGAGGGGGCATGAACACGTTTTGCACCGCCATCGTTTTATGTTTGTTACCTATTCTTGCCGCGGCGGAAACGTCTGGCCAATTTACCGGTCGCGTTGTTGTCATTGACGGTGACACCTTTGACGTTGGGGACACGCGGGTGCGCTTGCATGGCGTTGATGCCCCTGAAAAAGACCAGCATTGTGTCACCGAACAGGGAACGTCCTGGCAGTGTGGGGCATGGGTCAACGATCAGGTGCGCCAGCGGATACAAGGGCAGATCGCGACGTGTACCCAAGTGACTGTCGACAGGTACAACCGTGTTGTTGCCTCATGTGACGTCGCCGGCGAAGATATTGGTCGTGCGCTGGTATCCGATGGATTGGCGTTTGCCTACGCCAAATATTCCACGACCTATGTTCTGGACGAAAAGGGCGCTGCGATCAACGATCGTGGCCTGCACGCCAGCCGTGTGCAAAGCCCGTCACAGTTTCGCAAAAGCCGCATCAAGGGACGCATTCCACCGGATCGGGACTGCGTGATCAAAGGCAATGTTTCGGCGGATGGAAAACGCATCTTTCATCGGCCTGGTCAGGCATTTTATGAGCGCACAGGCATTAACATCCAAAAGGGCGAACGGTGGTTTTGTTCCGTTCAAGATGCGGTTGCATCCGGGTGGCGGGCCGCAAAACGCTGAAATTGCGCGCTAATCCACAGTGTAGGGCAGCACGTCACGCAAGTCGGTATCAATGGTCAATTTGCGTTCAAGCGGCGGCACAGAGCGTTGGTGACATGTCTTGCGTTCGCAAATCCGACACGAAATGCCGATAGGTTCAAACGCATCGGTCCGGCCAAGATCCAAACCATCCGCATAGACCAAGGCCCCGGCATGCGCGACTTCACAACCCAAAGCGATCGCGAACCGGCGCACGGGTGCACCATAACGGCCTGCCGGTTTCGACACATCGCGAGCCAAGTTGATATAGCCGACCCCGTCCGGCGTTTCGGCCAACTGTCGCAGAAATTGGCCTGGTTGCTCGAACGCGCGGTGTACGTTCCAAAGCGGGCAGGCGCCGCCAAACCGGGCGAATTGCAGACGCGTGGCGGAATGCCTTTTGGTGATTGTGCCTGCTTGATCGACGCGCACAAAGAAAAATGGAATACCTTTTGCGCCGGGTCGTTGCATGGTGGCCAACCGGTGCGCGACCTGTTCGATTGAGGCACCAAATCGCCCCGCCAACCACTCCACATCATGCCGGCTGTCTTGAGCGGATTGCAAAAAGGTGGCGTAGGGCATCAATGCGGCGCCTGCAAAATAGTTTGCCAAGCCGATTTTTGCGATAGCGCGGGCTTCTTGCGTTTGAAACCGGGCCAGATCTAGTGTCGCTTCCAATAGTGCGTTTTGTTTGATCAAGGCGACTTGAAGAAGCAATTGGAAGGTTTGCGTTTCGGGTGCTGCACGCAAGGAAATGGTCAATTTTTTGGTTGATGGGACGTAAGACCGCAGCCTGTCGGTGTCCTCAAACGCAACTGTGATCCCTTCTGCGCCAAGGGTTGAGACGGCGGCGACCCGGATGTTTCCAGAGCGGCCCTGATCCGTGGCAAAGTGTTCCGCGGCGCGATCCACAGGATCAATGTAGTTGTCACAATAGTGAAAAAAGTCGCGGACCTCCTCCCAAGGGCTTGGACGTGCACGCGCATCCTCACGTCCCAACGCCTCGTCCAGAGAGGCCAGCCTTTCATGGGTCTGGCGATAGCTGTTGTGCAATTCGATAAAGGCGCGTGCAAGCGTCGGTGCATTTGATGCCGCCAACCTAAGATCCGCGATCGGTGGCATGTCACCGGCAAAAACCGGATCAGCCAAAGCTTCGCGCATGTCGCTGACCAGACGTTCACCATCTCCGGTGGAAAGTTCCGTGACATCAATACCGAACTCACCAGCAAGGGACAGGACGACCGCTGTGCTGACGGGCCGGTTGTTGTTTTCCATCTGATTGAGATAGGGCAGCGACACACCCAGCTTCGCAGCAAAGTCTTTTTGCGTCAGCTGAACGCGGGTGCGCACCTCGCGCAGTTTTGCGCCTGCATATAGTTTTTGCGTCGCCATAAGCTACCTTCCCCGCCAGGTCTTTGCAGGTTTGCAATGGCTCAGCGTAACTTTGCAAAGCATCCCGTGCAAGTCGCAGGTTTCAGGCGCTACAGCCGCAGCCGTGCTTCGCGCTTATAGACCAGCAGAATAGAGGTTAATGCAGCGCATGAGGTGATCAACATGATCAAGATTAAAGGATAAGCCCCTGTTTCAGGCGTTAGCAAAAACAGCGCCAACATAGACAGGCCAGCGCCCCCGCCGATCATGATTGCGCCACCCAAACCGGATGCTGTTCCAGCCAGATGTGGCCGCACCGACAGCATGCCCGCTGTCGCGTTCGGGATCACCATGCCGTTGCCCAAGCCCACAAATGTCATCAAGCCGAAGAATGTGAACGCATTGCCCAGGCCCGTCAGAAACAACAACAACATCAAGGCCATGCCAAACACGAGAACAAGGCAACCTGCCAAAATAAGTTTGTTCACTCCCAAGCGCTGGGCATTGCGGCCCGTAATCCAGTTTCCAGTGAAATAGCCGATGGCTGGTGCCCCAAAACAGATGCCAACCCACACGGATGACAGGCCAAACACATCGGAGCCAACAAAGGGTCCGCCGCCGAGATATGCAAAAAACGCCCCCGTGCTAAAACCAGATGCCATGGAGTACCCCCAAAACCTTGGGGAACGTAGTAATTCGGGATATTCCTTGAACTGTTGTGCCAGCGTCAAACCAGAGGGTTTGGATGTCTCGCCAAGGTCGTTCCAAACAAGACAGAACAGAACCAAACCCACGATGAAAAAGGCCCAAAAGTTGGATTGCCAGCCAAAAAACTCGTTCAAAATACCGCCGATGGCCGGGCTGACCATCGGAACCACTGCCATGCCCATCGTGACGTAGCCGATCATCGAAGCGGATTGGTCTTGGTCATATGAATCGCGCACAATCGCACGGCTGAGAACCATACACACCGCGACCGACGCCTGCACCATCCTGAAAAACAGAAACCATCCGACGGTCGGGGCGTAGATGCAGGCTACGCTGGCGGTCAGGAAAACAACCAGCCCCCCAAGCAAAACAGGGCGGCGGCCAAATTTGTCCGAGACAGGGCCGATAAAAATCTGCAAAACAGCGCTGACGATCAAGAACAAGGGCACCGAAAGTGTCACTACACTGTAATCGGCGTCGAAATATGCGGTCATGCCGGGCAAACTGGGCAAATACATATTCATTACCATCGCCGACATACCCGACAGGTAAATCAGTGTGAAAATATGTGGCGGAGTGCTGCGATCCAGAAAGCGGATCGTGATCGGCTTGTTCATGGTTAACAGCTAGGCCTCGTGCTGTGGGTTGTCTATATGAACCGAACGGAACAGTTCATTATTTGCAGTTTTGCAATTTGCAAAAGATTGACGGAATAGTATTTGCAAATTTGCGGAAAGAGGCTGTGATCTGCCCAAGCTCCTTGATAAAACATCCCAAATGAATTCGAATTCCATGAACGGGGCTGACGATGAAAGACATTCTGACCGAGTTAAATGATCGCCGCGAGGCAGCCCGTCTGGGCGGAGGCCAAAAGCGTCTCGATGCGCAACATGGACGAGGCAAGTTAACGGCCCGTGAACGGATTGATCTTTTGGTGGATGAGGGCTCTTTCGAAGAGTTTGACATGTTCGTCACTCATCGCTGCACCGATTTTGGTATGGAAAAACAAAAGCCTGCGGGCGATGGTGTTGTCACAGGCTGGGGCACGATCAATGGCCGTATGGTCTATGTGTTCAGCCAGGATTTCACGGTTTTGGGCGGCTCAGTTTCGGCCACACATGCTATGAAAATCTGTAAAATCATGGACATGGCGATGCAAAACGGTGCGCCTGTCATTGGCATCAACGACTCAGGTGGTGCGCGTATCCAAGAAGGCGTGGATTCGCTTGCGGGCTACGGCGAAGTGTTTCAGCGCAACATCATGGCGTCCGGTGTGGTGCCTCAGATTTCCGTGATCATGGGGCCATGCGCCGGTGGGGCCGTCTATTCGCCCGCGATGACCGACTTCATCTTTATGGTCAAAGACAGCTCTTACATGTTTGTCACTGGCCCTGACGTGGTGAAAACCGTCACGAACGAAGTGGTCACCGCCGAGGAATTGGGCGGGGCATCGACCCACACCAAGAAATCCTCTGTTGCGGATGCGGCGTTTGAAAACGACGTGGAGGCATTGGCCGAAGTGCGCCGCCTTGTGGACTTCCTGCCGCTGAACAACCGCGAAAAACCCCCTGTCCGTCCTTTCTTTGATGAACCGGGTCGGGTTGAGGCATCGCTGGACACGCTTGTGCCAGACAATCCCAACACGCCTTACGACATGAAGGAATTGATCCTGAAGCTGGCGGACGAGGGCGATTTCTACGAAATTCAGGAAGAGTTCGCCAAGAACATCATCACCGGCTTTATCCGCCTTGAAGGGCGTACAGTGGGCGTTGTGGCCAACCAGCCCATGGTTTTGGCAGGGGTTCTGGACATCGACAGCTCGCGTAAGGCTGCACGGTTTGTGCGCTTTTGTGATGCGTTTGAAATCCCAATCCTGACACTGATCGACGTTCCGGGCTTCTTGCCGGGCACCACCCAAGAATACCGCGGCGTCATCAAACATGGTGCGAAACTGCTGTTTGCCTACGGCGAGGCGACCGTGCCAAAAGTCACAGTTATCACACGCAAAGCATACGGCGGGGCCTATGTGGTGATGTCGTCCAAACACCTGCGCTCTGACTTTAACTATGCCTGGCCAACGGCCGAGATTGCGGTGATGGGGGCCAAAGGGGCCACCGAAATCATCCACCGCGCAGACCTTGATGATGCCGAGAAAACAGCAGAGCATGTGGCGGACTACGAAGACCGCTTTGCCAACCCGTTTGTGGCTGCCGAACGTGGGTTCATTGACGAGGTGATTCAGCCACGTTCAACGCGCAAACGGGTCAGCCGCGCCTTTGCATCCCTGCGCAACAAGAAGCAGCAGATGCCGTGGAAGAAACACGACAATATCCCGTTGTAAGCTGATGGCCCGCAACTGGCACATTCTGCGCAAGCAAGATCAGGTGACGCTTGCCCGTCATCTGCCCCCGCGCTTTGATCTGTCCGCCAGCACCACGTTGGCAAGCGGGGATGCATTGCGTCTGGCCACGCAAATCCGCCAGGATGTGTGGCGTGCCTTGCAAAAGCTGCGCGGCTTTTCCCCTGTAGTCGAGGTGACGCAAAGCACGGGTGGCGTACAGGTGACAGCCGGTGGGCGGGTGTTTGGCGCTGTGCCGGAACCGGTTCAGGACCGTTTGCAGGCCGTGTTGGACAACCCGAAAAACCGTGCCCGCTGGGTGCGTTGCGCCGGAGGAATGCAATGACACAGCTTTGGAAAAACCAAGCCTTCTCAATCTCACACGCCGACGATGGCAAGTTTGAAGGCAAAGGGTTGCGGCCTTTCTTTGAGTATCGTGATCTAGGTATCAGCGGTGCGACCAAAGGCGCTTTTGGTGCGCATGTCATTCGCGCAGTGCCGGGCATGGAAAGCCCTGCGACATGGCACAGTCATGACCTTGATTTCCAGATGGTCTATGTCACCAAAGGCTGGGTGGTGTTTGAATACGAGGGCACTGGTGAACACGTGTTGCGCGAAGGGTCTTGTGTGTTGCAGCCCCCCGGCATCAAGCACCGCGAAGTGCGTCATTCCGATGATCTGGAACTGATCGAAATTATCGCACCTGCCGACTTCGCCACCAAAGACGAGACAGCGCCATGATGCTGCGCATTGCAACTTTGGTGGTGGGTTTGGCAGGATCTGTGGCTTTTGCGCAAGACGTGCCTTCTGGCCAATCTGTGACGCTTTTTGATGCGTTGATTGATAAGGTGGAAGGTCAGACATGGCTGCGGATGCGCTATGTGGCCCCGGCCATTGCGCGGGACGGGGGCGATGTGGATTACGACACAGCAAGCGTAGATATGGCACATTTGTGTGCCTCTGCAGCCCTGCCTTACGCCAACGAATATGCCATAGACCCACACATTGTTGTGATTTCTCTGAGCGACCGCGAAACTGAATTTGGTGTGCAGGATCAAGAGGCCACGCAATTTTTTGAGGCATATCGGGTCCAAAATGATGCCTGCATCTGGGAGGCTTTCTGATGGAAACACAACATATTGCGGCTCACTTCTTATGTGGGCAGGTTTTTGAGGCTTTGAAGACACAACTCCGCCGATTGGGTGGCTGTGGATATCTTTTTCGCACCTTTTCGCCTATGATCCCCCAAGGGAATTCCAATCGGAGCCCGACCTCGTTAGAGGGAGTGGGGGCGCATTTCGCGTCTTTGCAAGTTATTGAAAGTGACAGGAGACTTAGATGTCAAAGAGCATCAAATTGCTGGCAACCTTCGGTTTTATCGCCGTTGTTGCTGCCTGTGCGCGTGAGCAGCAGGCCGAAGAATTTGTCGTGGTTGATCCAGAGCCGATCAGCCAGGAACCGACATACACAGGCAAGTACAAGTAATCGTACTGCTACAGGGCAGGCGTTCGCGGCTGCCCTGACCCTGACATTCGTGCCAACCCTCTTTGATGCGGAGGTGGCATTATGATGAAGCATCGCGGCTTTCCCGGCCGACTGACGGGCACAGATTTCCAGTTCATCATTCGTCGTGCAAACCCCAAAGGGGTGACAGCAATCACACGCCGCGAACGCAAACGTGACCGCAAGCCGGCGGACCGCCGCGCTGACGCGGGATTCATGAAGGCACTGTGGGAACATTTTGGACCACACCCCTTTGAACGGGGCAATCTGGATGCCGGGCGGCTGTCTTGGTTGTTTGGTCGCGAAGTCCTGCCAGCCACCGATCCCTTCGATCCGGAAGACTACGAAGCTTTGCTGGTGATCGACGAAAGTGCAGCACAAGCGGCCTTTCCCGAAGCGTTCGAGGGCTGATCGGCATGATGTTGCGCACGTATTCTCAAAAACGGCGGAGCTTGGCCGACTTCCCGCATTGCGAGAATAACGGCTTGGCAGATGCAAAATCTACGCGCAATGTGATCCTATCGGCACGCCATCCCCAAACACATGTGCGTGTCGTGTACCATTTCCGTACCCCTTCCCCTAATGGGCGGCACGATGCGTTTCGCACCGTGTCGCCTATTTTTTTGCGTTCTAAATCAGCCGGTTGGCGAAATGCTGCCCAATGGCGCCCTGTGCATTGGAACCATGTTGCGTCCAACATAGTTTGTGATTTGAAGGTCGTTATAGACCGTACAGAAAAAGGATCACGGCAATGGCAGTACAAAAATGGATTATCGCGGGCGCAACAGCCTTGGCGCTTGGCGCGTGTGGCGACACGATCAGTGAACAAGCGCTTGCGGGTGGTGCAATCGGCGCTGGCGCAGCCGTCGTCACAAGCGGAAGTGTTGCCACAGGTGCCGTCGTTGGGGCTGCAGGCAACATCGTGTACTGCGAACTCAACCCCGGCAAATGCTAATCGTTATTGGCGCTGTAAGCAGAGTGATGCGAAAAAATCACTCTCTTTAGCGTCAGGTGTCTTTGCCACATTTCAGGCAGATTCTCGTGTATACTGGTCTCAATGGGCAAAATTAATAGCCCTTGAGCGAGGCAGATATTATGAAACGAGTAACCAGCATTTTTGCGGTTGCAGCACTATTGTGTGCAGCCGGTTGTACCCAGCCCCAAGACGCATCCAGCCGCGGGGACATATCCCTGTTGGGGCCGCTAACAAGCAACTAAAGCCGTGCGGCCTCGTGCCGTGCCAATATAACACTGCAAGACCCGCCCTGCCGATGCAGGGCGGTCGCTTGCGTTCAACCTTTCACATCAAAAGGGACAGCACATGTTCAACAAGATCCTGATCGCCAACCGTGGCGAAATTGCCTGCCGCGTTATCAAGACAGCCCGAAAAATGGGTATTTCCACGGTCGCCATTTATTCCGACGCCGACCGGCAGGCCCTGCATGTGCAAATGGCGGACGAAGCCATCCACATCGGCCCGCCGCCTGCCAACCAGTCCTACATTGTCATCGACAAGGTGATGGAAGCGATCAAGGCATCGGGCGCGCAGGCTGTGCATCCGGGCTATGGTTTCTTGTCCGAAAACTCGAAATTCGCCGAAGCGCTGGACGCCGCTGGCGTAGCGTTTGTTGGCCCGCCCGTTGGCGCAATTGAAAAGATGGGCGACAAGATCACGTCCAAAAAGATCGCTCAAGATGCGGGCGTGTCCACTGTTCCGGGCTACATGGGGCTGATCGAGGACGCCGAGGACGCGGTTAAAATTTCCAATCAGGTTGGCTATCCGGTCATGATCAAAGCGTCGGCCGGCGGCGGTGGCAAAGGCATGCGCATCGCGTGGAACGACGACGAGGCCCGCGAAGGCTTTCAATCCTCCAAAAACGAAGCGGCCAACAGCTTTGGCGATGATCGGATTTTCATTGAGAAGTTTGTCACGCAGCCCCGTCACATCGAAATTCAGGTGCTGTGTGACAGCCATGGCAACGGCATCTATCTGGGAGAACGCGAATGTTCGATCCAGCGCCGCAACCAAAAGGTGGTCGAAGAGGCCCCATCGCCATTCCTTGATGAAGCGACCCGCAAAGCCATGGGTGAACAGGCTGTCGCTTTGGCGCAGGCTGTGGATTATGCCAGCGCAGGTACGGTTGAATTCATCGTGGACGGCGACAAGAATTTCTATTTCCTCGAGATGAACACGCGTTTGCAGGTTGAACACCCTGTCACCGAACTGATCACTGGTGTTGATTTGGTCGAACAGATGATCCGCGTCGCCAATGGTGAGGCGTTGACCATCACCCAAGACGATGTGACGCTGACGGGCTGGGCCATCGAAAACCGCCTGTACGCAGAAGACCCTTATCGCGGGTTTTTGCCGTCCATCGGACGTCTGACACGCTACCGCCCCCCGATGGAGCAAGCGGCAGGGCCACTTCTGGACAACGACAAATGGCAAGGCGATGCCCCCTCTGCCACGGTTGCTGTGCGCAATGATACCGGCGTCTATGAAGGCGGCGAGATCAGCATGTATTACGACCCGATGATCGCCAAACTTTGCACATGGGCACCAACCCGTGATCAGGCGATTGAAGCGATGCGTGTGGCGCTTGACAGCTTCGAGGTTGAAGGCATCGGACACAACTTGCCGTTTTTGTCGGCTGTGATGGATCACCAGATTTTCATCGACGGCACAATGACAACAGCCTTCATCGAAGAACAATACCCTGATGGCTTCGAAGGCGTCACCTTGTCCGACACCGACGTCCGCCGGATCGGGGCCGCCACAGCCGCCATGCACCGCGTTGCAGAAATTCGCCGCGCCCGTGTGTCCGGGCGCATGGATAACCACGAACGCAAAGTCGGTTCTGACTGGAATGTTGCGGTGCAGGGGCAGTCCTTTGACGTGGCGATCAACGCGGACCATGACGGGTCAACCATCACCTTCGACGATGGCACGGCGATGCGTGTGTCGGGGGCATGGACGCCTGGCGACCAAATCGCAGAAATGACTGTGGATGGCACTGCATTGGTGTTGAAAGTCGGCAAGGTCAGCGGCGGGTTCCGCATTCGTGCGCGTGGTGCTGACCTTAAGGTCCATATTCGCACACCGCTTCAGGCGGAATTGGCGCGTAAAATGCCCGAAAAATTGCCTCCGGACACATCCAAGATGTTGCTGTGCCCGATGCCCGGATTGATTGTGAAACTGGATGTCGCTGAAGGTGACGAAGTGCAAGAAGGCCAAGCGCTGTGTACGATCGAAGCCATGAAGATGGAAAACATTCTACGCGCCGAAAAGAAGGGCGTGGTTACAAAGATCAACGCTGGGGCGGGCGACAGCCTGTCGGTTGATGATGTGATCATGGAGTTCGAATAACCCATGAATAGGCCGCAACCCATAAAGGCGGTTCATCCGTCTGTGGCTGCGGCCTCTTTTTGCTCGCGGACTTCGCGTTTGCGCATTGGCATTTTGTCGATGCTGCGGGTGATTTCACGAACGTCCCACGGGAATGGCTTGCGCAGCTTTATGCCACCATCTTTCCCGATGATCGCAAGCATGAAGCCGCGTGGGCGCAATTTCAGTCTAAGATCGGACTTGGCGTCAGGGTCTGTGTCCAGCAACACAACCACATCGCGGTCGGCCAAATCGGCTTCGCCTTCACGCAACAACTCGAGCTGTTCGATAAAGCGCGGGTCTGCTTCGTTGTCCGCAAAGACCACGACGGGCCGCTTTTTCCAGACAAATTGTGACAAGTCTTTTGTTTCTACGCTGTCAAACACGTCCGAATTTTGCGTGTCTGCGGTGTCTTCCGCAAAGAGCGGAAATGCGAATAAGCCTGTTAAAACAAGGGGAAGTAGTGGTTTCATATGCGCTCCTGTTGACGCTAAGATAGGCCGTTTTTCCAAGAATGCGATGGGTTTGGGTAGATATTTTAACGTTAAATCGATCTCAATGGATATGTGGGCATGAACGGGGCAATTCCCGGTAAATGGCCGTACGGGGCGGCGCAGCAACGAGCAGGCCGCACAATGGACGTAACCCTTCACCTTGGTGTGCACCGCACAGGCAGCACCACTTTCCAAAGTTACTTACGGCGCAACGCGCAAGGGTTTCGGAACAAAGGTGTCGGCTTCTGGGGGCCACGGCGCACCCGCAAGGGACTGTTTGCCGGTGTTTTGCCTGTGCCGGGCGTCGCATCTGGTCGTGATTTGCAACGGCGGGCCAAAGGGCGCGTCCAATTGCAACTTGAACGCTCTGCCAGAAGTGGCATCCAGACCTTGGTGGTCAGTGATGAAAATCTGATCGGCTCTGTGCGCGACAACTTACGCCAACATATGCTTTACCCGGCCATCGGGGACCGCATGGCGCGGTTTGCGCATGCATTTGACGGGCGCATCAACGAAATCGTCCTGAATGTGCGGTCACATGATCACTATTGGGCCTCTGCCGCGTCTTACGGTGTGTGCCGTGGCCACGCATTGCCCACGGAGCGTGCGTTACAAGCCATTTCCGAAAGTACACGGACATGGCGGGATGTCATTGTGGACTTGTCTTGTGCCGTGCCGGACGCGGCCATTTGGGTCCTGCCGTTTGAAGAATTTGCTGGGCGTCCGGATGCAATGTTTCGTGCAAGCACTGGCATTGATGCGCCACGCGATACAGCGCATGAGTGGTTGAACCGTGCCCCAACAGTCGCCAATTTGCGCGACACGTTGCTTGAACGCGGCATTGTTCCCCATTTCCCGCAGAACGACACCGAACGCTGGCAACCGTTCGATGATGATCAACGCGCGGCGTTGCGCGAAGCTTACGCTGACGATTTGCATTGGCTTATGGCCGGAGCAGATGGAACAGCAACCCTGACAGAGGATCCGGGCCGGAAAAGAGCGGGACCAATCCCGTCTGCTGGCTCACAGACAAGAGGACACGACAGACATGACCAACAAGAAAGAAACTTGGCGCAATCTGGCTGAGGGCGAACTACGTGGGCGGCCATTGGACGACCTGACGTGGAAAACGCTTGAAGGCATTGAAGTGCAGCCGATCTACACGGAAGACGACCTTAAGGACGTGGCCCATCTGGGCACCATTCCGGGGCAAGCGCCATTCACGCGCGGTGTCAAAGCAACCATGTATGCCGGTCGTCCATGGACGATCCGTCAATATGCCGGGTTTTCGACCGCTGAAGAATCCAACGCCTTTTATCGTCGCGGTTTGGCGGCAGGGCAACAAGGTGTATCCGTGGCCTTCGATCTTGCAACGCACCGTGGGTATGACAGCGACCATGAACGGGTCGTTGGCGATGTCGGCAAAGCGGGCGTTGCGATTGACAGCGTCGAGGATATGAAAATCCTGTTTGACGGTATCCCGCTCGATAAAGTGTCGGTGTCCATGACCATGAATGGGGCCGTGATCCCTATTCTTGCGTCCTTCATCGTCGCTGGAGAAGAGCAGGGGCATGACAAATCGGTTCTGGCGGGGACCATTCAGAACGACATTCTGAAAGAATTCATGGTCCGCAACACCTATATCTACCCACCTGAGCCTTCGATGCGGATTATCGGTGATATTATCGAATACACATCCGATCACATGCCCAAGTTCAATTCGATCTCGATTTCGGGCTACCATATGCAAGAGGCCGGCGCGAACCTTGTGCAGGAATTGGCCTTTACCTTGGCGGATGGCCGCGAATATGTGCGTACTGCGATTGCGGCAGGCATGGATGTGGACCGGTTTGCGCCACGGCTTAGCTTTTTCTTTGCCATCGGCATGAATTTTTTCATGGAAGCCGCAAAACTGCGTGCGGCGCGTCTGCTGTGGCACCGCATCATGTCTGAATTCGAGCCCAAGAATGCAAAATCGTCCATGCTGCGCACCCACTGCCAGACGTCCGGTGTGTCGTTGCAAGAACAAGACCCCTACAACAATGTGGTTCGCACGGCCTATGAAGCGATGGCTGCGGCACTTGGAGGAACGCAATCACTGCACACCAACGCGTTGGACGAAGCCATTGCTTTGCCAACAGATTTTTCGGCACGTATCGCCCGAAACACCCAGTTGATCTTGCAAGAGGAAACGGGCGTGACCAACGTGGTCGACCCGCTTGCTGGCTCTTACTACGTTGAAAAGCTGACACATGATCTGGCCGAAGAAGCATGGAAGCTGATCCAGGAGGTCGAAGATCTGGGGGGCATGACCAAAGCTGTGGCATCGGGCATGCCAAAACTGCGCATCGAAGAAGCCGCGGCCACGCGTCAGGCCAATATCGATCGGGGGTCCGAGGTTATTGTTGGTGTGAACAAATACCGACTGGATAAAGAAGACCCGATCGACATTCTCGACATCGACAATGCGGCTGTTCGCGACAGCCAGATTGCACGTCTGAACACCATCCGCCAAACGCGCGATGACGCCGCTTGCACAGCTGCACTGGCTGAATTGACACGCCGTTCCGAAGAGGGAGGGAATTTGTTGGAAGGCGCAGTTGAGGCTGCACGCGCACGTGCCACTGTAGGAGAAATCAGCATGGCGATGGAAAAAGTGTTCGGACGCCACCGTGCAGAAGTGAAGACTTTGGCAGGTGTCTATGGTGCCGCTTATGAAGGGGATGAAGGTTTTGCCGCGATCCAGAAATCTGTAGAAGATTTTGCCGAAGTCGAAGGACGTCGCCCGCGTATGTTGGTTGTTAAGATGGGACAAGATGGTCACGACCGTGGTGCAAAAGTGATCGCGACCGCCTTTGCGGACATTGGGTTTGATGTGGACGTTGGTCCGTTGTTCCAAACGCCTGCTGAAGCTGCACAAGATGCGGTGGACAACGATGTCCATGTGATTGGCATCAGTTCACAAGCGGCAGGTCACAAGACATTGGCGCCGCAACTGGTGCAGGCCCTCAAAGACGCAGGTGCGGACGATATTATCGTCATTTGTGGCGGCGTCATTCCGCAGCAAGACTACCAGTACCTGTACGACAATGGAGTCAAAGCAATCTTTGGACCTGGTACAAACATCCCGAAAGCCGCTTCGGAAATTCTGGATATTATTCGCGACATGCGCACCTAAATTGCGCTTAACACGACTGTTAGATCAAAAAAAGGAGCCCCGATCAGGGCTCCTTTCGCATTGAATGCCGACGGCGATTAAGAGCGGGAGGGGAAAAGCCCCTGCAACGCTACACACCAGTTGATGGCAAGATAGGGGTTCGAGACATTGAATGCCTGATTTGAGCCTGTGTTTTGAACCATGCGCGGATCCATTGTCGAATCCGGGGGGCCATCGTGATAGATTTTTGCGCCATCACTTGATTTGGCCAATAAATCGGTCACTGGACCGCCTTTGTCACCGGTCTGATTGACAGACAGGATATTGTGGTTGTGTGACGGCAGGTTGGTTGCATTCAGCACAACAGTCTCTGTTCCGCCGCGTTGCCCAATGGTGCGCGGTGACAGACCTGGTCCATTGCCGTAATGCATTGGGATACGTCCGCGCAGGTCCGGCAATGCAAAAGTTGTCCGGCCGTCACCACCGTAAATGGTGCCATATAGTGAAAACAGTGCAGTGTTGCTGGAAATCGCCAGCAGTTGGCCGTTTGCAGCAGCAGTTGTGCGCTGGCAGAAGTTGAACCCTACCGGCACCAGTTGGCCGACGTAAAATTCCTGTGCAGAAGCAGATTGCGGCGCAGCCATCATGCCAAGTGACACCAGCGCTGCGGCTTTGGCACCTGCAATATATTTGGTTAGTTTTTTCATCTTAAAGTCGTCCTTTGTCATCTAAACATTTTGCCAAAAAGCAAAGCTGAATAGTCCTAAATTCAAATGTGATCAGCTGCGTGACGGGTAGATGCCCGCGTCCACAATGCACCAATTGATCGCCAAAAACGGGTTTTCGATGCTGAATTGCAAATTCGAACCAGTCATAGAAACCATACGTGGATCCATAGATGAATCCGGTGGCCCGTCGTGATACTCTCGTGCTGAACTGGACGATTTAGCCAACAAATCAGTGACCGGACCGCCTTTGTCACCATCCTTGTTCACAGACGCGATGATGTGATTGTGGGATGGCATGCTTGCGACGGTCAATTGCTGAACTTCGGAACCGGCTTTCTGACCGATTGGACGGTTCGACAGCCCCGGACCCTGTCCGTTGTGTAGCGGAATACGCCCGCGAAGATCAGGCAACGCGAAGGTTGTGCGCCCATCCCCGCCATAGATCGTTCCCAACAAAGAAAATAACGCGCTGTTGCTTGAGATCGCCAGCAGTTGGCCGTTCAGTTGCAATGATGACCGAGGGCAAAAATTGAACCCGACCGGAAAGATTTCACCCAGATAACTAGGCTGAGCAGAGACGCTTTGCGGCGCTCCGCCGACGCCCAAGGTAAGCATGACCGCAGTCAAGACGCCACCTAAGCGTTTGGTTTTATAATGCTTCATTCGTATTCCCCTGCAGTTTTACGGGGGCGGCGCCAAAATAACCCGGGCACGTGCCCCATAAAAGAATGATAATATTAAAAGTAGTACTCAGTATGGGGGAAGGGTCGCACTGCAAAAGTCCCTGTGTCAACACTGATCCATTACTGGGCGCAACCTATAGGGGAAAATTCAGAAAATTTCGGAAGTTTCGAAAAAAGACGAAAGGGACGATGCGGGGTCTTGCTTCGTCCTTTTAACATGCTCAACCCATAGGCTATGCTTTTGTAACAGCGCGACGGACATGTTCGGGGGGAAGACGATTGCAATTGGATCATTTGGCCGTATCTGGGGCGACCTTACAGGAGGCACGCACCCATGTTGAAGACGCGCTGGGCGTAAACATGCAGCCTGGCGGAGAGCACGATGTGTTTCACACCCACAACGCGTTGATGGGTCTTGAAGACGGGCTGTATCTGGAAGCGATTGCGATCAATCCGGATGCCCCGCAGCCGGACCGCCCCCGATGGTTTGCATTGGACGACTTTGCAGGGGCTGCGCGTTTGACGAATTGGATTTGCCGTACCGATGATCTGAAGGCAGATATGCACAACTTGCCTGCGTCCATGGGGACGCCTGTAGCGTTGCAAAGGGGCGACCTGCGGTGGCGTATGGTTGTGCCAGAAACCGGCCATTTGCCGTTCGACAACCTATGTGCGGCTTTGATCAAATGGGACACATCGCTTCATCCGGCGACCGCCATGGTTCAAACGGGGTGTCGTCTGCGCAGGCTGACGTTGACTCATCCGGACGCGGATGCGTTGAAAGCGACTTTGGGCAAGGTTCTAAGGGATGACCGGATCGCGATTGAAACAGGTGCAGTGGCCATGCAGGCGGATTTTTCAACGCCTCACGGACAACGTGCGCTATGATTCGGCCCGCGACGCCACCTGACGTTGACGATATTTGTGCGCTTTGGAACGATGTTATTACGTCCACAACAATCACCTTCACCACGCAAAACAAAACACCCGAGGATGTTCTGAAGACGCTGGATGGCCCGTGGCCCACGCTGATTGCGACCCGAAATGGCGCGTTTTCAGGTTTCGCAAGCCTGTCCCCGTTTCGCGCGGGTCCCGGGTATCGCCATGTCGCGGAACACACAGTGTACCTGCGCGACGACGCACGTGGCGCTGGCCAAGGGAAAGCGTTGATGATGGCGGTGCAAAAGGCGGCAAAAGACATTGGTCTTCGTGCCTTGATCGGTGCGGTCAGCGGCAGCAATCCTGCGGCAGTTGCGTTTCATGAAAAACTTGGCTTTTCCAAGGTCGGTGTTTTGCCTGAAATCGGCGAAAAATGGGGGACGCGTCTGGATCTTATTTTGATGCAGAAAAATCTGTGAAACGGCCTGACATGCCGCGCCGCAGCAGGTAGGCTGGTTGCATGTCTATCTGGTCCCGCATCACTGAAGCCATTTCGGCGCTGACGTCCGGCGAAGGTTTGTCTGCAGTTTTCGAAAAATTGCGCAGCCCGCCAGAACGGTCTGTGGCGTTTGCCATTGCGGTGATTGCTTTGGGCGCAAAAATGGCAAAAGCGGATGGGCAGGTGACCCGTGATGAGGTGACAGCCTTTCGTGAAGTGTTCCAGATCGCGGCGCAAGACGAAGCGGGGGCTGCAAGGGTGTTCAATCTGGCGCGGCAAGATGTTGCGGGTTTTGAAGACTATGCGACGCGCATTCACGCAATGTTTGCCGACGAAGAAAAGACGCTGACGGATCTGATGGAAGGCTTGTTCCACATCGCTATGGCCGATGGCTTTTATCATCCCAATGAAAATGCGTTTCTGGAACGCGTCGCCGACATTTTCAATTTAAGCAACCAGCAATTTCGCGCATTGCGGATGCGGTTTGTGCCCGCGTCGCGCTCTGACCCCTATTCGGTGCTGGGGGTTGATCCCGCGCAAAGCCTTGATGACATTCGTCGGGTCTGGCGCCAGCTTGTGCGTGAAAATCACCCCGATGCCATGATGGCGCGGGGTGTTCCTGCGGAAGCCGTGCAGCTGGCCGAAAAGCGTATGCGCGACATCAACCGGGCCTGGGACGAAATCCAAAAAGAGGCGGCCTGAATGCGGATCGCGACCTACAACGTCGAATGGATGAACACGCTTTTTGACGATGATGGGACGTTGATGCGCGATACCGTCTGGTCTGCGCGGCACAACATCACCAGAGCCCGACAAGCGGATGCGTTAGGCACTGTTTTCAAAGCTATGGACGCGGATGCTGTGATGATAATCGAAGCCCCTGACAGCGGGCGCAAGCGGTCGTCGACCACGGCTTTGGAAAGCTTTGCAAAAGCCTTTGGGTTGCGAACAAACAAGGCCGTGACGGGATTTGCCAACGACACGCAGCAAGAAATTACATTGCTGTTTGACCCGGACAAGATGCAGGCCCGCCATGATCCGATCGGCGCGGAAACAGGGTTCAGCGGCAGTAAAACAGCCCCGCGTTTTGACGAAGTGTTTCGCATCGATCTGGATGTTGACCGCACAGAGGATCTGGTGAAGTTTTCCAAACCGCCACTGGAACTGGCCATGCGCACGACGCAGGGGTTCGAATTTCGCATGATTGGGGCGCACTTGAAATCGAAAGCACCGCATGGTGCCAAAAACCACGATGAGGCGATGCGTTTTTCCATAGCAAACCGGCGCAAACAACTGGCGCAGGCAATATGGTTGCGTCAACGGGTTTCGGACCATCTGAACGCGCGGGTCCCGTTGATGGTTATGGGGGATTTGAATGACGGCCCCGGATTGGATGAATTTGAACATTTGTTTGGGCGGTCTTCTGTCGAAATCGTTCTGGGTCGCACCGACGAAATTCCCTTGTTTGATCCACATGCACGCATGGCCTTATCGCGCAAACTGGGGGCTGCCCCGACGACTTCGCGGTTTTGGATCAGGCATGAAAAGCGTTTTTTGCAGGCCTTGTTGGACTACATCATGATATCGCCCGATTTGCGTGATCATGCGCCTGTCTGGCGGATATGGCACCCTTTGGATGATCCCGATTGCTGGGCACAACCCGAACTGCGTGACGCATTGGTGGATGCGTCGGACCACTTTCCGGTGACTTTGGATATTGAAATTTAGTCTTTGACGACCTTCACCTGAACCTCCGCCGACAAAGACCGCGCAAGTGACTGTAACCGCGATTCCGCGACTTCGCCAAACAATGGAACCGAAGCTTTGCTCAGGCGCAATTCAAGCAACTTTTTCTTCGGATACCACCGAAAGGCAGCACGGTCGGCGTCTTTATCCATCCAAAGCATGGCACCAAAACGCATGGCCTTGCCTAGAATTTCAGCTTCAAGTCGGGTCTTTTCATCTACCAATTCGTACAAGTCTTCGAACCGGGTCCCCTCACGGGAATTGGAATAGCGATGCAACAAAGCCAACCCCAAATAAATACGTTCAGAGTGTTTAAGCCCGCCCAAATTCGCACGGGTGGCGTTGTCGAAGCAGACTTCGGCGCGGTAATCAGGATGGGCGCGCCAACTGACATCGTGCAACAGGCAAGCCGCGCGCACCAACCGTTTGCGCGGCGCTGAATAGCCTTTGAAAATTGGCATTATGAAATCATGCAGCACTTTGCCAAAGCCGGGCAGGCGGGCGTCTTTGGCTTCTGCGAAACGTGACGCTTCGATCAGCGGATCACGGTCCCGCAACTGCTGCGGCATCTGTTCATAAAGCATCCCTTCGCGGATGCCATAACTGCTGATTGCGATGTCTTTTGGTTTGAAGGTTTTGACCAGACGTTTCAGGACTTCTGCGGCCAGAGGCACCAAGGACATACGTGCCGCCGATATACCACACGCTGCGCGCAGGTCTTCGATGTCGGCCTTTGCAATGTATTTCGCGGTTTCACGTACAGTCTTCGGTGTCATGCGATATTCATGCAGAACATGCAGGGGATAACCGCGCCGGTGCATGTCAACACGGGCAATAGCACGCCAAGAGCCACCGACTAGAAACAGACGATCACGTTGTGCGCCCATCCGGCTGTGCAAATCTGCCATGACGGTGTTGATGTGGGCGGATCGCCCTTTTTTGCCGCCTTTAATGTCGCGCAGCTTCAAAGGCCCCAGATTCGATGTGACGCGACGCCCGACACGGCCATCGGAAATCTCGGCCAGTTCCATCGAAGATCCGCCGATATCGCACACCAGCCCGTATGATCCCGGCCAGCCCAACAAAACGCCCTGAGCAGACAGGCGCGCCTCTTCTTCACCGTCGATGACCCAGATGCGCAATCCCGTTTCACGCAAAACATCCGCGCAAAACTCGGGCCCGTCCGCTGCATCGCGCACAGCGGCTGTGGCCACAACCATCAGCTCTTTCAGACCCATGCCATCGGCCAAATGCTTGAAGCGCAGCAAAGCCGAAAGTGCGCGGACGCGCCCGTCCGGATTCAGATTGCCGCTTTCAGACAGGCCTGCACCCAAAGCACACATGATTTTTTCGTTGTAAAAATAGGCCGGTGATCGAGCGGCACCGTCAAACACGACCAACCGGACAGAGTTTGACCCCACATCCACAACGCCGACCCGCGCCAGTTTACGCGATCTCGGGTCGTCAAACAGTGGACGCCCAAAGGGGTTGGCCTCTGTGTCGGCGCGGGTGTCAGTTTGCATGGGCCCCCCAAAGGCGCTGTGTCGTTATCAAGTTGTGTACCAAGCCTTGGCGCAGGGTCAATCTTCGGTGTGGGTCAATTTCGGCACATCGGAAGCGCCCGCCGACCCGCGCCCGGACAGAGACGGGTTTTCCATAAAGAAACGGTGGCAGTTGAACGCGAAGGTCCCTTCCGCAATGTCGGGGCGATCAAAGCTGCCGTCAGGTTTCATCACCCAGCTTTGCGCGACATCAGCCAGATTGGCGGCCATGACTTGCCCTACGATCTGGGCTTTGACAGTGGCATTTTCGATTTCGACCAGTGTTTCAACCCGCCGGTTCAGGTTGCGGCCCATCCAGTCGGCAGACGACATGAAAACGCGTGACTTTTTGTGGGGCAGGCCTTTGCCATTGCCGAAACAAACGATCCTGCTGTGTTCCAGAAACCGGCCAACGATGGATTTGACGCGGATATTTTCGCTAAGACCTTTTACGCCGGGCCGCAGGCCGCAAATGCCGCGGATGATCAGGCTGATTTTCACACCTGCTTTGCTGGCCGAATACAGTGCATCAATCACCTCTGCATCGATAAGGCTGTTCATTTTTGCCCAGATGACGGCGGGGCGGCCGGCTTGGGCGTGTTCGGCTTCTGCAGCGATCATTTCCAACAGACGCGGTTTCAGCGTCATGGGTGAAATTGCAAGATTGCTCAGGCCTTCGGGTGGGGCGTAGCCAGACAGGTAATTGAACACTTTGGTGGCGTCGCGCCCCAGTTTTGCATCGCAGGTGAAGAACGAAAGATCGGTGTAAATACGTGCCGTGATTGGGTGATAGTTGCCGGTGCCGTAATGGGTGTAGGTGACCAGTTCTTTGCCTTCGCGGCGCACCACCGTGCTAATTTTTGCGTGTGTTTTAAGATCGATGAACCCGTAAACGACATGCGCACCAGCCCGTTCCAGCCGTCGTGACTGGCGAATGTTGGCAGCTTCGTCAAAGCGGGCTTTCAATTCCACAAGGGCGGTGACGGATTTGCCGTCTTCTGCCGCCTCACACAAGGCTTCCACAATCGGCGACCGCTTTGAGGTACGGTACAACGTCTGTTTGATGGCCACGACTTTGGGATCACGCGCGGCCTGTTGCAAGAACCGCACGACCATATCGAAGGTTTCATAGGGGTGGTGCAACAGCATGTCTTTCTGACGGATCGCTGTAAACATATCGCCGTCAAAGTCGGTGACGCGTTCAGGCACACGGGGGGTGAAGGTTGGCCAAAGCAAGTCGGGGCGGTCTTCCAGAACAAGTTCCGACAGATCATCGACGCCAATCATGCCGTCGATTTCGATGATCTCGTGTTCCTTGACGGCCAGTTCCTTCATGACGACGGATTTCAGCTTGTCGGGGGCCCCCGCAGACATGGTCATACGCACCACTTCCCCACGCCGCCGCCGCTTTAACGCCACTTCGAATTCTCGTACCAAATCTTCCGCTTCGTCTTCGACCTCTAGGTCGCTGTCACGCAAAACGCGGAATTCAAAATGATCTTTCAGCACATATCCCGGAAACAGCCCGCCGATGTTCATCACCAGCAGCTCTTCCAGAGGCAAAAAACGGTGCCCGTCGCCCCCCGGAACCGCGATGAAACGGTCGATCTGGGCGGGAATAGGCAACAAGGCCTGCAAGCTGCGCTTGTCTTTGCTGCGCTCAAGTTGCAGCGCAAGCACGTAACCGGTGTTGGGAATAAAGGGGAAAGGGTGCGCGGGATCGATAGCCAGGGGCGACAACACCGCGAACACCTCGGTCAGGAAGACCTGTTCAAGATGTGTGCGGTCCGCATCGGTCAAATCCGCCGCGCGCAATATCTTGATTTTTTCGGCTTCCATCTCGGCACGCAGTGCTGTCAGAACCCTTTGTTGCGTTTGCATCAGGTTGCGCGCGTTGTCGTTGATCAGCACAAGCTGCTCGGCGGGTGTTAGACCGTCAGCAGCGGGGGTTGTGTTGCCAGCTTGGGCCAGCTCGCGCAGGCCCGCCACGCGCACGGTGTAAAATTCGTCCAGATTGTCGGCGCTGATCGACAAAAAGCGCAGCCGCTCCAACAGTGGCACCCGTGGGTTTTCAGCCTCTTCCACAACGCGCCAGTTGAAACCCAACCAACTGAGTTCGCGATTGTAAAACCGACCGGGCCCGTCAAGGTCCAGGTCCGGCATTTCAACACCTGCGTCAAAAGGGGCCTTTAGGAAGTCTGCATGCGACATAGGGGCTTCCTACAATGTGGATGTAAAGTTCAGGTGACAGTTATGCGCCAGCCTACAGGATTTTGTCCAGTACAGTCGCGGCATAGCTGCGTGTCAGTTTGCGCTGCTCTGTCAGGCAGGCATGATCCAGAACGGCAACAATTTGGCGGGCGGCCTCAAATGAGCGATCCATCCGCAACACCAGATAGGGAATGACGTCACTTGCCGGTTGCACCTGCCGGTCGTGGAAAAGCTTCGCCAACACGGCAGCCAGCAAAGTATCGTCCGGGGCATCCAGCACCGCGACACCGGCGGCATCAATGCGGCTTTGCAAATCGGCAAGCCCCATGTGCCATAGGTTTGGCGCGCCTGCTCCGGTCATCAGCAGCGGCATCTGGGCCGCAAACATCATGTTGTGCAAGTGAAACGCGGCGGCTTGCGCGGTTGCGGTCTGCGCGATCTGATCGACGTCTTCGAGGGCCACAGGCGTGTTTGCAAGGGCTGGCACCATGTCTTCGGTCAAGGCCGCGGCGTCGACGATCCGGGCGCCCACCTCTTTGGCCCAAACATGCACCAGATGGGTTTTGCCCGCGCCAGAGGGGCCGCACAATACCATTTTGTGCAACGGCCATGCTGGCGTTCTGTCAATCATGGACACGGCCACGGCGTTGCTGGGCGATATCAAAAAGTCGTCCCGCCCCAACGCGGTGCGAGGGGGCAAATCAAAGTTCAATTGTTCCGCCATATCAGTTCTGATCTTGTCCGGTCAGGCCCTGATACAGGCGACTGCTTTGGTATTGGTTGACTGCAAAGCGGATCACAACCCCGATGGATGCGGCCAAAGGCACCGCAACCAACATGCCTACAAACCCGAACAGTGTTCCAAACACAGACAGCGCCAGCAACAGCCATACCGGGTGCAGTCCGACGCTGTTGCCGACCAATTTCGGGGTCAGGAAATTGCCTTCAAAGATTTGGCCCGTCACAAAGATGGCAGCGACAATGCCGATGCGAATCCAGTCGGTGCTGTATGTCGTGACATCTCCATTGGTCACTTCGATGCCGTTCCAGTACTGGAACAACGCAAGTCCGATGGCCAACGCACCACCGATCAGCGACCCCAGATAGGGGATGAAAGTGATCAGTCCCGCAACAAAGCCAACGACCAGCCCGAATTGTAATCCCACCAGCATCAAGGCCATCGCGTAATATGTGCCCAGGATCAGACACACAGTGCCCATGCCGCGAATAAAAGACGCCAGCGTCTTGTCTATGTCACCGGCCAATTGCCGGATAACAGGCGCATGGTCACGCGGCAGCAACGCATCAATACGCGCCACCATGTTGTCCCAATCCAGCAACAAATACACCGACACAACCGGCACAATCACAAACAGCATCACCACATTCAGCAATGACGCGGCAGAACTGAGCGCTGTGTTTAAAAGCTGCCCGCCTTTGCTTTGGATGGTGCTGCCGATGCTGGCAATGGATTGGCTTAGCGTTGAGGTTTCGTCCAGCAACGCTGGGAAGCGTTCTGTCAGGAAAGCGCCGAAATTTTTTGCATAATCTGGTGCGCTGGCAATCAACGCGGTGGTTTGGTTCACCAGCGTGGGCACCACCAAAAGCGCCATAAGCACAAAGATCATCAGACCCGAGACTGTGATAATCGCAGTGGCCAACATGCGGCTGGCCCCCATGCGTTCCAGCCTGTCCGCTACAGGGTCCAGAAAATATGCAACAGCGCCACCAAGAATGAACGGCAACAGCACGTCCCCAAGCGCCCAAAGCAGAACGAAAAAGACCACGGCCACAAGGCCCCAATATTTTAGCTGATCTCGGACGGGTAGGCCCATGTGTTTCTCCTTCGGGATAGGCATCACATCGCAAACGGCAGCCGGGATTTCAAGGTGTTTGCCCGTTTTGCTTGGCTGTTTCCCGTCAAAGAGCGGGCTTTGCCCGAATGGTTAACATTGACTAAATCATCCAAACCGCCCTAGATTTTACCCATTATCGGCATGCAATTTAAATATATCAGGAGAAGTTTTTTTGGGCACGATAGACATTAGTAAATATCTGAAATCGGCCGCTACATCGGCGGCTTCGGCTTTTGGGTCTGCAGTGGGTGCACAGGGTGCAGACTTTGTGCTCAACCTTGTGGGTATTGAAACAGACGAACTGGCCCCGGTGAAACGGGCTTTGGCGGACATTCAGCAGACCCTCAAAAGGGTCGAAGCAAAGCTTGGAACCATCGAAAACAAGATTGACTGGCTTTTGACGATGAAGTCTTTTTCAGAACTCAAAGCCTTGGTAGATACGCAGTTTGACAACGCAGCGGGCTTGATTGCGGCACAAAACAATTCAACCACGCGAGACGCAGAAATGACGGCGTTTCTGAACGGGTTGAATGCGGAAAAGATCGAGACGGCCATCGCGGCACTTTACAATGATGTCACCGGAAAATCGTCGTTGTTTGGCAATGGCGAAAACGCGGCCAAGCGGATGTACCGCACGGAATGGGGTACTTTGTTTGCCAATATGCCACTGCAAGATGCCACGGATCGGGCCATGGAAATCTGCTACCGTGTTATTGATCTGCAATGGCGTGGGGCCTTGCTGGCCTACAACGTGCGCATGATCAAAGGCGAGCCGACGATCGCGCAAAAAGGGATTTGGGCGGCTCAGGTCAGGTTACACGAACAAAACAAGCTGTTTGTGACCGAAGCGCCGTCCTTGATGGCCTACATTATGTCGGGCTTTCCCTATGCGGCCGCTGAAGGGGGCGGGTGGCATGTGCGTGTCAAATCCAGTGTGACGGCGGCAGACAGCAGGTATTTGTCACCGGATCCGATTTTGTGGAACGGGAATACGCTTATTTCCTCAAATATGGCGAAAACCGCGACAGATGTGCTGTTGGTCACGTCGCAAAAAGAACCAATGCGCTTTGAATTGCGTGGGGCGCAACAGTATCGGGGCATGGAGATCGTGTCACAGAAAATGCCTGTTACGGCAGGCAGTCGCTCGGTCTACAGAAAATTCGGACCGCGCGAAGAATCCCTGCCGGTTTCGGTGTGGCGTGGGTCCACCAATCTTGCGTCCAACCCTGATGTACAGGTCAATTTTTTAACCACGGCAAAACGCGAAGATTATCTGGTGCGCTTGGGCAATCAGAATCTGGTAGCTTACCACGTCCAGACCCCCAAGAAAGCGCCACTTGAAAGCAGCACAGGCGTGACCAACACGCCTTACAATATCACCTATGCGACCAGATTGCCGCTTCCGGCGGGCGAAGCCGCCACTTGGGAAGTGAAATTGAAGGATTCCAACGAAGTGATTTACAAACAGATGTTCCCATAAAAAATGCCCCATCACAGGATGGTGACGGGGCATAGCTAAAAATTCAGGCACCGGTTTGTCGCCGCGCAGGTGCCTGAATTTGCCTTAGTGGCAGGCGGGGCGTGTACCGGGCAACAACACTTTGTCGATCACGTGGATGACGCCGTTGTCCGCTTTGATGTTTGCGATAATCACATTGGCGGTTTCGCCGGTGCCATCAGCAATGGACACACCCGCAGAGCTTTTCGTGATGCACAAGCGCTCGGATGCCAGCACCGGTTTGAAATAGTTTGAACCCGCCGGGATTGCTTCGGCTGGCAAGTTGCGGTCGTCGACATGGTACAGCAGGACGTTTGTCAGATCGCCTTTGTTTTCAGGCTTCAACAATGTGTCAACGGTGCCAGCGGGCAATGCTGCAAACGCGTCATTGACGGGCGCATAGACTGTGAAAGGGCCAGGGCCTTGCAGCGTTTCCACAAGACCAGCAGCGGATACAGCCGCCACCAAAGTCGAAAAACGTTCGTCGCCCGCGGCAATGTCCACGATTGTGTTGGCAGAAGCGGCAGTTCCCAGCGTCAGGGCGGCGGCAGCGGCAGCGGTCAGGGTGCGCAAAGATTTCATAGGTGTGGTCCTTTCACATAATTGCGTGTGCAAAATACACACGCTTAATATGAACAATGTACGCGCCCTGTCTTTGATTGGATCACGAAGGGGCAAAGTTTTCTGAAAAATCGTGCAAGCCAAGGTGGAAACCCGTCCGAAAGCCGCTTTGAACTTGGCGTCAAGGCGCATACCATGTGTGACGATTGTAAGATTGCGGGTGCGCTCGCTTTGGCATACTCACAGCTAAACATTGTCATCAGGAGCCGCCCCAATGCGTATGAGCCGCTATTTTCTGCCCGTCCTCAAAGAAAACCCCGCTGAGGCGCAGATTGTCAGCCACCGCTTGATGCTGCGTGCGGGCATGATCAAACAGTCTTCGGCCGGTATCTATTCATGGTTGCCTTTGGGCTTCAAAGTTCTGCGCAAGATCGAAAATATCGTGCATGAAGAACAAGCGCGTGCAGGGCATCACGCCATGCAAATGCCCACAATTCAGTCAGCTGATCTATGGCGGGAGAGCGGGCGCTATGATGCTTACGGCGAGGAAATGCTGCGCATTAAAGACCGCCATGGCCGCGATATGCTGTTCACACCCACGGCCGAAGAAATGATCACGGATATTTTTCGTGCACATGTTGGCAGCTACAAAGATTTGCCGCTGACCATGTACCAAATCCAATGGAAATTCCGCGATGAAGTCCGTCCGCGCTTTGGCGTGATGCGGGGCCGTGAATTTTACATGAAAGACGGCTACAACTTTGACCTGACCAAAGAAGACGCGCTGCACGCCTACAACCGTCACCTTGTCAGCTACCTGCGCACTTATGAACGCATGGGGCTGCAAGCAATCCCGATGCGCGCCGATTCAGGGCCTATTGGTGGTGACAACACACACGAATTCCTTGTGCTGGCGGACACCGGTGAATCCGAGGTCTTCTATGACAGCGCCGTCACCGATTTGACGTTTGGTGATCGTGACATCGACTATGATGATCACGCCCAATGTGCCGCAGTGATGGAAGAATTCACCACCAAATACGCCCGCACCGACGAAACCCACGATGAAGCGCTGTTTCACGAAGTCCCAGAAGAACGCCGCAAAACGGCCCGTGGCATCGAAGTGGGGCAGATTTTCTACTTCGGCACCAAGTATTCCGAAGCGATGAAAGCGACCGTGCAAGGCCCTGATGGCAAACCGACGCCTGTGCACATGGGCAGCCACGGCATCGGTGTTTCGCGGTTGCTGGGCGCAATCATCGAAGCCAGCCATGACGACAAAGGTATCATCTGGCCCGAAGGGGTTACGCCCTACCACTGCGGTATTGTGAACCTGAAACAAGGGGACGAAGAAGCCGATGCGGCCTGTGATGCGTTGTATAAATCCATCACAGCACTTGGCCTGGAACCGCTTTATGATGACCGCAAGGAACGTGCGGGCGGGAAGTTTGCCACGATGGACCTGATCGGTTTGCCGTGGCGTATCACCGTTGGCCCTCGTGGTTTGAAAAACGGTGTGGTTGAACTGACCTCGCGGCGCACGGGCGAAAGTGTCGAGATGGCTCCAGAGGCCGCAGTGCAAAAAATTGCGGAAATTTACGCGCAACACTGAGGTGAAAGCCAATGATTTTGCGTGCGTTGACTTTGGCCGGTGGTTTGGCCGCCGGTGCCGCCACATCGCAGTTTCCGGAGTTTTCGCAGCAATATGCGCAGCGATTGGGCGGCGCAGTGGATGCGTTGTCACAGGTTGTGGCGGATTTTGATGCGTCTGCGGCGCAAGAAGGTCTGACACGCAGCGCGGCATTGGATCAGATGAATGGCACAGCCTTCGTGGAGCGGCGCAGGCAAGACATGGAACGGACCTTTGAGCGCCATGCCAAGCTGAGCGCTGATCTGGATGCTTTGCAGGGCCAAGGCCCCTTTACGCGGGCTTACCATGCCGCACGAATGACCGACGGGGATGTTGCGGGTGCGGCGTGGGACAATTTTCAACCAGCACTGCCGTTGAACTTTGCCGGTGCCGTGTTTTCAGGTGTGGGGTTTTTGGCAGGAATGATCGGGCTTGGCGCAGTGTTGGCTGTTCTTCGCTGGCCCTTGCGGTTCATGGGCCGTACGCACGCTTGACCCCACGCAGCACAAAGTCCACTTTGCGCCTGAGCAGCAGCAGGAGCCGTAAATGGCCAGCACCCCAAAGCCCTTTGCCCCCTTTGAATGGATGATCGCGTGGCGCTATTTGCGTGCCCGCCGTGCCGAGGGCGGGGTCAGCGTCATGACGTGGATCAGCCTGATCGGGATCACATTGGCCGTTTTTGCGTTGATCGCAACCTTGGCGGTGCGCGCAGGGTTTCGCGCTGAATTTGTCGGCACAATCCTTGGGGCCAACGCGCACGTGACGATCTATAATGCGGGTGAGGTGACGCAAACCGGCCAGATAGACCGCAACATCGCCAACTACAGCGACATGGCCGCGCGTATTGGCGCCGTGGCCGGGGTCACGCGCGTGGCACCTTTGGTGCGCGGCCAAGTCATGGCAAGTCTGCGTCAGGACAACAGCGGACTGGACGTCTACGGCATTGCCGCGTCTGATCTGGCGTCTTTGCCAAAGGTTGTGAACCCCGAAACCGGGCGCGGTGATATCGCACGGTTTGACCAGGGCATTGCTATCGGATCTGGTGTGGCGCGGGCGTTGAACGCTGGTATTGGCGATCGCATCAAGCTGATTTCGCCCAACGGCGTGCGCACAGCCTTTGGAACAAGTCCCCGTATCAACGCTTACGAAGTCGTCTACATCTTTAATTCCGGCAGCTTCGATATCGATGGAAGCCGGGCCTATCTTCCGCTTGCCGATGCTCAGGAATTTTTCAACAAAGAAGGCGTCGCAACCGAACTGGAAGTGATGGTGCAAGCCCCCGAAGACATCGCGACCCTTGTGCCTGCGATTGTGACCGCGGCGGGCGATCGTGCGCTGCCATGGACATGGCAGGAACGGGCAGGGGGCTTTATGCGTGCGATTTCCATGCAGGACAACGCGCTGTTTATTTTGCTGGCCATTCTGGTGCTGATTGCAACGATGAACATCATCAGTGGGTTGATTATGCTGGTGAAAAATAAGGGCCGCGATATTGGTGTTCTGCGCACCATGGGGCTGACGGAAGGGCAGGTGTTGCGGATTTTCTTCATTGTTGGTGCATCTATTGGCACCATGGGCACGCTGTTCGGTCTGCTGTTGGGTGTGCTCTTTTCTGTTAACATTGAAGGCATTTACCAGCTTGTTGACTTGTTTATGGGACAGGCGCGCACTTCCTTGGAACAACAGGGATTTATCTTTCCCACTGCCAAGCTTGAACTGGGGGATGTGGTGGCAGCGGTTGCATTGTCATTGGGGCTCAGTTTCATCATCACGATTTTCCCTGCGCGAAAGGCGGCGCGAATGAACCCGGTAGAGGCGTTGCGCTATGAGTGATCCAGTGTTGCAGTTGCAAAAGCTGGCCAAGACATACAACGCAGGTCTGCCCGGCGAAGTTCAGGTGTTGCGCGGCATCGATCTGACGGTTCAGGCAGGTGAAGTTGTGGCTTTGGTGGCGCCATCAGGCGCAGGCAAATCGACACTTTTGCACATGGCGGGGCTTTTGGATCAGCCTGATACAGGGGCGGTCGTTTTTAATGGCACCGATGTCACACGGCTAAATGACCATAAACGCACGGTGATCCGGCGTGATGAGGTCGGGTTCATTTACCAGTTCCATCACCTTTTGCCCGAGTTTTCCGCAGTCGAGAACATCGTTTTGCCGCAACTCGCCGCTGGCACATCGCGGAAAATGGCGGAAGGCAAAGCGCTGGATCTGCTGGATAAGGTTGGATTGAAAGGCCGCGGCTTGCATCGTCCGGCAGAGCTGTCGGGCGGCGAAGCACAACGTGTTGCGTTCTGCAGGGCATTGGCCAACGGGCCGCGTTTGCTATTGGGGGATGAGCCAACGGGCAATCTCGATCCGGCCACCTCTGACCAGGTTTTTGGTGCTTTGATGGACCTTGTCCGTGGAACAGGGCTGGCTGCGGTGATTGCCACGCACAACCTTGAACTTGCAGCCCGTATGGATCGGGTGGTGCGGTTGGATGCAGGGCAGATTGTGCCGTAAGGCTCTGATTTAATTTATAAGTTTTGAGGTGCGTTAGCATTGCCACATCATAAGCGGAAACAGTTTGTTTCCCGCGTGGCGCGTATTTTTTGAATAAAAGTCATGGTAAACGCAACGCTTGAGTTTGTTCAGGAGTACCACCTATGACACCCCTTATGATCATGTTGATCGCGGCGCTTGGTCCGATGGTTGCAGTCTTCGACACGGATTCCATATCCGACGATGATGGGGGCGGCACGGACCCTGTAGAACCCGTCGGCAATCCCGGCCTGACATTGACAGGCACGGACGGCACTGATGAGACGCTGACAGGTGAAAGCGGTGATGACACCATTACCGGCGCAGACGGTGCAGACACGCTGTCTGGCGGCGGCGGCGAAGACGTCATTTCAGGCGGCATCGGTGCGGATTCGATCTTGGGTGAAGATGGTGCGGATGTGCTGTCGGGCAATGATGGCGCAGACGTGATCAGTGGCGGCAACGGCGGGGATAATATCTCGGGTGATTTGGGCGCTGACACATTGTCGGGTGACGCAGGCAGCGACACTTTGAGCGGCGGGGGTGACAATGACGCCCTGACAGGTGGTGCGGGCGACGACATGCTGGATGGTGGTGAAGGCGACGACAGCGTGTCAGGTGGCAGCGGTGCGGACACGCTTGTGGGCGGTTTGGGCAATGATTCCCTAAGCGGCGGCTTGGCCAATGACAGCATGGATGGCGGTGAGGGCGACGATTCACTATTCGGCGGTCAAGGTGACGATACGATGGACGGCGGACTGGGGGCGGACACGTTTTCGGGGAATGAAGGCGCTGATGTGATCAATGGCGGCGGCGGCGATGATGTTGTGGCAGGCAATGACGACAATGACACGATCACCGGTGGTGCTGGCGCGGATCTGTTGGACGGTGGCAACGGCGACGATGACATCATGGGCGGCGACGACAACGACACGTTGCTTGGCGGTATCGGCGCGGACACACTTGCGGGTGATCTGGGCGACGACAGCATTGATGCGGGCGCAGGTGATGACAGCGCAGATGGCGGTGCCGGCGCAGACACTGTGATAGGTGGAGATGGCAATGATACGCTGGCCGGTGGTGAAGGCGCGGATCTTTTGCAGGGCGGTGAAGGCGACGACGCACTTTATGGCACAACAAGCACGCAAACAGCGGCATCTGACGCCTCTGCAGACACATTGACGGGTGGCGCGGGGGCAGACTTGTTGTTCCTCGGGGCTGGCGATGTTGGCACCGGCGGCGCCGATGCAGATCAATTCATTGTTGCCAGCGATACGACGGGTGCTGTGACAATCACCGACTACAACGGCGCGGAAGACAGCCTTGTTGTGCAAGCATTGGTGCCGGGGGATGTCTCGGTTACAGACCAGACCGTTGATGAGGGCAATTTGATCATTACACTCAGCACGGGTGCGACGATCACCTTGCAGGGTGTCGGTGTCGCCTTGGACGAAGATGACATCGTGATTGTTGAACCAACAGCCTAAACGGGCGCAATCAACGCTTGACCAAAGCCTAACCCTTTGTTTTGACTACACGTCGAAACAGGGGGACGGGTATGGTCACGGTCACACAAGACGAAATTGAAAAAACAGTCCGCATAGCACTTTTGGCGCATGGGGCAGGCAATTTTGCAGCCGCCGAGGTGGCCCGCGCTGTGCGCAAGGCAGAGGCCCACGGCAACCGCATTTGCGGGCTGTATTATGTGGAAAGCTATTGCCAGCAACTGCTGTCCGGTCGTGTCAAAGGTGAAGTGGCCCCCTTGATCACAACGCCGCGTCCTGCGGTTGTTCAAGTTGACGCACAGTTCGGATTTGCACAACCTGCTTTCGCCTATGGCATTGCAACTGCACTGGATGCAGCCCGCCAGTTTGGCACGGCGACCTTGGCTATTTGCCATGCACACACCTGCACATCGTTGGGATATTTCACCGAACAGATTGCCAACGCGGGGTTTGTCGCAATTGGCCTGACCAACGCGTCGCCGATCGTGGCGGCTCCTGGCGGGAAAACCCGCGTCATCGGCACGAACCCTATCGCGTTCTCGGTCCCTGACGGCAAGGGCGGTCTGGCGATGCAATTTGATCAATCTACAACCACCGTGGCTTTGGGCAAAATAACCATGGCCAAAGCAGCGGGTGAGCGTATTCCCGAAGGATGGGCCGTCGACAAAGACGGCAACCCCACCACAGACCCGGAAGCGGCGCTTGGCGGATCGTTGGTGTCTATGGGGGGCTACAAGGGCTGGGGTTTTGGGCTGATGGCTGAAGTTCTTGCGGCTGGCATGACAGGGTCGGTTCTGAGTAAAGACGTGAAGCCCCTGAAGGCCCCGGAAGGCGCACCGCATGATCTGGGGCAATACTACATTATCATGGACCCAAGCGTGACCGATGGGTTCGGGGAACGTATGGCAGAACTGGCACAAGCCGTATCCCATGACGCAGGGGCACGTATGCCGGGGCAAAACCGCGTTGCGGCGGATCCCGTCGAGGTGCCGGATGCGGTCTGGGAACTTGTCACCGGTCTGGCCGAAGCAACGGCCTAAACCCTAACCGCAAATCCCTTTAATCTGCACCCCATCCCATGGCATACGCACCGCATGTTCGCGGGATTGGGGCAGTGGGGCCACAGGCATCGCGCCGGAAATCAACGCATGCAGGCGTTGGGTGCGCGGGGCTTGGGGGACGAGGGCGCGGCAGCAGACGAATTCTTCCACGATGGCGCCTTGCTGCTCAAAGCCGAAGTCCGAGAACTTAGGTTGTTTGGTAATATCAAACAGATAGGGATCGCCGCCTTTCGAATGTTCGGATGCGGCACGCAGTGGTGAGTATCCTGTTTCGGCGCGGTTTTGCCATTGCCAGACGTGGGTCAGTTCATGTGCCAGCAGCATCGCAGCCACCAGCCCGATACGGTCCGGATAGTCTGGTAGATAGTCGTCCAAAAACCAGTCCTTGTCGAACAAGACAGTGTTAAACAAGGCAACAGCCGCGGGTTTCGCCGTGACGATATCTGTTGTAGGCGGTGGCAAAATACGCTCGCGGCAGGTCGTGCGTGGACGCGGTTTGCGTTTGAACGTGACGGCGCGGGTGGGGGCGCCGTCGTGCAAACGCACGCGTGAGACATCCAACGCATCGCCGTGAATCGTTTTGCTAAATGCAATTTCGGTTTCCGTCAGCGGACGGCCACAGGATGCCAGACCTAGACACAGGAAAAACGCCAGAAGATGCTTCATTTTGTAGGCCGCGCAAAAGTGGCAGTGGCGTGGGCGACATCTTTGCCCCCTGGCCATGTGGTCAACACGCAGCGGGTGAAGATCATCGCCTTACCTGTGCGCGTCACGCTGGCCTCGGCCCGCAGCATCCGCCCCGATCCGGGGCGCAGGAATTGTGTATCAAGGGTGACGGTGGCCACAGGTTCCAATGTTCCAAGGTCACCGATGCAGGCGAATACCATTGCAGTGTCTGCCAATGTGGCCATCGTTTGACCCGACACGATATCCCCCATGCGGGTAATTTGATCAGTGATAGGGATTTCCAGCACAGCGCCGGCTGATGAAATTTTGGTTACCCGAGGATCAAGCGCACGCACCCAAGGGGCAAAGTTCTCATCCAGAATGGCTTGGGCTTTTTCAGGGGTCATCGTGTGGTGTCCTTTGGAATGGGGGCCAGAGTAAGGCCTGCGGCAAAAGTTTCAAGCGCTCCGCAACGCGTGATGAAGGGTGATGGAAGTGGGGGTGTTTGTGTCATTATGTCGCACCTACCTCTTTATCATGATCGCAGCGGACAACCCGCCGCGGCACGCACCGCAAGGCTAAGGCTTTGCTTGGAAAGGAAGATTTGTCATGGAGAAAGTCATCATCCCCACCGTTTTCGGATTTGCAGCCCTGATGAGCTTGTGGGCCGTCACTGTGACTGTGGTCTAAAACACGCAAGCCATAAACCGAATGTTCATCGCTGATTTGTAGTGATGGTGATGGATAAAGAGTGGACTGGTTTTGTTGCGAGAAGGTGGTGCCCCTGCACTGCCTTCTTTTGCGTTTTGATCTAGGTCAGGGCGCATCGTGTTGTGTTGTTTCAAACTACCTGAAACAAGGGGGACTTCGATGCGAGATTGGATTGTGACGACAGCTTTGTGCGTGGGCGTGGCGGCATGTGCCACGTCCGCGCAGCAGGGGGGATCCAGCCCCGACGGGGAAGATGCGCGGCCTTTCGGCGGTCTGTTCGCACGCAAGGAAGCGTCCATGCCGGATCAGGCAGAAGGGCGAACCTTGTTTCTGGATTACTGCGCCCAATGCCACGGTCAAAACGCGATGGGGGGCGAGGCGTGGGAAGGCTACGACGGGCCGCTGCCTGCGAACCTGACAACGCTCTATGCACGCGGGCTGGACCGGGCCCAGATGTTGTCGACGATCGATGGTTACACGAGGGCACCGTTTGAAAGCCACGAGATGCCGGAGTTCGGGCTGTTGTTTAATGACGATTTGGTGCCGATTGAGGTGGACGGGGTTTTGACGCCTGTGCCGAGGGCACTGGCGGCGTTGATGGTGTATTTGGAAGAGGTGCAAGTGGACACAGAGTGAACGCGTAGCCCCGGCAGGGTATTGCGGAGCAATGCACGAGAGGGGCGGCGGATGGGCTGCGCCTGACCCTGGGGCGGAGGCCGTCTTGCAAAAGGTCCTGGGGACCTTTTGAGGCCGGAGCGGTCGCAGACCAGGGGGCACGCAGTGCGCCCTCCCGTGGGGAGGGTCGGGCGCGGCCCAAGGCGGGGCCTTGGTTTTTTGGTCTTTTGGCGGTGACAGTGCGTGATTGATTGCCAAAACAGTGCTTAGTTTAATAGCGCTCTGACTTAAATGCCCTGCATTTTGGCAGCCTCAGCGTTCCCGCAGGGGCGCGGACCCGGCAGCGTATTCGGTAAGAATGCGAGAGAGGGAGACCACCTATTCGTGTTAGAAAATTGGAAGCTGTAGGTGTAAATCTCAATTAGCAAGCCATACGTTGCAATAAGGGCGCTCGTAGGATATTATTGCATTATGTGGGTTGACACAACTTTCGTTCTGACCCATTGGTAGCAAGAGGGCGGAGCGTAGCGACAGTTCTTACGTGCCCTCTTGCTACCAATGGGTCAGAGAAAAGACGTAAGCCTTTGATTTTAAAGGCATTTATTTTCTCTTTACGATTCGTTTTGATGCTGTTTAAGGTGTTGAAAAGTCTCATGGAATTCGTGCTCCTAATTTGGGCGATTTACAAGATAATTTTACTTGATTTTGATAAAATTGTAAATCTTTTCAATTCCTTAAGTGTAATTTTTCTTGAGTAAAGAACTGCTGATTGGCTTCAACTCATGTCCTTTAAACATCCAACTCCTCCACAAACCGCGCGTTCTCTTGAATGTACTCATACCGCAGCTCTGGCTTTTTCCCCATCAAACGCTCGACCAGATCGCCGGTCTCACCCGGTTCGTCCTCGTCAATCGTGACCCTGATCAGTTTCCGCGTCGCGGGGTCCATTGTGGTTTCTTTCAGGTCTTTGGCGTCCATTTCGCCCAAGCCTTTGAACCGCTGTAGGTCGATTTTGCCTTTGCCGCCCAAGCCTTTGGCCATGACTTCATCTTTTTCGGCGTCGCTGGTCACGTAGACGCGGTTGGCGCCCTGCGTCAAACGGTACAAAGGCGGGCAGGCGAGGTACAAATGGCCCGCGTCGATCATCGGGCGCATTTGGGTGAAGAAGAAGGTCATCAGAAGGGCTGCGATGTGGGCGCCGTCGACGTCCGCGTCGGTCATGATGATGATTTTTTCGTAGCGCAGATCGTCGAGGTTGAACTTGGTTCCCATGCCGCAGCCGAGGCTTTCGCAAAGGTCTGATATTTCGGCGTTTGACCCCAGTTTGGAAGAGGCTGCGCCCAGAACGTTCAGGATTTTACCTTTGAGGGGCAAAAGCGCTTGGGTTTTGCGGTTGCGCGCACCCTTGCCAGAGCCGCCCGCGCTGTCGCCCTCCACGATGAACAATTCCGTGCCTTCGCGGTCTTTGCTTGAACAGTCCGTCAGCTTGCCGGGCAGGCGCAGCTTTTTCGTGGCGGTTTTGCGCGCGGTTTCTTTTTCCTGACGGCGGCGCAGACGCTCTTCGGCGCGCAGCACCAAGAAATCCAAAATAGCCCCTGCGGATTTTGTGTCAGCCGCCAGCCAGTTGTCAAAGTGGTCGCGCACAGAGTTTTCGACCATGCGTTGGGCTTCGACCGTCGCCAACCGGTCTTTGGTTTGGCCGACAAATTCAGGTTCGCGGATGAAGCAGGACACCAAGGCCCCGGCCCCTGTGATCAGGTCTTCACGTGTGATCGTGGAGGCTTTTTTGTTGTTCACCAATTCGCCGTAGGCTTTGACGCCTTTGAGGATCGCGGCCCAGAAACCTGCCTCGTGTGTGCCGCCTTCTGGGGTTGGGACCGTGTTGCAGTAGCTTTGGATAAATCCGTCGCGGGCCGGTGTCCAGTTGATGGCCCATTCGACTTTGCCGGGGACTTTGAATTTTTCAAAGCTGACGGACCCCGCAAAGGGTGTTTCGGAGTAGGTCGTGGCCCCTTGGAAAGTTTCCGAAAGGTAATCAGCGAGGCCGCCGGGGAAGTGGAACTTCGCCTCTTTGGGTGTCTCGCCATCATCGATGCCCGTTTTCCAGCGGATTTCGACGCCTGAAAACAGGTAGGCTTTGGATCTTGCCATTTTGAACAGGCGGGCGGGTTTCAGTTTCAGTGCGCCGAAGATGTCTGCGTCGGGGTGGAAGGTGACAGCGGTGCCGCGCCGGTTGGGCGCCGCGCCGATTTTCTCAAGCTTGCCTTGGGGCACGCCGCGCGAAAATTCCATCGCAAACAGTTCTTTGTTACGGGCGACTTCAACGCGCAGATGGTCGGACAGCGCGTTGACCACGGATGATCCAACGCCGTGCAGGCCGCCAGAGGTTTCATAGCTGTCGCCGCTGAACTTGCCGCCTGCGTTGAGCGTACAAAAGATGATTTCCAGCGCGGTTTTGGACGGGTCCTTGGGGTGTGGTCCTGTGGGGATGCCCCGCCCATTGTCGCGCACAGACACATGCCCGTTTTCGTGCAATTCGACTTCGATCCATGTGGCGTGCCCTGCGACGGCTTCGTCCATAGAGTTGTCGACGATTTCCGCCACCATGTGATGCAGTGCGCGATCGTCTTTGCCGCCGATATACATGCCGGGGCGCAGGCGGACGTGCTCCATATCCTCAAGCACTTGAATCGAGGAGGCGTCGTAATCATCGGCGCTTTTTGTGTTGGGCTTTAGCAGATCATCGGACATGGGCGTGCTCGGTTTTTTTATTGGTTGATCCCTAGTATGCCAGAGCAAAGGGGGCGGGGGAAGACATCACGCGTGTCTGATTTTGCGGGTGCTGTTGAGGCTGATGGCTGAAAGGATCGCCTGAATTTGGTGATTTTGAAAACTGGGTAGGATGATGGTGGTGGGCTTGCCTGACATTGGAAAGGCTGTAAGCCTGTGGATTGTCAAAAGACGGCCCGTCGGTGTGCCGCTGCGCCGAAAAAGATAGCTGCGTGGTTCGATGTCATCGCAGCGATACACGAAGTGATCTATTCCATGAAACGCAAGATGTCGTTTGGGCGACCAGAAGGGGCGATATGTTATGCTGTCTTTCGTCACGCTTAGGTTTGGGTGCGTGAAGTAGCTATAGGAACGGACCGCGGCCCACAGGCAAAAGGTGCCCATCGTGCCCATGAAATATTCGTCCGGGCCTGCGTAATTGATCCGGTTTATAAAACTGGTCATGCACATGATGCCAAAAAGCGTAAGGCAGCCGATGATAAACCAATAGGCTAAGGGTTCTGCCTGGATGCGGATGTGTAATTCGTTGGCTGCCATAGGGGGCAGCCTATGGGTATGTTGGCAAAAATTCGAGTGGTATGAGGGTGAGGTTCGAAATCACCAAAGACATCCAAGGGGGCGCGGCGCATGTGTGATGTTGTTGCAGGGTACGAAGCGGCAGCCCCAAAGCTACGCAAGGCGTATGATGCTGTGTGTTCCAGAACACTGCTGGCCCCTGTCCAAGACCTGCTGCCTGCGTCGCCTGCCCATATTCTGGATGTGGGGGCAGGTTCTGGTCGTGACGCAGTGTGGTTTGCGCAGCAGGGGTATCTCGTTCATGCCATCGATCCGGTGCCAGCATTGTCGTGCCAGAACCGCGGGCACCCATGTGTGACATGGATAGAAGATCGCCTGCCGCATTTGAATGCTGTGACAGGTCCCTTCGATTGTATCTTGGTTTTGGGCGTGTGGCAGCACCTGTCGGAAATGCAAAGGCAGGCCAGCTTGCCGCGTTTGTATGCGCTGTTGGCGCCACGGGGGACCGTTGTTTTGTCTTTGCGGCATGGTTTGGGGCATCCGGATCGCCCCATGTTCGACATCGATTTGGACCACCTGAAGGCGCAGGCTGATCACCATGGTTTCGAGTGTGTGCATGAACAGGGTACGGCGTCGGCACAGTCGAAAAATCGGGCCGCCGGTGTGCGTTGGACATGGGTTGTGCTGAAACGACGCGATTGATGCCTACAGATCGCGCAACACGTACAAAGATTTTACGCCGTTGTGCACAACGTTCGGGGCCACATGGGACCGGCAAAGAACGCGCAATCCGATGTATTGCATGACCAGCATATCAGCATATGTTTCGCCGTGTTCCCCAAGGGCTGCCGCAAAGGCATGGCGTAACTTCATCAGTCCTTGGGATACTGCGTCCGCAATTTCCGCGTCATAAGACGCAGGGCCTACAGCCGCAGAGCACAACAGACATCCGCGTCTGTCACCTGCGTCCCACGCATTCGCGACATTTTCAAATAGACCGATGATTCGGTCCCACCCGTTTGGTCCTGTGCGTGTGGGGGGGGCACTTAGGCTGGCTGCAGCATCACAAACGATATGTTGGTCGTAGTTTTCCAAAGATTGAAGAAACAACGTCTTTTTGTCGGTGAACGCTTTGTACAAGCTGCCGCGGGACAGGCCCATGCCGTCCAGCAAGTCGGGCAACGAAGCTTCCTCATATCCGCGTTCCCAAAAGACATTCATTGCTTTTTCAAGGGCGTCTTCAGTGTCGAATTCTCTGGGTCTGGCCATAATGTCGGGTCTCCTTACCTTGCCAATATAGCGTTGGGAACCAATTGGTCAATAATTCACGAAAACGTGTTTGGAACTATTCGGTTCCTTACTCTATCTAGGTTTCACGGAACACAACAACCCAACGCCCCAAGCGCTGATCGGCAGCGATACGGGCACATCGCGAAGGACCACATCATGAAACTTATTCTCTCCGCAGCACTTGCCCTGTCTCTGAGCGCCGCAGCATTCACCAGCCTGACAACATCCGCCGTTGCCGAAACTGTTGCAGCTTCGGGCACCTTCACAGGGGCCAGCGAACACATCACAACCGGCGTTGTGCAAGTGATCAAACAAGACGATGGCAGCGCCTTGGTCGTATTGGGTGATGATTTCAGCTTGGATGGTGCGCCCGACCCGCGTGTGGGCTTTGGCAAAGACGGGGCCTTCGTGGCTGCGACGGACCTGGGGAAACTGGAAAACCTGAACGGCAAGCAAGTTTACAAAGTGCCAGCATCCGTGAACGTCGATGACTTCAACGAAGTCTACATCTGGTGCTTGAAGTTTGGCGTGCCTTTGGGGGTCGCGGCACTGCAATAAGCAAACGATGACAGTGGGTGAAAGCCGTCCCTTCGGGGGCGGCTGATCCTGTTTGTGGTGCTATTGTTTGGAATAGGCGTCCATGAGGCTTTGCAGAACCTCAAGGGAGTCCGGAAGCGCGCCAAAGCTGTGTTGGGCCTGCACGTTAGCCCACGGCAGTTTCTGATCCACCATCACTTCAACAAATGGCGGGAACAACGCTGCATCATCCAAAACTGATGTACGCAAATTGACACGGAACTCGGCCTCTTCGATTTCGGAGAACACAAAGTTGAGGCATGATTTGCAAAAGTAGTGGTGACGGCCGCCTTGCTGAAGCCCGCCTTTGATCACGTCGCCTGTGCAGGCAAACCCGTCTTTTGGGACCATTGTGGTTAAGGAAAATGCGCTGGCGGTTAGTTTTTTGCAGCCGCCGCAATGGCAGGCAAGGGTCAACAAAGGGGGGGCTGTTACGGTGACTTGAACTGCACCACACAGACATGCCCCCGTCAGGGGTGGCTTGGGACGCGCCATTGGATTTCTTTCTTTGGGGATATGCCGACCTTTATAGCAGGCGTTTCACGAAAAAATCCAACAGATCGTCAAAACTTTCAAAGACCGGAGTTCACAACGCCCCAAGCCTTTGCGCAAAGATCACCATCCCAGGCTCAGAACCCATTAAGATAATGAGTCCTGAGCCTAGTCGTCCGGGCGGTTCAGTTCAAAGATGTTGTCGACAACTGCATAGTCCCGATACCCAAGGCGCGACAACGGTTGGAATGTGGTCACATCGAATCGCCCGTCCACAATGGTGTCATCGCGCATATGCACACCGGTCACTTCACCAAACACCACGTAATTGGACGCGCCTTCGATCTGTACGATCTGGGTCATACGACATTCCAGTGATGCAGGCACGCCGCTGATCCGCGCACAATTGATGGTTTCACAATCAACCGGTGTGAGACCGGCCTTCGCAAATTCGTCTTGGGTTTTGTCAAACGCGGCCGAGGTCGTGTTCATGGCATCGCGCGCAGCGCTTTCCACAATGTTCACACAAAACACGCCGGTGTCCCGGATGTTGGCGACGCTGTCTTTTGTGTTGTCTTGGTCGTCTTTCACGCCTGTTGAGGCAAACATCACCTGCGGCGGGACATAAGCGACGGCGTTGAAGAAGGAATAGGGGGCCAAATTGTTGCGCCCCTGCGCGTCGCGGGTTGATATCCAGCCGATGGGGCGGGGTGTGACAATCGCGTTGAATGGGTTGTGTGGCAAGGGGTGGCCGTTTTTGGGTTCATAGAACATTGCAAGCGCCTTGAGTTTGATGGTTTGGCAAAGGGGTAACGCCATGCTAGGGCGGATGCCAGACCGTTCCCTCAACGTAACAACAATTGAACTTGCACCAATGTATGCCCTTTGTCCTGAAACGATAGATGATTGGTGGGAGGTCGAGGCGCTATATGATCTGTGTTTTGCGCCGGGCCGCGAAGCGTTGTCGTCTTACCGCTTGCGCGATGATGTGCCTGCGGTATCGGGCCTTAGCATGGTGGCACGCGACAGTGATGGCATTTTGGCGGGCGCAATCCGGTTTTGGCCGGTCCGTGTTGGCGATGTGCCAAGTTTGCTGCTGGGACCTGTCGCGGTTCACCCGACCCGCCAAGGTGAAGGATTGGGGGGGCAATTGATCGAGGCCAGCCTGAACGTGCCGGAAGCCGCGGCATGGGACCGTGTGATGCTTGTGGGCGATGCGCCCTATTACAAACGCTTCGGATTTGAACGCTTGGAAGGGGTCGTTATGCCGCCGCCGACAAACCCTGCGCGGGTGTTGGGGCGGGCGCTGCGTTCAGGGGCTTGGGATGGTGTGGTCGGTGCCGTGCGCCGCTTTGCACATTGAAAATTGGCGCAAGCCCCCCAATCTTATAGACAAAGGAGCGCCATTTATGAACGATTTGATCTTGCTGCCAACGTCTGACGAAGCGGTTGATGTCGAGGCGGCATTGGACGCTTTGGCGACACGTTACAAAGGGGCAGGCGGCGTCGGGATTGATCTGTTGAACATGTTGGGCGCACAGGCGGGGGGGCTTTTGTCAAAGCTGCCAGCCAAAGTGCGCGATGGATTGCAGGACGCCACTGTTACGGCACTGGGGCAGGCCATGAAGGTGGCCCACACGTCAAGGGGGGTGGTTGCAGATCAGCCGGGCTGGCTGAATTCGGCCGTAAGTACCGCAATGGGGGCCGCGGGTGGGTTTGGCGGTCTTCCCACAGCGCTTGCGGAACTGCCTGTCACCACAACCTTGCTGTTGCGCGTTATTGAAGGCGTAGCGGCGGAACACGGCTTTGATCCGGCCGCTGATAGCGTGCGCTTTGACTGTGTGCAGGTCTTTGCGGCCGCGGGACCGTTAGAACATGACGATAGCGCGGATTTGGCGTTTTTGTCTGCCCGTGCGGCCCTGTCCGGAGCAGCCGTTCAGGCCGTGATCTCGCGCGTGGCCCCACGATTGGCTGTCGTGTTGGGCCAGAAACTGGCCGCGCAGGCGGTTCCGGTTTTGGGGGCTGTTGCAGGGGCCGCGACCAACTACGCCTATACCAGTTACTACACCGACATTGCCCATGTGCACTTTGGGTTGCGCAAGCTGGCCATAGAAGCGGACTGCACGCACGAGGAACTTGTCGAGAAACTGCGCGCCAGAATGCAATCGCTGCCTGTGAAACGGGCCTAACGTCAAATGCGGTGTCGGCGTGATTTAGCGCCCGATCGAACTTGGGGCCACAGAAGTTGCGTTGATCAAAGCGTAACAGGACGTGCCGGGTTTGATGTTCAGATCTTTGATCGCAGGGGCAGGGATACGAGCCAACAACCTGTCGGTTCCCGCCAACAGGCCAACAGCGGCCCCCGGTCCGATCCCCGTTTTGATGGTGGTCACTGTCACCGGCAGAACGTTGGCTGTTGAAAGACCTTCCGGCTTGCGGGGCGATAAAATGACGTCTTGCGCCAGTATCCGCAACCTGACGGTGCTGCCGATAGCGGCCTGTACACCGGGCAGCGTCAGCGTGCCCGCGCTTGTGCGCAATGTGCTTAAGCCCTCTGGCCCATGATTGACGACTGTTGCACACACAATTGCGCCCGCTTGGCGCACGCCCAACAGGGGAACGGCGTTCGGGTCTGACAGCACATCGAAAATGGGCCCCTGTGCGGCCACTTTGCCCTGCGACAACACTACAATGTTGTCGGCAAGACGGGCCACCTCATCCAATGCGTGGCTAACGTATAGAATGGGCAGGGCAGGCGCTGTAGATTTCAGCCGCTCAAGATATGGCAGGATCGCATCTTTGCGCGCGGCGTCCAAAGCAGCAAGAGGTTCGTCCATGAGTAAGGCGCGAGGACGGCTCAGCAAAGCCCGTCCCAAAGCAACGCGCTGCTTTTCGCCGCCTGATAGATCATGCGGTGCACGAGACAGCAAAGGTCCAAGACCCAGCAATTCGATCACGTCATTGCGCTGTGCCCCTTGTGGCCTTTGCGCAGCAAAGCGCACGGCATAATCTAGGTTCTTCGCAACGCTCATATGGGGAAAAAGCCGTGCGTCTTGAAAGACATACCCCATTTGACGTTTGTGAGGGGGGACGTTTGTGCGGACATCAAACAGCGTATCATCACCAAATGTGATCCGTCCGCTGTCCGGTGCAATGACCCCCGCAACCGCATTGATAAGCGTTGTTTTTCCCGCGCCAGAACGGCCGAAAACTGCGGTCACACCCGGACCTGCCTCAAAGCAGGTGTCCAAGGTGAAACCGCCAAGGCTGTGTGTGATGTCTATGCGCAGGGTCATGTGTGCCTCATGCCTGTGTTTGCCCCTGTATGCGCCGGGCCACTTTGTGCGCCAGCCATTCGGAAAGAGCCACAGCAGCAAATGCAATCAGACAGGCCCATATAACTAGGGCGATGGCGCGGTCTTCGCCGCCCGGAACTTGCAAAAACGCGTAGATCGCTGAGGGCAGTGTCTGCGTTTGCCCCGGAATATTGGCCACAAATGTAATCGTGGCGCCGAATTCGCCCAAAGCCTTGGCAAACCCCATGACGGCCCCCGCCAGAACGCCGGGCAAGATTAGGGGCAAGGTCACGGTTGAAAAGACGGCCAAAGGGGGGGCGCCCAAAGTGCGCGCGGCGACCTCAAGTTTCGGGTCTACCGCTTCAATGGCAAGGCGCATGGCACGCACCATCAAGGGAAACCCCATAATCACCGCAGCCAACACGGCGCCGGTCCATTTGAATGCAAGCGTGATACCGAACACGCTGTCCAGCAGATGCCCGACGGGACCATTTCGACCAAACACAACCAGCAGGATGTAACCCGTCACCACAGGGGGCAGCACTAGGGGCAGATGCACGATCGCATTCAGCAGCGCTTTGCCTTTGAAGGTGCCCCGCGCCAAAAGCCACGCCACCCAGAGGGCCAGCGGCAAGGCACACAATGTGGCAGTACTTGCCACCAACAGCGACAGCCCCAAAGCGTCCCAACTGGCGGCGTCCAAAGTCATCATGGGCTTTTGAACCCGTGCTGTTCAAAGACAAGTTGTGCGGGTTCGCTTTTTAAAAGGGTTAAGAATTCAGCGCCGGCGGGGGTCAGTGCTGCGCCGGGATAGGTGATGGGGGGATGATCCTGCGGGGGGATGTCATACACCACGCTCACGTTTATGTCGGCTTGGGCATCGGTGGCGTAAACGATGCCAAGGGGGGCTTCGCCGCGTGCGACAAAAGCCAAAGCACCGCGCACATTGTCAGTTTCCGCCAGTTGGTTTTTCGTTTTGTCCCAAAGCTCTACCCGTTGAAGCCAAGCCTTTGCGTAAAGCCCCGCAGGCACAGCATCGCGTTGCCCCATTGCCAGTCGATCAGTGCCCAGACGGTCGAGCATATCGTTTGGGGCTTGCAGTGCTGCACTCTTCGCGGGGCCGATGACCACCAGTGTATTCCGTGCAACAATGTGCCTGTGCGACGGGTCAACAACACCTTCGGTTTCAAGCCAATCCATCCACTGATCATGGGCCAGAACAATCACATCGGCTGGCGCCCCTTGCGCCACCTGCCGCGCGATTGTGCCTGATCCGGTGGCTGAAACTGTCACCTTGGTGTCGCTTAACTGTGCCACGTCTTGCAGAACATCCCGCAAAGAGGCGGCTGCAAACACAAGTGTCTCGGCCTGTGCAAAGGATGCAGCATTGGCAAGCACAAGCCAGATTGCGCATACACCGCCCGCCCTTGATCCTGCGGGCAAGCCTTTGGTTTTAAAGGGCCATGTCATGGCGCAGACTATTCATGAGCCCTACGAAAGCTGCAAGGCCTTCTGTGTCACGTGTCGCCTCAACTGTCTGGAAAATAACATTATTTTAACCATGCACTGGCAAGCCATTGGCATTTACCCTATTTTGCGGCACGAAACCTCACGCCGTGCGCCCTTGATGATGGGCGTAAATCACCTTTAGATCTGTAAAGAATGCTTGCTTGCGATGTCTGCACCCATGATCAAACAGCTGCCAATATCGGTGGACAAAAGCACCAAAGGCGAAATGCGGACGCAATTTGCAGCTTTGTGTTACCGGATTGTGAACGGCAAAGTGCAAATCATGGTGATCACATCGCGGCGGTCCAAGCGTTGGATTATACCAAAAGGCTGGCCCATGGACGGAAAAACGCCGGCGCAAGCGGCGGCGCAAGAAGCTTGGGAAGAAGCTGGTGTCGAAGGAAAGGTCGGGCAGACCCCTTTGGGCCTGTATTCCTACAAGAAGATGAAAGACGACTTGGGCGATTTGCCGTGCCTTGCAGTGGTCTATCCGCTGCGCGTCAAAAAGCACACGAAAACCTACCCCGAAGCAGGACAGCGCAAACGCAAATGGGTCAGTCGCAAGCGCGCGGCCAAAATGGTGGCTGAACCTGAACTTGCGCGCATCATCCGCGATTTTGCGCCTGTGTTGTGATCTGCTTGGACCTGGTTTTTCAACGGTACGCTTGGTCTTTGGCTTTGGCTGGCTTATGTTTGTTGGATAAATACAGGACAACAACACCGCGATGATAAAATACACTTTGAAATGCGACAACGGCCATGCCTTCGAAAGCTGGTTCCAGTCCGCGGCCGCTTTTGACAAGCTGGCGGGGGCGGGGCATATCGGGTGTGTGCAATGTGGCAGCAGCGCAGTTTCAAAAGCCATAATGGCGCCGCGTGTGCGTCCGGCCCGCTCTGCCGCAAGCGCAGATACGCAGGGCCAACCCAAGGAGTCCGGCACAAGCGTTGCATTGAATGCGCCGCAGTCCGAGGCGGAAGCCGTGCTGGCCAAGATGCGCCAACATGTCGAGGAAAACTCTGACTATGTGGGTGCAAATTTCACAAAAGAAGCCCGCGATATGCATCTTGGTGATGCGCCAGAGCGGTCCATTTACGGATCTGCCAACGCCGAAGAAGCCAAAGCCTTGATCGAGGACGGTGTGCCGGTTGTGCCATTGCCGTTTATGCCCAAAGCAAAAGCGAACTGAGCGTTCAAACAAAAAATCTGACAGGATTGGAAGACCACATGCATGTTGTGATAACCGGGGCATCCCGTGGAATTGGTGCAGGACTGGCGGCGCTCTATGCGGACGCGGGACATAAAGTGACGGGAACAGGCCGGTCTGTTGCGTCTGATGTGCAACTGGATGTGACCCGCCCTTCGGATCACGTCGCTATGGCAGATGCTTTGGCTGGTGAACCGATTGATTTATTGGTGTGCAATGCGGGTGTTTATCTGGACAAAACAGAGACACTGGACGGCGGGTACAGTGCAGATATGTGGGCCGCAAGTTTTGCGGCCAATGTCACCGGTGTCTTTTTAAGTGTGCAGCATATGTTACCGATGCTGCGTTTGGCTGATGCCCCCAAGATCGCAATCATTTCGTCGCAGATGGCATCCCACACACGTGCCCCAGGTGGGTCCTATATCTACCGCGCGTCTAAAGCTGCGGTGTTGAATTTGGGGCGTAATTTATCAACTGATTTGGCGTCTGAAGGTATCGCCGTCGGCATTTATCACCCCGGTTGGGTGCAAACTGACATGGGTGGGGCAGAAGGCGACATCACGGTTGATGCGTCTGTGCAGGGCCTTGCCTTGCGTTTTGATGCGCTGGGCATGGCCACAACAGGGTGCTTTGAGACCTGGGACGGCCGCGCCCATGCCTATTAGGGCCGAAATCCATTAAGCTGGCAACCGCGTCGTGAACCCATTGTGCAGGCCTGCGCCTGCGCGTGATGTTTTGCAAATCCCTGCGGCATTTGCGCTTTTGGGCGTTGTCTGCCCATGTTTGCGCGTGTTTTTGGTCAAGATAGCTCTGGTCTGCCTTGCGATTGCGCCAATCTGTGCGTAAAGCCCTTTGCGGTAAGCGACGCGGGGGATCTATGCCTGTTCTTGTGATGAAATTTGGTGGCACATCCGTCGCCACGTTGGACCGAATTCGCCGCGCGGCTAAGCGCGTGGGCGTTGAAGTGTCCAAAGGGTACGACGTTATTGTCATCGTATCGGCCATGTCCGGCAAAACCAATGAACTGGTTGGCTGGGTCAATGAAACCTCACCGATGTATGATGCACGCGAATATGATGCGGTTGTATCATCGGGTGAAAATGTCACTGCAGGTTTGATGGCGCTGACATTGCAAGAGATGCAAGTACCGGCGCGGTCCTGGCAGGGCTGGCAAGTGCCAGTGCAAACCACCTCTGCGCATGCGTCCGCCCGCATTGAAGCGATCCCTTCCGACAATATCATGGCCAGCTTTGGTGCCGGTATGAAGGTTGCCGTGGTCGCAGGCTTTCAGGGTGTCTCACCCGAGGGCCGCATCACCACATTGGGGCGGGGCGGATCGGATACCACAGCTGTGGCCTTTGCCGCGGCCTTTGAGGCCGAACGGTGTGACATTTATACTGACGTCGATGGTGTTTACACCACAGACCCCCGCGTCGAAAGCAAAGCCCGCAAACTGGACCGCATCGCTTTTGAAGAGATGTTGGAACTTGCGTCTTTGGGTGCAAAGGTTTTGCAAACCCGTTCTGTTGAACTGGCGATGCGATATAAGGTGAAACTGCGTGTACTCAGCAGTTTTGAAGAACAATCGGACGAAGCTGGAACGCTGGTCTGCGATGAGGAGGAAATCATGGAAAGCAATGTTGTGGCAGGGGTCGCGTTTAGCCGCGATGAGGCAAAAATGACCTTGGTGTCGGTGGCAGATCGTCCCGGTATCGCCGCTTTGATTTTCACGGCATTGTCAGATGCAGGCGTCAACGTCGATATGATCGTGCAGAACATTTCCGAAGAAGGTCGCACCGACATGACCTTCAGCTGCCCCACCGATCAGGTAGCGCGCGCCGAGGCTGCGATGGACGAGGCCAAAGGTGCTGGCACCATCAACTTCGCTGAACTTATTGCGGACGTTGATGTCGCCAAAGTCTCTGTGGTTGGCATTGGCATGCGGTCCCATACCGGTGTGGCCGCGAAGATGTTCCAGGTGCTTAGCGCCGAAGGCATCAACATCAAGGTGATCACCACATCCGAAATCAAGATCAGCGTTTTGATAGATCGCAAATATATGGAGTTGGCGGTTCAAGCTTTGCATGATGCCTTTGAATTGGACAAAGCCGCATAACCCTAAGTTTGTCTTTAACGCGTTTTGTTTCCGTTGCATTCGTGATCTAATCACGAGGGTATATCAGGGGGAGCCGCGCCAGTATGGCCGAGCGTTTTGAAACCGAAAGCCGCAAGCTGCTTGGCCGCTTGCGCGATGTGATGGCCGGGGATGACCCGGGCCAAGCCCGTTTGGACAAAATCACCCATCTGATTGCTGACAGTATTCGCACTGAAGTGTGTTCCATCTATCTGTTTCGCGACGAAGACACCCTTGAACTTTGCGCCACCGAAGGCCTGAACGCAGAGGCTGTGCACCAAACCCGCATGAAGATGGGCGAAGGCCTTGTCGGCCGTGTGGCAAAGCGCCGTCATGTGATCAACACCGCTGATGCTCCCAATGCCAAAGGCTTCCGTTTTATGCCGGAAACCGGAGAAGAGGTGTTTTCATCGTTTCTGGGGGTGCCGATCCAGCGTCTTGGCGAATCCATGGGTGTTTTGGTGGTGCAGTCCAAAGAGGCCCGCGAGTTTTCGACCGATGCGGTTTACGCATTGGAAGTTGTCGCAATGGTTCTGGCAGAGATGACGGAACTTGGCGCGTTTGTTGGCGAAGGTGCTGCGATGTCGGCGCGCCATTCCCAACCCTCGATGTTGCGCGGCACCGTGGCGCAGGAAGGCGTGGCGGAAGGGCACATCTGGCTTCATGAGCCGCGGGTTGTTGTATCAAATCCCATCGCCGACGATCCCCACCGAGAACTTGAGCGGCTGGAAGAAGCCGTGGAAGAAGTTCGCGTCGGCGTCGACAAAATGCTGCAGATGTCGCGCGATGCGGAACAACGCCAAGTCCTTGAAGCGTATCGGATGTTTGCCAATTCCAAGGGCTGGATGCGGCGCATGCAAGAGGCCATCAGCAACGGTCTGAGCGCCGAGGCGGCGGTGGAAAAAGAACAATCTATTGCGCGTGCGCGGATGGAAAGCGTGGCGGACAATTACCTGCGCGAACGTCTGAGCGATCTTGATGACCTGTCCAACAGGATGCTGCGCATTCTGACCGGGCAGGGGGCCGATACAGGCGCAGAAATGCCACCTGACCCGATCCTTGTGGCACGCAATATTGGTCCGGCTGAATTGTTGGAATACGGGCGTAACCTGAAGGGAATTATCCTTGAAGGTGGCTCTGTGGGATCGCATGCGGCCATCGTCGCCCGTGCGTTGGCCATTCCCTTAATCGTGCAGACGGCGCGCGTCACCAACGAGGCGCTGAATGGCGACCATGTGATGGTGGACGGCGAACAGGGCATCGTACATTTGCGCCCGGACGATACTGTTGTGACGGCGTTCCGTGACAAAATGGCGATGCAGACCGAAGCGTTGAAACGCTACGCATCTATTCAGGACAAGCCTGCGCTGACTGAATGTGGTCAGATCGTTGAATTGCATATGAACGCTGGCCTGATGGCGGATTTGCCGTCTTTGGAAAGCTCCGGCGCAGAAGGCGTAGGTCTGTTTCGCACCGAATTGCAGTTTTTGGTGCGCAACCAGATGCCGCGACGGTCCGAGTTAAGTGCGCTTTACACGCGTGTTCTGGATGCGGCCCAAGGAAAACGCGTGGTGTTTCGCACGCTGGATATCGGGTCAGACAAAGTATTGCCTTATATGAAGCCCACGGACGAACCCAACCCGGCTTTGGGGTGGCGCGCTATCCGTGTGGGCCTTGATAAACCCGGTGTGATGCAAATGCAGCTGCAGGCGTTGATCCGCGCGGCGCAAGGGCGTCCTTTGACGTTGATGTTTCCCTTTGTGGCGCAATATGAAGAATATCGCCAAGCTCGGGCAGCCTTGGATAAGGCCATCGCCCGTGAGACGCGCCTGGGCCATGTCATTCCTGACGATATCGAAGTGGGGGCCATGCTTGAGACCCCGTCTTTGGGGTTCGCACCAAGGCAGTTCTTTGAAGATGTCGGGTTTTTGTCCATTGGGGGCAACGACTTAAAGCAGTTTTTCTTTGCTGCTGACCGCGAAAACGAACGGGTGCGCAAGCGGTATGATTCCCTGAACGTTAGCTTCCTGAGCTTTCTGGAACAGATCGTGGAACGCTGCGCAGACACCGGCACACCTTTGTCTTTTTGTGGCGAAGATGCGGGGCGCCCTGTCGAAGCTTTATGTCTGGCCGCCATTGGTTTGCGCAGCTTGTCCATGCGCCCTGCATCTATTGGTCCGGTGAAAAGCCTTTTGCGGCGGTCAAATCTGGAAGAGGTGCGTAAGGTGATCATGGATGCGCGCCACCGCGGTGAGATGTCGGTGCGCCCTGCCATTATGAAATGGTTGGCGGAACAAGGGTAGGCCGCGCGGTCGCAGACATAAGTGAGGCACTGGAATGCACCGATTAAATGCAAGCTGGACGGCGCTGAACCGGGTTTTTCGTATTATGGACGAACGCAATCTGGGACTGATTGCGGCCGGTGTGGCTTTTTATGGGATTTTGGCTGTGTTTCCGGGGCTGGCTACGGTCATTGCCCTTTGGGGGGTGATTGGAGATCCCGGAGCGGTGGCGCTGGAGATGGCTGAATTTCAAGCCATGCTGCCCGCAGATGTCTATGCACTGCTGGATCAGCAGTTGAATGCCTTGGCGCAGGCGGACGGGCTGACATTGGGGTGGGCGTCTGGCGTGTCGTTGGCGCTGGCCGTTTGGTCTGCACGCGCCGGTGTAGCCGCTTTGATGCGAGGCCTGAATGCGATCTACAATGTGCCTAATCGTGATGGGCTTGCCCATTACACGCGCGCATTGACGCTGACGGTAGCCCTTGTCGTTGTGGCCGTGATCGCCATCGCATGTGTGGTTTTTGCGCCCATTGCCTTACAGTTTGTTCCATTAGGACCTTTGACGGCATGGGGTATTGAAGCGGCGCGCTGGATCATTGCATTGGGCGTTCTGTTGGCGGGATTTTCGCTGATTTACCGGTTTGGGCCGAACCGTGTGCACAAAATCAATCGCTGGGTCACCCCCGGGGCTGTTGTGTCTACCTTTTGTTGGGCTGCGGCCTCTGCCGGGTTTTCGTACTATTTGTCCAACTTCGGAGCCTACAACGAGGTTTACGGGTCTATCGGTGCGGTGATTGCGATGTTGATGTGGTTATACATCAGTGCGTGGCTGGTTTTGTTAGGGGGGGGGCTGAACGCGGAACTGGAATACCGGTCACGTCTAGCCCAGAACCGTCAACCACAACCAGATGCTTAGAACGGACGCCAGCGTGGCGATCAACACGCTGGACGCCACGACACGTTTCGCGCGCCCGTACATATTGGCAAAGATATAGGCATTGACCCCCGGTGCCATTGCCGCGGTCAGTACGCCCGATTTAAAGAGATCTTGCGGCACGTCCAAAGCAGTCCCGAAGCCAAACACCAATGCGGGATGAATGCACAGCGCAATGACGCAGACCATGGCAATCGCCAGTTTGTCGCCTTCGGGTTTGTATTGAAGCAACGCGCCCCCCAGTGAAAACAACGCCGTTGGCAAAGCCGCACGCACCACCAAACTCAGCGCATCATCAGCGACGGAAGGGATGCTGAAATCCAGCAAGTTCACCACGAACCCGGCACCAATCGCGATCACCAACGCGTTGTGGAACATGGCCCGCCCCACGGCGCGGGCTGTGCGCATGATCCCCGCACCTCGATTGCGTGTGATCTCCATCGCGGTGATTCCAAGCCCATAGCAAAAAGGCGCATGCATGGCGATGATAGCATAGTTTCCGGTCAGCGCCTCGGTGCCATAGGCACGTTCTGTGATCGGAAGCCCCAGCAGGACCGAATTTGAAAAGAGGCAACAAAATCCGATCGTCACGCAATCTTCCCAGTCGCGCTTAAACAAGACCCGTGCCCCCGCCATTCCAAGGGCAAAACAAATGGCGGCGCCGCTGTAAAAGCTGATCAGCAACCCCGGCTGAAACGAGCTTTGCAAATCGATTTTTGCGATGGCCTGAAACAACAGGCAAGGAATAGCAAAGCCTTGGGTGAATTTCATCAACCCATCGACGCCCGATGCGGGAAAGATGTTTTTCCACACTGCGACATAGCCCATGGCGATCACCAGAAAGACGGGCAGAATGACGTCGAGAAGCACTTGCATGACAGCGGCCGTTTCGTTTGGGCGGGCGTGGGATGCCTCCGGCGGAGGTTTATTTGGCGAGATGAACTACGGGATGTCGAATGTCAGGGTCATGCCGTCATATGCGGGGTCGATGTGTTCAGGCGTTTCGGCGGCGACCGTCGCATAATCAAGATCGTTGTGCATGTTGGTCAGCACTGCGTGTTTCGGTTGGGCTTTGGCGATCCAGTCCAGTGTTTGCGCCAGATGTGAATGGCTTGGATGCGGCGCGCGGCGCAAAGCGTCCACAATCCAGCAGTCCAGATTTTCCACATGGTGCCATTGATCGAGCGGGATTGTTTCGACGTCTGGCAAATAGGCAATGCCGCCGATGCGGAACCCGAGGCTGTCGATGGATCCGTGTTTCACTGTGAAGGGGGTGAATGTGATCTGTCCGCCCGGCCCATCGATAGTCACGTCGCCGATGAGGTCGTGCATGTCCAGAATGGGCGGATAAGGCGACCCTTCCGGTGTGATAAACGCGTAACCGAACCGTTCCAGCAGCGCCTCTTTTGTGGGGGCATCAGCCCAGACCTTGAGCCGCGCACGCATGTTGATGGCGATCATGCGCAAATCGTCTAGGCCGTGCACGTGATCGGCATGGCTGTGGGTGTATAGCACCGCATCAATACGGCTGGTGCCTGCGTTCAACAGCTGGGTGCGCATGTCAGGCGACGTGTCGATCAACACAGTTGTGGTCGCGCCGTTTGCCGTGCGTTCAACAAGGATAGAACATCGTTGACGGTGGTTTTTCTGGTTTGCGGGATCGCAATCCCCCCAATTTCCCCCAAGGCGCGGAACACCGCCCGAGGACCCGCACCCCAGTATGGTGATCTTGAGAGTTGCCATCACAAGGCCGCTTTCGTGAACAGCGCATCGAAGTTCTTTTGGGTTTGTGCCGCGAATTCCGCATAATCCATACCGAAGATTTCGGCACCGACCCGTGCCGTGTGCGCTGTATAGGCGGGTTCGTTGCGTTTGCCCCGAAACGGTGGCGGTGCAAGGTAAGGCGCGTCGGTTTCCACTAGAATGCGATCGACAGGCGCGGCTGCGAATATATCGCGCACCTCTTGGCTTTTGGGGAAAGTCGCGATGCCGGACATGGACAAATAGAACCCCAAATCAAGGGCGGCCATCGCCAGTTCTTTGGACGATGAAAAGCAATGCATCACACAGTTGTAGGGGCCTTTTGCGTATTCTTGCGCCAGAATTTGCGCCATATCGTCATCGGCGGCGCGCGCGTGGATGATGAGGGGCAGGCCGGTTTCGCGGGCCGCTTCGATGTGGACGCGCAAAGACTGTTGTTGGATGTCCGCGCTGTCGGCGGTGTAGTGATAATCCAGCCCGGTTTCGCCAATGCCCACAAACTTGGGGTGCTGTGCCAACGAAACCAGTTCATCCACGGTCACCAAGGGTTCCGAAGCCGCGCTCATCGGGTGGGTGCCTGCGGCGTAGAAGACAGGCGCGTGGGCCTCGGCAATGGCGCGCACCTGCGGTTCAAGACGCAATTTTGTGCAGATCGTCACCATGCGGGTCACGCCTGCGGCGGCGGCATCCGTTATGATTTGCTGCAATTGCCCCTCAAAGTCGGGGAAATCGAGATGGCAATGACTGTCTGTAATTTGGGGGGTGCTCATTCAGGCGTGGCCTATGCAGTGCTTTGTATCTTGAACATCGTATCTAGAACCAAAGCAGCGGGGTCAAGGTTCACGGCCCGACCGTGGCGTGCACGTGCCAACGCAGAGTGGCTGATGTCAGCCCAAGCGCGACCTTGATGCGCAGATCCGGACAGCCGCGATAAAACTTCGGCTTCACCGCGTGCTGCTTCGGTTTGGGGGGGCGCACCGGTGGCGCCTGTGCGTGCCAGTCGCGACAAAGCGATTTCCAAAAGGGTGAACAAAAGATCTAACTTTTCTTCGGCGCCTCGTTGGGCTGCTGCTTCGGCCAGACGCAGGGTGCGTGCACGATCCATTTGGGGCAAGGTGCCCAACAGTCCGATGATTTCGTTGTAAATTTCCAGCCCACCCAAAAGCGAAAGGCGCAAAGCTTCCCCGACCGAGCCACCAGACAATTCCGACAACGCGGACCCGCCGGGGCCGGGATCAACGCCAGCATTTTGCATCGCCTGTTCCATTTGTGGCCCGTTCAGGGTGTTCAGGCGCAACGTCCGGCATCTAGAGCGGATGGTAGGCAACAATCCGGACGGTTGATGCGTGATCAAAATTAGGGTTGCACGTTCCGGTGGCTCTTCCAGCATTTTCAGCAAGGCATTTGCGGCTTGGACGTTCATGTCGTCTGCCGCGTCCACAATGACAACACGGCGTCCGCCATCGGCAGACGACATTTGGAAAAATCCCGCCAGCTTGCGAATGTCATCAACACCGATTTTGTCGCGCATGCGTCCAGTTTTCTCGTTCGGAGTGCGGGTGACAGACACCAATCCAGGTTCGGCACCGGCCGCAATGCGGTGGGCCACAGGGTGATCCGGTGAGATATCCAGCGCTGTGGGCGCGGGCGGACCACCAAACATGTCGTCGTCGCCAGCTGGATCAGGGGTGGCCAACAAAAACTGTGCCATTTTCCACGCCAGAGTAGCTTTGCCAACCCCGCGAGGACCGGTCAACATCCACGCATGGTGCAACCTGCCGGATGTAAATGCGTCCAGAAACGCGGCTTCGGCCTGTTCCTGACCGATCAACAGCTGTGTTTCGCGCGGATGCGGTGCGCCGGGAACGCGGGTTGGGTCTGGTGCTTCATCTGCCATGATCGCGGGTGTAGCACCCCGCGCTGCCGGAGGAAACGGGGCACATAAAATTGGGTTGCGAGAGGTCGGTGGTTTTGCGAAGTTGACCAAAATCTGCGCACAGTGACATTCGTAGTTGTCACGCTCTTCATCCAAACGCGGGCAAGGCGTTGTATTGGGTTGTTGGGTAAACTTTAATAGCAACGGGATGCCTGATGGCTCGTATATTGGTTCTTGAAGACAATTGGGTTTTTTCCAATCTGATCTGCACCTCATTGGCGGAACACGGCCACGAAACCAAAGCCTGTGTTGACGCAAGTTCCGCATTGGCAGCCTTCAAGTCGGAACGCTTTGATCTGGTGATTGCCGATATCATTATCCGAAAAGACGGGGTGCCGGTGGCCGATGGGGGATATTCGCTGATCTCAAACATCAAAACCATCAAGGAAGCGCAGCGCCGATATATTCCGATCATCGCGATTTCAGGATCGGTGCACAATGAAGGCATGCAGTATCTTTTGGTGACGGCCAAGGGACTGGGGGCTGACGTGGCAATGGCCAAACCATTTGCGCCACACCAGCTGATCGCACAGATCGAGACCCTTCTGGCGGATGCACCAGACTAAATGTATGCGGATCTCACTTAACGTGGTAGGCTTTGGCCAACACCAACAGTGCGCGACATAGGATCAATTATGAAAATTTTGAAGAAAGCTGTGTTTGCCGCATGCTTTGCATTTGGGGCTGGCGCCGTGTCGGCATCTGAACTGCTGGTCGTTGCAGATGAATGGGCGCCATTTTCCGGGGCCAATTTGCCGGGTAAGGGCATGTCCCTTGATGTTATTACTACGGTTTTGGAACGCGCGGGCCACGATGTGCGCTCTGATGTCGTTCCGTGGGCCCGAATTATGAAAGGGGCGCGGGACGGGACCTATGATGTGGTTGGAAGCCTGTTTTACGATGAAGAAATTGCCAAATTCATGCTGTACAGTGATCCGTTTTATGAAACGCGCGTGAAGTTTATGCAGGCCAAAGGCAAGACGCATGATGTGACGTCGCTGGAGGCTTTGCTGCCTTATTCAATCGCGGTCGGGGACGGTTTTTTGTATGAACCCGAATTCGATCGCTCCGAAGACCTGAACAAGGTGGTTGTCACAACAACCCAACAAGCCGTTCAGATGGTGGCATTTGATCGGGCGGATTTAACATTGGACAGCGAAGAGGTGCTGTCATTTGCGATCCGGGGGTCTGACACAGACATCACGGACAAAGTTGATATTCCACCGCATATTTTGGCCTCTCATAATATTCATATGGCGGTGCGTCGGGATTTTCCGGGCGCTGCAAGCATCGTTGCTGATTTTAACGCGGCCCTCGCCGAAATGCGTCGCGACGGCAGTCTTGATGCGCTGTTGAGCAAGCATGTAACACTTCAAGAGTAACGACCTGCGCCCTCGCGCGTCTGTGTCACAGAGAGCAAAACAGACGATGAAATTTATCAAGCACAAGCTGGGGCGCCGGATCGTAGCCTATATGATTTTAGCGTCTGCAGTTTTTTCGGTTTTCGCGGCGGCGTTCCAACTTTTGACGATTTATGAAAATGGCTTGGACCGGGTGCGCGATGAATTTTCCGAAGTAGAGGGAAGTTTTCAAGCCGGGTTGGAAAGTGCGTTGTGGGAATTCAATTTCTCTCATGTTGATGTGTTGGTTGACGGCATTTACGCCCAACATGATGTGATTGCTGTGACCCTTGTCGCTGAGACAGGCCAACGGTTTGAGCGGGGCGCTATTGGGTCGGGCGAAGTTCTGGTTGAAGAATTTCCACTGTCTTTTGAACGCAGTGCAGGGGATGTGGCGCCTGTGGGGATTCTGCGTGTCACCGCGAGCTTGGAAAATGTGTATGATGAATTGTGGTCGCAAGTTATGGTTTTGCTACTGACCAATTTCGTCAAAACCTTGATTGCATCGCTGATCATGTTCTGGATATTCGACCGGATGGTGTCACGCCATCTGCTGTCGATCACCGGCAGATTGCAAGAAAAGGGCGGTTTTGACGCTGAGAAGAAAATCGTGTTGGATCGCCCCAAAGTCTACAACGATGAATTGGATCTGATCGTTGACGTTATCAACACCAGCCGCGCCACGGAACAATCCGCCAATGCCGAAACCCTTTTGCTGCGCAACCGGCTTGAGACCGTTCTGAACACCGCAACGTCGGGAATTATTGCGCTGAACGCCAATGCGGAGGTTGTGATGGTCAACCCGACGGCGCGACATCTTTTGGGAGGCGTATCGCGGGACGTACCTTTTGCTTGGCCTGAATCGATTCAATTTCTCGATGTGGAAAGCATGACACCTTTGGACGCCAGTGCCGACCCGATCCGGCGGGCTTTGACAGGTCATAACTTGCGTGCTGAAACCCATTTGCTGAGCAGGGTCAATTCCGACGAAGTGGGCCGCTACGTGCGTGTCCAATCCGGCAAGCTGGAACATGCCCGCGATGATATCAGCACCGTTCTGGTCGTGGATGACGTGTCAGTGGGCGAACGCAACCGTCAGGTTGTGGAACGCAAAAGCCGGTTGGATGCCTTGGGGCAACTGACAGGTGGCATCGCCCATGACTTCAACAATCTTCTGGCCTCCATGCTGTACGCCGTTGATCTGGCGCGCCGTCAAGAAGACAAGGAACGGCAAGGCGAGCTTCTGGATATTGCCAGTGCATCTATCGGTCGGGGTCGTGAATTGACGTCACGTCTGTTGGCATTTGCTAAAAAGCAACCCGGATTGGCCACATCCCGCAGCATTGGCCCGATGTTCGAAGAGTTTGAAAAGCTTGTCGGTCCGATGATCGAACAAAACCTTTCGATCACATTCGTGGTCGATGCGCCCGATTTGCAGGTTTATTGCGACCATGCCCAACTTGAAACGGCTCTGATGAACCTGGTTCTGAACAGTCGGGATGCGATTTTGCGCAGTGGTGTGGGACATTCCATCAAGGTGCACGCGCGCTCTGTGTCATTGCCGCAGCCTGTCCTGTTGCCCACTGGAAACCTGACTGAACCCCTAGAGGTCACCGAAGCGGCTGCATCAGCCTACCGCTACACCGAGATTTCCGTGACCGACAACGGCCCTGGAATGGATGAAGAAACCCGTGCGCGTGCAGCTGATCCGTTTTTCACCACCAAAGAAACCAACTCAGGCACCGGCTTGGGATTGTCTATTGTTTACGGCTTCGTGAGACAGGCAGATGGCGATTTGCGCATTTACTCCGAAGAGGGCGTAGGCACGACGATCAATCTGGTTCTGCCGCGGGGCACAGAAGCGGGCCCGCGTGAAGACCCGATGCCTTTGGATGTGCCAATGGCAGGCACAGGCCAGACGGTGATGTTGGTCGAAGATGAAGCAGATTTGCTGAACGTGATGGTCGAAGTGATCAAGGATCTGGGGTTCTTGGTTGTGTCGGCGCCCTCAGGCAACGTCGCAATTGACATGATTGATGCAGGGCAAAATTTCGATGTTCTGTTAACAGACGTCGTCATGCCCGGAAAAATCGGCGGCTTTGAACTGGCGCGAATGGTGCGGGCGCGCCATCCGGAAAAGCCGGTTATTTACATGTCCGGCTATACAGGCTTCACATCGCAGGAAATGGGCGAAGTCCAAGCCATGCTATTGCAAAAACCGACTCCACCCGTTGAATTGTCCGCGGCATTAAACGCGGCGCTTGCCCCGGTTCCGAAGCCTCCGTTGTTATAAAGGGTTGGTTAGTCGACGTTGATGGTCTGACGCAACTGCCCGTCCAAACGCCCGAAGATCAAGATCTGGTTTTGGTCGGTGACAACCGCGTACCAATCGTCGCCTTGGGTAAAGGCCAAGGCAGATGCCCCGATGGGCAGCGTCACGCTGGCAGGCAAGTCCGGCTTTGATCCAGACAGTCGCGTGACAAGCAGGCCGACCACCACTACAACGCCCAAAAGCATCGTGGCGGTCAGAACGGTTACAAGTCTGCGTAGAAAGCGCAGGTTGGCCGGTTCTGGCAGGTTTTCTGGAAGGTTGTCATCCATGTCTGAAACATCCGTGCGGTTTCGCATCGCCGAAGAGCCCCCGGCACGTCTTGATAAGGCGGTTGCGCGGGATGTACCAGTGGACGCGTCTTTGTCGCGGTCGCGTTTGTCCAAATTGATCGCGCAAGGTGCTGTTTCGGTGAATGGCGTGGTGGTCACAGACCCGCGGGCGCGCGTAACAGAAGGGGCAGACGTTCAGATCACCGTCGAGGAAGCGGCCGAAAGTCACATCCTGCCGGAAGACATTCCGCTTGAGGTGATCTATGAGGACGCCGACCTGATCGTGGTGAACAAACCCGCAGGCATGGTCGTTCATCCCGCGCCGGGCACCCCGTCGGGCACATTGGTGAATGCATTGCTGCATCATTGCGGCGACGATCTTTCGGGCGTTGGCGGCATGAAGCGTCCGGGCATCGTGCACCGTATCGACAAGGAAACATCGGGCTTGCTGGTGGTCGCCAAATCCGATGCGGCCCACCACGGGCTGGCAGCCCAATTTGCCGACCACTCGTGTGAACGCTATTACAAGGCGTTGGTGTTTGGCGTGCCCGACGCCAATGATCCCCGGTTGCGCGGGGTCAAAGGTGCAAATTTTGAATCCGGCAACATCCTGAAAATCACCACGATGCTGGCGCGTCACAAAACGGACCGTCAACGCCAAGCGGTCCTGTTCCAAGGTGGCCGCCATGCCGTCACTCGCGCCCGTACCGTGCAACAGTTTGGAACGCCCGGTGTTTTGGCGCTGATGGAATGCTGGCTTGAAACCGGACGGACGCACCAAATCCGTGTTCATATGACCCATGCGGGCCACGGGCTTGTGGGCGATCCGACCTACGGCGGCAAACGCAAACTGCCCAAAGGCGCGATTTCCGAGGCAGGTTTGGTGGCACTTGCGGCGTTTGATCGCCAAGCCTTACATGCGGCCGTGTTGGGTTTTGTGCATCCTGTATCAGGCGAGGCCATGCGCTTTGAAGCGCCTTTGCCGGGTGATATGGCAGATTTGCTGGCGGCGCTGGGCTAAGCGCCCCATGTCGCGGGATCAAGGTTAAACAACGCGGCAAGCTGCGCGTAAACCTGCGGCTCGTCACGCTTCAACTGCTCGGGCTTTTCAAAGAAAACCTCGACCGATGTGGCAAAGAATTCCTCGTAGCCCGTTGCGCCGTAAGGGTCGATCACGGTTTTGCGCCCCGCTTGGGTTTCGCTTGAGTGCCGCTCAAACGCCGCAGCCATGACGCGCCCCCATTCGGCAAGGCTTTGGCCGTCGGGCAGCACCGGAATGCCGTTGGTTTTGCCAGTCATATCGTCAATCTGATGGGCAAACTCGTGCAGAACCACGTTGTGCCCGTCCTCATTGTTCAACGCGCCTTGCGCACTGTCGGCCCATGACAGGATCACTGGGCCACCTGACCAGCTTTCGCCCAAACGCACGGTTTCTGCTTCACGTACAACGCGTCCATCGTGGGTGATGTTCTTGGACTTAAAGGCACTAGGGTAGATAAGAATGGTGGTGAGATTGCCGTACCAAAGGTCTGTGTTCACCACCAAAAGGCAGGCCTGCGCGGCGATGGACAGGCGCATTTCATCCGTGACGTCCAACCCGTTGCAGCCACCAAAATCGACCTGATCCAGAAACAATGCGATTTTGCCGTCAAGTTTGGTCCGCGTTTCTGGCGGCAACTTGCCGATCATCGGCACATGCCGTGAAATAAGCGCACGCTGGGCGTCGCTGAGCCGGCTTTGTAATAAATCGCGCTGTTTTTGCGCCGTATGGCGTCGCCAAAAGAAAATCGCGGCAAAGGTGCAGATCGCAAGGACTAAAAACAGGGTCATGGTGGCTTTCTTGGGTCTGTGAACGTGGGTTTAACGAACTGTTAAGACCTCTATGGTCAGTTCCCGGCGTTTTGTCACGAACAGCACATGCGCGTGAGCGCAGTGTCACAGCTCTGGTACATTTGGGGTGCAAGGGTAATATCAGTACAAGATGTCATCGGCCTACTTGAAACAGGTCAATGGCCCACCCATATCGATGTTAAGCCCATAAACATGGGTCTCCAAAAACAAGGAGGGGACAGAACATGGCGAATTACGCAAACCTACCGGCACCTACACCAGAAGGCGGTCTGAACCGCTATATGCAGGAAATCCGCAAGTTTCCGCTGCTGGAACCGGAAGAAGAATACATGGCCGCCAAGGCTTGGGTCGAAAAAGAAGACACAGCGGCAGCCCATAAAATGGTGACATCTCACCTGCGATTGGCGGCGAAAATTGCCATGGGCTACCGTGGATACGGTTTGCCGCAAGCCGAGGTGATTTCCGAAGCGAACGTGGGTCTGATGCAAGCGGTGAAACGCTTTGATCCCGAAAAAGGCTTCCGTCTGAGCACCTATGCAATGTGGTGGATTCGCGCGAGCATTCAGGAATATATCCTGCGTTCTTGGTCCTTGGTAAAGCTTGGCACAACGTCCGCGCAGAAGAAGTTGTTCTTTAACCTGCGCAAAGCCAAATCCAAGATCGGTGCGCTGGAAGACGGGGACATGCGCCCCGAAAACGTGAAACGCATCGCTACAGATTTGGGCGTGACCGAAGCCGAAGTGATCAGCATGAACCGCCGTCTCAGCGGTGGGGATGCATCGCTGAACGCGACTGTCGGCTCTGAGGGCGAAGGCACGATGCAATGGCAAGACTGGTTGGAGGACGAAAGTGCCGACCAAGCAGGCGATTACGAGGCCAATGACGAACTAACGGTGCGCCGCGAAATGCTGGCCGAGGCAATGGACGTGCTGAACGACCGCGAACGCGACATCCTGCAACAGCGCCGTCTCAGCGACGAGACGGTCACGCTTGAGGATTTGAGCGGTCAATACGACGTCAGCCGCGAACGTATCCGTCAGATTGAAGTGCGTGCTTTTGAAAAGCTGCAAGAACGCATGCGCAGCTTGGCGAAAGAAAAAGGCTTGGCTGTCAACGCGTAAGCCTTCGCCCCAAACGAAAACCGCAAAAGCCTCGATCCTAACCGGTCGGGGCTTTTTCATGTCTGGGCTTAGTGAGGACCAATCCCGAAAGAACGGTTTTGCATCCCACGAATGGCCTATCGTTTGTCGCAGGCGCTTTTGGGCTTAACCGTCCAATGACGTACCGGACCGCAGCCCCTAGACCCGCCGCGCCACACAGGCTACGTGTTGCGCTAACAGTGACCCAAAAAACGAGACTTGCTATGTCCAGCCACGGCGCCCCAATTCCAATGATTTCCAAACCTTGTGGGCCGTTGACTGGCACAGCAGAGGTGCCCGGCGACAAATCAATCTCGCACCGTTCTTTGATCCTTGGGGCAATGAGCGTCGGTGAAACCACCATTTCGGGCCTTTTGGAAGGGCAGGACGTGCTGGACACGGCCAAAGCGATGCAAGCCTTCGGGGCAGACGTGACAAATCATGGCGGTGGCAACTGGTCGGTGCATGGTGTCGGGGTCGGCGGCTTTGCAGAACCTGAAAACGTGATTGATTGTGGCAACTCGGGCACGGGTGTGCGCCTGATCATGGGGGCTATGGCCACCTGTCCGATTACGGTTACATTCACAGGCGACGCCAGCCTGAACGGTCGTCCTATGGCGCGGGTCACTGATCCTTTGGCCTTGTTTGGATGTCAGTCTGTCGGGCGCGAAGGCGGTCGTTTGCCCATGACGTTGGTGGGGGCGGCGGAACCGATCCCTGTGCGCTACACCGTGCCAGTGCCTTCGGCCCAAGTGAAATCTGCAGTGCTGCTGGCGGGTCTGAATGCGCCCGGCGAAACAGTTGTCATCGAACAAGAAGCCACACGCGATCACACGGAACGGATGTTGGCGGGTTTTGGTGCTGAGATCAGCACCGAAGTGACAGACGCAGGCCGCGTGATCACCTTGAAAGGGCAACCAGAGCTGCAAGCGCAGAAAATCGACGTGCCGCGTGATCCGTCCAGTGCGGCTTTCCCTGTGTGCGCGGCCATCATCACGCCAGGTTCTGATGTGTTGGTGCCAGGGATTGGCCTGAACCCGACGCGCGCCGGATTGTTCACCACGCTGCGCGACATGGGCGCTGACCTGACCTATGAAAACGAACGCCTTGAGGGCGGCGAGCCCGTCGCAGATTTACGCGCCCGTTTTTCGCCCGACATGAAAGGGATTGATGTCCCGCCTGCGCGTGCGGCCAGTATGATTGACGAATACCCCATCCTGTCGGTGGTGGCGAGTTTTGCAAAGGGCAAAACCCATATGGCTGGCGTTAAAGAATTGCGCGTCAAGGAAAGCGACCGCATCGATGCAATGGCCGTGGGCCTGCGAGCCAATGGAATCGCGGTTGAAGATGGCCCCGACTGGTGGACTGTGACAGGGTTGGGGCATGGTAATGTGCCGGGCGGTGCCACATCTGCCAGCCACCTTGACCACCGTATCGCCATGTCCTTTTTGATCCTCGGGATGGCCGCCAATGCACCGGTGAGTGTGGACGACGGTGGTCCGATTGCGACGTCTTTCCCGATTTTCGAAGGCCTTATGGGGGGCTTGGGCGCGGACGTGTCGCGCACATGAGCCAACCTTTTACAGTGGCCATTGATGGTCCTGCAGCCGCAGGCAAAGGCACAATCTCAAAAGCGGTGGCTGGCCATTTCGGGTTTGCGCATCTTGATACCGGCCTTCTTTACCGCGCTGTAGGGGCACGTGTTCTGGAGGGCGCACGCGCTGAAGAAGCGGCTGCTGCTTTGTGTGCTGAAGATTTGGGCGGTGACACGTTGCGTACCGCAGCTGTCGCGCAAGCCGCCAGCAAAGTGGCGACAATCCCTCAGGTGCGGGCCGCTTTGGTTGATTTTCAACGCAGTTTTGCACGACGGGCAGGGGGCGCTGTTCTGGACGGTCGTGATATCGGCACGGTCATTTGCCCTCAGGCGGAAGTGAAGTTATTTGTCACTGCCCGCGCAGAGATCCGCGCCGCGCGCCGCTACGAAGAGCTAAAGACCAAAGGTGGCGTGGACAGCTTCGAAACTGTGTTGGCGGATGTGCGTGCCCGTGATGCCCGTGATGCCGACCGCACACATGCGCCGATGGTGGCTGCAGACGACGCAATTCTGGTCGATACTTCGGATCTTTCGATCGCTGCAGCCGTCGCAAAAGCGATTGCAGCCGTTGACGATGTGCGCGGTTGATCACGTCGCCACAGACAGCCGCATCGCCCGTCTGACATATCTTTCACTAAAGTTTGCATCGCTAAGATAAGCCGCACAGCCTAGTCTGGTCTTACACAACCGAAGGGATAAGCGATGCGTGGATTTTTGTCAGTCTGTGTGATGGTCTTGGGAACAAGTTGGGCGGCAGCACAGGAAACACCCGCACCTACGGCCACGGAACCTGCCATGACGATGGACCGTTTGGGTCAGATTATTCTGGCGCTGGACCCTGACGCAAATTTCATTGGCAACGGGATTGATCTGGTGATCGAAGATATTCCGGTCATTGTAATCGCTGATCCCACCGCCAACCGCATGCGTGCCATGGTGCCTATCCGGTCGGCCGAGGGTTTGGAGCCGGAAGAATTAATGCGTTTGATGCAGGCGAATTTTGATTCCGCATTGGATGCGCGATATGCGGTGGCGCGCGGTCGTTTATGGGGCACCTTCATTCATCCATTGTCGTCCTTGGAAAAGGACCAGTTGATTTCTGCGCTTATTCAAACTGTCAACGTCGCCCGAACATACGGGCAGTCGTATTCGGGGGGCGCTTTGACCTTTGGCGGTGGAGACAGCAACGGAATTTATCAAGAGCTGTTTGATGAGTTGCGCAAGCGTGGTGAAGCGTTGTGAGTGATATTCAAATGAGCTGCGCAAGTTTTTGATTTAGGGGGCGCTGCCCCCGTCCTGCGGACTCCCCCGAGGTATATTTTCCAAGATGAAAAGCGGGGGCTGTTCCCTTGTCCTCCGGTATCGCTTTGTAGGCTCTGGACGGGTTTTAATTCGATGAAGCGCCGACGCCCCATTTGCTTTGGGGCAAGGGTTTGGCAGATGAAGTTGAGCGCATGGCCCCCTTGCTTTAGGTGGTTTCATCCCTTATACGCGCGAGCGTCAGTAAGGTGAACACACCGCGGACGTTGCAGCATACAGGGGTCGGAGTCTTCCGGCCCTCTTTGTTTTTCGTCCAAAATTCGTTCATTGACCAATTCGCAATCCAAAGACCGGCGGAGACAACCGCACGGCCCGAAAAACAAAACGTAGATTAGGAAAAACACGCCACATGGCAAATATGATGGATGAGTTTGAAGCGCTCTTAGAAGAAAGCTTCGAAATGGACACACCCGATGAGGGTTCTGTTGTCAAAGGCAAGGTTATCGCGATTGAAGCGGGCCAAGCCATTATCGACGTCGGCTACAAGATGGAAGGCCGCGTTGAGTTGAAAGAATTTGCCGATCCCGGCGAAGCCCCCAAAATCGAAGTTGGCGATGAAGTTGAAGTCTTCTTGCGTCAGGTCGAAAACGCCCGCGGCGAAGCGGTTATCTCTCGTGAGATGGCGCGCCGTGAAGAGGCATGGGACCGTCTGGAAACAGCTTACGCTGGCGAAGCCCGCGTTGAAGGTGCGATCTTTGGTCGTGTCAAAGGTGGTTTCACTGTGGACCTTGGCGGCGCGGTTGCGTTCTTGCCCGGTTCCCAAGTGGATGTGCGCCCTGTGCGTGACGCCGGCCCATTGATGGGTCTGAAGCAGCCATTCCAAATCCTGAAAATGGACCGTCGTCGTGGCAACATCGTTGTGTCCCGTCGTGCCATCCTTGAAGAATCACGCGCTGAACAGCGCGCTGAGGTCATCGGCAACTTGGCCGAAGGTCAGAATGTTGACGGTGTGGTCAAGAACATCACCGAATACGGTGCGTTTGTTGATCTGGGCGGCGTTGACGGCTTGTTGCACGTCACGGACATGGCATGGCGCCGTGTGAACCACCCTTCCGAGATCCTGACAATCGGCGAAACAATCGCTGTTCAGGTCATCAAGATCAACAAAGAGACACACCGCATCTCCTTGGGCATGAAGCAGTTGCAGGAAGATCCATGGGATCTGGTTGCCGCGAAATACCCATTGGAATCCACACACACAGGCCGCGTGACCAACATCACCGATTACGGTGCCTTTGTTGAGCTGGAAGCGGGCGTTGAAGGTCTTGTCCACGTCTCTGAAATGTCCTGGACCAAAAAGAACGTCCATCCGGGCAAAATCGTGTCTACGTCGCAAGAAGTCGAAGTCATGGTTCTGGAAATCGATGGCGCCAAGCGTCGCGTTTCCCTTGGCCTCAAGCAGACTATGCGCAACCCATGGGAAGTGTTTGCAGAAACACACCCTGAGGGCACAGAAGTCGAAGGCGAAGTCAAAAACATCACCGAATTCGGTCTGTTTGTTGGTCTTCCCGGAGACATCGACGGCATGGTGCACTTGTCCGACCTGTCATGGGACGAGCGCGGCGAAGATGCGATCCAGAACTACCGCAAAGGCGACATGGTCGGCGCGGTTGTGTCCGAAGTCGACGTTGAGAAAGAGCGCATCAGCCTTTCCATCAAAGGTGTCGGCGGCGACAAGTTTGCAGAAGCAGTGGGCGGCGTAAAACGCGGTTCCATCGTGACTGTGACTGTGACTGCGATCGAAGAGGGCGGCATCGAGTGCGAATACGAAGGCATGAAATCCTTCATCCGTCGTTCTGATCTGTCCCGTGACCGTGCCGAACAGCGCCCTGAGCGTTTCTCGGTTGGTGACAAGGTCGACGTGCGCATCACAAACGTGGATGCAAAATCCCGTCGTTTGGGTGTGTCGATCAAAGCACGCGAAATCGCGGAAGAGAAAGAAGCTGTGGAACAGTATGGTTCCTCCGACTCCGGTGCGTCCTTGGGCGACATCCTGGGTGCGGCGCTGAAAACCGGCGACGAGTAAGCTTTTCGCTTTTTAATCTTGGGCCTCGCACGGAAACGTGCGGGGCCTTTTTTGTGCACAACGCGCGGCCCCCACGGGGCGCACGCCCATCTGGGTTTCTGTGCAGTTGGGAACAGAGACACATCAAAGAGTGACTGTCTCTGATTGCCCGAATCAAACAGGTGGTATGGTGGCGAAGCTACCGCTTCTTCTCAAAAATTGCTGAAAATGAACGCAAGGTGCCGCGAAACCCAAAAATTATCCGGCAAAAACACGCTGGACCTGCTTTCACTCTATTCCCGATTTCGGAAAATCTGCTTATAGTCGAATGGATTACACATAAAACATCACTGCTCCGGGGGGAACACCAATATGATCCGGTCTGAATTGATCCAGAAAATCGCGGACGAAAACCCACATCTGTATCAGCGCGACGTGGAGCGTATTGTGAACACCATTTTTGACGAGGTGACCGCCGCCATGGCGCGTGGGGATCGTGTTGAATTGCGCGGCTTCGGTGCATTTTCCGTCAAACAGCGCGATGCCCGTGTGGGACGCAACCCACGCACCGGTGAAACAGTGAATGTTGAAGAAAAACATGTCCCGTTTTTCAAGACCGGTAAGCTGTTGCGGGACCGCCTGAACGGAAAAGCATGATGCGTTACATTCGCTACGCCTGCATTGCACTGTTTGCGCTTGCTCTGATCGCGGTGGCTTTGGCCAATCGCGCGGCGGTCACTTTGAAAGTGCTGCCAAATGAGGTCGCCGGCCTGTTTGCCGTCAACCCATCCATAGAAATGCCTTTGTTTGTTGTCATTTTTGGCGGTATTCTTGTGGGCCTTTTGGTGGGTTTTATCTGGGAATGGCTGCGCGAGTTTACTGTACGGTCTGAAGCTGCCAAGTCAGCGCGTCAGGTGCGCCGTCTTGAACGTGAAGTTGATCGCCTGAAGGGCGAAAAGCACGAAGGCAAAGACGACGTACTGGCTTTGCTTGATAAAGCTGGCTGACACACAGATGTCTAATCAAATTGCGGTAAAAATCTGCGGCGTGACGCGGCCTGCCGACGTGGACGCCGTGGCCGCGGCTGGCGCACGGTACCTTGGCTTCAATTTCTTTCCGAAATCACCGCGCTTTGTGTCTTTTGAGATGGCACGCGATTTATCCGTCGATACCCCGGTCGGAGTGGCGAAAGTGGGGCTTGTCGTCAACGCGGATGACGCGATGTTGCAAGATTTGACAGATAAGGTTCCGCTGGATTTTTTGCAGCTTCACGGGTCTGAAACCCCTGAACGCGTTGCGGAAATTCGGGCGCGGTTTGGTCTTCCCATTATAAAGGTGGTGGGTGTTGCCAATGCCGCCGACGTGAATCGCATTGACAGTTATGAAGCGGTCGCGGACCAGATTCTAGTTGACGCGAAAGCACCCAAGGATGCGATTTTGCCCGGTGGAAACGGTTTGGCATTTGACTGGGGGCTGCTGGCGGCACGCAAGTACTGGCGCAAGCCATGGATGCTGGCGGGCGGATTAACGCCCGACAATGTGCGGCAGGCAGTTTTGCGCACGGGTGCGCGGCAAGTTGATGTTGCTTCTGGCGTTGAAAGTGCTCCGGGTGTGAAGGATGCGGATGCCATCCATGATTTTGTGAAACAGGCGCAGATCCCATGAAGTTTAAGCTAAGCGTTGTGGTTGTGATTGTTCTGGGATTGGCGGCTTTGTTAACGAACCCGTCGCAGAACGAAGTCGAAGCGCAGATTGAAGCGCGTCTTTTGGCAGAAATCGATGCGTTTGATCCAGGCACACAACAAGAACCGGTTTTGCAACTGATTGCTGGCGCATGCCAGCTGGGGCGCTCTGCCTGTGCGGGGGTCATACGGTCTTTGATGGATGTGCAAATGGACGATCGCTGGTTTTATTCAAAGATCGATATCCGTTTTGGGCGCGATCATGCACAAAGCTGCATTGGCGTATTCTCAAAGGTGGTTTGTCGTTAATTCTGACGGCCTTTGTAACGAATTTTGCACCCAATCGCTTTACCCCGATTGCCGTTCACGCTACCCATTCATTTCAATGCGATAGGGAGCTTTCGCCATGGCAAATGACCTTTTCAATTCTTTCATGACCGGCCCGGACGAAAACGGGCGCTTTGGTGATTTTGGCGGACGTTTTGTATCCGAGACACTGATGCCTTTGATCCTGAGCCTTGAAGAAGAATACGAAAAGGCCAAGACCGACGAAAGTTTCTGGGCCGAGATGAACGATCTTTGGACCAACTACGTGGGTCGTCCGTCGCCGTTGTATTTCGCCGAGCGTTTGACCGATCACCTCGGTGGCGCAAAAATCTACATGAAACGCGACGAGCTGAACCACACTGGTGCTCATAAAATCAACAACGTATTAGGTCAGATCATTCTGGCACGCCGTATGGGAAAAACGCGTATCATTGCGGAAACCGGGGCAGGGCAACACGGTGTCGCCACGGCGACGGTTTGCGCAAAATTCGGGCTGAAATGTGTGGTTTACATGGGCGCACATGATGTTGAACGCCAAGCGCCCAACGTCTTCCGTATGCGCCTTTTGGGTGCTGAAGTGGTGCCTGTCACCTCAGGTCGTGGCACGCTGAAGGACGCCATGAACGACGCGTTGCGTGACTGGGTCACAAACGTCGACGACACCTTCTACTGTATCGGCACCGTTGCTGGCCCGCACCCATATCCGGCGATGGTGCGCGATTTCCAAAGCATCATCGGCAAGGAAGTTCGCGACCAGATGGTTGCCGCAGAAGGCCGTTTTCCCGACACGTTGATCGCGGCGATCGGTGGCGGGTCCAACGCGATGGGCCTGTTTTTCCCGTTTCTGGATGAGAAAGACGTCGGCATCATCGGTGTTGAGGCTGGCGGCAAAGGCGTCAACGAAAAGATGGAACACTGCGCGTCTTTGACAGGGGGACGTCCCGGCGTTCTGCATGGTAACCGCACGTATTTGTTGCAAGACGACGATGGTCAGATCCTCGAAGGCTTCTCAATCTCCGCGGGCCTTGATTATCCGGGTATCGGCCCTGAACACGCTTGGCTGCACGACATTGGGCGCGCGCAATATGTGTCGATCACAGACGTCGAGGCACTTGAGGCGTTTCAGCTGTGCTGCACCCTCGAAGGGATCATTCCAGCGTTGGAACCCAGCCACGCCTTGGCCCATGTGATGAAGATTGCAGGCGATTTACCCGCCGATCACATCATCTGCATGAACATGTGCGGACGCGGTGACAAAGACATCTTTACCGTGGCGCGCGCACTTGATTTCGACATGGGTGAGTTCGTTTGAAACTTTCCTAAAGAAAAGGCCCGAGAAACAGGGCAAAAGAGGGGTCGCAACTGCGGCTCCTTTTTCATTTATTGCGCCGGTGGGTAATTATGTTGCGCACTTGCCACATATTGTTGCGCGCAGGAATTTTCCCTGTTGAGCAGAATCGTTGTTCCCGCCTAAACACCGCCCACCGATGCAATGCATCAGACCTTAGCGGGATGGGGTGATCACCCACCCGGTGCGGGGCGGCTCTGTCGTCAACGTATACCAAGGCTGCTGCACCTCATTGGTACATTGGAAATGTAGCTCAGGCGGTAGAGCAGTAGGTTCCTAACCTTCATGTCGCAGGTTCGATTCCTGCCTTTTCACCATGGTACTGCGGAGACGCAGGGGTTCGATTCCCCACTTGCCTTCCACGCAAGCATAACATCGGTCGGGGGCTGTTCCTGCGTGGGAACGGCTTGGAATTCTGCACCCTTCGAGGGGCTGAAACCACCCGTGTCCACGCTCTGGCTTTGGGCCGGGACGACACTGGATGGCACGCATCGCCCGTGGTTCGGGTGGTTTGGATTTCGATCCGCACCGCCCCGCCTTTGGCCTTGCCTGCCCTCTCTTGGGTCTCCCCGTTCAACGTCATGGCAAGGGGCAGTTTCCGACCACACCAATTCCCTTTTCAAAAAGGGCAACACCTGACTGCACATGCGGCAACCCACTGAAACCAAAAGGAGTTCGCATTTTGCGACGACGATAAAGATCGAAACAAAAAAGGAGTGCATGACATGCAATTGATAGATCTTGTGACCGATATGGTCCTGGGGCGTACCCGCCTCACAGCAACCGAAACAGAGCGCGTGATCGTGCTGCGGGATGGTAAACTTGCTGACATTCTGACGGCTGGCCGTCACGCTGTGAAACGGCGTGGGTTGAGCACGCAGTGGCATGATCTGGAGCATCCTGAATTTGTGTCTGACTACGCGTTGGCGTTGATGCGCAACCGGCCTGATCTGGTCGCAACCCACTTCACCGAAGTGGCGACCGGGCGCGATGAGGTGGCGATTGTCTACCGTGATGGGCGGGCGTTTGCGGTGGTCACACCTGACCAACGGCGCTTGTTCTGGACCGAGGCTGGTCCTTGGACGTCGACGCTTTTGAACGTTGCTGAGGACACGCGACTTGAGATGTCCTTGGCGCAACGTTTGATGCGGTCTGGGCTGAGCGCAGCGCTGACGCGGGTGGAGGTGCCTGCGGGGAAAGTTGCGGTTTTAACAGTGGACGGGGCCGACCCCAAACTGCTTGATGCTGGGACGTACACCTTCTGGAACCTCGGGCGTAAACATGACGCCAAATTGGTCGATATGCGTTGGCAATCGCGTGAGGTCGTGGGGCAGGACATCCTGACCCGTGACCGCGTGACCCTGCGTGTGAACGTCACAGCAACCTACCGCATCACCGATGCGCTGGTCGCTGTGGGGGCGGTCAAGGACTTTGGCGAAACGCTGCATTTGGCGTTGCAACTGGCCTTCCGCAAGACGCTGGGGGCGGTGACGCTGGATCAGCTTTTGGCGGACAAAGTGTCTGTGAATGCTGAGGCGGCTGAACTGGTCCGTGCCGAAATGGCGGGTCTGGGTGTCGAAGTGGGCGAGATCGCGTTGAAAGACGTGATTCTGCCCGGCGAGATGCGCGAGATCCTGAACCAGGTCGTTGCCGCGCAAAAAGAGGCCGAAGCCAACGTGATCCGGCGTCGCGAAGAAACCAACGCGACGCGGTCATTGCTGAACACAGCCAAAGTGATGGCGGAAAACCCCGTCATGCTGCGGCTGAAAGAGCTGGAAGCGTTGGAGGTCATCGCCGGCAAAGTCGAGCGTTTGACCGTGCACAACGGGACCGAAGGGCTGATGTCCGACGTGGTCCGATTGCGCGATTAAGATATGGACCGATCCGGGGGAACCTCGGGTCGGTTTTTCCTGTCTGAACAATGTGCCGTCGCTGCCAATGCAGAAATTGATCGAATGACCGCTCTACGGACTTTTGAGACATTTGCTACGACTGCGCCAACGTCCGCATCGAAGTTCTGTTTGCATCAACAAGGCAACTTCGCTTTAGGGACTGCCTACAAGCCAACCGACATCGCTACGAGCCCCAAGCTCACAATCTTTGAGGCTTTCGTAATACCCGGACATTTCCGGGCAAGACCAATACCCACCGTCAGGATAGTGCAGTAATTCGTCGTCGCCGACGGTGATCCATACATTCTCATAGTAACGGAAAAGCTTGCCGTCAGGACTGACGCGTATGTCGACTGAACGTGTACCGTCGTCCTTTCGCAACGTCTTTTCTATAGACCAAATTTGCATCCCGTCAGTTTACCTACGATGTAAGAGATGAACAAGAAACCAAATTACGCGCACCTTGCGGCATTCGTCAATATGGGCTCAAACCGGCCATTGGTTTGTTCCAGACTTTCAACCCAATGAACGTCGTCATGTGTCCTAAGTCACCCCATACCCCCGCAACACCTCCAACGGCACAATCTCTAACGCCCGCTTGTGTGTCGCCTCCAGCTTCACCTGCGGCGCACAGCCCTCGTCATGGGCTTGCAAGAACCGCCCCGCGCACAGGCACCACGCATCCCCTGGTTTCAACCCGACAAACCCATACTCTGGCCGTGGGGTGCTGAGGTCATTGCCCACGTATTTGGAAAACGCTAAAAACTCTGCCGTCATCACGGCCGCCACCGTGTGGCTGCCCTGATCTGCGGCGCATGTGTTGCAATAACCGTCGCGAAAGAACCCTGTCACGGGGTCGGTGCCGCACAGATCCAAAGCAGTGCCAAGCACGTTTATGCTGTCTTCAGGTTCCATTCGCATCTCCTGTTGCTTTTGCGATGGCGCGGCAGGTGTCGACGGCGCTTTCTATGACGCCATCATCGCGAAACCCCCGATCGGCCGAGGTGATCACCACAACCACGCTTTGTTCATAGCTGATGTAGATGTATTGCCCGTAAATGCCACGGGCCATCACCTCTTTTCCGGCAATCGCGTCCTCGGGTATCCACCATTGATAGCCGTATTTGAATTCGCCGAGGCCCGTGTTGGCGGACGGGATAACGGATGCACGCACCCAGTCGGCGGACACGATGCGTTGCCCGTGCCATGTGCCGTGTTGCAAGATCATTTGCCCAAACCGCGCGTAGTCGCGTGTGGTCATGTTCAAGCCACCCAAGACAAAGGCGGTGCCTGCGCCATCGGTCAGGTAATAGGGCGTGGTTTCCAGACCCAGTCTGGCGATGACTTTTTCGCTCATAAGATCCACGATGTCGCGTCCGGTGGCGGCCCGCGCCACCATGCCCAGAACATGCGTGTCGATGGACGTGTATTGCATCACATCACCGGGTTCGGCGAATGTATCTGTAAGGCCCGCTGCGAAATCATCCATGCGCTTGCCCAAGGCCAACACGCGCCCCATTCGGTTGATGTCCGAGGCCTTGTCCAAATAGTCCTCATTGAAGGTGATCCCCGACGACATGCGCAAAACGTCGATGATCCGCGCCCGTTCATAGGCCCCGCCTTTCAGGACTGGCACAAGGTCTACGACCTTTGTGTCCAATGACGGGATCGCGCCCTCATCCACCAAAACACCAAATAAAACAGACAGATAACTTTTCGCCATCGACCAGCTGATGCGCAGATCGCTTTCGGTGGTGCCGTGGTGATAGCTTTGATGTACGATCGCACCGTTCTTTAACACCAGCGTCGATGTGACGTGGCGCACGGCGGCCCAAGGCGCAAAAACGGCTGGCATTTCAAGGGGCGTGCTCTCGGGCAGGGGGGACACCACACCAGTGCCAATATCAAGATCACGGTTCAGGAAGGCACCGCGCATATTGGAGAAATTCTGCACGATGCGGTCTTCGCGAAACAGGGTGTTCACCGCCATGAGCCGCTTTAGCTCTGCGCCCTTCCAGATCAGGCCAATGCCTATGGTGCCAATCAAGGTAGCCAAGACGACCAGCATGGATATCATTTGAACTTGTCCATCAGCTTTTGCATCGCGTTTCGCGTGTCGGGGGTGGCCTCGGGGACGGGTTTTGGAGCTTCGCCCGCAGGTTTAGCCGCGGTTTTGGCCGAAGTTTTGTTGGGGGCTTTGGTGCCGGAGCTTGGCCGTTGTGGCGACACACGCATCCCGACAGCATTCATGAACTTCGCGCTGTCACCTGCGGCCAGATGCGGCGCACCATCGGCACAGCCCCGCAGCACATCGTCCAACCAATCCTGATCAGCGCGTGAAAAATCATGCAACACATACCCCGGCACGCGGTCTTTGTGGCCGGGATGGCCCACGCCCAAGCGCACGCGCCCGTAGTCGGGGCCGATGTGTTGGTGGATGGATCGCAATCCGTTGTGGCCTGCGTGCCCGCCGCCCATCTTGTATTTGACTTTACCGGGGGCCAGATCAATTTCATCATGCAAAACAATGACATCTTCTGGAGTCAGCTTGTAAAACCGCATGGCGGCCTGCACGGATTGACCGGAATTGTTCATGAAGGTTTCGGGCTTTAGCAAAGCGGCACGGTCCGACCCGAAGCGGCCTTCGGACACGGCCCCGTTGTGTTTGCCTTTCCACGGGCCAAAGCCGTGATCGGCAGCGATCATATCCAAGGCCATGAAGCCGATATTATGGCGGTGTCCCGCATATTTGGCCCCTGGATTGCCCAAACCCACGATCAGTTTCATGTTTCTTCCCCACTTGGTTGGTGCGACATTACACAGCCGCTTGTGAATGCTCCAGCCAAGAGGCCGCGGCACACAAAAAAACGGGGCACCCGATAGGCACCCCGTTCACAGCAAACCCTTGCAGGATTGGCTTATTCTTCTGCTGCGGCTTCTTCACCAGCTTCTTCCGCGGCGTCATCTTCGCTTTCGGAAGAACGCAGACCGGATGGCGCAGATACCTGAGCGATCACAAAGTCACGGTCAATCGTTGGTTTGCAGCCTGCAGGCAGCTTCACGTTCGAAATTGTCGCGTTGTCGCCGATGTCCAGTTCGGACACGTCAACTGTGATGAATTCAGGGATGTCAGCAGCTGTTACAACCAGTTCGACTTCGGAACGGACCAGCGTCAGTACGCCGCCCTTCTTGATGCCGGGCGATACATCTTCGCCGGATGCTTCAACGTTGATGAACAGGTTGATTTTTGTGGTGCGCTTCAAGCGCATGAAATCAACGTGCGTTGGCAAGTCTTTAACAACGTGGCGCTGCACGTCGCGGCAGATCACACGCACGTCGTCGTGGCCCTCTACCTTCATGTTGAACAAGGTCGACTTAAAGCGGCCCGCTTTCAACATTTTGAACAGCTTGTTGAAGGGGATGTTGATCGGCAAAGGATCTACGTCACCACCAAAAACAATGCCCGGAACCATGCCATCGCGGCGTGCCTGACGAGCGGCGCCCTTGCCTGTCCCCGTCCGTTCCAAAGCTTCGAGATCAGGAATCTCTCCAGCCATAGTATTCTCCAATATTTTTAGGGCAGGACGCCTCCAAGGCTGTCGTCCCGCGTGAAGTCGCGCGTATAGACCGGATTATCGAGCAGGGGAAGAGGCAAAAAACCAAAGCGACGGCGTCTTTGTCTTGTCCCTGCAAACAAAGGCTGTCACCAGATACCTTGATGAGTATTCTCCAGGACATATCGCGCACTCGCGCCCCTTTGGCCAGCTTTTTGGTGATTGGCCTGGCATGGGCGTCGTTTTCTGCGCAAGCCCCTGTTTTAAAGTCTGAAATCGAAGCATCAGATAGTGTTTATGGACTGGTGATGTTGTTGGCATCTGTCGGTGCTTTGCTGGCCATGTGGTTGGCACCATTGGCCCATAAGTGGGCGGGGGCTTACAGTTTGATGGTGGGCAGCTTTTTGGTTGGAACGGGGTTCATCTTTGTCGGCATGTCGTCACAGATCGTTTTTTTCGGTCTCGCGTTGGGGGTGATGGCCGCAGGGGCGGGAATCGTTGATGTTCTGGCCAACGCTGAAATCGCCGAAGTCGAAGCCGACACCGGGGTGGCTTTGATGAACCTGAACCATGGGCTTTTTTCCTTTTCCTACGCAGGGGCGGCCCTTGCCACCGGTTGGATGCGCGAGGCGGGATGGGCCACGTTGTCGATCTTCATCGTTTTTGGCATGGGCATTGTTTGTCTGTGCCTTTTGATGCGTATTCCCAAAAGGCACCGGCTTGAGACGGGTATAGATGCGCTGCCTGCGCGTGTCCCGTTGGGGTTTGTCTTGACGGCCGGCGCTGTCGTGCTGGTTGCCTTTCTGGCAGAAGCGTCCAGCGAAGGATGGTCCGCGCTGCATATTGAACGCACGCTGCAAGGTGGGGCGGCGCAAGGGGCTATGGGGCCTGCAATATTGGGGCTGACCATGGGGATCGGTCGCTTGGGATGGCACTTTATCAACTATACAGGTCGGGACATTCACGCGATGATCATAGCGCTTTTGATATCTGCGTTCGGGATGTTTTTGGCAGGGATCGCGCCCAATCTGGCAGTGGCCTATCTGGGCTTTGGTCTTGGGGGGTTGGGGGTGTCCGTGGTGGCGCCTTTGGCACTTGGCCTGCTGGGGCGTAGTGTGCGTGGTGACGTGCGTTTGACTGCCATAAGCCGCGCCTCTGCTATCGGGTATGGCGCGTTCTTTCTTGGGCCGCCGCTGATGGGATTTGTCGCGGAAGGGTTTGGATTGCGGACAGCGTTTGTTGTGGTTGCGGTGCTTTTGGCACTGGTGGGGGTGGTCTTGGTGCCATTGTACGGCCGGTTGGCACAAGAGGTTTCGAAAGCACCTATTGGGGCGTGATCAAATGTCCGTCTGCTGCAACGATACTGTCATACAGGGCGAATTCTTGGGCCCGTGCAATGCGCAATTTTCCCTCTACCTCGGGAGATAGGGGGGCTTTGACAGGCGGTGATACATTGCGTTGTTGCAAGTTCATGGGCGCGTTGAACGCGTCCTCCAGAAACGCAATGAGTTTTGGCTGCGTTTCATAGGCAAAGATATGATCAACCAGCGGAGTGCCAGCGCCCGAGCATAAAAACGAAAACTGGCTTCCGATCCCCGCAAACGGCGCGTGATCTTTTTTGATCACTTCCAGCACGAAATCGTCAAAACTGCACCCGTTTGTGCTTTTGGCGCTGCCATTCAATCGGGGCGCACTGCGATACCGAAACCAACTGCGGATTTGTTCGATGGGGTCGCGCATCACCGCAAAGGCCGCAGGCCGGACCCCAAGTGTCCCGTCCAGAAAGGGCAGGATCTTGTTGCGATACTTTGCGGCTGGCATGTGTTTGCGATGTTTGCTGAAAATAACATCTGCGCGCGGCTTCAGAGCCATCTCAATGGCTGTGGTTCCGGTTTTTGGCACAGCGAGAAACGCGAGATTTTGATCAGAAAACACCAACATAAAGCCAAGGTAGTCCAGAGACTTCAGTCTTGCCAGCGTCCTTCGAAATCTTGCGGCACAAGTAGGTTTTGGCGTCCCAAATCGGCAACATTCACTTCGCCACACAGCGCCATGGTGGTGTCGAGTTCCTTGTGGATAACATTCAGCGCTTCGGTGACGCCCGGCTGGCCCATTGCGCCCAACCCGTAGATGTAGGCGCGTCCGATATAGGTGCCCTTGGCCCCCATAGCGACGGCTTTCAACACGTCCTGCCCGCTGCGAATACCGCTGTCCAGATGCACTTCGACCTGATCACCAACAGCTTCCAGAATGGACGGCAATGCGCGAATGGAAGACAAGGCACCATCCAGTTGACGCCCGCCGTGGTTGGACACGATGATGGCGTCAGCGCCGACTTTAAGGGCCATTTTGGCGTCTTCGGCGTCCAGAATACCTTTCAGAATGACCTTGCCGCCCCATTCTTCTTTTAACTTGGCGATCTTGTCCCAATCCAGGCTTGGATCGAATTGTTCGGCAGTCCATGCGCCAAGGCTTGAGGCGTCGCTGATGCCGTCGACGTGGCCTACGATATTGCCAAATTCGCGCCGCTGGGCACGTAGCATTTCAATGCCCCATGACCATTTGGTCGCCAGATTTGCCAAGGTTTTCACAGTTAGCTTGGGCGGAGCAGACAGGCCGTTTTTCAGGTCTTTGTGACGTTGCCCCAGAATTTGCAGGTCCAGTGTGATGACCAAAGCCGAACATTTTGCGTCTTTGGCCCGCTGGATCAGACGGCTGACGTAATCGGTGTCTTTCATGGTGTAAAGTTGGAACCAGAAAGGCTTTGTTGTAGCTTCGGCCACATCCTCGATCGAGTTTATGGACATTGTGGACAGGGTATACGGCACGCCAAACGCCTCAGCGGCGCGGGCTGCTTTGATTTCGCCATCTGCGTGTTGCATGCCTGTAAGGCCAACGGGGGCCAAGGCGACTGGCATGGCCACGTCCTGACCTATCATTTGTGTGGCGGTGGACCGACCCGTCATATCCACGGCGACGCGCTGACGTAGGCGGATTTGGTCGAAGTCGGATGTATTTTCGCGAAAGGTCTGTTCGGTCCAGCTGCCTGATTCAGCGTAATCATAAAACATGCGTGGCACACGTGACGCGTGCAGGCGTTTCAAGTCGGCGATGTTGGTGATGACAGGCATGGTTGCGAACTCCGCATATTGGTCAGGTTTTGTTACCAATTCAGGACATTGCTGGCAAGATTGAAATAAAGTGCGATATCGTACTTGTTTCAAGGGCGCGGATTGACTATGTAGTTCGATATCGCACCAAATGGAGATTTTCATGCCTGTATCCCGCCGCAAAGCCATCGCCCTGATCGGGGGCGGCGCCGTTCTGGCCGCAACCGCCGCTGTCGCAACCTTTTGGGGGACGCGTACCCCGCATGCGGCACTTGCGCCGTGGGATTTGGCGGGGGGGTATGATGACCCGCGCCTGAATGCTGTGTCCTTTGGTTTGCTGGCACCCAACCCGCACAACCTACAGCCATGGGTGATTGAACTGGTGGGGGACGACGGGCTGCTGTTGCATCACGACACATCCAAGCGCCTCCCTGAAACCGACCCCTTAGACCGTCAAATCATGATCGGAATGGGATGCGTGTTGGAGCAGACGCGCATTGCGGCGTCGGCTATGGGGTACAGCGTTGACATGCAGCCGTTTCCCGATGGCGCGAACGGCCCTGTTGCAGCCCTGACATTCGCAAGCGGAGGCAATGCTGATCCTTTGGTGGCCGGAATAATGAACCGCAGATCGTGTAAAGAGCCGTTTGAAGACAAGCCTGTGCCAGAAAACTTGGCCGAAAAACTGGCCGCATTTGCAGACATTTATACAGACCCTGCTGTCGTTGAAACTTTGCGCAAGCTGACATTTGACGCGTGGCAAGTTGAGTATGAAACGCCGCGCACGTTGCAAGAAAGTATTGATTTGATGCGGATGGGCAAGTCCGAGATCAATGCGTCACCGGATGGATTGGATATTGGGGGCGGCTTTCTGGAAAGTGCGATGGCCTTGGGGATGTTGTCGCGTGAAGACCTTGCAACGCCGGGCACCTATTCATTTGAGGAAGGGGTGCGCATGTACAAAACCATGTTAGAGGCGACACCCGCCTATGCGGTTTTGACCAGTAAAACAAACACACGGGCCGACCAACTTGACGCCGGGGCGCGGTGGCTGCGTTTGAACCTTGCAACAACGCAAGCAGGTTTGGCGTTGCACCCTGTCAGTCAGTGTTTGCAGGAGTATCCAGAAATGCACGATCACTATGCGGCGGCCCACGAGATTTTTGCTGGTCCCGGAGAAACGGTTCAAATGCTGGGCCGCTTGGGCTACGGTCCAACAATCCCGCGCACGCCGCGATGGGCGTTGGAGCACAAATTGAAGCATGCCTGATCACGAACCGACCCTGATATTCGAGATTTTCAACGAAATCGGGATCATTGAACAATTGACGCGGGCGTCATTGGAGGCGCGTTTGCCGGACGGGTTAATCGCGCCTCACTTTACGGTTTTGAACCATCTGACCCGTGTCAAAGACGGGCAGACACCATTGACGATGGCGCGGGCGTTTCAGGTTCCAAAAACCTCGATGACGCACACATTGAAAGGGCTTTTGGCCCGCGATCTGGTTGAAATCCGTGCCAATCCTGACGATGGGCGGTCCAAGCAGGTTTGGCTCACGCAGGCTGGAAAAGATCTGCGTGCGCAAACGATCACGGATCTGGTGGGCGATTCTATGGACTTGATCAAAGCCTTTGACTTGAACCGATTGGCAGCCATCAAACCCGTTCTGACAGAACTGCGTATCTTTTTGGACGAGCGCCGCAACAAGCCTCACGGGGTGGACTGAAGTCCACCTTACGGAACGACCTTGATGTTCTCAAGCTTTCTTGGGTTGGGCGTGGGGATGGGCTTCAGGCGCGATGGGCGCCATCTGACAAGGATTTCACGAAATCCAGAACCTCTGATACCGATGCGCCAGACGCCAGTTTTGACACGATAGCGGAGCCCACGACCGCACCATCCGCAACAGAAGCGATGTTTTCGGCCTTTTCCGGCGTGTTGATTCCGAACCCTACGATCACAGGCAAATCCGTTGAGCTTTTGATGCGGGTGACTTCGGGACCCACGTTTGTGGCTTCGGCCTCGGCGGAACCGGTGATGCCGTTGATCGACACGTAATAGACAAATCCGGATGTGTTTTGCAAAACGCGCGGCAAGCGTTTTTCGTCGGTTGTGGGGGTGGCCAGCCGGATAAAGTTCAAACCGGCTTTTTGCGCAGGAATACACAGTTCGCTGTCTTCTTCCGGTGGCAGATCCACCACGATCAACCCGTCGATGCCAGCCGCCTTTGCATCTTCCAGAAAACGGTCAACGCCGCGCGAATAGATCGGATTGTAGTAGCCCATCAGCACGATCGGGGTGGTGTCGTCGTCTTCCCGAAACCGTCGCGCCAGTTCCAATGTCTTGTTCAGCGTCATGCCGCCTTCCAAAGCGCGTTGCCCCGCCAATTGAATGGTCGGGCCGTCTGCCATCGGGTCTGTGAAGGGCAGGCCCAGTTCGATGATGTCCACGCCAGCTGCTGGCAGCCCTTTGACAACGTCGAGGGACGTTTCAAAGTCCGGGTCGCCCGCCATCACGTAAGACACGAACGCCTTTTTGTTGGCGGCTTTCAGCTCTGCGAATTTTGCATCGATCCGTGTCATGGCGCGTATCCCTTCATATCTGTCGCACCGCTTTGCCAACTCGGCGCAAGAAACGCAAGACACCTGTTCATCTTGGGCCTTTTCATGTTTTGGGAATAAGCGTATCAGGCGCCAAACTGTTATCAGGAGAACGCGCCATGGGTTTTAAAATGGGTATCGTCGGATTGCCAAATGTCGGCAAGTCCACGCTGTTTAACGCGCTGACCAAAACGGCTGCGGCGCAGGCTGCGAATTTTCCGTTCTGCACGATCGAGCCGAATGTGGGTGAGGTGGCTGTGCCTGACGCGCGGTTGGACAAATTGGCAGCGATTGCCAGCTCAAAATCCATCATTCCGACGCGCATGACCTTTGTGGACATCGCAGGCTTGGTCAAAGGCGCGTCCAAAGGCGAAGGGCTTGGCAACCAGTTTCTGGCCAACATCCGCGAAGTTGACGCGATTGCCCATGTGTTGCGCTGCTTTGAAGACGGTGATGTGACCCATGTTGAAGGCCGCGTTGATCCAGTGGCTGACGCCGAAACGATTGAGACCGAATTGATGTTGGCCGATATCGAAAGCATCGAAAAGCGTTTGCAAAACCTGGTGCGCAAGGTGCGCGGTGGTGACAAAGAGGCAGTAGAGCAGGAACGTCTGATGAAGATGGCGCTTGCGGCATTGGAAGACGGTAAACCGGCCCGCGTCGTCGACATCGACGAAGATGACAAGAAACAATGGACGATGTTGCAACTTTTGACGTCCAAACCTGTCTTGTACGTGTGCAACGTGGGCGAAGCTGAAGCGGCTGAGGGCAATGCCCATGCGCAGGCTGTGGCCGATATGGCCGCGGCGCAGGGCAACAGCCATGTCGTTATCTCGGCCCAGATCGAAGAAGAAATCAGCCAGCTTGAACCGGACGAAGCCGTGATGTTCCTAGAGGAAATGGGTCTTGAGGAAGCAGGCTTAGATCGCTTGATCCGTGCAGGTTACGAATTGCTGCACCTCGAAACCTATTTCACCGTGGGCCCCAAAGAAGCACGCGCTTGGACCATTCCATCAGGCACTTCCGCGCCAAAGGCTGCGGGTGTCATTCACGGTGATTTTGAAAAGGGCTTTATCCGCGCCGAAACCATCGCATACGATGATTTTGTGACTTTGGGCGGGGAACAACCCGCCAAAGAGGCGGGAAAAATGCGCGCAGAAGGCAAAGCGTATACTGTCAAAGACGGTGACGTGCTGCACTTTTTGTTCAACACCTGATGCCAAAAAAACGGTCTCCTCTAGGGGAAAGGAGACCGTTCCAAGCGCTGGTACTGTCAGATCACGCCAGTGAGGGGAACCGGAGTGGTCTGACGCCAAACATCAGCGACTGTCGTTATTCTTGCTGACGTATGTATTGTCAGCGACCCTATCCATCTTTTCTTTGTTTCGGGTACTGACCACCGGGGTCACGCTGTTGGCCGACTGCGCGTGCGCCGACGTATCAAGTTTGTTGTCGTGGTAGCGGTCTGATTGACCGGCAATGGCCGTCGTGGCGATCAAAGCGGCGGCAGCGGTAGAGATAATCAGTTTCATCTGTTTGTCCTTTCCAAGGATGCGGCACAGCGCCGTTTCGTTGTCTTCTGTCATTCAAAGTGGGGTGGTTTGACCGGGTTTACAAAACACGTCTGATCACTGGGATGTGTCTGTGATGTAACTTTCGCACGGCTCGACGATGCGGTTGTTTTGATCGCGTCAAAACACGGGGGTGTGAGGATTTTAGTGTTTTAATGTATGTGCTTAACGAGTGTTCGGGGAGTGAATGCACAAGCTGTTCATGACGTGTCACAGACGCGTGATCGTTTCGCGTGCAACAAGACTTCGCCAGATGTCCCGATCTTGTTCGCAACGACATGGAAACAGGATGCCGAGACACGTAAACCGTGAAGTCGTGAAACATCATTTCCGCCAAAAGCCAAGCAAATGTTTACAGTTTCAGCCGTTGCAAGTCTTCTAAAAGGTCCAACAAGTCGTCCAAACGCTCGGCGCCGAACTGCTCTGTGATGTTAGAGAAAATCGCGTCGCTTTCCGCCGTATGGGATTGGATCAGCGCACGGCCTTTGTCGGTTATTGTGATGATCGCTTTGCGTTTGTCGTTTGGATCTTCGGTGCGGTGCAAAAGCCCGTCGTCCACCATGGACTTGTTCAGCCGTGTCAGACTGGGCAGCAACAGGCTGGCGGCTTTGGCAATGGCGGTTTGTTCCAATGGGCCAGATTCTTCTACCACCCGCAAAACGCGCCATTTTTGTTCAGAAATGCCAGAGCTTTGCAGCATATCGCGTACCGGCCCCATCACCGTTTCACGTGCACGCAAAAGGGAAATTGGCAAAGATCGTTGGGTTGGGCGATTTGGGAAACTCATATACGAACTCTTAGGGGGCCGCGGATAAGTTGACAAGTTTTGCGCAGACCCAAAACCCAACCATAGGATGCTTGCGCTGCTGTGTCGCCAAACAGAAAATGTTAAAGCTTGTTGACCGGCAGCTTCATCATCATCGCACCAGACGGGTCACGCGGGATTTCACCTGCACGCATATTCACCTGAAGCGAAGGGATGATTAGCTTGGGCATCGCAAGTTGCGCATCGCGTGTCTCGCGCATTTGCACAAAATCTTCGCGGGTGGCGTTGGCGCCTACGTGAATGTTTGCCTCTTGTTGCGCCCCAATTGTCGTTTCCCACGCAATGGCGCGGCCACCGGGGCCATAGTCGTGGCATACAAAAAGCCGCATGTCTTCGGGCAGGCTGAGCACGCGCGTGATGCTGTCGTAAAGTTGCCCAGCGTCGCCCCCCGGAAAGTCTGCGCGCGCTGATCCCCCATCGGGCATAAACAACGTGTCCCCCGCAAACGCCGCATCGCCCATAACATGCACCATGCACGCAGGGGTGTGTCCGGGGGTGTGCATCGCAAAACAGTTCATTTCCCCGACTTGATAGGTATCATTGTCTTGAAACAGCTGGTCAAACTGTGACCCGTCACGTTGAAATTCTGTGCCTTCGTTGAAGATTTTTCCAAAGGTGTCCTGAACCTGCATAATGCCGGCGCCAATACCGATCTTACCCCCAAGGCGCTGCTGGATGTAGGGCGCACCCGACAAGTGGTCCGCATGGACATGGGTTTCGATGATCCATTCAAGAGACAGGCCGTTGCTTTCGATAAATGCGATCATTTCATCTGCACACTCATAGCTTAGCCGCCCCGCTGCATAGTCGAACTGCATAACAGCGTCGATCACCGCGCAGGCCGTGCTTGCCGGATCTTTCACGACATATCCGATGGTGTTGGATTGTGGATCGAAAAAGGCTTTGACGTCTGGCTTTTGCGTCATGTCGACAGGCGCATCGCAAAGGGGGGCTGAGGGCACGGAAAACTCCAGTTTATGTGATTGCCTTAAAGTGGGATCAGAAAATTGTCCCGTCAAGATGTCACTTTGGGGGAGCGGATTTCAAATCTTAGGTCAATTTTGGAATATGGGTCTAAGCGCTGCGCCATCCGGCCATGATGCCGCGAAGCTCGGCCAATCCGCGCATTCTGCCGATCAGGGGGTAGCCTGGCGTGCTTTCCATGTGCAAGTCGCCAAGCAATGCTTGCCCATGATCTGGACGCATCGGGATGTTCCAATCTGCGCGGCCTTGTGACTTGCGACGGTCTTGTTCGGCCATAAGCGCGTGTACGGTTGCGACCATGTCCGTGTCGCCCTCCAGATGGGGCGCTTCGTAAAAGCTGGGGCGGTTTTTGTCGGCAGATTCCTCACGTTTGGTGTTGCGCAAGTGAACAAAATGGATACGTGCACCCAACCGTCTGACAAAGTCCGCCGGATCAAATCCAGCATCCACACCAAGGGATCCGGTGCACAAGGTGGCGCCGTTGGCCGGGCTGTTGACTGCATCCAGCACTGCCGCGTAGTCGTCTGTCGATGACATCACGCGCGGTAACCCAAGCAGCGGAAAAGGCGGATCGTCGGGATGGCAACACAGCCGCATGCCAAGACGTTCGGCAACAGGCACCACATCACTTAAAAAATCGATCAGATTCTGACGCAGGTCTTGGGGCGAAATTCCGTCATATGTGCTGAGATGACGTGCCACATCCTGAACGCTCCAAGTGTCGTTCGCGCCGGGCAAGCCTGCAGTGATATTGTGCTGCAACTTCTGTTTGGCGCAGTCTGTCATTGCGGCAAATCGTGCATGGGCCATGTCTGAAAGGGCGTCGTCATAGTCATTGGTTGCGGTCGGGCGTTTGAGAATGCAAAGATCGAAGGCGGCAAAATCCACCAAATCAAAGGCCATAGCGGTGCCGCCATGAGGTTGCACAGCCGCCAAATCCGTACGCGTCCAGTCCAGAACAGGCATGAAATTGTAACAAATGGTCTGAATGCCGCGCGACGCCAGCCGCTCAAGACTGGTTTTGTAAGCCGCGATATGGTCGGCGCGATCCGCCGCCTTGGTTTTGATCGCCTCCGAGACAGGCAAGCTTTCGACCACATCCCACTGAAACCCTGCATCCTTCAACAGCGCACATCGCGTGTCAATTGCGTCTTCAGGCCATGCACACCCGGGGGGAAATTGATGCAAGGCTGTGACGATGCCCTGCACCCCAACCTGATGCAGATCGGCAAGTGCGATCGGGTCTTGTGGCCCGAACCAGCGCCAAGTTTGCTTCATTGTTTATGTTCCTTCCGCATCCTTGACCCTAACCTGTGCCAAGGCGTCGTGGCTACATTCAAAATGTGCGATGAAACCGCTGCCGCGCCAAGGGAAAACCTTCCCAAATGGCGAAAGCTTCGCCACACTCTGTTCAAAACTGGGGGACCTGATGCAACGACTGACCAGCGGCGCACAAACACTGTACGAGGGCATAAGGCACTTGCCGATTGTGTCGCCTCATGGGCATTGCGATCCTGAATGGTTTGCACAGAACAGTGCATTCTCGAACGCAGCAGAACTGCTGGTCATTCCAGATCATTATGTGTTTCGGATGCTGTATTCCCAAGGCGTGTCGTTGGAGGACCTTGGCATCGGGCACGCCGCAGACCCGCGCGAGGTTTTTCGGATCTTTGCGAAGCATTGGCATTTATTCCTGGGTACTCCGTCCCGCATGTGGATCAGTCATGTGTTGCAAGAGACATTGGGGATTATGACGTCGCTTGGGGCGGATACGGCCGATATGATCTACGACCAGATTGGCGAAAAGCTTGCACGCGACGATCACAGACCGCGGGCGCTTTTTGATCGGTTCAACATTGCGGCCTTGGCGACGACAGACAGTGCTTTGGACAGTTTGGAACATCACCAAAGGGTCAAAGACAGCGCTTGGTCCGGGCGTGTGATCCCAACCTTTCGCCCTGACGGGGTGCTTGATCCTGATGACCCCGACTTTGCTGAAAACATTCGTGCTTTGGCGAAGCTAACCCAAACCGATATCTCGGATTTTAGCGGCTACCTCGCAGCTTTGCGCCAGCGTCGCGCGGCTTTCCGCGACATGGGGGCCACGGCCACGGATCACGCCATTGAAGTGATCTGGACCGAGTGGCTGGAAGACCCGGATACACTTTGGCCACGCGTGCAAAGCGGTGCCGCATCTGCGCAGGATCGCATCAGGTTTTACGGGCATATGCTGATCGAGATGGCACAGATGTCCTTGGATGACGGGCTGGTCATGCAAATACATGCAGGCAGCAAGAGAAACACAAACGCCCATGTGATGGCCCGGTTCGGTCGGGACAAAGGTGCTGACATTCCAGTGCAAACCGATTGGGTGCGTGGGCTTGAGGCATTGTTGAACCGTGTCGGCAACCGTGCGGACTTTACTTTGATTTTGTTCACGCTGGACGAGGCAACCTATGCCCGCACATTGGCCCCTATGGCGGGGCATTGGCCCTGTCTTCGGATTGGGCCGCCGTGGTGGTTTCATGACAGTCCCGCCGGTATCGCGCGGTATTTTGATCAGGTGGTCGAGACTGCCGGGTATTACAATCTGGCGGGGTTTAACGACGATACGCGTGCGTTCCTGTCTATTCCTGCGCGCCACGATTTATGGCGCCGCGCGGTCGCTTTGCATTTGGCCCAACAGGTGTCTGATGGGGCGTTCGATGTCAGCGATGCCACGCATCTGGCACAGGAATTGGCTGTGGGGCTGGCGCAGGACGCCTACCGGTTGGGGCGCTGAATGGGACGTATTTTGCATTTTGGATTGGGCAGTTTCGCGCGTGCCCATTTGGCTGATTACACACAAGACGCAGGTGGATGGACAATCACTGGCGTCAGCCTGAGGTCCGCCGCCATCCGAGACGGGCTGGCCGCGCAAAACTACTGTTATGATCTGGCGGTACAAGGGCAGGGGACAAAACGGATTACGGCGGTTCGGGATGTGCTGGTCGCCGCCGAAAACCCCAAGGCGGTGCTGCAAGCTGTGGCTGATCCAAAAATTCAGATTATTTCGGCCACGGTCACTGAAAAAGGATATTGTTTGGACGCGCATGGTCATCTGGACGTGTCCAACCCGCAAATCGCATCCGACGTGCAAGGCGTTGGCCCGCAGACATTCATCGGATATTTGACGCGCGGCCTTGCGCGGCGCAACAGCCCGGTGACAGTGCTAAGTTGCGACAATCTGCAAGGCAATGGTGACGTGCTGGCGCGGTGTGTCGCGCAATTTGCGCAAGCCGCGGGCGTGGTGGTGAATTTCGCCCAAACGTCATTTCCCAATGCCATGGTGGACCGCATAACCCCTGCCACCACGGATGCGCTGCGCAACATGGGGGACCCCATGGTTGTGCCGACCGAGCCGTTTCGCGAATGGGTTATCGAAGACCGTTTTGCCGCATCGCGTCCCAATTGGCCCGACGTGCAGATTGTGCCGGACGTGGCCCCCCACGAGATGCGCAAGCTGCGGATGCTGAACGGTGCCCATTCTTATTTGGCTTATGCGGGGCTTTTGGCAGGGTATGTTTATGTGCATGAGGCGATTGCGGACACTGAATTGCGAAGGCAGGTAGAGCAATTGATGGCGCAAGCCGCAGAAACGCTTCCCCCCGACGCTCAAGCGGGAACGACCCGTTACGCAAAGGCGCTGCTGGCCCGTTTTGACAATCCACATCTGGCCCATGCTTTGGCCCAGATTGCGATGGATGGTAGCCAGAAATTGCCTCACCGGTTGGTGGCCCCTTTGCGGGCGCGGGGTAGACCGGGTGCGGCGGGGGCAGGGATCAAAGCTTGGGTGGATTACTGCTCAGGGGTGCAGGGCGATGTAGACGACCCGCAAGTGCACGCGATCCGGACAGCATTGCAAAACGATGATCCGCTGGGCGCAATGCTGGGATTGATCGGTGCGGAGGATCTGCGCCATCTTATAAGGGAACAATAGCCCCCGAATGTTGCACCACCAATGCGGCCATGTCATGGGCGCGCATCAAGGCTTCCGCTTGAGATGCCCCCGCAAGGACCGCGGCCACATACGCCCCGTTAAAACTGTCGCCAGCTGCGGTGGTGTCTATGACGTCTGATGCGGGCGAATAGGTCTGTGTTACGGGCTCTCCCAAAGACATAGGCCCTTCAGCCCCGCGCTTTAGCGCGCCGCGCCCCTGAAACGCAGCAAAGCGGGCTTCGGTTTGATGGGCTTCCTCGCCAAACAACAGCATTTCATCATCGATCGAGGGCAGTGCGACGTCGGCACGGGCCCACATCGCGCGCGTGACCATTTGTGCGTTGCTTCTGTTGTCCCACAGGTTGGGGCGGTAGTTGCTATCGTATATTAAAACAGTGTTGCTGTCATGCAGCCACTGGATCAGCTGCAGACGGACAGCATGGGGCAAAATCGCCATGGTGATGCCTGAAATATAAAGCGCGTCGTATCCGTCCAACGCGCTGAAGTCGCCACCTGCAAAAAGTGTGCGGGCAGGTGAGGCATTGCGCCAATAGGTAAAAGCACGTTCACCGTATTCATTTGTTGTGATGGCATACAGTCCCGGTGAGGCGTTGCGCACGCGTCCGATGCGTTGTGTTCCGACGCCGTTGGCCGCGATGAAGCTGCGGATCTTTTCTGAAAAGGGATCGTCTCCGACGCGGGTGATATAGTCGACCTGAATATCGGGAGCCGACCGGTGCATGTAAATCGCAGTGTTTAACGTGTCGCCGGCCACACCCACCGCGGCACTATCACGGCCTGCGCCTTGGGTCATGGCCAATTCAATCATGGCTTCCCCGATACAGGCGATTTTGGTCATGTCTGTTCCCGTTTCCAAATAATCAGGCCCGCACAAATGATGATCGCGGCCCCGGCCAGCGTGTAGCTGTCGGGAATGTCTCCGAACAGTGCATATCCAAGCACAGAGACGTAAATCATGAATGAATAGGTATAGGGCATCAGTGTATTGGCTGTGGCGTAGCGGTGGGCGTTTGTCAGCCATTGGTGGCCAAGCCAGGCAGATGCACCCAGACTGAACAGAACGCACCACCCCCACAGTGTTTCCGGGGATTGCCAAGCCCAAAGGGCAAAAGGCAAGGTAAAGACCGTGCCGATCAGCCCTGTGTAGAACTGCATGGTGTCCACAGCGACAATGCCCGACAACTTGCGTGTGATCAGCGCATAAAGTGCCATTGCAGTTGCATTGTAAACAACCAGCACTGCGCCCAACTGAAAGCTTTCATCAAATGGACGAACCACAACCAAAACGCCGATAAACCCCAGAATAATTGCAGCCCACCGCCATGGCCCAACACGTTCTTTCAAGACATAGATCGACAAAAAACACACGATGATGGGGGACGAAAACATAATGGCCGACACAACAGTCAGCGGCAAAAAGCGTAAAATATAGAAATTAAGCAAGGTGGCAGACATCAACAGCGCCGCGCGCATCAATACCAAACCCACATGGGTGGTGGCGAAGCGGTCGGCGCTCAAGCCGTCTTTGGCGATGATGCCCAATGAAATCACAAAGTGACCCGCATAGCGCATAAACGCGAGCTGGAATGCAGGCAAACCCGCCACGGCCAGCCATTTGGCGCCGGTGTCCACCAGTGAAAACATAAACCACGCGCCCAGCATCATAATGATGCCAAGGCGGGCTTTGTCTTCGATGGCTTGGGCGGCGACGGCCATGGGTCAGCCGTTGAAGCGTTTTGCGTAAAAATCGACGATCTGGCTGACCATATCGTCGCCTTGCCCCGCATCGCGGGCTTGCTCTAATGCAGAAAGCGTGCCTTTTGACATGATGCTGTCTACGCCTGCATCTTGGGTCATTTGTGCGTAATATCCGACATCTTTTGCTGCGTTTTTAATGGCGAATTCAAGCTTGGTGGGATCTTTGTCAACGCCGTAGGCAGCAACAAAGTCCATCATGCCGGAATGCAGCGGGCCCGCGGCCATAACGCCGTGCATCTGTTTGCGGTCGATGCCGGCGACATCGGCCATTGCAAAGGCTTCGGCCATGGCGTTGGCCACGGTCATTCCAAAGAAGTTGTTGATCAGCTTGATGGTGTGGCCTGCACCAAGAGCGCCAAGGTGGAACACGTTTTCGCCAAGGTCTTTGAGAGTGGGCTCAATCGCGTCAAATGCCGCTTTGTCGCCGGCGCACATGATATTAAGCAATCCGTCCTTGGCATGGGCGGGGGTACGTCCCAACGGGGCATCGAGATAGGTGCCGCCAGCGTCGGTCACTTCGGCGCCCAAAGCACGGGTGGATCCGGGCAAAGACGTTCCGAAATCGACGACGGTTGCACCGGGTTTCAACCCGGCGATGACACCGTCAGCACCGCGCATGCGGGCCTCGACGCTGGCAGATGTGTCCATGCACAACATCACAATATCGCTGGCGGCGGCCACATCACGCGCCGTGGCCACTTCCGTGGCGCCGCGCGCAACAGCCGCGTCAATATTGGGGCGTGACCGGTTGGCGGTGACGGTGACCGCGTAGCCTTTGTCTTGCAAACGCCCGACCATAGCTGCGCCCATAAGGCCAAGGCCAATAAATCCGATAGAGGGTTGCGTCATGACATGTTCCTTTTGTCGAGTGGTATTTACTGTTTTTGTTGGATCAACTGGGTTTCGATTTGCAGGGCGATGTCCAGGGATCGTGTAGCACAAGCCACATCGATCAAGGGGGCTGCCCCATCCATCACGGCCACAAAGTGATCCAATTGCGCCGCCAAAGGTGGCATTACATTATGGTCTGGCACCAAGGGCTGAACTTGCGCAGGGCTGCCCCAGTCTGTGCCACCCCAAAGTGTCATGGACGGAAAGCTGATCGCACCGGTGGTGCCCATGATCCACATCATATCCTGGCCTGTGGTTCCGATGTTCGGATTTTCGCCGGTACCGGCTTCAAAGCCCCACGGGCTTGGAGTGGTGTCCGCAAAGCTGATCGTGCCAGTTGCTCCGTTTTCGAACAAAAGTGCGACAGCGCCGCTTTCGATCCGCTCTGAACCGCGCAAAGCGGTGCCGGCAAGTGCGCTGACTTGTGCGATTTCACCAACAACAAAGCGCAAAATATCGATGTCGTGCACCAGATTGATCATCACGGGGCTGCCCCCCGCGGTGCGCCAATTGCCTTGAAAATACTCATCGGGTTTGCGCATGGCCCAGATCAGATTGGCCGCAACAACTGTGCCAATGGCGCCTTCAGCAAGCAGGAACTTCAGCTGTTGCACAGGCGCGTGATAGCGCCGGTGGTGCCCCACCAACGAACCGACATCGGCTGCAAATACAGCAGCTTGCAGGGCTTCTGCCTCGTCCAGTGTTTCCGCCACTGGCTTTTCGATCAACATATGCCAGCCACGCATTGCGGCTTCTAACCCGTGCGCACCATGCAAGCCGGTTGGCGTTGCAATGATGACCCCATCGACATCGTCAGGCGCGTGTTTCATGGAAGCGAAACGCGGCACATGCGGCGCAATAGACATGTCCGGATCCACCAGTCCAACCAGTTCGCAGCCTTCATGCGCCAGCACCGCATCCACGTGCCGACTGCCGATCAATCCGCCGCCAACGACCAAAATCCGTTTCACATCGTGGCTCCGATTTGCCAGGGTACGAATTCGTAGTCACCCAATCCTTGCGCTTCGGATTTACTCTGTGCGCCTGAGGCCACGGCCAGAAACATCTCGTAAATCTCGCGGCCTTTTTCTTCGATGCTGATGCCTTGGGTCAGAATGGTGCCTGCATCAACGTCCATGTCTTCGACCATGCGCGTGGCCATCTCGGAATTGGTTGCGATTTTGATGGTAGGGGCCGGTTTCGATCCAAATGCCGATCCGCGCCCTGTCGTGAAGCACACCAATGTGCAGCCCCCTGCAATTTGCCCCGTCACCGACGCGGGGTCGTAGCCCGGGCTGTCCATAAACGTAAACCCGTGTGCGGTGACAGGTTCGGCATATTTGAACACACCCATCAATGGTGTGGTGCCGCCTTTGGCTGCGGCCCCCAATGATTTCTCGAGGATCGTGGTCAAACCGCCAGCTTTGTTGCCCGGCGAGGGATTGTTGTCCATCGAACCTTTGTTGCGGCTGGTGTAGTCTTCCCACCATCGGATCAGGCTGACCAGCCTGTCACCTGTGGCACGGTCATTGGCGCGGCGCGTTAACAGGTGTTCGGCACCGTAAATCTCGGGTGTTTCGGCCAACACACCTGTGCCGCCCTGCGCCGCCAGCAAGTCGCACGCGTGGCCCAACGCGGGGTTGGCGGTGATGCCGGACCACGCATCGGACCCGCCGCATTGCAATGCCACCATCAGATGGGACGCAAGGCAGGGGGTGCGGGTGTATTCATTGGCCAAAGGCAACATTGCCGCGACCTTTTTGATGCCCAATTCCACCGTTTGACGCAGGCCCGCGACATTCTGGATGTTCATAGTCTGGAACAAGGGGCCTTGTTTCAGGCCGTATGCGTCAAGAAGCCAATCGATCTGGTTCATTTCGCATCCCAGCCCGACCATCACCACGCCCGCATGGTTCGGATGTTTGGCATAGCCCCACATTACACGCTGCAATGCCTCGAAACCTTCGCCATCGCCGCCCATGCCACATCCTGTGCCATGCACAAATGCAACGACCCCATCGACGTTGGGATAATCGGCCATCATGTCCGGCGTGAAATGATCTGCGATCATACGTGCAGCCGTGGCAGAGCAATTCACCGACGTTACAATGGCGATATAGTTGCGTGTGCCCACGCGCCCGTTTTCACGTCTGTACCCCATAAAGGTATCACCTTCGGCGGGCACAACATGGCGCAAGTCCGTGCCGAATTCATAGGCGGCTTGCGTGTTCCTAAAGTCGACGTTTTGGGTGTGGACATGATCGCCTGCCACAATATCTGCGCTGGCGTAGCCGATCAGCTGGTTGTACTTGCGCACGGCTTCACCTGCGGCAATGGGTGCCGTCGCGATCTTGTGGCCGGACGGGATCAGGGCGCGTGTTTCAATGGTCTCTACCGTCACGCCAACTTCAAGGGCGCGGGTGGCTGTGACCACATTGTCAGCGGGATCAAGGCGTACAAAGTCCATAGGAATTCCTAAAGTTCACGCACAATATGGCGCGTCTGATTGCCAGCGGTGGATCGGAGTGTGTGGTTGCGTCGCAAGGCGGGCGCGGGCGTCTTCCCACAAGGATTTGTAAGTCTGCCAGTCGCGCAGTTCCAATGCAGGATTGCTGCGCGACCGCGCCACAAATTCCGGGAAATGCTGACGCCCTGACGGTTGACCCGTTTTATGAAACCGGATGTCAAAGGACCAGCGAAACCCGTCTGTGGTATTGGGCAAAGATCCATGCGGCGTCAGGGGATGAAACAAGACGGCCCCACCTGCTTTGACGGGCAAAGGCATGGCGCCGGCTGCATCTATGAAACCGTCGGCGATGCCCGTCTGTGTGCGCGGGCAATGTGGCAGTATCGTTTGATCAGGAACCTGCGGCTGCACTTGCAAACAGCCGTTTTCGACCGTGGCATCGGTGATCGCAAGCCAAACAGTCACCATCTGCGTCGCATCTGCGTCTTCCAGTGCCACCGCGCGGTCCTGATGCCATTCCGTTGCCGTGATATGGGGGCGAATTTCGCCATTTTGTAACGCTGTTGCCGGGGGTTTGATACGCACATGCTGAATGGGGTTGGATGTGATTTCGGGGCCGATCAGCTGCTCCATCGCGTCCAAAAGTGGACCTGCAGTCAGCATATCGAAGATGGCCGGTCCAAAGTGAAACGGTGTGTCTGCTGCGATTTGGTCACCGGGCAAAGATATGTCCATCGGCTGAAAATAATCGCAGCGCGCGTGATAAGCCGCGAGCAGTTTGCCCCAAAAATCAAGGTTTTCAGATGCGGGCACCAGGCCCTGCTTGTGCCACTGCGCGTACAGGTCATCCAGAAGGGCCGCATATTCGACTTTCACCGCCTCAAGCACATCCGCAGGCAAAAGGTCTTCGACAACCACATACCCTTGGGTCTCAAACTGCTGAAGTTGCGCGGGTGTTAGCATATCGGCTGCTCCTACAGCAAAATCGCGATGATTGGCGGGTACAGCAGCAATACTGTCAATGCGCACAATTGGATGGCTATGAAAGGTAAAAAGCCTTTGAAAATATCGGTGAGGCTGATGTGGGGCGGGGCCACGGATTTAAGGTAGAACGCGGCGGGCCCAAACGGCGGCGACAAGAAGCTGACTTGCATGTTCATGCAGAACACGACCCCGAACCAGATCGCCACATGTTGTGGTTCAAGCTGGCCGAAGACGCCGATTTCCTCGATGGGCAAGCGCAAAACAATGGGCAAGAACACCGGAATAATCAGCAGCACGATGCCGACCCAGTCCATAAAGGCCCCCATAAACAGCAAAATCAGCATCATCGTCAGGATAATGCCCATAGTCGGCAAGTCGGCCCCGATGATCAGGTTCGCGATGTAATTTGGGCCGCCAGCAACAGTGTAAGCTCCGGCCAAAGCGGCCGCACCAATTGTGACCCAGATGATTGTGCCTGTGGATTTCAGCGTCCGTACCAAAGCGTCCCACAGAAGATCACGCATCTCTTCAATCCGCAAAATAGCACCGAAAATCGCGACAAACAAAATGGCGAAGCGGATTTCGCCAACAAGTTCTGTCGTTGGAAAGAAGACCATCGGAATGAAGATACACAAGGCAATGACAAAGCCTACGGTCATGGCAATGCGCGAAGCGCGACTGCGCACCAGATCAATCCATTCTTGGGTGGTGTAATGCAAAAGCACAGCGATCATAAAGACCGCCAAAGCGCCCATGCCCGCGGCTTCTGTGATGCCTGTGATGCCGCCATAGATTGACCCCAAAACCACGCCGATCACAATAATCGGTGGCACCAAACCCTTGCCAAGTGCCCAGGACCGCGCGGATCTGTCTTTGCCGAACACAAAGAATACGGCTGCCAAGCTGATCAGCGACAGGGTTCCCAACATGTAGAAATGCCAAAGCGAGGCCAAGGAGTAGGCATCTCCGTCGTTGGCGGCGTTCTGTCCGGAAAATTCGATATATCCGGCCCGCAGGCACAGCAGGGCTGTGCCCGCCACGACCAAAAGGTTCAAAAGTGCGAGAAACAAGCCCGCCTTTTCGCGGCCGACCGGATCGTCCGGTTCGGGATCTGGCAAGGGCGCGTCTTCGGGGCGCAGTTGTGTGCGGATGACAATGTAGAGAATGATAAACGACGCCAGCATAAAGCCCGGCAGGAAAGACGCCGTGAACAACGCCTTGATCGACGTTTCGGTGATAAGCCCGTAGATGATCAACACAATGGACGGCGGGATCATCGTGCCCAGCGATCCAGATGCGCAAATGACCCCGATGGCGAGGTTCTGGTTGTAGCCAAGACGCAGCATTTGCGGCAACGCGATCAAGCCCAGCAACACGACTTCGCCGCCAATGATGCCTGACATTGCGGCCATAATTACCGCCATGATCGAAGTGACAATGGCGATGCCGCCGCGTGTTCTGTTCAGCCACATCGACAAGCTGTCATACATGGTTTTGGCAACGCCTGAGCGTTCCAGCAAAGCGGCCATAAAGATGAAAAGCGGAATGGAAATCAGAACATAGTCGGTCAGCAGCCCGTAAATTTTATTCTGAAGCAAATTCAACGCGCCCGAACCGGGCTTGGCGGTCAGCATGCCGTCCCCGAAGGTCCATGGGGCCAGGATCAGGTCTGGTTCAAAGCGCAGAACCAGCACCAGAACAGCCAGCACAGCCGACGCAAAACCCAAGGGCATACCAATCGCCAAAAGGGCTATCAATGCGACCATCAAGATCAGTGAAATCGTACCGATATCCATTATTTTTCACCCAATGATTTTTTGATGGCTTCGATTTCGTCCAGATCGACCTCGGGGGTGCGCAGGACTTCGGGGTCCAGATTCCAGTCAGAAATCAGATTGATGACGGCTTGGATGGCGACCAACGTGATGACGATCAAAACCATGGGCTGCAAGGTGGCAGGGATCGGCGGGTTGAAGGCCGATCCATACAGCTCCCATTTGTACAGCTTGTTAAAGAAGACGTATTTGTAGCTGCCAAAGACGGTTGCCGCTGCAAAGACAAGGATAAGGATTGTGGAAATGGTGTCGAACACACGCTGCACATTGCGTGGCACCGCATCATACAACAAGACAATGCGGATGTGGCTGCGTTGCTGCATGGCGTAAAGACCGGCCAGCAAAAACACAAAGCTGGCAATCCAAAGGGTGGTTTCATTGGCCCAAAGCGTCGGGCGTTCAACGACGTAGCGCACAAACACCTCGTACAGCATGACGATTGTCAGCGTCAGGATCATCATCATGGTGACGCGGCCCAGAAAGATTGCGATCTTGTCGATCGCACGGACCGTTTCATTTTCGATCGAAGCGCGGCGGACAGTCATGACACCCAAGACGCCAAACACAGGGATGAGGATCAAAGCCGTCATATCGACAATGTCGATATGCCCGCCAAACAAGCTGCCTGCATCGACAATATCGTACAAGGCGAACAGCGCATCGATCTGGCCGTATAGCGATTCATTTTGTGGTGGGATCCAATCCAGAAAGAAGGCAGGCAACTGCCAGACAATGAAAGATATGCAGAAAAAGAAGGCAAAAGGGATTAACCATTCCCAGAGCGACCCTGACTTCATGGCGCGTTTGTTGGCCTGTGCCCTTGACTGTGTCATGTTGGTCCCCCTTCCACGGGTGTATTGCGTATCACCGGATTACGCATCCCATGTGTAGTGTTTGATAAATTCACGATCCGGTTGGACGCCGATGCCCGGGCCACCCGGGATCGCCACGCGCCCTGCATTGGCTTTCACCTGGCCCTGAATGTCCAAAGGTTGGGTAAGTAATTGGTCGCGGAATTTGTTGTCGGTTGTGTCGAATTCCAACATCGGTTCCCACGGATGCAAGCCTCCGGGCAGGGGGGGCATCGCAGCCAGCAATTGCAAATTGGTGGCCACGGCGATGGCGCTGCCCCAGACGTGGTTGATGACTGGCGTGAAATGGGCATGACACAGAGCCAAGACCCGCAAATATTCAGACACGCCGCCCAAGGCGCAGACTTCGGGTTGGGCAATGTCGAGACCGCGGTTTTCCAAAATGGCACGCCAGCCCCAGCGGTTGAATTCGGCTTCACCGCCTGAAATGTTGACGCTTAAGCCCGCGCGTAATTCGCGGTATCCATCCAGATCCTCGGGGGCGATGGGTTCTTCAAACCAATAGGCGTCTAGCTCTTCGAGCGCACGGCCCACATAAAATGCATCGGAGGTCGTGTAGGCGTGGTTGGCATCTACCATGAACCTGAAATCGTCGCCAATGCCTTTGCGTACAGCCTCGCACAGGCGCACGTCGGGTTTGGGGCCAAAACCCACTTTCATTTTTGTGGCGGCAAAGCCTGCATCCTTGATGGCGGCGGCTTCGTCGGTGAAACGGTCAGCAAGGGCGGCCACGGATTCTTCGCGCAACATCATGCCGTAGCCGTAGCACGGGACAGACGTGCGGTGCGCCCCGCCGATCAATTTGTGCAAAGGCAGATTTACGACTTTGCCCGCGATGTCCCAAAGGGCAATGTCCACGCCTGACAAAGACTGCAACGGCATACCTTTTTGGCCGTGGTCGCGCATCAGGTTGTAAACTTTGTGCCAAATGACATCGCGGTCCATCGGATCCATCCCCACAATCATAGGGGCAATGACACGCTCAACGATGGCCTTGTTGGCCAAAGCGATGGTGCCGGGACCAAAGCATTCACCCCAACCGGTCACGCCGTCGTCGGTCTCGACCTCTATCAAATGGGCCGTGCGCTGGGCGTAATACTGCTGCGAATACCCCAGACGTTCGGGCATGTCGTAGCGCAAGACGTGGGATGTGACGCGGGTGATTTTCATCGAAATGGCAGCTCTTTTAGGGAAAACGGCAGGACCTTTTGCAAAGCCCTGCCGCCAGTTTTCTTGTTTGCCAAGAAAGGCTTACTTCATGGCGCCCATGTCTTTAAGGAAGGCGATGTGGCTTTCCAACAATGCTTTGGCTTCAGGCGTGGTGGCAAATTCTGTCCAGCCTTTCTGAACCGCATCACGATAGACTTGCAGGTCCTCGGGCGTCCATTCGTACAGGTTCACACCTTTGGCGCGCAGGTCCTTTGCGGTCTGTGCATTTTGGACTTCGTTCTTGGTTGCGTTGTGCAAGGCCAAGCTGTCCATGCCGACTTCCATGATTTTTTTGTGGTGCGCAGGCATCGCATCCCAAACGTCCTTGCGGCATGCCAAGTGGTCAGCAGGCATAGAGTGGAAGCCGGGGAAGTTTGTGTGTTCGGCGATGTCGTACAGACCCAAGCCCACGTTGTTGGTCAGGTTCGCCGCGTCTGCGCCGTCAATAATACCTGTTTCAAGAGCCGTGAAGATTTCGTTGAAGTCCATCACAATTGGCGAAGCGCCCAGGTTGGCGAACACTTTGGTGGCCAAGCCGGGGGGGGAGCGGAATTTCCAGTCCTTGAAGTCACCGACGCTGCGAATGGGTTTTGTGGACGCCAGCGATTCAGGGCCGGGGATCCACCAGCCGATGAATTCCATGTCATAGCCGTTGTACAAACCGTTCAATGCCGCGCGGCCATCACCGTGCAACAGCCATGCCATTTGCTGATAGGGGTTCTGGTAGCCGCCCATCAGGTCGCCTGCGAATTGAAAGGCGGGGTTTTTACCGGTCTGGTATGCACCACCGGTCATGTCGCAATCCAGAATGCCAGTTGCAGCGGCATCAAAGGTTTCGACGGATTTTACAACAGACGAGGAATAGAACATCTCGATCTGGATTTCGCCGTTGGACATTGTTTGCACATCGTCCACGAATTTTTTGGCCATTTTGCCAGATAGTGTTTCAGGCGAAAAATGCGTTTGGATGCGCAGGCTTGTCGTCTGCGCAGTGGCGGTCAACGCCGTTGTTGCGGTCAAGGCCGCAGCGACGGCCAAGGTGGCCGCAGTTTTGAATAGTTTCATTTTGTCCTCCCAGACGTAGAGCGTCATAAGTCGGGCTTTTGATGCCCATTCCGAGTCACGCTAACAGAACGGTAGAGACTGAATCTCTGTCTGCCAAGAAAAAACTAAATTTACCAAAAATTTCGAGATTTTTATATATTGTTGAAATTCTGATGCTACTGTAAAGATGGACGGAAGGTGGGGATATGACGCAAGATATTGATATTTATGACGCTTTACGCCACCGTCTGATCGCCAACGGCTTTGTGCACGGTGCGAAACTTAAGGCGGAACATCTGCGTGCCGAATACGGATGCTCTGCCTCTACGATCCGCGAAGCATTGTTCCGGCTGTCCATTCAAGGCTTGGTGACCTTTCAGGACCAGCGCGGATTTCGAGTGCCTGAACGGTCGAAAGGTGTTCTTGCGGAATTGACGCACATGCGTGTGTTGCTGGAAGGCGAAGGCACGGTTTTGTCAATTCGTAACGGTGGCGTCGCATGGGAAGCCCGTCTAACCGCAGCACATCACCAGTTGAGCCACATTGAACGGCGCATCCATGCCGCCGATGACACAGGTGCTTTTGAAGGTATCTGGTTTGACGCAGAACGCGAATTTCACGAAACCCTGATTTCTGCTTGTGGGTCGGTCACATTGAAAGACCTGCATGCCAACGTCTATGGCCGGTTTCGACAGCAGTTGATGGTGGCGGACCGGTCGTTCGGGTTCATTTCGAAAAACATCGAACATCATCAGGAAATTTTGGCCGCCGCCTTGTCAGGGGACGAGGCCCTGACACGACAGAAAATTCACGATCATCTGGCGCGCCATCTGACTGGCGAAACATTGGGTGAGGACGCAAAACACTGACCCGCAGACCACGCGTCAGAAGATAAAATCATCACGGTCCAATTCGTTCAAACCGACCCCTTGCAGCAGAATGCTATTGCCACTGCCGGTATCGATCACAACACCGGTTGCGCCTTGAGATATATGGTTGTTCATCAGATCCGCAAAGTGATTGACGCTGCCCACCGCCGACAGGTCGATGACCTCGCCGCGTTGATCTACTTTAAAGTCACGAATGATGTCCCGCCCGTGACCTGTTGAAAACACGAAGGTATCTGCCGCAAACCCACCACGCAGAACATCATCACCTGCACCACCAATCAGTGTGTCGGCACCTTTATTTCCTCTTAGGCTGTCGTTGTTCTTGTTGCCGTTCATAAGGTCGTTGCCATCACCGCCAAACAGGATGTCATTGCCGGAACCACCGTTGATCAGATCATGTCCCGCGCCGCCATCCAACAGGTCCCCACCATTGCCCCCGATCACCGTGTCATCACCCGTTTGCCCAAAGACCTTGTCGTTGCCTTTGTCGCCGCGCATCACGTCGTTGCCATGTCCGCCCACAAGCCTGTCGTTGCCATCGCCGCCTGCCATGCGGTCATTGCCGGCGCGTCCGAACAACACATCGTTGCCGGCCTGCCCGTAAGTGAAGTCATTGCCCGATCCTCCGGACAAGTCATCCCGCCCACTGCCGCCATAAAGATAGTCATTGCCGTTTTGCCCTTTCAGGATGTCATTTTCGGTGCCGCCCCAAACAATGTCGTTCCCCGATCCGGCAAAGACCAGATCGCGATCCGTGCCACCTGCAATACGGTCATGGCCGTCACCGCCATAGATGGTGTCATGACCTTGCGCTGCATCAATCACGTCATCCCCGCCATTGCCTTTAATGAGTTGATCTGTCTGTCCGGGGTTCTTTTCCGCAAAGATATGATCTGCGCCGTTCGAACCTTTCGGGTTCTGTTGCGTCCCGTAAATCAGGCGTGCACCAGGCACATACGCAGAGGCGGGAACAAAATTCGTTGGGTCCACCCAAGGCACATCTGCGGAAGACGGTACGCCATTCAGCCATGCGGATGGCCAATCGATAAAATGGCGTTCTTCGCTGTCGGCATCCGGACCTGTGCGGCGCGCACCTTCAAGGGCATACAGGATGTTGCCATTGATCAGGATCCATTGTTGGTCCTGATGTGCTACAATTCGCACATTGTTTGGCAGGTTCGCCAGATCAACCGTTCGTCCGTCTACCACAATCCGGTCTTGGGACGGGTCAAAGTCGTCGATGCGCCCTACAACGCGTGCGTTGCTTTGGGTGACGTTGCTTGTGTTTTCAAATCGAAATGTGTCGCGCCCGAAGCTTCCGTAAACATGGTGTGCGTTCACTTCATTCTGCTTGGCAGGCACATACAAGTTGTTGTCAAAGCTGAGTGTTACATCGTCATCGCCTGCCTTGGCGCGGATATGGATTTGCGATTGCCCCGTTGCTTTGGATGTAATGAAATTCTTTGAGTTGTCGCCGAGTATTGCCAACATGCGCCACAGCCTTTCTGCTTGTGCTGCGCATCCATTTTAGATGTTCACTAAATGTTCCGGTGTTGTCCGGAACGCTTCAATAGCAGCATTTCACAGGCTTTGTTGCACGGGCATGTTTAATTTTTCGTCAAATTCGGACCAGATGTTCATAAATTGTTCCGGGGCGCAGAGGTGGCCAGTGATTTGCACGGTTACGGTCTATTTTTGAAAATCGTCCTCGAGGTAGACCTTTATAATCTCATCGAAACTGTCTTCGGCCTCAAACCCCAAGGCCTGCGCCCTTTGTGGTGCGAAATCCTGCGGCCATCCACGTACGATGCCCATGATTGCGTCATCCGGTGCCGGTTGAATTAATTTTACGGCATCCTGTCCTGCCACACGCCGCAGTGCTTCTATTTGTTGTGCAACCGTCACTGAAATGCCGGGCAAATTCAATGCTCTGCGTCCTTGCAACACCTCTGTGTCCAACTGGGCCGCTTTGCGCAGGAACCCGACTGCCGCGCGTGGCGAGGCATGCCAATGACGCACGGTGTCCGGAACAGGCAAAGGGGCCTGCACGCCGTTTAACGGTTCGCGAATGATACCCGAGAAGAATCCGGACGCAGCCGCATTGGGGGCACCGGGACGGACGCAGATCGTAGGCAAGCGCAGGGCAATCCCATCGACAAAACCTTTGCGGCTGAAGTCCGACAACATCAGCTCGCATCCTGCCTTTTGGGCACCATAACTTGTTTGTGGAGCCGTCAGGAAATCATCGTCGATCTTTTCGGGAAAGGGGGCCCCGAAAACTGCGATGGAAGAGGTGAACACAATTTTGGGGACATATGTCCCGTTGCTTGCGTCATGTTCTGCCTTCAATGCGTTCAACAGATGCCACATAGCCATCATGTTGATATCCCAACCCATCTCGAAATCGGTTTCGGCTTGGCCCGAGACGATGGCGGCGAGATGGTAAATCACATCCGGTCGCCGCGCGGCCAAAGCTTGGACCTTTGCAGGATCAGCAATGTTGCCGGTGATCTGTTGTTCCGGTGCGCCATCAGGTGGAAAGGCGATGTCGAACAAAGTCACATCAGATGTCGTAAGGCTGCGGGCCAGTTTTTGGCCAATCATTCCGCCGCCGCCCAAGATCAATACAGTCGTCATGATGGCATTCCATTGCGTGCTTTAAGTTCAAGATAAAGCCCCGAATGATCCAGATCAGCGCCCCCCATATGTTCAATAAAATGATCAAAGCGATCACGGACGGCTTGGGTCGATGGCAGTTCCAGACCAAGTGCGGCGGCTTCGGCCAGTGTATTATCCAAATCCTTGCGTTGGAACTTGGAAAGACCGCCCGGGGCGAAATCGCCTGCCGACATGCGTGCACCGTGTTGTTGCAAGATGACGCTGTCTGCGAAGCCGCCTTTCAGCGCGTCGCGTACGGCGGCTGGATCTGCGCCACCTTGTTCGATCAACAGCATGGCTTCGGCAACAGCGCTGATTGTCACGGCGACGATGGTTTGGTTGGCCAGTTTTGCCAGTTGCCCGCTTCCAACCGGTCCGACATGAACGGCGCGACCCATGGCGTCAAAGACTGGGCGCAGCACATCAAAAGTGTCCGCAGAACCACCCGCCATGATCGCCAAAGTCGCGGCCTGCGCCCCTTTGGTGCCGCCTGACACCGGCGCATCCATGAACGCCACCCCCATCGAGGACAACCGGGAGGACAGCGTGCGGGCATGTTCTGGCTTGGTGCTGGACATGTCCAACCAGATTTTTCCCGGTGTCAGCTGCGCTAAAAACTCAGCATCTTCCAGCAATGCCAGTACTGCGAAACCGTCAGATAGCATTGTGATAAGAACGTCGGCTTTGGCTAAGGCGAGGGCTGCGCTTTCGGCCCAGCGGGCACCTTTGTCCACGACAGGGGCCGCACGCGATTGCGTTCGGTTCCAAACGGTCAAATCATGGCCCGCCGCCATTAGGTTCAGCGACATGGGCACTCCCATCAGGCCGGTTCCGATCAAGGCAATGTTTCGTTTCTGCGCCATGACGCCTTCCTTCCCAAATCTATGCCATGGTCAAAGCCATAACTGTGTCATACGCTAACAAAATGCGGGAAGGGGACCAGCCCTTACGGTGAAATTCCTTTCCTCGTTCACGAATATTTCCGAAGGGGCAGGGTCCGGTTTTTGGACCGATTGCCGAAGGTCGGAACAGGGATACTGATATGAATCAAAGGCTTAAGGGAAAGCGTGCTTTGGTGACGGCCGCCGGGCAAGGGATCGGACGGGCGTCTGCGCTGGCTATGGCGGCACAAGGTGCTCACGTCTTTGCCACGGATGTAAACATGGATGCGCTTTCCACGATTCGGGATGCGAATCACGAAAATATTGAAATTTTCGAATTAAATGCCCTGGACGGTGACAGTGTTTTGGCAGGTGTGCAGGCGGCCCGGCCGGACATCTTGTTCAACTGCGCAGGCTTCGTGCATCACGGCACAATTCTGGATGCGTCCGAGGATGAAATTGATTTTGCGTTCGATCTAAATGTGCGCTCGATGGTGCGTACGGTGAAGGCGGCATTGCCGGGGATGCTGGACCGTGGAAGCGGGTCTATCATCAATATGTCATCGGCTTTGGGCAGCATTATCGGGGCGCCCAATCGCTTTGTGTACGGCACAACCAAAGCGGCCGTTGTGGGGCTCACCAAATCCATCGCGGTTGACTACATCAAGCAGGGCATTCGCTGTAATTGCATCTGCCCCGGTACCGTTGAATCGCCAAGCTGGCATGACCGTGTGACGGCGTTGGGTGAGGAGCTTGGCAGTTATGATGCGGCCCTGGCGCAGTTTGTGGCCCGCCAACCCATGGGGCGCGTGGCAAGCGCCGAAGAAATCGCACATCTTGTGGTGTATCTGGCCAGCGACGAAAGTGCCTTTACCACAGGTCATACTCATATCATCGACGGAGGCTGGAGCGGCCAATGACCAAAATGAAACCTGAAAATCTGCGCTCGCGCAAATGGTTCAACAATCCGGAAGACCCTGAAATGACGGCGCTCTATCTGGAGCGGTATCTGAATTACGGATTGACCCGCGAAGAGTTGCAATCGGGCAAGCCGATCATCGGGATCGCGCAAACAGGGTCAGATTTGTCGCCTTGCAACCGCCACCATCTGGAACTGACCAAACGTGTGCGCGACGGCATCATCGCGGCAGGGGGTACGTGCATTGAAGTGCCGGTTCACCCTATTCAGGAAACCGGCAAACGTCCCACCGCGATGCTGGATCGCAACCTTGCCTATCTGTCTTTGGTCGAAACGCTGTTTGGGTATCCGCTGGACGGTGTCGTGCTGAACATCGGCTGCGACAAGACCACGCCCGCGCTGCTGATGGCCGCCGCAACCGTTAACATTCCTGCGATTGCCCTGTCGGTCGGGCCGATGCTGAACGGCTGGTGGAAAGGCGAACGGGCAGGGTCGGGAACCGTGATCTGGAAGGCGCGCGAAGCGCTGGCCGCAGGCGAGATTGACGATGACGAATTCATGAACATCGCCGCCGCCTCGGCCCCGTCCGTGGGCTATTGCAACACAATGGGCACGGCGACCACGATGAATTCCCTCGCCGAAGCCTTGGGGATGCAAATGCCGGGAAGTGCGGCGATTCCAGCGCCTTACCGTGAACGTGGTCAAATGAGCTATAACACAGGCAAGCGCATCGTCGACATGGTGTGGGAAGATCTGCGCCCCTCGGACATTATGACGCGCGAGGCGTTTGAAAACGCAATTGTCATCAATTCTGCCATCGGCGGGTCCACCAACGCGCCTATCCATCTGAACGGCATTGCCCGCCATCTTGATGTGGCTTTGGACAACAATGACTGGCAGAAAATCGGCCACGAAATCCCGTTGCTTGTTAACCTTCAGCCAGCGGGAAAGTACCTTGGTGAAGATTATCAACATGCGGGCGGTGTGCCGGCTGTTGTCGGGGAATTGATTGCGGCAAATCTGTTGCCGCACCCGGATGCGATCACGGCCAATGGTAAAACCATGGGCGAAAACTGCACCGCTTCCCGCACCCAGAACGATGATGTGATCAAAACGGCGGCAGCGCCTTTGATGCAGGCTGCGGGGTTTATCAACCTGTCGGGCAACTTGTTCGATTCCGCGATCATGAAAACGTCCGTGATTTCGGATGCGTTCCGCGCCCGCTACCTCAGCGACCCCGACGATCCCGATGCCTTTGAAGGGCGCGCGGTGGTCTTTGACGGGCCAGAAGATTTCCACCACCGCATCGACGATCCATCGGAAAATATCGACGAAAGCTGTGTTCTGTTTATGCGCGGCGCAGGACCCAAGGGCTATCCGGGCGGCGCTGAAGTCGTGAACATGCGCCCTCCGTCATATCTGTTGAAAAAGGGCATAAACGCGCTGCCGTGCATCGGGGACGGGCGACAATCCGGTACATCGGGATCGCCTTCAATTTTGAACGCGTCCCCCGAAGCTGCTGACGGTGGTGGTTTGGCGCTTTTGCAAACGGGCGACACAGTGCGCATCGACTTGCGCAAATGCACAGCCGACATGTTGGTGCCGCTGGACGAATTGGCAGACCGCGCAAGGGTTTTGCTTGAAAACGGAGGATACGGTGTGCCGGAAAGCCAATCCCCATGGCAAGAGTTCTTCCGCGAAAAAGTTGGCCGCTTTGACGAGGGCATGACCCTCAAAGGCGCCACCAAATACCAAGACATTTCGCGCAAATACATGCCGCGTGACAATCATTAAGGAGCTGACATGAAACTTGTACGCTATGGCGCAAAAGGCGCTGAAAAACCCGGTTTGATGGATGGCGACACGCTACGTGATCTGTCGGCGCATGTTGATGACATCAACGGCGATATGCTTGGCGATGCCAAGCTGGCCGAGTTGGCCAAAATTGACCCAGCAACGTTACCCGCTGTTGAAGGCAGCCCGCGCATCGGGGCGTGTGTCGGTAATTTCGGTAAATTCCTGTGCATTGGTCTCAATTACTCTGACCATGCTGCCGAAACCGGTGCCGCCATCCCCGAACACCCGATCCTGTTTTTCAAGGCCAACTCCGCCATTGTCGGGCCAAACGATGATGTGGTGATGCCACGCGGCTCAGCCCACACCGATTGGGAGGTCGAATTGGGCGTCGTGATCGGAAAAGAAGCGAAGTATGTCAGCAAAGACAACGCCTTGGATCACGTGGCAGGCTATTGCATCGTCAATGATGTCTCTGAACGGCACTTCCAAACCCAGCTGACCGGACAATGGACCAAAGGTAAATCGTGCGACACATTCGGCCCCACTGGCCCTTATCTTGTGACCCGCGACGAGGTGCCAGACCCGCAAAATCTTGCCATGTCGCTTGATGTAAACGGCAAGCGTATGCAGACCGGCAACACCGCCACGATGATCTTCAGCGTTGCGGAAATCATCGAACATCTCAGCCAATTGTTCACGCTGCACCCCGGCGACATCATCACCACAGGCACGCCGCCCGGCGTTGGCATGGGGATCAAACCAACGCCTGTTTACCTCAAAAAAGGCGACGTCATGACGCTCGAAATCGAAGGCTTGGGCCGGCAAACACAAAAGGTCGACCAAGATGGCTGACCTTTTACAAATTGGCGGCGTGACCGAGGCTATGAAAGTGCGGCTTGAAGTGGCATTTACGGTACATTCTTTAGAGGATTACGATCCCGCAAAGATCACTCATATAATCACAAACGGGCACGATGGTGTGAAACCCGAGATCATGAACAGTTTGCCGAATTTGAAGGCGATCTCTTGTTATGGCGTGGGGTATGATGCCATCGACGTGCAGGCGGCGAAAGCGCGTGGCGTGGTTGTTACCCACACCCCCAATGTGCTGAATGCCGAGGTTGCGACCACGGCTGTGCTGTTGATGCTGGCGTGTTACCGCGAAATCCTGCGCGACGATTCTTACGTGCGTGACGGTGCGTGGGAAACCGAAGGGAACGCGCCATTGACGCGGTCTGCCGACAACCAAACGGTAGGTATTCTTGGGTTGGGCCGGATCGGGCAAGCAATTGCCGATAAGCTTGCGCCCTGGAACAGCAAGATCATTTACCATACGCGCACCAAAAAGGACGTAGATTACACCTACTACGACGACCTCACGGCCATGGCCCGAGACGCTGATGTGCTGATCTGTATCACCCCGGGCGGACCATCGACGAACAAGATCGTCAACGCAGACGTTATGGAGGCGCTGGGGGCAAATGGGACGCTGATCAATGTGTCTCGGGGGTCAGTCGTGGATGAGAATGCGCTGATTAAAGCGCTGCAAACCGGCAAGCTTGGCTGGGCCGGTCTGGATGTATTTGAGCAAGAACCCAAAGTGCCGCAGGCTTTGCGCGATCACCCTCGCACGGTGCTTTTGCCGCACGTGGGCAGTGGCACGGTCGAAACACGCGCTGCAATGGGAAACCTGACAGTGGACAATTTGTTGCGGCATCTTGAAGATGGCAAAACGCTGACGCCGGTACCGGAATGCGCCGATATGTGACCCCCACTTTCTTTTCGCCAAAAATATCCCGGGGGGAGGCGGCACAGCCGTCGGGGGGCAGAGCCCCCGTTACCCGAACCGCTAAAAAGGCACAGCGAAGGATCTAGGATGTTTAAAATCAAATCTGTTGAAGCGTGTTTGTTCAATGTTCCACTGGATGAGGTTTTGGTGGACGCCAAACACGGGGATCACAGCCACTTCCAACTGGTGACAGTGACAATCACATTGGAGGATGGCGCCCAGGGAACCGGGTACACCTACACAGGTGGGCGTGGCGGTCATGCTGTGCAGGCAATGATCCAACATGATATTGCGCCGTGGCTGATCGGGCAGGACGCAGGCCGTGTCGAAGCGATCTATGAGGCAATGCAATGGCACATGCACTATGTCGGGCGCGGTGGGATCGTGAGCTTTGCGATTTCGGCGATCGACATTTCGTTGTGGGATCTGCGCGGAAAGTCTGAAGAAAAGCCGCTTTGGCAAATGGCGGGTGGATATGGCAACACCTGCAAAGCCTACGGGGGCGGGATTGATCTGGCTTATCCGTTGCCAAAACTTTTGTTGCATGTGCAAAGCTATCTCGACGCAGGCCTGAATGCGGTAAAGATCAAAATCGGCCAACCAACCGAACACGAAGATGTCACGCGCATCAAAGCTGTGCGCAAACAAATCGGTGCGGAAGCAAAATTCATGATCGACGCGAATTATTCGATGACGGTCGATCAGGCGATCAGCCTTGCACATGCCGTAAAAGATCAGGACATTCTTTGGTTCGAGGAACCTATTATTCCAGACAATTACGCAGGTTACGCCGCAATCACGCAGGCCACCGGAATGGCTGTCGCCATGGGGGAAAACCTGCATACCATCCATGAATTTGAAATGGCGATGGCGCAGTCCGAATTGGGGTTCATCCAACCTGACGCCTCGAATTGTGGTGGGATCACGGGGTGGTTACAGGTCGCGGCATTGACCCAAAACACAAATGTGCCCGTGTGTTCACATGGAATGCAGGAACTGCATGTCAGCCTTGTGTCGTCGCAGGCCCATGGAGGGTGGCTTGAAGTGCACAGCTTCCCCATCGACCGCTATACCACGCGCCCGCTGGTGATCCGGAACGCGCAGGCTGTTGCACCGGACACCCCCGGAACAGGGGTGGAATTCCTTTGGGACACACTCGCCCCCTTCAAGGTTACGCCTGAATGATCGAATTTGCCTTGGCCGTGTTCTTCTTGATTGTGACCCCCGGTCCGGGCGTGTTGACAACAGCAGGCATTGGGGCGGCTTACGGGTATCGTCCGGGGCTGGCCTTTATTGCGGGGCTGTTTGTGGGCGGGCACATCGTGATGGTGCTGGTGATTTCTGGCATTGCTGCAGCTGGTCTTGCAATCCCATGGTTGCGTACGGGCCTTTTATTGGCGTCGGTAGGGTATCTGGTCTATTTGGCTTACCGTGTTGCAACCGCAGGCAGTCGCATAGGCTTTATCGATCCCAGCAAACCTTTGGGGTTCTGGAATGGATTGGCCTTACAACCGATTAACCCCAAAGCCTACGTCGTGACGGCCACATTGTTTTCGGGCTTTGTCATTTTTCCGCAGGCTTTGGCCTTTGAGGTTGTGGTCAAAATCGTGATCTACAATCTGATCTGGGTGCCTTTGCATGTCGGGTGGCTGTGGGCCGGGGTGACTTTGCATGCTTTGAACCTGCCGCATGTTATCCAGCGCCGCATCAATGTCGCTATGGCTTTGTCTATGCTGTTGGTTGTGGGTTTGGCGCTTTGGTCGGCGGCATAAGCTGCATGGACTGTGGTCTTGACCGCGGATTTCCCTTCGGCACTGGCGTTTTTCGTTGCAAGCCGATAGATATGCTTTAAGCCTAAAATATATTCATTCAACCGGAGACACCAATGTCCTCTATCTTGCGCAAAGATCAATTCCACCTGCCAGAAGGCGTCATTTATCTTGATGGCAATTCGCTTGGGCCTTTGCCTAAGTCGGTGCCGGCAAGGGTGGCTGCGATGTTGACGGACGAATGGGGCGAGATGCTGATCAAAGGTTGGAACACGGCCGGATGGATGGCGCAACCCAGCGCAGTTGGTAACACTGTCGGGGGGCTTGTTGGGGCACCAGACGGCACAATCGCCATGGGCGACACATTGTCCGTGAAAGTGTTTCAAGCCGTTGCCGCCGCAATCAAAATGCGACCCGAGCGCAAAGTGATCTTGTCGGACACCGGCAACTTTCCCACCGATCTTTACATGGTGGACGGGCTGACGAAATTGCTGGACGACGGCTACAGCCTGCGCACCGAATCCCCGGAAGATATCACAGACTTTATCGATGACAGCGTGGCGGTTGTGATGCTGACACAGGTTGATTACCGCACAGGGCGCATGCACGATATGGATGCAGTAACCAAGGCGGCCCACGCCGCAGGTGCCGTGATGATATGGGATCTTGCGCATTCTGCGGGTGCTGTGCCTGTTGATCTGTCAGCATGCCAATGTGAATTTGCGGTGGGGTGCACCTATAAATATTTGAACGGCGGACCGGGCGCACCTGCGTTTATCTATGTGCGTTCTGATTTGGCCGATCAGGTTGATCCTGCTTTGGCGGGATGGTTGGGCCATGACGCCCCCTTTGACTTTGACCTTGATTACCGCCCCGCACCGGGCATCGAACGGATGCGCGTCGGAACACCGCCCGTGATCCAGATGGCGTCTTTGGAAGAGGCTTTGAAGGTCTGGGATGGTGTCGACATGGCGGAACTGCGTCGTGCGTCCATCGCGCTGCAAGAACAGTTTATCGAAGAAATCGAAGCCCAAGTGCCCGCCTTGACCCTCGCAAGTCCGCGCGATTCTGCGACGCGTGGCAGTCAGGTGTCGTTTGCGTTCAAAGAAGGCTACGCGGCCATGCAGGCCGTCATTGCGCGTGGTGTTATTGGCGATTTCCGCGCCCCCAACATCATGCGCTTCGGCTTTACGCCGCTGTATGTAGACGCCGCGGACGTCACTGCAGCGGTGAAACACATCGCAGAAGTGATCAACGGCAATTTGTGGGATAACCCGGTCTACAAACAACGCAGCCGCGTCACTTAAAGGCGGCGCAACGCCCCAATCAGGTGGCTTGCAACAAACAAAATGGCGGCCAGCGTCACAATTGTTGGCCCCGTTTGTGTGTTCCATTGGAACGCGGCACCCAAGCCGCCCAATGCGGCCACAGCACCAAGCCCTGCGGCCATGATCGCCATTGCCTCGGGGGTGCGCACCAGCGGGCGGGCAGCGGCTGCGGGAATGATCAACAAGGCTGATATCAGCAATGCGCCCACAACCTTGATCGCCACAGCCACAACAACGGCCAAAGCGACCGTCAACACAAGTTGTTCGCGTCGGCTGTTGAGCCCTGCGGCCTGTGCCAGATCGGGGTTAAGGGTCACCGTCAGCAACGCATTCCAGCGCCAGATCATGATGCCCAGTATAGCCACGACACCGCCCCAAATCAGCGCGAGGTCCGTCTTTGAGACCCCCAAAATGTCACCCATTAGAAATCCCATAAGGTCCATACGCACGCCACTCATGAAGGAAACGGCCACGAGGCCGACAGCCAGAAGGCTATGGGCCAGAACCCCAAGGATGGTGTCTTCCCCCAGCCCGCGTCCCGATAAAAACGTGACACACACACCGACCACCAATGCGACCGCAAGAACACCGACCATAATGGGACCATCCAGCGCAAGCGAAAGGGCAACCCCCAACAAGGCCGCGTGGGCTGTAGCATCCCCGAAATAGGCCATCCGGCGCCATACCACAAAACATCCCAAGGGCGCTGCTGCTAACGCAACACCCACACCGGCCAGCGCAGCACGCACCATAAAATCATCTAAATAATTCAAAATTTTCAGCTCGCGTCTTAATGAGGATGATCATGATCATGGGCGCCTTCATGTTCGTGATTGTGATCATGATGATGGCGGTACAGCGCCAACGCGCCTTGTGTGCCGGTGCCAAACAACGCGCGATATTCTGGCGCCGAGGCCACAATATCGGGGGTCCCTTCACAACAGACATGACCGTTCAGGCACAAGACGCGGTCAGAAGCAGCCATAACAACATGCAAATCATGGCTGACCATCAAAATCGCGCAGCCAAGATCTTTGCGCACATCTTCGATCTGGCGATAGAATGCAGCAGCCCCGGGTTGGTCCAATCCTTGTGTGGCTTCGTCCAGGATCAAGATGTCGGGTTTTGTCAAAAGTGCGCGCGCCAGCATGACGCGCTGGAACTGTCCGCCTGACAGCTGGGACATTTGGGTCTGCGCCTGCTCGACCACACCAGCACGGGTCAGGGCGTCAGAAATAACATCCGCGTCCAAGCGTATGGGAATGTTCAAAAACCGCTTCACGGTTAACGGCAAAGTGGTGTCCACATGCAACTTTTGCGGCACATATCCGATGCGCAAACCGGCCTGCCGGACCACGCTGCCTTGCACGGGGCGCACAGCACCAATCAATCCGCGCAGCAAAGTCGATTTACCTGATCCATTGGGCCCAACAACGGTGACAATTTCGCCTTTTTCAATGCGGAAATCCACGTCGCGCAAAACGATTTTGCCACCCAGTCGCAACGTCATGTTTCGGGCCTCTATCAAGGCTGTCATGCGGCGTCCTGACACGATGGGCACAACCCAAGGGCCTCAACCACGGTACGCTCTATCTGAAACCCTGCCGCACGGGCGGCGTCACCCAGACGGCCATTGGCCAGCTCTGCGTTGGCTTCGTTGATGGCATTGCACTTGCGGCATATCAGGAACGCGGGTGCGTGATCCGACCCAAGATGAGAACACGCAATGTAGGCGTTCAATCGTTCTATCTTATGGGCGAAACCGGCGGACACCAGAAAATCCAAAGCGCGATAGGCAACGGGGGGCTGTTTGCCCATGCCGCTTGCCGCAAGCTCTGTCAGAAGATCATAGGCCCCGAGTGCGCGGTGTTCTTGCAACAGAATCTCCAAAGCCCGCCGCCGTACTGGCGTAAAATTGAGATTTTCTTCCCGACAATGCACTTCGGCCCGTTGCAAAGTGTCTGAAATACACGCGCTGTGATTGTGGTGTTCAAAGCCAAGGGGCATTGGGGTCCTCCGATTTGAAGGGTTGATATAATATAACATATCTTCTAGCAAGAGGCGCATCGTTACTTTATAACATCGGAAACTTCACCCATGCGTCTTAAAACCCTGTCTTTCATAGCAGCCGCCCTGCCGCTGTCCGCCCATGCGCAAGATGTGCGTGTTGCGGTCGACATCGCCCCTGTTCACAGTCTTGTATCGTTGGTTATGGAAGGCGTTGGTGCGCCGGATCTGATTGTTCCACAAACCGCATCGCCACATGATCACAGCATGCGCCCGTCCGAGGCGCGCGCATTGGATCAAGCGGATGTTGTGTTTTGGATAGGGCCAAATCTAACGCCCTGGTTGGAGAAATCTGTCGATACCTTGGCCGCTGATGCATTGGTTGTGAATGTGATGACGGATCCGTCCACCAATACTATGCCATTTCGTGGAGGCGCTACGTTCGAAGCGCATGACCATCATGATCACGGAGCGGGGCACGAGGACGATCATAAAGATGAGCATGCGGATGGGCATGACGAAGATGGGCATGAAGATCACGCGGATACGCATGACGAAAGCCACGATGAAGCGCATAGCGACGAGACGCACAACGACGAAGCGCATCACGATGAAGATCATCACGACACACATGGGGAAGGCCAAGACCCGCACGTTTGGATGGATCCGGACAACGCCCAAAACTGGGTGGCAGTGATCGCGGCGACTTTGGCCGAAGTTGACCCAGCCAACAAAGCCGTATACTTGCAAAACGCCTCGAATGCCGCCAGCCGGTTTGCGCAGCTGGACGCGGATGTCCGCGCACGTCTGGCCCCGATCAAAGGTATTCCTTTCGTCGTGTCCCACGATGCCTATCACTATTTCGAGGCGCATTTTGACATTGAAGCCGTCGGCGCAATCGCGGCCTCTGATGCGCAAAGCCCCAGCCCCAAGCGACTGGTCGAGATCCGCAACACCATCGAACAAACACAAGCGAAATGCGTGTTCACGGAACCTGCCGAAAACCGCGATTGGATTTCCGCCGTGGCACCGGACGTTGGCGTCGGTGAACTGGACCCAATCGGCTTTGATGTGCCACTTGGACCAGACCATTACTTTGAAACCATCCGTGCGTTGTCTGTTTCTTTGGCTGATTGCCTAAGCGACTGATTGCGGCTCGTCAGGTAAGATCAAGGTCGCTGCGTTCATAAACGTGGCGGCCGTCGTCCGAGGGAAGGGCACGCTTCAGGGCCCAAAAATGGCGCACGTCGGACATGCCCATCCTGGGATTGTCGCCTAAAAAATCGCGTGTGTATTGATTGAATTGGTTGTGGTGTGCGATCACGCTTTCATACTCGGGATCGGCCTCGCGCAGCTTCATGGCCATGTATTCGGCCACCGCATCCGCCAAGGTGGTGCCTGTGTTGTTCTTCATCCAAGCCATAAATTCAATGTTGAACTTGAATGTGTCCCCCACCTGCGATTTGAAAAACCGCCGCACGTTCTGGGTGTTTTTGTAGCTGTCTGTCAGCGTTGTATCCGGTGTCAGTTCAGCGCAATGCCAGTCGAATTTGGATGAGGTTTTGGGGGCTACGTCTGTTGGGGCGACTTTGGATCCTGTGTCGTGAAAATGTGCGATCCTGTCCAGAATTGCAAACTTTTGCCCCGTCGTTTTTAGCCCCAAGCGCCGTGCTTCAGCCAACAATTCCGTTTTTAGCCAATACCAGCGTTTCAACCCGGCGCCGGATGTCAGTGTCTTGATGTCGGGGCGTTTTTCTTGAGCCATTGGGACAGCCTTTCAAATCCGCGTTCAAAGAAATTCTTAGGTTTTTGGAACCTTTTGTTGGGGCGCGCCGTTGTCTCACCATACCCGAACACGAACGGGCTTAATAGAAGGAGACGACACGATGAAACGCATTCTTATGACTTCCGCACTGGCGACAACGCTGACAGCTGGTTCTTTGGCTGCCACGACAACGATCAGCGACGTAGAGGTCGACGTGGATCTGGACGCCATCAAAACATACGAGGCCGCCAAAGTCTGGTCCGATTTGCCAACCGATTTGGCCGCGGCCCTTGTGTTGCGCCTGAATGACCGCATTGACGAAGATGGTATGACGGTCAAAATCGACATCGATGAAGTGGCCCTTGCCAATTCGTTCGAAAGCGCGATTGGCCAAGCCGAAAGTTCATTGGCGGGTCGTGTTCAGCTGCTGCACGGTGACGACACCGGCATCGAAGGCAAGAACTACAAGACATATGACCTGTCGGTGACGGCGGAACAGGTTGTCGCATTTTACCCGGACGGCTTCGACACGAAATACGTGGCAGTGGACAGCGATGAATACTATGCGGCAGTGGTGTCGGCCTTTGCTGACAATGTCGCAAGTCAGTTCGAATAATACTGGACAGGCAGAAATTGGAAAGGGCAGCCCGTGCGGGCTGCCCTTCTTCGTTTGCGCATGGATCTTCATCCATGAAACTTAAACAGCGATTTTGCCGCCACCTTGTTTGGTCACAACCAGAACCGAAGGACGTGGCGGCATGGCGGGGTCAAAGTCAGGCCAACGTGTGGCAGGGTCTTCAAAGGTCGAGTTCCGTTCAAACCCCTTTAGGTCCTTGGTGCCGTCTGTTCCGGGATGCTGCACAGCCAGAAACAGTGTTTCACCGCTGTCGTGGAAATAGGGCCCGCACAATTCACCGCCCACGGGGCATCGGAAAAACAGCTTTGAGGTGCCGCGCGCATCGCCTTCGGTTTCAACGCCGTAAAGCCCGTCGGACTTGCCCGTTTTACCCCACTTCGATCCCTGATCCGTTGACACCCAAAGCCGCCCGTCCGCATCAATTGCGCAGTTGTCAGGGGAGCCGAACCAGCCATTTTCGGACGTTTCAGGGTTCCACTGGGCGCCAACTTCGGTCACTTCGGGATCGCCACATTTGACCAAGATAGACCATGTGCCGCGTGTGGCTGCGTGGTCCTGATTGTCTTCCTTGATCTCGATGATATGCCCGAAATCTGATGCAGCCCGCGGGTTGGCGGCATTCTCATTGCCCGCTTTGCGTTTGTTGTTGTTGGTCAGCATCACATAGGCTGTGCCATCACCGCGGGGTTGTGCGTCTTCGGGACGGTCCATTGGGGTGGCGCCAAGAAGGTCTGCGGCGATCCGGGTGTCGATCATCACATCCGCTTGGCTGTCAAAGCCGTTTTCTGCGGTCAGCGGCCCTGTGCCATGGACCAATGGCAGCCAGTCAATCACGCCATCTGCGTTAAAGCGCGCCACGTAAAGTGTGCCGTCCGAAAACAACGAGGACCCGAACACTGCCGTTTCGTCATTGACGACGCCTTTGGACACGTACTTGTATTGGTAATCAAAGCGGTTGTCGTCGCCCGAATAGATCACCAGATGCCCGTCTTTTGAGGTCGTGGTTTCGGCGCCTTCGTGGCGGAAACGTCCCAGCGCCGTGTGTTTGATCGGCTTGGCATCGGGGTTGCGCGGGTCGACTTCGACAATCCAGCCCCAGCGGTTCGGCTCATTGGGTTCTTTGTCGATGTTCCAGCGATCATGGTGCTGGCCCCATGCGTACCAGCGCCCGGGTACGCCGTAACGCTTCATTTTGTCGGCGTCCGCATGTGCTGAAATGTCGGGCTTGCCGTCGGCGTCGACCACATCGGTCCAAAAGTAGCCATGGAAATTTTCCTCGGCCATCAGGTAGGTGCCCCAAGGCGTCATGCCACCCGCGCAGTTGTTGACTGTGCCGATGACGGTCATGCCGTCGGGGTCGGCGTTGGTTTTCATGCGGGGGTGGCCTGCGGCTGGCCCGTCGATGGTCATTTGCGTGTTCAAGGGGGTGATACGGCGGTTGTACTGGCTGTCTTTGACCAGCGCCCATGTGCCGCCTGCATCTTGGGCAATCTCGACCACTGATCCGCCATGCGCTGCCATTTCGATGTCTATCAGTTCTTTGGTCATGCCTTTGAACCCGTCGCGGTCCTGACGGCCAAGGCCGGGGAACATCACCTCTTCGTTGGTGTATTCGTGGTTCACACACAGCAATCCACGAGTGCCTTCGTCGTTCAGCGCGGTGAAGCCCACGTAGTCATTGTTATATCCAAACTGTTGGAGCTGTGCTTCGGCGCTTTGGTTCATCACATCGAAATCAGGGGCGTCGGCCGTGATCGGATCCCCCCACCGCAGCAAAACATCCGCGTTGTAGCCATTTGCAATGTGATGCGTTTCATCGTTGCCCCAAGCCAGTTCATCAAAGCTGTAGCGGCTGCTGGTGTCTGTTGCGGCATTTGCATGCGATGGCGCGATCAGCGCAGATGTACCGAACAGGGCAGTGGTTGCAGACACCCCCAAAACGCCACGTAGAATATCGCGGCGGCCATAGCGGGCATTGATCACATCACCGATGGTGTTGGACAGGTTGGGGTTTGTGGGAATGTCGTCAAAGGCTTCATAAGCTTCTGCTTTGTTGCCGATTTCGGGATCGTTGATGATGTCTTTGCGGTTCATTTCATGTCCTCAAGCTGCGACTGACGGTGACGTGGCGTATCGTTGATGCTCGCATGGGTCGTGGATTCGTGTAACAGGGGCGTAACAGCCGTGTGACGAATTGGCGAAAAGCCGCTCAATCAGTGGTAGAAATTCCGTTCAGGTAGCCGATCAGTTTGGGGATTTTTTCCTTGAATTTAAAAAACCCGTGGGTGGCAAAAGGCCAAGCGGCTGTGTCGTAGGGCCGTCGCACGCGGACCACCGGCACAGATTTGACTGCCGCCAAAGCATCTGCATTTGGGCCCACCGGAGCCACGGCTGCCACAATTTGCTCAATGCCATTGTCTTTGGCCCATCCTTCGATGTCTTTGGCGCTTTGCCCGTGGGACAGTGTGCCCAATTGCCCGGCCCAACGGGTGGTCACGTCCTGTGAAGCGGCTTTTGCAAAGTCAATCACGTGAGGGGCGGGTGCCAAGGGGCTGAGCCTTCGGGATGTTTCAAGGCACAGCGTTGCATCGACGCCTTTGACGCGGTCCAGCACGAATTGCGGGCTTAGGTCGTCTGTGTGTAAAACCAGACCTGTACGCTTTGAGGGGTCCGGCTCTCGCAGGTGGGGCAGGGGAAGGGGCGCGGGCTTTTGTGCACCGGGCAGGGCATCGGCATAGGTGGCAAGCCCTTGTGGCTGGAACCGCCCTTCGGTGTATTTTACGATGTTGTCGGGGCGCGCCAGATAGGTTTTGCCCGGTGTCTGAATGCCTGCGACCCATCGCCACGACAATGTATTAGAGGCCGGATCGCCGTCCAGAAGATGCCGCAAGAAGAAATCCGCGCCCAGTTCCCAAGGCAGCTTTAAGGTAAATATCCAGATTGAGGCAAACCACATCCGCGCATGATTGTGCAGATATCCGGTTGTGACCAATTCTTTGGCCCATGCGTCAAAGCACGCGATGCCGGTGTCACTCATGCAGGCCGCTTCCCAACGGTCGTGCAGGCCGGATTGGGTATGCACAGCGTCCATTTGGCGCATCACACCTTGCTGGTAGTCGCGCCAGACTGTCGGGCGCAGTTCCAGCCATCCTTTCCAATAGGTGCGCCAAAAGACTTCCTGAATGAATTTTTCGGCGCTGGACAGCGAAAACCGGGCTAAAACCGCTTCCAATACCTCTGCTTCGGTCAAAATGCGATGGCGCAGATAGGGTGATAAAACCGACACATGGGTGTGGCGACCTGCGCCCAAATCATAGTTGCGTTTGCTTGTGTAATCGCGCCCGGCGTGGGGCACAAAACGGGCCAAACGGGTCAGGGCTGCGGTGCGGGTCGGGGTAAATTCTGTTAACGCTTTTGTCATGCTCTGGCAGGTAAAACGATTTGAAACCAGATCAACCGTTCGGCCCCCCTTGCAGGTCCCGAAAGGCAATACTAACATTCAAGCAAGGTCGCGGCTGGTATGGTCCAGCACGACGGTAATTCAGGCAGGCATTCCATGAACGATCCCATCGACACATATATGAACACAATGGTCCCCATGGTGGTGGAACAGACAAGCCGGGGCGAACGCGCCTACGACATTTTCTCGCGGCTTTTGAAAGAGCGGATTATTTTCGTGAACGGCCCGATCCACAGTGGTATGAGCCATCTGGTTGTCGCGCAGTTGCTGCACCTTGAAGCGGAAAACCCGTCCAAGGACATCAGCATGTACATCAATTCGCCCGGTGGTGAAGTGACGGCCGGCATGAGCATTTATGACACGATGCAATATATCCGCCCCAAAGTGTCCACGCTGATTTGTGGCATGGCGGCCTCTATGGGATCTTTGATCGCGATTGGCGGCGAAAAGGGAATGCGGTTTGCGTTGCCCAACGCCGAAGTGATGATTCACCAACCCTCTGGCGGATCACAGGGCAAAGCCGAAGATATCCTGATCTCTGCGCGCCACATCGAACGCACCCGCGAACGGATGTATCAATTGTACGTGAAGCACTCTGGCCAACCCTTGAAGACAGTTCAGAAGGCTTTGGATCGTGATCTGTGGATGACCCCCGAAGAAGCCAAAGAGTGGGGCCACATCGATGAAATCGTCGAAAACCGAGCCAAAGACGGTGACGACGCGGAATAAGCGCCTGGCGCCGCGACAGGTCATGTTCGCAATTGCATCCATTTTGCGATTGTGGACCTGTCGGGGCTGGCCTAAGCTGGTCCAGACCAGCGTAAAACGCGCCTTTGGGTGTGGCCGCCATTTCGGTATGGCACACCAGACGTAAGACTAAACGGGTAAAACCCTGAAAGAGTGACAATGGCAACGAACTCCGGCGGCGATAGCAAAAACACCCTTTACTGCAGCTTTTGCGGCAAAAGCCAACACGAAGTGCGCAAGCTGATTGCTGGGCCGACAGTGTTCATTTGTGATGAATGCGTCGAACTTTGCATGGACATCATCCGCGAAGAAACCAAAGCCTCTGGCTTGAAGGCGACCGACGGTGTGCCAACGCCGAAAGACATCTGCGAAGTGCTGGATGACTATGTTATCGGGCAAGCCATGGCCAAACGCGTTTTGTCTGTTGCTGTTCACAACCACTACAAACGTCTGAATCACGCGCAAAAGGGCGGTGATATAGAACTGGCAAAATCCAACATTCTTTTGATGGGACCAACGGGCTGTGGCAAGACTTTGCTGGCGCAGACCTTGGCGCGCATTCTTGATGTGCCGTTTACAATGGCAGACGCGACAACCCTGACCGAAGCCGGCTACGTCGGGGAAGACGTCGAAAACATCATTCTTAAGCTGCTTCAAGCGTCCGAATACAATGTGGAACGGGCGCAACGCGGCATCGTATACATCGACGAAGTCGACAAGATCACACGCAAGTCTGAAAACCCCTCCATTACACGTGACGTGTCAGGTGAGGGTGTACAACAAGCGCTTTTGAAACTGATGGAAGGCACTGTGGCCTCTGTGCCGCCGCAAGGTGGACGCAAACACCCGCAGCAAGAATTCCTGCAAGTCGATACAACGAATATCCTGTTCATTTGTGGCGGTGCATTCGCCGGTTTGGATAAAATTATCGCGGCGCGCGGCAAGGGGTCTGCGATGGGCTTTGGCGCGGACGTACGTGACAATGATGTCCGAGGCGTGGGTGAAATCTTTACAGATCTTGAGCCAGAGGATTTGCTGAAATTCGGTCTGATTCCCGAGTTCGTGGGCCGTTTGCCTGTTTTAGCGACATTGGAAGATCTGGACGAAGACGCATTGGTTACCATTCTGACGGCACCCAAAAATGCCTTGGTGAAGCAATATCAGCGTTTGTTTGAACTGGAAGACACAGCACTGACATTCACCGAAGATGCGCTAAGCGCGATTGCCAAACGGGCGATCGAACGTAAGACGGGTGCGCGGGGCTTGCGGTCAATTCTGGAAGAAATTCTGCTTGATACGATGTTTGAATTGCCAGGCATGGAAAGTGTGACTGAAGTTGTGGTGAACGAAGAAGCCGTAAACTCGGATGCGGCACCTTTGATGATTCACGCAGATGCAGAAAAAGAGCCTGCCTCTGCGGGATAGAGTTTTCCAGACGTGTTTTGGTTGGGGGCTTTGCCCCCAAGCCCCCAGGATATTTTAAGCGAAAAGAAAACGGATCATGACAATTAAACGTATTCATTCCGGCGGGCCGTTCGAAGCAAAGATCGGGTATTGTCGTGCCGTTGTTGCAGGTGGATTTGTTCATGTCGCGGGAACGACCGGAGCGGGAGACGACGTGCAAAGCCAGTGCGCATCTGCTTTGGCCACGATTGGGGCCGCATTAAAGGAAGCCGGGGCTTCAATGGCTGACGTTGTGCGTGTGACTTACATGCTTCCTGAGGCATCGGATTTTGAGCCTTGCTGGCCGATGCTGCGCACGGCCTTTGGTGAAAACCCGCCAGCTGCGACCATGATTGAATGTGGGCTGATCGCGTCGCATCTAAAAATCGAGATTGAAGTCACGGCTCTTTTACCCGGCTGATGCGGTTGTTTATCTTTTGCAAAGAGAAAATGCGCTAAATCTTGCGTGCGTGCCCGCTTTGATGGCTTAGCCACCTCTGGACGCGGCGACAAAAATAAACCATATCAAAGGTAACCAGATATGAGGCACCTATGGGACTTCTGAAAACAGCTTTGCGCGCCGTGACATGGTGGAACGGGCAGACTTTGAACACGCAGCTTTTCACCTGGCGCAAAGGCGTGAAAGTTGGCGAGGATGGTCAAGGCAATATCTTTTACAAGACCCATGATGATGCCCGTCGCTGGGTCATCTTTAATGGGGAAGCCGAAGCATCGCGGATCGATCCGGAATGGCATGGCTGGCTGCACCGCACATGGGACGAACCCCCAACAGACAAACCGTTGCCACACAAATCATGGGAAAAGCCGCATCAGGAGAACCTGACGGGGACGGCTTTGGCTTACGCTCCATCTGGATCCATTCGCCGCACCGAACCCAAATCACGCGATGACTATGAGGCGTGGACGCCCGAATAAGGCGGATCACTCAAGGGGCAAACGATGGCGGAAAATACAACTGAAGTGGCCGTTGGCGGTATCGTTTTGGCCGCTGCAATGGGTTTTGCGATCTACGCGACGCAATTGGCTGGCGTATCCGGCCCATCAGACAGCTACCCGCTGACAGCAAGCTTTCGCAGCATCGAGGGGGTGAGTGTCGGGACGGATGTGCGTTTGGCCGGTGTCAAAGTGGGCACCGTGACAGACGTGACGCTTAACACGCAGACGTTCCGTGCTGACGCCACTGTGAATGTACAACAAAGCGTCGAGATCCCTGATGACAGTGCGATTGTCGTGGCATCCGAAGGTCTTCTGGGTGGTAACTTTATTGAAATCGTTCCGGGTGGGTCGCCTTTCAACTTCGAAGAAGGGGCCGAGATTACGGATACCCAAGGGGCGGTTAGCTTGATTTCGCTTCTGTTGAAGTTTGTCAGCGGCGGTGACGCGGAATGATCCTGCGCCTGTCTTTGTTGATTGTTGCATTGGCCACTGCAGGGCATGCACAACAACAAACAACAAGCGCTTCGGGTGCTGTCTTGCGGGGTTTGGACAAGATCAACGGGACCACCAAAGACATTGAAATCAAATCGGGTTCAGCCGTCGCATTTGGTAGTCTGAACATTGCATTGCGCGACTGCCGCTATCCGGTGGGCAATCCGTCCGGCAACGCCTTTGCTGCTTTGGAAATCGCCGAAACCGGAAAATCAGGTGCTGTATTTTCCGGCTGGATGATTGCATCGGCCCCGGCACTCAGTGCTATGGATCATTCACGTTATGACGTCTGGGTCATGCGCTGCACCACATCCTGAGGTGACACAGGCTGCAAAAACGTGGCTTTGCTGTATTGGGCATCCCTGAGCCGTTGGTGGTATTGTGCGCGGCTGATTTCGACCGCGCCCAAAGACGCCAAATGATCTGTGATGAATTGCGTGTCGAACAATTTGAAACTGCCGCGTCCCAAGGCTTCGACCAAACAGGCTAACGCAGTTTTGGACGCGTTTGTCCGCCGTGAGAACATGCTTTCCCCAAAGAACGCAGCCCCCAAGACAACACCGTATACCCCGCCCACGAGCACGTCGTCTTCCCAGATTTCCAAGGAATGGGCATGACCGCGTTCAAACAGTCGCAGGTAAAGCTGTCTGATTTCGCCACTGATCCATGTGTCGATCCGGTCCGCACATCCGTCAACCACGCCTTCAAAGTCATGATCGATGGTCGCGACCATTGATGTGCGTCGCATGTGTTTTGCCAGTGATTTCGAGATATGAAAGCCGTCAACTGGCAAGATGCCACGCTTTTTGGGATCGACCCAAAACACCTCAGGATCATCACGGTGTTCGGCCATGGGAAAGATGCCCATCCCATAGCCGCGCAGTAAGATATCTGGGGTAAGCGCAGTCACCCGGCTTGCAAATTGCTTTCCAGCCAGTGTTCCAACCAGTGGATGTTGTAGTCACCGGAATGGACATCACCGTTTTGCAAAAGTGCATGGAACAACGGCACAGTGGTATCGACACCGTCCACAATCAATTCACCCAAGGCACGGTTCAAGCGCGCCAAGGCTTCGGGGCGGTCGCGGCCGTGCACAATCAATTTGCCAATCAAGCTGTCGTAATAGGGCGGGATAGAATAGCCATCGTACAGCGCCGAATCCATACGGACCCCAAGCCCGCCGGGGGCGTGGTACTGTGTGATTTTGCCAGGGCAGGGCGCGAAATTGGGCAAGCGTTCTGCATTGATGCGAACTTCAATGGCGTGGCCGTTGATTTCCAATTCATCTTGCGTAAACGACATTGGCAAACCTTCGGCCACGCGAATTTGTTCGCGCACCAGATCGACACCAAAGATGGCTTCTGTCACGGGATGTTCCACCTGCAAACGGGTGTTCATTTCGATGAAATAGAATTCGCCGTTTTCATACAGAAATTCGATTGTACCGGCGCCGATGTAGTTGATCCGTGCCACGGCATCAGCACAGATTTTGCCAATCCGCGCACGTTCGTCGGGGGTGATCGAAGGCCCGGGGGCTTCTTCGAAGACCTTTTGGTGGCGGCGCTGCAATGAACAATCGCGTTCGCCCAAATGGACCGCTTTGCCTTTGCCATCGCCAAAGACCTGGATTTCGATGTGGCGCGGCGTGGTTAGATACTTCTCGATGTAGACTTCATCGTTGCCGAAGTTCGACTTGCCCTCGGCGCGTGCCGTCATGAAGGCGCTTTCCATGTCAGCGGCAGTTTGTGCCACTTTCATGCCTTTGCCGCCGCCACCGGCTGTGGCTTTGACGATAACGGGATACCCGACCTCTTCGCCGATCCGTTGTGCGTCCGCCAATGTCGGCACGCCGCCGTCGGATCCGGGAACGCACGGCACGCCCAGTTCCTTCATGGTGTCTTTGGCGGTGATCTTGTCGCCCATCACGCGAATATGTTCTGCGGTGGGGCCGATGAATTTCAGGCCATGATCTTCGACGATTTGCACAAAGTTGGCGTTTTCGGACAAGAAACCGTATCCGGGGTGGATCGCTTCTGCGCCAGTGATTTCACATGCCGCGATGATCGCCGGAATAGACAGGTAGGACTGCGGAGACGCAGGTGGTCCAATGCACACGCTTTCGTCGGCCATACGCACATGCATGGCGTCACTGTCTGCGGTGGAATGGACGGCTACAGATCCGATGCCCATTTCGCGGGCGGCCCGGATGACGCGCAATGCAATTTCGCCGCGGTTGGCGATCAGAATTTTATTGAACATGGATCGCCCCTTATTCGAGGATGACGAGTGGTGCGCCAAATTCCACAGCCGCGCCATCGTCGACGAGAATGCGTTTCACTTTACCGCCGCGCGGGGCAGGGATGTGGTTCATTGTTTTCATGGCTTCCACGATCAGCAGTGTGTCGCCTTCGGCCACGGTGTCGCCGACAGATACAAAAGACGGGGCGTCCGGTTCGGCCTGCAAATAGACTGTGCCCACCATGGGTGACGTGACGGCGCCTGGATCAGAGGCCGGGTCATCTTGTGGTGCTGAAGCAGCGGCGGCTGGAGCAGCTGCAGGCGCTGCGGCCACTGGTGCTGCCGCGATGTGTTGCACTGCGGGGGCAACGGCCACTTGGCGGCTGACCCGAACATTCAGGCAATCAGATTCGCCGTATTCACGTTTCACTTGAACTTCAGCCAGATCATTTTCACGCAGCACTTCTGCCAGTGCCTGAATAAATGCTACATCTGCGTCACGGGTATTTTTCGCCATTCTTCCTCAGCCTTTTCCCTATCGGTGCCTGTCCCTGCACCTTGATGGTTATGGGGTATCGCGGGCCGGTTATAGGGCAAGGGTTGACCTAAGGAAAGCGCCGTGATGCGGTGAATATAGGCACGGGTTTCCCAGCCTGTAAGGGTTTTGGCAATCGAAGGGTAGGCTTTGCAGTGAATCTAGGGCTTTTGTTGGCGCGAATGGCGCAACATTCGGCAGCGGCACCTGCGTTGTTTCTGGGGGAAACGCTGGTGGCGCGATACGACCAGTTTCATGACGCCGCGGCGTGCTTTGGGGGCTGGCTGAAAGGACAAGGGGTGCGTCCGGGGGACCGTGTTGCCGTGTTCATGCCAAATGTGCCGCAATACCTGATCGCGCTGTATGGCATTTGGTATACAGGTGCTGTGGCCGTTCCGATAAATGCGAAACTGCATGGTCAAGAAGCGGCTTATATTCTGGATCACTCCGACTGTGCGTTGGCGGTTTGTGCCGCGGCGCAAACGGGCGTTTTGCAAAAGGCTCAAACGGCGGTGCCGGTGATTGACGTCACCAAACAAGTGCCGCAAGGCGAAGCCATCGATGTCGCGTCGCGCAATCCTGATGATTTGGCGTGGCTTTTTTATACGTCTGGCACGACAGGGCGCCCCAAAGGCGTGCAAATCACACATGGTATGTTGATGGCGATGGCCTATGCGTACCAGTCGGATGTCGATCAGGTCACATCAGAAGATGCCACTATATATGCGGCCCCCATGAGCCACGGAGCAGGGCTTTATGCTGTGATGCATGTACAAAAGGGCGCACGGCACATCTGCCCTGTGTCGGCTGGTTTTGACGCACAAGAGGTGCTGGATTTGGCGGCTCATTTTGGCCGTGCCCATATGTTTGCAGCCCCCACCATAGTGACGCGCCTGACGGCCCACGCGCAAGCAACAGGGCAAGACGGGCGCGGATTGCGTACGATCGTATATGCGGGGGCCCCGATGTATGTGGCGGATATCCTCAAGGCGCGATCGGTGTTTGGTGATGTTTTTGTGCAGATTTACGGCCAGGGCGAATGCCCTATGGCGATAACGGTTCTGCCACGCGAAGACCTTGCAAACGATACCCACCCTGATTGGGCCGTGCGCTTGGCATCTGTTGGGCGTGCGCAATCTTGTGTCGAGGTGTCCATTGGCGATGCGCAAGGTCAAGTTTTGCCAGTGGGCGCACAGGGTGAGATCATGGTGCGCGGTGCGCCTGTGATGCCTGGTTATTGGCGTGACCGGCAAGCGACTGATGCGGCGTTGCATGATGGGTGGTTGATGACCGGTGACATCGGTGTCTTGGATGCTTGTGGATATTTGACGCTGAAAGACCGCTCGAAGGATTTGATCATTAGCGGCGGATCCAATATTTACCCGCGTGAAGTTGAAGAGGTTTTACTACAACACTCAGGCGTCGTTGAAGCATCTGTTGTAGGGCGCCCCCATCCCGATTGGGGTGAAGAGGTTGTGGCCTTTGTTGTGGGGCACGCAACACAAGCTGAGCTGGATGCAACCTGCCGCGCATCTATCGCAAACTTCAAAGCGCCCAAGGCTTATGTCTTTGTAGATGCCTTGCCGAAAAACAACTACGGCAAGGTTCTTAAAACAGAATTACGGGACCGGCTGATGCGGCGCTCTTGAGCCGTTGGCTCAAGTCGCCCCACCCACCGTCCCAAATCAAAGAAGTTCTACGACCTCTACGGGCGGCAGTGCGTCCTGAGGTGTCCAGAAGTTGTCGCCTGTCAAGCTGTCGGGCGCGACATTCAGGAACGTGATTTCGATACCGTCCGCATTGGACAGAATTTCTGCCCCGTAGAAGGTGTTGAACGTCTGGTACAGGCCAGAAAGGTCGAGCACAGCGTTGCCGTCTGCATAGGTCACGAAATCCAGCACGTCGGCATCGCCGTACCATCCAACAACCCCTTGCGACACAACTTGCAAATTCACCACGTCAGCCCCGGTGTCGAAATCGGTGATGACATCTTCGCCGCTGTCGCCGCGGAAAACGAAGACGTCCGCACCAGATCCCCCAACCAAACGGTCTTCACCGCGTCCGCCGTTGATCCGGTCCTGTCCGGTTCCGCCGTTCAACGTGTCATCGCCGTTGCCGCCCTGAAGATTGTCGCGGCCGTCGTTGCCCATGAGGCGATCGTTGTCGTTTCCGCCTTGTAGCAAGTCTTTGCCGTTGCCACCTACCAGTTTGTCGTCACCGTCGTGGCCCCGCAATGTGTCGTTGTTGGCGTCACCATAGAATAGGTCATTCGCATCACCGCCGCGTATCTCGTCGTTGCCTATTCCACCGCGCACGATGATTGCAGATGCGTTGACGGCGCTGAAATCCAGGCTGTCATCGCCAATCGGATTGATTGCAACGTAAAGATCATTGCCGCTGCCCAGAAAAACGCGCCCCATTGAGCCTGCGTTTTGCACCAGATCGTCGCCAGACCCCATGCGCAACGGCCCGGTGACCGAACCGTATGTGTCGGTATTCTCCAGATCAAAGATATGGTTGATAAATGTGTCGTTGCCTGCGCCCATGCGAATGTCACCGTTCATGACACCGATGTTTCCGATCAACCCTTCGCCACCGCCAAACAGCACAGGCACGTCGATTTCACCTACGTTGATGACGATTTGGGTGTTTGTCCCAAGCAATGAAATCCGCCCATTTTCCCCGATGATTGCACCGCTGTTTAGGACAACGTTAAAAGTGTTGTCGAAGGATACAAGCGATCCCGTCAGGACTGTTTCGACCTCGATCAAAGCGTCAAAACCGGTGAAGTCGAAAAAGCCTGAGGCGCTTGCGCCGTCCAGAACCAGAGTATCGGTGAAGCTTGCGTTCACTGTAACTGTTGGAAGGATTTGCAATCCATTGCGTTCAATTGTGATGTCATCAAAAGCTGGCATAATATTTCCCCAAAATTACCCATGTATAAAATGTGCCGCAATTTTGCCTTAATTTATTGGGGAAAGCGACTGCAATCAGTCAATGTTTCAACAATGGAAACAATTCAATCAGGCGTAGTGCATAATGCAAAAAAACCGCCCGAATGAGGGGCGGCTTTCGTGTTCAGGTTGAGAAACGTTAACCTAGATTGCGAGGTACTCTGCCCGTAATTGTTCGTTCTCAAGCACTTCAGAGGCCAGACCGTCAAAAACGATCCCCCCTGTGTCCAGAATCACGGCCCGATCTGCCAGCTTTAGGGCGCGCACCGCGTTTTGTTCGACAAGGATGGTTGTGATGCCCTGTTCTTTGATGATCGAAAGCGTCTTTTCGATCTCGTCCACGATCACAGGCGCCAACCCTTCATAGGGTTCGTCCAACAGCAGAACTTTGATGTCGCGGCAAAGTGCGCGGGCGATTGCGAGCATTTGTTGTTCACCACCCGACAGTGTCACACCTTCTTGAGTGCGCCGTTCGCGCAGGCGCGGAAACAGGTCGTAGACGCGGTCGATGGACCAGCCGATAGGGGGGGCGATCTGCGCAAGCTTCAGGTTTTCTTCGACCGTAAGGCCGGGAATGATCGAACGGTCTTCAGGGACCAGACCCAGGCCCGCTTGGCTGGCTTGGTAGCTGGACATGGTGTGCAATGGTTGGTGGTCCAACCAAATCTCGCCGTGGCTGACCTGTGGGTCGTCCATGCGGGCAATCGCACGTAGGGTCGTCGTTTTGCCTGCACCGTTGCGGCCCAAAAGGGCAAGGATTTCACCCTCATGGACGTTAAAGTTGATGCCCTGCACAATGTAGCTTTCGCCGTAGTAGGCGTGCATGTCCCAGATGGACAAAAAGGCCGGCGCGGTGGCGGCGTGGTTGGCGTTGCTTGCGCTCATGGTGGTGTTCCTTATGCCGCGTCTTGTGTCTCGCCCAGATACGCTTCGCGTACCTTGGGGTGACCTTTGATGTTGTCAGGTGTGTCTTCGACCAAGGGCGTGCCCTGGGCAAGCACGGTAATGCGCTGCGCGAGGGAGAACACCACGTGCATATCGTGTTCGATAATGGCGATGGTGATGTCACGTTCGTCGCTGATTTGTTTCAGCAGGTCGATGGTGTTGTTTGTGTCTGCGCGCGCCATACCAGCGGTTGGTTCGTCCAAAAGCAACAGGCGGGGTTCTTGGCTAAGGCACATGCCGATCTCGAGGCGTCGTTTGTCGCCCCGTGACATGGCCGCCGCGTGCATTTCGCGTTTGTCGGCCATGTTCATGTCTTCCAGCATGTGTTCGGCTGTGTCGATGATTTCTTTGTCTTTCATCATGTTCTTGATGGCGCTGAGGTGAAAGGCACCGTCACGCTTTGCAAAGCACGGGATCATCATATTTTCCAACACGCTGAGATCACCGAAGATTTCAGGCGTTTGGAATACGCGGCTGATCCCCATCTGGTTGATCTCGTAGGGTTTGCGCCCCAGCACGGACTGTCCGTCAAACATGACAGAACCCGTGTCAGGGATCAGTTTACCCACAAGGCAGTTCAGCAACGTGGATTTGCCTGCACCGTTTGGCCCGATGATCGCATGGACCGAATTTTCGGCGACGCTGAGGTTCACATCACCCAAGGCCTGCAAGCCACCAAAGCGTTTGTTGACGTTTTTAACTTCAAGGATACCCATTGATTTCGTCCTTATTCCGCAGGTGTGGTTTTGCCGTCAGGCGTGGAGGGGTCGGATTTTTTGCGACGGAACATGCCCGCGATGCGTTGTCCGCCTTCCACAAGCCCACCGGGCAGGAAGATGACAACCAGCATGAACACAAGACCAAGCGTCAGGTGCCAGCCTTTCCCGATGAACGGGTAGACCAGAGTGATCAGCAAGTCTTCGATGCCGTCAGGCATGAAGGCAAACCACTGTTCCAGAATGCCTTTGTTGATCTTGGACACAATGTTTTCCATGTATTTGATCAACCCGGCGCCGAGAACGGGGCCAATCAAAGTACCAGCACCCCCGAGAATGGTCATGATCACGACTTCGCCCGAGGCCGTCCAGAACATGCGTTCAGCGCCCACTTGGGTGTCCATCGCCACCAGCAAACCGCCTGCAAGACCGGCGTACATGCCAGAAATCACAAAGGCCGCCAGCGTGTAGGGTTTGGAATTCAGACCGGTATAATCCAGACGCTGTTGATTGGACTTCACAGCTCGCAGCATCATTCCAAACGGTGAGCGGAAGATGCGGATCGACATGTAGAATGCCACAACCATCAACACTGCGGCCAGATAGTAGCCTGCGTTAAAGGTAAACACCCAATCGCCCATATTCATCTGAAATCCGCTGTTCATTTCCAAACCGAACAGGTTGGCACGCGGGGTTTGGCCCTGTGGCACAGCACCGTCAAGGATACGCGGGTCTGTGTACTTGGGCTGCAAACCCGTTTCACCGCCCGTGATCGGTGTCAGAACCGAATAGGCGAGGGCATAGGACATTTGCGCAAAGGCCAGTGTCAGGATCGAAAAGTAGATGCCGGAACGGCGCAGTGAAATCCAACCGACCAGTAGGGAAAACAGGCCTGCGATGACAACCGAAATGACGATGGCCGGAATGACATTCATTGTCAGCAGCTTCATCATCCAGATCGCCGCATAGGAACCGACACCCAGAAAGGCCGCGTGTCCAAAGCTGAGGTAGCCCGTGAGGCCAAAGAGGATGTTGAACCCGATGGCAAAGATGCCAAAGATCACCAGACGCTGCATCAAATCGGGATAGCCCGCGTTGAACTGCGCCATGGCAGAGCCTTCAGGGAAGGGGTTGAGGATGAAGGGTGCGAAGAGGGCAAGGATCACCACGATGATCAGCAGGCCGAAGTCTTTTTTGTTAAGTCCAAGCATGTGATTAGTCCTCCATCACGCCTTTGCGGCCCATGAGACCACGGGGGCGTGTGAGCAGAATGATGATTGCCACCAGATAAATGATGATTTGGTTGATGCCGGGCACGATCTCGAGCACGACAGACATGGATGCAAAGCTTTCCAGAATGCCCAGCAAGAAGCCTGCAAGAACAGCACCCGGAAGCGACCCCATGCCGCCTACAACAACAACCACGAAGCTTAGAACCAGAAAGTCCATGCCCATGTGATAGTTGGGCGAATTGATGGGGGCGTACATCACACCCGCAAGCCCCGCGACTGCGGCCGCAATGCCGAACATGATGGTAAAACGTTTGTCGATGTTGATACCCAGCAGGCCAACGGTTTCGCGGTCTGCCATGCCCGCACGCACCACCATCCCGAAGGTGGTGAACTGCAAGAAGGCAAAGACGGCCCCGATGATCACAGCGGCAAAGGCAAAGTATACCAAGCGCCAGTAGGGGTAGATGATGGTGTTGGGATCAAAGCCCAAAAGCGATCCGAAATCATAGGACCCCGCAAAGGCGGCAGGCGCCGGTGTCGGGATCGGGTTGGCACCATAGTAATACTTGATGACCTCTTGCAAAACGATGGCAAGGCCGAATGTTACAAGGATCTGATCCGCGTGGGGGCGTTTGTAAAAGTGCTTGATCAAGCCACGTTCCATGATGAAACCAATGGCGATCATGACAGGGATCGAGAACAGAATGGACAGTGGCACGGCCCAATCAATGATGACATCTCCGGTTGCCTGTCCAAACCAGTCATACAGATAAGGGACTTCGACCTTGAGCGGGTTGCCCAGGAAGTCCTTTTGGCTTTCGTCCACAACGATGTGGCTCCAGGTCAGGATGCGGCTGAGGGTCACGGCGCAGAACGCGCCAATCATGAACAAGGCACCGTGTGCGAAGTTCACAACACCCAATGTGCCGAAGATCAGGGTCAGGCCCAAAGCGATCAACGCATACGCGGATCCTTTGTCCAGACCGTTTAGAATTTGCAAGACTATTGCGTCCATGGTGCCACCCTCATGAAGCGAAAGACCGGCCCTTTATGGCCGAAAATCGGGAAAGATCGGCTTTGAAATGCCGCTTAAGAAGAGGGCGGAAACCAGTCCCGCCCTCAAAGTGTTACGCTTATGCGCCCGGGTTACATGCACCCAAGGAACCGCCTGCCACTTGTGGGTGGTCTGGCGCGTATGTCACTTGCTCAACTGGTGTGACTTCAACGATTTCGAGAAGGTCGAATTCGCTTGTCGGGTTCTCTTTACCCTTCACAACCAGAACGTCTTTGAAGCACTGGTGATCTTCGGCGCGGTACAGCGTTTTGCCGTTGCCCATGCCGTCGAATTCAAAGCCTTCAAGCGCTTCAACAACGCCACAAGGGTTGAATGTGCCTGCACGTTCACACGCATCAGCATAGAGCATAGTCTGCACGTAGCATGTGTGCGCTGCCTGCGAGGGTGGGAAGCCGTACTTGGTGCCGAAGGATTTAACGAAGGCTTTGGAACCTTCATCCGTCAAGGACCAGTGCCAGTTTGTAGAGCCGAAGATGCCCTTAACGTTGGCGCCCGCACCTTTCGCCATCAGGCGAGAGTACAATGGAACAACAATTTCGAAGTTCTTGTTGTTGATTGTTTTGTCACGCAGACCGAACTGAACGGCGTTTGTGAGCGAGTTTACCATGTTCCCGCCGTAGTGGTTCAGAACCAGAACGTCAGCACCGGAGTTCAAAACTGGCGCGATGTAGGACGAGAAGTCTGTGGACGCCAGTGGTGTTTTCACTGCGTTTACTGTTTCCCAACCCATGGCTTCCGTGGAAGAGCGAACCGCTTCTTCCGTTGTGTAGCCCCAGTTGTAGTCGGCTGTCAGGTGGTAGGCTTTACGGTCTGTACCGTAGTTTGCCGCCAAAACTGGCGCCAATGCCGCACCGGACATGTATGAGTTAAAGAAGTGGCGGAAGCCGTTGGCCCGCTTGTCTTTACCCGTTGTGTCGTTGGAGTGCGTGAGGCCGGCCATAAAGATGACGCCCGCGTCTTGGCAAAGTGCCTGAACCGCAACCGCAACACCGGAAGAAGAGCCGCCTGTGATCATCACAGCGCCGTCTTTTTCGATCATGGATTTGGCAGACGCACGCGCCGCATCAGACTTTGTCTGCGTGTCGCCTGTGACGTATGTTACTTTCTTGCCCAGGATACCGTTGCCCTTAAGGGCTTTGGACGAGAACGTGTTCATCATCCCGGCGTCGCCTTCGCCGTTCAGGTGCTCAACGGCCAGTTCGTATGCGCGCAGTTCATCGGCACCTTCGTCGGCATAAGGGCCAGACTGTGGTACGTTGAAGCCCAGAGTGACTGTGTCGCCCTGCGGTGCGTTGGTGTACGCATGGCCATCGGCGCTGAGGTAAGTTGGAAGCGCGAGGCCTGCACCAGCGGCAGCACCCGTCTTCAGCACGCCGCGACGTGTGATGTTTGATTTGGACATAAAAATCCTCCCATGGATTGATTAGCTCAGACGACGTCTCCTCAGCCGTGCCTGCGCGTGCATTTTACATGCAAAGAGGTTATCGCTTGCTTTGCGTAAATTGCGCAATAAGTCCCTTGAAAATCACGATTATTTTGTAAATATTTGCACAATACCTCGGTATACCTTGTAAATAGTTTTATGCCGCGTTGCAGAAAGTTGTTGAAAAGGCAGGGTTTACGCAAGATTTGAGTGGAGAAGGCAATGGCACGTGAAGGGCTAACCGGAAGCAGGATCAGAGAAAGACGGACCATGTCCGGCATGCGGCAAGCCGATTTGGCCCGTGAAATTGGCATTTCCGCGTCCTATCTGAACTTGATTGAACACAATCGCCGGAGAATCGGTGGCAAACTGTTGGTCAACATTGCTTCTGCCCTTGGGGTTGAACCGGCAGCCCTTAGCGAAGGTGCAGAGGCCGCTTTGATCGCCACATTGCGCGAAGCTGCCGTGGGCAACGCAATATCGGAAGCCGAATTGGAACGTGCGGATGAATTTGCGGGCCGGTTTCCGGGATGGGCCGAAATTTTGGCAGGCGCACACCGCCGCGTGAATGCGCTGGAACGCACGATAGAAACTTTGACCGACCGCCTGGCCCATGATCCCCAACTTGCCGCATCCCTGCACGAAGTTTTGTCAACGGCCGCTGCCATCCGGTCAACGGCCTCCATTCTGGCGGAAAGCAAAGACATTTCAGACGAGTGGCGGGACCGGTTTCACACCAATATTGATCAGGACAGTCGGCGATTGTCAGACAGTTCCAAAGCATTGGTTGGGTATCTGGATGCAACGGACGGTCAGGATGGGTCGGATCTTGCCAGCTCTCCGCAGGAAGAAGTCGACGCGTTTTTGATCGAACATGGCTATCATTTTGCGTTTTTGGAAAGTGGCGCACAAACTCCGGAAGCTTTGATAGAAGACGCAACCCAGTTGACCTCGATGGCGGGCAAGCACATTGCTTTGGGGATTTTGAAGCAAATGCAGCGCGATGCGCGTCTGGTGGATCTGGGGGCACTTCAACAGGCTTGGTCAGATGTGGGGCCAGACCCCTTGCAGCTTGCGCATCACTTCAATGCGCCTGCGTCTGTTATTTTGCGCCGGCTGGCCACGTTGCCGGATTTGGCATCCGGATTTGTTGCATGTGACAGGGCAGGCAGTTTGCTTGTGCGCAAACCGATTGACCATTTTGCACTGCCGCGTTTCGGGGCAGCCTGTCCGCTTTGGCCAATGTTTCAGGCGATTGCGACGCCGGGGGTCTTTGTGTCGCATACCGTTCAGCAGGTCGGGCGCAACAATGCAGAGTTTTCGTGTTATGCCGTGGCAGAGCAAACGCAGCCTGCGGGGTATAACACGCCGCCTTTGGTGCAGGGCATGATGCTGATCTTGCCTGCAACATTAAATCGCGAAGATCGTTCAAAGCAGGGAAGCGGATCGCACGAAGGCAAAGGCGGACACCAAGACGGGACCCAAACGCCTTTGCACGTTGGCTCGACCTGCCGTGTGTGTGCCCGCAGCGCCTGTCCCGGACGCCGTGAGCCTTCAATCTTGAGCGAAGGCTTCTAACGCGTTTTGACATGACGCATAAAAGCGGCGATAGTTTCAGGTGACGGAACCGTGCGCTTTTGGGGAGGAGACGCCGCGATGGGCAAGCATGTGCTGCTGGTAGAGGATGAGCCAAACATCATCGAAGCGGTGAGCTTTCTTCTGAGCCGTGACGGGTGGCGTGTCGACACACATGTGGACGGCGCAACGGCTGTGGCGCGTGTGCATGAACTTTCCCCGGATTTGGTTGTGCTGGATCACATGTTACCTGGCAAAAGTGGTATGGATATCCTGACAGAATTGCGCAGCGACGATGCATTCCGGGACTTGCCTATTCTGATGTTGACGGCACGCGGACAAATGCGAGACCGCGCCTTGGCCGAAGAGGCTGGAGTGAGCCGCTTTATGACAAAACCTTTTTCCAACACCGAAGTGCTGAACGCTGTGCGCGATTTGATGCGGGTTCATTCGGCTGATGGCTGATCAAAATACGCCGCCTGTGTTTCTGGATCGGCGCAGCTACCGCAAGCGCCGCATGATGGACGCGATACGGCTGACCCCTGTTCTGGGTGCACTGCTTTGGATGGTTCCGTTGCTTTGGGCTGAAGGGCCGCAAGGTGCTTTGGACGGTGAAACTGTGCAGACAACACTGTCCAGTGCAATCAAATACGTATTTTGGGTGTGGCTTGGTTTGATCGTGTTGTCGGCTGCCTTGTGGCGCATGACACGCGATGACGTGGCGCGCATCCACGCGCCGGACACCGACAGCTGATGGCAAGCGTCAATCTTCTGATCGGGGTGTGTCTGCTTTATGTGACGGGTTTGTTTGGCATTGCTTTCTTGGCGGAACGGGCCGCATCCAAGGGCCGCCGCCCGTGGTTAAGATCACCGCTGGTCTATACGCTGTCCTTGTCCATCTACTGCACAGGTTGGACGTTCTATGGCGCTGTGGGCTACGCTGCACGGTCCGGGATGGAGTTTGTCACGATTTATCTGGGACCATCCCTTGTGATGATTGGCTGGTGGTGGGTGTTGCGCAAACTGGTGCGGATCGGCCGTGCGCAACGCGCAACATCAGTCGCGGATTTGATTTCGTCGCGTTACGGTAAATCCAACGCATTGGCCATCGTGGTGACGGTTATGGCTGTGCTGGGCGTCACGCCTTATATTGCTTTGCAATTGCAATCGGTTACCACGTCATTGTCCATTTTTGCCGATCCATTTGAAACGGCCGCGACGGGCGTGCAGGCGGGCATGAACCAGATATCGGCAGGCTTTTGGATCGCCCTTGGCTTGGCTTTGTTCACATTGCTGTTCGGGACACGCAACCTCAATGCCAACGAACGCCATGACGGGGTTGTTATGGCCATCGCAGTGGAAGCTGTGGTGAAACTTCTGGCGCTGCTGGCTGTTGGTGTTTTTGTTGTGTGGGGGGTTGCCGGCGGCCCGTCGCAAATGATGGCGCGTATCGACGCGTCCCCCATCGGAGCCTGGCAAATGGATGGCAGCCGCTGGGCGGCTTTGACGGCTTTGGCGGGGGCTGCATTCCTATGCCTGCCACGCATGTTTCAGGTTCTTGTGGTCGAAAACGACGATGAACGACACCTGCAAACAGCATCTTGGGCCTTTCCACTATACCTGATGCTGATGAGCTTGTTTGTTGTGCCCATCGCGGTCGTCGGATTGGATCTTTTGCCCGCAGGCAGCAATCCTGACTTTTTCGTTCTGACTGTGCCTTTGTCGCAGGGGCAGAATACACTTGCGATGCTCAGCTTTTTGGGTGGGTTTTCGTCCGCCACGTCTATGGTGATCGTGGCGACTTTGGCCTTGTCTACGATGGTGTCCAACCACGTGGTGATGCCGATTTATTTGTCTGCACAAGGGCAGGGGGCCTCTGTGTCGGGCGACGTGCGCCACGTGGTCATCTTGTCGCGGCGACTGTCAGTTCTGGTGATTATTGCACTGGGCTACTTTTACTATCGCTTGTCGGGGGGCGGTGGGGCTTTGGCCGCCATTGGCTTGATTTCCTTTGTCGGCGTTGCGCAGTTTTTGCCTGCCATGCTGGGCGGTATCATTTGGCGTGGCGCCACCCGCATCGGGGCGATGTGCGGACTGGTGACGGGGTTCGCCGTCTGGAGCTTTACGTCGTTTCTTCCCAGCTTTGGCAGTGATGGTCTGATCAGCAGCGCGGTGTTTGAACACGGGGCGTTGGGATTGAACGTTTTGCGGCCTCATGCCTTGTTTGGCATTGAGGGGATCGACCCCACCGTCCATGCGGTTATCTGGTCTATCGCCCTGAATATTATCGCTTTTATTCTAGGGTCACTGGTGTCATTTCCAACGCCGTTGGAGCGGTTGCAGGGTGCGCAATTCGTGAATGTTTTTGCGCATTCCGGTCAGGCCAAGGGGTGGTCCGCGTCGGTGGCGGAAAGCGAAGATTTGATGATTATGACCCAGCGCATTCTGGGGGCAAAAGAAGCACAAACCCTGTTTCGGGATGTGGCGAGAACCCAAGGGGTGCAAGGATTTTTGCCCGAACCTACGCCTGACTTTTTGCAAAGACTGGAACGCGAGCTTTCCGCTTCGGTCGGAGCCGCAACCGCGCATGCCATGATAGGCCAGCTTGTGGGGGGGGCAACTGTGTCGGTGCAAGACTTGATGGCGGTGGCCGACGAATCCGCGCAGATGTTGGAATATTCCAACAGGCTGGAAGAGCAATCGGCCGAACTGAGCCAAACAGCGCGGAAACTGCGCAATGCCAATGCCAAGTTGACGCAGTTGTCGGTGCAAAAAGATGCATTTTTAAGCCAGATCAGTCATGAATTGCGCACGCCGATGACTTCTATCCGCTCATTTTCCGAGATTTTGCGTGACACAGATGGTTTGGACCGGTCCGAGCAGACGAAGTACGCGTCAATCATTCATGTCGAATCCATTCGCCTGACGCGGTTGTTGGATGATTTGCTGGACTTGAGTGTTCTGGAAAACGGGCAAGTCAGTCTGAACCAAAGCGTTGGATCATTGGGCGATGTGATTGAACACGCAGTGGCCACGTGTGGTGTGGGGCAACGCCAGAAACTGATCGTGACGCGGCATCGGTCGCGCGAAAATGTTGTGATTCATACTGATTTGGACCGGCTTGCGCAGGTTTTCATCAATTTGATTACAAATGCACATAAATACTGCACAGCCCCGCAACCCGAACTGACAATAGACGTGGAACAAGACGCGGACGGAACATTCGTGCGTTTCAGCGACAACGGAACGCCAATCCCCGGAAACGCCCGGGACGTGATTTTTGAGAAATTTGCGCGAATTAACGACCAGGAAGGCAAGGGAGCAGGCCTTGGGTTGGCAATTTGCCTCGAAATCATGACCCGTTTGCAAGGTGCGATTTTTTACGAACCCATTCCTGATGGCAATTGTTTTGTCGTGCGTTTGCCCCAGGCAAAATCTTTGGCAGCACAATAGGCGACATTTTTTGGGCAAACAAATTTGCTTAAAATGAACAGCTTAAATCCGATGGTAACGAATGGTGGTTTATCTGGTGCCATAACAGCATCCCGCGAAAAACGGGCGGAGGCGATGGGTTCAAGCGAAACACAAACCATCCTGCGGCGCAAAGCGTCTGTCGGGCTGCAAGAGCATCAGGCGCGGGCGATGACCGCCGCCAAGGCTTTGCGCTTGACCGTAGCAAAGATTGCCGATGAAATTTTCGATATGTCGATGTCAGTGATTGGTATCGTTTCCGAAAAACGTGACCTTGATGGTTGTTTGGAACTTTTGGATGAACAGTCCCTTTTAGCCGCTTTGGATGGTCCCAACCGGACGCGTGGCGGTGTGGTGATCGGTGCGGATATTGTTGGCGGGTTAATCCAACAACAAACGATGTCTTTGGTTTCGGCCCCCTTAGGGGATCCCAGAAAAATGACGTCAACCGATGCGGCGATGTGCGCACCGTTGGTGGATGCCTTGTTTGAACGCGTGCCACCCCAGTTAGAGGTGAAAGAAGAACAGGCCATGATGTCGGGGTTTGCTTTCGGGGCGCGGGCTGATGAAGCCCGCATTCTTAGCATGTGGCTGGAGGCCCCCGAGTTTCACGTCATTCGGATGACGTTAGATATGGCCGGGGGGGTCCGACAGGGGCAGATGGTATTTATCTTGCCCGTAGTTGAAGATTTCGATGCGATGTCCTCTGACGCGGGTGCGCAGGATGCAGATGGTGATCCCGAACAGGCACCCTCTCTGAGTGACGCTGTTTTGTCCGTTCCTGCTGAGTTGCGGGTAGATGTCTGTAAACTGACAATGCCTTTGATGGACTTGGAAGCCCTTAAAGTGGGACACGTCTTACAACTGCCGCAAAATGGCTTTCCAGAGGCGAATATCACAACATTGACGGGGCGCGTTATCGGCAGCGGAACTGTGGGACAAGTCGAAGGCACCCGCGCTATGCGACTTAAACAAGAACCGATTTATGCATCCCAGCCCCGCCGCCGAACGGCAGACCGTGCGGGATTGGACCTGCCTGAAATAGAAGCATTGCCTGGAACCAAACAACGAAGTGGAGATGCACCCGCAGCTCTGGATACAAGCCCGCCCGTGATTGAATCGCTGCCAGCACTCACACCGGACGCGGCGCCGACAGCACTTGAATTACCGGATCTAAACGATCTGCCATCCGCAGAAGACCCGGCATTGACGGAGTTGCCAGACCTGAACGATTTGCCTGACTTAGCAACACTTCCTGATGTGCTGCCCGAAGTAGACGCATTGCCTGAATTGGACGATCTGCCTGATCTGGCCAGCCTTCCGGATCTCGCTGATCTGACGAAAACAGGATAAGTGCTGCGGCCAAGACGAAACCGCGAACACAAAAGTTGGCTGACCAAACGCATCGTTTGAGAAAGCAGTTTTAACTTACTTCAAGACTGGGCGGCGGCCACTTCAAGCGATGGGCGTAAAGCATCCAGTGCATAGCCGGCAGCACTTGATTTTGTCAGAATTTCTGAAATATCCACGCCCTTTGCCGCAGATCCCAACGCCCAAGCAACTGTGCAACGGGTACCTGAGGCACAGTAGGCCAGAACGGGTGTGTTTTCTTCCGCATAGGCCATGTGTTGGGCGATGACTTCGGCTGTCATCGTATGATGCGTCAACGGCAGATTATAAAAGACCAAACCGGCTGCATGGGCTGCTTTTTGCATTTCTGCAGCATGATGGCTTGGCGGGATCTCAGGGTCCGGGCGGTTGCAAATCACAGCTTTGAACCCTGCGGCGGCAATCGCTGGGAAATCGTTTAGGTCGATTTGCGGCGCAACACTATAGGCGGGGGTGATTTCACGTATATCCATTTCGATGTATTAAGTCCCTGACGGATGGGTGTCCAGTTGCACACTGGTTTTTGACGCCAAGATCATATCCGTCAGAGCGGCTGCTAAAAATAATGTGCCCAAGGCCAGATGACAAAAATATTCAAAAACACTTGTTTCTTGCGGGTGCCGGTCCTGTCAAAGAATACAAAGGCGCCCCGATAGGCCACCTGCAACAGCCACATACCAAGCTTGCGTCAATTCCACCGACACTCTGTCCAGAGCCATTCAAAAGGAACATGGACGTCTCAAAATCTATGAGAATGCAATTCCGACGCCGACCATCATCAGCCCGATCACGGACAAAAACAAAGCGCCGAGATTCATAGGCAGAACAGATTGCATCACCGATTGCAGCGCCGCATCGTCCAGATCAGCACGTTTTGCGCGAGCCACCTTTACGATGCACCACAAAATTCCAACCAAACCGACGATTGAGACGCATGCGCCGCCCCAAATAATGCCTTCGAACAGAGATAGAGTTTTTGTTTCCATGCGGGCGGGCTACCCTAAATCATACATTGGGGCAAGATCACCCATTGCCCCGACTGGGACGGGGCGGTATCTCGAAGCCCTTGCCACAGAGTTATTCGACAAAGGAACCAAGGCCATGACCGACACCGCCACAAACGCCGAAAGCTACCGCGTGACCGCTGACGAATTGCGCCAGTTCATCGAACGGGTAGAGCGGCTTGATGCCGAAAAGAAAGACCTTGCCGAACAGCAAAAAGAAGTGATGGCTGAAGCCAAGGCACGTGGTTACGACACAAAAGTGATGCGCAAGGTGATTGCGTTGCGTAAACGCGACAAAGACGACATCGCGGAAGAAGAAGCGGTGCTTGAAATGTACAAAGAAGCCTTGGGCATGGGGTAAACGCGCCGTTTCAGGGCGTTATCATAGTAACGCCTGGAATGCGCTGAATTTCCAAAACGTCTTCGTCGTAGATGTCGCTCATCTCGTCTATCAGGGCTTCTGTCCAACCGTAGACGTCCAGTTCTTCTTCGATCTCGTCTTCCAAAGCGAATTTATCCAAAAACGCCGCTATGACACGGCGTTTTTGCATTTCTGACATGCCCTTGTGGGTTTTTAGGTAGGTTCGAAAACGCTTCATGCCCTCATCGCTCATGATGCTGCTGAGTAAATCGAAACCGCCCGTGATTTTTTCACCGTGCTCAAGACCTGACATATCGCGAATGATCTGTGACCAAATCAAAGGCGCGTCTTCATTGCACCAAACAGTGATAGAAAGGCGTGGAGCCGCTTCGCGAATGGCTTTCAATGTCTCCGACCAACGCACCATGCGCGGATCGGTCCCGCCGATGAAGCCGGCCATGTCATCTTTCGGCGAATGTTGTAACAGCGCAGGCAGCAATGTTGCCGGATTGCGAATCGCTATGAACATTTCGATGTCATCGTGTGGAAACAGATCGCAAAAATGCCGCATCCGTTCAGGCGCTGTGTGGAAAATCATCCCACGAGACACAGATGCACGCGGCGCTCCGAAAATAAAGGGATGGCTTAGAACAACCCGGTCAGCCGTTTCATCGTCCAGAATTGCGTCAAGAACCACGTCCCTTGCTGCATCCGAGGCGGGTGCTGTTTGCAAAGCATTCAGAATTTCTTTCAGCAATTTGCGGTATCTGCTTGGACCAGGGACAACGACGCCTTTTTTCGACAACATGCTTGTGTTGCGCAACAAACACTTCATGAGCCGTTCTTCTTCGGTGAAGTGCGCGCCTGTGTGAAGAACCAGTTGCATTTTGCGTCAATTTACCCTGCTGAACCTGATATTTCTTATATCTGGTTTACAGGTTAATAAAACCATCAAAGTCCGTGCATTTTTCGTCTTGCGCGGTACGAAAACTTCCCTTAAACGACGCTCCAGTGCCCCTATAGCTCAGCTGGTAGAGCAATTGATTTGTAATCAATAGGTCCGCGGTTCGAGTCCGTGTGGGGGCACCATACCATCACAACACCAGAGTGTTCATGTCCGAGTATTCACGCGGATTTCTGCTGTGTTTGGCATCTAGAGATGATGGATAGCTTAGAAGAATTGACGTTTCGATAGAGTGCAGGTTTTATTCGGCTGCTTCGGCGTATGCAGAGGCCAAAAAATGTGTAGTGGTTCAAATGTATGAACAGCGACCGACAGTACATCCGAATAGTGCGCTGAACGACACCGGCGTAGAGGATCTCTGGCGCCGGTGTTCAAGTTGGGGGCCGCAGCTTTAGACCAGCGTTAGGTCGCTCGCCATTTGTCGCCCATCGCGACCTTCGGACATTTCAAACGTCACTTTTTGATTGTCTGCCAGTCCGGTCAAGCCTGACTGCTCTACGGCTGAGATGTGAACAAAAACGTCATTGCCGCCACCATCAGGTGCAATAAATCCATAGCCTTTTGTGGTGTTAAACCACTTCACGGTGCCATTGGGCATGTCCGTGCCTCCTTTTACCTTTACGCCCACTCTGAAAGTACAGAGCCATTCCTGTGGGCGTTTCGAACAATTCGCCTTGCCAAAAAATCACCCACGGATAACAAGATTGTCCGATAACCAACTAAATCAAGGAAACGACTTGGTATTCTTTTGTATACCAAAAGCGCATCCCTGACCGAGAGGCACGAAATGAAACTGTACGGATTGAAGAACTGCGATACCTGCCGCAAAGCCTTAAAGGCTTTGCCTGCTTTGGAATTGGTAGATGTGCGTGCGGATGGTATGCCCAAAGACGTATTGGAACGTGCTTTTCAACAGTTTGAAGAGGCTTTGTTGAACACGCGGTCGACGACTTGGCGGGGCCTGTCTGATAAAGACCGCGAAGGTGCGCCGCTGGATTTGATCGCAGCACACCCTGCTTTGATGAAGCGCCCGCTGATAGATACGGGCGACGCGCTTTATCTTGGTTGGACCAAAGACACGCAAGCCGCTTTAGGTCTCTGAGCGCGGCTGTAAAGCACGGTCAAATGACAGCGGGCCCGCCCCTTTGATCACCAATATCAAAAGCAACAGAACCCACAATGCGCGTTGGTCGGCAATCAATGCACCAGACGCCTTGTCGAACCACGCGCCAAGGTCTTTGCCGCCCACGCCATGACCTGTGACATCCACGATGGATTGCACAGCAACGAAGCCGATCATGCCAAGGGCAGACAAACGCGTCAAAAGCCCGACGACAATCAGGACCGGCAGAATAAACTCTGCCCAAGTGCCGCCCAAAGCAATCAGATAGTGCAAAATGCCCAATTGGCTTGTGTCATAGCCCACGGCTTCAACCGCCTTGGGGAAGATCTGGATATAGGCGCTGTCGGACAGTTGGAAAATGCCCATAATCCCATCGCCCAGTTTGGTTTTTGCCGAGACCCAAAAATAGGAAAACAAAACACCTGCAAACACGATCCGTGCCAGTGTGGGCAAAATCCAGTCGTTGCGTTCGATCGCGCCAAAAATGGCAGTGTGCAGCTTTTTCATCAGTTCAGTCCTTTGTGGTCAAATCAGTCAATGCGTTGTTCTGGATAAGCAGCGTCAGAAGCGGGCCAAGATCGTAGTCAGGCGAAACAGCGGCGGCTGCGTCTTGGGCATCCCCCATTGATCCCCCTTTGGCTGTGATACTGAGCCACGCCGTGTCTGCAGCTGTTATGGCATGGGGTTCGGGGTCAAATTCGCGTCGCAAAATCAAAACCGATTGTGCAATATTGCGCGGTTTTTCCGCGCCGCTTACCATGTTGAAGCGCCAGATGTCATGCAGGGGCCATTCGGACGGTATCACCCGCAAATGCGGTGCAAGCAGCAAAGTCGCGTCGTTCAGCGCCTCTGCGGGCACCTCGGCAAAGCGGCCGGGATTCATGGCAGTGCTGTCTGCCGCATGATAACTTTCGCGGATTGCGATTTCCAGACGGGCCACATCCGGAAGATAACCGATATGGGCAAGTGGTGCGAAGCCATCCAGAAAATCAGGCATTTGCCCGCCATAGAACATCATCAAAGGCGAGGACGGAGGGTGGGACCTTAAAAATAGTCCCGCCAACATGTCAAAGTTCTGGTCGCCAATCAATTTGACAAGGACCGGAAAGCTGGCGCGCAGCGCATCGCGCAACGCCACAGACACGTTGTTGCGGTACACATCGTATCGACGACCGGCGGGGGCGCCTGCGCCGTCTTGCACGTTGTCCGGCACGGGGGCCGCGCCATCCAGTAGTGCGCTGCGAAAGGTAGACAGCGTGGTGGAAGGATGGCCCGTCATCGCGCTGCCAAGTGAACCAATGCATCGGCGCCGCGCTGGGCTTCAAGACGCAATGTCGCCCAATCCGGCACATCGTTGTCCCATTCGATCAACACAGGGCGGGGGCCGGTTTTTACCAGCGCATAGTCCAATAGATCCCAAACGGGGTCTGCTGCTTCACATCCGTGGCTGTCGATCAGCAACGGGGCGCCGTGATCATCTTGGTCTTCGTCGTGTCCACCAACGTGGATTTCGCCAACAGCTGCCAACGGATAAGCGTCGATGTAGCTTTGCGGGGAATACCCAAGGTTTGTGGCAGAGATAAAGACGTTGTTCACATCCAGTAACAACCCGCAGCCGGTGCGCTGGGCAAGCTCTGCCAGAAAGTCTGTTTCGGACCATGTGCTTTCTGCAAAGGCCAAATAGCTAGAGGGGTTTTCCAACAGCATTTGCCGTCCAAGCGTGTCTTGGACCTGGGAAACATGGGCCGCCACACGGGCAAGAGTGGCGTTTGTGTAGGGAAGGGGCAAAAGGTCGTTCATGAACTCTGCACCATGGGTGGACCAAGCCAGATGTTCCGAAAAACTTGCAGGATTGGCCCATGTAATCAGATGTTTAAGACGGGCAAGATGGTCGGGGTCTAACGGGGTTTCGCCGCCGATCGACAACCCAACCCCGTGCACAGAAATTGCAAATGTTTCTGCAAGGCGGCGCAGCTGCGCCAACGGCCTTCCGCCATCGCCCATGTAATTCTCGGCATGTATTTCCAACCACCGGACAGGACCGGGGGCGTGCAACAGGTCGCTGAAATGTTGGGATTTATAGCCGACGCCGACCGCGTCGGGCAAAGGGCGGTGTGCAGGTGAAGTGTCCAGCATGGCAGGCCCTTTCGTCTGTCGTATTGGGTGGTTTGGGCGTTGTTGAACGCCCAAACCAAAACCGTCCGGTCAGAAAATTACGCAGGAATGTCGCGTGACAGTTCTTTCAGCGACCCTTCACGGGCGGAGCCGTCTGCTTGTGCAGGCAATTCGATTTCTGCACATGTGCCTGCGTCGACAAGTGTCCATGCGTTACCTTGATAATCCACTGTAGAGGTTCCGGCGCATGTCGTGCCAGCACCTGCGGCGCAATCATTTTCGCCAGCCAAGGAAACGCCGTAGCATTTTTCTTTGGAAGCAGCGTGTGTTGTTGTTGTGGTGGCAGCTGTCATTGCAGCGGCAACAGCAGACGCGAGGGCTACAGATTTCATTGTGTTTGACATGTTTTACGTCCTTCTAGGGCAGGTTTAAACTGAACTTGTGAAGATCAGTCTGGATGTATGCAGGCGATATTACCATTCACGAGCCTGTGTGTCACATGCGCGTCAGGGAATGGACTTTTTTCCACCCATAAAACAGGTGTTTCGTGATGAAATGTTACAGTCGGGCAGGGTTGATCCGCCCGACCTTGTAATATTTCAGCGCAAGTCAGGCGGCGTTGCATCGGCCTGCAACGTTTTTGTTACAGCGTCCAACGCTTCGACGCGTGTCTGTTTTTCGCCAAGGCGGCGTACTGTGACAGTGCGTTCTTCAACTTCGCGCGCACCGACGGCCAAGATAACCGGGACTTTGCCCACGGAGTGCTCGCGCACCTTGTAGTTGATCTTTTCGTTGCGAATGTCGGCTTCCGCGCGCACGCCTGCGGCTTTCAGTTGTGCAACCACATCATGCACGTAGTCATCGGCGTCCGAAATGATGGAGGCCACAACCACCTGACGCGGAGCCAACCAAAATGGCAACTTGCCGGCGTGTTCTTCGATCAAGATGCCGATGAAACGTTCAAAGCTGCCCAACGTTGCGCGGTGCAACATGACAGGGCGGTGTTTGTCGCCGTCTGAGCCCACATAGGTCGCGTCCAAACGTTCCGGCAGCACGAAATCGACTTGGTGTGTGCCACATTGCCAGTCGCGCCCGATGGCGTCGGTCAAGACAAACTCCAGTTTGGGCCCGTAGAACGCTCCTTCGCCGGGGTTCATTTCGGGTTCGATCCCGGCGGCGCGTGTGGCCGCCAAAAGCGCTTGTTCGGCTTTGTCCCAAACCTCGTCGCTGCCAGAGCGTGTTTCGGGACGGTCCGAGAATTTCACGCGGAAGTTTTCGAACCCAAGGTCTTTGTAGATCGAGGTTAGAAATTCGATGTAGACGGCGGTTTCCGATTCAATCTGGTCTTCGCGGCAGAAAATATGCCCATCGTCTTGGGTAAACCCGCGCACGCGCATGATGCCGTGCAAAGCGCCCGAGGGTTCATAGCGGTTGCACGATCCAAATTCGGCCATCCGCAGGGGCAGATCGCGGTAGGATTTGAGGCCCTGATTAAAGATTTGCACATGGCAGGGGCAGTTCATGGGTTTCAGGGCGTTCACAGCCTTTTCGCGCGCATGATCTTCGTCGACTTCGACGATGAACATGTTTTCCTGGTATTTCTCCCAGTGGCCTGACGCTTCCCACAGCTTGCGGTCCACGACCTGCGGTGTGTTTACCTCAACATAACCGCCCGCGCGTTGTTTGCGACGCATGAAGTCTTGCAATTGGGTGTAGATCAGCCAGCCGTTGGCGTGCCAGAAAATCTGGCCCGGCGCCTCTTCCTGCATGTGGAACAGGTCCATTTCACGGCCCAGCTTGCGGTGGTCGCGTTTGGCGGCCTCTTCCAGCATGTGCAGGTGGGCTTTCAGTTTTTCCTTGCCGGTGAAGGCCACGCCGTAGATGCGTTGCAGCATTTCGCGGTCACTGTCGCCACGCCAATAGGCACCTGCGATGGACATCAGCTTGAACGCGTCACCCGGCACTTGGCCTGTGTGTTGCAGGTGCGGACCACGGCACAGGTCCTGCCAGTCGCCGTGCCAGTACATGCGCAGCGGCTCATCGCCCGGAATGGCGTCGATCAGTTCAACTTTATAGGGCTCGTTGTTGTCTTTGTAGAACTGCACCGCGCGGTCGCGGTCCCAGACTTCGGTGCGCACGGGTTCGCGTTTGTTGATGATCTCTTTCATCTTCTTTTCGATGGTCAAAAGATCTTCGGGTGTGAACGGGTCCTTGCGGTCGAAGTCATAGTACCAGCCGTCTTTGATGACAGGGCCGATGGTGACCTTTGTGTCGGGCCAGATTTCCTGCACCGCACGGGCCATGATGTGGGCCAGATCGTGGCGGACCAGTTCGTTGGCTTGATCTTCGTCGGCCATGGTGTGCAGGGCGATGGAGGCGTCGGCGTCGATGGGCCATTGCAGGTCATGATGTGCACCGTTCACGGTCGCGCTGATTGCCTTTTTGGCCAATGATTTGGAAATGCTCTCGGCAACCTGCGCGGGGGTGACCCCTGCGTCATAGTCGCGTGCATTGCCGTCGGGAAAGGTAAGAGAGACTGATGCCATCTGGGCACTCCTCGTCAGTTTGGCGCCTACGAAACGCCCGGTTGCGGGTTATGTGTTCGGGCGGTGTTTAGACGGGCGACAAGTCTATGGTCAAGAGGGGCCGTAACTGTTTGGTGGGAAGCGTGCCGAAATCACCAGATTGAGCAGCGCAAAGATCATGCAAAACCCAGCGGCATATCCAAGGGCATCGATGGACCATGTGGTGATGACGAAACTGCCAATCGCGGATCCAATAGCTGCGCCGATGTAGATACAAGCGGCGGTCAGGGCCAAAACCACCGGTGCTTTCGGGCCTGCCAACCCGATCAACCGCATCTGCTGGCCTGCCATAAACGACCAACCTGCCATGGCCCAGATCACAGACAAGGCAAAAAATGCGGGCACACCAACGGGCAGATGGGAATACAGCGGCATGATGATCATTTGTGCACAACACAGAATGATCAGGGTTTTGTACCACCCCAGCCTGTCCGCCATAAAGCCCCCAAGAATGTTGCCCATTACGGCCCCGACCCCTGCCACAATCAGCGTAATCGAGATCATGTCGCGCCCCATGCCCATGCTTTGGCTGAACAGGGGCGTCATGTAGGTGAAGATCACATAGATCGAGCCCAAAAATAGCCCCGTAAAGGCAATCGCAAACATCATGCGTCCGTCTTTCAGGGTTGTGCGCAGATCGCCAAAGGTCACCGCCTGAAATTTCAGACCTGCAGGTACGAAATGCCAGATCAGAAAGATGCAGGGGATATTCAGAACCACAACACCCCAAAATGCGAAACGCCATCCAAAAGTATAGGCAATCCACGCGCCGGCTGGCACACCAATGACCTGCGCCAAACTAAAACCGAACATGGCCGCGGCCAGAACACGCGCCCGTTGTTCGGGGGGGTACAGTCCCGCAACCACAGCCGCCCCGACGGGGGTGAACATGCCCGCACCGGCAGCCGCCAACACCCGCGCGGCCCCCAGCATGCCAAGCGACGTTGCGACAGCAGACAAGATGCCAGAGATCAAAAAGAGGCTTAGACCAAAGGCCATCACACGCCGCCGTCCGATATGCCCTGTCATGCTGACCAACACCGGCGACAAAACTGCGTAGGCCAACGCATACACGGTCATCAAGATACCTGCGCGTTCCGGCGCCACGTTCAATCCTGCGCCCAATGGCTCTAGCACGCCGATGATGACAAACGCGCCAACACCGATCAGGAAGTTGCATGTCGAAATGACGGGCAGGATCATTTTGGGGGGCGGGGTGTCGGTGGATGTCATGGCGCACGATACGAAGCGACACAAAAAAAGAGCAAGCACATCGTCGCGTCGCGCAACCCGTTTAGGGTGAATGGTGTAAAAAGCGACAAAATGTCCTTGATTTGCGACGATTTGCTGTGGACTCTGGGGGCCAGCCCCTTAAATAGTCCACTATAGGAAACTTTTCGCAACCAACGCCCGAGGGTCACATGCCTGCATACAACACGTCATTTGAACTTTCCGTCGAAGACCTCGAACTGATCGAGGACGCATTGCTCAAAAACAAACTGTCGCTGACGCAAAAGCAGTTGAAAGAAAACAAATCCGAAGCGCCGCAAGATGGCGGGGCCCGTCGCATCCATGATCTTCTGGGCCGTTTGCACAATCAAAAACAGTTTTTCCGCCCGCGTCAGGGTGTGTTTGTCAGCGGCTGACACAGACGACACCAATGGTGTTCTACAACCCTTGAACGCCGGAAAACTTCAACACCTGCATTGCACCTGATGGGTGCAACGCGCATTGTCTGTCCCAAAGGGAGAGACGGCATTGGCTGAAGTTGAATATTTAAACACCGACGCCGGACGGCGGATTGCTTACCACCGTACCGAAGGCAAAGGCCCTTGGTTGGTGTTCTTGGGTGGTTTGAAGTCTGATATGGAAGGCACCAAAGCCATCCATCTTGAAGCCTGGGCCAAATCCCGTGGACAGGCGTTTTTGCGTTTTGATTATTCCGGTCATGGACAAAGCTCTGGCCGTTTCGAAGAAGGCTGCATCGGGGATTGGGCCGAAGATACAGCCGCCGCACTTTCTGCACTGACAGAAGGGCGTGTTATTTTGGTTGGCTCCAGCATGGGGGGCTGGCAGTCTTTACTGTTCGCGCGGGCGCACCCCGACCGGATGGGCGGGTTGGTTACTATTGCTGCAGCCCCGGATTTTACCGAAGATGGTTATTGGGCATCATTTACGGATGCCCAGAAAGCTGCACTGCAGCAAGACGGGCAGGTAGAACTGCCATCAGATTATATGGACCCCTACATTGTCACGCGGCGCATGATCGAAGACGGCCGCACACAGCTTGTGTTGCGCACGCCGCTGGATTTGCCGTTCCCTGTGCGCATGCTGCAAGGCACCGCAGACTCCGCCGTGTCAACAGAGCGCGCCACTGCATTGCTGGACCATGCCACCAGCCCTGACATGCGGCTGACCCTCGTCAAGGATGCCGATCACCGGTTTTCCGATGGTACGTGTTTGAAACTTTTGGAAAATGCTGTTTTGGAGGTCATGAATCCATGAAATTGATAGGTCGGTTTTTTATCCGCTTTGTCCTAACGCTTGTGGCTTTGGGTTTTGCGATGTGGGTGTTCGGACCCTATGAACCCGTTGATTACGCGACAGACTTTGACGAAACACAACTGGAAGACGGCGTTGATGCCTATCTTGCCACACAAGAAGCACGCTTTGATGACATTCGCCCCGACAGCGAAAAACGCGTTGTGTGGGCAGGTTCGCAAAGGGCGAAAACGGACTATGTGCTTGTGTATTTGCATGGGTTCTCTGCGTCTTCGCAGGAAATCCGCCCGGTGCCTGATGCTGTTGCAACCAATTTAGGGGCCAATCTTGTTTACACACGCTTTCAGGGGCATGGCCGCACAGCAGATGCCATGGGTGAAGGCACCGTGAACGGATGGATGCGTGATACCGTTGAGGCCTTGGCCATTGCGCGGAAAATTGGTGACAAAATCATCGTCTTGACCACTTCGACCGGCGGCACTTTGGCGGCCTTGGCCATGACGCACCCCGAACTTCAACAACAGGTCGCGGGGGTTGCTTTCGTTGCGCCCAACTTCGGGGTGAACAATCCTGCCGCCGCGCTTTTGACCATGCCCGGTGTGCGCGTTTGGGGGCCTGTGGTTGCCGGAAAAACACGCAGCTTCACACCCTTGAACGACGGGCAAGGCCGTGAATGGACCACAACCTACCCAACCGTCGCCGCAGTGCCTATGGCCGCCGCCGTTCAGGAAGCCGTTGGGCGTGATTACAAGGATGTGGCTATACCTGCGTTGTTCTTCTACGCAGCAGAAGATCAGGTGGTGATTGCTTCCGAGACCGACAAGATTGTCGAAAACTGGGGGGGACCTGTCACGGTCGAACGCCCTGTGTTGGGGGCAGGTGTCGATCCGATGGGCCATGTGATTGCAGGCGACATCATGTCACCCGCCATGACGGCAGCAGCCACAACGACACTTTTGAACTGGATCGGCGGCTTGCAATGATGGAGCAACGCATCAGCTTGATCACGCTGGGTGTGTCGGACATCGGTTTGATGGCGGACTTTTACACTGCACTGGGATGGTCGCGGGTGGACACCCAAGACGGTGTGGTTGCTTTTGATCTGATCGGGCAAACATTGGGTTTGTACCCAATGCAGGCTTTGGCAGACGACTTGGGGCTCGCCCTTGAAGATTTGGGGCGCGGGGCATCGACCTTTGGCTACAATGTACGCGAAAAGGCCGATGTGGCCCCTATACTCGGCGCGGCTGAAGCGGCCGGTGGCAAAGTAGTTAAAGCCGCCCAAGACGTATTCTGGGGCGGGCATCACGGCTATTTCGCTGATCCTGAGGGAAATATCTGGGAAGTCGCCCACAACCCGTTCAGTCCCTTGGCCGCAAATGGTGCGTTTTGCTGGAACGGGCACGGCTGATGCGGCAACCGCGCAGCATGTGGAGCTTGGAAACACTCGGACGTGTGCGCTTGTCCAAACACTTCTATATGCGCGACTTTTTGATGTCGGAAATCAGTGCGTTTCACGGTGTGCCCAACATCCCCGAGAACCCTGATCTGACTGTGGAAAACGGAACTGCGTTTTGCACGCAATTGCTTGATCCATTGGAAGAGACCTTTGGACGGATCGCGATCCGCTCAGGCTACCGTGCGCCAGCTTTGAATGCCTTTGGCAATCAGAACAAATTGAATTGTGCACGCAATGACAATCCTTTGGAATGTCACATCTGGGACCGTGCGGACGGCGCAGACGCTATTGCGGGGGCGTCCATCGTGGTGCCGTGGTTTGCGGATCAGTACGACAAGGGCCGCGACTGGCGTGATCTGGCATGGTGGATCCACGATCACTTGCCCTATTCGGACATGTGGTTTTTTCCAAAACTCGCCGCGTTCAATCTGGTTTGGCGCAAGACACCTTTGGTGACGATTTCTAGCTATATCGCGCCGCGCGGGACGTTGTTGCGGGCCGGGCAAAGGCCAGAAGAAGACCCAAAGACCCGGGCCATGCGGTATTCGGATTTTCCAAAGTTTCGGGGGATCAGCTACCCCACTGCAACGCGCTGAAAAGCGCTTTGGGCCGCTTGCACAAAGTGCAGCTTCGGGCCAAAGTGCGCGAAAGTGCAATCAAACGGATGCGCGGATAAAACCGGCAACGATTCCAACTCAAAAGGCAGGCAGAATGGCTGAACCTCTGGTTCTTCTTCCCGGCATGATGTGCGACGCGCGGCTGTTCGGGCCACAAATCGCCGAGCTTTCTGCGGATATGACGGTGACGGTGGCCCCTGTAACACGCGGCGAACGCATCGAGGAAATCGCCTCTGGGCTGTTGGATGAATTGCCTGCGCGGTTCGCGTTGGCAGGGCTAAGCATGGGCGGGATTGTCGCAATGGAAATATTGCGCCGCGCCCCCGACCGTATCACGCGGCTGGCTTTGATGGATACGAATCCACTGGCGGAAACACCCGTTGTCGCTGCGGCGCGGGAACCACAGATTATCGGCGCCCGCACAGGGCGGCTTGAACAGGTGATGCGGGAAGAAATGAAACCAAACTATCTGGCGCCCGGACCTTACCGACACGAAGTGCTAGACTTGGTGATGGATATGGCCATGACGCTTGGCGCAGAGGTTTTTGTGCGGCAATCAAGGGCACTTCAACGCCGGCGGGATCAGCAGGGCACATTGCGCAAATGCAAAGTGCCGACAATGATCCTGTGTGGGGCACATGATGCGTTGTGCCCGATCAAACGCCACACGTTTATGGCGGAATTGATACCCTATGCGGAACTCGAAGTGATCGAAGACGCCGGACACCTGCCAACACTTGAGTGCCCGGACCAAACAACGGCAGCCCTTCGCAAATGGATGGCGATGCCGTTGGTGCTGCGGTAACCGCCCCCGTGCAGGCATTCTTTTCGCCAAAAATATTCCGGGGAGGCGCATAGCGCCGGGGCAGAGCCCCAATCAACGGAGCAACTCTTACACATCCCACCCGAAAAGCAGGTAAGGTGGGTCCAGACCCACCAAGCCTTTATGCGGCCGCGTTTTTATTGGCGGGTTTCTTGACCGGCTTTTTGGCGACGCCGCCATTTGCGTGGATAAAGTCCATCACCAAGGGACGGATATTGTTGCGCCAGCCGCTACCTGCAAAAATACCGTAATGGCCTGCACCGGGTTCAACGTGGCTTGCCTTTTTGGCGTCGGGCAATCCCGTGCACAGATCCAGCGCAGCGATGCATTGGCCAGGCGCGGAAATGTCGTCATTGCCGCCCTCGACTGTTTTCACCGCAACGGTGGTGATTTTACCGATGTCGATTTTCTTACCGTTGACCACAAATTCGTTCTTCGCGATTTCGCCATTTTTGAAAATGCGTTCAACGGTGGACAGGTAAAATTCGGCGGTCATGTCCATGACTGCCAGATATTCATCATAAAAGTTGTTGTGTTTGTCGTGCTCGGATGCATCGCCACGCGCGGCACGGGCAATCTGGTCAGAAAACGCTTTTGAGTGTTTTTCCGAGTTCATCGACATGAATGAAGACAGCTGCAAAAGGCCCGGGTACACCATGCGTCCCACGCCGGGGTACTTAAAGCCCACCCGTTGGATCATCATTTCTTCCAGCTGGCCCATCGTGACGCGGTGCCCGAAATCCGTAACATCGGTCGCATTTGCATCGGGGTCGATCGGTCCACCGATCAAGGTCAGGGACTTTGGCTGTGCGTCAGGTTCATCTTCAGCCAAATAGGCCGTCGCGGCCAATGTCAGCGGGGCAGGTTGGCACACTGCAATAACATGTGTGTCCGGACCAAGGTGGCGCAGGTAATCGACCAGATACATTGTATAATCTTCAACGTCGAATTTGCCTGCACTCACAGGGATGTCGCGTGCGTTGTGCCAGTCGGTGACGTAAAGTTCGCAATCGGGCAGCAAAGAATGCACTGTTGACCGCAGCAGCGTTGCGTAGTGACCCGACATTGGCGCCACCAGCAAGACGCGTGGCTTTTTGGATGTACGCTTTGCCACCTTAAAATGGATCAAATCGCCAAATGCGCCTTCGATCTCTTTTTCGACAGTAATAATGCGGTCCTTGCCGGACGCACCGACAATCGTGGGGATGTTCCAGTCGGGCTTTACGACCATGCGCTGGAAAGTACGTTCCGTCACTTCGCCCCACGCCCGCATCCATTCCATCGCAGGGTTTGGGAACAGTGACATTGCGGGGTATGCTCCAAGAGCAGCAGCAGATGCGCCAAGCCACTGATTCGTATTTCTGATGGTCTCCATCAGATCGTAAGTGGCCATGTACCGCATCGGTAACTCCTGTATTTACTGCCTTTGGGGCGACTTTGCGTCGTTATGTCCCTTAGCAACCAAACTATAAATGCTGCATTTGAACACAAATGCTGCAAGTGCGAAGATACGAGGGAAAAGTTAATATGACAACCAAAGACACCGCCAATACGGAGTTCTCTGGACAAAACCTCGAGAAAATGAACGAAAATCTACGTAAAGTAGAAGATTTATCGGCGCGTCTGACCCATGTCATGAAGAACCGTGCGGGGCACCAGAAAAGCCTGGATGGCCCGGACCAATCCTTGTTTGGGCAGGCCGCGACAGCCTATTGGTCCGAGGCCGTGCAAAACCCCGCAAAGGTACTCGAGCACCAATTGGATTACTGGTCCAAGACGGTGCAGCATTTTGTCGAAGCTCAACAAACCCTCGCCAAAGGGAAGCTGGAAGCGCCTCACGTCCCAGACGCTGGCCCGAAGGATCGCCGCTTTGCCAATCCGCTTTGGGACACGCATCCATATTTCAACTATGTCAAACGACAGTATCAACTGAACGCCGCAGCCCTTGAGCAAGCAGTTGATGATGTCACCGACATGGAACCATTGGAAAAGCAGCGTCTGGCCTATTTCAGCCGTCAGATCGTCGACATGATGAGCCCCACCAACTTTTTGGCCACCAATCCGGACGCATTGGAAAAGGCAGTGGCCACCGAAGGGCAAAGCCTTGTGACAGGGTTGGAAAACCTCGTGTCGGATCTTGAGGCCAACAATGGCGAGATGGTGGTGCGTCTGGCGGACGAAAGCGCGTTTGAACTTGGGGGCAACATCGCGACAACACCCGGTAAGGTCGTCTACCGCAATCGCATGATGGAGCTGATCCAATTCAGCCCGACCACGGACACTGTGCATGCCACGCCTGTGATCTGCTTCCCGCCCTGGATCAACAAATACTATATCCTCGACCTGAAAGAGCAAAACAGTTTTGTAAAATGGGTCACCGATCAGGGCTACACGTTGTTTATTGTGTCTTGGGTCAATCCGGACGCAACCTACGCGGACGTCGGCATGGAAGACTATATTGTCGATGGCTATCTGGCCGCGGTGCGCGAAGTCAAATCAATTACTGGCGAAGATCAGGTGAACGCAATCGGATATTGCATCGCTGGCACGACGTTATCTTTGACTTTGTCCTATATGAAGCAACAGGGCGACACATCGATCAAATCGGCCACATTCTTCACAGCCCTGACAGATTTCGGAGACCAAGGCGAATTCACGCCCTTCCTGACGGATGATTTCATTGACGGCATCGAAGCAGAGATCGACGACAAGGGCATGCTGCCGTCCGTTATTATGGCGCGTACATTTTCGTTTTTGCGCTCCAATGATCTGGTCTACACGCCTGCAATCAAAAGCTACATGCTTGGGGAAACTCCGCCAGCTTTCGATTTGCTGTATTGGAACGGGGATGGCGCGAACCTACCGGGCAAGATGGCGCGGCAGTATCTGCGCGGCTTGTGTCAGCGCAACGAATTGGCGACCACAGGATACGATCTGATGGGGCATCATCTGGTATTGGATGAAGTGGATGTGCCTTTGTGTGCTGTCGCCTGTGAAACCGATCACATTGCCCCGTGGAAAGACAGTTACCGTGGCGTGCAAAAGATGGGGGCCAAGAACAAGACCTTTATCATGACCCAATCGGGGCATATCGCAGGTATCGTTAACCCGCCGTCCAAAAAGAAATATGGCCACTACACAAACGATGACATGGGGCTTGGCCACGAAGACTGGCTGGAAGGCGCCGATTTTCATGAAGGATCATGGTGGCCGCGTTGGGAAAGCTGGTTGAAAAAACGATCCGGCAAACAAGTCGCAGCACGTGTTCCCGGTGATGCCTCTCATCCTGTTCTGTGTGACGCGCCCGGGACCTACGTTGTTGGTAAAGCGCCGCAATAGATCAGCTTTGCGGCCTTGCCACAGCGCTTTTGGTACGCCACGTTCACTGCAATGCTGTCGGAGGTAAAGTGATGAATATCGTGTTGGGTCAAATGACATCTCCCATTTCAGGGGATATCACGCAGTTGAACGCCATCATCTTGGCCGATGCGCGCAGAACGGAAGCCAATCTTGGCTTTCATCTGGGACGATTGTCGGGAGGATACAAAATACTGGTTCTAAACCGGCGTCCACAAGCCAGCGATTTTGAATTTTCCGGCACGACCCTGCGATCCGGCGGACGCGAGGGGCTGCCCGCAGACACCGACAAGAAAGACAAAGAGCGTACGCGCATCCATGACGGGATCATGGGGGCACGCGGGGCTGATGGATATGCGGCAATGCAACAAGCGGCGCTGCAAAATATTCAGGTCAAAGGGCCACAACGTCTGGTCAAGATTATGCCGGACATCCGGCACAACACAGACATGTCGCCCAGCCAGCAATACCCGATGGGCGGAGGTTTTTTGCAGTGGACGCTCAAGAAACCGGGGCTGTCGTTCTTTTGCGCCGCGCAGGTGGCAAAAGACGGTTTGGTTTCGGTGCCGGGACAGACCTTTCAGCTAAACAGCGGCAATTTCGCAAATGATTATCCGCAGCGCGCCGAATTTCAGAAATACCTTCAGCAGGCTTGATTCTATATTGCTGCATTGCAGCATTTCGCTTCGGTAAGTGCGGAAATTGTTGAAGATTTCTGTGCTTTGCTCGTGTGAATTTCGTCAAGGTGCTCGATAATCTATTGTATATAAACGATTTATTTCGGATTTATGCGGTTGCAGAAAAATTGCGCTGCAACGCAGAAAAACATTGCAATGCCGCGCTGCAGCATCTATAACTTTCTACAGAAGCGAAACGAGATGCTCTGAAACGGGGTCTCACAATGCAAAAGGAATTATGACAATGGCTAAGACACAAGACATGACAGCGATGTTCAAAGACGTTATGGGTTCTTTCCCTGTCGACATGACAGCAATGGATGACGCGTTCAAAACAACAGCGTCCCTGAACGAAAAACTGTCTACAGTTGCTCTGACAGCTGCTGAAAAATCCGCTGAAGTTTCCAGCAAATGGACACAAGACACGTTGGCAAAACTGTCCGACATGTCCAAAGCAAAATCCGAGCCAGCCGATTATGCAAAAGCGATGACAGACTTCGCGTCTGCTTCTGCCGAAGTTGCTGCTGAAAACATGGCCGCTTTCGCTGAAATCGCCAAAAAAGTTCAGATGGAAACAGTTGAGCTGATGATGGCCGCAGGCAAAGACATCTCCGAAGATGCAACAGCTGCAGTCAACAAAGCGACAAAAGACGTGACAACAGCCGCGAAAAAAGCCGCAGCGAAATAAGCGTCACAAGCTTAGTGTAAAGAGTTTTCGCGCACGTCTCCTCCCTGACACGCGCGAACAAATGGGCGGATCCTTTTTAAGGGTCCGCCTTTTGCATTTGGATCACTGACTTCAAGCCGTCCCGAAGCCCGTCGACAACCTTGCGAATACGGGCCGTGTTGCGCACCTCTGGATGCGCTGTCAGCCAGACGGGGATAGAGGCCACATTTTGCGATGGTATCAGATTGATGACCGTTGTGTCGGCGTCACCTATGGCAATTTGGTTAAACCCGACGCCAAACCCCGCACGCACCATTTGCCAACATACAACCTGATCGTCGGACCGGAATTTGAAGTGATCGCGCGTGGCTTCGATGCCTCTTTCGCGCAAACCGTCCAAGATCTGGGTGCTGCGATCATACCCGACCAAAGAATGATGCAGCAGATCTTGCGGTTCAGCCAGTCCGCCATTGCGCTGGATATAGGCAGGGGTGGCATAGGCCCCGATCAACATATCGCCCACATGCTGCGCCACCACATCGTTTTGCGTGGGGCGGTACATGCGGACAGCGATATCGGCTTCGCGTCGCGACAAGTTGTTTGTTTCGTCCGATGCGACGATTTCAAACGCGATTTCAGGGTGTTTCAGATGCAGGGCTGTCACCAGATCCGGCAGAATGTACGTGGCCATGATCTGGCTGGCAGTGATGCGCACCGTGCCAGTCAGGCCATCGTTTTGACCTTCATGCGCCATTGTCAATTTATGGGCGGCATCCGCCATGTCCCTTGCATGCTCGACCAAACGGAAACCGGGGTCAGTAAGGGTGACACCGGTTTTGCTGCGTTCAAACAGTCGGGTGCCAAGTTGTTGTTCAAGAACGGAAATATGTCTGCTTAATGTGGGTTGCGTGGCGCCAGTGGCCTGTGCCGCTGCTGTCAATGAACCATGCTGCGCAACAGCCGCGAAAGATTGTAACAAGGACCAGTCCATAGTCTACGCATCCATTTTTGAATGATATAATCCGAATTTCCCCAAATGATATTCAAATTGCGGTGGGTTATCCAGTCTTCATTGAAACACCATTTCGGGAGAAAACAAATGAAACAAGTCGTGGTTCTTGGGGCAAAAGGGCGTTTTGGGCGCTCTGCTGTGACGGCATTTCAGGCCAGCGGCTGGCAGGTGCGGGCATTTGGGCGCAATTGGACCGGCATAGCGGAAGCAGGCGTGAAGCGGATAACCGGTGACGTGATGGACGAAGCGGCCCTGAATGCGGCCTGTGCGGGGTGCGACCTGATCATCAACGCGGTCAACCCACCCTATGAAGACTGGGCCGCTACGCTGCCTTCGATCACAAACGCCGTAATAAAGGCCGCAAAGAAGGCAGGCGCCACCGTGGTCATTCCAGGCAATCTTTATAACTACGGGGCAGGGTGCCCGCCTGTGTTACGTGAAGACACGGCGTGGCGTCCGACCGCACGAAAGGGGCACATGCGAGTGGACATGGAAAATGCCTATCGCGCTTCCGGGGTGCGTACCATTGTGGTGCGGGCGGGCGACTATATTGATACGGAACAATCGGGCAATTGGTTTGACGTGCAGATTGCCAAAAATGCGCACAAAGGGCGCACAAGCTATCCGGGCGTGTTGGATGCTTTGCATCCTTGGGCGTTTTTGCCGGATGTCGCTGCGGCAACTGTTCTGCTATGTGAACAACGCGACGCTTTTCACGCATTTGAAGAGTTCGGATTTGACGGGTACAGTTTGACAGGCCAGCAATTGGCCGATGCGATCGCCGTCGAAGCAAATCGCCCACAAAAGGTGGTTGGAGTGCCTTGGAAACTGATCAAAGTGATGGGGTTGGTTAATCCAACAATGCGAGAGTTGGCAGAACTGCGCTATCTTTGGAATGTGCCCCACGTGATGGACGGGCGAAAACTGTTGCAAGCTTTGCCCGGGTTCACGCCAACGCCACTAAAGGATGCGATGCGCATCGCTTTGCGAAAAGACATACGGTAGCGTATGCGCAATACCCTTTCCTTTCGCCAATGATCTGCCTAAGCTGCGTTGCAGCACTATTTATGGGTGCAGCGCAGCACGCGTTCGGGGAGAATTTTTGTGGCAGCCACTCAAACACCATTGTTGATCAAGCGTTACGCCAGCCGTCGGCTGTATAACACCGAAACAAGTGATTACGTGACACTGGAAGATATCGCAGGATTTATCCGCGACGGGCGCGAAGTCAAAATCGTTGATTTGAAATCTGGTGATGATTTGACCCGCCAGTATCTGCTTCAGATTATCGCAGAACACGAGAGCCGTGGTGAAAGCGTATTGCCCGTAGATGTTTTGAACGATCTTGTCCGCAGCTATATGGGCGGTGGTGCATCGGTCGTGCCTCAATTCCTGCAAGCGTCTTTTGACATGCTGCGGGATGGGCAAAGCAAGATGATGAACAATATGTCTGCCATGAATCCGATGTCCAAAGTGCCCGGTTTCGACATGATGCAAGCGCAGCAAGAAGCGTTCATGAAAGCCATGACTGGCGGCATTGGAACACCCGGTTGGGCAGGTGGCACTGCAGATACGCAAAATGAAACGCCATCGCAGCCGTCTGGCGATACCGAGGATCTGGATGCGATCAAGAAGCAGTTGGCGGATTTGCAGGAAAAGCTGTCAAAGCTGTCTTGAATTTGACCAAGGGAAGGGTGGGTTTAAACCCACCTTACTGCCCCCTATTGCGGACCTCAAAATTGATACATCAAGTGCCGTAAGCTCTTGGTGAGTCAACACTTTCAGAAATCGCTTGCAACAAGACGCTTGCCACTTCATCCAATTCGGATTGGGTCAAACGCACAGGCAGACGTACGTCACACGCCCGCATTAACATGCGCTTGGTCTGCGGCAATTTTGGCAGGTCGGGAATGAACTGCCAATTCCAAAACGCCCGTGCGTTGTCGTCAGATAAGCCGAAAATTTGTACTTTGACGCCTGCTTGCGCTGCCACTTCTGCAAATCCATACGCCTGCGTATCATCCATGCCTATCAGATTGAACTGAATAGAGTCAGGCGCGCGTTCCTCGCCGGGCAAAGGGTTTGGCACGGTGATATGCGGCGATTGTTCAAGGATCTCAGCCAGATAGTCATGGTTGCGTCGTCCGTCTGCAACACGCTGTCCTAACGCGGGAAGTTGCGGCCGGATCACGGCTGCTGACAAATTGGACAGACGCAAGTTATACAGCGGCAACTTGTTTTGCCATGTGGCAAAGGCATCCTGCAGCACCGGGTGTTTTTTCCAGTTATGCTCGTATGCGCCCGACATGATAATCGCACGTGCCACAAGGTTTGCGTCATCCGTGATCAAGATGCCGCCTTCGCCTGCATTAATCATCTTGTAGGACTGAAAGGAAAAGCAACCAACTTTGCCGATCGTCCCGATTTTGCGGCCATTCCAAAGGGTGCCCAAGCTGTGCGCTGCATCTTCTATCACCGGAATGTCGGCCGCGTCACAAAGCGCCATGATAGCATCCATATCGGATGTATGACCCCGCATGTGGCTGATAATGACAGCTTTGACTGTGGGTAGCTTGGCCTCAAAGTCTTTTAAATCAACGCGGTAGTCGTCGCCCACTTCACACAGCACTGGCAGGCAGTCGGCATGCATGACGGCAGAGGGCACAGCGGCAAATGTAAAGCCAGGGATCAAAACCCGGGCGTCGCGGGGCAGATCAAGCGCCTTGAGCGATAAAAACAATGCGGCAGAACATGACGACACAGCCAGCGCATACTGACTGCCCATCATTTGAGCGAATTCAGCTTCAAGCAAAGAAACCGGAGCACCCTGTGCTGCTGTATAGCGGAATAGGTCGCCACTTTGCAGCAAACGGTCAATTTCTGTGCGTGCGGCGGCTGGGATTGAATCAGCATCATGCATATTTGGCAAAGTCATATTTCATATTCCTTATGTGCATCTTTGATGATGCTTAATACACAAGGAAAGCTTTTCCAAATTGTTTTAACACGCGTGGCGTTTTGGCGCGGTCCCTAGATCCCCAAACGGTCCCTCAAAGCGTACCAGGTCATCGCAAGGGCCAGCAAAGGTGTGCGCATTGCACCACCTCCAGGAAAGGGTGTCGATGGAATCGCAGCCATCGCATCAAAGCCGTCTGTTTGTCCTTCAACGGCCTGCGCCATCAATTGTCCTGCTTGCACAGCATTCCCCAACCCGTGTCCCGAATACCCGCCTGCACTTAAAACATTGGGGGCTGCTCGGTACAAAAATGGCAACCGTTTCATCGTGATGGCCAATGTGCCGCCCCACGCATAGTCGATGGGAATGTCTTTCAAGTGAGGGAACACTTGTGTCATTGGCCCACGCACTTTGGCCGCGATGTCTTTGGGAAAACGGTAGCCATAGCTTTCACCTCCGCCAAACAAAAGCCGGCGATCATGGCTGAGGCGGAAATAGTTGACCACAAACCGACTGTCGGCGACGGCAACATCACGCGCTAGAACACGTACTGCTTCGTCACCCAAAGGGGCGGTGGCTGCTATGAAATTATTGATGGGCATCACGCGACTGGCAACTTTGCGGTCCAAATCCCCCAAATACCCGTTGCCTGCCAGAACCACATGCGTGGCGGTGATACGTCCTGCATCGGTGCGCACTGTAGCTGGTGTGCCATGTTCAATTGACTGCGCGTGCGTACCTTCGAAAATGCGCACTCCGGCTGCAACGCAAGCGCGGGCCAGACCCAGCGCGAATGCCAAAGGATGCAGGTGGTAACTGCCCATATCCAAAATCCCGCCCTTGTAGTCGGGCGAGGGGCAAATCTGGGCGAAACCCTGTGCATCAAAACGTTCCAAAGAATAGGCGTAATGCGTGTCCATATGATCTGCGTACCGATGTAAATCGTCCACATCGGCTTGGCTGGACCCGCTCCAAGCCACGCCTGGTTTGACGTGGGCATCGATGGAATGATCCTTGATCAGATCCAGACACAGGGCGACGGCATCCAGGCCCATGCCCCACAAATGTTTGGCGTCATCGCGGCCGACCAGTGCCTCAAGACCCTTTTGGTCTACACGCTGCCCTGTGCCCAACTGCCCGCCATTGCGCCCAGAGGCGCCAAAACCTACGCGTTGCGCATCGATCAAAACAACATCGCGCCCAGCTTGGGCCAAGTGCAAAGCAGTTGAAAGGCCTGTGTATCCAGCGCCGACGACACAAACATCCGCTGTCGCAGAACCTTTCAATGGGGCAAAGGGCTGCAAGGGCGTGGTTGTCGCCGCGTACCAACTGTCAGGGTAGGCCCCGCGCCGGTCATTGGAATAAATCAACTGCATGGCACCCCCCGGGTCCGCTTCACCTTGCTTAATAAACCTCCCCCGGAGGGTCCCAAGCCAGAAAACACCTAGACATTGATCAAAAGATGCTCACGTTCCCAAGGAGAGATTTCTTGTAAGAACTCATCATACTCGGCTCGCTTCACGATGGAATACACGCGGGCAAATTCTGTGCCCAGAACCTCGTGTAAATCGGTCGCTTCATCAAAAACGTCCAAAGCTTCACCCAAAGTACGCGGAATGTCACCTTCGCCGTCATAGGCGTCGCCTTTGAATTGCTTGTCGGGGCGACGTTCTTCCATAAGGCCCAAATACCCACAGGCCAATGATGCAGCGATGCCCAGATACGGGTTGCAATCCATGCCAGCCAAGCGGTTTTCAACGCGACGCGCATTGGGGTCTGACAGCGGAATACGAATGCCGGTGGTGCGATTGTCACGGCCCCATTCAAGGTTGATGGGGGCCGCGTGATCTTTGACGTAGCGGCGATAGCTGTTCACGTAAGGCGCCATAACAGCCAGCGCGTTTGGCATATGGTTTTGCAGACCTGCAATGTAATGGAAAAACGCATCAGTTTCTCCGCCTTGCGGCCCGGAAAAGATGTTTTGCCCCGTTTCGATGTCCAGAATGGAATGATGGATGTGCATGGCTGAACCGGGTTCATCTTTGATCGGTTTCGCCATGAAGGTGGCAAAGCAATTGTGACGCAATGCGGCTTCGCGGATCAGACGTTTGAAATAAAACACCTCGTCGGCAAGCTTTACGGGGTCTCCATGCAGCAAATTGATTTCCAACTGCCCTGCGCCGCCTTCCTGTGTGATGCCGTCAATCTCAAAGCCCTGCGCTTCGGCAAAGTCATAGATGTCATCAATCACAGGACCAAATTCATCCACAGCCGTCATCGAATAGGCCTGACGCGCCGCGGCCGGACGGCCCGAACGCCCCATCATTGGTTCAATCTGTTTGGCGGGATCAATGTTGCGCGCAACCAGAAAGAACTCCATTTCAGGGGCGACAACAGGTTCCCACCCTTGGTCACGATAAAGCTGCACAACACGTTTCAATACATTGCGCGGACTAAACCCAACGGGGTTGCCTTTGCGGTCGTACGCGTCGTGGATGACCTGCAAAGTCCAGTCCCCGGTCCATGGGGCCGCGGTTGTTGTGGCCATGTCCGGCTTTAAGATCATGTCCTTTTCAGTGAACCCTTCTTCACCCGCAGCTTCACCCCAACCTCCTGTGATTGTTTGATAAAAGATGCTGTCTGGCAAATGAAAGTAATCTTGACGTGCGAATTTCTTTGCAGGAACTGCTTTGCCGCGCGCAATGCCGGGCAGGTCTGAAATGATGCATTCCACCTCGTCCAAAGTCCTGCCATTCAAATACTCTTTGGCAGGAGCGGGAAGTTTGGAAATCCAGTCGGAGGCCATCAGGCCCTCTCTTTCTTGAAAAATTCGGCCATGTATTGACCCATTGTGGCGTTGTTGTTGGCCGCGTCCAGTTGCGATGTGGCGTGGGCCAGTCGGTCTTCTTCGACGCCGTCGCCTTTCAGGCGGATCAGACCTTCGATGGCGGGGCTTTCAAATTCGGGATGGGGCTGGATTGTCCAGATTTGGTCGCCGTACACAAGCGATGCATGGGCGCAAAAATCGCTGCGACCAACGGTACGCGATCCGGGGGGCGGGGTCACAACCTGATCCTGATGCCACGCATTCAAAGCAAGCTTTTGCCCGTTGATGTCATATTCTACGCGTCCAACGGACCACCCGCCGTCAAATTTTTCGACGCCTCCGCCGAGGGCTTGGGCGATAATCTGGTGGCCAAAACAGACCCCGATCATGGGTTTGCCACTGGCGTGAATGGCGCGGATTAAATTTTCCAGCGGATCTATGAAGGGATGGCTTTCGTAAGCCCCGTGTTTAGATCCGGAAATAAGCCATCCGTCAGCGTCATCCGGGCCTGTCGGGAACTGCATATCTACAACGCTGAAAGTCTCGAATGTGAAGCCGTGACCCTGCAGAAGTGTGCTGTAAAGCGCTTCGTAGTCGCCCAGCTCTGGCTGCAATTCGGGAACGAAATGGCCCGCTTGCAAAATACCGATCTTCATAGAAACCTCTTTGTTTTTGGCAGTCTAGGCATGGATGGATGCCGCGGCAATGGGGTCAGACCCGTTCCAGCATAGCTTTCCACCGCTGATCAGCCGGAACATCCATCATCTTTTTCAACTCTTGGCGTTTGGTCATGATCAGATTGTCGATCAATTGCGGATGAAAGATGCGGGCCATGAAGGGGTCCGTTTCAAAGGCGTCGATGGCATCTGATAAATTGGTGGCAAGGCCCGGCAGATTTGCGTCATAGGCATTGCCGACAACCGGGGCCGGAGGCACCATCTGGTCGTCTATTCCAATCATAACACTACCCAACACGGCGCTTAGCAACAGATAGGGGTTGATGTCTCCGCCAGCGGTGCGGTGTTCAACACGCCGCGCTGCGTTTGGACCGCCCGGAATACGGACAGCGACGGTGCGGTTCTCATAGCCCCAAGCGGCAGCGGTGGGCGCATGGGCCCCCGCGACAAACCGGTCGTAAGAATTGGTGTGTGGTGCAAAGATCAACGAACTGCCGGGCATTGCGGCCAAACATCCGGCAACGGCCTGTCGCATGGTTTCGGTGCCGTCTGGGCCGCCATTGTCAAATACGTTGTTGCCGTCCTGATCCACAACCGACACATGCACATGCATGCCATTGCCAGCATCGCCGGGATATGGTTTCGCCATAAAGGTGGCAGCCATTGCGTGTTTGCGCGCCAATCCCCGCACCAAGGCTTTGAAGGCCCAGGCGTTGTCCGCCATCTCCATTGCTGGACCATGGCGCATGGTCACTTCGAACTGGCCGACGCCCGCTTCGGAAATGGCGGTTTCGGCAGGGATGCCCATCGCAAAGGCACCCGCATAAAGATCGTCAAAAAATGGCGCAAAAGCGTCCATCTGGGACATGGACAAGATGGCAGACCCATCCAGCGGACGCCCACTGCGCGGGTTAACGGGGGCTTGGGGATGCGCACCGCTGTCGTCGAGAAGGGTAAATTCCATTTCAGTGGCGGCGATGGGTGTCCAGCCGCGCGCTTTGAAACGGGTTAAAACACGGGCCAATGCGTGGCGCGGGTCGCCTTCAAAAGCAGCCCCTTCATCGGTGTACATCGACATTGGCACCAAAGCGGATTGCGCATCTAGCCAAGGCACGGGCATCGGTGCGCGGCCCGTGGGACGCAAAACGCCGTCTGCGTCGCCGGTTTCAAAGACCAATGGGCTGTCTTCGATGTCTTCCCCCCACAGGTCCAGATTTAACACGGACAAGGGCATACGAACCGCGCCGCTTTCCAGTTTCTCAGCGTAGGATCCAGGAACCACTTTGCCACGCATCTGTCCGTTCAAATCACATGCAGCGACCCGAAACGTTTGAAATTGTCCTAAGTCCATGGGCCTTCCAGTCCTAAATTCTCGGATTCACCGGATAAGATTTGGGCGCAAGCGTAGTTTTGGGCGTACGTTTGACGGCAAATGACGATTTAAACGGCGGTTGATCGCGCCAAAAATAGAAATCACGATCAACGTCAGAACAATGAAGTACATTGCCAGAATGGGATAGGGAATAAACGGGTTGAAGGTCTTGTCGGCAAAGTAGCTTGCATAGTAAAGGGCATCGCCGCGTTGCTGCCACGCCGGAAAACCACTGAAAAAGACCAATGTGGTGGCGTGAAACAGAAAGATGGCTTCGTTGGTATAAGCAGGCCACGCAAGACGCAGCATGGTGGGCCAGATCACGCGTTTGAAGCGTGACCAACCCGATAGCCCATAGGCATCTGCGGCTTCAACGTCACCTTTGGGGATGGACTGTAGTGCGCCGTAAAAAATCTCGCCCGAGTAGGCAGCCGTGTTGCAAAACAAGACGATCAAAGCCCCCAGCCATGCGGCCGTGAACGCATCAAAGAAGGGGGATACGGTCTTTAGCTGCAAAAACAGGAAGTACCCGAAAAAGAACTGGATGAACAAAGGTGATCCGCGAAACAAGAAGATGAACCATTCTGCGGGTTTGCGGAACCAGATATTGCCAGAGGCCTTGCCGACAGCCAAAGCCGTTGCAAAGACAAATCCCGCGATCAGGGCGACAATGCCGAAGTACACGTTCCAGATCATGCCGGACCCGATCAATGTAAACTGCTGGCACAGCGTAAAATCATCACGCGGCAGCAGGCGTTCTCCGTAGCCTACAGCACGCAGCCCGTAGGCCATAATGGTCTCGTAGCAGGTCATGCCGCTTTCCTTTGGGCTTCACCGCCAGATGTGGCTTGGCCTTTGGTCAACCGGGTCATGATCCGAGACAAAATAACTTCGGATACTTTGGTGAAGGCCAAATAAAACACCAGCAATGCAAGGAAATACCACATCCGCCAATCGCCGTGCGGATAATCCGTGAACCGCGCAGTTTTATTGCCACCCAGTTCGCGGGCCCAATAAACGATGTCTTCGATACCCAGCAGGAAAAGCAACGGGGTGGCTTTGATCAGGACCATCCACAGGTTTGACAAACCGGGCAGGGCATAGACCCACATCTGTGGCACCAAAATGCGCCAGAACGTTTGGCGTGGCGTCATGCCGTAGCTTTCGGCGGTTTCCAACTGCGCCTTGGGCACGGCGCGCATCGCACCGAACAGAACATTTGCGGCAAAAGCACCAAAAACAATCGCAAAGGTGAACACCGCGATCATAAAACCATAACTTTCATGAACCCATTGCGGCGCGTTCCCCAGCGGCATTTTGGCCGCTTGGCAAACAACAAAATCGCTGCCCTGACGGATGGGTTGATCCCAATCGGGGCATTTGATTTTGTGGCGGGCCCATTCGATCATTTGATCAAGAGCGATCACGAAAAACAAGAAAAACGCGATGTCAGGTACGCCGCGCACAACGGCGATATATCCGCGGCCCAACCACGACAGCGGAGTCAAGCGGCTGCGTGCGGCGGAGGCACCGGCAAAGCCGAATGCAAGGGCTGCAGGGGCTGTGATGGCAAGAAGCAACAGAACCGTCAGCACCGACCAATAAATCGACATATGTTTGCCGGTGGTCAGGTAACACGCCATCCATTGCCAATCAGGCAAGAGGCTTGGATCTGTGCAAAAGCTAAAAATGGGAATGCCTCGTGGTGCGGCGCGATTAAAGAACTAAGAGACGGCTGTAGAAAGGAAAGAGGGGGCTGAAATTCATCCAGCCCCCGCCGTTTGAGGTCTTAGAATTGACCGCCGATTTCCCATTTGGTCAACAGAGCATTCAAGGTGCCGTCTTCTTTCATGGAGCCGATGGCCGCATCGAATTTGGCGCGCAATTCGCCGTCGCTTTCACGCAGACCCATGCCGACGCCGCCGCCGATCATTTCTTCTTGGGCCAAAAGCATCATATCCGCTTTTTCGTCTGCGATCGGCGTCAGGAACGCTTTGTCGGCCAGAACAGCGTCTGCTTCACCGTTTTCAACGGCCGCGATTGTTTCTTCTGGCGTTGCAAATTCAACCAAAGTCGCACCGGACGCTGCGATGAAAGACGCCTGAATGGTGTTTGTTTGGGCCGCAATCACGCCACCTTTGATGTCTGCGTCTGCGGACATTGCCAAGTATGCGGAGGGGTCAGGCAATGTGTAGCCTTGTGTGAAATCAATCACTTCGTCACGCTCGGCTGTGATGGACATGCCCGCGATGATCGTGTCGTAGTTGCCAGACACGAGGTTCGGGATGATGCTGTCCCACTCGTTTGTGACCCATTCGCAGGTCAGTTCCGCGCGCTTGCACAGCTCGTCGCCCAATTCGCGCTCAAAGCCGTCAACTTCGCCTGCGTCATTGATGAAGTTGTAGGGGGGGTAGGCGCCCTCTGTGCCCATGCGCACGGTTTTGCCGTGGCCGTCTGCGAATGCCATGCCAGCTGTCAGTGCCAGCGCGGCGGTGCCCAAGATCAGTTTTTTCATACGTATTCTCCCGTTTTGGTTTTTTAGTTTACGTCAGTGCGCGGTGGATGAAAGAAAGCCGCGCAGGCGTTCGGATTTGGGTGCGCCAAACAGTGCCTTTGGCGCCCCTTGTTCTTCAATAAGACCTTGATGCAGAAAGACCACGTGGTCTGATACATCAGCGGCCAGTTTCATATCGTGTGTGACGATGATCATGGTGCGGCCTTCTGCGGCCAAGTCTTTGATCACTTTGATAACTTCTTGTTCCAGCTCAGGATCCAGCGCACTTGTCGGCTCATCAAACAGCAAAGCTTCGGGCTCCATGCAAAGTGCGCGTGCAATCGCCGCACGTTGTTGTTGCCCACCCGAAAGCTGTGCGGGAAACACGTCGCATTTGTCGCCAATGCCCACCTTGTCCAGATACGCTCGTGCGGACTTTTCCACTTCGGCCTTGTCACGTCCCAATACGGTCAGCGGCGCTTCCATGACATTTTGAAGAATTGTCATGTGCGACCAAAGATTAAACTGCTGAAAGACCATCGACAGGTTGGTGCGAATACGCAAAACTTGGCGGCTGTCTGCGGGGCGTCGCCCATGCCCCTGGCCCTTCCAGGACACGGGTTCGCCTTTGAAGACGATCTCGCCTTTCTGGCTGTCTTCCAAAAGGTTGCAGCATCGCAGCAGCGTTGATTTGCCGGACCCCGAGGAACCGATCAAAGACACCACGTCGCCACGTTTCGCTGTGATATCAACGCCTTTAAGCACCTCAAGGGCGCCGTATGCTTTGTGCAAGCCGGATATGTCTATGACGGGTGTGGTTGTGTCTGTCACGATGTGAGATGCATCTTTGCTGAGTCTGTCGATGAAATATAAGGCGGCAAATTGTGTTACTTTGCAACTTGAAAACGACGGTTTTTCAGCAATTTACCTTTCGCTTGCCGTCAGGGCAACTTTGGAATGTCCAACGCGAGGTACGCAGCCTTCGGGATATGAACCAACCCTTTGAGGTGCAAAAGACCCAAATCTTCGGGGGTCGTGGCTTTGATCCCGGCTTGAACAGCACGCGCGATCATATCAGCGTCCGCTGAACACGACGTGATATAGGGCAGGCCCGGCGTCGGGACGGTTTGGTCGATAACACGCAACTGCTTCACAAGCTGTGGATCCTGACGATGCAACATGCGCCATGTCAGCGCGTCCAGCGATGCGAAATCCGCATGTCCCTTTGCGACAGACTGAGCGGAAAGCGCATGGCCCCCTGTGGCAGGGCCGGTTTCGAAGGCAATTCCAGCCTGTTTGAAATGCGCCACAGGTGCTGCCCACCCCGATTGCGAAAGCCCTTCGTTATACGCCATGCTGCGATGTTCAAGATCGCAAAGCGCGTGCGCGGCATCGTTTTTGCGCACCACGATGACGCTGCGGTAAAACCCCGGCGGGCAGCCTTCAATCGCGTAATCCGGCGTGCCGACAAGCTGCACCTTCGCGTGCAAATGGGCGCGGTAGGGCAGGCCACAGGTTTGGGCCAACAGTAGATCCGGGCTTTGCCAGATGTCCCAAGCATCTCGGCCGCGCGTCAGATCATTGGGGGCGTCGCCCAGTGTTTCGCTGATGTTTCGCCACAAAGCGTCTGTCGCAGCGGTGGCATAGGGCATGTCATACATGCCCAAAAAAGCGATCAAACTGAAACCCTTTGCCGTGCCAGCGCACTGTCACGATCCGTGACACCCAAAAGGTTGGCAACAAGGCGCAAAAGCGCATCTTCTTCATCGGACCGGCTGCCATCTGCCAACGCGACTTGCCATAGTGCTTCGATCACAGACAGGCGTTCATCGTAGGCAACAGCGTCTTTGATTGCGCGGGTAAAGCGAACGGTGTCCGGGGCTTCGGTTTCAAGTTGTTCCGCATTTTCGCAAAGTGCTGCGACGGCCGCCGGATCAAGATCATAACGCATTTTGGCAATGGATTCGACGCGTGCGCGTTCGGCGGCATCATAGTGACCATCCGAACGGGCAACCCGGATCAACAGCGCAGTCAGCGCAAGTCGGGCATCGGTTTCAGGCAAAGGGGCGGGCTCGGGCTGTGTCAGCCTTTTTAAGAAATCTCCAAACATACGAACGGACATAGCCTTACTGTCCGGCCGCGCCAATGGTTAACCCAAAATATTGATGTTTCCAAACCGCAGGTTGTCCAGTGCCAACCCCTGCGGGTCATCGTTCATTATGATGACGCCTGCAATATCGACGACGCCATTGCTGCGTTCAAAACCAACGGCATACTCATGCAGCCGCTGGACACGCAAAGTTGTGATAACCGAACCATCACGGCGCAGAAACATCACGCGGGCGCGTCCGCCTTCACCGCCGCGAATATCAAAAGCCAACGCCGCTTGGTCTTTATCAAACAGGATGGAAATCGCCCCTTCGCCTTGACCGTCACGGGACGGAAACGCTGCGCGGCCATAGCCGTTTAGCACCTTGTTGCCGCTCATCATAACCAGTGACATCGTCTGGCCCGGCAGACCTGCCTGAGGGGTCAGCGGATTGTTCGCAGGCCCGCGAACTGTGTCGAAATCGCCTGTGTAGCCCAGCGTTTGCCCAACAAAACGCTCTGCCAGAACCACGCCGGGCAGAACCCATGGATCGTTTATCAGATGACCGGGACCCATCGTGGCGCTTTGATCTTCAAACGTGATGACACGGGGCAAGGCAAGCGTATTTGGATCGACCTGACAAACCGGTGTCTCACAGGCAAATGCGGGCGCGGCAAAAAGGGCAAAAGGCAGGGCAAAGCGTAACATGCCTGCCTTATACCACAGGTTGGCTTTAGCCCAAATAACCTTCGACGATGATCATATTGCCGTCTGAGACGTCGACGCGCATGGCCTTTGCCAATTGGTAGCCGTCACTTTCATAGCAGGCCACGGCGTCGGCATAGCTGGGAAATTCAATGACAACGGTGCGTGTGTTCCAGGTGCCTTCGCGTACCTCTTGTTGGCCGCCGCGTACCAGAAATTTGGCGCCGTATTCAGCGAGCGGTGCGGCGTTGGCGGCGCGATACTTGTCGTAAGCTTCGACATCGTGCACGACGTTATGCGCGATCCAATATCCTTTTGCAGTCATGAGGCAGACCTTTCTAAATCTTTGAGAATATCTTCGATATGCGTTTTGCTTCTTCGGCCGCGCCATAAGGAGGGTTTAGCACGAACATGCCGGACCCGGTCATGCCATGGCCGGGTTTTGCGGGGGCAAATCGCACCTCATGGCACAGCGCATCGGGATAGGTTTGACGTAGCAAATTGACCATGCCCTCCTGTGCGTTGTTGGCCAGAACCGGATACCAGATTGCGATGATGCCGACATTCCAAGCACGTGCATATTTGCGCAAGTCTTTGGGAATGCTGACGTAATCTGCTTTAATTTCATAACTTGGGTCAATCAGCATGACACCGCGCCTCGGGGTGGGTGGCAGCAGGCTATGCGCCATCGCAAACCCATCCGCCTTGTGGCAGGTGGCAGGGTAGGGCGACATGTTCAACTCCAGTGCCGCATGTTCTGCTGGATGCAATTCGCACAGATGAATGCTGTCTGTGGGACGCAACAGGCTGGACGCGATCAACGGCGATCCGGGATAGGCGTTTTCTCCGTAGGTCTCGGCGATTTGCAACAACGCATCCCCGTATGGATGATCCACAAATGCTTGGCGCAGCCGTTGAATACCGGCAGCCGCTTCGGCGGTCTTCAAAGCCTCCGCGTCGGTCAAATCGTACAATGCGCGCCCCGCATGTGTTTCAATGTAGCTTAACGGTTTGTCCTTGGCCGCTAGATACCGCAGCATCCAAGCCATCAGGCTGTGTTTATGGACATCCGCAAGATTTCCGGCGTGGTAGATATGTTGGTAACTGAGCATGTCGGCGATATGAGGCGAAGCAGCTGCCGTGCGCAATGGAAAACGCAGTGGCGGACTGGGTTTTTATGCGGTTAGGGGGCGGCCAAGCGCCCCAAAGTGTCTTCGCGCAAACTGGTGATGTATTTAGTCCCGTCCGCGGCCTCGATCACGCCCGTTGTAAATGCAAAGCCCCCATCCGGGTCGTGTAGGGTTTCCAGAACCTCACCGGTTTCGCTGATCCGTGCAACCAATCCATAGCGTGTGGCCTTGGGGCGCATTGCGGCGGGCAGGCGCATCACCAGTTTGCGCAAGAAGGGCTTGGGGGCCAAATCGTCTGCCTGTTGTGATCTGGGGCTGACGAACCCCATCCAGAATGTGCCGTCGGGGGCGCGGCTGATATTGTCAGGAAAGCTTGGGGTATTTTCCAAAACGGTTTCAACGGATGCCCCGTCAAGGGACACGCGTCGTACGGCATAGGCGCCGGTTTCGATCAACAGAAAATGTGTCCCTGCGGCGTTGATCGCCAGCCCGTTTGCAAATTGTAAGCCATCCAGGATCACACGGGTCTGGCCTGTTGCAGGGTCATAGCGCAGCACGCGGCCATGGCCGCCGTGTTCCATCAGATCCAGAAAAGATGCCGGAAAGGTGCCGCCGTTGGCCACAGCCCCGAATTTTGTGGAGGCATCGGTGAAATACACGGAGCCGTCAGGCGCAATATCCAAATCATCGGCGTAGTCGATAGGGGTGCCGTCGACGGTATTTGTCAGCACAGTTACAGTGCCTGCCGTATCCACTTGTACCAACCCTTTTGCGGCGTCTGCGATGTACAAAACCCCGTCATCTGTAGCCGAAATGCCCAAAGGCAACCCGCCCGTGTTTGCAAATTCGCTGACTGTGCCGTCTGTAGGATCATAGGCCAGAATTGCACCGGAATGGCTGGCCATATAAAGCCTGCCATCTACACCGATGGCCGCATCTTCGGGGCCAAATTCACCGTTCAGCGCAATGCGGTCTATGGCGTGTAGGGCTGTGTTGGGGGAAAACGCCCCTGTGTATCCTTGATTTTGCGGCGCTTCCCATGGCTGCGGATCAATAGGGACGGGCCAAAGCGTCAGATACAACGCCCCCGCCCCCAAAAGAACGGCACTTGTTTTTAAGATAGGTTTCAACATGTGATCAATCTCCGATCCAACGGCCAAGAAAGCGGCCCTTGACCATCCACGACAGCCCGAACGCCCATAGTGCAGCAGCTTCTACCCAGAAGGTGACATTGTACAGGTTCCACCACGTCGGTTTGAACACAAAACTAACGGCCAACGCCCCAATAGATGCAATCATCACAGCGCCCATGGCATAGTAAAGCGCGTTGCGGATGCGTTTTGTCTGGGTCAGACTGCCATCGCTGTTTTTTTGATGTGGATCTGCGGCGGTGAACACAAACAAGGCAAACCACGCGAGAAACACAAAGAGTATCGCAGCGCTTAGGTAATGCAAGCTGTCTGCGAACGAGAAAAGCGCAAAAGGCGTCACCACATCCGGCAGGGCGGTTGCGTCGCCCGCGCCTTGCGAAAAGGCCATGATGGGGCGGGCCAGAAATGTCGGATCGTCACAGCCATCACCGCTTGTGGGAAACAGGGCGACACCGATGGCCGCGATCCCGGCCAGACCGGACAACCGCTTTTCCGCGCCCTTTTCGTCTTCGCCCTGATAGACCAGCAAGTACCCCCCGATGAACACGAGTGTGCCGATAAAAATACTGCCCAGAAATGGCGAATAGTAGGTGTGGCTGATGGAATCTCGGAAGCAGGCAGGCGGAATGCCGGAAATAGGGCCAGTGAATGTTTGGTAGTGGGCACCAACAATCATCACAAAGGGCAGACACAAGGCCAAAAGGCCAACAACAAAGGCCAGCTTCTTTGAGCTGATTGCAGCATATCCGTTGTGATCGGGGGCTTGTTGGTAACGGTGGCTGCTTGTTTGAAAAAGGGACATGGGAAAACTCGTTTGTTAAATGCAAACAAGTTTACCCATTTTAGTCAGTTTGGCGAGTGTCGCGTTCTATCCGGCTGGCGATTGAACAACCGCGGGACGGTTTAGACCAACCGTGACACATCCTTGGCGGCCCGTACAAAGTCGCGGAACAAGGGGTGTGGATCGAAGGGCTTGGATTTCAATTCGGGGTGGAATTGTACGCCGATAAACCATGGGTGATCCGGCCATTCCACGATTTCAGGCAAAGAGCCATCCGGAGACATGCCCGAAAAACGAAGTCCGGCCTTTTCAAGCTGTTCGCGGTAGGCGATGTCGACTTCGTAACGGTGGCGGTGACGTTCGTCGATGGCGGTTTTTCCGTAAACTTCGGCCACTTTAGACCCGGCCATAAGCGTCGCATCATAGGCACCAAGGCGCATGGTGCCACCTTTGTCGTCGCCCAGTTTGCGGCTGACTTTGGCATTGCCCTGAACCCATTCCTTCAGGTGATAGACCACGGGTTCAAAGCGTTTTTTCCCTGATTCATGGTCAAATTCTTCTGAGCCCGCAGTCTTGATACCCGCCACATTTCGGGCAGCTTCAATAACGGCCATTTGCATGCCCAGACAGATGCCCAGATAGGGGACATTGCGTTCGCGGGCAAATTGCGCCGCTTTGATCTTGCCTTCGGTGCCGCGTTCGCCAAAGCCACCAGGGACAAGGATCGCTTGAAAACCTTCCAGCTTGGTGGCGACGTCGTCCGATTTGTCGAACACCTCGGCATCGACCCATTCGACGTTGACCTTTACGCGGTTGGCCATGCCACCATGGGTCAGCGCCTCTTTGATGGATTTGTAGGCGTCTTCCAACTGTGTGTACTTGCCCACAATCGCCACGTTCACTTCGCCTTCCGGATTGTTCACGCGGTCCGACACATCGCGCCACACGCTGAGGTCCGGTTTGGGCGCAGGCGAGATTTGGAAGGCATCCAGAACAGCCTGATCCAACCCTTGGGCATGGTACGCCAATGGCGCATCGTAAATCGACGGCAGATCATAGGCTGCCACCACGGATTCTTTGCGAACGTTGCAGAATAACGCGATTTTCTCGCGCTCCTTTTCGGGGATCGGGTGTTCCGAGCGGCACACAAGAATATCCGGTGCGATGCCAATGCTTTGCAATTCTTTGACAGAGTGCTGCGTCGGCTTTGTTTTCAATTCTCCGGATGCTGCAAGATAAGGCAGCAACGTCAGATGCATGAAGATACACTGCCCACGCGGTTTGTCGTGGGAAAACTGACGGATGGCTTCAAAGAAGGGCAGCCCTTCGATGTCGCCAACGGTGCCGCCGATTTCGCACAACATAAAGTCCACATCATCACCGCCAACATTCAGGAAGTCTTTGATTTGGTTGGTGACGTGGGGGACGACTTGGATGGTTTTTCCCAGATAATCGCCGCGCCGTTCCTTTTCGAGAACCGTGGAATAAATGCGCCCGGAACTGACGGAATCGGTGTTTTGTGCAGGCACACCAGTGAAGCGTTCGTAGTGGCCCAGATCAAGGTCGGTCTCAGCCCCATCGTCGGTCACAAAGACTTCGCCATGTTCAAACGGTGACATCGTGCCGGGATCAACGTTCAGGTAAGGATCAAGTTTGCGCAAACGTACCGAAAATCCACGGGCTTGCAGCAAAGCCCCCAAGGCGGCAGATGCCAGTCCTTTGCCCAATGAGGATACAACACCACCGGTGATGAAAATATATCGTGCCATATGCAGGGTCGCTCCCGTGTGCGTCAAACGTAAGATGTGGGCTGAATAGGCAGCCGCAATCCACTGCGAAATTCGCAGTATCACGGGATTTAAGCCTAACAGGATTCGGATGGGCGAGGCAAGGCAAACCGCAACATCGTGTTACAGGTTTTTGCCTGACCTCAAGGTATAGGTTTAGTCAGCGGATGGCACCAAAGGTGCGTTTTCGCCTTCTGAGGGTGGAAGCAGATCATCGACACCGGGAAGGGCGGGTGCTTCTGCACCGGCTTGTGAAGGTGTGACCCCCAAGCGGTCTACAACAGACGATCCAGACGCATTTTGCGCAGCAATGATCGTCAGGGTGACGGATGTGATAATAAATCCGACTGCCAAGATCCATGTGAACTTTGCCATCGGTGACGCAGGTGGGCGTCCCGACATATTGCCACCGCCGCCGCCGCCCATGCCAAGCCCGCCGCCTTCAGAGCGTTGAACCAGCACGATGCCGACCAACCCCAAGGATAGGATAAGATGGATGATAAGGACGACGTTTTCCATAAGGAACCTGACTTCGGTTAAGCGCTTCGCGGGGTATCTATGCAAGTTTGCGCGATGGGGCAAGTGGGCGATTGCCAAAGGGTGCTTCTTTTGTGTGGCTTGGGCTGGACAGCGTGCCCGCACCGCGCCATGGTCGCGGCATGCCACATGACCATTCTGACCACGATCACCCGCATGCATTGTTGCCCTCTGACCCCGCTTTGCGCGTTAAGGCACTGGAAACGATCTTGACTCAAAAGGGTCTGATTGATCCTGCGGCGCTGGATGAGATCATCGAAACCTACGAAACCAAGATCGGCCCGCGCAACGGTGCCGAAGTTGTGGCACGGGCTTGGACCGATCCCGCCTTTCGGGAAGCCTTGCTTGAAGATGCCACAAAAGTGGTTTCCGAATTGGGGTTTTACGGTCGGCAAGGTGAACACATGGTCGCTGTCGAGAACACCAAAGATGTGCATAATATGGTCGTTTGCACTTTGTGTTCTTGCTACCCGTGGCCGCTGCTGGGCATTCCGCCGGGGTGGTACAAATCAGACGCTTACCGCGCGCGCGCGGTGCGCGAACCGCGCAAGGTTCTGGCAGAATTCGGAGTTACCTTACCGGAAGACACATCCATACGTGTTTGGGATTCCACAGCCGAAGTCCGGTATCTGGTTGTTCCGATGCGTCCCACAAACACCGAAGATTTGACGCAATCAGAGCTTGTTGAGCTGATCAGTCGCGACAGCATGATCGGCACTGGATTGGCAGGCCAGCCATGACCCGTGTTCATGATATGGGGGGGCGCTTCGGGGATGGGGCCATTGTCCCAGAGACCGAGAACGCCCCAGTTTTCCACGAAGACTGGCATGCCCGTGCGTTGGCACTGACGCTGGCAGCGGGTGGATTGGGGCAATGGAATATCGACATCAGCAGACACGCCCGCGAATGTTTGCCACCCATAGATTATGCGCGGTTTTCCTACTATGAAAAGTGGATGGCCGGACTTGCAGGCTTGCTTGTCGATACAGGCGTCGTGACCCGGGCTGAACTCGCTGAAGGGATCGGCCAAGGCGAAAGCGTGCTGACTGACAAACGGCTGAAAGCGGAAAACGTGGCGGGTGTTCTTGCGTCTGGCGGGCCCGCCGACAGACCAAGCGACATTCCGGTGGCTTTCAAACCCGCGGACCAAGTGAGAACGCGCAAGATAACCGGCAACCGGCTTGTCGACGGCGGTCACACACGGTTGCCGCTGTATGCCGCTGGGGCAGTAGGGCGAATTGTGCGGATACATGGGACACATATCTTGCCTGACAGCAGCGCCCATCGCTTGGGCGACGGGGCAGAGTCGCTGTATGCCGTGGCCTTCGCCGCATCAGAGCTTTGGGCAAACCCCGAACACCCCAAAGATGAAGTGGTCTTGGATCTTTGGCAAAGCTATCTGGAGCCGGCATGACGCAACCGGAACCCGTATTTGAAACCCCATGGCATGCCCAGCTGTTTGCACTGACAGTGCATCTGAACGAAGCAGGGCATTTTGTCTGGGCCGATTGGGCAGACCGGTTCGGGGCCACGTTAAAACGGCATGGGGTGAACAAGAACCTGAACGGCGGGGATGACTATTTCAAAGCGTGGCTTGAAACGCTTGAAACATATCTCGACCAGACCGGGGCGGCAGCATCGGCTGAGGTGGAAACGACGCGGAACGCTTGGGCACAGGCCTATCAAACCACGGCCCACGGGGCGCCGGTCAAGTTACCCGCCGAGTCTTAGGGGACTAGGAACGGCCCCTTGTTCATCTCGCCAATAAAACCTCGGGGTTTGGGGCAGAGCCCCAATCGGGCAGTCATTCGCGCGAAAACAGACCCGCTTTAAACAAAAAACGTTGCCAAGCGCCCTTTTGTGGCCACAAGCGGCGCTTGCGCCGCGCCGTGCCCGCCAGCCTATTGAATTCATGTACGTCGATGATTTTTTCCGCGCACCCACAACCCTCGGCGTTCGCGACTTGGGTATAGTAAAATTTTGTGAAATCTTCAGGGCGTTTCGCAATTCTACTCATCGACGTCGTCCATATCAGCTTGACCAGACAGGGCGCGGCGCACATGGCTCCAACTCAGGCCGATTCCTAAAACCACGGACAGGGCAACCAGACCCAGCCAGGTGTTCAATCCCGGATTCTCCAGATTGAGCAGCCCAAAATCATAAAGCACCCATAAAATTGCACCAACCAGCGCCAGAACCAACCCCATGCCAAAAGCCCCGATCGATCGAAGTGTGGCGCGCAGGTATATGATGTAGCCGACCAACAAAAGCAGTCCGGCCAAGACGGCCACGGACAATTGGGCGCTGCCGTTCTCGGACACCCACGCAATATAGTTGTACGGGGTCGGGTTATATGTGGCAGCCAGCAACACAAAGGCGCAAACCCAACGCAAAAGAAAACCCATAAAACACTCCATTCGTCTGTCTGCTGAACCTGCCTGTTCTGGCGCCGTGTGTCCAGATGGTGCGACCAATGTGGGTTTCGGGCATATTTCTGGTTTCGCCCTGCGCCTTGCGTGGGTATACCGACGCGGGTTTGATCAAAGACTCAGCGAATGAAGGACGAAAAGCCATGGCGAATGTTGTTGTTGTCGGTGCCCAATGGGGTGACGAAGGAAAAGGCAAAATTGTCGATTGGCTGTCAGAGCGCGCCGATGTGATTGCGCGGTTCCAAGGGGGACACAACGCGGGTCACACGCTGGTCATTGATGGCAAGGTTTATAAGCTGAACGCGCTGCCGTCCGGTGTCGTGCGCGGTGGGAAACTGTCGGTCATCGGCAACGGCGTTGTCCTTGATCCGTGGCATTTGCTGAATGAAATCAAAACGATTCGCGAACAGGGCGTTGAAATTACGCCCCAAACTCTGATGATTGCGGAAAACACGCCATTGATCTTGCCGATCCACGGCGAATTGGACCGTGCCCGCGAAGAGGCGTCGTCGAAGGGCACCAAAATCGGCACGACAGGGCGCGGCATCGGGCCGGCCTATGAGGATAAAGTGGGCCGTCGGTCTGTGCGCGTCGCTGATCTTGCCGACGCAGCCACGCTGGAAGCCCGCGTGGACCGCGCTTTGCAGCACCATGACCCTCTGCGTAAGGGCCTTGGCATTGATCCTATCGACCGCGATGCGCTTGTGGCGCAGTTGAAAGAAATTGCACCAGCCATTTTGGAATATGCAGCACCGGTTTGGAAGGTTCTTGGCGAAAAGCGTAAAGCTGGAAAACGTATCTTGTTTGAAGGCGCACAAGGCGCATTGCTGGACATTGATTTCGGCACCTACCCGTTTGTGACATCGTCTAACGTCATCGCAGGTCAGGCCGCCACAGGCGTCGGTCTTGGACCAACATCAATCGATTTTGTTCTGGGTATCGTCAAAGCCTACACAACCCGCGTCGGTGAAGGCCCATTCCCAACAGAACTGGACGATGCCGATGGTCAACGTCTGGGCGAACGCGGACATGAATTTGGCACAGTGACAGGCCGCAAACGCCGGTGTGGCTGGTTCGATGCCTGCCTTGTGCGACAAACATGCGCGACGTCAGGTGTATCGGGTATCTCTCTGACCAAATTAGATGTTTTGGATGGCTTCGATACATTGAAAATCTGCACGGGCTACATGCTGGACGGCAAGGCATTGGATTACCTACCCACAGCCGCGGACGAACAGGCCCGTTGCACACCAGTCTATGAAGAAATCTCCGGCTGGTCGGAAAGCACCGAGGGTGCGCGGTCCTGGGCGGACCTGCCTGCGCAAGCTATCAAATATGTACGTCGCATCGAAGAGTTGATTGAATGTCCTGTGGCCCTAGTTTCCACTTCACCGGAACGCGAAGACACAATCCTTGTGACGGATCCGTTCGCCGATTGAAAAGGGAACTCTATGGCGTTGTCATATAAAGCACGCAGGCGCTGGGCGCTGGTCGTTCTGTTGGTTGGTCTGCCGGTTTACATCATTATGTGTACGGTCGTGATGGCATGGTTGACCGGTGAAGGCGACGCACCGTTGCCATTTTTGGTGCAATTGTTGATCTATATCGGGTTGGGTGTGGTCTGGGCTGTGCCTTTGCGCAAGATTTTCAAAGGCGTGGGGCAGGCGGACCCTGATCAGCAAGGCTGATCCTTCGGCTTTGCGAAAACCCGCGACCCAGCGCACGCCACCCCAAAATACCAACAAGGACTGCGCCTGAAGAGGCCGCGTAGAATGGCAAAACCAAAGCGGCATCGCGTGAAAAAACGGTTTCACCCCACCGCACGATCAAACCCGACAAGATCAGACCGACGGGCATCAAGCCCCACGCCAACATGCGGTACAAACTGTTGACCCGCCCCAGCAAAACATCCGGAATACTACGCTGGCGATAGCTGACAGAGACTGTGTTCCACGTTAGGCCGGAAAATTCGAATACCATGATCATCGCAGCAAGGCTCAGCCAATTTGGTGCAAATGCGAACCCAAAAAAGCAGGGCGCTGACACCACCAAACAGACCTGCGCAGTGCGCATCGGCCCGTACCGTTTTATGATGGTTTCTGCGACAAAACCCGCGGCAATGCCGCCAACAGCGCCAGCGGCCAACAAAAGACCGTAAGCTGTCGCGCCTAAATTCAGGTTTTCCTGAACATGTAGAACAAGCGCTATCGCAGACATCTGAAAAAGCAGGTTCCACGCCCCGGTGATCCACGCCATAGACCGCAACAACGGTGACCTCCGCAGAAAATCGAACCCTTCTTTCAGTTCTGATCGCCAGTTCGGGGCGGACTGCATTTCCGGCTTGAACGCGCCTTTTATCGGCCACACCAGCCACAACGCAGCCAGATAGGCCATTGTGTTCAAAGCAAATGGCATTGGGACAATCGTCGCAATCAAAAATGCACCCAAGGCCGGGCCGATCAGTGAATTCCCGACCAATTCGACACTCCACAGCCTGCCATTTGCAGCCTCTAGGCGTTCATGGGGAACAAGGCTTGGCAGCATGGTTTGGGCGGCATTGTCACGGAAAACTTCTGCGCTGCCCACCAAAACGGCCGACAACAAAAGCATGTAGAAAAGGCCGGGTTGCGCCAAACCGGTCTGAGGGGCAGTCGCTAGTGGCATCGCAAGAACCACCGCAACAGTGGCCGCTGCAAAGCCAAATGCGCGTAACACATCCATAGCTACAATCAGCCGGTGTCGATCCACGCGGTCGGTTATGACCCCTGCTGGCAATGCGAAAATGAACCACGGCAAGCGCAACGCGACTGGCATTAACGCGATCAGAAATGCATCGCGTGTCAGCAAAGTGGCCATCCAGGCCCAAACGACAGTGGCAACGCCGTCTGCCAGATTGGTTAATCCTGCAGCCGCGACAAATCGCGAAAACGGAGAAAGCGGGAGAATATGTTTCATACATGCCCAGTTGGGGGATGAAGCATGGTTGAGGTCAAGGGCAAACGTGTTTCTGCGTGTGCATCGTTTGATGGAACGGGTATGTGTCGCCCCTTCGTGCAACTGCACATTTGTGGCTTTGCATGAAAGGCGTCACACGCGTTCAGCATTAAAAAAGGGTGACGCCCGAGCAGAAGCGTCACCCTTTTGGGTCAGATGCTGATGGCCGGCGTTAGCCTGCCGCGCGCGCATCCGGTCGGTAGCCAATGTCGCCTGTCACAGCAAAGCGGCCACCTTTGATCTTTTCGATCTTACCGGCACGCAAAAGCTGGCCGAAAGAACGCAGACCGTCTTCGCGGCTGAACTCTTCCTTTTCCACCTGACGCACTTTGTTCATCAACTGCGGGCGCGAAAATTGGTCGCGGCCTTCGATGAAGGACATATAAGATGCCGCGGCTTCCAAAAGATCGGGCAGTTTCACAGCACCCAATTCGGAAGCGTAGTCAGCAAAGCTATCTGCATCACCGCTGGCGATTTCGGGAGTTGACGCAACCCGGCGTGGACGCACAGGCCCGCGCAGGTCGGTTTGCGGGGTGTCGACACGTTGCTCTGCCACCAGTTTCAAAGGGGCAGGGCGCGGTGTTGTGTCGGGACGTTCCGACCGGGACCCACCATTGGCAGAAGGGCGGCGCGGTTTGACGGCTTCGGCCAGATCAGTGCGATACGCCACTTCCTGTTTTTCGCTGTCTTCGGCCACAAGCCCGCCGTCAGCTTTTTGGGCGGCAACCGCAGCACGCAAATGCGCAAAGGCTTCGCGATTTTGTGCCCCTTCTGCATCGTCCATCTCGGCGTCTGTTTGGGCCATAAGGCGCGACACATCTTCGTCAGGATTGCTTTCTGCGGCGATGTCAGCCTGCGGTTCGACAGGTGCGTCCGGTGCAATGTCCAAGTCTGACACAACATCCTCGGACGGCGCAGTTTCCGCTTCGACCTGTGCCAGTTCACGCATCAGGTCGTCTTCGTCTTCGGGTGACAATGAACTTGGGCCAAGGTCCTCTTCGACTTCTTCCAGTTCACCTTCCGCAATTGCCTTTTCAAGATCGGCACGCTTTACCTTGATAACGCGGGCAACCCGGCGTGGTTGGGCGGCTTCATTCGGGGCTTGAACGATCTCATCTTGTGCCTGTGTGCCATCTTCAGACTCCGCGTCAAAGATGTTGTCGGATGCATCTGTAACCGCACCCATGGTGTCGTTAAGCATCGCATCCAGATCATCATCGTCATCCGCGTCGGTTTCGGCAACTTCGTTTGCGTCAAAGCTGCTTTCCAACCCGGCCAGAATGGCCGAAATGTCATCATCGCCGTCTAGATCATCGCTGGCTGTTTGCGTGGTTTCGGTTTTTGTTTCTGCAACCTGATCAAACGCGTCTTCCGCCTGTGTATCTGGCATCTGAGCGTCGGGCGCGCTTACCGCAGCCATTTCATCGGCAGCTAAAGCAGCTTCAATATCTGCCAATGCGTCACCTACGATGTCGTCATCTTCAGAGGCTGTCGCGTCTACCTGAATGTCATCATCGTCTGCCCCGTCATATTCCAAACCGCCATCCACGTCCGCGGCTTCGGGTGTATCCGACACAACGCCGGCTTCTGCGTGTTCATCTTCGGAATAGTCATCATCATCGTCAGAGCTGGTTTCCGCGCTAGAGACAACGGCGCGAATGCGTTCCAGTTTGGCCGCGATGCTGTCTGCGTGTGGCACGATGCCAGCGACAACCGGTGCTTTATCAATGCCCGCATCGCCCAGATCTTCAAAGTTCGCGTCATCAGCGTCTTCAACATTGCTTTGGGCGAAGAAGGCGTCTGCTTCAGGCAATTCCGCAGCGAGATCGCGGGCGGGAGGTGTGGTGTCGTCTTCAGCTTCATCGGCGGACACGTCGATTTGTGTCGCAGCCAGAACTTCAGCATCGTGAGCTGTGCGTGCAGCTTCATCATCAATCTGATCTTGTTCTGCCTGCCGCGCTACAGCTTCTGCTTCCACGCGTGCTGTTTCTGCATCCGCTTCAGCCTGTGCATCGGCGGCACGTTGTGCTTCTGCAGCGGCGCTTTCGTCAGCCAGACGTTTTGCTTCAATCTGTGCTTGAACTGCGTCGGCCTGTGCACGCATTTCTTGTGCACGCATTTCGTCGGCACGCAATTCCTGCGCCTGTTCTTCTGCGGCTTGCACTGCGTCTGCATCTGCTGTGCTATCGTGTGGTGCGTGCGTGGACGACGTATCGCTGTCTGCGATCGCTACGGGGTCCGTGGCGCTTAGAACAATCTTTCCCTTGTCCTCGCGGGCTTCCACCCGTCGCGAAATTTCTTTTTCGGCAATACGCGCCAGCATTTCTGCATCGGGAATTGGGGGTTCAGCCCCGAAATAGCGATCATCAGACGCCAGATCGCGAAAATACTCCGCGATTGCTTTCATAGTGCCAAATGAATCATCAAATCCTTCCAACGTGCACGAAAAGGTGCCGTAGGAAACTGTCAAAATTTTATTGTTACTCATCATAGGATGCTCGTCCTCTGCGGTGGTGCAGTCATTCGTTTACCCTGTTTGGTCGGGCGAAAGCGGCCCGAATCTGTGCCTAGGACGGTATCATTTCTAGGCGACAATGTGGCCAGTTTCCTAATTTGTGTTTAATACACTCCAAATGGATAGAATTGTTCACAGTTTAGAGCCAGTCATGCTGGTCGGAGGCGGTCCGGTCGGCGCAAGCGATCTTTCGCAGGTGTTAACCATTGCGCCTACGATTGTGGCCGCGGACGGCGGCGCGGTGCCGGTTATTAAGGCGGGATTGATGCCCTACGCTGTGACAGGTGACTTTGATTCTTTGCCAAAAACCCTGCGCGACACGCTGCCAGATGGGCTGTTACACCATACACCTGACCAGAACTACACCGATTTTGACAAGGCGCTTCGCTTGATTGACGCCCCTGTTGTTGTGGCGGTCGGTTGCATGGGCGGGCGCGTGGATCATCAGCTTGCGGCTTTTCACACCCTTGTGGCGCGCTGCAATCATCGCTGCGTTTTGGTGGGCCCAGAGGAAGTCGTTTTCCACTGCCCCAAACACATAGATCTTCCGACACAGGTGGGGGACGTGGTGTCGTTGTTTCCGATGGCTCGGGTCACGGGGCGTTCAGATGGATTGAAATGGCCGATTGAGGGGCTTGATTTCGCACCGGATGTTTTTGTGGGCACTTCTAACAGGGCTACAGGCCCAAGTGCACTGCATATGGACGTGCCGGGGATGTTGGTGATTTTGCCCCGCCGCATGTTAGCACAAGTCACACAGGGGCTGGCTGATTTGCCAAAGCCCGCGCAGTGGCCCGCTCGCGCAGCACAATATACAGACCCGCCCCAATCGTAATCACAATGCCGATGCTGGCGAGACTGTTGGGCAGGTCCTTGAACACCAGGAAACCGATCAAGGTCGCAATTGGAATTTCCAGATACTGCATCGGCGCCAGTGTGGCGGATGGCGCATAGCGTAAAGACCATGTCATCAACAGATGTGCCAAAGTGCCCAATGCACCGATCGCAAAAAGAAGGCTCGTTTCACGCGTGTCCGGCGAAATGAGCGACAACGCAGGCACATCAAAGGACTGCGTTAGAAACAACACTGGTCCCACTATGCAAACAGCCATCACACCGCTGACGGCTTGCAGTCCAATCGGGTCCGTCTGTTTGGCGATCTTTCGCGTAACCAACATGAAGACTGCGAAATTCACCGCAACCCCCATAGGCAAAAGCGCCGGCCATCCGACCTCTGCAAAGCTGGGCTGCACAACAAACAAAGTGCCTACAAAGCCCACAAGACATGCAATGACCCGACGGCGTCCGACTTCTTCGCCCAAGTAGTATTTACCCAAAAGCAGCATCAAAAAGGGCATAATGAATGCGATAGCCACCGCATCGGCCAAAGGCAGATAATGTAAGGCGCGAAACATCATACCTATGCCCGCAATGTGCAGTAAAGTGCGCAAGAATGTCAGTTTCAGGACCATTCCGGACATGCGCCACGCGCGTTTGGTCGCCAACACAAGCGGAATAAGAAGAACGGCCTGAACGGCAAATCGCACCAGAATAAGCTGCCCCAAAGGTACGGTTTCCCCCAATAGCTTCGCCACGGCGTCACCAACCGGTGCGACGATGCAAAAGCCGAGCATTAGGATCACGCCTAATAGGGGTTTGTCTTGGGTCATGCTGCGGACCCTAGTTCGCGGGTTTGGGTAAGGCAACGCAGCACTTGCAACGCACGGTGGTATGTTTTGGTGAGGGTGTGACGCTATATGGCGTCAATTTGCTATCGGCTTTGTCTGAATACGGGTGTGTGGACCCGCGCAGCGCGGTCCGCGCCTGTACCGGCTGAAGCGACAACAACTGACGATATGGGGGTTAAACATGGAAATATGCTATGCGAAAAGGCGATGGCGTTAGGGCTATACTTGACGCATCGCCCAGAACTTCCCGATTGCGGTCTGTCTTTTCCAACATCAATACAATCGGCTGCGCGTTGCGAAAACACACAGCCGCGTTGGTTAATCCTGTGGCAGGTAAAACCCGTTACGTTCCATTGCGCCCATAAGGGTGTAGTTCAAATCGGGAAACGTTTCGCGGAGCTTTTCTTCGTAAGCGCGGTGTTGCCAGTCTTTGGTGGCTTCCAGCACCAGCAAGGGCGTGTTTTTCGCGATAATGCGCTGCGCCCCCAAAACCGCTGGCCATTCATGTCCTTCTACATCCAGATGCAGCACGGACACTTTCCGGGTTTTTGGCACCAAATCATCCAATGGTGTCACCGCGACTTCGATTGTTTGGCCCTCGGCGGCTTCTTCAACGATTGTGGACATGCCACCCAGAATGCGCCCCTTAAACGAGGCAATCTGCAGGTGCAATGTGTCTGCTTTTTCGCCCACTGCAACTGGGTGCAGTTTAACATTCTGGATGTTGTTCATCTTCAGTGTCGTGGTCGAGGCGTCAAAGCTGTCGGGGTTTGGTTCAAACGAATGCACCTGACGCTTGCCTGCTGCTTGGGCTAACGCAGGCATGAAATCCCCGATAAAGCACCCGCCTGAAATGATGTCACCGTCGCCAGCGAACTTGCTGATCAGGGCGATCGTGTTGGGTTCATTCACTTCGCCCTTCAGCAAAATACGCGAAACTTCACGTTTTTTGTATTGCTCAGGAATACAGTAGAACCCGTATTGATTGACGGCTCTTAGCATGATGCTCTCCCACTCTGCCTTGGCTGTGCGCTTTTGGATGGTCTGCGCAGTTCTTTTGCGCAAACTCTAGGGCGTGTTTTCATCGCAAACCAGTGGGGACGTCACTTTAGAAGCGTGCGTTGCAAATCAGCAATTGGGGACGTTGACGGCAAGCCCCCCAAGGGAGGTTTCTTTGTACTTCTCTGACATGTCCATGCCGGTCTGGCGCATTGTTTCGATGCAGGCATCGAGCGGCACGAGGTGGGTGCCGTCGCCGCGCAGGGCCAAAGACGCCGCAGACACGGCTTTGATCGCACCCAGCCCGTTGCGTTCGATGCACGGCACTTGCACAAGGCCGCGCACCGGGTCGCACGTCATGCCCAGATGGTGTTCCAACGCGATCTCAGCTGCATTTTCCACTTGTTCGGGTGTGCCACCCATGGCCGCACACAGGCCAGCCGCGGACATTGCGGCTGCACTTCCCACTTCTGCCTGACAGCCCGCTTCTGCCCCAGAAATCGAGGCGTTGAACTTGACCAGCCCGCCAATCGCGGCAGCGGTTAACAAGAAGTCTTCCACATGGGCCTCGGATGCGCCGGGCACATGGTCAAGGTAGTAGCGCAATGTGGCGGGCAAAACGCCAGCGGCCCCATTTGTCGGGGCAGTGACCACTTGTCCACCCGCCGCGTTTTCTTCGTTCACGGCCATGGCGTAAACGCTCATCCAGTCGTTGATGGTGTGGGGGGCTTGTTGGTTCAGTCCGCGTTCAGCTTGCAAAGCGTCATGGATGCCTTTGGCGCGACGTTTGACCGACAGACCACCGGGCAGAATGCCATCGGTCTCCAACCCGCGATTGATGCAATCGTTCATCACTTGCCACAGACGGGCAGTGCCCTTTTTCAACGTGTCGGCGCCGCCCCGCGACACTTCGTTGGCGCGTTTCATTGCGGCGATGGATTTGCCGGACTGGGCCGCCATGTCCAGCATTTCTGCAGCGGATTTGAAAGGGAAGGGCACAGGCGATCCTTCGTCGGTGTCTTTGCCTGCTGCCAATTCGCTTTCGGTCATCACAAACCCGCCGCCAATGGAATAGAACACTTCGCGCAAGGTCACATCGCCTTGGGCGTCGGTGGCCATCAGGATCATGCCGTTGGCATGGCCATCAAGTTTGGTGTCGTAGTCAAAAATCATGTCTTTTGCCGGATCAAAAGCCAACGGCGGCAGATCAGGCGGGGTTAAAGTGTGGGTGTCGCCCAAAGCCGTCAGGGCAGCTTCGGCGCGGTCATTGTCATATGTGTCGGGCAAAAAGCCTGCCAGACCCAGGATCGTGGCGCGGTCAGTGGCGTGGCCCACACCTGTAAAGGCCAAGGATCCGTGCAGCGATGCGCGCACACCGGAGAACTCAAAGGGCGACGCCCGCATCATATCCAAAAACCGTGCGGCGGCGACCATCGGACCCATGGTATGTGACGAGGACGGGCCAATACCCACTTTGAACATCTCGAAGACAGATAGAAACATATTAAAGGGCGCTTCCGTGTTTTGGTGTGGCGGGACGAGGTGCAGTAAAGGGCTGAGACCCCAAACCTTCGGTGTCCTGCAGAATGCGCACTTCGGGTCGCTGTTCAAGGCGGGCGCACAGCGCGTTCAGGTTCGGATAGTCTGCCAGACGAAACCACGACCGGTCTGTGTCATTCGGATACAACGCAGGCCAGCGCAGCAGGGCGCCAAGATAGTAATCAAGTGCTCCGGGGGGGTCTTGTCCCAGCCAGTTGTGCGGCGTGTCCGCAACCGTATTTAACGTCTGGAACTGCGCCACAAGTGCCCTTTGCAGCCCGAGACGCAAAGCGGATTGGCCTGCCGCGCCCTCGATGTATTTTTCAGGGTAGAACGTCATGCGCAGGGCAGGGTGCACCGTGTTCGACAAATAGAACAGCCATTTCAGGAACGCGCCGCGCGCCGGATCATCGGGGGCGGGGCCGATGGTGCCGTGTGTGTCGGTCAACCACAACAAGATCGCACCCGTTTCAAAAATGGGCCCCTGCGGGGTTTCAAGCGTTGGAATAAGCCCGTTTGGGTTGATCTTCAGATAGGCATCACTGCGTTGCGCTGCTGTGCTGCGGTCCACCAATACGGTGTCGTAATCGACACCCAACCGTTCAAGGGCCATGCGGATGATCAGTGACGCATTGTCGGGGGCATAGTGTAAGATGTAGCTCATGAGGTATGCATAAAGTGATTGTGCCTGTGTTATTGGACGCTTTGCGACGGGGTGTGCCTTGATTAAGACGTTTGCAGCGCGTGTTAGGGTTCGTTTGAGTATTTGGGATTAGAAAGACGCATCTCGTCGCGCAAAGGCTGTGACGCGCAGGGTGGTCTTTACCCTCGCCAGCAGGGGCGCGGTTTTCTATAAGGTTTTCAAATACACTCAGGGGAGTCGGCACATGTCCGGAGAACTATCGCCCATCGACAAGGCCAAATTTGTCGCTGCCAAACGCGCGGCCGACTATGTTGAAGATGGTATGCGGGTGGGGCTTGGAACCGGATCAACAGCGGCCTGGCTGGTGCGTTGTCTGGGCGATCAGGTCAAAAACGATGGCCTCAAGATCAAAGGCGTACCCACCTCTACCCGTACCGCCCAATTGGCCCGTGAAGTTGGTATCGAGGTTATTTCGTTGGATGAAGCCAAATGGCTGGACCTGACCATTGATGGTGCGGATGAATTTGATGGCGACCTGAATTTGATCAAGGGCGGCGGCGGTGCGTTGCTGCAAGAGAAGATCGTAGCCACGGCATCCGATCAAATGGTCGTGATCGCCGACGTCGGAAAAGAAGTCGAAACTTTGGGGGCGTTTCCCCTGCCCATAGAGGTCATCCCGTTCGGCTGGCAGACCACGCAGGCCCTGATCGAAGAAACTCTTATTTCCATGGATGTTTTGGGCCGACAAGCGACCCTGCGAATGAACGGCGACAGGCCCTTTATCACCGACGAAGGCAACCACATTCTGGACCTGCATCTGAACCGCATTGGCAACGCCCGTCAGCTCTCTATGGTGATCAACCAGATGCCGGGGGTGGTTGAAAACGGATTGTTTATCGATATCTGTGACGCCGTTGTCATCGGCTATGGTGACGGACGCGTGGAAGTGCGCGACATCAATGAAGGTACTGTGGAAACGGATCGGCTCGACTTTGTAGAAAGCGACAATCTGTTTTCCGATTTGGCGGACTGATTTATGGAACGCAATCGTTTTGCTGGCACGCCGGATGCACCTAAACGCCTTCCGTCAGCTTGAATTTATCTAGAAGTAGGACCCTGAACATGAACTTTGATTTTGATCTTTTCGTCATTGGTGGCGGATCAGGGGGCGTGCGTGCGGCCCGTGTGGCGGCCGGAGAAAATGGCGCAAAAGTCGGATTGGCGGAAGAAAGCAGGTATGGCGGCACCTGTGTTATTCGCGGCTGTGTGCCCAAAAAGCTCATGGTGTTCGCGTCCGGCTATGCCGGGATCGAAGCGGAAGCAGGCGCTTATGGTTGGGATGTCACTTTGGGCGATTTCAACTGGGACCGATTCAAGGTCAAACTGCACGCGGAACTGGACCGTCTGGAAGGCATCTACCGCCGTTTGCTGGCCAATTCCGGCGTGGAAACGTTTGATCAACGCGCCACAGTCAAAGACGCGCATACTGTTGTACTGGCCGATGGAACCGAAAAAACTGCCAAACACATTCTGGTCGCAGTAGGTGGGCGCCCAACACGTCCCGATATGCCGGGTGCGGACCTTGGTATCGTGTCTGACGATTTGTTCGATCTTCCCGAATTGCCCAAGTCGATCCTGATTGTCGGCGGTGGATACATCGCATCCGAATTTGCAGGGGTGTTGAATGGGTTGGGCACAAAAGTGACCCAATTCTATCGTGGGGATCAGATTTTGCGCGGTTTTGACGATGAAGCCCGTGGGTTGGTTGCCGAGCAGATGATCGAAAAAGGCATTGATCTGCAAGTGAACACCAATGTCGCGGAAATGGAAAAGCGCGAGGGCGGCATTTGGGTCAAATCGACCAATGGTGACGAGGCTTTGTTTGACCAAGTGCTGTTTGCGACGGGCCGCGCACCCAACACGGATGGTCTGGGCCTAGAAGCGCTGGGCGTTGCTTTGGACAAAGGCGGTGCCGTTGAGGTGACGCCCTATTCACAAACGGCAGTGCCGTCGATCTACGCCATCGGTGACGTCACCAACCGCGTCAACCTGACGCCGGTTGCGATCCGCGAAGGCATGGCATTTGTCGAAACAGTCTTCAAAAGCAATCCGACCCCCGTTGACCATGATTTGATTCCGTCAGCCATCTTTACGCAGCCCGAAATGGGCACAGTTGGCATGGGCGAAGAAGAGGCCGCAGCCCTGGAACGTGTTGAAATCTATTCAACGACATTCAAGCCGATGCAATCGTCCTTTGCCGGACAACCGGACCGCGTGTTGATGAAACTGGTGGTGTCTCAGGCCACGCGTAAGGTCTTGGGTTGTCACATCGTCGCACCGGCGGCTGGTGAAATGATCCAACTGGCGGGGATCGCCGTCAAAATGGGCGCCACAAAAGAGGATTTTGACCGTACAGTGGCTGTTCACCCGACAATGTCGGAAGAAATTGTGACGATGAAGACCCCGACACGGGTTGTGGGATGAAAACCAAGGGGCGGGCGGCTTGATTTCTTGGCATGAAAGCACAGGTACTACGTAGCAATTCACTGGACGTCGGGGCCAGCGTGTATATCGTACGCAATCTCGGCAAAGTATGAGGGAAGAACAACATATGGCTGGCAATTCAGGCGGTCCTTGGGGCGGCGGCGGCAATTCAGGGGGCAACTCTGGCGGCAATCGCGGCAACAATGGTGGTGGTCGTAACAACGGCGGCAACAATGGCGGTGGCAACAACGGGGGCCGTGGGCCCGAAGGCGAGGGGCCGCAAATCCCTGAAATTGATGAGCTGATGAAAAAAGGCCAAGAACAGTTGCGCGTCCTGATGGGCGGCCGTGGCGGTGGCAATTCAGGTGGCGGTCGCGGTGCAGGTGGCGGCGGTGGTCCTGCTCTGACACGCGGCACGATTGGCCTTGGCGCTGTGGCAGCCGTCGTTCTTTGGGGGCTGTCCAGCTTCTATACTGTGCGTCCAGAACAGCAGTCGATCGAACTGTTTCTGGGTGAATTTTCCGCCATCGGCACAGAGGGTCTGAACTTTGCGCCTTGGCCACTGGTCAAAGCGGAAGTGTTCAATGTGACCACCAACCGCACCGAAACCATCGGCGTGGGCGGCAATCAGGGCTTGATGCTGACAACGGATGAAAACATCGTCGACATCGACTTTGAAGTTGTTTGGAACGTCAAGAACGCTAAAGATTTCAAATTCTCGTTGCGCGATCCGGAATCGTCGGTCGTCGCGATTGCCGAGGCCGCAATGCGCGAAGTGATTGCCCAATCCGAACTGGCGCCAATCCTGTCGCGTGATCGTGGTCAGGTGGAACAAAACGTTCAGGTTTTGATCCAAACGACCCTTGATAACCGCAAGACAGGCATCAACGTGCTGCGTGTGAACGTCAAAAAAGTCGACCCGCCAGAGCAATCGGTTCAGGTTCAGGACGTGGCAGGCAACACATCCGTGGTGTCCGTTGTGGACGCGTTCCGGGATGTTCAGGCCGCGGAACAGGAACGCGACCGTCTGGAACGTCAGGCGGATGCTTATGCAAACCGGCGCACCGCCGAAGCGCGTGGTGAATCCGCGCAGCTTTTGGAAGCCGCTGAAGGCTACCGCGCCCGTGTCGTCAACGACGCTGTGGGTGAAGCAAGCCGTTTTGTCGCTGTATTGCAGGAATACAAAGCCGCCCCCGAGGTCACACGCAAACGCTTGTACCTTGAAACCATGGAAAAAGTCCTTGGCGATGTGGACAAGATTATTCTTGAAGACACAGGTGGCGGCGGTGGCAGCGGGGTTGTGCCATACCTGCCATTGAATGAACTACGTCGTGGAGGGTCGAACTGATGCGCAACACTACATTTTTGCTACCGATTGTCGTGCTGATTGCTGTCGGTGTCTTGTCTTCCCTGTTCATCGTGGATGAACGCGAAAAAGTTCTGGTTTTGCGTTTTGGTCAAATCAAACAGGAAATCACCGAACCCGGTTTGGGCTTTAAAGTACCGCTTCTGGACGAAGTTGTACGCTACGAAGACCGAATTTTGTCCGTAGAAACGGATTTAATCGAAGTCACGCCTGCCGATGAACGCCGTTTGGAAGTTGACGCGTTTGTTTTGTACCGCATCGCCAACATTCGCCAGTTCCGCCAAGCTTTGGGTGCGGGTGGTGAACGCGAAGCCGCCGTTCAGTTGCAGGGTATTTTGAATTCGCAGATCCGGACCGTATTGGGTTCGCGTGGCGTGACATCCAATACAATCCTGTCTCCTGAGCGCTCTGCCTTGATGAACTTGATCCGAGATCAGGCCAACAGCCGTGCATCCGCTTTGGGTCTGAGCATTGTGGATGTGCGCTTGCGTCAAACAAACCTTCCTTTGCAGAACTTCGACGCGACGTTGCAGCGGATGATCGCGGAACGGGATCGCGAAGCCACGGACGAACGTGCCCGTGGACGTGAAGCGGCGCAGCGTGTGACGGCCCAAGCGGACCGGACCTACGAAGAAATTCTGTCCGAAGCCCGTCGTGATGCCCGCATCATCGAAGGTGAGGCCGATGCCGAACGGAACAGAATTTTTGCAGAAGCCTATGGCCAAGACGCTGAGTTCTTTGAATTCTACCGGTCTTTGACGGCTTATGAAAATTCTCTGAAAGGGGCCAATTCCACTATGGTCATGTCCCCTGACAGCGAGTTTTTCAACTACTTGCAAAGCGACACGGGCCGCGCCTCCGAATGATCGGGGTGGTTCTTCTGGCCCTCGGGCTGGTGCTGATTGTTGAGGGGCTGGCGTACGCGCTGGCCCCTTCGCTTATTGAGCGTGTGCTTGAAATGCTGCGAAGCCTGCCCATGTCGGCGCGGCGTCAAATGGGCGGCCTTGCCATGGTGTCTGGTGTGATACTTGTATGGGCGGCGTTTCAGATGGGCATATCGTGTTAAAAAAACCTGCCACGGGCTTGGGCACTATGGTTGTGTGACTGGAAAAAGGGGGGCGCCGGAGGGGGCACCATCTATCTTTCCGAAAGACCTCGCAGTTGCGCGGGCTGGCCTCACGCACGGTGCGTTCACACTTTGGTAACGTGTTCTTGAAAAGGATTAATTGCGTTTCATCTTTGATGTTGCAGTTGCGCCACCCTACATTCAGGATAAGCGTGCAAACGCATCATCGTGCGAAACGGCCAAAATGGCCCAGATTATCTACAGGAGACGACGAATGCAGCCCAAAGCGGTAGCCCAGTCGAAGAAACTTCCATCCATTCATTACATGCGGGCCTTGTGGCTTGGCGTTTTGGCATTGGCCTTTGTCATTGTGCAAGCCGTTGTTGCGCAAGCGCGCCCAGAAAGCCTTGCACCTCTGGCCGAGAAAATCAGCCCATCGGTGGTCAATATCACAACGTCTACCGTTGTGGCGGGGCGAACAGGCCCACAGGGCATTGTGCCTGAAGGGTCACCCTTCGAGGATTTTTTCCGAGATTTCAACGATCGCAATGGTCAGGGCGACCGTCCCCGCCGGTCGTCGGCACTTGGGTCCGGCTTTGTCATTTCCGAAGATGGTTACATCGTCACCAACAACCACGTCATCGAGGGCGCTGACGAGATCCTGATTGAATTTTTTTCGGGTGAAGAACTGCCTGCGAAACTGGTGGGGACAGACCCCAACACAGACATCGCATTGTTGAAAGTCGAAGCCGACGCGCCGTTGCCTTTCGTGCCATTTGGAGACAGCGACCTGTCCCGGGTGGGCGATTGGGTCATCGCGATGGGTAACCCGCTGGGACAAGGCTTTTCCGTGTCTGCGGGCATCGTATCCGCACGCAATCGTGCGCTGTCAGGCAGCTTCGACGACTACATTCAAACCGATGCCGCGATCAACCGCGGGAATTCGGGTGGTCCGTTGTTCAACATGAACGGTGAAGTCATCGGCGTGAATACGGCGATCCTGTCCCCGAATGGCGGCTCCATCGGTATCGGTTTTTCCATGGCATCGAACGTGGTCACGCGGGTTGTCGATCAATTGCAGGAATTTGGTGAAACCCGCCGCGGTTGGTTGGGGGTGCGCATTCAGGATGTCACGCCAGACATTGCTGAATCAATCGGCATGGAAACCGCAACGGGGGCAATGGTGACATCTGTTCAGGATGGCCCGTCCAAAGATGCAGGCATGGAAGACGGTGATGTTATCCTGAACTTCGCCGGTGTGGATGTCAAAGACACGCGCAGTCTTGTGCGTCAGGTGGCCAACAGCCCGGTGGGTGAAACGGTGCGTGTCTTGGTTTTCCGTGATGGCAAAACAGTAACGTTGAAAGTTACTTTGGGCCGTCGTGAAGAAGCGGAACGGGCCACACCTGTGGCGGCAGATGCGCCAGAGAGTGAAGACAAGGAACCGGCGACAAAATCCATGCTTGGCCTGACCCTAAGCCCGTTGACGGACGAACTGCGTGAGCAACTTGGTGTTGATGGCGATATGCAAGGGCTGGCTGTGACAGAGGTAGATGAAGCGGCAGAGGCTTATGAAAAGGGTCTGCGCGCTGGCGACATTATCACCGAGGCAGGGCAACAAAAGGTCAGCTCTATTGCAGATTTGGAAACGCGGTTGGCGGAAGTAAAAGAAGCAGGGCGTAAATCACTGCTGCTTCTGGTACGCCGTGCCGGTGATCCCCGATTTGTGGCATTGGGCTTGGGGGAATAAGGCCAAGCCGCCAGTTCTTAAAGTGTAAGGCGCCCCTTGGGGCGCCTTTTTCATACGGCTTTGCAGTGGCTGCCTCTTCATTTTCAAGTGTGTGAGGTGTGGCTTGCCGCACCGCTATTGTGTGCGTTCCACAGCAATAAGGCCCAGTTTTCGCGCTGTGGCCAGCGTCAAAACGGCTTCTTCAAAGCCGTCTTCGGATTGTAACTTGCGGATGGCTGTGCGTGTGCGGTTGTCCATTAGACCGCTTGCAGGGCCTTTGTAAAACCCGCGGGCTGCCAACGCCCGCTGCAAGCTGGCAACAAAATCATCGGTGAAGGCTGTCACGCAGACGATTTGCGTCCACACTTCGCGGCGTTCTTGCACGATCTCCTGGCGGCTCTCTTTGCGGTAGATGGCGGGCTGTTGGATGCGCCCGTCAGAGGACACTTGCGCGGGCTGCACCAGAATCTCGCGGTCTACTGTTTCGATGACTGCGGGACTGACACGGTTGCCCCAGCATGTGCCTGCTGCGGCATCTACTGGGGCTGTTTGGACGATCTGGAACTTGCTTAACTTGCCACCTGTTGAAGCCCCTGGAGGGGTGCATGCACCAAGAACAAGACACATGCCTATCAGGAAACGGGGGGCAGGGAACATCGGATTGGCCTGTTTGCTTTTGTTTCATTTAGACTAGGTCGTTTTCAGGCCGCTGCATAGAGGGCGAAACATGCACCAGCTGGTCCAGCATAAATGAGATATCTTCAATGTGCTCTGCCAGAATGTGGGTCACGCTGTGGGCACGTTGCAAACGGCCCGTCACCCGCAACATGCGCCCTGCAATAACAGCACGGCGAAACTGTTCGTATTTATTGCGCCAAACGATGACATTGACCACGCCGGTTTCGTCTTCCAACGTGACAAAGATCACGCCTTTTGCTGTGCCGGGGCGCTGACGTAAAATGACGAGACCGGCGACGGCCACACGCGCACCTTCAGGGGGTAAGTGTAATTGCTGAGTGGTCAAGCAAGACGGCGGGCGGGGCCAGAAATGCGGGAATTGGCGGAACTGAGGGGAAACGACTCGCATGGAACAAATATAGAACAAATGCCCTGAGCGGCAAGAACCAATATTGATGTGTCGCAAAAGGGGTGGCGTGTCTTAAAACCCACCGTTAGACAGTCTTGGAACAGTTTTTCAAGGGGGCAGAAATGGCCAAAATCACTTATATTGAGCACAGCGGCACCGAACATGTTGTGGACGTTGCAAATGGCATGACTGTCATGGAAGGCGCACGTGACAACAACATTCCAGGCATCGAGGCCGATTGCGGCGGTGCATGTGCATGTTCAACATGCCATGTCTACGTGGATCAGGCATGGGTGGAAAAACTGCCCGGCAAAGACGACATGGAAACCGACATGCTCGATTTTGCCTATGAACCAAATGATACGACATCGCGGCTCACGTGCCAGCTGAAGGTCACGGATGCATTGGACGGCTTGGTCGTGCGGATGCCCGAAAAACAAATCTGATGCTAAAGGGGGCGCGGCGTCTGCTGTTTCGTCTAAAGCAAACCTGCGCCCGCCACGCGGTGCTGACCCTGTGCCTTTGGCCAGCCTTGGCAGCGTCCGACACAATTCAGTCCGCTGAATACACAGACCCCACCACGCGCTACACGCATGGTGTGTTGGGGGATGCAATTGAACATGGCAGCTTGCGTCTAACGCTCCAGGACGGGCGCAAGGTCACCATAACCCTGCCGCAAAGCGATGTGTTTGAAGACACCCGGCCGCGTCTTGCCGATCTGGACGGTGACGGGGCTGTCGAAGTGATCACCGTGCAAAGCAACGCCCGGCTAGGGGCCAAGCTGGCCATCTATGACGCTGAGGGTGAGGTTGCAGCAACACCCAACATCGGCACGCGCAATCGCTGGTTGGCGCCACTTGGGGCGGCAGACCTTGATGGCGATGGCACACAAGACGTGGCCTTTGTAGATCGTCCGCATCTTGCCAAAACCCTGCGCATCTGGCGTTTTGAGAATGCAACGCTGACGCAAATTGCAGAGCTGCCCGGTTACACCAACCACAAGATCGGTGAACGTGACATCGCGGGGGGAATAAGGCATTGCAACGGTGCGCCCGAGATGGTGTTGGCGAATGCCAATTGGACACAGCTTGTTGCGATTACGTTTCAGCAAGAAAGGTTCGAGGTCAAAACGTTAGGCCGCGATACATCCCGCGACAGTTTTGCCAAAGCTATGGCTTGTCAGTTGTAGCCTTCGCCTTGTTTTCTTTTCGCCAAAAATATCCTGGGTGAGGGCCAAGGGCCCGAGGGCGAAGCCCTCAAAACGGTCCTGATGGGCGAGGCCCTCAAAATGGTTCTGATGGGCGAAGCCCTCAAAACGATGCGGTTAACCGAAGACCATCCAAGCGCTGCTAGCCCAAAGCACGCCAACCAATATCACGGCGACAGAAGCCCTCGGACCAATCTATCTGGTCAACCATAGCGTAGGCGCGTGCCTGCGCTTCGGCCAAGGACGCGCCGCGTGCCGTGACGTTCAGAACGCGGCCGCCTGCGGCAACAATCATTCCATCTTTCTTGGCTGTGCCCGCGTGAAAGACCATGTTCATGCTGTCTTCGGGCAAGGCATCCAATCCGCCAATGACAGAGCCTTTTTCGTAAGCGCCGGGATAACCCGAGGCAGCCAAAACCACTGTAACTGCGTGATCGTCCGCCCAATTGACGTGCGCCTCTGACAAACGGGATTCAGCGGCGGCGTGCATCAGATCAAACACCTGTGCGCCAAGACGCATCATCAAAACCTGACATTCCGGATCGCCGAAACGCACATTGTATTCAACCAAACGGGGGTGGCCGTCTTTGATCATAAGGCCTGCATAAAGCACGCCCTGATAGGGCGTGCCGCGCTTGGCCATTTCCGCCATGGTGGGGCGTATAATTTCAGCCAAAGCTTTTTCAGCAATGGCATCTGTTAGAACCGGGGCAGGGGAATAAGCGCCCATGCCACCTGTGTTGGGGCCGGTGTCGCCGTCGCCCACACGCTTGTGATCCTGTGCAGTGCCAATCGGCAAGACAGTTTCGCCGTCACATAAGATGAAATAGGACGCTTCTTCGCCGTCCATAAACTCCTCGATCACGACTTCTGCGCCTGCCGCACCAAAGGATCCGTCAAACATGTCATCGATGGCGGCTTCCGCCTGCGCTACGGTTTCTGCGATGATCACGCCTTTGCCGGCAGCCAAACCGTCGGCTTTCACGACAATCGGGGCGCCTTGCGCTTGCACATAGGCTTTCGCAGCTGTGGCATCCGTAAAATGACCATAGGCGGCGGTCGGGGCACCTGCCGCATCGCAAATTGCCTTGGTGAAGGCTTTGGACGCTTCCAGTTCTGCGGCCGCTTGGCTTGGTCCGAAAACCAGATATCCATCTGCCCGCAAGCGATCGGCAACACCAGCCGCCAATGGCGCCTCCGGGCCAATGATTACAAAATCAATAGCTTGAGCTTCGCAAAACCGGCTGACGACACCCGCGTCCTCAATGTCAAATGACGCACATTCCGCGATGGCTTCTATGCCGGCATTGCCGGGGGCTACGATCAGCTTGTCGCATTTCGGGTTCTGCATCACAGCCCAGGCCAGACTGTGTTCGCGTCCGCCGCTGCCAAGGATAAGAATGTTCATAATGGCGCTCCTGCGGATGCGTTGATGGTGGTGGCAAAGCATTGTGGCTTGGCCTTTGTTGCGGGCCGTTTTAAGCTGCGCGGACAGTGAGGTAAAGGCGAGACATATGGACCTGATCGACAGCCCCGAACCGGGCAGCAACACGCCTGAATTTACCGTCTCGGAAGTGGCAGGGTCGGTCAAGAAGCTGATCGAAACTGAACTGGGCTGGGTGCGCATCAAAGGCGAAGTGGGGCGGGTTGTGATCGCACGGTCGGGACATATGTATTTCGATCTCAAAGACGACCGGTCGGTGCTGTCGTGTATGACCTGGAAGGGGCAAGTTTCGGCCCTTGGCATGGTGCCCGAAGAAGGGATGGAAGTTGTTGCCGAAGGCAAAATGACCGCGTCCGGGTTTCAGTCTAAATTTGCTTTGAACGCACAACGCATCGCAGTCGCGGGTGAGGGGGCGTTGATGGCGCTTTTGGAAAAGCGCAAGAAACAGCTGGCCAGCGAAGGGTTGTTCGATGACACCCTAAAACAACCTTTGCCTTATCTGCCGGACGTGATCGGGGTCGTGACGTCTCTGCAAGGGGCGGTCATTCGTGATATTTTGCACCGTTTGCGGGATCGCTTTCCACGCAAAGTTCTGATCTGGCCTGTGGCTGTGCAGGGCGCGGCCTGCGCGCCCGAAGTGGCGCGCGCAATCGCAGGGTTCAACGCTTTGCGCCCCGGTGGGTCTATGCCGCGCCCCGATTTGCTGATTGTGGCGCGCGGGGGCGGGTCTGTCGAAGACCTGTGGGGGTTCAACGAAGAGATCGTGGCACGGGCCGCCGCCGCATCGGACATTCCGCTGATTTCCGCGGTGGGCCATGAAACGGACACGACTTTAATTGACTTCGTATCGGACAGGCGTGCGCCAACGCCAACGGCAGCGGCAGAATTGGCCGTGCCGGTCCGCCATGAACTGGCCGCTTGGGTGGATCAGGCAGAGGCGCGGATGACAACGGCCCTGTCGGGTGGGCTGACGCGTCGCGCACAACGATTGCGCGATGTCGCGCGGGCCTTGCCGCGCCCGACCGCCTTGGTGGAAACGCCGCGTCAGCGTCTGGACTTGATCGGGGACCGGTTGGGGCCCGCTTTGATGGCGGGGGTTCAAAGGCGTGCGGTTGCTTTGTCTCAAACCAGCGGCGGTTTGCGACCCTCGACGTTGCGGCGCATGATCGTGGACGGGCAACGGCGTTTGGATGGGTTGGCGGCGCGTTTGGCCCCGGCTTTGCAGCGAAATATTCATGTAACAACAGAACGTTACGTGTCCCGCACGGCGCGTTTTGATGTGGCGCGTTTGGGGCATGACCTGCAGCAACGCCAGCAAGACCTGAAACAGGTTGTGGCGCGTATTACTGACGCAGGATCGCGACGTCACACAGACCTGTCCCGCAAAGTTGAGGCGATGGACCGGTTGCGTATGACTTTGGGATATAAAGCCACACTGGCGCGGGGGTTTGCGATTGTGCGCAGCGATGGGGGTGTTGTGACCACCAAAAAGGACGCGAAAGCCGCGCAGTCGCTGGAGATCGAATTTGCCGATGGGGTTATCTCTGTGGGGGCTGGCACGACCAAGCCACGTAAGGCGGCAGCCAAGCCGCCAGAGCAAGGGTCGCTGTTTTGACACTGTTGTTGAACATTCGCGTCCGCCGACTAGGCGGAAATTTGGCACGAGATACCGAAGATTAAACAAACCGGCTTGTAAGGTGCGGCTTGCCGCACCGAGGCATCTGCCAGCTTCCGTTTAAACGCCAACTTTTGGCCCAAGGCAGATCATGTCTTCGTTGACGTCCTGCGCCTCGTATAGATCAAGGGATTCGGGGTTGGTCTTGAATTTCGCGATCAAACCGGACCCGCCGATTTCAAAGCTCCAGCATTGTGGGTCTGGGCGGTCCTCGTAGACAAAACAAATATTGCCGGGGCCATCCTCGTACCAGCGCCCGTCTTTGCAGTCGCCATCCAGAAATGACCATCGCACGCGCTTGTTGTCCAGATACACTTCGGCCCCATAGGCTTCGCCGCCACGGCCAAAATACAAGGTTTTGCCTTTTGTGTAAGCGTCGAATTCAGCCCCGCTCATCGGTTCGGCTTGCGCGGGAACCGTCGAGGTGATCGTCGTGAGGCTCAGGGCGAGGGCCATCAGGCTGCTGGTCTGTATCATCATACAAGCTTGGCACGCGAGCTGCGATAAGACCACCCTTGCGCGACAAGGCAGCCCCTTGGGGCGCGATTTGTCGCGCAGGACGGGGGGCCGTTTTACGGTCCCATTCCGCGACCCTTGCGTTCATAACCCGCATCCAAATCGGTGGAAACAATGCGATAACCGCCATGACAGGCAACGCATGGGGCAGCATTGGCATCGTGTCACTGTCCAGATCCAACTGCGGAAACGCACGGCCGGGGTGCAAATGGTGTTCCGAATGGCGCGGCGCGTTCAACATCATAGCGCTTGAATACCAATGTGGTGCATTCCAAGCATGCGCAGGCCCGATGGGTTCGTATTTGCCGTCTGCAAGGGTTTTGCGCCGCAATCCGTAGTGTTGCACGTAATCAGACAGCAGCAATTGTCCCACCGAATACAGGGCAAGCCCGATCAAAGTGACGACGCCGATAACACCGCCAATCGCAAAGGCCGCAGCCATCGTGCCCAAAGATAACATGCAATATAACACATAAGGATGCCGCCACATGGGCGTATCCCGGCTGGCCCGCGCCCGTGCCATGTTTTCTGCCTTAAGCCCCGCGGCATAGCTTTGTGTCCATGCGCGCCAGGCAAAGGCATAAAACCATTCGTTCAGCCGCGATGAATTGGGGTCTTTGTCTGTTGAGGCATGAACGTGATGCACACGTGGATGCGCACTGGCGTGATGTCCAAACAACAATGAGCTGTAAAGCGCCACACCCAACCTGCGGGGCCAACGCGATGTGCGATGGATCAATTCATGTGCATTGGAATTGGACACTTGCCCGAACCACAGGCTGGCGGCCGCCACAATCAGGTTTTTTTCCAGCGCTGTCAGGTGGTTGCCGCGGCTTACGGCCCAAATGACACAGCCCATCAACACAAAATGAACCAGCCCCAGTGTCACGGACAACGCATGGCCATCGCTTTCAAGTGGTGCTTGCCAGTCCTCTGGGGTCAATTTGTCCAGAAAAAACACGACCAGAGTGATTGATGCAACTGCCACACCTGTCCACAGGCCGCCGTAAAAGCAGGCCAACAGAATACACAACACAGGCGTTGTGCTGGCTATGGCAAAGCGTGACATCGGTAGAATCGCTCCTTTGGTGATTGAGATTATCACATGTCCGTCTCAACGCAGCGTAAATGGGAATTTCGCCGATTTGGTGACGCCTATGGGAAATCCTTGCGGCGCTTGTGCCCTGTGATGTTCTGAAATCCACTTTGATCTGTCGTTTTTGGGGTCATGCAGTCTGCGTGGCACTGATAGATTGTGCCAAACAGTGATGCGAAGGACGGCACCCATGGCCCTAGACAACAACGACAAATCCGGTGTTTGGAAATCAGGCAAAGGCAAGGGCCGTCGCCACACAAAAGGCCGTCAGCTGGATGATCTGGCGTGGTCACAGGTGCAAGATCTTTTGGGGGATGCGCCGCGTCGGCGCGACCTTCTGATTGAACACCTGCATAAAATTCAGGACGCCTTTGGTCATCTCAGCGCGGCGCACCTGCGTGCGTTGGCCGAAGAAATGCGCATGTCCATGGCCGAGGTCTACGAAGTCGCGACATTCTATGCCCATTTTGATGTTGTCAAAGAAGACGACACACCGCCCCCTGCACTGACCATTCGCGTGTGCGATTCCCTGTCTTGCGAACTGGCAGGGGCACAGGCGTTGAAAGCCGCCCTTGAAGACGGTTTGAACCCCGAAGAAGTGCGCGTGTTGCGCGCCCCTTGCATGGGACGGTGTGACACTGCACCTGTGTTGGAACTGGGACACAATCACGTCGATCATGCGACTGTGGAAAAGGTCGAAGCAGCCATCGCAGCAGGCGATACACATGCCCATGTGCCAGATTACCAAACATATGCCGATTACGTGGCTGATGGCGGGTACAGCGCCTTGACCGAACTGCGCAATTCCGGCGATTGGGAAGACGTTCAGGCCAAAATCAAAGAAAGCGGTTTGCGCGGCCTTGGGGGGGCAGGTTTTCCCTCTGGCACGAAATGGGGCTTTGTGCGTGCGAACGCAGGGCCAAGGTATCTGGCCGTGAACGGGGACGAAGGCGAACCAGGCACCTTCAAAGACCGGTACTATCTTGAACGCACCCCGCATCTGTTTCTCGAAGGTATGCTGATCGCAGCGTGGGCTGTCGAAGCAGACACGGCATTCATCTATATGCGTGACGAATACCCGGCAGTTCTGGAAATTCTTGCGCGTGAAATCAAAGCCTTGGAAGACGCAGGTGTTGTAGAACCGGGATATATCGACCTGCGACGTGGCGCAGGAGCCTACATCTGTGGCGAAGAATCCGCGATGATCGAAAGCATCGAAGGCAAACGCGGCATGCCCCGTCACCGCCCGCCGTTTGTGGCGCAGGTTGGTGTGTTCGGCCAACCGACCCTCGTGCACAACGTCGAGACCCTGCATTGGATCGCTCGGATCTGTCGTGAAGGCCCCGAATGCCTAAACGCAACCGAACACAATGGCCGCAAAGGTTTGCGCAGCTATTCTGTGTCCGGCCGCGTGGCCAATCCCGGGGTGTTCTTGTTGCCAGCCGGTTCCACCATCACTGACATCATTGACGCGGCAGGCGGGATGGCAGAGGGGCATAGTTTCAAAGCCTACCAACCGGGCGGCCCGTCTTCAGGGCTGTTGCCTGCGTCTATGAATGACATTCCACTGGATTTTGATACGTTGCAGCCCCACGGCACTTTCATCGGCTCTGCTGCGGTTGTCGTTCTGTCAGATGCAGACAAAGCCCGCGATGCAGCCCTTAACATGCTGCGGTTCTTCGAAGACGAAAGCTGTGGCCAATGTACGCCCTGCCGTGTTGGGTGTGAAAAGGCTGTCAAATTGATGCAAGCCGATACATGGGACCAAGGGTTGCTGACTGAGCTGTGCACCGCCATGAGCGACGCATCGATCTGCGGGTTGGGCCAAGCGGCACCCAATCCGATCAAATTGACGATGCAACACTTCGGCGACGAAATCTAAGGCGCGGCTGTCGCTAAGCGGGGTCGTTGGTGCAGACAAAGGCTGGTTTCAGCCTTTGTTGCTGTACACGCGGCAGATACATCCTTTGTCCCGGACGGATTTGCACAGCTGCGCTGCCGCTTTTTGACTGCTGCGCCCGACGCGGGCCATGACGTAGCTGCCTGTGCGTGCGGCGCGTGATTTTATAGTGAGGTAATCGATTTTCTCTTGTGCAACCAAGCTTTTGCACCGCGATGTAAGTCTGCGCAGGTTCTGTTTTGCTTCGCTTTTTGTCGCGCCAAAAGCCAGCTGCGCACCCCATTTCTTCAAAGCGGGCTCAGGTTGCTTGTATTTTGTGTATGTCCGGTTTTTGGCCATATTCACACATGCGGCCAGAAACGGTTGCGCCCCGTTCAGCCGAAAGTCATGCGTTTTTGGCGGCGTGTCGCGCCATGTCTCAGCGGTAAGTCCGGTGATGATTTGCACATAATTCACGGTCTCGCGTGCCAGCCCTTTGCCGTCTTGCGTAAACCCGTCTGCGCGGCGTTCTCCGCCATTGTATGCCACCGCCGCCAAACCTGCGTTGCCGTAGGTGCGTTGCAGAACACCCAAATATTGCGCTGACCTTTCAATGGCTTGTGCTGGGTTGTAGCTGTCTGGCAGATTGCGCTGTTTGGCCGTTCCGGGCATAAATTGCGCGATACCTTGTGCCCCCGCAGGACTTAGCGCATTGGGATCAAAGCGGCTTTCCTGCCAAAGCAGCCGTGCAAAAAAGCCCGCATCCAACCCGTAACGGCGTGCCGTGTTTTCAATCTGCTGGCAGGTATCAAAGGCAAAAAACGCGGGCCGGATACAATCTTGCGGTCCCGCTGCACGCAACGAACACATAGTACCATGTTCTTGGGCGTGCAATGGTGAACCCCATAAAACAAACCCCGTCAAAAGGGCGAAAATCATGTCTTGTCTTTTCATGTCTGCGCCCGCGTATTAGGTGATGGTCATACAATTATCGGGGCATCATGGCTTTTTTCAAGAAACTCAAGGACCGTTTGTTCAAATCCTCATCGAAAATCGATGAAGGTCTGGAGGCGATCGTCGAAGATGGTGGGGATGAAGAGCAGGTAGAAGCCGTGCAAATTGAACAGCAGGCCCTTGCAAACGAACCTGTAGAAATTAGTCCTGAGCCTGAGCCTGAGCCTGAGCCTGAGCCTGAGCCTGAGCCTGAGCCTGAGCCTGAGCCTGTTGTGCAGACTGCACGCGATCCTGAACCGAATGTGGCCGTTGCAGCCCCTGCCAGCGCATCTGAACAGCCTTCGAAACCGGGCCTTGTGGGACGACTCTTCGGGCGTAAGGACTCCAAGACAGTTGTGCGCCGCACCTTGGATGACGACATGCTTGAACAGCTCGAAGAGCTGTTGATTGCGGCGGATATGGGTGTGGATACAGCGCTGCGTGTGACGGCCAATATGGCCGAAGGGCGCATGGGCAAAAAGCTGTCAGTCGATGAAATCAAAACGCTGCTTGCTCAGGAAATTGCGCGCATCATGGAACCCGTGGCACGCCCGTTGCCGATCTACCCGAAAACGCCACAGGTGGTTTTGGTGGTCGGGGTGAATGGGTCGGGCAAAACCACGACGATTGGTAAATTGGCCAGCCAGTTTCAAGCCGCAGGCAAAAAGGTGGTGATCGCAGCGGGTGATACGTTCCGCGCGGCGGCCGTTGAACAATTGCAGGTTTGGGGGGAACGGGCCGGTGTGCCGGTGCTCACAGCCCCCGAAGGCAGCGATCCCGCAAGTTTGGCCTTTGATGCGATGACGAAGGCCGAAGAAGACGGCGCTGACCTGTTGATGATCGACACCGCCGGACGTTTGCAGAATCGATCCGATTTGATGGAGGAACTTGCAAAGATCGTGCGGGTGATCCGCAAGAAAGATGAGACAGCACCGCACAACACACTTTTGGTGCTGGACGCGACAACGGGTCAAAACGCCGTCAATCAGGTCAAAATCTTCCAAGAGGTGTCTGATGTCTCGGGGCTTGTTATGACAAAACTGGATGGCACCGCAAAAGGCGGTGTGCTGGTGGCGCTTGCAGACAAATTTGGTCTGCCCATACACGCGATCGGGGTCGGGGAACAAATCGATGATCTTGCAGCTTTTGATCCTGATGATTTCGCAAAGGCATTAAGCGGGGCAGAATGATGCCGCGTCTTTTTTCGAAAAAAATCCTCGGGGGGGAGGTGCGCAGCGCTGATGGGGGCAGACGGCCCCCTGCAATGCCAAGGACATCACCACCTTGTTGGACGATCTTGCGGTGACCGACTGGTTGATCTCGATCGAAGGCACGGCCACGGGGCATCAGGTGGCTCTGATGTTGGCGATTATGGCGGCTTTTTTACATGCGGTCTTTGGTGCGCTGCAAAAAGGACGGCACGACCCTTGGCTGACGCGCGGCGCGATTGATGCAAGCTATGGGCTGATGGCCGCGCCGTTTGCGCTGTTTGTCGTGCCGTGGCCTGAACCCCACATGTGGCCGATCTTTGCGGCTGTCTGGGTCATCCATGTCATCTACAAGGTTCTTCAGGCCATGGCATACACACGGGGCGCCTACACTGTCGTTTACCCTGTGGTACGCGGCACAGGGCCGCTCTTTGCGGTGATCGGCGCCTACCTGATCTTCGACGAGACGTTTTCGGGGGTGCAATGGTTCGGCGTAGCGGTGTTGCTGTCGGGGATTTTTGGGCTGGCGATTTACAACCTGCTTTATTTGGAAGCTGAACGCGACACGCTGAATGTGGCATTGGCACTTGCTGTGCTGACGGGGTTGTTCGTGGCACTTTACACCACATATGACGCATATGGGATACGGGCCACGGCGAACCCGTTTACGTTTCTTGCGTGGTTTTTCATGATCGATGGTACAGCGATGCCGCCGGTTGCATTGCGGCGGTGGCTAAAAATGGAAAACCGGCCTGCGTTGGGACCTTTGATGGTGCGGGGTGTCATCGGGGGTATTGTCGCTTTCCTAAGCTTTGGCGCTATTATGATGGCCACGCGGCTTGATAAGGTGGGCGAGGCGGCAGTGTTGCGCGAAACCTCAACGGTGTTTGCAGCTTTGATCGGTTGGTTGGTGTTGAAAGAAACAGTGGGCCCGCGGCGCATCGCTTTGATGGCGTTGATAGCGCTTGGCGCAGTGATTGTGGAAATGGGCGGCTAGGCCGCCCGGATAGGATGACAAACGTGACAGGCGATACTTCGAACAAACCCTCGGACAGAAAAGACATCAATCCGTTTTTGAAAACGGCGCTGGAACTTGGCCCGGTCATTTTGTTTTTCATCGCGTACCTGCGCATGAAGAATGATGTTTTTACCATAGGGGGCACGGACTATGATGGATTTATCGTTGTTACAGCAGCCTTTATCCCACTTTTGATTGCAAGCACCGGTGCGCTTTGGTGGTTGACTGGCAAACTGTCCAAGATGCAGGTGGCCACGCTGGTTTTGGTTGTTGTCTTTGGTGGCCTGTCTGTGTGGTTGAACGATGACCGCTTTTTTAAAATGAAACCAACGATGATTTATGTGCTTTTTGGCGGCGTTTTGGGGTTTGGACTGCTGCGGGGCCAATCCTATCTGAAGTACGTGATGGAAGAAATGATGCCGCTGAAGGACGAAGGCTGGATGATTTTGACCAAACGCGTGGCACTGTTCTTTCTGGCACTTGCTGTGGCCAATGAAATTGTGTGGCGCTCCATGAGCACCGAAACATGGGTTTATTTCAAAACCTTTGGCCTAAGTGCTGCACTTTTTGCGTTCTTCATGACGCAAGGGCGCTTGTTTCAAACCTACAGCTCCGAGCCCGAAGAAGAGGCCTGACGCAACGGGTCAGCTGTCCGAAAAGCGGTCGCTGCGCGGGGCGACGGCGAACGCGACCTTGGCGGTAAGATCGCGGGTGAACATCGCAATCTGCACCAGAAGTGCGGCGTCCATAGAAATGGATGACACAGAAAAACGCGGTAAATGTTAAATGCAGCTCCAGCAAAGCAGACCTTGAATGGCGAAATTTCGCCAAGCTCTGCCGCAATCCGTCTCGTTTGCAAATTGTTCTCTGGCTGGGCGTACCTAAAGCGGGGCAGGTAGCCCTGCTTGGGGTTTGTGCATGAAGGGCAAAAGCCGTGCGAAACGCTGCGAGCCGACAAGGGGCAAGGCGTGTCGCAATGCGGCCAAAGGCGTTTCGCTGGGGCGCCGCAGAAGGGAATTGTAAAACGGCATGAGGCCTGGGCGCATATAGGCGGACCAATGGCTGATCCGTCGCGCTGCAGGTGCTATGTCAGCACCCGTCAGTCGCAGCCGTTGCAGGGTAAGATCGCAATCAATTTCGATGGTGACCGCGTTGGGTGCACAGAGGCCAGCCCCGACGGCTCGGTCACTTGGGGTTGCGGCTTTGATCAGAGTTTCAAAGCCCGCGTCGAACAGATCATTTTCGCGGCTTGTGATGTTGAACAACTCCAATGTCTGCCCCGCATCTGTGTGTAGGGCCGCTGATGCACGGCTTTGATAACTGGCGGCGGTCAGGATTATAGCGCGTTGAATGCTGTGCGCGGGAAGATGGTGCAATGCCTCAAACAACACCTCTGACCCCATAGAATGGCAGATGACATGCACAGCTCGCGCCGGTGCTGTGCGTTTCACGATTGCGATCACTTGCGCCAGATTTTGCCCTGCCTGCGCCGCTGTGCGCAATGCGTGCCACAAGGTGCCACGCGCACGCCATGCAAAAGCGATGGCAAGACCTTCGTTCGGGTCACGACCCGCAAACCCCAGCGCTGCGGGCCAACTGTCGCGTTTCCGCCCCGAAGGCGCATCAAAAATTGAGATATGCGGGCAAAAACGCGGGGTTTCAGGATCGTATTTGAAGCCGTGGACCATAATAATCACCGGACCCTTGGACCGCGCCGCAGTCTGGATGACCCGGCGGGCCGGAACAGGGCTGCCATGCAATTGCGGGCCTTCGGATGTGGCATTTATACGCAGCAATGGCATCTGGTGCTTTCCTTTGGGGGCACCAAAACGGGGTGCCACTGCGATGAAGGCCTAAGGCTTGGGCGTGAAACTCCGGTTACGGGTGCGTCACGGTGTTGACGGGCTTCACGCAACGGCGTAGGTGATGTTCGTGGCGATTTGTTACCGGATTGCGGGCCACGTGCGGCTTGGGGGCGACCCCAAAGACCACGCAAAAACTGCTAAAAGGTCAGGATGAAGCCCCCCTTCGCTTGACTTTGCGTTCGGGGGTTTTTTTCGTGGTTGGCCCTTTTTGCAACCCGTGGAGAGAAGATATGACCGACACTTGGAATCCACGCACCAAAGCGGTGCATTCCGGCACACGACGCAGCCAATACGGCGAAGTTTCTGAGGCGATTTTTCTGACACAAGGCTTTGTGTACGCCAGCGCCGAAGACGCAGCCGCCCGTTTTGAAGAATGCGGACCGGATGAATTCATCTATGCGCGTTACGGCAACCCAACAGTCAAAATGTTCGAAGATCGGATGGCCGCTTTGGAAGGGGCAGAGGATGCCTTCGCCACGGCCTCTGGGATGGCGGCTGTGTCTGGTGCGCTCATGTCCATGCTGAAGGCTGGTGACCATGTGGTGTCATCACGTGCGCTTTTCGGGTCGTGTCTGTATGTGTTGGAGGACATTCTAACACGCTATGGCGTCGAGGTGACATTTGTAGATGGGACCGATCTGGATCAATGGCGCGATGCAGTTCGGTCCGACACCAAAGCCGTGTTCTTTGAAAGCATGTCGAACCCGACGCTCGAAGTGATCGACATCACCGCCGTTTCCGAAATTGCCCATGCCGTGGGTGCGCTGGTGGTGATTGATAACGTCTTTGCAACGCCGGTCTATTCCAAGGCATTCGCGCAAGGCGCTGATATCGTTGTGTATTCCACAACCAAACACGTAGACGGGCAGGGCCGTGCGCTGGGCGGTATCGTGCTGGGGTCGAAGCAGTTTATTCGAAAAACGCTTGAACCGTACATGAAGCACACAGGGGGCTCTATGTCTCCGTTTACGGCTTGGACGCACCTGAAGGGCTTGGAAACCATGGACCTGCGTGTGCGTGCCCAAACCACAAGCGCACAGGCAATTGCAGAGGCACTGCAGGGGCAAAGCGGGTTGAAACGCGTTGTTTACCCTGGCCTGAAGGATCATCCGCAACACGATCTGGTTGCGCACCAAATGGGCAAGGGCGGCACGATGTTGGCTCTTGATCTGGCAGGCGGGCGCGAGGCGGCGTTCAGGTTTCTAAATGCCGTCAAGATTGGCATTATCTCAAACAATCTGGGCGATGCCAAAACCATCATGACGCATCCATCAACAACGACTCATCAACGCCTAAGTGACACGCAAAAAGACACGTTGGGCATCACTGACGGTTTGGTGCGTATTTCGGTAGGGATCGAAGACACGGATGATCTGATTGCAGACCTGCAACAGGCGGTGAATGCGGCACGGTTATAAGACTGCGACTGCCGAATGGAAAAGAAATGAAGCAAAACCTGCGCCTTGCGTGATCCAAGCGTCGGTTTTGCCCGTACTTCTAGTCGTAATTGGCAATTAGATCACACACACACTATGTAAGGTGTCGAAACGATCAAACAGGGGGGCCACTTAATGAATATTCATTCGCCCGATATCACAGCAATACCCGAACGCGACGAAGCCGAAGCCGCACTTGATGTGCTGCGCCGCTGGGCTGAAACCGCAACGACGACAGAGATTTTGGAACTTGACCCGTCAGTGGCCAAGTTGGTCCCGGGAAAGACGTCTGTCGACTATCCCGCGCTGTCGCGAAAATTTCCCGACGGATTTGTAGTGGACGACGCCTACAAATCGACACTGCCTGACTTGCAAAATGGTCCGTCCAGCCTGATCAAAGGCGCAAAGCAGCAAATCCAGCATGTGGGTATCTCAAATTTCCGCTTGCCGTTGCGCTTTAAAACCCGCGATGCGGGCGAGCTGATGCTTGAGACCTCTGTGACGGGGTCTGTCAGCCTTGAAGCGGATAAAAAGGGCATCAACATGTCCCGCATCATGCGGTCCTTCTACAAACACGCAGAAAAGGCATTCAGCTTTGATGTGATCGATGCGGCACTGAACGACTACATTGCCGATCTGGAAAGTTTTGATGCGCGCATTCAAATGCGGTTTAGCTTTCCCATGAAGGTGCAAAGCCTGCGCTCGGGGCTGTCGGGGTACCAATACTACGACATCGCGTTGGAGCTGGTTGAAAAAGACGGCCTGCGCCAGAAAATGGTGCATCTGGACTATGTCTATTCGTCCACATGCCCCTGTTCGCTTGAATTGTCCGAACACGCCCGCGCGACACGTGGGCAATTGGCGACGCCACACTCGCAACGCTCTGTGGCGCGTGTGTCGGTGGTGTTGGACAATGACGCAGGCCCCCTTTGGTTCGAGGACCTGATCGAGGCTTGCCGCCGCGCTGTGCCAACCGAAACACAAGTGATGGTGAAACGCGAAGACGAACAGGCCTTTGCGGAATTGAACGCGGCCAATCCGATCTTTGTGGAAGACGCCGCACGTTTGTTCAGTGAACAGCTTTTGGCGGACGTCCGCATCGGCGATTTCCGTGTCATTGCCAGCCATCAGGAAAGCTTGCACAGCCATGATGCCGTGTCCGTACTGACCGAGGGCCAAACATTTGCGCAAGACAGTTTCGACCCGCGCCTGTTCGAGACCCTGTTTCACACTGGCTGAAAAGCGATTGGTTTGTGTCAAAACGCCCGCCCTGCGCCTGCAGTGGCGGGCGTTTTGCGGTTTTTGAGCCCCTTGGTACGGACATGCGTCAGAAGCGGTTCGGCTATGCAAAACTGTAGGTGGTGACTTTCTGCGTTGCAGCATAAGTTTGAGGAACTTCAAACACCCCCCTTCAGGAGACCCGAAAATGGCCCTTTCAGATATGCACCGCCCCTCTGCAATCCATGCAATCGGTTCTTTTTTCACAAGCATCTTTAATGCTTTGATTGATGCGCGGATGCTGCGGATTTCTGCGGAAGCGCGCGCACAGAAAATCGAAATTTTGAACTCAAAATCCGATGCAGAGCTGGCTGAAATGCACCTGAGACGGGATGACATTCCGGCATATGTGTTCCGCGATCTGATGTATTCGTAACGACGCGCGACGCGGCTTGGTACAGGGCAGTGCGCCCGCTATGGCTTGCATCTGCTTGACATAACCGCTCTGTCGCGCCAACGCTTGGCCTTATGTTGGATCTGCGTCCTGTCGGATATGTGATTGGCCTATTGGTCACTGTTTTGGGCGTAGCGATGCTACTGCCTTTTCTGGTGGCTATTGCCGAAGGGGATGGGTATTGGACCACCTTCGCCCAAAGCGCCGTCATCACGATCATCGCAGGCGGGCTTATCGCACTGAGCTGTTCGAACGGCGTAAAAGAAGGCCTGACCATCCAGCAGACGTTCTTGCTGACCACAGGCGTTTGGCTGGCACTGCCTGTCTTCGGGGCGTTGCCATTTGTTCTGGGCGCAACGGGTGCCAATTTCACCGATGCGTTCTTTGAGGCGATGTCAGGCCTGACGACAACCGGATCGACCGTCTTTTCCAATTTGGACACGTTGCCAAAAGGCCTGTTGTTGTGGCGCGGTATTTTGCAATGGTTGGGCGGCGTCGGCATTATCGTCGTCGCCATGGTATTTTTGCCCGAATTGCGCGTCGGCGGAATGCAAATCTTCCGCTCCGAAGGTTTTGACACGTTCGGGAAAATCCTGCCGCGGGCGACCGAAATCGCATCACGCATTTCCGTCATTTACCTTGGGCTGACTTTGACCTGTGCCTTGTCCTACATCGCCGCGGGCATGAATGCCTTTGATGCAACGGTGCATGCCATGACCACAATCGCCACAGGCGGTTTTGCGAACTACGACGCGTCTTTCGGGGCATTTGATCCTTCGGCAGAATATGTCGCGACTGTCTTTATGCTGCTGGCTGCTTTGCCTTTCGTGCGTTTTGTGCAGCTGACCGCAGGTACGGCGCGGCCGTTGCTGCAAGACACCCAAATCCATGCGTTTTTTGGCACCGCTGTGGTGATTGTGTTTCTGATTGCCGGTTGGACCTTATGGCAGTCTGACGCCGGCACTGAACTGACGCTGCGCAAGGCCTTGTTTAACACTGTATCGTTGTTGACAGGCACCGGGTACGCCAGCGCGGACTACATGCAATGGGGCAGTTTTGCCGTGGCGGTTCTATTCTTCACAGGGCTTATCGGCGGCTGTGCGGGGTCCACGGCATGTTCGATCAAAGTGTTCCGCTACCAACTGTTGTTTGCGTCGATCCGTGCTCAATTGCAAAAGACCCGCTCGCCCCATGGCATCTTCACCCCCCGTTACGCAGGGCGGACTGTGGGGGATGACGTCCTAAGTTCGGTGATGTCGTTCTTTATGTTCTTCACAGTGACTTTGGGGGTGCTTGCGGTGGCTTTGGGCATGACGGGGCTCGACTTCACCACATCCGTTTCAGGTGCTGCGGCAGCCCTTGCCAACATTGGTCCTGGGCTGGGCGCTGAGATTGGTCCTGCTGGCAATTTTGCCAACCTGAATGACACAGCCAAATGGCTGCTGGCCACAGCCATGCTGCTGGGGCGCCTCGAACTTCTGGCGGTCTATGCCATCCTCACCATTCAATTCTGGAGAGCTTAAATGCCCAACACCGAACAAAAGCCTTTGGGCGCTCAAATCTCGCATATGTTGAAAGACCGCGGTGTCGATGTGATCTTCGGGATTCCGGGCGTGCACAATCAGGAAATGTACCGTGGCATCGAAGAGGCAGGGATCACCCATGTTCTGGCGCGTCACGAACAAGGTGCGGGGTTTATGGCCGATGGCTATGCACGGGCCACAGGCAAGCCGGGGGTGGCTTACGTGATCACGGGGCCGGGGCTGTGCAACATCATGACGCCCATGGGGCAGGCGTATAGCGACTCCGTGCCAATGCTGGTGATCTCATCCTGTCTGGACGAAACAGCGGCCACCAAAGGGCAGTTGCACCAGATGAAAGACCAACGCGGCGCTGCGGCAACGGTCTGTAATTGGTCAGAAGAGGCGCGTTCAGCGGACGCAGCTTACACACTAATTGACCGCGCGTTGACGGAGTTTGAAACAAATCGCCCCCGTACAAAACACATTCAGGTGCCAATTGCGCAACTGGAGGCGCGTGCGCCCATGCCGCCAAAGCGAGTGGCCAGCGAATTCCTGGGAAAGGACGGCCGAGATGTTTATGCCGTCAATAAAATCGCCGATGCTTTAAAAACAGCGAAGCGCCCGATCATGATTTTAGGTGGAGGGGCCACGACCGGCTGCAGCATGTACGGTAAAATTGCGACACGATCGGGTGCGGCCGTGTTTTGTACATATGCGGGACGTGGCATTATCGACGGTCATCATCCGCTGTATTTGGGATCCACGCTTGGCCGCCCCGATTCAGTAGATGTTTTGGCTCAAGCCGATCTGCTTTTGGTGGTTGGTTCGGAATTGGCCCCCGTTGACTTGTGGCGGGATGAGTTGGGGCACAATTGTCCAATGATCCGAGTCGATATTGATGCCTCACAGATGCACGGTGAGCGTCAAGAGGGTGATATGCAAATCGTGGCAGACGCCTATGAGCTGATGGAAGCAGTCTATGATGCTCTAACAGATCACACCTCGCAAACAGAGTGGACCCCTGCGGAAATCACTGCCACCCGTAAACGCTGGCGCACCGAGATCGAAGCCGAACGCCCCGGTATCCCGGCTGTGGCCGACGCCCTCAAAGCCTGTTTGCAAGACGACACAATGATCTACTCCGACATGACGCAATTCGCCTATGCAGCCAAGGAAATCTGGGACATGGACCGCCCCAACCACTGGCACCACCCCACAGGCTTCGGCACCCTTGGCTACGCCACCCCTGCCGCAATCGGCGGGGCCGTCGCGCGACCCGACAAACCCACAATGGCGATCATTGGGGACTATGGCTTCCACTATACGATGGCCGAACTCGGGGTTGCAGTCGAACTAAAATTACCATTGCCAATCATCCTTTGGGACAACGGCAAACTCAAAGAAATCGAAGACAGCATGGTGCGTGCCCAGATCGCCCCCAACGCGGTTGTTGCTAAAAATCCCGACTTTTGCAAATTGGCGGAAGCGTTCGGCGCATATTCATCTGCTCCAACGTCGCTTTCACAGATGCAAGACGAAGTGGTCAAAGCATTTCAGGCAGACGGACCAACGCTGATTTACGTGACACCGGAAATCACCGGCTGAACCAGCTTCCTTTCGCGAAAATACTTTGGGGTCCGGGGCAATGCCCCGGTTCAACTGTGACACCACGCGCAACCTAAAAACTTGGGCGGTAAGGTGCACCTTGGTGCACCAACAAATATCAGTTCCAGCAGCTGACTAGAACGGTCATATTCACAGCAGATGCTGCGATGTCCTCGGGGGGCAAGGCGGCAGCGCCGGTCGCGCGATCCGCGGATCGGCCAGCCTGAGACAATAGATCCTGAATGACGGTGCGGTCCAGCGAAAAGCTGACATTCGCAGGCAGTTGCTGCCCTGTTTCGGGCGCAGGCAGCAGCATACCCAGAACAGCGCCGGACGCATCCAGAACAGGGCCGCCCACATCGCCGGGCAATGCGGACAAGGCCAAACGGTTCAATCCGGCTTCACCACGCAGACCACGTACGTCCGCCAGTGTTCCAAATGTGATCGAAGCTGCACCCAGAACACCCTCATAGCTGTATCCAGCAACTGCAACTTCGCTTTGAAGCCTCGGGGTGTTTGCGCTGAATGCGGCAACTGTCAAAGGGGCCAGCGCGTCTTTGGGTGAGAGCAGGGCGATGCCTCGATCTGTGTCGGACACCAGAACTTCGGCTTCGTATTCCTGATCCAAGGTGATGCGGGTGCATGATGCCACTGCGTCTGAACTTGTCACCACAGCGCCGCGTGCATCGACATAAAAACCGGACCGCGACAGCTTGGGCTTGCGCACCTCAAGGCCTGCGACCAGATCCACGGCTTGTTCATCGGCTGATCCCGCTGTCGGGTCCAACGCACCGTTCAGTCGGGCAAAGCTTTTGTCCATTTGGGCCAACAATCGCGTGCGACGGGCCTCATCCCCGGCAGGCCAAATCAAGGTAAATCCTTTGACTTCGCCGTTCTGCAGAGACACCCGTGTCTCGGACACGATCTGATCATTTTCACCAACCAGCACAAAGCTGTTTTTGCGACGCTCACGCGGTCCGTCCAGTGGTACAATCTCGAGGGTCTGCATGATGTCATACAAACCAAACAGCGTGGATTGATCACCCGCCTGGCTTATCAGGTACACTTGGGCGGCGATATCACCGGTGGACGTGTAGTGGGCAAAGGGGGATTCGTATTTGTCGAAGGCCACAACGGCTGTGGGCATCAGCATTTCGATACCAGCTTGCGTGTCTTGAACCATCTGCAGGCCAAGACCTTCCAGAACAGCGTTATACTGTCGCAACAATTCCGCGCGTTGCATGGTTGTCAGGATGCCTGTGATCTCCAGGCCCTGAGCCGCTTGCCACCCTGCCATGGAATTGCGGGTGCCGCGACCGTATGCACCGTCAATCGCGCCATCATAGACACCAGCCCATTTCAACGCCACCTGAAGCTCTTTACGCTCATCTGCTGTTAGCAATTGTTCGCTGCGACGTGCCTGATTTGGCGTTTCATCCGCGGGTTCGGGTTCTGCGACAACAACGGGTTCAGGATCGACTTCGTTGGATGCGGTTGTTTGGGTGTTTTCGGGGGCCGCAATCGCGCCATTTGCCAAAACATTGGCGCCCACGGGCCAGAATTGCTGCCGAAAGCCGCTGGAAAACGCGATATAGGCGTCACGCGGGATCAATCGATCACGACGATACGTGCGCAAGACGATTTCCGCGTCGCGGCGTGTGTATGGGCCAAGGGCGATGCCGTACCAGCCGCCGGGCAGGGCAAATCCGTTCACATCTTCCAGATTTGCGGCATAAGACCGCGCACTTTCCGTGGCTTGACGTAAACTTGGCTGCGCTTCCACTTGGACCCAAACCACATCATTTGCGGTTTGGGCCGCCATCGGCACCACCCATGCAAACAAAACCATTACCGCAGCAGCAACCCTGTGCATCATTTCGCCTTAACCCTATGTCCCTGTACCTGTTGCGCGCAAATAAGCAGGAAATTGCCATAAACACCATGGGGGAATACCGGTAAAAGAAAGCCACACGCGCAATTGACCCTTTTGGCCACACACCATAGGAAAGGCCGCAATTCACGGCATTTGCCAAACGTCAATCGGGACATGCAGACATGAGCACAATCGCACCGCGTTCGTTTCAGGAAATCATTCTGCGGCTTCAGTCTTATTGGGCTTCAAAAGGCTGTGCGATTTTGCAGCCCTACGACATGGAAGTCGGGGCAGGGACGTTCCATCCTGCCACAACGCTGCGGTCTTTGGGCACGAACCCCTGGGCTGCCGCTTATGTTCAGCCGTCGCGCCGCCCCACAGACGGGCGATATGGCGAAAACCCGAACCGTCTGCAGCACTATTACCAGTACCAAGTGCTCATCAAACCCAGCCCCCCCGATCTGCAAGAGCTGTATCTGGGGTCACTTGAAGCCATTGGCGTGGACATGGACCTGCACGACATCCGCTTTGTTGAAGACGACTGGGAAAGCCCAACACTCGGGGCTTGGGGCCTTGGTTGGGAAGTCTGGTGTGATGGCATGGAAGTCTCACAATTCACGTATTTCCAACAGGTTGGGGGGCATGATTGTCATCCGGTCTCAGGTGAGCTGACCTACGGGTTAGAGCGTTTGGCGATGTACATCCTTGGCGTCGATCACGTCATGGACATGCCATTCAACGACCCTCAAACGCCAATCGCACTGTCTTACGGCGACATCTTCAAACAAACCGAAGAAGAATATGCGCGCTGGAACTTTGATGTGGCCAACACCGATGTGCTTCTGCGCCACTTTGAAGAGGCGGAAGCGGAATGCAAAAGCATTCTGTCACAAGCGCATGACGACCCGAAAACCGGCAAACGCATCGTCATGGCGCACCCCGCCTATGACCAGGCGATCAAAGCGTCGCACATCTTCAACCTGCTCGACGCACGTGGCGTGATCTCGGTCACTGAACGCCAAGCCTACATCGGACGCGTGCGTACACTGTCCAAAGCCTGCGCAGACGCTTTTGTGCAAACGCGGGCCGGCGGGTTTGTCGAGGCCGCTGAATAATGGGGAAATTTTTAGCTGTGTTGTTAGTTGGCAGTGCCTTTGGGGCGGGAATTTTCATGTATTACCTGCAAGTCTACGGGTTCTACGACGAGGTCGTAGGCGGTGACGTGCAGCTTGTGTCGGTGGTTGACGACCTGCCCGAGACGATCAGCTTTGACAATCTGCAAGCCATCGACGCCGACAGCTCGCCCCTGCGGTACCGCGCGTGTTTTACCACAGACCTTAGCCTTTCATTGCTGTCCGAAACATACGTAGGCTTGGAAACAGCAACCCCGCGCAACGCGCCTGAATGGTTCGACTGCTTTGACGCCGCCACCATCGCCGCCGAACTCGAAGCTGGTACAGCCATTCCATTCCTTGGTGGGAAAAACGTCGAATTCGGCGTCGATCGTATCGTGGCAATCACCGAAGACGGGCGCGGCTACGTCTGGCACGACCTGAATGACTGCGGCGACAAGGCCTATGACGGCACCATCGTCGGCGAAGAATGCCCCAGAAGGGAAACCGAATAATGCCTGATCTTCTGATTGAACTGTTTTCCGAGGAAATCCCCGCGCGCATGCAAACCCGCGCCGCTGAGGACCTGAAAAAGCTCGTGACAAACGGCATGGTTGAGGCCGGGTTGACCTACGCCTCTGCCGCTGCCTTTTCCACACCGCGCCGCCTGACTTTGACTGTTGAGGGGATGCTGGACGCGTCCCCCACGACCGTGGAAGAACGCAAAGGCCCCAAAGCCGATGCGCCCGAAAAAGCCATCGAAGGGTTCCTGCGCGGCGCTGGCCTGACCCGCGACGATCTGGAAGAACGCGAAACACCCAAAGGCAATATCCTGTTCGCCAAGATCACCAAGCCGGGCCGCCCGGCGGCTGACATCGTGGCCGAAGTTCTGGAACATGCAATCCGCAACTTCCCATGGCCGAAATCCATGCGTTGGGGCAGTGGGTCGCTCAAATGGGTGCGCCCGCTGCACTCCATTCTGGCGATCACCGTTGCCGAGGACGGCGCTCAGGTCATCCCAATGGACGTCGACGGCATCACATCCTCCGACACCACCGAAGGCCACCGTTTTATGGCCCCGGGCCGTTTTTCGGTCACGTCTTTTGACGACTACACAACCAAGCTGAAACGCGCCCATGTGGTACTCGACGCGTCCGAGCGCGCCGACACCATCTGGCACGACGCCACGAACCAAGCCTTCGCAAACGGGCTGGAAGTCATTGAAGACGCGGGCCTTTTGGCCGAGGTCGCAGGGCTTGTTGAATGGCCCGTCGTCCTGATGGGCACCATTGATGACGATTTCCTTGGCCTGCCGCCAGAGGTGCTGAAACTCTCGATGAAAGAGCATCAAAAGTTCTTTTCCGTGAAGAACCCCAAAACCGGCCGGATTGAGCGTTTCATCACCGTCGCCAACCGCGAAACATCCGACACCGGGGCCACCATCCTTGCGGGCAACCAAAAGGTGCTGTCGGCGCGTCTGGCGGATGCGAAATTCTTCTGGGAAAACGATCTGCGTGTGGCCAAGGCGGGCATGACCGACTGGCTGGACGCGCTGAAAAACGTGACCTTCCACAACAAGCTTGGCACGCAAGCGGACCTTGTGGATCGCATGGCCGCGCTGGCCCGCGAAATTGCGCCTTCTGTCGGGGCCGATCCCGATATGGCTGAGAAAGCGGCGCGTTTGGCGAAGGCTGACCTTGGGTCCGAAATGGTCTATGAATTCCCCGAACTTCAAGGGCTTATGGGGCGCTATTACATCGAAGCTTCAGGTGAAGATGCAGCGATTGCGGCAGCTTCAGAGGAACACTACGCCCCATTAGGCCCGTCAGATGATGTGCCAACAGCGCCTGTGTCTGTGGCGACATCTTTGGCTGAGAAAATCGATAAGCTAGTTGGGTTCTGGGCGATTGATGAGAAGCCAACGGGGTCAAAAGACCCGTTTGCGCTGCGCCGCGCAGCTTTAGGGATTATCCGGATTGCTGTGGAACAAGATGTCTCGGCAAATCTGCTGCCAATAATTTCGGTCCATCTGGATTCGGTTAAAGCGTCAATATTCAATACTTGGTTCTTAAAGGCAGGTCAGGAAAAATCAGATGAACAGAAGGTATTTCAGGCTTGGGTGCTATCTTTACCAGAGTACGAAGAAGTGATCGATGGAGCAACAGCTGGATTGGCAATGGGTTCAGTCATTGAAAGCATGGTGAAGAATGAAGGTTCCCAAATTCAGGAGTTTGTTTTCGAAAAATCTGTTGGTGGAGAGCCTGATGTAAAAAGGATCCCGCCAGAACTCCTCGCCTTCATCCACGACCGCCTCAAAACCTACTTGCGTGACCAAGGCATCCGCCACGACATCATCGACGCCTGCATTGCGATGGATGGCAACGACGACATCAACCTGCTCGTCAAACGGGCCCGCGCCCTGTCGGAAACGCTCAAAACAGACGATGGTGAAAACCTCATCCAGGGGTTCAAACGCGCCAACAACATCCTCTCCCAAGCAGAAGAGGCGGACGGGGTCGAATATTCCTACGGCGCGGACGTGAAATTCGCCGAAACCGACGAAGAACGCGCACTTTTCGCAGCCCTCGACGGGGCCGAGGCCAAAATCACTCCGGCCATGGAACAACAAGACTTCCAAATCGCAATGGCTGCCATGGCAACCCTGCGCCAGCCCATCGACGCGTTCTTTGAAGCGGTGCAAATCAACGCAGACAACCCAACAGTGCGACGCAACAGGCTCAATCTGCTCAGCCGCATCCGCACAATCTGCTCAAGCGTGGCAGACCTGACCAAAATCGACGGCTAATCCCTTCATCTTGGTAAAAAATACCTCGGGGGAGGCCGCAGGCCGGGGGCTGGCCCCCCTTTGGCTGGCCCGTTAACCTTTCTTAACTCTTGTAACACCAAGTTTACATTCTATGCTGCACCCAACACATGAGGTGCTGCGGTGCAGAATAATCCGAACACAACACTGGTTACGCAAACAGCGCCGATCGCTACAGCGACACATGGCGGGCGGGCGAAATGCCTGCAACGGCTGGTGCGGCTTGATCTGCCGGTGCCGACAACTGTCGCCCTTAGCTTTGAGGCGGTGCACAAAATCGCCCAAGGGGAGCTGCCGGACATTGAAGCCGTATTGAAGCAGTTTCCTGATGATGCACTGCTTTGTGTGCGTCCGTCCTCTGAAGATCCTGATTGGGGTGGTCCGGGGGCCGTGTTGAATATCGGGATGAATGATTCCAGCCACGCGACACTGTGCCGTGATTTGGGATCAGATGCCGCTACAGCGCTATATATGCGATTTGTGCAATATTATGCGGTTCATGTGGCCAGGTTAGACCCCGATATGTTCGATAATGTAACGGGGAACGGGCCGGAAGGGTTGAAAGAAACCCTGCGTGCCTACGAGGACGAGACCGAAGAAAGCTTCCCCGGCAACCGTGCGACGCAGCTTGGAGCGGTGTTGCGATCAATGGCACGTGCATGGGATGGCACAACCGCCCGTTTGCTGCGCCAAGCCAAAGGTGCACCTGCCGAAGCCGGTTTGGGGTTGGTGGTTCAGCAAATGGCCTTTGGCGTTGGCATCAAGAAAAGCGGTGCAGGCGTTTTGCAGCTTGTCGACAGCAACACAGGGCTGCCGCAAATCACCGGACGCTATTTGCGTCAAAGTCAGGGGCGCGATGCGCTGCACGCCGAAGCAGAAGCATTGTACCTGACAAAAGACCCTCGTGGGCCGTCTTTGGAAGAAGAAGAACCTGTGCTGTTCAAACAGCTTCAGGACCATGCCGCATTGATGCGGGTGAAATTGCGCGAAGAAATGCAGGTGGAATTCACTGTAGATGATGGTGTTTTGCACATTCTGGACGGAGTGCGTGTGGCCCGCAGCCCGCGTGCTGCTGTGCGTATCGCTGTGCAGCTCGCAAAGGATAAGATTATCCCGCAACAAGAGGCCGTGATGCGTGTCGAGCCGAGCATGCTGAATGAATTACTTCACCGCCAAGTGGACAAAGATGCGGCGCGTGACGTCATCGGGCATGGAATCGCGGCCAGTCCCGGTGCGGCCACAGGTCGGATCGTGTTTACGGCTGCAGAAGCACAGGCAAGCGCGTCACGCAACGAAGACTGCGTTTTGGTCCGCCGTGAAACGTCGCCCGAAGATATTCGTGGCATGCACGCGGCCAAAGCCGTTTTGACAGAACGGGGCGGGATCACCAGCCACGCGGCCGTGATCGGGCGCGGCATTGGCCTGCCGTGCGTTGTGGGCGTGTCCGACATCCGGTTTCAGACCAATGACAAGCAGTTGATGCTAAAAGACGGCCGTATCATCAAACAAGGCGACGTGATCACCATTGATGGCACCAGCGGGGATGTGTTGTTGGGGGCGCCTGCGATGCAGGAAGCTGCACTAGACGACGCATTTCAAAACCTGATGGACTGGGCAGACGCCGAACGCGACATCGGCATTCGCGCCAATGCAGATACCCCAGCCGATGCTCAGACCGCACGCAATTTCAACGCGCAAGGTATCGGTTTGTGCCGCACGGAACATATGTTTTTCGACATCAACCGTCTGACGGTGATGCGCGAGATGATCTTTGCTGAGACAGGCGAGGACAGACGCGCTGTTCTAGAGCGCTTGTTGCCGATGCAGCGGGACGATTTTACGCAATTGTTCCGGATCATGGAAGGCCAGCCAGTCTGCATTCGACTGTTTGATCCACCCCTACATGAATTTTTGCCAACAAATCGCAGTGGACAGCGCGAGCTTGCCGAGGCTTTGGATTTGCCCTTGTCCGATGTGACGCGGCGCATTGAAGCCATGATGGAATACAACCCGATGCTTGGTTTGCGCGGTGTGCGCCTAGGCGTGACAGTGCCGGAAATTTACGAAATGCAGGCCCGGGCGATTTTTGAAGCCACCTTGGAGGCCAGCCGCGACGGCGACCCCGTTGTTCCTGAAATCATGATCCCGTTGGTCAGCGCCAAACGCGAAGTTGAATTGGTCAAAACCAACATTGATAGCGTTGCGGCGGCTGTCCACAACGAACGCGGTGAAAGCTTTGATTACAGATTGGGCGTTATGGTTGAAACGCCACGCGCCGCATTGCGCGCCGGTGACATTGCACAGCATTGCGCCTTCTTAAGTTTCGGAACCAACGATCTGACGCAAATGACATATGGTTTAAGCCGCGATGATGCAGGGCGTTTCATGTCCGACTATGTGCGTCAGGAGGTCTTCCCCGAAGACCCGTTCCACACGCTGGATCTGGACGGAGTGGGAGAGTTGCTGGAACTGGGTGCTACACGGGGCCGCAAAACGCAGCCCGATGTGACGTTGTCGATCTGTGGTGAGCATGGTGGCAACCCCGAATCAATCGCCTTCTGTCGCGCCCGTGGTTTTGACTATGTTTCATGCTCACCTTTCCGGGTGCCAGGTGCGCGTCTTGCCGCAGCCCAACTGGCCATCGCCCACAAGACGTTGTGATACACAGTGCAACACCCGCGAAATAAGGGGTTTTTTAGCTGGTGAACCAAGGCTGTGGCGCATGACGTCGGTGTGCTGAAAACGTGATAAACTGGACCTTAACCAATTTTCTGCGTATGTGGCCCCATCTGAAACGACACTAGGCTGCCGCATGCGTGTACTTTTTTCCTTTTTGATGGCTCTGGCCATGTCCATTCCCGTTTCGCTTTTGGCGGGGGATGAACAGGCGAAAAAGCTGTTGCGCAACGAGACGCGCGGCTTGAACAAAGTCTCCAAAGACAGGTTGAATGGGCTGGTTCAGGTCGTAGACCAAAGCGGCAGCGATGTTGTATTTTCGAAATCCTGGCTTGACGCGCAACCCAAAGCAAAAGGCAGCACCCAGTGGAAATGTCTGTCTGAAGCGTTATATTTTGAAGCACGTGGCGAGACCGTGAAAGGTCAATTCGCTGTTGCTGAGGTTATCTTGAATCGGGTCAAAAGCACACGGTTTCCGGGGTCTTTGTGTGGGGTGATCAACCAGGGCACCGGCAAGAAATACGGGTGCCAATTCACCTATACCTGCGACGGCAGACCGGAACGCATCAACGAACCAAAATCCTATGAGCGTGTTGCAAAAGTGGCCCGTGCGGTAATTGATGGTCGCGCCCCCGATTTGACCAATGGTGCCACGCACTATCATACAACAGCAGTTCGCCCGCGTTGGTCCAAGGTGTATACCAAAACCGCGCGGATTGGCGTCCATATCTTTTACCGCCACACGTACCGTACTGCATCCAACTAAAAGCGCCCATCCGCCAGTAGGCACCCTGCGCAATGGGATGCCGCATATGGGTGCTGCTCTGGCGTAAACGACGCTGTTCCCAAACTGCAAAACCGTCTATGCAGGCGCTGCTTGCCCTGTTGAAAGACCTGTCTCATGACCACTGAAGTCCGTCTCGCTTTTGCGCATCCCTCTGAGCGTGCTGATGCGACACCCCATGGCGACCAACCGCTTGATCGCATTTCTGTGCGCAATCATACGGTAGATGTCGAAATCGGCGCGTTTCAGGCAGAGCGCGGGGTGACGCAACGCATCAGCTTTAACATCGTTGTGGAAGTACAGCCGCTGACCGGCCCCATCGAAGATGATGTGGACCGTATTCTAAGCTACGACAAAGTCACCGAAGCGATCGCGTTTGAGCTGGCCGATGAGCGGCTTAACTTGTTGGAAACACTCGCAGAACGTGTTGCGGATCGCATTTTGCTTGAACCACAAGCAAAGCGCGTCTTTGTGCGCATCGAAAAGCTGGATCGCGGACCGGGCGCATTGGGTGTTGAAATCGTTCGCGCACGCGCAGCCAGTGATGTGGCAGGCGTCGAAGAAGAAACCCCATTGCACCCAGAACTGGTGTTTTTGTCGAACGCAGCGCTGGGATCGCCCCATTTGGGAGGCTGGATCGATCAGTTGCAGGCGGGCGGGCGGCCTTTGATCGTATGCGTCGAAGCGTCTGATGTGCCAGCCCCGCAAACAGGCCACAAAATGACCCAACGCCGCGTTGATCTGCTGGCAATCGAGCAAAACGCATGGGTATTGGCTGCAACGGACGAACGCTGTGTTGTCGTGGAAACACGTACTGAACTGGACTGGGGGATGCGCAATGGCCAGATTTGTGTCTGGGCGCCTTCCAAGATTGTGTTGGATGCGGTTGATGGGCCCTCTGCTGGCCCAAAAGACGCTGTGGCACTGGCTGCGTGGTTCGCCCAAACCTGTGATGCTCAAGAGCTGCTGGTGATCGGTGCAGACGCGCCTGAGGACAGTGCTGTGACCGTGCGCACCATGTCTGCGGACAGCGACCGGATTTAAGCGTCATGCGCTATGTTCGTCCTTTGGTCCAAGTTGGCAACACCCGCCCTGATGACGCCTTGCCCCTTGCAAGCGGTTGGGGTTGGTTCACCCATATCGAGATTTTGTCGCGGCGCCATACGTCCCGCGTGGCATCTGTATCCGAATTGACAAGCGCAGAAAGCGCGGCCCTGACAGCGCCACGCGGCCTGATTTCTGGCATGACGTTTGATGTCCCCCGATTGATGGGCATTGTGAATGTTACGCCTGACAGTTTTTCGGATGGGGGTGAAAACGCGGCCCCTGAGATGGCCTGCCAAACGGCATTGCAGATGATCGGGCAGGGTGCGGATATATTGGACATCGGGGGTGAATCTACACGACCAGGGGCCCGAACGGTTGCGGTAGATGATGAAATTGCACGCGTAGCACCAGCGATTTCGGCCATTCGGGCCAAAACCACGCATCCTATTTCGATCGACACCCGCAAAGCGCCAGTGGCAAAAGCTGCTTTGGATGCAGGTGCCAGTTTGGTGAATGACGTCGCAGGGTTTACGTTTGATGCAGCACTGGCCCCTTTGTGCGCAAAACGTGACGTGCCAGTGTGTGTTATGCATGCGCAAGGCGATCCTGCGACAATGCAAAAAGACCCGCACTACGAAAATGTTCTTTTGGATGTGTATGATTTTTTGGCAGAACGGATTGAAACCCTGACCCGTCAAGGTTTGCCGCGTGGCCAGATTATTGTCGATCCGGGGATCGGGTTCGGGAAAAACATGACGCATAATCTGGCGTTACTCGAAAAAATCAGCCTGTTTCATTCTCTTGGCGCCCCCATCTTGCTGGGCGCATCGCGCAAACGCTTTATCGGTACCCTTGGTGGCGCATCAGAACCACAAGGTCGCGACGCAGGGTCAATTGGCGTTGCTTTGGCAGCACTGGGGCAAGGGGTGCAAATTGTACGGGCCCATGATGTGGCCGGACATGCACAAGCCATTGCGCTATGGCGGGCAGGCATGGCACATGAGTAACATGACAAAGCTTTTTGGTACCGACGGCGTGCGTGGCACGGCCAATATTCACCCTATGACAGCCGAAATGGCGTTGCGCATCGGCGCGGCGGTAGGGCGGTATTTCCGCCGCGACGGAAATAGTGCCCACCGCGTTGTGATCGGCAAAGACACACGGCTGTCCGGCTATATGTTCGAAAATGCGCTGACGGCAGGGCTGACATCGACAGGGATGAACGTGCTGTTGTTGGGGCCTGTGCCGACGCCCGCCGTGGGGCTGCTGACGCGGTCCATGCGTGCGGACCTCGGGGTGATGATCTCGGCCAGCCACAATCCGGCACAAGACAACGGTATCAAGTTTTTTGGGCCAGATGGCTTCAAGCTTTCTGACGCGGTTGAGGCCGAAATCGAAGCGCTGGTCGCGGCAGGGGTCGAACCCACCGAGGCCCCCAACATTGGGCGTGCCAAACGGATCGACGACAGCCGGTTTCGCTATATTGAGCGGGTGAAATCGTCCTTTCCACGGCAGATGCGGCTGGATGGTATGAAGATCGTGATCGATTGTGCCAATGGGGCCGCGCACCACGTCGCCCCCATGACGCTTTGGGAATTGGGCGCGACGGTGATCCCTGTGGGCACCGCGCCTAACGGGCACAACATCAACGAACAATGCGGTTCAACCCACCCCCAGACAGCCGCCGAGGCCGTTGTCGCCCATGGCGCTGATGTGGGGATTTGTCTGGATGGCGATGCGGACCGTGTGATCCTGCTGGATGAGAACGGCAAAGTCGGGGACGGCGATCAATTCATGGCGCTGATGGCGTCGCGGTGGGCGGCTGATGAGCGGCTCAAAGGCGGGGCTTTGGTGGCGACGGTCATGTCTAATCTGGGGCTTGAGCGGTTCTTGGAAGACAAAGGGCTACGGCTGGAACGCACATCAGTCGGCGACCGCTACGTGGTCGAGCGGATGCGGCAAGGCGGGTTCAATCTGGGCGGTGAGCAATCGGGTCATATTGTGATGACGGATTATGCCACAACAGGTGACGGGCTAATGGCCGGTTTGCAGTTTTTGGCCGAAATGGTGCGTAGCGAAAAGCGGGCGTCCGAATTGATGCATAACTTTAACCCCGTCCCGCAACTTCTTAAGAATGTGCGATATTCCGTAGATCAAAAGCCTCTTGAAGACGCCCATGTCCAAGCCGCAATCACCCAAGCCGAAGCGGACCTCGTCGGCAACGGCCGCCTGCTAATCCGCAAATCCGGCACCGAACCGCTGATCCGCGTGATGGCGGAAAGCGAAGACGAAGGTATTTTGAATGCCTCTGTGGATGGGATTGTTAGGGCTGTTGAGGAAGCGGTTGGGGGGTAGGGCGTTGGGTTGCAATTGGTGAAGGTCTACTTAGAGCCCTTGGAACAGTACCTGCAGCAGGGCCAATAGATGACCTATCAATAGCGTTTTAGAAGTCTGCCAAGAGGAGGCCGCAGCTGGTGAAGCTAACACTTGATTGGAATTGCGTAATCGAAGTTGAAGATGATCGCCCTCAAGCCGCTTGTGTGGTCGAGTTGATCGACTGCCATAGGCAGGGGCAATTTGAAGTCGCGCTTTTGGCCGCTTCAGCGTCTGAAAATTCGAGGTCGAAATTGTTTCCGGGAAGCGCCATTCTTTTTAAGAACAGAGTCTCAGCGCTCGGCTGGCAAGACTTACCCATAGTGCAAATGCCGGGGATATTCGGGCTAAGTTATCAGGACTTTTGCTATTCTGTCGATGACGGTGAGAAGTTCGAACGTGATAGGGAAGCGCTCTGGAATGTAATCGCTCCCAATGTTCCAAGAAAGCCATCCGAACATGTTCCTTCTGGGGTCCCAATAACTGACGATGTTATTCAGTCCGCATCACTGTCAAAGTGGAGAAATACTTGGTGTGATGTAATCTCCGCATACTCGCACATCTACAATGGTCGGGACGTTTTTGTGACCAATAACACAAAAGATTTCCAAAAGAATTCTGAAGCACTTTCGAAACTTGGGATGAAGCACATTTATACACCTGCAGAAACACTTGCGGGCTTGGCAAGTTTTTCCGGCTAGAGACAACCAAGGTCTGAATGCCCGCACATCGGACATTCGAAACGCTGAACCAACCCAATCACCGCTCAAACAATCTCCTAAACGCCCCATACTGGCTCAACCCAACCCCCGCCAAGATCAACACCATTGCCCACAGCAGCGACGCGGGCAGCGGCTCGTTCAGCAGCCATGCGCCCAGCAGGACGGACCACAAAGGCACTTGATAGTTGGTGAGTGACATGAACACCGGCCCCGCTGTGCGCACGACATAGGTGCGCAGGAAGTTGGCGGCGGCGGTGGGGATCAGGCCGAGGAAGGCGATGACCAGCAGCGTGTCGGTTTCGGGCAGGGGTGGTGGCCCTTCCACCATCAGCGCCACAGGGATCGTGATGCAGGCGGCAATCAGCAGCAGAACTGTGGCCAGCCCAATGGTGTCCACGGCGGGCAACCGGCGCATCAGGATGGAACTGAACCCGTAGCACATCGCCGCCGACAGACAGGCAATGCGCCCCGGTGTTTCCAGCGACGCCCCTGTGCTTTCAAAGGCTTGTGCGCCGATCAGAATGACGACGCCAGCAAAGCCGATCAGAAACCCAAGCGATTTGCGCCTCGTCAGGCGTTCACCTGGCACCAGAAAATGCGCCAAAGGCAGTACCATCAGCGCAACAGCAGCCATGGACACACCGGCAAAACCGCCCGTGACGTATTGTTGCCCCCAAGCCAACAGCATGAAGGGCACAGCCGAGCTGAGGGCGCCAATCACGCCCAGCGTGGTCAGGGTGCCGGTTGTGGGGGGGGCGGAGAATAGTTTTGCCCCGGTAAACGTCCAGATTGCGGTCATCAGTACTGCACCAAAGCCGATGCGACCTGCGGCCAACCAGAAAGGGGTAATGCCCTTAAGTGCCACTTCGGTCACAAGAAACGTACCCCCCCAAGTCAAACCCAAAATCGCGACGAACAGCCAACTGCGGCCTGTGATGTCTGGTGTTTGCATGGTTCGGGCCTTTTTGTCGCGGTCTGGGAACCGCGTTAGGGGACTGTGGGTTGATCCGTAATTCCTGCAGCGCACCAAAGCGCTGTGCAGTTCGCCTTACAATCGCAGATGCAAAGGACTAATACTATGGATGCTTCTTATATTATCGTTATTTTAGCGCTGGTTACTATGCTGGCTTTGATTGTCTTCGCCCTTGCCAGCAAAGCCAAACTTGAGCGCCGCATGGACGATCCCAACAGTAAGAAATCGACGCTCGCCGCTGACAAATCCAGCTCAGGCAGCCCTGCCGACGTTTGACGGCGACGAGGCCAAAAGCAACATAAGTGCTAAAACGAAAGGCCCGGACGTTTCCGACCGGGCCCCTCTGGGTCAAATCGACCTTGTCTTAGTTCTTGGCTTTGTCGACCATTTTGCCAGCAGAGATCCACGGCATCATGTCGCGCAATTTGCCGCCAACAACTTCGATCTGGTGCTCGTCGTTGGACCGGCGCGAAGATTTGATTGTCGGCTGGCCAACTGCGTTTTCCAGCATGAAGTCACGCACGAATTTGCCGGATTGGATGTCGGACAGAACGGCTTTCATACGCGCTTTTGTCTCGTCGTAAGGCAAAATGCGTGGGCCGGAGACATACTGGCCGTATTCGGCTGTGTTCGAGATGGAATAGTCCATGTTGGCGATGCCGCCTTCATAGATCAGGTCCACGATCAGCTTGGTTTCGTGCAGGCACTCGAAGTATGCCATTTCAGGCTCGTAACCCGCTTCGACCAGTGTTTCAAAGCCCATGCGGATCAGTTCAACGATACCGCCACACAGAACGGCCTGCTCGCCGAACAGGTCGGTTTCGCACTCTTCGCGGAAGTCTGTTTCGATGATGCCGGAACGCCCGCCACCGATGGCCGAGCAGTAGGACAGGCCGATTTCCAGCGCTTTGCCGGATGCGTCTTTGTCCACAGCAACAAGGCAAGGCACGCCGCCGCCTTTGGTGTATTCGCCGCGCACCGTGTGGCCTGGGCCTTTTGGCGCCATCATGACAACGTCGATGCCTTCTTTTGGCTCAATCAGGCCGAAGTGCACGTTCAGGCCGTGTGCGAATGCGATTGCGGCGCCTTCACGGATGTTGTCGTGGACATATTTTTTGTACGTTTCTGCCTGCAATTCGTCGGGCATTGTGAACATGATCAGGTCGGCCCAAGCTGCGGCTTCGGCGATTTCCATTGTCTTCAGGCCTTCACCTTCGGCTTTGGCAATCGAAGGGGAGCCTGCGCGCAAGGCAACAACCACGTTCTTCGCGCCGGAATCGCGCAGGTTCAACGCGTGGGCGTGGCCTTGGGAACCGTAGCCCAAGATCGCCACGTTCATGTCTTTGATAAGGTTCACATCGCAATCGCGATCATAGTATACACGCATTGTGTTTTCTCCGAGTTGATATCTGAACGCTTTATACGCAGCCTTTTTTCCAGATGCAGCGTTGCATTTTGGGTTTATTTAACTACAAACGTGAAAAACAATTCGCCGAAACTATAGATTGCGAAATTTTCATGCTTGATGATCTGGATCGGCGCATTTTGCGACAATGGCAGGCTGACCCGTCCCTTTCGCCGTCCGAACTTGCACAGAAGTGTGGGGTAAGCATGGCCAAACTGGCGCGTCGTCAGGGGCGGTTGCAAGACGCAGGTATCGTCAAAGGGGTTCAGGCCGAAATTGACTGGACGGCGTTGGGCTATTCTGTCGAAGTGTCGTTGCGTGTCACATTGGATAAGACGGTCGGGCGTGCATTTGAGGACTTTTTTGATGCGGCGCGTTTGGTGCCTGAAGTCATAGAAATGCAGACATTCTTGGGGCGTGTGGATGTGCGTTTGTCTGTGATCGCCCGCGATATGGGCCACTACCAGCATATCTATCGCGATCGAATTTTGACCTTGCCCGGGATCACCGACATCGAAGCCTTGATGCAGGTGGCTTTGATCAAATCCAATGAAAGCCTTCCACTATAAGGGGCGCATATGACTGAATATGATGACATAGATTTCGCACTTTTGCGGGCATTACAGGTTGATGCCACGCAAAGCGCTGGCGCATTGGGCCGTATCGTAGGTCTGTCACAGCCCGCCACATGGCGTCGTGTCAAGCGTTTGCAATCTGCCGGGGTGGTGAAAAAACGCCGTTTGCATCTGGACGCGGAAGCCGTCGGGTTCGGTGTCACGGTTTTTTTGGGGGTGAAGCTGGCCACAAAGGGGCGCGTTAGCCTTGAGGATTTTGAACGCGCGGTCAGCGCGATCCCCGAAGTGCAACGCGTCGAACATGTTTTGGGGCTATATGATTACCGTCTGCGCGTCGTTGCGCGAGACTTGCCCGACTTCGAACGCGTGTTACGCCGCCGTATCATGACATTGCCCGGCGCAGGTGAAGTCGAAGCCAATGTGTTGCTGAGCGAAGAACGGCTGCCGGGGCCTCTTTGATCCAACCACGATAGGGTGCGCAATTTGCCCCATCGGAACGCTTTGCCGCACATCGGATCGCCGGCCCTGAAACAAGTCTCTTTGTGCACCCAAGTATACTTTGCCTTTTGCGGGCTCACCGTCATATTCCTTCCTTAAATGTAGGGAGAACAGACAAATGGCGTTGCTTGAAACGGTAGATCCAAACGGACTTGAAGAGTTTAGCGTGGTGTTCACCGACCGCAGCCTGAATCACATGAGCGTGGCGTTTCAGCAAGTTATGAACGATATCTCAAGCATGCTGAAAGAGGTGTACGCCGCCGATGCAGTGGTTGTGGTGCCGGGTGGCGGGACGTTCGGCATGGAGGCTGTCGCACGCCAGTTCGGCAAGGATGCCGATGTATTGGTCGTGCGCAATGGTTGGTTCAGTTACCGTTGGAGCCAGATTTTCGACATGGGGGGCTTGGCGGCCTCTACCACGGTTTTAAAAGCCAGCCAGACAGGCAACGCAACTGTGTCACCCTTCGCACCGGCCCCGATCGCAGAGGTCGTTGAGGCAATCCGCACTCAAAAACCCGATGTTGTGTTTGCGCCGCACGTGGAAACATCCGCGGGTGTGATTTTGCCCGATGATTATATAGCCGCCATGGCGGCTGCTGCACATGATGTCGGTGCCTTGATGGTTCTGGATTGCATCGCCTCGGGCTGCGCATGGGTCGATATGAAGGCCACCGGTGTCGATGTGTTGATTTCGGCGCCACAAAAAGGTTGGAGCGCCTCACCCTGTGCCGGTTTGGTGATGTTGTCGGATCGTGCCATTGCGCGGATGGCCGAAAGGCAGTCCGACAGCTTTGCGATAGATTTGGGCAAATGGTACGCGATCATGCAAGCGTATGTCGGGGGCGGCCATGCCTATCACGCAACTTTGCCAACGGATGCTTTGCGCGACTTCCGCGATACAATGCTGGAAACCAAAAGCTACGGGTTTGGGCGTTTGAAAGACGCGCAATGGGCGCTTGGCACCGCTGTCCGCGACATGCTGGCGGCCAAAGGCGTGGTGTCTGTGGCAGCGCAAGGATTTGGTGCGCCGGGCGTCGTGGTGAGCTACACGTCGGATGCAGACATTCAGAACGGCAAACGCTTTGCGGCAAAAGGCATGCAGATTGCAGCCGGTGTACCGTTGCAATGTGATGAACCCGAAGACTTCAAAACTTTCCGTATCGGATTGTTCGGGTTGGATAAGTTGTATGACGTTGAAGCAACGGTGGACCGTTTGGGACGTGTTGTGGATCAGGTGCTGTAAACGGTTCCCGTTTTTCGGCACACTTAAAGCACGGGAAAGGGCTGCACAGAGTTTGCAGCTATTTTCCCGTCCCCAATCCCATTTGCATCAGCGTTTTGCGCACGGGCCCCAACCCGTAGATGGCGTTCAATCCCATGGCCCGCGCGTCACGTAGGGCAGGGTGTGCAACTTGGCTGGCTCTGTTCAGCAGATCAATGCCAGTCACACGCAGGCGCACGTCGGACAGGCGCGCTTTTTGGTACGCATCCAGCATGTCCGCACCCCCAAGGCCATCGGGGTTCGCTTTTGCCAATTCCAGAAGCGTCGCGGTGTCCTGCAAGCTCATGTTAAGACCTTGGGCGCCGATAGGGGGCATAACATGGGCCGCCTCTGCGATCAGCGCCACCCGTTGCCCCCGCATTTCGGTCGCGGTCTGGCTGATGATGGGCCAAATGGTGCGGTTTGATGCCAGTGTCAAAGGGCCAAACAAGCCGCAGCTGCGTGTCGTCATTTCGGCCTCGAAAGCGGCGACATCCATATTGTAGCGGGCTTGTGATTTGGGGCCGTCGTCCATCCATACCACCGCAGAACAAGGTTTCCCTTCGTAATCGGGCAGTGGCACCGAGGTGAAAGGGCCGCCTGTGCGGTGAATTTCCGTAGACACATTTTCATGTGGCACAGTGTGGGTGACCGCGAAGGCAAGCGCCTTTTGACCATAGCGTTTTGTGGTCACGTCAATGCCTGCCGCTTGCCGCATGGGTGATGCGCGCCCGTCGGCTGCGATCACCATTTTTGTGTTGATTTTGCTGCCGTCCGATAACCCGACCCGGGCTGTTTTTGTGCGGGTGAACAGGGTGGTTGTGGCGGTACCGGGGCGGAAATCCACCGTGTCGAGGTGGTCCAGCCGGTTCAAGATTTCGCGGCGCAGTATATAGTTGGGAAAATTCCACCCAAAGGGCGCATCAGAAATATCAGCGGCGTTAAATTCTTTCGTGATGCGCGCGGTTGGCGTTGGACCGCCGGCGTCGACAATGCGCATGATTTGCAGCGCCGCAGAGTAGGGCGCAATGTGGTCCCAAATACCTGCGTCTTGCAAAACACGGCGAGCAGGTTGCAACATCGCTGTTGTGCGCATATCCGCCCCGACCGCGTCACGTTGCGTGACCGGGGGCGTTGGATCTACGCAAATCACATGAAATCCCGCAGCACCGAAGGCTGCCGCGGCCGTTAGCCCGGCAATGCCGCCACCGGATATCACGATATCGCAGGTTTGGTTGGTCATGTGCGCACCTATGTTTGTCGTATTCATGAAGCGATTAAGCTATAGTTAGGGCGCGTATGGCCTTTTGACCAAGCGGCATCCTGTCCTACCCCGTCAACTCTTGCAAAAACGCCGTTAGATCATGGGTGTGATGATGCAGGTAAGGTGCATCTTGACGGGTTTCGGCGACATGGATCGTTCGCATTCCCATGGCATGGGGCACTTCCAGATTGCGCAATTCGTCTTCGAACATCGCGGCGTTTTGTGTGTCTATGCCGTCTGTTGCAAAGACCTGTTGAAAGGCTTCGGCACGGGGTTTGGGCACGTAATTTGCATGTTCAACGCCATAAACCGCATCAAACAAGCCGCCTAAACCACGGGCTTTTAACACGTTTTGCGCGTAAGGCTCTGTTCCGTTTGTGTAGACGATTTTGCGTCCGGGCAGGTCTTTTATCATTGCAGCCAACGCCATGTCTTTGGTCATGTGGCTTAAGTCGATTTGATGCACGTCGTGCAAAAAGGGCCAAGGCGGCACACCGTGTTCATGCATTAAACCTGCCAATGACGTGCCATAGGTCTGCCAATAATGTTTCCGCAGCCTGTCGGCCTCAACGGCATCAACACCCACCGCATCCATCACAAAATCGCGCATTTTGACTTCGATCTGATCGAACAAACGATCGGTCGGTGGATAAAGCGTGTTATCAAGGTCGAAGACCCAAGCACGGACATGGGAAAAGGCGCTTTGCAACATGGGGCCTTGCATAGCAGGCATGGTATTGCATGCAAGATCAAAGCCTTGCGCATCGCTTGACGTGCGTTAAGGTGATGGAACTTTTGTGATCGGATCCTTGCAATGAAATCGAACCCCACTGACGCCTATTCCATGATCCTCGAAGCGATTGATGTGGGGGTCTACAAGCCCGGTGACCGCTTGGTGGAAAGTGAACTGGCGGAACGCTTTGGTGTGTCGCGCACACCCATCCGAGAAGCTTTGCAGCGTCTGGAAACCCAATCGCTTTTGGCGCGGGACGGACGGAGCCTGATTGTGGCGTCCCTGGATCACAATCAAATGGCAGAGCTTTATGTGGTGCGTCGTGAACTGGAAGGGTTGGCGGCGTCCTTGGCTGCGCGGCACGCAAATGAGGAAGAAGTCAGTATTTTGCGTCACATGGTCGAACAAGATAATGCACTTGTGGACGACGCGGCTGCTCTGGCCCGTGCAAATCGCCGTTTTCACAAACAAATCCACCTTGCGTCACACAACCGCTATCTGGTGCAGCAGCTGGATTTGGTGCATCGGACGATGGCGCTGATGGCGACCACGTCGCTGGCGGCTCAGGGGCGCGGGGCGATCGCACAGCGTGAACACGATGCCATTGTCACTGCGATTGAAGCCAAAGACGAAGCGGCCGCAGGTGCGGCGCTGCGTGAACATATTTCTGTGGCTTTCATGACCCGCTTAAAACAGGATGCGGCGCGACGCGAAGAAGAAGCCTAGGCGCTAAAAGCTTAAAGGCTTGGCGGTCAGCCTGCGTCGGCAGATGGCGTATCGGTGCGGTGTGCCACACCGTGTTCGGTTTTGTCCCAATAGAACGGGTCTGTGATCATCTCGTAGAGGGCCTTGTAGCTGGCTAAAGCGCCAAGGGTAAAATAGACTGGCATGGTTGGAACCCAAGCCATCAAATGGCGGTGAGGACGCCCCGACACAGCCACCAACCCCATGGCCAGAGACAGCAATTCAGCGCCAATAAACAAGAACATCATCGCCACCAAAAGGTCCGCCCCGAACATCCCTTGCGCGGGATGGGGCAGGCCCAAAGGCACAAGCCAGAAGGACCACAAAAGCGGGGCCAAGGCGAATTGCGAAAACGAGGCCAGAAAAATCGCTTGAAGCCCCATAAACCGCACAAACCCGAGGTCTTTCATCAGCTGTCCCGGTGCCCGCATGTGCACGCAATAGGTGATTAAAAACCCTTTCAACCACCGCGACCTTTGCCTGACCCACGGCCACGCGCGGCAGTTTGCCTCTTCATGGGTGACGGTGGGCAACAGTTCGGTGACATATCCGTGCCGCGCCAACCGGACCCCCAAATCCGCATCTTCGGTGACGTTATGTGCATCCCACCCCCCCAGTTTCTCCAAAATATCGCGTTTGAAGAAAAGAGTTGTCCCACCCAAAGGGATCACAAGCCCAAGACGTGCCATGCCAGGCATCACCAGCCGCCACCATGTTGCGTACTCGATGGTGAAGCATCGTGAAATCCAGTTTGTACGCGGGTTGTAATAGTCCAGAACACCCTGCAAACATGCGGTGCTTTCAGGGGCTTGGTAGAAACGCATAACGACTTTTTCGATCTGATCCGGCTCAGGGGCGTCTTCGGCGTCCCACACCCCGATGATACTGCCATGACAAAAATCCAGCGCGTAATTCAACGCGCGGGGTTTGGTGGTTGGGCCCGCAGCTTCTGGGACTTCGATCACGCTGATCCAAGGGGGCAATTCGGTATTTGCAAGGGTGTGGCGTGTGATGGTGTCTTTGGCCTCTAGCACCAAAACGACGTTAAGCAAGGATTTGGGATACGTCAGCCGCGACAAGCGTTTGACCAGCGCACCTGCGATTTCCTTTTCACGCAACAGTGGAACCATGATGGACACACGCGGCAGTCGAAACTGGTTTTGATCGAGGGTCGATATCTCTGGACTGTGGGCAACTGATTGCACGATCTGCGCAAGAAAAGCGGCACTTTTCAACACTGTTGTTATGATCAGGGTGAAAACAGCCCAGACCACTGCGAACCCGATCATCAATTTGGGTGCCACCAGCAAACTTAACAAAAGCGCCCCGAACACTGCGATGGCAAGACCGTTGCGGTTCGGAATTTTGCGGCCCCAATTGCGGCAGCTTTCGATGCTGGGCACGCGGGCCACAGCCTTTTGCGCCAGTTCAAATCCATAAAGACGACCCAATTGGGTTTGAATGTGCATCGGGTCCGCGATGACGGGCAACATTGTGGTACGTAAACTGCCAACACAAGCGCGGAAATGGTCAAATTTTCCAGGGTCGTTGGTGGCCACAAGAAGGGTGTTGCCGATCCACAGCCATGGCACAACACGGTGTTTCAGGCATAGGGTGGCAGGCAAGGCATCTGCCATGCCAAGGCGTGGCTGGTCTTGGTTTAGGTCAATGCGTTGGGCGTTATATTGTTTGGACAATGTATCAAGGATGACGTCATCACTGATCAGTCCGTCAGCTTTCAAAATATCACCCAACCGCGCATCAATCCGCGCCTGAAGTCCCATGGCATTGACCAGATCAGTTTGACTGATTGCACCCGTATTCACCAGATGCCGCCCGAAGGGGGCGGGTGCCACATCGGGCACCACGCTGGCCGGGTCTGCAAATCTGAGCCTTGGATCACTCACGTCGAAAGCCTTTGGATGAACTGCGTCACCCAATGCTCCTGCCTGAGCAGGGTTAATGGCCCGTTAAAATTTGGAAGCTCTGTTAATGAAGCGCAGCATTTTCAACCATAGAGTGTTGAAAATGCTAAAAAGCTTAAGCGCGTGCGGCCATGGCCTCTGCAAAACGTTCAAAAAGATAGAAGCTGTCTTGCGGCCCCGGGCTGGCTTCGGGGTGGTGCTGCACTGAAAACACCGGACGATCTTTCATACGGATGCCACAGTTCGACCCGTCGAACAGCGAGGTGTGCGTTTCGATGATGCCGTCGGGCAGGCTTTGCGCATCTACAGCAAACCCGTGATTCATGGATGTGATTTCGACCTTGTTTGTGTCGTGGTCTTTCACAGGGTGGTTTGCGCCGTGGTGGCCGTGGTTCATTTTGACGGTCTGCGCACCAAGTGCCAGTGCCAGCATCTGGTGCCCCAGACAGATCCCAAAGACGGGCAAGGTGGTTTGGTTCAGAACGCCCTGAATCATTGGCACAGCATATGCGCCAGTGGCAGCCGGGTCGCCGGGACCGTTGGACAGAAACACGCCGTCGGGATTATGGGACAGAACGTCTGCAGTGGTTGCGGTGGCAGGCAGAACAGTCACATCGCAACCCGCAGAGGCAAGGCAGCGCAGGATATTGCGTTTGGCGCCATAGTCGATGGCGACGACTTTGTGCTTGGGGGCTTCCTGACGGGTGTAGCCGTCGGGCCAAGCCCACCGCATTTCATCCCAGCGATAAGACTGGGCACAGGTGACTTCACGCGCCAGATCCATACCTTCCAGGCCTGCAAAAGCACGGGCTTTTGCGACCAGCGCCTCAACGTCAAATTCTCCGTCAGGATTGTGGGCCAACGCCACGTGAGGGGCGCCTGCCTGGCGGATCGCACGGGTCAGCCGGCGTGTGTCCACGCCACCGATCGCGATACGCCCGCGCGTGGCCAGCCAGTCACCCAAAGGTCCCGCGCTGCGCCAGTTGGACGGGGTGGTTGGCATCCATTTCACAACCATACCAGCGGCCACAGGATCTGCGGTTTCGTCATCTTCCGGAGTGACGCCAGTGTTGCCGATGTGGGGGAAGGTGAACGTCACAACCTGACCTGCATACGACGGGTCGGTCATGATTTCCTGATAGCCGGTCATGGCGGTGTTGAAACACAGCTCTGCTGTGGTTTCGCCGGTTGCGCCAAAGCCGATGCCGTAAAACAACGTCCCATCCGCAAGAGCCAAACAGGCGGTGGGGCGGTTGGGGGCGGAAGCGATCATGGGCGAGCCTCTCTTGCAGAATCTGAGCAAATTTGTCGGAACTTAATGCCGTGGCCTGTTCGGGTCAAGTGGATATGTGTTTTGTAAATTCTTTTAAATCAATTGGTTAGCAAAATTACAGAAGGTTGCGCTGCACTGCGGCAAACGGTAGAGTACAAGGCTGTGAGGCAACCCGTGGGGATGGGACATAAAATGGACTTGAGAACCAAGATATCGACGGATTTGAAACAGGCGATGAAAGACAAAGCGGCTGATCGCTTGTCGACGCTGCGCTTGATCAACGCCGCCATCAAAGACAAGGACATCGATGCCCGTGCTAGCGGTGCAGACGAAGGTGTCGCCGAATCTGATATTCTTGCGATTTTGGGTAAAATGGCCAAGCAGCGTGCCGACAGTGCACGTGTTTATGAAGAAGGCGGCCGTTTGGATTTGGCGGAACGGGAACAGGCGGAAATTGCGGTTATTGAAGAGTTTTTACCCAAACAACTGAGTGATGAAGAAGCCGCCGCCGCCGTTGAGGCCGCCGTTGTGGAAGTGGGCGCCGACAGCATCCGCGATATGGGCAAGGTAATGGGCGCTTTGAAAGCCAAATACACCGGCCAGATGGATTTCGGCGCAGTGGGGCCAATGGTTAAGGACCGTCTGTGTTCGTAAGCTGCGGGTGCACCAAGGTGCACCTTACGCGATTGAAACGGTAAGGTGGGGTTTAGCCCGCCTTTTTTCAGAGTTCAGCGTTTCAACGCCCGTAAAAGATCGTCGTATAGATCGATCCGTTCTTCCTCGCTCAGGAATGCTCCGATTTCGACCTCGCGTCCGTTGCCGCGCAGCGTAATATAGTGAGGCACCGGGCCATCGGATTCGTATTTCACGGCTTGTGTCCAATAGCGGTTGCATTCCCAAATCTGTTGGTCGCCCTTGGGATTTGTCCGCACCAACACCGCGGCATCCTCACTCAGGGTCAATACTTCGACGATCTGGCGCGCTTTGTGGTTTCGTTGCAGTGCAAAATAGATACCCCAGACCGCCAGCAGTAAAAATGGCAAAAGGCCCCAAAGGATCGGCGATCCGAGCAGCGGCAATGTCGGGATCAGGATCAAGGTGAATGTAGACAGCACGAAAGCAGCCATGCCTTTTGGCGGCAAGCTTTCATGTGGCCAAAGCTGCATGACTTCAGGGCTGCTATGTGGTGGGTTGGTCCAGTGGTATGGCATGTCTGCATGTCTGTGATTGCTGCCTACAAACAATAGCTTTGGACCTCATTTGGCAACATGCGACGTTTCGTTCTGGGGCAGAGGTGCATCAAGATGCACCTTACGATTTGGTTTGAGGGACGAACCGCATACGCCAGACAACTGGTGCCAATGCTATTACCATCAGACCTATCACGATAGCCACTTGGGCGCTGATATGGATATGTCCCAATATTACATTGTGTCTGAGAGCTTCAAGAAAGGCCTCTTGGTTGGTGTGGGGGAGAGGATCGTATGTTCCACTTTCGGCATAATACGCGGCGATCTGACACGTCACCGTCGTCCAAAGGGCTGCAAGAACAAGTCGTTGTGTCCGCTGACCCATCCACATGCGTGTGAGGTAGAGCCATAGCGCAAATCCCAAGAACCAAAGCCCAGGCGTTGCAAGTCGGGAGGCTGGTGGAAGCGGTATGAACCGGACTCCAGCATCCGTTTGGTATACCGTGTCGTGCAGGTGCAAATACAAGGCCAAATGGCCGACGCTGGCAAACAGGATACCTATCCCCAAAGCATGCCAGGCCGGACGCAACCGCATCATACCGAGAACCAGACCTAGTCCAAAAACGACGCCTATGGTGCCGAAATATAGTGCATCGGGTGGGGGGGGGACGCCAGCAACATGGGCTTACCTGCAAATGGAACACGTGGATCTACACGTTGGTGTCAAAAATAAAGGCCCCAACCGCCGTTGGAGCCTTTTGTTGTTTGTGGACCGCGTCAGTCTAGTGACCTGGCTGTTTGTCCCAGTCTTCCTGCTTTGGAAGAATTTCGAACGTGTGCTCTGGGGGAGGAGACGGCAATGTCCACTCCAGCGTGTCCGCGTATTCATTCCATGGGTTGGCTTCTGTCACACGCGCACCTTTCAGCAGCGTGTAGGCAATGATGCCAAAGAAGAACAAGAAGGACGCAAAGCTTAGGAATGCGCCGTAAGACGACCATACGTTCCAGTAAGCAAATTGCTCAGGGTAGTCGATGTAACGACGTGGCATGCCCTGACGGCCCAGGAAGTGCTGTGGGAAGAACGTCAGGTTGGCCCCGATGAACATCGCCCAAAAGTGCAGCTTGCCAGCCCATTCAGGATACATACGCCCCGACATTTTCGGCAGGTAGAAGTAGATGCCCGCGAAGATGGCGAAGACCGCGCCCAAGCTCATCACGTAGTGGAAGTGTGCCACAACATAGTAGGTGTCGTGGTAGTAACGGTCCACGGCGGCCTGAGACAGAACGATCCCTGTGACCCCACCAAGAGTGAAGAGGAACAAGAAACCGAAGGCCCAAAGCATTGGTGTTTTGAACTCGATCGAGCCGCCCCACATGGTCGCGATCCAGCTAAAGACCTTGACCCCTGTGGGCACCGCGATGACCATCGTTGCCAGCATGAAGTAGGCTTGCTGGTTCAGCGACATGCCGACTGTGTACATGTGGTGCGCCCACACAACAAAGCCCAACACGCCGATGGCGATGATAGCCCAAACCATCGGCAGGTAGCCAAAGATCGGCTTGCGCGCGAAGGTCGCGATGACGTGGGAAATGATGCCAAAGCCGGGCAGGATGATGATGTAAACCTCTGGGTGTCCAAAGAACCACAGGATGTGCTGGTACAAGACCGGATCACCACCGCCTGCTGGATCAAAGAAAGTGAACCCAAAGTTACGGTCCATCAAAAGCATCGTGATCGCGCCCGCCAGAACCGGCAAAGACAACAGGATCAGCCAGCTTGTGACGAAGATCGACCATGAAAACAACGGCACTTTGAACAATGTCATGCCGGGGGCACGCATGTTCAGGAATGTCGTGATCATGTTGATCGCGCCCAAGATGGACGAGGCACCAGAGACGTGCACCGCGAAGATCGCGAGGTCCATGGACATGCCGCCTTCGTTCACCGACAGCGGTGGGTACAGAACCCAACCGACACCCGACCCAAGCTGGTCGTTGCCACCCGGTGACAGAACAGAGCAGACCGCCAATGTTGTACCGGCGACATAAAGCCAGAACGACAGGTTGTTCATGCGCGGAAATGCCATGTCAGGCGCACCGATTTGCAACGGCATGAAGTAGTTGCCGAAGCCGCCGAACAGCGCCGGAATAACCACAAAGAACATCATCAAGATGCCGTGGCCTGTGATCAAAACGTTCCAGAGGTGGCCGTTTGGCGTACATGTCGCGGCGGAATCTGCGATGAAACGCGCACCTTCCATGCACATGTACTGGACACCGGGGTCCATGAGCTCGAGGCGCATGTAAACGGTGAATGCGACAGAAATGAAGCCTACGAAGGCTGAGACAAACAGGTATAGAATACCGATGTCTTTGTGGTTTGTGGACATGAACCAGCGCGTGAAAAACCCGCGATCGTCTTCATGGTCGTGCCCGTGAATGGCTGCGTCTGCCATGCGGTGCCTCCTGATAATGATGTGATCCACGCGACGGTTCCCGCGTCACGTGGGGATTCCGCTCGGTTCTAATGGACGAATGGTTACTGGGCAATGTCTGAAACTTGCCTGAAAGCGGAAAAATATCCGTGTCAGCAGGGGTTTGCGTTGTAATCTATGGCTTTGTGGGGATTATCGTCTTGAAACCTGCGACGATGTGACAGGTCTGATGCAACCTTATATGCACAATCACGCAATCCAGACATCTTTTCAGCTGCACAATTGGGGCGAAATCGGTGCGATATAGTTCCGATGTGGAAACGTACCGATTGTTTAATAAGGTGTTCCACCATGCGGCGCTGGTCGCCGGTTGGAAAACTGATGTGGCAAAAGACGGAACATGCAACGCCTTGATGGTCAAAAATAACACTGCCTTAAGGCATGGTCGCTGCCTAAGGTTCGGTGTCTAGCACTTAGGCAGAGCGCATAAAGACTGCGTTAGGTGCACAGGTTTGTGCAACATCTGCGGTGCGGTCCGGCAAGCGTTCCATAAGGGTACGGGCCTCATTGCCGCGCAAAACCGGACGGCTGGTGGTGGAATGTGCGGCATTTGCCATGTCAAAACCATCGGCCACGGCCCAGACCTTACCATTGTCCAGAACCCTCTCTGGCATGTCACCCAAAAACAGGCTTTCAACCCAGACACCTTCCACGTGCATCAAAGCATGGTGTTCCAGCAGGATATGGTAGTAGGTGACGTCGAAATCAGCGGCCTGCTGGTGTACCATCCCGTAACCAAGCGCCGTTTTGGCCGCGACAAGCACCTCGGGTTCGTCGAACATGTATTGCGCGGCAGGGTCGTTGATCAGCAAACGGTGAGCTGGCGACAGATGCAAGTCGCGGGTGTTGCCAAAGCTGCCGGCAGGCAACACGACCGGGCGAAAATTGCGGTTCAGACGTTGTTCAGCGGGTGAATAGCTTTGTTGGCTGATGGCTTTGATGGGCATAAATCCAGCATCGCGGGTGATGACTGCATCGCCGGGCTGCAACTCTTCGATGGGGACTTCACCTTTGCGGGTCATGACGCGTGTGCCTGCTGTAAAACAGGGAATGGTCATGTCTGTTTGGGGCCGGGTTTCATGGTGCCATGCGCCGGTTTGTGCCGTGCCGGGAAAACCGAAAGGCAAACCATCCAGTTTTGCTGTGCTGATGTATTCTTGGGTGTCCGTGTTTACCAAAATCAGGTTGTCCACACGGTTGCGTGTGCGCGGCATTGGGTCCGCCAAATTCATCCGGGCACGCCCGCGCAGGCGATCATCGGATGAAAATTCATGCAACAGCCCCTCGTACTGTGACCAGATTTGAAACGGACCAAGCGGCACGGCACAGTGGGACACGTTCTGCAGCGTGATACTTTTCATATGCGGCATATCATGGCTTGTGGCGTCGTGGCGTTGATCCGTCACGTATAGCCCGTCCAGTTTATCTTGCATGGCGTGTTCCTTTACATCCGTAGCGACGTGGTTAACGGCGAAAAGGGGCGATAATCGGGCAGAGCTGCGAAGTTTGCGTGACCCAACTGCGGACGAGCACAGTTAAAAGGGGGGGGCGTGGCAATTGCCTTAATTTTGTTAAAATTGCCCTAAATTTGTACCTTTCAGGACCCAGTCAGACCCAACTCTGCGCCTAATCCAGCTCTCAAAGGTGAATGAACCTGACAGAGATTGGAAAAATCCATGGCGACCAACGACAACACTAATCCGGGCACCGAAGGCGATCAAACGCTGACGGGAAGCACATCCAACGACACCTTGACCGGTGGGTTTGGCAACGACACTTTAACCGGTGGCGCGGGCAACGACGTGTTAAGTGGCGATGGACCCGTCGAAGGGGCGTGGCATTTCGAAACCTTCGACAAGGATTTTACCTCTGCGGCTGGACAGGCCTTTGACATCGAAGACGGCACGCGCACCGGGTCCGGTTATGTGTCTGATTTCGACGAAGGCGGGCTGACCAATTCGGTGCGCGGCACCACAGGCAATCCCGAAGATTTTGGCGTTGTTTATACAAGTACGCTGAACACGACGGCAGGGGGCACGTACCGGCTGACCACGGCCTCGGACGATGGGTCTACGATCCAGATATTTGATTCAGCAGGCAATCCCGTCAGTTTTGCAAACCAAACCGGCGGCACGCTAGACTATCTGAACAATGACTTTCACCAAGGCACAACCACGCGCTTTGGCGATGTGGTCCTTGATCCGAATGAGACATACACCATCCAGATCCGCTATTGGGAGAATCTTGGCGGGGATACATTATCTGCCACGATTTCGGGGCCGGATACAGGGAACGCCGCAGAAAACCTGCTGACCACGGACATGATTGGTATGCCACCGGGGCCTGAGTATTCGGTCACGGGCACACCTGCGGGCGTAGAAGGTGACGATTCCATTGACGGGGGCGCAGGCGACGACACGATTGATGGCAATGGAGGTGACGACACGCTAGATGGCGGCGCTGACAACGATAGCATTGATGGTGGCAGCGGGAACGACAGCCTGCTTGGGGGCGATGGAAACGATGCCATAAACGGCGACAGCGGGTCGGATGTTCTGACGGGTGGCGCGGGCGCGGACACGCTGGTTGGCGACGACGGCGATACAGAAACCGTGCTTTTCGACGAAGACTTTTCAGACGGCGCACCAGGGTGGAGCAACAACACCACAACCAATGACGCCAGCTTGGGTGACATCCTCGGGCCGTTTTCCGGGGCAGATGGCACCATCGCCACCGAGAAAACATTCTACCTTGGGGGCGACGCGGATCAGGTTGTGATTAACTTTGATGCGTTGCTTTTGGACAGCTGGAACAGCGAAGACCTCATCATCACGATCAACGGGGAAGAGGTTCGCATTTCGCATCTGGAAGGCGATACCGCATCCCCTGCCAGTCAAAGTTTTGTGGGCGCGGATGGCGCAACATATACGTTTGATTTCAATAACGCGGCGACGGGTGAATTGGGGGGCAGCACGGGTACCCTTGATACGCAGATGGAAGTGCAGATCACCATCGACAACCCGCCCCAAACCGTGACGTTGGGTGTGGGCACAAACCTCAACAGCACCCTCGCAAACGAAAGTCTTGCCCTTGATAACCTTACCATCACTGCCATCGAGGCCAGCGATGACACTTTGACGGGCGGCACAGGCGACGATGTGCTGACCGGCGGGGCAGGCGATGACGTCTTTGTCTACAACCCCGGTGACGGCAATGACACGATCACCGATTTCAACGCGGGCAATTCCGGCGTTCTGGATGACAACGACCAAACCAACAATGATTTTCTGGACCTCAATCAATACTATACCTCGATTTTCGAGCTGCGCGCAGATTTGAATGATGACGGGGTATTGAACCAATCTGTTGGAGATTTCACCGACAACACCGCGCTTGGCGGGGCCATCACTTTAACGGGCGTGACTGCAGCAGACCTGACATTTGACAATACGAATGTCGCCTGTTTCACCGCCGGTGCCATGATTGAAACCGATCAAGGCCTTGTCGCGGTCGAACAGCTGACGACAGAAATGAAACTGCAGACGTCCGACAACGGGGCGCAGCCTGTGCGGGCGGTTTTGTCGCGCACTGTGGATGGTCGGGGACGATTTGCTCCGGTTGTGATTGCCAAGGGTGCGCTGGGCAACGCGGCGCCGCTGATTGTGTCACCGGCGCACCGGATGTTGATCAGTGATTGGCGGGCGGAGATGCTGTTCGGAGAAGACGAGGTGCTGGCCAGCGCAAAGGGGCTGTGCAACGGCGACACGATTTTCCGCAAACCGGTTGCAGAAGTCACATATTACCACATTTTGATGGACCGACATGAAATCATCTATGCGGAAGGGGTGCCCACCGAAAGCTACCATCTGGATGATGCCGCGCTGCACGACGATGATGTCGCCCTAGAGCTGCAGGACCTGTTTCCCGAGTTGTTGTGTTGTGCAAGCGAAAGTGCGCGGGTGACATTGCGCGGGTACGAAGTGCAAGCGTTGCAGGCTTTGCGCCCCTAGGGTCGGGCCCACAGACCTTAAGCCGTTTTGAAAACCTGATCAAAGCTGCGCCGCAGTGCGACATCCACGTCGTCCATGCTGACCGGCAGGCCAAGATCGACCAAGGACGTCACCCCGTGTTGGGTGATGCCGCATGGCACGATGCCTGAAAAATGGTCCAGATCGGGTTCCACATTGATGGAAAGACCGTGAAAACTGACCCACTTGCGCAACCGGATGCCGATGGCTGCAATTTTGTCTTCAGCCAGCGTGCCATCCGCCATGAGCGGTTTGTCGGGGCGTTCAACCCATACGCCCACACGGCCATCACGAATGTGGCCGTCGACGTTAAACTCTGACAGGGCCGCAATTACCCAAGCCTCAAGCTGTTGCACGAAAAGGCGCACATCGTGCCCCCGCTTTCCCACATCCAGCATGGTATAGGCCACCCGCTGGCCGGGGCCGTGATAGGTGTATTGTCCGCCACGTTTTGTGTCGAACACCGCAAATCGGTCCGGATCGGTTAGGTCTTCGCGCTTGGCCGATGTCCCTGCGGTGTAGAGCGGCGGATGTTCGACCAGCCAGATGCATTCGGGCGATGTGCCTGCTGCTATCTGTGCCACGCGGTCTTCCATCCAAACCTCTGCCGCGCGGTATTCTGTCAAACCGGGGGCGGTGATCCATTCCATAGGTTCAGGCGGCCTCGTTCAGGGTTTGTTGCAAGATCTGCGCATAATTGTCTGCGCCTTGGGCACCGGTCACCAGATATTTTCCGGCAAAAATCATAGAAGGCACCCCCGACACGCCGCGCGATGTCCAGAACTGTTGTTTTTCTCGGACAGTGTCTGCCAGCTCACCCGTGTCGATGACGCGGGCGACATCCACCGGGTCAAGGCCAACCGATGCTGCGACGTCAATCAACACCGCACGATCGGACAGGTCGCGCTGATTGGTGAAATGCGCATCAAAAAATGCCATCTTAAGTGGATGTTGCACCCCTTGGCTTAGGGCAAAGTCCAGAACTTGGTGCGTTAGAAACGTGTTCCACATACGGCTGTCCGGCGTCCAGTTGAACTGAAACCCCAGTGACGTGCCAAGGTCGGTCATTTGTTGACGCGCCGCTGCGGACTGTTCGGCGGTGCTGCCGTATTTTTGCTGAATATGTTCTGATGTGTTTTGCCCAGTGACCGGCATGTCGGGGTTCAATTCGAAGGGATGCCAGCGGATACGCGCACCGATACCCGTGGCGGCCAACGCCTGTTCGAGTTGCTTGTAGCCGATAATGCACCATGGGCACATCACGTCCGACACGATGTCTACATCCAAAACGGGACCTTGGGGGGCTGTATCTGCCATGCGTTTCTCCGGGGAATGATCTGTTGGGGGTAAGATCATGCCCCTTGATGCGAATTGCAAGGCCGCGCGTTGCCTAAGGCACAGTCACATACGGAGGTGTGATCGTCCCCGACATCGGGGACGCGCCGCTGGCATCATTGGTAATTTGTTTGGCCCCCAAAAGATGCAAATAGCTGTTGTGGTTGTGCTGTCCGCCGATCTGCTCAAAGAAATGGAGGTCGGGTAGGGGAACGCTTTGGGTCAGGGCCTGCTGCGACGGTTGCGCCCAAGTGCCAGCCAAGGATGCAATATATGCGGCATAGTTCACCAGTTTTTTGATGGCGTAACCTTCCCAGCCGTCAGGAATGGGACCGGGGATGGTCTTGGTGATAATGTCCATGATCGCGTCATACCCCAAAGGCACGATGTCCAACGGATTTATCACAAACCAACAGTCCACAGTGTCAGCGACCCAAGTGGCAAATGCAGGATTGCCAGAGGTCGGGGGGGCAAATGCAAACCCTTTGAAGGTCGCTGCAATGCCGGGGATGCTGTTCCACCCGTTCTGAAGGGCCGCTTGCATCATAGGGACAAGGGCGGCGCCCTGACTGTGACCGTTCACATAAACCGTTTGCCCCTGCGTGATCTGGCCCGCGACATAGGCTTGCAGCGTCAGTCCGGTGTCCGGATCTTTGGCATCCAGCATCTCCGACAAGGCATTGTGGAATTCAGCAGACACCGCAGCGCCCGTGGTATTGCCAGTAGGAAACGTGATTTGGCCACTTGGAAGATCTTCAAGACGCGACAGAAATTGCGTCGTCGTGCCCCGTAGATTGACAGCCAATTCGCCTGAAACCGTATTCAGGGCGACATAGACCAAATTGTCGGTCAGGGAGGTCTGCACTGGCCCCCAGACAACGGTCCACGTGTGATTTGCGCAATATTCATTGCTGTTCAACTGGCCAGTTATGCGGGCTTTGACCACGCTCATTGGGGGGTATTCGCCTGTTTTGGAGTCTTTGGTGTCAGCGGCATAGGCGAGAGCAGCCAGCGTCAGCTGGACCTGCGCCTGAGAAAGCGGAAAAGGATTTGTCATGAAAATTCCATGCTTTGTGAATGATTTTGTAAAAATGACTACGCGTATAGCGGGAGTTTGCACTGAGTTTTGCTTTACGTCAATTTTCTCTTCACATCTGTGCGCAAGGGGGGTAAAGCCTGCTCACCATCCATGGCGTGCGGTCGTGGCGGAATGGTAGACGCGCAGCGTTGAGGTCGCTGTGGGGTAACACCCGTGGAAGTTCGAGTCTTCTCGACCGCACCAAAATTCTCTTACATTTAGACGTTTTGAACTGCTGCTTTGTCGGAGCTGACTGTTTGTGAATTGTTTTGTAAAGCTGCCGTATACAGGCGATTGTGCTGGCCAAATTACAGTAAGATATCAAGGCGCTAAAACGACGACGGGCCACCCGAAGGTGGCCCTATCGTTAACCACCGGGGTATGGTGGTTATATTGGAGCGGGCGAGGCGATTCGAACGCCCGACCCTAACCTTGGCAAGGTTATGCTCTACCCCTGAGCTACGCCCGCTTCCTTGAGAGGCGGAATATAATCGCTGCACAAAACCTGCAAGTGCTAATTTTCAAGAAATGCGAAAAAAATGAATTATCGCGACGGAAGGTCTTTGGCACTGCGTATCAAGGGCATGACGAGATGACGATGCAGCAAATGCACCTTGCAAAACTGCGCTGCTGTTTTTTGGAGGATTTGATGGATTCTATCTTCGGAAAAAGTACCGGTGCAGTGTGCCGACGCAAACAGACGCAGAGACCTGCACATCGTTTTTCAAAATAATAACAGGAGGTTAAGATGAGTGTTTTAGGTGATTTAAAGCTGGCGCTTCTGGTTGTTTTCATCGGCATCGGAAGCGCTGTCCAATCGGACGCGGGAAGTTTGCACTTAGATTTGCATGGGGATGTATGCATCATGGCCACTCAATAGGCTGCAATCCGCAAAATGGGTCTTTGGAGGTGCGCGACGCCAGTGTTGTGCCGCGCCCCCCCCGTCTCATGGTATGCGCTTAAAACAATGCGTGGGCCAAAAGACCCAAAGCGGTGAACACAATCATCGAAAAGGTCAAAACCATGCCGCCGACACGCAACCCCATGATCTGCGGGTGCTTTGAGAATCCGATCGCATGCATGATCCGACCAGCCACCAACATGATGCCAAGGACATGCAATGCCACCGGCGGCGCACCTTGGATTTCCGAAATAAGCAGCAGAATCAGACCCATCGGCGCGTATTCGCCGCAGTTGGCCTGCGCACGCATGCGTTGTTCCAGATCTTTGTGGCCTTGGTGCCCGACCGACACGCGATTGCCACGGCGATAACGCACAACGCGAACACTAAGGGCGATAAACAGTAGGGCAATAAGACCTGCGTAGAGTGATGTAATGACAAGGGACATAGGGCTTCCTTTTTCCTGATCGCACAGTTTTGGCACGAGGCGGTGAAACTGACCAGCGCTTTGAAGAGGCGGGGAAATGTGACCAGTGCTGTTTGTCAGCTGGCATTAACAGTTTGTAGATCAAGCGCTGTCTGGAACTGGGTGAAACGGGGACGCCATCCCGTTGCGGTTTGCAGTTTCGCGCTGGACAGGGATTGGTCAAGTGTCGGGCCTTTGGCCCATTCCCCGTGCGCTTGCATCACGTCGGCCACGCTGCGGACCATTGTGCTGCTTTGGCTGGCATACCAGCGTGTGATCGTGTTTGCGATGTCGCCGACCCGCACGCCTTGCTGTGCCACGGCGTTGAAATGTCTGCTTAGATCGGGACGTACCAACAGATCGCAATAGGCCCGTGCCAGATCGTGCCGTTCTATCAAAGGCCATCTGGTGTTGGGGCTTCCCCAAATTTCCACCGGATCATGGGAACGGGCTGCGTCGCGAAACCGTTCAAAGACCCCACCGCCATCCAAATGATACACCATGGCAGGATGTACGACTGCGACAGACAGATGACTGGCCCGCAACAAGCGCTGCGCATGATGCACCATCCACGCAAAGGCGGGCAGGGGATCAAAGGCAGATGTTTCGGTGGCGATGTTGCCGCCAGTGTCGCCATAAAGCCAGCAGCCCCCGGTGTACAAAACCCGCAGTTTGGGTCCGGCGCGTTCTGCATCCGTCAACAATTGTGAGACAACACGATTGTCGGCCTCGGCCATATCGTCGCCAAATGTCGCGGCGGCTTGAACAAACGCGTCGTGGGAAAGGGCGGCAGGCATCCAGCGGGCGGGATCCATCATATCGCCGCGCAGAACCTGCGCACCCATAGCTTGCAGGCGATGATCCGACGCGGCAGACCGGCTTAGGGCTGTAACACGGTGGCCCCTTGCCACCAGTTCAGTAACCAAAGCCGTCCCAATGGACCCGGTGCCACCCAGTAAAAAGACGTCCAATGTCATCGCTTATCCCCCCGCACGTTGATTCTGAACGAGGGTGGCGCCTGAAGTACGCTTTAGGTCAAGGTCTGACGCAATGTCAGTCGTCGAACCCCACAAAGCGGGTCAGGTTTTCGACAGGACGGCGCCGTGAGACGACCGCGTTGGCATCGAAACTGTCATCCGGCCAGCCCATTGCGACACAGGTCATGATGATTTGGTCGTCCGGAATTTGTGCGATTTCGCGCACAACAGGGCTTTGCATAATGCCCTGACCGTTGATGACGCATCCCAGCCCTTTGGACCAAGCAGCCAAAACCAACCCGTAAGTGACGGCGCCAAGGTCAAAATGTGCGATCGTGCCGCCTGGCTCCATGGATTTGTCGTAGCACACCACGATAGACACCGGGGCATCGAATTGGCGAAACCCGCGCATGACCCAATCCAGACGTTTTTCCTTGTTGTCGCGCTCAATGCCCATAGCCTCAAACAGCTGTACCGCTATCTCGATCTGGCGATCGCGGTGTACACCTTCATATGCGCCATGGTCCTGAATTTCGCGGCTTGGCGGCACGCCTTCCATCATGCGGCTTTGGTTGCCCATGCGCACTTTGTTCAGAGGGTCGCCGGTCAACACATGCAAATGCCATGGCTGCGTGTTCATGGAAGACGGTGCACGGTTGGCCAGGGCGATGATCTCTTCGATCAGCTCTTTGGGCACGGGTTTGTCTTGATAGCCGCGGATGCTGCGGCGGGTGTTCATCGCGTCGTCGAGGTTCATGTGCGGTCTCCCTTTGCGTTTCAGCTTTGGCGCTGGGCGGGTTCGGGTCAATCGCGACCTTACGGAATTTTGAGACATCAAACGAAAAACGACGGCCGCTGGGAGGAGCGACCGCCGTCTTGATCAACCTGCAGCGTCAGGGAGGAGGAGAGACCCTGCAGGTTATTGGGTGCAGTATGCGGCAGCATCTCAATGGGAGGAGAAAGATGCTGCCGCTATGCACAGACGCACCAAGGGAGGAGAGGGCGCCTGATCCGGTTGTGTCTTTGGACTATTAGGTCCGGTGTAAAAATGCGGTGACATCCTAAAGGGAGGAGAAAGATGTCACCGCGTAAAGCAGACGCTTCAAGGGAGGAGGAAAGAAGCGCCTGTTTCAGTTGTCTTAGTTCAGGTACGCGGCCTCATAGGCCAAGCGTTTGATTTCGCTGCGGTTGATGCCCAGATCAGCCAGATCGCGGTTGGTCAGGCTGGCCAGCTCATTGAACGTGGCGCGATAAACGCGGCGCTTTGCGCGACGTGTCGCTGCGGCGTCAAGCCATTGTGCCAGTGTTGCCAATACGCGACCGGTCAGGTCGTTGCGTGCGTTTGTGTCTGTAAAGTATGCCATGATTATCTCGTCTTTCGTTGGCTACTGCGTCGTTCGTTAGGGGTAACATATGCCAATGCTGCGCCTGCACAATGATTAGTTTTTCAATGCTGCCATGCAGCAATTGCATAGCATTAACCTTGAAATTCAAATGCTTAATATTAATGCGGTTTGCGAATTAAGTAGGCCTTGACGGAATGCCTTGTTCTTTTGTTCAAAAAGCACAATTACACCAGTGACTACATTAAAGGAGACGCGCCATATGTCCGTGACCAAAGAAGACGTCCTATCCGCTTTGTCCCGTGTGGGGCTGCCTGGCGGCGATACACTGGTCAGTCGGGACATGATCCGAGCAGTCACGATCAACGGCGACAGCGTCAGTTTTGTGGTTGAGGCACCGTCGCCCGAAATCGCCGCCCAGATGGAAGGGGCGCGCAAAGCCGCAGAAGCCGTTGTGATGGAATTGGACGGGGTGTCTAAAGTGTCTGCCGCATTGACAGCGCATGGCCCCGCCGCAAAAGCCCCGCCGCCCAACTTGAAAATCGGGGGCCACCCCAAGCCACAAGACGGCCCAACCAAGCCGTCCGGCGTACAGCGCATTTTGGCGATTGGATCGGGCAAGGGTGGCGTCGGCAAATCTACTGTGTCTTCAAACCTTGCCGTCGCCTTGGCCAAACAGGGCCGCAAAGTTGGCCTGCTGGACGCCGACATCTACGGCCCCTCGCAACCGCGTATGATGGGTGTGAACAAACGCCCCGCGTCGCCGGATGGCAAAACGATCATTCCCTTGCACGCTCATGGTGTGACGCTGATGTCTATCGGTTTCATGATGGAAGAAGGCAAGGCGGTGGTTTGGCGTGGCCCTATGTTGATGGGGGCGTTACAGCAAATGCTGGGGCAGGTGGAGTGGGGCGAACTGGATGTTCTGCTTGTCGATTTGCCCCCGGGCACAGGTGACGTGCAACTGACACTATGTACCAAGTCCGAGCTGACAGGCGCGATTGTGGTGTCCACGCCGCAAGACGTGGCGCTGATTGATGCGCGCAAGGCACTGGATATGTTTGCGACGCTCAAGACGCCAGTACTGGGCCTGATCGAAAACATGTCGATGTTTGTCTGCCCCGATTGCGGGTCAGAACATCAGATTTTCGGGCAGGGCGGAGTTGCCGCCGAGGCCGACAAGATGGGCGTGCCATTGCTTGGGGCGTTGCCGATTGATCTGGACACGCGCCTTGCGGGCGACGGCGGCACACCGATTGCAGCAGGCGACGGGCCGATGGCGCAGGCCTATGCGCAGATCGCCAAAGGCTTGATTGACGGTGGGATGGCTTAAGCCGCTGTGTCGTTTTGCACGAGCTTAGCGTAGATTACTCTAATTAGGCTTAGTGAAAATAGGGTTTGAGCAAAGGCTACAAAGCTCTTACCGATTTCCCCTATCGCTTCATTCAGGAGTATTCCTATGAGTGTGAAAGCAATGAAGATTATCAAGTAGGCTGCGAAGGCTGCCCACTTTATTGTGGCCGTCGCGGCCCAGCTGTCTTTTATGGACATCTTTTTTTCAAGTGATGCGGCGGGTAGGATTAATGAGATGCGCAATCCAATCCAAATTGCGACTAAATACATCAAAACCGGAAGAAGCATTTGCACTGGTGAGCGGACGATACTTTCTGTCGTTCCAGTCAGCGTAAAGACAATCGCCCATATCGCCATAACTGCAAGCGCTGAGAATAACACAATTACGAAAAAGATGACCGAGTTGAGGGCATATTTTTTGAAAGGCGCGAAGGCAGAGGTCGTGTTGATTTTCGTGCTTGCAGTGCCCAGCAGAGCATAGCGGTGCCAACGCACGGCCAAAAGCACGACAGCGATGAAGTAAATGCCCCATGAGATGATTTTGGGGATAGGCGAAATGGCAAGAAACGTTGCCTTTGGCAAGAGGTGCTGCGTACCGAAAAGAACAGCACCGCTCAGAACAATGAGCAGGATGGGTAAAGCGCATAGGGAGGCGGTTTTTGTGAAGTTTTGAGAAACCAGCCGCCAACTGTCGCGCAGCAATGTAAGGATGTTTGTCATAATCGTTTTCAGTTTTTCTAACCATAAGCGACGCCTGGATGCTTGTACAAGGACGGTCAATCGTCGTTCGAATGGAATATTTAATCGCCAACCCGTTATGGGAATTCATGGTATTTGTAGCGATTTGCGCGAATCAAAGTGCAAAATTTGCTTGGAATGCGTGCGCACTTCGCGATATGTGACGTATCCAGCGCGAGAACGTAAAGAGAACATCAATTGCCTCCTAAAAATAATTAAATTTTTTTGGGAATTCATGGGCAGCTTTGGGGTATGTTCTGCTGGCACCAGATGTAGTGTTTGTGTAGACACAAATCCCAATTTGAGCCACAGAACTCCCCGATTTCACCACAATATCTTGTTTTTCAGACCTCTCGATAACCACCTGTAGTACCATTCTACCCAAATAATCCCTTGTCAGCCCATGCATTCCCATGGCATCCCTAGTGCATCGGATGAGAACGAGACCACGGGGCACCAAACGACCCCACACAAAAACAAAACTCTAGCAGGTTTCATACAGGCACCTCGCTTTCATCAGACCAAGAGATCCGGCGCGCGAGCGAGCAGACATCCCCCCAGGTGGCGCGCGCAGCTGGACTTCCCGCCAAGCGGGACAATGGCGGCGGGTTGATCAGTGGCAGCAGATCAACCCGCCGTTTTTACATCCACCACGGGGACATGAATTCAGTGCGGACGCGCACGCAAACAAGGGACGGAAGCAGGCCAGTGGCACGCAGGTTCAGAGGCGAAAGCGACCATAAGGTCGACACGAAGGGGCGGGTATCCATACCGGCCTCTTTTCGCCGTGTGATCGAAGCCTGTGACCCGGACTGGACCGACGGTTTGCCGCCGCGCATCATCCTTGTCTATGGCGGCGCGACGCGCGACTACCTTGAAGGCTTCACGATAGAAGCCATGGACGAGGTCGACGACAAAATTGCAAAATTCCCACGTGGGTCCGCCAAGCGAAAAGCGATGGAGCGTTTGTATTCCGCGCAATCCGTTGAGGTGATTGTGGACGATACAGGCCGCATCGTTTTGCCTGCCAAGCTGCGCGACAAAATCGGTCTGAATGGCATGGCGCGCTTTGTGTCTTCTGGCGATACGTTCGAAATCTGGACCCCCGAAGCCTACGATGACAGCATCGCGGCATTGGATGACGATGGGTTCGATCCGGATCTTGATCCTTCTGTCTATCTGGACGGGGACATGGAATAATGTCGGACCGCGGTCAGGAAACTGGGCCACATATTCCGGTGCTGATCAACGCGATTATCAAAGCCTGTGACCCTGTGCAGGGGCGCTGGCTGGATGGCACGTTCGGGGCAGGGGGCTATACCAAACATCTTTTGGATGCTGGCGCGGATCATGTCGTGGGTGTGGACCGCGACCCATTGGCGTTTGAAATGGCCGCCCCTTGGGTAGGGGACTACGGCGACCGTATTACCCTGACACAAGGCGTGTTTTCTAAGATGGACGACTATGCGCAGGACCTGGACGGGGTGGTTCTGGATCTTGGCGTTAGCTCTATGCAGCTTGATCTGGCCGAGCGAGGTTTTTCCTTTATGCGCGACGGGCCTTTGGACATGCGCATGTCGCAAGATGGGCTGTCTGCCGCCGATATCGTCAATGAAGGCGCCGAAGAACACATCGCGGCCATTCTGTTTCACTACGGTGAAGAGCGCGCGTCTCGCCGGATTGCCAAGGCGATTGTACGCGAACGGACGCTTGAACCTATCACGACCACATTGCGCCTTGCAGGCATCATAGAATCTTGTTTGCCGCGCCCCAAACCCAATCAATCCCATCCCGCCACGCGTAGTTTTCAGGCGTTGCGCATCGCGGTGAATGACGAATACGGGGAATTGTTTCAGGGGCTTATGGCCGCAGAGCGGGCACTGAAACCGGGCGGGCAATTGGCTGTTGTGACATTCCATTCCGTCGAGGACCGCATGGTCAAACGCTTTTTGACCGCGCGATCCGGCAATCAGGCCAACGCCAATCGTTTTGCGCCCGAAACAGAAAAACTGCCTGCGCAATTTACGGTCAAATCGCGCAAGGCGATTGCCGCGGACGCAGATGAGGTTGCGGCGAACCCGCGAGCAAGATCGGCCAAATTACGGGTGGCGACACGCACAGACGCGCCAAGCGGGTTGGTGGACGCAAAGGCGTTGGGCATGCCGACGGTCGAGGGCAAATAATGCGCACTGTATTGTATATATTGACAGTTCTAGGTGTCGTTGGTCTGGCCTTCTGGGCCTACCGCGAAAACTATGCCACGCAACAGTCTTTGGCCGAAACCGATCAGCTGCGTAAAGAAATTCGTGCCAGCCATGCGCGGTTGGCTGTTTTGCGGGCGGAATGGGCCTACCTGAACCGCCCCGACCGGTTGCGCGAATTGGCCGACATCAATTTCGACAGCTTGGGGCTGCTGCCCATCACACCTGACCAGTTCGGCATGATCGATCAAGTGTCATATCCCGTGGTTGAAGACGACGAAACGCTGCCCATTACCAATCCCGTTGATGTATCCAACACCGGAGACCAGCCATGATCCGTATCCCGTTACGCCCTCTGGCCCGTATCCTTGAAGCACGTGAAAATGGTGTGAACCCGGACGCGATTGAACGCGAAAACAAACGCATTCGTCATGAAGATATGCAAGCGCGGGCACGGTCCCGTGCCGAAGGGCGTCTGCTGGTGCTGGGCATGTTTTTCTTTTGCGCGTTTGCCGTTGTGGGTGGGCGTATGGGAATGCTTGCAACATCTGATCCGGTTGAACCACGTTCGGCCGCATTAGGGGCGAAAATCTCGGCGCAACGCGCGGACATTGTAGACCGCAATGGCAATTTGCTGGCCACCAACTTCGAAACGCATGCTCTTTACGCCCAACCGCACCAGTTGATTGACCCCGAAGGATCCGCCAAAGCATTGGTTGGTATTTTTCCCGATCTCGATCCTGCACGGTTGCTAAAGGACTTCACAGGAAAGCGTAAGTTTCTGTGGGTGAAAAAGAAAATCAGCCCCGAGCAAATGCAGGCCGTACATGATATTGGCGATCCGGGCCTGTTATTTGGGCCGCGCGACATGCGCTTGTACCCGAACGGATCTTTGGCCGCACACGTCATGGGCGGCGCGTCTTTTGGCAAGGAAGGCGTGTCAGCTGCCGAAGTCATCGGCGTTGCGGGAGTGGAAAAATATTTCGACGAGTATTTGCGTGATCCGGCCAATGGCAACCGGCCTTTGGAATTGTCGTTGGACCTGACGGTGCAAGCCGCAGCCGAACGCGTGCTTTATGGTGGCATGAAGCTTCTGAACGCCAAGGGTGCGACGTCCGTTTTGATGGATGTGCACACCGGCGAAGTCATTTCGGTTGTATCTTTGCCGGACTTTGATCCCAACAACCGACCACGCCCGATCACACAAGGCGACAAGGGTGACGACCCCTTGTTCAACCGTTCTGTGCAGGGCGTTTATGAATTGGGGTCGGTGTTCAAGATTTTCACAGCAGCCCAAGCTGTAGACCTTGGGTTGGTCAACCCGTCGACCATGATCAAAACAGATGGCCCGATGCGCGTCGGTGGTTATCCGATTGGCGAATTCCGCAACAAGAACTATGGCACGCTGAGCGTGACCGATATCATCGTGAAATCATCGAACCGGGGCACGGGCCGAATGGTTTTACAAATCGGGTCAAAGCGCCAAAAAGAATTTCTGAAGTCCATGGGTTTTTTTGAACCCACCGATTTCGAAATTGTCGAAGCATCGGGCGGCAAGCCTCTGTTGCCCAAACGTTGGACGGATTTGTCTGCTGTTACAATATCTTACGGTCACGGGTTGTCGTCGTCGCCCATGCATTTGGCGGCCGGATATGCCGCCATTGCAAATGGCGGATTTGCGGTAACTCCGACCATTCTGAAACAGGATGGCGCGAAACATGGTCCACGCGTCATGAGCACCAATGCGGCCTCTGCTGCGCGCACAATGCTGCGTAAGGTTGTGTCCGAAGGCACAGCCAGTTTTGCAGAAGTCGAAGGCTACGCAGTGGGTGGCAAAACCGGCACCGCCGATAAACCACGCCCGCGTGGCGGATATTACGACGACAAGGTGATTGCGACGTTCGCGTCCATTTTTCCCGCCCATGACCCCAGATACGTGCTGGTTGTGACGTTGGACGAACCGGTCGAGACATCAGGTGACAAACCGCGTCGCACCGCGGGTTGGACCGCAGTGCCTGTTGCCGCGGAAATGATCCGCCGCGTGGCCCCGTTGTTGGGGATGCGTCCAACCGTTGAACCGGTGTCCTTGGCTGATATAACGCTGACCAGCAGCAACTGAGCCGAAAAGGCAGCGGGCATGGTCACTCCGATCTCTATCTCTTTGAAATCTTTGGGTCTGATGGCCGTGGGGGACGCGAATCCGGTATTGGGGTCGATGGCGGTGGACAGCCGCGAGGTCCGTCCGGGCTGCTTGTTTTGCGCTATGCCCGGCAGCAACATCCATGGGGCGACATTTGTAAAAGCCGCGTTGGCCAAAGGGGCGGCGGCCATTTTGACCGATCCCGAAGGTGCTTTGATCGCAGCAGAGGCGTTGCGCGACGGGAATGCGGCGTTGGTTGTGTCTGAAACACCGCGCGAAACCATGGCGCGCACAGCCGCCTTGTTTTTCGGGGCACAGCCCAAAACGATGATCGCAGTCACAGGCACCAATGGCAAAACATCCGTGTCCACGTTTGTGCGCCAGATCTGGAACGAATTGGATATTGAGGCCGTCAACCTTGGCACCACGGGGGTGGAAGGATCGTGGGCTGCCCCTTTGAACCACACAACACCAGAACCGATCACATTGCACCGCACTTTGAAACAGGCAGCTTTTGAAGGCATCACCCATGCGGCGATGGAAGCGTCCTCGCACGGGTTGGACCAACGCCGTTTGGACGGGGTTGTTCTGAAGGCGGCGGGGTTCACCAATTTCACCCAAGACCATCTGGATTATCACGAAACATTTGGAGCCTATTTCGACGCCAAAGCGGGATTGTTCGCGCGCGTGCTGCCCGAGGATGGCACCGCTGTCATTAACATGGATGATGCGCACGGCGTTGATATGGTGGCGATTGCAACGGTGCGGGGCCAAGGTTTGATCACCGTTGGGCGGACAAGCGCGGACTTGCAATTGGTGGCACAACGGATGGATGCGACGGGGCAGGACCTGCGTTTTTCATATCTGGGAAAAACCTATCAGACGCGTTTGAACCTTTTGGGGGCGTTTCAGGCTGACAATGTCATGCTGGCCGCGGCACTTGTAATCGCTTGTGGCGCTAAACCCGACCATGTCTTTGACACGCTTGAACATCTCACCACTGTGCGAGGCCGGATGCAATTGGCCGCAACTCGTGCCAATGGGGCTGCGGTGTTTGTGGATTACGCCCACACACCCGACGCGGTGTCCACGGCGCTTTCGGCCATGCGTCCGCATGTGATGGGGCGATTGGTGGCAATTGTCGGTGCTGGCGGGGACCGGGATGCGGGCAAGCGACCTTTGATGGGGCGGGCGGCGGCGGAAAATTCGGATGTTGTGTTTGTGACCGATGACAATCCGCGCTCTGAGGATCCTGCATTGATCCGCGCGGCGGTGATGGAAGGCTGCCCAGAGGCCACGGAAGTGGGCGACCGCGCCGAAGCGATTTTGCGGGCCATTGACACCCTTGGTCCGGGCGACGCGCTGTTGATTGCGGGCAAAGGTCATGAAAGCGGGCAAATCGTCGGCGATGATGTGTTGCCCTTTGACGATGCAGAACAGGCAAGTGTTGCGGTTGCAGCCCTTGAGGGGAGACTGGCATGAGCCTTTGGACATCGGATGCGGCGGCGCAAGCCACTGGTGGCAAAGTCACTGTTCCGTGGAAGGCGACGGGCGTGTCCATCGATACCCGCACGATAGAACCGGGCGATTTGTTTGTGGCGTTGGAAGCGGCCCGTGACGGGCATGACTTCGTGGCCCAAGCCTTGGAGAAAGGCGCCAGCGCTGCGCTGGTCTCGCGCATCCCTGACGGGATGGACGAAACTGCACCGTTGCTGATTGTTGCAGATGTCTTGTCCGGGCTCGAAGCTTTGGGCGTTGCGGCACGGGCGCGCACCGATGCCCGTGTGGTGGCGGTGACAGGGTCTGTTGGCAAAACATCGACCAAGGAAATGCTGCGCGACATGTTGGGCGATCAGGGGCGCACCCATGCCTCTGTCGCGTCTTACAACAACCATTGGGGGGTGCCATTGACCCTGGCGCGGATGCCCGCGGACACCGAATACGCGGTGATCGAGATCGGCATGAACCACCCCGGCGAAATCGCGCCTTTGGCCAAGATGGCACGCCCGCATGTGGCGATGATCACCACGGTGGCGGCCGCGCATTTGGAAGCCTTTGACGACATTTCCGGCATTGCGGTCGAGAAGGCCAGCATCATGGAAGGGCTGGAATATGGCGGATCGGCTGTCATCAACAACGACATTGAAACGGCTGCAATCTTGCAATCCAAAGCGCATGACATGAAGCGCCGAGACATCGGGTTTGGCGAACACGGCTTTGATTACGTTTTGAAAAATGTGTCTATTCAAGGAGACACAACCGTTGTGCAAGCCGAAGCCTTTGAAAAGCCGCTGCTGTTCAAGATCAACACGGCTGGCCGGCACTTTGCGATGAACGGGTTGGGGGCACTGGCCTGTTGCGAGGCTTTGGGCGCTGATCTCGCGCTGGCGGCAGCGTCTTTGGGGCGTTGGTCGCCATACAAAGGACGCGGTGCACGCGAAACGATTGTGCTGGATCCTGTGGAGACCCACCTGACGCTGGAATTGATCGACGACAGCTACAACGCAAACCCCACGTCCATGGCGGCGGCTTTGGAAGTGTTGGCTGCCGCAGAGCCAGTCGATGATGTCGGGCGCGTGGGCAAGGGGCGCCGTGTCGCATTTGTCGGTGACATGAAAGAGCTTGGGTCGGACGAGGTGCCGCTGCACGCGGGCCTTGCGGACTTGCCGTTTGTTCAAGAACTGGACGTGATACATTGCATTGGCCCGTTGATGCGGCATTTCTACGATGCTTTACCCGATCAAAGGCGCGGGCAATGGGCGCAGACTTCGGATCAGATCGATGTCCGCACAAGCTTGGATGCGGGTGATGTGGTGTTGGCGAAGGGGTCTTTGTCGATGAAACTGGGGCTAATCGTTGACGCCATCCGTAAAATGGGCCATCCCCGTTCCAACGCATAAAAACACTAAATCGTGAGTAGAGGGGGCGGAAATGCTCTATTGGTTGACAGCACTTTCCGATGGGGGGGACTTTTTCAACCTGTTCCGCTACATCACGTTCCGCGCAGGCGGGGCTTTCATGACAGCGCTTTTGTTCGGGTTTCTGTTCGGGCAACCCCTGATCAACGTGCTGCGCCGCCGCCAAGGCAAAGGCCAACCCATTCGCGATGACGGCCCCGAAGGGCATTTTGCAAAAGCAGGTACACCGACCATGGGTGGACTGCTGATTGTGGGCGCTTTGACCACATCCACATTGCTGTGGGCGCGTTTGGACAACCCTTTTGTGTGGATCGTTTTGTTTGTGACGCTCAGCTTTGCCGCCATCGGGTTCGCCGACGACTACGCGAAGGTTTCCAAGCAGACGACGGCGGGTGTTTCGGGCAAAGTCCGTTTGCTTTTGGGGTTCCTTATCGCAGGGATCGCGGCCTATGTCGCAGCCATCAACCACCCGGAGGCGTTGCAAAACCAACTGGCTTTGCCTGTGTTCAAAGACACGCTGATCAACCTTGGCTATTTGTTCATACCGTTTTCGATCATCGTGATCGTTGGGGCTGCGAATGCGGTGAACCTGACGGACGGTCTGGATGGCTTGGCGATTATGCCTGTGATGATTGCAGCAGGGACTTTGGGCGTGATTGCCTATGCAGTGGGGCGCGTGGATTTCACGGAATATCTGGATGTGCACTATGTGCCTGGCACCGGCGAAATCCTGATCTTTACCGCAGGTCTGTTCGGCGGCGGATTAGGCTTTTTGTGGTACAACGCCCCCCCCGCTGCTGTTTTCATGGGAGATACGGGGTCATTGGCTTTGGGCGGGGCCTTGGGCGCGATTGCAGTCAGCACCAAACACGAATTGGTGTTGGCGATCGTCGGCGGCCTGTTCGTGGTTGAGGCAATGTCGGTGATCATACAGGTGCTCTATTTCAAGCGCACAGGCAAACGGGTGTTTTTGATGGCACCCATCCATCACCACTATGAAAAGAAAGGCTGGGCCGAACCACAGATCGTCATCCGGTTTTGGATCATCTCTTTGATCTTGGCAATGATCGGGCTGGCGACGCTGAAGGTACGGTAACCGGCACACGCCGAATGTCTTTTTCCTAAAAAAATCCTAGGGGTTTGGGGGCTAGCCTCCAATGTGCAAACGATGATTACAGTTCAAGGTCTATCGGGTAAAAACGTGGCTGTTCTAGGGCTGGGGCGCTCCGGCCTTTCTGCTGCTCTGGCGCTGGTTGATGGCGGTGCGACACCGATCTGTTGGGATGACAATGAAGCTGCGCGTGTGGCGGCGGAAACGCATGGGTTGACGTGTCGTGACCTTAAAAAGCAAGGTGCTTTTGATGATGTTGCACGGCTGATTGTGTCACCCGGTATCCCCCATCTTTACCCGGCGCCGAACCCCGTTGTGTCCAAAGCCTTGGCGGCTGGTGTGCCTGTCGACAATGACATCGGGCTCTTTTTCCAAAGCTTTGCCACATCGGACTGGAACAATTTCGACATCACCCCGCAAGTGGTCGCTGTGACGGGATCGAATGGTAAATCGACAACCTCAGCATTGATCCACCACATCTTGGAACATGTCGGGCGTCCATGTCAGTTGGCGGGCAACATCGGACGGGGCGTTCTGGATATTGATCCGCCTATTGACGGTGAAGTGGTGGTGCTTGAGCTTTCGTCGTATCAGACTGAATTGGCGCGCAGCCTCACTCCGGACATTGCCGTCTTTACCAACCTGTCCCCCGACCATCTGGACCGGCATCACGGGATGGGCGGGTACTTTGCGGCCAAGCGGCGGTTGTTCTCTGAAGGGGGCCCCGACCGTGCCATTGTCGGTGTGGACGAAGACGAAGGGCGCTTTTTGGCAGGGCAACTGTCCGAAGGGCCAACAGACGACCGTGTCATGCGGATTTCTGTCGAGGAAAAGCTGACAGGGCCGGGGTGGCAGGTCTTTGCACGCAAAGGGTTCTTGTCGGAGTACCGCAAGGGACGACAAGCTGCCTCCATAGATTTGCGCAGCGTTGCGGGATTGCCCGGCGCACACAACCATCAAAATGCCTGTGCGGCCTATGCTGCGTGCCGTGCTTTGGGGTTGGCCCCGAAGGTGATCGAAGCGGCGTTTCATACATTCGGCGGTTTGCCGCACCGCTCACAAACCATCGCCGAGGCGCAGGGCGTGCGTTATGTCAACGACAGCAAAGCCACCAATGTAGACAGCGCGGCCAAGGCGTTGCAGGCGTTTAAGCGCATTCGCTGGATCTGTGGTGGGCTACAAAAGGAAGGCGGGCTTGAGGGGTTGAACGCAGTGTCTGGCGAGGTGCTGAAAGCCTATGTGATCGGACGCGAAGCTGCACAATTTGCCATGCAGCTGGATGCTGAGACCCAAGTGTGCACGACAATGGCCGAGGCCGTTGCGGCTGCGATCGCGGATGCGGAAGCGGGGGATGTTGTTTTGTTGGCACCGGCCGCCGCCAGCTTTGACCAATACGATAGTTTTGAACGCCGCGGCGAAGATTTTGCAGCTCAGGTTGTGGCGCGGCTTTCCGACTAGGGAAGCGTTTTGGTCTCGTCGTGCAGTGGTTCTGCTGTGGCCCGCGACCAACGCAGCATGCGTTCCGTCGAATACAGTGGGCCCAGCAAAATCAACGCTGCAAACAATAAAAACACGGCGAACGCGGCGACGGTGTAAAGCACCATAACGATACGCATCAGCCCGCGTTCTGTGCCATCAAACACCTCTAGCAGCGAACCGTGTACGCCGATGATGTAAATGAACGCTGGCACGACACTCAGAAAAATCAGCGTAACGCGTCCGCTGTATGGGTTGCTTGCATCACCGTCCGCGGGTGTTTGTTGTCCACGTAGCTTGGTGAAGGCCACCAAAAGCAACACGATCGGCATAGCCGACGTCAGAAACAAAGGGTTGCCTTGCCCTTGGATAAATTGGTCTTTGATGGCGTCCCAGTAGGCCCAAAACGAAAGCTCCAGGTTGCTGACGGCCCAAATAAGCCAGGTCAATCTGTCGGCAATGATCTGGACAAATCCTGCAAAGATCAGCCCTAAATCAAAAGTTATGCCTTGAAAGATCAACGTCACGGATGCGTCTGCCGCAAGAATAGCCAGCGTTGTTACAAACAAAATGATGGCGTCTGCATTTGCCAGCGTGGCGAATATGCCTTTGTCGCGAAAGAAGGACGTGCAAAACAACAATAGGCACATGTCCATAAAGAAAACGACCAGATCACGGCCAGCCACCTGCCAAAGACCTGCAAAGTCGTAGACACGCAGCAGGTCCCCCCAAAATGTCCCATCCGCCGGTCCCCCAGTTGTTAAAAAGCTGACACCAGTGGGCATGAACAAGTTGCATGAAATCACCAGAATAAAAGCCCAGTAGGTCATCATCAGCGCCCATGCGACGGCCTCGCGAAGGCAGGGCCAAAACCGTTGGGTCTTGATCAGGGTCGTGTTGGTTTTGAGGGTGGCAAACAAGGCAATGAAAATCAGCGGTGCCAAGGTGGCCTGCAACATAAAATAGGTAATCACCGCGTCGCCCACAATCACAGCATAAATCACCCAAAGGATCGCGAACCACTTGGTGTAGGTCCATAGGCGGCTTGGCGGCAAGGCCATGTATCCGATGATGTTATCGCTCATAGGCTGCGCGCACAGGCCATGCCCGAGGCCCATGCCCATTGGAAGTTGTAGCCGCCAAGCCAACCCGTCACATCCACCGCTTCGCCAATGAAATAGAGGCCCGGCACATCTTTGCATTCCATTGTCTTGGACGACAGCGCATCCGTATCGACGCCACCCAGTGTGACCTCAGCAGTGCGATACCCTTCGGTGCCGTTGGGGGACAGCTGCCAGTTCTGCAACGCCTCGCAGATTTGCCCAAGCCGTGCGTCGGATTGATCGGCAAGGTTTCCGCTCAGGGCCAGCTCGTCCGTTAGAAATTCAACCAGCCGCCCCGGCAGTAACGTGGCCAGTTCGGTCGTCAAGTTCTTGCGCCCCGAAGTCTGACGCTTGTCGCGCAGCGCCTGCATCAGTGTGTTGGCGGGGTCAATGTTCAAGGTGATGACATCGCCTTCGACCCAATAGCTTGAGGCCTGCAAAACAGCGGGGCCGGAAAGACCACGGTGCGTAAACAACATCGCTTCGTCGAATTGTCCCGCACCTGCAGTTACGCGGGACGGCAAAGCGACGCCAGCCAACGGCGTAAACCGGTTCTCGGGGAAGGTAAAAGGCACAAGGGCAGGACGGATGTCCGTCACAGGGATAGAAAATTGGTGCGCCACATCATAGGCGAACCCGGTGGCCCCCATTTTCGGGATTGATTTGCCGCCTGTTGCGATGACGAGGTTCTTGAAGGAGAGACGCGTTTGCGTGCTGCCAGTCACCAACGTGGCGCTGTACCCGTCGGCATTTTGCTCAATTGCCTTCACGCTGGTTTCAAGCCGGACCTCAGCGTCGTTTTTGGCGCACAGATCCAGCAGCATGGCGACAATGTCTTTGGCAGAAACGTCACAAAAAAGCTGGCCCAACGTCTTTTCGTGCCATTTGATGCCGTAGCTGTCCACCAGTTCGACAAAATCCCATTGCGTGTACCGCGCCAGCGCCGATTTGGCGAAGTGGGGATTTTGCGACAAAAAGGCGTGGGCCTCGCAATACATGTTGGTGAAATTACAGCGCCCCCCGCCAGAAATACGGATTTTCTCTCCCGGTTTTTTGGCGTGATCCACGATCAGCACGTGTCCGGGGGCATGGGCCGCACACATCAGGCCCGCAGCGCCCGCGCCAATGATCAACGTGTCAGTTTGCATGGTTTTGCAGTGCCAGAGCGGCCCAAAGGGGTCAAGCCGTCTTGGCAAATGCCGCGCAGCCTGCGACAGTTTGGACAAAGAAAGAAGGATTTGATCATGCAAGCACTGAACACAGGTGAGGTTTTCCCAACACAAGATGTGGCGGCACTGGGTGGAGGCCGGCTTTCACTGGGCACGCCATCAAAGGGTTTTGACTGGCAATTATTGATCATTTACCGTGGGTTACACTGCCCTTTGTGTGTGGAATACTTGGCGGATCTTGAAGCACTTTTACCTGACTTTCATGCCGCAGGCTGTGATGTGGTTGTGGCGTCGGGAGATCCGCAAGACAAAGCGGCGAAAATGCAATCCGAATGCGCACTCAGCATGCCGATCGGGTATGGATTGACGACGGATCAGATGATTTCGATGGGGCTTTATGTGTCAAATCCGCGCTCTCCCCAAGAGGCAGACGGGCGTGCTTTTGCGGAACCCGGGTTGTTCGTGATTATGCCGGAAGGCGTCTTGCGCATGGTGGATATTTCCAATGCGCCATTCCTGCGCCCGCCGCTGGCCAATGTGTTGCGCGGAATGAAAGCGAACCAGTCCGATGATTACCCGACACGTGGTACATTTGGCCGGTAACTGGGGATAACCCCTGCGGGCTGATCCCCAAGACGCGCAAGCCGCATTGGAAATATCCACCATCCGCACGTCCTATCCACGCCGGTTTGGCGCTTTTTCCGTGCCGGTCTAAATCTGGTTGTGGCCTTCTGCGTCAGCGCAATTGGCAGTAGCGCTGCGCACCAAAACACGCTATACTTGGCGCTAGATCCCAAGAATGGGGCAGCTCCTGTTGCAAAACATGCGAGCAAAGAGGCAGTGTAAAGGCAGTACCCATGACTGAAATGGTCTATGGCGCGGTTCCCGTTCAGCGGGGTGAACCGATCCTTCCCAAATGGTGGCGCACAATTGATAAATGGGCGATGTCGTGCATTTTGATCCTGTTTGCTGTGGGGCTTTTGCTTGGGCTGGCCTCGTCTCCGCCACTTGCAGCCAAAAACGGATTTGAACCCTTTCACTACGTGCAGCGCCAAGCGTTTTTTGGCTGTGTTGCGCTGTTGGCGATGATTTTAACGTCTATGATGACGCCTTTGGTTGTGCGACGCCTCGCGGTTCTTGGGTTTTTATGCGCTTTTGTTGCTTTGGCGATGTTGCCGTTCTTTGGTACGGATTTTGGCAAAGGGGCGGTGCGTTGGTATTCGCTTGGCTTTGCGTCGGTGCAACCGTCTGAATTTTTGAAACCCGGTTTTGTGGTTGTGGCGGCTTGGATGTTGGCGGCGGGACACGAATTGAACGGTCCTCCGGGCCGCACATGGTCCTTTATCTTATGCGTGACGATCGTTTTTATGCTCGCGATGCAGCCCGACTTTGGTCAGGCATGTCTGGTGTTGTTTGGCTGGGGCGTGATGTATTTTGTGGCTGGCGCACCCATGCTTTTGCTGGTGGGCATGGCGGGACTGGTTGTTGTTGCAGGGACTGTTGCCTACGCCAATTCGGAACATTTCGCGCGCCGCATTGACGGGTTTTTAAGCGCCGATGTCGATCCCACCACCCAGCTTGGCTATGCCACAAATGCCATTCGTGAAGGTGGTCTGTTTGGTGTGGGGGTGGGCGAAGGTCAGGTGAAGTGGTCGCTGCCGGATGCGCACACAGATTTCATTATTGCGGTCGCTGCCGAAGAATACGGGCTGATCATGGTGATGTGCATCATCGCTTTGTATGCGGGGATTGTGGTGCGATCACTGCTGCGTTTGGTGCGTGAACGTGATCCGTTCATTCGTTTGGCAGGCACCGGATTGGCCTGCATGTTTGGTGTTCAGGCGATGATCAATATGGGCGTCGCTGTGCGTCTGTTGCCCGCCAAAGGCATGACTTTGCCGTTTGTCAGCTACGGTGGATCGTCAGTCATTGCGTCGGGGATTGCCTTGGGTATGCTTCTGGCCTTCACACGGTCGCGTCCGCAGGGCGAGATCAGCGAGCTATTGGGCCGGGGACGTATGAAATGAACCAACCTTTGTTGATGATTGCGGCAGGTGGCACGGGCGGACATATGTTTCCGGCCCAGGCGCTGGCCGAGACGATGTTGGCAAAAGGGTGGCGCGTGAAGCTCAGCACCGATGCCCGTGGGGCACGCTATACTGGCGGATTTCCGCACACCACCGAGATTGAACAGATCAGCAGCGCAACCTTCGCACGCGGGGGGCTTGCGGCCAAAGCGTTGGTGCCGTTTCGTATTGCCGGCGGCGTGATCACGGCCGCTTTCAAAATGATGCGGGACAAGCCTGATGTTGTTGTGGGCTTTGGGGGCTATCCGACTATTCCTGCGATGGCGGCGGCGACCCTGTTGCGCAAGCCACGCATGATCCACGAACAAAACGGCATCTTGGGGCGCGTCAACAAGCTGTTTGCGCCGCGTGTCGATGCCGTGGCGTGTGGCACTTGGCCGACGGATTTGGCCGAAGGGATCGAGGGCGTGCATGTGGGGAACCCAGTGCGCGGTGCGGTTCTGGAACGGGCAGGGGCAGGGTATATCCAACCCGGTGACTACCCGATGGAATTGCTGGTGATTGGCGGATCCCAAGGGGCGCGCATTCTGTCGGATGTGGTGCCGCCTGCGATTGCCGCCCTGCCGATGGCGATGTTGCAAAACATTCGTGTCAGCCATCAGGCGCGTGGCGAAGACGAAGACCGTGTGCGCAGCTTTTACGCCGAAAACGGGATAAACGCCGATGTGCAGCCCTTTTTCCAAGACGTGCCGCGCCGCATGTCCGAAGCACAGTTGGTCATCAGCCGTTCAGGCGCATCTTCGGTTGCAGACATATCTGTTATCGGGCGTCCTTCCATTCTGGTGCCTTTTGCGGCGGCGACCGGCGATCATCAAACCGCCAATGCGCGTGGTTTGGTTGAGGCAGGCGGTGCTATTTTGATCCCTGAGAACATGCTGACCCCCGAAGCGTTGACGGCCCAAATCGAAACCGTTCTGGGCACGCCCGATGCAGCCCTGATGATGTCACGCGCCGCGTTAAATGCTGGCAAACCTGACGCCACAGAAGCGCTTGTTCATATGGTTGAAACTCTGGCCCAACACAGCCACCCCAATAAAGGAGCACGCGCATGAACGCAGCCGCCACAAAACTGCCCGGAGACGTGGGCCCCATTCATTTCGTTGGCATTGGTGGCATTGGCATGTCGGGCATTGCCGAGGTGCTTTTGAACCATGGATATGTGGTGCAGGGGTCTGATCTGAAAACCTCGAAAATCACCGACCGTTTGCAGACGCAAGGCGCGTTGATCTTTGAGGGTCAGCGGGCCGAGAACATTGAGGATGCGGCCGTGGTGGTCATTTCGTCTGCCATCAAACCGGGCAACCCTGAACTGGACGCGGCCCGTGCGCGCGGCCTTCCTATCGTGCGCCGCGCCGAGATGCTGGCGGAACTGATGCGCTTGAAATCCAATATTGCGATTGCAGGCACCCATGGCAAAACCACAACCACCACAATGATGGCCGAATTGATGGTGGCGGGCAAATTTGATCCCACGGTCGTCAATGGTGGCATCATCCACGCCTATGGTTCGAACGCGCGTGTGGGCCTTGGTGAATGGATGGTGGTTGAAGCGGACGAAAGCGACGGCACGTTCAATCGTTTGCCCGCCACCATCGCCATTGTGACCAACATCGACCCCGAACATATGGAACATTGGGGCACAGAAGAGGCGCTGCATCAGGGGTTCTTGGATTTCGTGTCCAACATTCCGTTTTACGGTGTTGCCGTGTGCTGCACCGATGATCCTGACGTGCAAAGCCTTGTTGGCAAGATCACCGACCGCCGCGTTGTAACGTATGGGTTCAATGCGCAGGCTGACGTGCGGGCCGTGAACCTGCATTACAAAGGCGGCGTTGCGATGTTTGATATAGCGCTGCAATCCGAGGACAAGGTGATAGAGGGCTGTTCTTTGCCCATGCCGGGGGACCACAATGTGTCCAACGCGCTGTCTGCTGTGGCTGTCGCGCGCCATTTGGGCATGAAAACCGATGAAATTCGCGAAGCCTTGGCCAATTTTGGTGGTGTGAACCGAAGATTTACCAAAGTCGGCGAAATAGACGGTGTGACGATTATTGATGATTATGGCCACCACCCGGTTGAGATTGCCGCCGTGTTGAAAGCGGCCCGTCAGGCAAGCGAAGGCCGCGTGATCGCGGTGCATCAACCGCATCGCTTTACGCGCCTTTCGCACCACTTTGACGAATTCTGCGCCTGTTTCAACGACGCGGATGTGGTGGGCATCGCAGAGGTGTTTGCCGCCGGCGAAGAGCCGATTGAAGGGGCAGGGCGCGACGATCTGGTCGCAGGGCTGATCCGCCATGGCCACCGTCATGCGCGCGCCGTGAACGACGAGGCCGATCTTGAACGCCTTGTGCGCGAACAAGCCCGCCCCGGCGATATGGTTGTATGCCTTGGGGCCGGGACGATTTCGACCTGGGCCAACGGCTTACCTGATCGTCTGATGAAGGGGGCTGCGTGAGTTGGTTTGATACCATGGTGACTTTGGCCCCTGCGGTGTTTGGCGGTTTGGGAGGCGTCTTTCTGGTACACAAAGGCATGGCGCGGACCAAATGGACTATTCTTACATGCGGCGGCACCAGTCTGGCGGTGCTGTATTGGCAGGCCTTGCCAGACAGTTTCGCCATGCTTTCGAAGGGCTTTGCCTACTCGACGTTGACTGAGGTTGCGTTGCCCGCGTTCATCGGTCTGTCTGTGGGTGTCGGTTTTTCTGAACGCGTTTTGCGGGCGCGATCACTATGACCCGTTTCTGTGCCGCTTTTTTTCTAGTCTTCACGGCCTCTGCAGCGCAAGCCGGCATCAACGAAGGCGATTCCATCCCCGTGAACATGTCCGAGATCTTGCCGCTGTTCTTTGTCGGGCTGATCATGGCGCCGATCGGGTTTGTGCTGGCGCGTTTGGGATACATGTTTGCGTTCAAAGCAGTGGCAGTGCTGTTCGGTCTGTGCCTTTTTGCAATGGTGATCGGGGCCGCCTTGTTCATGGGTGATTTGATCATGATCTTGGTGATATTTGCAGCAATCGTGATTGTGCCTGCCTTTGTGTACTATCTTTTAGGTGCGTGGCTTGGGTGGGCGATGCGCCTTCGCAAGGAAGGGGCAAACCCATGACCCTTTTGTTCGCGTGTATCACTTGGGTTTTTGCATCGGTTGCATGCGCGATGTTGCCTATGCGCCGTCAATATATACCGGGAGTGATTTTGCTGATCGCGGCCCCGGTTTTGATCGTTTGGATCGGGTTTCAGGTCCATCCGCTTGCCGCTGTCGCGGCGCTTGCTGCTTTTGTGTCGATGTTTCGAAATCCGCTGCGCTATCTTCTGGCGCGGCTTCGGGGGGAAGAACCGGAGTTGCCAAAATGAGCACATCCTTAATTCTGGCCTGCCTTTGGGCGTTGATCGCCAATGTTCTGGCCATGACACCCAGTAAAGACATGCACTGGCGCAATGCCTATATCCTGATTGCCATCGGCATCCCGATCGTGGGGTACGTGACATGGGAAAACGGCCCTTGGGTAGGCTTGCTGATATTGGCGGCAGGCATGTCGATCCTGCGCTGGCCCGTGATTTATCTGGGCCGCTGGGTGCGCCGTTTGGGCGGAAAGGGCGCGTCATGAGCTTTGTCTTTTTTATCCCCGTTATCTTGATGGGCTGCGTCAGTTTTGTAATTTTGTCGCAACAACGGTTTTTGCTGTATTTCGGATGGCTTTTGACGGCGATCCTCGCGTTGGCGCTGATTTTTTGGAACGTGCTGGGCATCCCGCCGATGTCTGAAGGGCCCATGCTTGCCATTATCGCGTTTGCGCTGTTCCAAAGCGCGTGTGCCGTTATGGGATGGGTCTGGGGCCGAACCCGCAAAGATCGGGGAACGCTATGATCGAGATTATTCTGGTGGTGCTGTTTTTGCCCGTTTCGTTGCTGATGATGTTTGCGGCGTGGTGTGCTTTGGCGCAGGTGCCCGAAGCGGAAGACGACACATGACTGAAATGCCACAGGTGCGCGGCACGGTAACGCCCGACCGGGAACTTTCGGATTTGACGTGGTTGCGCGTAGGCGGGCCTGCGGATTTTCTATTTCGCCCAGCGGATGTCGAAGACCTAAGCGCTTTCTTGCGTGAATTGCCCGACGATGTGGCGGTTTTCCCCATAGGTGTAGGCAGCAACCTGATTGTGCGCGACGGCGGCATAAGGGCTGTGGTGATCCGGATGGGGCGCGGGTTCAACGGGATAGAAATTGACGGCACCCGTGTCACAGCGGGCGCTGCGGCACTGGATGCGCATGTGGCCCGTAAGGCTGCGGACGCTGGACTGGATTTGACGTTTTTGCGCACCATTCCGGGCAGTATCGGCGGGGCTGTGCGCATGAATGCGGGGTGCTACGGCAGCTACACTGCAGATGTTCTGGTGTCGGCACAGGCCGTTTTGCGCAACGGTGATGTTGTGACGTTGACACCCCAAGATCTGAATTTTTCCTATCGCCAAAGTGACTTACCCAAAGGTGCTGTGCTGATTTCGGCGACCTTTGAAGCGCCCGAAGGCGTTCCCGAGGCGCTTCATGCGCGTATGACCGATCAAATCGCCAAGCGGGATGCATCCCAACCCACAAAAGACCGAAGCGCTGGCAGCACCTTTCGCAATCCTGCCGGTTTTTCGTCAACGGGGCAGGCGGACGATGTACATGATCTCAAGGCGTGGAAGGTGATTGATGATGCAGGCATGCGCGGCGCACGCAAAGGCGGCGCACAGATGAGCGAGATGCACTCGAATTTTTTGATCAATGCCGACAATGCCACGGCTGCCGATCTGGAAGGATTGGGTGAAGATGTACGAAAAAAGGTTTACGATTCCAGTGGTATCACGCTAGAATGGGAAATTATGCGGGTCGGTGAGAAATAAGGCGCTCAACTGGGTATAGCCCCGCAGACACAACGCCAAAATTGGCACAATAATAAAGGATCCGCAAAAGGGTCCGGGACATTAGAGGCACCACGGTGGGTCAGTCGAGCAGGACACCCCGAAACGTGGCGGTATTGATGGGCGGCCCAAGCGCAGAGCGCGAGGTGTCCCTGTTCACAGGCAAAGCCTGCGCCGCTGCATTGAGGGAAGAAAATATCAACGCGATCGAGGTCGACGCCGGCCCCGATCTTGTTGCGCGTTTACAAGACATCAAACCGGATGCTGTTCTCAATTGCCTGCATGGCCGTTGGGGCGAAGACGGCTGCGTACAGGGCGTGCTGGAATGGTTGGGTATTCCCTATTCCCACTCTGGCGTTTTGGCCTCCGCCTTGGCCATGGACAAACAGCGCAGCAAAGACGTGTTTGCACAGGCCGGATTGCCCATTGTCAAAAGCATCATTGCCAAGCGCGATGACGTCCGTGCGGCCCATGTGATGGAACCGCCCTACGTGGTGAAGCCCAACAACGAAGGGTCCTCGGTCGGGGTGTATCTGGTTGAGGTCGAAAACAACGGGCCACCGCAGCTGGACGACGACATGCCCGATGAGGTGATGGTCGAAACCTTTGCGCCGGGCCGTGAATTGACAACAACTGTGATGGGCGACCGTGCCTTGACGGTGACTGATATTCTTACCACCGGGTGGTACGACTACGACGCCAAATACAAAGAGGGCGGATCATCCCATGTGGTGCCTGCCGACGTGCCATCCGAGATTTTTGCATTGTGCATGGACTACGCCAAACGCGCCCACACCGCCTTGGGATGTCGCGGTGTGTCGCGCACTGATTTCCGTTGGGACGAGACGCGTGGCGTCGATGGGTTGATCCTGCTTGAAACCAACACCCAGCCCGGCATGACGGCAACCTCATTGACGCCCGAACAAGGCGAAGCGGTCGGCATCACTTTTCCACAGCTGTGTCGCTGGATGGTAGAGGACGCGTCATGCAATCGCTAAAGCGCCGCACCCCCAAGGCTGATCCGGCCCCGTCGCGCTGGTCATGGCGCTTGCAGCGGTTGATGCTGACGCCTGGTTTTCGGTTTGGACTGCGGGTTGGTGTGCCTTTTGTGCTGACGCTGACACTGGGCACTGCCTATTTTGCCAATCCCGAACGCCAACAAGCCATCCGCGACAGCGTGGCTGATACCCGCGCGGCCATTCAGGAACGCCCTGAATTTATGGTCACTTTGATGGCGATCGATGGTGTTGATACGCAGATGTCTGAAGACATTCGCGCCAATCTGGCCCTCGATTTCCCGATCAGCTCATTTGATCTGGATCTTGAAGCCATGCGCACAACCATTACGGATTTACCACCTGTCGCCGAGGCCGCTTTACGGATCAGGCCGGGTGGTGTTTTAGAGGTCGACGTGACGCCACGGGTACCTGTGGCCGTCTGGCGCAACCACTCCAGCCTGTCGTTGGTCGACGCGACGGGTGCGCATGTGGCGCATATTCCGTTCCGTGTGGACCGGTCCGATTTGCCTTTGATTGCGGGGGACGGGGCCAATACCTACATCTCTCAGGCGCTTGAGTTGCTCGACGTGGCGGCCCCCTTGGGTGACCGGCTGCGCGGTCTTGTGCGCATGGGGGAACGACGCTGGGATGTGGTTCTGGACCGCGACCAACGCATTTTGTTACCAACTGAAAATCCGGTGCGTGCGCTGGAACGGGTCATCGCACTTGAGGGCGCCCAAGACGTCCTAAGCCGCGATGTCGCGCGTGTGGATATGCGGCTGGGGCAACGTCCCACAGTCCAAATGAACAAGAACGCCACCACCGAGATGTGGCGCATCCGGCAGATAGGGCAGTAAGGTTATGATGGATTTGTACGGCAGCCAACGCAGCATGCGCAACATGCGCAAAGTGGCAATGCAACGCGGTGTGGTGGCTATTCTGGACGTCGGCAGTTCCAAGATTGCCTGTCTTGTGTTGCGCTTTGACGGTTCTGCCGATCTGGAAAGCGACGGCGAAATCGGGTCTTTGGCCGGTCAGTCGGGCTTTCGCGTCATTGGGGCGGCCACGACCCGTTCGCGTGGTGTGCGTTTTGGCGAGATTTCCGCAATGGCTGAAACCGAACGCGCCATTCGCACAGCCTTGCAAGCGGCCCAAAAGATGGCGGGCATACGCGTCGATCATGTCATTGCATGTTATGGCGGCGGCGATCCGCGCAGCTATGGTCTGGACGCGCAAATCGGCTTGGATGGTCAGGTCGTGACCGAAGACGATGTGGCCCGTGTGTTGGCCAGCTGTGATGTGCCGGACTATGGGGCAGGGCGCGAAGTGCTGCATGCGCAGCCGGTGAATTTTGCGCTCGATCACCGGTCTGGCCTCAGCGACCCGCGTGGTCAGCTTGGCAATGAGCTAAGCGTGGACATGCACATGCTGACCGTCGACGCAATGTCGGTGCAACACTTGGCCCATTGCATAAAACGCTGTGATCTGGAACTGGCGGGGATCGCGTCCTCGGCCTATGCCTCTGGCATTGCAGCCCTTGTGGAAGATGAACAGGAACTTGGCGCCGCCTGCATTGATATGGGGGGCGGGTCCACCGGTGTGTCGATCTTTATCAAGAAGCACATGATTTACGGTGATGCGGTGCGTATGGGCGGCGATCATGTGACGTCGGACATTTCATTGGGCCTGCAAGTGCCCACAGCCAATGCCGAACGCATCAAGACATTCTATGGTGGGGTTCATGCCACGGGCATGGACGACCGTGAGATGATCGAGATTGGCGGCGACACCGGTGATTACGAACATGACCGCCGTACCGCGTCGCGCGCCGAATTGATCGGCATCATGCGGCCGCGTGTTGAAGAGATTCTGGAAGAAGTCCGTGCGCGGCTTGACGCTGCTGGCTTTGACCATTTGCCAAGCCAGCAAATTGTTCTGACAGGCGGGGGCAGTCAAATTCCCGGTCTTGACGGACTGGCATCCAAAATTCTGGGCCACCAAGTGCGTTTGGGCCGGCCTTTGCGTGTGCATGGCCTGCCACAAGCGGCGACGGGTCCGGGGTTTGCGTCTGCAGTTGGACTGTCCTTGTTTGCAGCGCATCCGCAAGACGAATGGTGGGACTTCGATATTCCCGCAGACCGTTACCCCAAACGCAGCTTGCGCCGCGCCGTTAAGTGGTTCCGCGACAACTGGTAACCCCTATATCTGGGTCCGCACGCGAAATACCGTGAAATTTGGCAGGATTCCGCCCATATTTTGGGGCAAATCTGTGTTTTTTGGGTGACGCTGCAAGCAAAAACGGCTAAGTTAAAGGCGGATTAGGCAAAAAAACCCGCGAATGCGGATTCGAAAACAGGCGGACACATACATGACTTTGAACCTTTCGATGCCCGGACAGGACGAACTGAAACCTCGTATTACCGTGTTCGGTGTCGGGGGCGCTGGCGGCAATGCGGTCAACAATATGATCGAAAAGCAGCTGGATGGTGTGGACTTTGTTGTCGCCAACACAGACGCGCAGGCGCTGCAGCAATCCGCGTCCACGACGCGTGTGCAGCTGGGCATCAAGGTCACTGAAGGCTTGGGGGCAGGGGCCCGCGCAAGCGTCGGCGCCGCCGCTGCCGAAGAAAGCATTGAACAGATCGTTGATCATCTGGCGGGCGCACACATGTGCTTTATCACGGCTGGCATGGGGGGCGGCACCGGGACGGGTGCGGCACCAATCATCGCGCAAGCGGCCCGCGAATTGGGTGTCTTGACTGTCGGCGTTGTGACCAAGCCTTTCCAGTTTGAAGGCGCCAAGCGCATGCGTCAGGCCGAAGATGGCGTTGAGGCGTTGCAAAAGGTTGTCGACACGCTGATCATCATTCCCAACCAGAACCTGTTCCGCCTTGCCAACGAAAAAACCACTTTCACCGAAGCGTTTTCCATGGCGGATGACGTTTTGTACCAAGGCGTTAAAGGCGTGACAGACCTTATGGTGCGTCCCGGCCTTATCAACCTCGACTTTGCCGATGTGCGTTCCGTGATGGACGAAATGGGCAAGGCCATGATGGGCACAGGCGAGGCGGACGGCGAAGATCGCGCGATCCAGGCCGCAGAAAAAGCCATCGCGAACCCGCTGCTGGACGAAATCAGCCTGCGCGGTGCTAAAGGCGTTCTGATCAACATCACAGGCGCACACGATCTGACATTGTTCGAACTGGACGAAGCGGCCAACCGCATCCGCGAAGAAGTCGATCCAGAGGCCAACATCATCGTGGGCTCCACTCTGGATACAGCCATGGAAGGCATGATGCGCGTCAGCGTTGTTGCCACAGGCATCGACGCGTTGGATGTGCAAACGGACATTCCTGTGCCGCGCCGCAGCATGCACGCGCCTTTGACAGCAACCGTGACAGCCGAAGCGCCTGCCGCACCTGTGTATGAAGAAGCACCGCAAACCCAAGTCGCACAAGCTGCTGCACCTCAGCCGCAATTCGACGGTTTGGATGTTGAACAAGCCGCTGCATCTGACATGGCTGAAGATATCTTTGCGGATGAAACACCAGTGGCCGCGCAGGACGACCTGCCACCACCTGCGTACCAGCCGCGTGTCGAAGCGTTTGAACCGCAGCCAGAACTGGAAGCTGAACCGCAGGCCTTCGTCGCACCTCGTGCACCTGCACCTGGCACACCATCGCCTGAGGCTTTGGCGCGTTTGCGTGCCGCGGCCCAAAAAGCAGCCCCTCAGGCCGAGCAACAAGCAGCCCCACAGGCTGCACCAAGCCAGCCAGCTGCAGAAGAGCGTCCACGCTTTGGGATCAATTCGTTGATCAACCGCATGACAGGTCACGCAGAACAAGGCGCCGAACGCGCACCGCAGCAACCTGCAGTACGCCAGCAACCGCCTGTGCAGCAACAAGCCGCCGCAGCACCTGCACCGCGTCCAGCCGAAGCTGCCGACCCAGAGCAGGAGCGGATCGAAATCCCCGCGTTTTTGCGTCGTCAAGCGAACTGAATTGGTAAAAATATCGAATTGAGTAAGTCTTAATTCGTGACAAAGGGCTGCTTTTGGGCGGCCCTTTTTCACGTGTTATCAACGGCCTACAAGGCACGCGGCATCTTTCTGCCGTTTTGTGACAGTCATGTTTCAGACCGTTACAAAGATTGAGTTGTTATGTGAGGGGGCGTTACGTAGGTACATCTCAACAGCGCCAAGTGCGCGACACTTTGAGGTTCTACGTGCAGACAACGATCAAATCACCCATCAGCTTTTCCGGACGCGGATTGCATTCCGGCGCTCCGGCGACGCTGACGATTCGTCCTGCAGGGGCCGAGCACGGGATTTGGTTTTCACGGGTGGACTTGAACGAAGGGGATCGTTTGATCCCGGCGCGTTGGGACGTTGTGAACCGGTCGCCTTTGTGCACGAAACTTGAAAATGCATCCGGAGTCACGGTGTCCACTGTGGAACATGTAATGGCTGCGATTGCAGGCTGTGGCATCCACAACGCTCTGATTGAGATTGACGGACCTGAAGTACCAATCGTTGATGGATCTGCCGTGCCGTTCGTGCGTGGTATCATGCAGCGCGGTGTGCGGGTGTTGGACGCCCCTGTACGCGCGTTTGAAATCATGCAGACCGTAACGGTTACAGAAGGCGATGCCACTGCGACATTGTCCCCCGCGGATACGCTTTACATTGATTTCGAGATCGAGTTTGACGACGCCGCTATCGGCCGTCAACACAAGTCCTTGCGTATGAACAACGGCAGCTTTGCCCGCGAATTGTGCGACAGCCGCACCTTTTGCCGTCAGGCCGATGTGGACGCTATGCAAGCCAACGGGTTGGCTTTGGGTGGTGTGCCGGGCCAGAATGCGGTCGTTTTTGATGGTGACGCGGTTCTAAGCCCGGGTGGTTTGCGTCATTCGGATGAACCTGTGCGCCATAAAATGTTGGACGCTTTAGGCGATCTGGCCTTGGCCGGTGCCCCGCTGATCGGGCGGTACACGGGCGTGCGGTCCGGCCATTCGCTGACCAATACTTTGCTGCGTAAAGCCTTTGCGACGCCGGGCGCTGTGCGCATGGTGGTTTGCGATGCTCAGATGGCCACGCGGTTGCCTGGATACGGGCTGGTATGGGATGAAATTCCGCAGGTTGCATAACTGCATCTGGTGGAACGGCCATCACTTTTACACAAATGCTGATTTCAGGTGCAATCATCGTTTTGCATGGTAAATTATTGTGTTAGGACGTACTCAAGAATGCTCTGAACGGGGTGGGTGACTGTGGTGAGGACGACAGACATGGTGAGTGGTGGATACCAAAATATGGGCCAACACACGATGACAAAGCGACAATTGGGCAAACGCACTGTGCGTCTGACCGGAGTTGTGCTTGTAGCGGCTATGCTTGCGGCATGCGGCGGTGGGGACCGCCCGACGCGAGGCAGCGTGTTTAACCAACAGGTCATTCCGCTGGAAGAATTCACCGCCCAACAGATTTTTGAGCGTGGCGAATATGAACTTGAAAATCGCCAACCCTCTGAGGCGGCGTTCTATTTTGGCGAAATTGAACGCCTGTACCCCTATTCCGATTTGGCGCAACGTGCCTTGATCATGCAAGCCTTTGCGCACCACCGCGACAAGGACTACCCAAACAGCCGCTCTGCTGCGCAGCGTTTCATTGATTTTTACCCCGATGAAGACGATGCAGCCTATGCGCAGTATCTGTTGGCGTTGTCCTACTATGACCAAATCGACGAAGTGGGCCGCGATCAGGGTTTGACCTTCCAAGCCTTGCAATCTTTGCGTGACGTGATCGAACGCTATCCAGACAGCGAATATGCCAAAACATCGGTTTTGAAATTCGATCTGGCCTTTGACCACCTTGCGGGCAAGGAAATGGAAATTGGCCGCTATTATTTGCGCCGTGATCACTATGCGTCCGCCATCAACCGGTTCCGTGTTGTTGTTGAGGATTTCCAAACAACCACACACACCGCCGAGGCATTGCACCGTCTGGTCGAAGCCTATTTGTCCCTTGGATTGACCGATGAAGCACAAACCGCGGGCGCTATTCTGGGCTACAACTACCGGTCTACGGATTGGTACGAAGACAGCTACAAGCTGTTGACAGGGCGCGGGTTGGAACTGGAAGCGGCAGGCGACAGCTGGTTGCGCCAGATTTATCGTCAGATGCTTAAAGGTCGTTGGTTGTAAAGTGCGGCATCGCACGTACGCCACGGAATAACCCACATGCTGCGTGGTCTTGATATTTCAGACATGCTGATCATTGACCGGTTGGAACTTGCGTTTCAACCCGGTCTGAATGTGTTGACGGGCGAGACCGGTGCAGGCAAATCTATCTTGTTGGATTCGTTGGGTTTTGTGCTTGGATGGCGCGGCCGTGCTGATCTGGTGCGCCAAGGCGCAGACCATGGTGAAGTGACGGCTTGGTTTGATTTGCCCGAAGGCCATCCCGCGCATGGCGTGCTGGAAGAAGCCGGATTGCCTGGCGGCGACGAGCTGATCTTGCGGCGTATCAACACAGCTGACGGGCGCAAGACCGCTTGGGTCAACGACCGCCGTTGTTCGGGTGAAGTTTTGCGGGCCTTGTCTGAAACCTTGCTGGAACTGCACGGCCAGCACGATGATCGTGGCTTGCTGAATCCGCGTGGACACAGGGCCATTCTGGACGAATTCGCAGGGCTTGAGACGCAAAAATCCAAAGTGCGCAAAACATGGTCAACCATGGGCAAAGCACGCAAAACGCTGGCTGCCGCCGAAGATGCCATGCAAGCCATCCGCGACGAAGAAGAATTTTTGCGCCACGCCGTCGCTGAACTGGGCGCCTTGGCACCACTTCCCGGAGAAGAGGCGGATCTGGATACGAAACGACGTATGATGCAGGGGGCGGAACGCATCCGCGAAGACATCGTGCGGGCGTATCAAACCTTGGGCCAAGACGGCGCAGAGGCGAGCATGGGCAATGCCATTCGTTGGTTGGATGGCGTGGCAGACAAAGCAGAAGGCCATCTGGAAGCCCCCATAGGCGCGCTGAACCGTGCGATGGTCGAACTGGACGAGGCCATGGAAGGCATTGTGGCGTGCATTGACACATTGTCTTTCAATCCTGCCGATCTTGAAGACACCGAAGAACGCCTGTTTGCGATCCGCGCAATGGCCCGCAAGCATGATGTGCAAGCTGATGACCTTGCCGCATTGACAGACACCTTGACGAAAAAGCTGGCGGCGTTGGATGCCGGTGACGCCGACCTTGCCGATTTACGCATAGCCCTTCAGGATGCGGAAGCCAGTTATGCCCAAGCGGCGGATGCCCTCACGGCGATGCGTCAGAAACAAGGCGCAAAGCTTGACAAGGCCGTCACATCGGAACTTGCCCCTCTCAAGATGGAACGCGCCGTTTTCACAACAGAGGTGACGGCTGAAACACCCGGTCCAGACGGGCAGGATGCTGTCGCGTTTTGTGTGGCCACAAACCCCGGTGCGCCTTCTGGTCCTTTGAACAAAATCGCGTCGGGCGGTGAACTTAGCCGGTTTTTGCTGGCGTTGAAGGTTTGTTTGGCGGGCGGTCAGGCCGGCCTCACGATGATTTTCGATGAGATCGACCGTGGCGTCGGTGGGGCAACTGCTGATGCTGTGGGGCGCCGCTTGGCCGCTTTGGCAGAAGATGGGCAAGTTCTTGTGGTGACCCATTCACCGCAGGTTGCAGCCCTTGGGGCACACCACTGGCGGGTGGAAAAATCCGTTGCCAAGGGCATGACCACAAGTCGCGTGGTGCCTTTGGATCAAGATGAACGTGTGGATGAAATCGCACGTATGCTTGCGGGCGACACCATCACTGACGAAGCCCGTGGTGCCGCCAAAGCGCTGTTGGGGTAATACGCTGACACAACTGCGCTTAAGAGGCGTATGTTTGGGTTCAAATCTACCGTGCGCCTCTTTTCGTGGCTTCTGTATTGTCCTAGACAGTTGAAAAGGGCGAACCACGATCAATGCCAAAGGCGCTTACCAATTTACTGCGGGCCACAGGGCAAGAAGCAGCGACAGCGTTTCGGCGCATGTGGACAGCTTTGCGTGCGCAGGGGCCAAGTCAGGTACAGTTTTGGTTTATCGCTTTGGCTGTTGGCATCGCATCGGGTTTTGCCGCACTGTTTTTCCGCAAAGGTATCGAAGCCTTACAGGCGTTTTTATACGGCACCGATGACATTCAGTACCTTCATTCCTTTGCGCAATCGCTGGCGTGGTATTGGGTCTTGGTCATTCCTATCGTGGGCGGTCTGGTCGTTGGGCTGATCTTGCACAAGTTTACGCCGGACGGGCGTGTGCGCAGCGTGGCGGATGTGATCGAAGGGGCGGCGATGCGCGAAGGTCGCGTCGAAACACGTGCGGGCATTGCGTCAGCGGTGGCGTCTTTCATCACCTTGTCCTCTGGCGGCTCTACGGGGCGTGAGGGGCCGGTGGTACATTTGGCTGGGGTCATCGCCACCAAGGTCAGCCGCTATATCAACGCGGACGGCATCACCGGGCGCGATTTGTTGGGCTGTGCTGTGGCCGCCGCGGTGTCCGCCAGCTTTAACGCACCCATCGCAGGGGCACTGTTCGCTTTGGAAGTCGTATTGCGCCATTTCGCAGTGCACGCTTTTGCCCCCATCGTCATTGCAGCCGTCGCAGGCACAGTGATCAACCGAATTGAATATGGGGGGGTCACAGAGTTTATATTGCCGGCACCCGAAGCCTTGCAATTCTATGTCGAACTGCCCGCATTCTTGATGCTTGGATTGGTTAGTGGATTGATCGCAGTTGTTTTGATGCGCTCGGTGTTCTGGGCGGAAGACATCGGCAATCTTGTGCAAGCCAAAACCGGATTGCCACGTTGGCTGCGCCCTGCCGTGGCGGGGGCCATGCTGGGCGGCATCGCAATCTTCTACCCGCATATCATCGGTGTTGGCTATGAAACCACGTCGCTTGCGTTGACGGGGCAGTTGGATCTGTTGGTGGTCATCGGCTTTGTTGCCATCAAGGTGGTCGCGGTCGCCATCACCATGGCTGGCCGCATGGGCGGGGGGGTGTTTTCGCCGTCTCTGATGATTGGCGCGATGTCCGGATTGGCCTTTGGCCTGATTGCAACAGCCGTTTTTCCAGAAGTGTCCGGCACAGTTACACTTTATGCATTGGCTGGAATGGGTGCCGTGGCCGCAGCGGTGCTTGGGGCGCCGATATCCACAACCTTGATTGTGTTCGAATTGACCGGAGACTGGCAGACAGGGCTTGCCGTGATGGTGGCAGTGTCCATGTCGACGGCGCTGGCGTCCCGTATTGTGGATCGCAGTTTCTTTTTGACGCAATTGGAACGGCGCGATGTGCATTTGGCCGCTGGTCCACAGGCTTACCTGTTGTCGATGTTTCGCGTGGCCACAGTGATGCGCGACATGGAGGATCCCCGTGCGGCAGACGAACAAGCCTGCTGGGAGATGATCGGTGACGGCATATATGTGGACGGGAACGCGACGCTTGAGGTGGCGATGCCTATGTTTGACCTGTCTTCAGTGCCCTTCATTCCCGTTGTCACCCTCAGCGGCGAAAACAGCCCACCTGAGCTGTGGGGCGCGTTGTTTCATGTGGATGCACTAAAGGCCTACAATCGCGCCTTGGCGGCCACAGCCGCAGAAGAACATTCTTAAGCAACCAATCCTGACGAAGGCGCAAAATTGTGCCGGATCGCTTCTGTGGCGACCCGAAGATGATTTATTTGATGATGGAACGGGTCTTGCGCCTAGATCTCTTCGACTGTGATGCCGTCGCCAGTGTAAAATGCCAAATGGCCTTCGATACGTGATACGCTGTCAAGCGGTGCCTCGTAACTCCAGACCGCGTTTTCCAGCGTGGTCGACTTTGTCACCACCGAATAATAAGTGGCGTCGCCTTTGTGGGGGCAATGGGTGGATTTGTCGGTTTTGTCCAGAAACGCCATGGCGATGTCTTCACGTGGAAAATAGATGACGGGTGGATAGTCCCCTTCGGTCAGTTCCAGTGCCGCGCGGCTCTCGCCCAAGACAGCGCCGCCTGCGCGTACAGTCCATACGCCTGCTGCATTGCGCACTTTGATGTGGTCAGCCATGATGTCGTCCTTCCTATACGTCTTTCCCCGGAAAGCGTGAAAAAACCGTTTATCAGAAGCCGAAGCTTCACGCCAGAGTTGTCACAAAGCGCGCGTTGCGTCACGCAGCCAGGATGCTGTTTCAGGGGACAAGCGCGGCGAGATTTTCTCAAAAGTTTCAGCATGATAAGCGTTCAGCCAGTCACGTGCCCCTGCATCCAACATTTCCGGCACGATCAGCCTGCGATCAATGGGGGCAAACGTCAAAGTCCTCCAATTCAACATCGCACGATGTGCATCGCCGCCAGGCAAATCGGCGGCATTTTCCACAACGATCAGATTTTCAATCCGGATACCAAAAGCGCCCTCGCGGTAATACCCGGGTTCGTTGGACAGGATCATGCCGGGTTGCAACGGCACTGTGCTGACGCGGCTTAGGCGTTGAGGGCCTTCATGGACACTGAGATACGCGCCCACGCCATGGCCCAATCCATGGTCAAAATCCTGTCCTGCCATCCAAAGCGGCAAACGCCCGATGGATTCGATGTCGCGGCCTGCCAACCCTTCGGGCCAGCGCAAACGGCTCATGGCGATCATACCAGCCAGAACACGCGTAAAGGCCTGCCGTGCTTCCAGTGCAGGGGTGCCAATTGCAATGGTGCGGGTGATGTCGGTCGTGCCGTCCAGATATTGACCGCCGCTGTCCAACACAATCAGATGACCGTCTTCAAGGCGGCTGTCGGTGTCTTCGGTCACACGGTAATGCATGATTGCACCGTTGGGGCCTGTGCCTGCGATGGTCTCGAAGCTGATGTCCTGCAGGGCGTTGTCGCGGCGACGGTTGGCCTCCAGTTGGCTGACAACTTGCGTTTCGCTCAATGTTCCGGGGGCTTGGGCATCTAGCCACGCCAAAAGTTCGACAACAGCTGCACCATCGCGCAAATGTGCCTCGGCGCTGCCTGCGATCTCTGCTGGGTTTTTGCAGGCTTTGGGAAGGGCGCATGGATCATCGCCCCATACAGCCAAGGCGCCGACAGCGTCGGCAACACAAACCGGCACGGATGTTTTATCAAGACGAACGGCGCCTGTTAATCCGGCCAAGCGATCCAGAAAGTCATTTGGAGCATGAACTGTGACGTTTGGCCCCAGATGATCCATGACATCATTCAGTTTTGCCGCATCCATGAACAAATCAACTCGGGCATCCGCGTGCAGGATTGCAAAGCCCTGTGCGATCGGATTGCGTGGAATATCAGCGCCGCGGATGTTAAGCAGCCAGCAAATGGAATCCGGCAACGTGATGACAGCGCTGGATTGACCAGCCTGTCGCAGCGTGTCCGCCAAACGCACGCATTTGTCGTGATGGGCTTCTCCCGCGAACTCAAGAGGATGGGGTTTAACGGGTTCCATGGCAGGGGCGGGCTGATCATCCCAGATCGCATCGACCAGATTTTCCACCTGAACCAATGTGATGCCCTTGTCCGACAAAATTGCGCGGGTTTGTTCCATCTGGGCGACAGTGTGCAGCCAGGGATCAAATCCGACTTTTCCGCCGTCTGGCAGCTGTTCAATCAACCATGCGCCCATCGACACTTCGGGCCACGGAACAGGGGTAAAAACATCTGCAACCTGCGCCTTAACTTGGGTGCGGTAACGCCCGTCGATAAAGACGCCAGCGTTGCTTTGCAAAGCCACACAAAACCCGGCCGATCCTGTAAATCCTGTAAGCCACGACAAACGTTCGTCGCGGGCAGAGACATATTCGCCCTGATGGGCGTCGGCGCGTGGGATCAAAAAGCCGTCGATGCCCAATGTTGTCATCAGATCGCGCAATTTCGCCAGTCTGGGGGGGCCTTGCTCGGGCCTTGCTGTCACCTCAAACGATTGAAACATGCTACAGATCCCTTTTCATCTCGCAAAATAAACCTCCCCCGGAGGGTCCAGTTATATCAGCCTACGCGACGCATGCCCATGACACGCGCGCGTGCACGAGGGTCACTATCGAACAAGGCCGCCAGTTGTTCTGTCATGGCACCAGCCAACTGGTCCACATCCGTGATCGTCACAGCACGATCGTAGTACCGTGTCACGTCATGGCCAATGCCGATCGCCAGCAACTCGACCGCGCGACGTTTTTCAACCATCGCAATGACGTCACGCAGGTGTTTTTCCAGATAGTTGGCAGGGTTCACGGACAATGTGCTGTCATCCACAGGGGCGCCATCCGAAATCACCATCAGGATTTTACGGGCTTCGGGACGGGCAGCCATGCGGCGGTGCGCCCATTCAAGCGCTTCACCATCAATGTTTTCTTTCAGCAGGCCTTCTTTCATCATCAATCCAAGGTTTGGACGCGCACGACGCCATGGGGCATCAGCGGATTTGTAGATGATGTGGCGCAGGTCGTTCAATCGGCCCGGCTGTTGGGGGCGACCGTCATTCAGCCATGCTTCACGTGCTTGGCCACCTTTCCAGGCGCGTGTTGTAAAGCCAAGGATCTCGACCTTGACGTTGCAGCGTTCCAGCGTGCGGGCCAGAACGTCAGCGCAAATGGCCGCGATAGAAATCGGGCGGCCACGCATGGACCCCGAGTTATCAAGCAACAGCGTGACGCAGGTGTCGCGGAATTCGGTGTCTTTTTCGACCTTGAACGACAATGGGGTGGTCGGGTTGGCGACAACACGCGCCAGGCGGCCCGCGTCCAATGTGCCTTCCTCAAGGTCAAATTCCCATGACCGGTTCTGTTGCGCCTGAAGCCGGCGTTGCAGCTTGTTTGCAAGACGTGATACCGCGCCTTTCAGCGGTTCCAGCTGCTGGTCCAGATAGGCCCGCAGGCGTTCCAGCTCAACAGGTTCCGCAAGATCCTCGGCGCGAATTTCTTCGTCGTGATCGGGCATATAAACCAGATAGTCCGGATCAGCATCAGAAAACGGTTGCGGGGCAGGGGGTTCCAAAGGCGCTTCGCCGTCCGGCATTTCTGCCTCTTCGCCAAGCTCCTGATCAGCCATCTCGTCCATGGAGACTTCGGCCTGCGACGCGTCTTGCTGTTCGTCCTGCGACTGCTCGGGCGTGCCTTCGCTTTCCTCGTTGTCCTGATCGTCCTGGCCCGTGCTATCGGGTTCTTGTTCCTCTTCGCCACCATCTTCGGCTTCGTCTTGTTGATCATCGTCGATCTGGTCGGGGTCATCGCCCAACTGGTCGCCATAACCCAAATCTTTGATGATCTGCCGTGCAAACTTTGAAAACGATGCCTGATCGTCAAGGATGCCCTCAAGATTGTCCAACGTGCCACCGGCCTGCTGTTCGATGAACGGCTGCCACAGCTCCATCACGTTCTGCGCACCAGAGGGTAAATCGCGGCCCGTTGCCATATGGCGGATCAGATAGCCAGCCGCCACGGACAGGGGCGCATCCGAGGCCTGTTTGACCTGATCGTAGCCTTTGCGCATGGCCTCATGGCCGATTTTGGCGTCGATGTTGCCGGCTGTTCCTGGCATGTCGCGTGCACCAACAGCCTCGCAACGCGCGGTTTCCATCGCCTCGTACAATTCCCGCGCCATTTCACCTTTGGGGGCATAACGGGCGTGGGTTTGGCCATTGTGATAGCGGCGGTTCAGGGCCAGCGCATCTGCCGTTCCCCGTGCCAACAAAACCTCGTCGCGGGTCATGCGGCGCGATACTTGTGGCAAGCGCATCGCGTCACCGGACAAACCAGCCGGATCGACGGAATAGCTGACATTCAACTCCGGATCATTGGCCATGACCTTGGTGGCCTCGGAAAGGGCCTTTTTGAACGCGTCGGCTGGGTTGTCTGATGGATTGCTCATACGGATACGCCTGTTGAATGATCGGCCAGATTGGCCTTGCCGGTTGCGAGATCGACCAGAAGGGACACATGCACGTCTAATGCGTCGATCACTTTATAGCCTGTGTCGCGCCCGTCAAATGCGAGGTTCAAATCGGTGCCTGCCAACACCACCGCATCAGCGCCCGCGTCTATCAGGCTTTGACCTTGTTGGAAAAACGCGCTGCGTTGTGGATCTGTGCAAACACTTGAAAGGGCCATATCGAGATACATTTGCCCGCTCGCATCAATGTCTGCAGGCGCGATTGCCTTTGTCTTGGTCAATTGCCCATAAAGCTTCGTGCGCATCACAACAGCCGTTCCCAAAAGGCCAACGGTTTCAATGCCCTGTTCCACAAATGCAGCGTCAAGCGGGGCGACGCCACTGACCAAAGGCAGCGGAGACACAGCCACCGTTTCATCAAAGCAAAAATGCCCACCCAGCGACGTGATGACCGCGCAATCGGCACCGGCGGCTTTCAATCGGTCGATCAGCCCGGCGTAAACCTGCGCCTGTGCCACACGATCATCCGCAAGGTTGTTTTTGACCAAGACATTGGCATCCGCGTTGACCATTGTCAGTTCAAGCGGAACACCAGCCAACCGCATCGCTGCGGTCAGCCGTTGATAATAGACAACTGTAGATGCCGGACCAATGCCGCCGATCAAGCCGAGGTGCATGATGCCTCCCTTGGCTGTGGTTAACCCAAGCTCACTGATGCAGCGCTTTCCGGCAATTCCTCATCGAACAAGCGCTGATAGAACTCGGCAACCGTCTGGCGCTCAAGCTCGTCGCATTTGTTCAGGAACGACAGGCGGAAAGCATATCCCACGTCGTGGAAAATCTGCGCGTTTTCGGCCCATGCAATGACGGTCCGCGGCGACATCACCGTGGACAGATCACCGTTCATAAAGGCTGTGCGCGTCAGGTCGGCCACGGTCACCATCTGCTTGACGATCTTGCGACCGCTTTCCGTGTTGTAATGTGGCGCTTTGCCCAGAACAATCGCGGTTTCTGCGTCAATCGACAGGTAGTTCAGCGTGCTGACCAAAGACCAACGGTCCATCTGGCCTTGGTTGATCTGCTGCGTGCCGTGATACAGACCCGTGGTGTCACCCAAGCCGACCGTGTTGGCGGTCGCGAAAATGCGGAAATAGGGGTGTGGTTCGATTACTTGGTTTTGATCGAGCAAGGTCAGCTTACCGTCTTTTTCCAGAACACGCTGGATCACAAACATGACGTCCGCGCGGCCTGCGTCGTATTCGTCAAACACAATCGCAGTTGGGTTGCGCAGTGCCCAAGGCAGAATGCCTTCCTGGAAATCAGTGACTTGCTTGCCGTCTTTCAGTTTGATGGCGTCTTTACCGATCAGGTCGATCCGCGAAATGTGGCTGTCGAGGTTCACACGTACGGCAGGCCAGTTGAGGCGCGAGGCCACTTGTTCGATGTGAGTGGATTTACCTGTGCCGTGATAACCTTGGATCATCACACGGCGATTGTTGTTGAAGCCTGCAAGGATCGCCATCGTTGTGTCGGGATCAAACTTGTAGGTGCTGTCAAATTCCGGAACGCGCTCTGTGCGGTCCGCAAAACCTTTAACAACCATATCTGTATCAATACCAAAGACGTCGCGAACGGAAATCTCTTGAGTTGGTTTTGCATTGATGTCCATTGCACCATCCGCCATCGCACGTCGTCCTTTTGTTGAATATGTCAGCCGAGAAAACTGTTCAGCACGTCGTGCAACATATAGCGCGAAAGGACAAGGGGAAGGGCCAATATCTGTCTACCGATGACGCCAGTTGATGACGCAGCGTCAATTGCGTGTGCAGGTCAGGGCAAAGCCATCATTGCCGTGGGGCAGTGATCGACGTCCTTTGCGGCATAGCTGACCAGAGCTTCAAGATCACGGGTGGGCAGGGGTTTACGCAGCAACCAGTCAACGCCTGGGGTAAAGACGGAATGTTCGCCGTGAATGAAAACCGGATTGCCCGTTATCATGATGACACGCGAATTGGGACAGAACATCGACACATGATCGCTTAAGCGTTCTGTGGTGCCGTCGGGCATTTGATATTCCATGACCACAAGTTCGTATTTGGCACAGGCCAGTTTGCGCATGGCAGCGGCAATACTGTGCACACATACTGCATCATGGCCCATTTCTTCCATTAGCGCACGTAGAATGTCGCACAGCTGTGGGTCGTCTTCTACAATCAAACATTTCATCGCATGCCTGCCATTTTGTTTCGGTGGCACGGTTTTGAGGTGAATGGGTAAAACTACTGTTAAATTTTACACAAATTTGCAACTTATGCGGAAGTTTGCCCGTGTGGAATTAACAGTTCTTAAGCGCGAAAAGTTAACTTTAGGAAATTGGCCCGACTTTTTCCTTTGTTTTCAGGGGGCAAAATCGGCATTGATTAACCTTTGCATGGCGCAACTTAATGGCGACTTAACCGCGGTCAAATCGCCTCGCAACCTAAAGGCGTGTGATTCTTCCGTGGCGACGGTGAATTCCAACGCAGAAAAAAAGGGGCCCAAAGGCCCCTTGTCACTGCAACATTCAAAGACGGATGGTTTTCAATCTTTAAAGCTGCGACTGCCTTTCAATTGGTCCCATGCCCAAACAACCTCCTGCAGCTGTTCTTCTTGGGACCGGTCGCCGCCGTTCATATCCGGGTGCAACACCTTGATAAGCGCTTTGTATGCTTTGCGGATTTCCTTTTTGGTCGCATTGTCGTCGACTTCCAGAACCTCGACCGCACGGCGTTCTGTCGGGGCCAGCTTACGCCCTGTTTTGGCACCACCCCGTCCGGGGTTTTGGGTCGCATTTGCACCCAGAACCTGATGGGGGTCTTCGATACCCAACCGCGCCCAAGCCCGCGCTTCGGGGTCTCCGACCGGTTTTGTGGCCCGTTCCCAGACCTTATCCTTAGACTGTTGGGCGTTGATTTCCGCTTCGGTTGTGCCGTCGAAGAAATTCCATTTCAAATTGTACTCGCGCACGTGCTGCTGACAGAACCAAAAGAAGTCGTCCAGCACATCAGGGGCCTTTGGCGCACGGAACTTTCCGGCCTCATTGCATCCTTCATGGTCACAGATACGACGAGACGTCTCGGATGCCCCGGACATGCCGCGACGACCGCGCGGGTTTTTCTTTTTGGCGGAGGACACGGACATATCGAATCCGAAGGGGTCAGACTTAGACATCAGGAATACCTTTTCGACTCAGGCTGTGCAGTTTAGATGAAGGAGACACGGTGCCAAGGGGGCAGAGACACAAATGGGCGAAAAAATGCGGGTTGCAGACGAAATGGAAATGCGTCTTAGCGAGGCCTTCGCGCCGCGCGAGTTGCAGGTGGTGGATGACAGTGAAAGCCATCGTGGGCATTCAGGGTTTCAGGAAGGCGGCGAAAGCCATTTTAATGTGCGTATCCGATCCACAGCGTTTGAAGGGCAATCTCGAATCGCCCGTCACCGCGCTGTTCACGCGGCTTTGGGCAAAGAGCTTGTGGGGCGTATTCATGCTCTGGCGCTTGATCTGGACGTTTAGATCTGCGGTTTAATCGCTTGTTTCTTTAGGTTTTCTTGAGGCTGCAAGGCGTTCAAGAGAGTTCGTCATGCCAGCGACGTCGGACAGCTCTTCAACGCCATTATCCGACAGCATCTGGATGGCCCCGTCTTGGCCGCCGGGGTGCTCATCTTCGGTTTCAAACCCATCTGCGGCGTCTTCAACGATCTCTTCTGCAGGGGCTTCCATGACATCGTCTTTTGCGTCCAAAGCGACGGGCGCAGGGGCGGCCAACAGTTCAGGTGTGAAGTTCGAAAGATCATCTTCACGAAGCTTGCGAAACACCAGTACATTGCGCCATTCGGTGGTGGTTTTGGTTAGGCCTGCACGTTCAATTGATGGCAAGGTTTCGGCGCGTTGATATTCCCAACCCTCTGCCCCCATCGTGTTCATCAGATCAGCCAACGCATTGGCAAATCGCGCTTCGGGCGTGCGTACTCCTTTGGCTTTAAGACCCTTTTGTGGGGCTGGAACGACGCGATACTGGTAGTTTGGCATGGTGCACCTTTGGCGATTGAGGTCGCGGTATAGCAGGGGGGCGAAAGGGGGAAAAGGGGCCACGGTAAAACCTATGGCACCTTGAATTTCGCCAAAACCGTCCTGTGTCGCGACTTACATAAATATGCCCTGACGGGTCGAAACTGTTGCCGCGCCGAAAAACACATTAAAAATAACATCTTACCCTCAGGAAATCAGGTGAAATAGCGTCAAACCCGATGCCCTTTCGAAAAGGGAATGCCAAAGGTCAATGTGCCGATGGCGCTGTTTCTTGTTGCGGTGTCGTGGCGGGGCGATCACCCTTTTCGCTTGATCCCGATGCTGCGTCCTGCCCGTTCCGGTCGGGGCAGCGATTTATGCGCCTCGAACATTTTGCCGACATTGGCTAGAACGTCCGCGGGCATGGGCGCGACTTTGGGGCCGGATTGGTCGACGTGCAGTGTCAAAGCCTCACCCGTGGCTGCCAGCCACCCGTCTTCGTGCCAAAGCTCTTGATACATGTGGAACCGCTTTTTGTCGTAATCCAGCATTTGGATGGTGCCGTAGACACGGTCGCCTTCGTGTAATTCGCGCACGTAACAGATGTGGAATTCAGCCACATAGGTCGTGCAGCCGGTTTGGGCCAGATAGTCGGGGCCGAAGCCGAATTGAGGGTATGCTTCGTCAGCGGTTTGATCCATCAGCACCGAATAATAGGCCATGTTAAGGTGGCCGTTGTAGTCGATCCATTCGGGCAGAACGGTCAGTAGGTCTGAGCGGAAGGGGGCTGTTTCGGGCATGATGTCTCTGTGTCAGGGGTTAAATCGGGTAGGTGGCAAGGGCGACGGGCTGTGTAAAGCCGGGCAGGTTTGCAGGCTTTAGTGGCGCAGCGGGTGTGGGGCAGGCGTTGGCGAAGTCTTCGGTGGCCAGCAGCGGTGTGTCTGCGCTGCGTGTGTGGGCCTCGACCCGCGCGGCGAGCCCGACGGCGGGGCCAGTGGCGGTGAAATCCAGCCTGCTTTCGGTGCCCACATTGCCATAAAGCACTTCGCCCACGTGCAAGGCGATCCCGAATTCCAGCGGTGGCAGGTTGTTTGTGGCGCGTGTGATGTTTTCATGGGCGGCGCGGGCAAAGGCCTCTTGGGCGCTGGACAGGGCGGCAGCGCACATATTGGCGCGGGGCCGTGTGGTGTTGTCGATGGGAAAGATCGCCAGCACGCCGTCCCCGATGAATTTCAGCACCTCGCCGCCATGTTCGGTCACGGCCCGCGCGGTGCAGTCAAAGTAGGCGTTTACGGTGTCGAAGTAGCTGTTCATGTCCATGGTTTGCGACAGTCCCAGCGACCCTTTGAGGTCGGAATAGAGGATCGCGCATTCGATGATCTCGCCTTCGCCGCGTTCGATTTTGCCGCTCAGGACTTGCCCAGCGGAGTGTCGCCCGAGATAGGTTTCCAGCGTGGCCTGCATCAGGAATGTGTCGTTGTGGACGCGGCTGCAGACGCAGAGGGCGGGGATTATGCGGTCCAATGTGTCGACATCGGCGTCTGAGAACCCCGAGAACCGGCGGGTGGAAAAGGAAACCGCGGCCCCGTTGAAATCAAAACCGATGCCTTTTTGTGCGCCGATGTCCTTGCCAAAATGGCGACCAAAGGCGGCATAACCGATGATGCCGTCCTGTTTGAATTTCTCATACATCGGGTATTGGGCCAGCACCGCGGGGTCTTTCAGATCCGCGTGAATGCTATGGACACGACGCGCCACGATGTCGCCAAAGGGGGTGTTGTCGAACAGTCCTGAGTGCACGAACTTGCGGGGGATGCTTGAGACTTCGACGTGGGGCACATCCACATTCCATTCCGCGTTGATTGCGACAATGGTGGGGTGCAGCAAGGAGCGGCCCACGTTGATCCGTGCCACGGGGATGCCGCCGTCCAGCAAACGCTTGGCCAAGCCGGAAAGCGTGATGGACAGATCATCGTCAGTCAGCGCCTGATCGTTCAGCCAGCTGATGATCGTGTCCGAGAGGTCACTCATGTTTCACGCCGCATTGGCCCCCAAGGGTAAGGTGAAAAAGGACATTTGTCATAAAGTCAGCCTTCCGAGTGGAGTGTGATCTGTCAATGTCGACGCCGCGTCGGCTAACCTTTGGAGAGATGTTCGAGCATGTGGCAGGCCGATACGTCGTCTCCGGCACACCCTGATTCAAGGTAGTTGCGGGCATTTTGCAGGTCTGCGGTATTTTCAGATTTGAGATAGGCTTTGAAAACTCTTCGTCCGAGTGCGCCACAGCTTTTGGTGTGTCCTGATGTGCAAGCACGGGTTTGAAACGGAGTGGCAGCGGCAGAAAAATTTTCTATGGGGAACAATGGGATGGCAGGCAGGAGCGCAGCACAAGCCTCGGCGAGGCCATCGGCGCAGGCGGTTTCAAGACGCGCAGCGGTTTGCGCTTTGGTGTCCGCGTCCACTTCATTCAATATTGAAAACAGCTGATTCCCTAAGCCCTCACAAAACTGTGGTGCTCCGCCAAAGCAGGCTTGATCGTAAAGAGCCAAACGCGTTGGCTCGGTGTGTTCGAGGTATCGTGCGGCATCGGCCATAGCGCCACAGATTTCTGGTGCCGCGGGGCTGCAATTTGGGTGTAAGGCATCAAAAATAGATTGCGCATGCGTTTTCGTTTGTGCGTACCACATGTCGGTTTCTGCATCGAGCGTGGTGCGTAAGTCATGAAGCTGATCACTTTGGTCGTCACGCCCACGCGTCTCAATCATAAGAGCTTGTAGTCGAAGATTACGGTAGTCACGCGAGGTGTTTGCCGACAAGAAAAAGCATGCCTCGGGGTCACCGGCGGCGCATCCTGTTTTGGCAAGCATACGTATGGTAACAAGCTGTGCTAAATACTCTTCAGGTGGAGTTTTTTCGGAAAAAGATAACTTATAAAAATGCTTTGAAAGCACGGAACACGTTTTACCTTTGCCATTGCCACAGTTTGCACGTGCATACGACAACACACTCTCTCGCAAAGTCTCGGCGCGATCTGGGTCTTGCGGGAAAGGGGCGTAGCCGTTCTCGTATTTTTCAGAAAGATCTATGCATACCGTGTAATGGGCTGGGTCACAGGTGTTTTTGTATGCCTCTTGTGCAATAACGGGGAACGCAGTGTTTAGGGCGGCGAAGACGACTGCGAAGCCCAACACTTTGAGTTTATCCATTATCTTAACTTTTGCGCCACCAGTTGGTTCACCGCTTTGGGGTTGGCTTTGCCGCCTGTCGCTTTCATCACCTGACCCACGAACCAGCCTGCCAGCTTCGGGTTTTCCTGGGCCTTGGCCACCTGTGCAGGGTTGGCGGCGATGATTTCGTCAAGTGCTGCCTCGATCGGGCCAAGGTCTGTGACCTGCTTCATGCCTTTATCTTCAACGATTTGCGCCGGATCGCCGCCGTCGGTGTAGACGATTTCAAAGAGGTCTTTGGCGATTTTGCCGCTGATCGCGTCTGATGCGATCAGGTCGATGATGCCGCCGAGTTGCGCAGGGGTGACGGGGCTGTCTTCGATGTCGCGGTCATCTTTTTTCAGACGGCCAAAAAGCTCATTGATGACCCAGTTGGCCGAGGTCTTGCCGTCACGACCCTGTGCGACGTGTTCAAAGTAGTCTGCGGACTCCAATTCTGCTGTCAGAACTGACGCGTCATAGTCTGTTAGTCCAAAGTCATTGATAAAGCGCGATTTTTTAGCATCGGGCAGTTCGGGCAAGTTTGCTTCGATGTCGTCTACCCACGCCTGCTCAATTTCCAAAGGCAGCAGGTCGGGGTCGGGGAAATAGCGGTAGTCGTGCGCCTCTTCTTTGGAGCGCATGGAGCGGGTTTCGCCTTTGTCGGGGTCATAGAGCCGGGTTTCTTGGTCCACTTCACCGCCTGCTTCCACGATGGCGATCTGGCGCTTGGCTTCGACCAAAATCGCCTGCTGAATGAAGCGCATGGAGTTCATGTTTTTGATTTCGCAGCGCGTGCCGAGGTGGCTGAAATCTTGGGTTGCTTGGTATTTTTCGTATTGGCCGGGCAGGCAGATGGATACGTTGACGTCGGCGCGCATTGCGCCTGATTGCATGTCGCCATTGCAAGTGCCCAAGTAACGCAGAATTTGACGCAGCTTGGTGAGGTAGGCGGCGGCCTCTTCGGGGCCACGGATGTCGGGTTTGGAGACGATTTCCATCAGGCAGACGCCTGTGCGGTTCACGTCCACAAAGGACATGTTCGGGTCCATGTCGTGAATGGATTTGCCCGCGTCCTGTTCCATATGGATGCGTTCGACGCGCACATTGCGCGCTGTGCCGTCGCCCATTTCGACCAGCACTTCCCCTTCGCCAACGATTGGGTGGTAAAGCTGGCTGATTTGATAGCCTTGCGGCAGGTCGGGGTAGAAGTAGTTTTTGCGGTCGAATGCAGATTTCAAGTTAATTTCGGCCTTGAGGCCCAGCCCTGTGCGCACGGCCTGTTCGATGCAGTATTCGTTGATGACAGGCAGCATGCCGGGCATGGCCGCGTCCACAAACGACACGTTTGAATTGGGTTCTGACCCGAATTGAGTGGATGCCCCCGAAAAGAGTTTCGCGTTCGAGGCGACTTGTGCGTGCACCTCCATGCCGATCACCAGTTCCCAATCGTGCTGTGCGCCAGCAATCGTTTTGATCTTCGGGCTGTCATAGGTCAGGTCAAGCATGTGCGGGCCTCTTGGGTATGCGTTTGCCTTGTCATAAATCACGGTCTGGACGGGGGCAAGCGCGGATGGGGCCAGCCCCGAGGCTTTGCGTCTCCCACGGGATTTTTCGGGGAAAAAGACCTTAGGCTCAGGACCCATTAATCTTAATGCCTCAGCGCGATTTTCACGAAATATCGGAGTCTTGGGACGTGACGATAAGAGTGGTTCTCTTTTCAAGCGGCTCAAGACGCTGAGATGTCGCCCCTTTGGGGCGCAGAGATGAAGTGAAAATCGCGTCTCCGATTTCCCTGATTTGGCCCGTGACTATCGTTGCATCTGCTTGAAATAGAACCACTATTCCCGCGCAACTGCGCCTCATCACAAACCAAATCAGGAAAACTGAGATATTAAGATGAATGGGTCCTGAGCCTAGTTATGCGGTTCGTGTCCGCAGAGCGAATTTTAAGTATCGGGAAAGGTGTTGTGCACCCACCGCATGACGTCATGTTTAGATTGCAGGTGATACTTTTGCAGATGTGGTGGCGCTGTTTCGAACCAGTTTTTCAGCGAAGCCCGCCCGCTGTGTCGCGTGCGCCAGATCCAGCGATAAAAAGATGCGTCCAGGCGTTCCGGGCAGCCTTTAGGTAAATCGGGACGGTTTGATCCGTAGTGTTTCACTGATCGCCAGACTGCGCGGCGCAAGCGCAACAGGGCGGGTAAGTCCAACCAGATCAGGGTATCGGCCCGCGCCATGCGTTGTGGATAGGTTGTAGAGTTTCCGCCCTCAAAAACCCACCGATCTTGCGCAATAGCATCCAAAACAAGCAGAGTTTTTTCGGCTTGTGTGCGTTCTATCCAGCCGGTTTTCCAATGGATCAAGTCGATATGGACCACAGGTAGATTGCCATGGCGACCGATGTATCGGGCCAAGGTCGATTTGCCTGATCCAGCTTGACCGATGATCATGATTCTGTTCATCCCGCAACTGATACAAACGGGCAGGGCGTTGGTCTAGGCTCAGGATTAATGGGTCCCGAGCCTACGGCGTGCGGGTCTGCGGCATTGCGGCCTATGGCACATGTGGATGTGCAGACTTAGGGTCATGCTGAAAGGATGTGCCCCATGGACATCACAGAATGCGACCTGCCTGAAACCGCCCTGCATGCGTACCATCTGTCAGAGCCAATCACCTATACGGATTGCTTTACCTGCGACGTAAAGCGGGACGTTGATTTACAGGCCTTTATCTTGGCTTTCTACACCTCTGGGATTTTCAAAGCCGAACGTCTGGTTTTGCGCCTTTTGGCCCGTGCCCCGTCCAATGATGCAGACGTTTTGGCCTTGGCGTCCGGGGCTTCTACGACTTTGGCTGTCTGGAAGGTAGAAGCCCGCGCAAAGGATCAGATTGTGCTGGATGCAGGGCGTACCAAATCATGGCTGCACGTGGCCCCGAGCGATACTGGAACGCGACTTTTTTTCGGGTCCGTCGTTGTGCCGGAGCCTGCCAAAGGCGGCAGGCCACCCCGTATGGGACCTGTGTTTGAGACGCTTTTAACGCCGCACAAGCTTTATTCGCGTCTGTTGCTTGCTGCTGCAGCACGGCGATTGGCATCGACTTGACCGGTACCGTGAACGTGCACGCAATCACGCAGGGCGGGTGACAGGCCCGTCTTCCGTGAAAACAACCTTGCGGCCCGCTGCGATGTCAGGCCGAAACAGATTGCCGATAATGCGCAATGCATCGGCTTGACCGGCTGCCGCGAAACGGTCAGGGCACCGCACCCGCAATGAATTGTCAAAACCGCGTGCCGCATGCGCCCAGATCATCGGGTGCAATTCGGTCAGGTGTTCGCGAATGATCCACTTGGCGCATTCTGCGATCTGGCTGCGCACCTGATCCGCTTCGTCATGCCCGCCACGGGCGTTGCCCATCGTGTTGGCGCAATACGCCGCCATCAGGTTCACAATGTACTGGTTGTTCGTGCGCTCCAGAATGTCATGCAGGCCGTCCACAAAGAACGAAACATCAAGCCGCGCACAGGCCTCGTCGTCAAAGGCGATCGCATCCAGCTGAACCCAAGTGTACGCGCCAGCGCCCCACGTGCTTTGTGTCCGTGATGCGGTACGGCGCGCTTCTAGTTCCAGTTGGTTGTAATCTCCGAACCAGCGTGGAAGCAAATGGTTGCCCATGGCACGCATCGCGCGTGCATTTTCCGGATCCAGATCGATAAGTTGCTGGTATGCATCAGCAATTTTTAATTTCCCGTCAGGACACCCACCACGCAAAGCACATTCAGCGGCGGCCAGAAATGCAGGCTTTGGCGTCAAGGATTGAAAGGGGTCCAGAATGTCACGGGCGCGATCAAAGTGGGCTTGGAAAGCTTCTTTGTTGCGTTGGGAAACCTCAGCGTCCCAGCACGTCCCACGCCATGCCCATGCGATGTCCATATGTGCATGGGCCACGACGGCGGCGATGGTATAGTCTTGACCGCACTCAGCCAGCACCTCTTCAAGCGCTTCAATTCCGGCTAGAATGGGCGCACCCTTGGCTGGTTTTCCCGAAAGCAATGCGTGTTCACAGGCCTGTACAACGTCTGCGCGTGCGCCATAGCTTATCAGATCCGCGACCGGCATACCGCCCGACGTTTTGCTAAGGGATCGGTCGGCCAATCGAATGGCGCTTGAAATATCATCCCAGTTTTCTTGCCGTGCCAGACGTTGGCCGCGCATCTGGTGAAAGTCTCGTTCGCGGTCCTCGGCCGTGGGATCGGGGCAGGGGATCACCAGTGCGTCGCTATCGTTTTGGGTCGGCGTTTGTTTTTGGCGTGTGGCGATACGTTTTGGACGAACATGCGCGTGAGGCACAACAACGCCGTCTTCGTCAATCTGGGGGGTGGCGCGTTTGAAGGCGCCCAAAATAGGGTTAACCGTTTTTGAAAAATAAGATGCCAATTGCATAGACAGACCATCCTGGACCATTAAAGAACTGACCCTAATCTGACCAAGCAATGGGGCCGAAACGTGGCGCGGAGGCGAAAGTTTCGCGCTCATGTTTTGTCAAAACGGCTTGTTTTGTTAACAAAACCTTAACATTTTGCCTCAGTTCCCGTTACGGTAGCGGAAGTTGCTCTTTATGAGGGAGAAGCAGCATTCTGCGTCGCTCAGCTGTCTGCGCAAAGAATTTACGCATAGCGCGAAACAGTCGTCACGGGACCCTGTCATTGTTTCACCCGAGCTTCGTTCAGATTGGCCAGACTTGCAATCTGCAGATACATATTTGCATAGTTTCGCATGAAACACGCGACCTCTCTTTTGTTAACCATGGTTCTTCTGGCAATGCCTGTGGCTGCTGTCCCAAACGAACCGTTGCGTCCAGACGCTAGCCAAGACGTGGTTCTGGGCGCTGACGGAAATTCAGTTAAAGACCTGCGCCCCAAGGCCAGATCAGGCCATATGCCGCGCACCCGTTGGACCCATCAGCCGGGCCATTTGTTGTGGAACAGGGCAGCGTTGACCGCTTTGAAGACCCATGGAAAGCCCCTGACGGACATGGTGCCCGGAGATATTCAAAACTGGTGTCCCCGCTATCCGGATGCAAATGAAGCCGACCGGCGTGCGTTTTGGCTTGGCTTTATGTCTGCACTGGCGAAATTCGAAAGCACCTACAAGCCCCGGGCCGTTGGCGGAGGCGGGCGTTGGTACGGTCTGTTGCAAATCCTGCCTGCGACGGCGCGCGGCTACAAATGCAATGTCGGCACCGGTGAGGCACTGCGAAACGGTGCGGCCAACCTAAGCTGTGCGGTGCGTATTATGGCCGTTACCGTGCCGCGGGACGGGCTTGTGCACGGCAAGGATCGCAAGTGGCGTGGCGTTAGCGCCGACTGGGGGCCAATGCGCTCAACCGCCAAGCGGGCCGACATGGCAGGTTGGTTAAAACGGCAACCCTATTGCGCTTTGCCCGATGCGATACGGCCCAAAGCGCGGCCATAACGCGAAAGACTGACCGGTCCAGCTACATAAAGCCGAAGTGGTGTCTTTCGGTCTTGATGTCTCTGTTTTTCAGGTCCGCTTCGATGGCGTCTGCGGGTGGTGTGGCTTCAAAAGGAACTTTCACCCGCCGTCCGTTGTGTAAGACCAATGCCATTCGGACAGAAAGGTCCAATCGGGTGTCAAAGCGTACGTGGTCCACACGGTTCCACGCCACTTTGCCTGTCTTGGCCCCCGCAAACCAGGTGATGTCTGTAGCGGCAATCGTCATTCCGGCTTGGCGCGCCGTGACCAGATCATATAGCGCGGGCAAAGTTGCAGCGCATAGGATCGCAGCGATCCATAGGGCCATATCGATCCAAAACACCAATGCAAGGACACAGGCCCACACCGCCAAAACCGTCAGCAGTGTTGCGCGGTTTCGTCCCGATCGCGTGTAGTCGAAGTCCGTCATGACAGATGGAATGCGCGTTTGATATCCACCAAAGCCTCTGATTGGCGCGTGGACAACGGGTGTCCTGTGCTGTGCATTGTGCCCTGAATAACGGCCATCAACACGCCAAAGCTTTGCCCTTTGTCCAGTGCATACAGCCGTTTTGACAGGCGTTTCACAGCCGCATCTGCCCCGCCGCAAGTTTCCACAAACCATTGCCCAAGGACTGCGATTTCCTGTGCCTGCTGGCCGTCCAACTCCAGGTGTTTGCGCAGCTGTGCGTCCAACGCGGTGCGCCCGTCTTGGGTCGGAAGATCGTCCAACGCCATAAAGGCCGCGGACAATCCGCCCAAAGCCAGTTTCGGGTCGTCGATGCTGTCGACGGGATGGATGTTTTGCTTGCGTCGAAATCCAAAGCGACGGGCGGCTGCACGCACGTCAGAGGCGACATCCATCAGCTCAGACGCCATTTCCGCGCCACGTCTTGCACGAATGACCATGAAATAGGCGGCTGTGGCCAATCCGATAAGTCCCAGAATGAACGGCATGTGATCCTCTTACTCTTTACTGAATGTTATTGAAGCGACATCTTATACAGTTACCGGCCTCCCGTCACATCCAAAGCAGAGCCCGTGATGTAGCTTGCGTCCTGCGACATCAACCACAATACGGAGCGGGCGATTTCCATGGCGGACCCGGTGCGCTGCATTGGCACCATGTGGGCCAGACGTTCTGCGCGGTCGGGTTCTCCGCCTTTGGCATGGATGTCAGTTTCGATAAGACCGGGGCGCACGGCCATGACGCGAACGCCTTGCGGGGCCAATTCGTCGGACAAGCCTTTGGTAAATGTATCGATAGCCCCTTTTGAAGCGGCATAATCTACATACTGGTTGCCAGATCCCAAACGTGCGGCGGCTGAGGAAATGTTAATGATGCTGCCACCTGATCGCAATCGTTGCGCAGCCCCTTGGGCCATCATCACGGCGCCCAGCAGATTGACCTCGAACATACGCGCAATGCGGGCGTAATCCATGTCGACCAATTTGGCCTTCTGCCCGACAATGCCTGCGTTGTTGATCAATGCATGCATCGCGCCAAATTCGGCATCAAGGGTGTCATAGATACGGTCCACATCCTGCGGCTTGGACACGTCGCCCTGCACAAGGATGACATGGGCGCCGTGGGCCTCGGCGGACACACGGGCTGCATTGGCGCCGTTTAGGTCCGAATTGTAGTTCAGCAGGATATCGTAGCCCTTTTGTGCGGCCAGCTCGACACAGGCGGCACCAATACCTGCGGAGCCTCCAGTCACCAAAACAACAGGTCTGGACATGGCATATTCCTTTTTCTTTGGGTCTTTTTCCTAAAAAATCCCGGGGGTTGCTGCAGGGCGGGGGCTGGCCCCCTTTAAGCTTCGCGGATACGTCCAATCATCTCGGCGGTGTCGCGACTAAGGCCGGGCGTGCTGGCGATGCGTTCCAATTGCGCTTTTATCAAGGTTTGACGAATGGCATCGTAGCGGCGCCAAGTTTGAAAGGCGGAACACATGCGTGCGGTGGTTTGTGGATTGACTGGATCCAGTTTGATCAACCAATCCGCCAGCAATGCATACCCCGATCCATCTTTGGCGTGAAAGCCTGCATGATGCATGGCCAAAGCGCCCAAAGTGGCGCGAAAGCGGTTGGGGTTTTTCCAGTTGAAATCATGGTGCCGTGTAAGGGCCGTGGCCGTATCGGCAGCATCATCGGGTTTGGCCTTCATCACTTGCAGACCGAACCACTTGTCCATCACCAGCCGGTCATCTTTCCATTGGGCTTCAAATGCGCCAAGAGCTGCGTCGCCTTGTTCGGCTCCGATCAAAAAGCCCAAGGCTGCAAGCTGTTGTGTCATGTTGGTGGCGGTGTCGTATTGGGCCTGGGCCACCGCACCGCCATCGCGGCGGGTGATCAGTGCCAGCATGGCATTGCCAAGGGCGCGTTTGCCCGACTGGGCCGCGTCCGGGACATAGTCTTGGGTCACCTGATGGGCATCATACAAGGGATGTAGCATATCTTGCAGAGCTTCGGCCTGCGCCTCGCGCATCGCATCGACAGCCAGATGAATCGCATCGGGATCAGGCACGTCACCTTCTGCATGCAGGCTGGCTGCCAATTCGGATTGTGCGGGCAAACCAATCATCAAGGCACGGTAGGCCGGATCAAGACTATCGTCGGCCACCACCTTCGTCAGACCTTCAAGGTATGCGCTGTCCGGGGCTTTGCCCTGACGGATTGTCGCCATCAATGATCCCTTTGCCAATGCGCGCGCACTTTCCCAGCGATTAAAGGGATCGGTGTCATGGGCCAGCAAAAACGCATGATCAGCGGAATGATCCAACACCACAGGCGCCGAAAAGCCGCGCAGGATAGAGGGGACTGGCCGCGCGGGTTGTCCGGGAAACGAAAAGCTTTGGGTGTCTTTGGTGATTTCCAGCACTTGGGTGCCCATCGCTTCTGATCCGTCGGCGGCCAACAGACCCATGGCAACGGGGATCACTTGGGGCTTAGGGTCCGGTGTGGTTGCGCTGGGCGGTGTGTGTTGGGCGAAAGTCAGGGTGTATGTGTCGCCTTCATAGCTTTCGGTGACTTTCAAATGTGGTGTGCCCGCTTGGCTGTACCAGCGTTTGAATTGCCCCAGATCGCGGCCGGTGCTGTCTTCGAATACTTGTATCCAGTCCTCGATGGTGCAGGCTTGCCCGTCGTGGCGGTCAAAATACAAATCCACCGCCTTGGAATAGGCATCCGCACCCACAAGCGTGCGCAGCATACCGATCACTTCTGCGCCTTTTTCATAGACGGTGGCGGTGTAGAAATTGTTGATCTCCTGAAAGCTTTCGGGGCGCACAGGATGGGCGAGGGGGCCTTGATCTTCGGTAAACTGGCGGCCACGCAAATCAATGACATCCGAAATCCGCTTCACCGGCGCAGAACGCATGTCAGAGGTGAATTGACTGTCGCGGTAGACTGTCAGCCCCTCTTTCAGACAAAGCTGGAACCAGTCGCGGCAAGTGATGCGGTTGCCTGTCCAGTTGTGGAAATACTCATGGGCGATGATGGCTTCAATCCGCTCAAAATTCTGGTCGGTTGAGGTCTCGGGACTGGCCAGAACCGCGGAAGAGTTGAAGACATTCAGGCCCTTGTTTTCCATCGCGCCCATGTTGAAGTCGTCGACCGCGACGATGTTGAAAATATCCAAGTCATATTCGCGCCCATAGACTTTTTCGTCCCAAACCATGGAATCCTTCAACGCTTGCATCCCGAAGGCGCATTTATGCTCGTCTCCGGGGCGCACATAGAGGTTCAGTTCGACTTTGCGACCGTTCATGGTGGTAAACTTGCCGGGGTGTGCGATCAATTCGCCTGCCACAAGCGCAAACAAATAGGCGGGCTTGGGCCACGGGTCGTGCCATTCGGCCCAACCTTTACCTGACGCCACGGGGTTGCCGTTAGACAACAAAACGGGTTCGGGCCCATTGATGCGCACTGTGAAGGTGGACATGACGTCAGGACGGTCGGGGTAGTAGGTGATCTTGCGAAAGCCTTCGGCCTCACATTGCGTGCAATACATGCCGGATGACCTGTACAGTCCTTCCAAAGCGGTGTTGCCTGCGGGATCGATCTGTACCTCGGATTCCCAAACAAACGGAATGTTCGGCACGTTACATGTCAGCCCTTCGGCTGTGATGGTTGGTTCTACGGTTTCGCCATCAATTTTGGCCCACCGCAGCGTCAGTTCTTCGCCGTGCAGGAAAAACGTTTTGTCTGTCGCGTCCGGGTTGGGTGCGAATTTGATCCGTGAGGTGACACGCGTGGCGGACGGGGCCAAATCAAACGTCAGATGGACTTCTTCGACAGTGAACCCAAAGGGCGTGTAGTCTTTCAAATAGATTGTTTGGGGGGCCGCATCACGCATCGCACATCTCCTGTTTAACGATGGGAACGCTAGGCCGATCACGCAGCGGCCACAAGGCGCGTTGCCCTTTTTTGCGCAAGGCCGGGAACCTTTTGCGCCCGGAACGGTTTGTTTGGTGAAGCACGACCGCGCCTGTGCACGACTGTGCAAAATGAAAGGACGTAACCATGTCAGCACCTGACACGAATATTGAAAAGCAATCCAACCGCCACCGCCCTTCCTTGCTGGGCATTGGCGCGGCTTTGGGGTTCGTCGCTGTTCTTACGATCGGGGCCGTATTCGTCTTTATGGGGCAGGACGTCGGCGTCCAAAACGACGCGTCAGGCTTTGAGGTTCAAACGCTTGACGGGTAAATAGGGGGTTAAGGGGTAATGAGTGGAAAAGAGGTGCGCATTTTGTGCACCTCTTTTTTGTGGTCACGGTTTCTTTGTGAAAGCGTTGATCTAGGTCGTGCATCATGACGCGCCCAATTGTTTTATGGCTGAAAAGAGACTTGCGCACCGCTGATCATGCGGCGTTGGCGCAGGCTATGGCCATGGGGCCTGTTTTGCCACTGTACGTTTGGGAACCGGACCTGTGGGCGCAGGCCGATGCGTCACACCGGCAGTGGGCTTTTGTACGCGAAAGTGTGGCTGAACTGCGCTTGGCCCTGAATGCGCTGGGCTTGCATCTGGTGGAACGCGTGGGAACGGCCACAGGCGTTTTGGCTGATGTTCATAAACAAGTTCCGTTTGATCACATGATCAGCCATGAGGAAACCGGCAACGGGTGGAGCTATAAACGCGATCTTTCGGTGGCCGCATGGGCGCGGGGCACGGGCGTGCGGTGGCAGGAGATTGCAGGGTGCGGCGTCGTGCGCCGCCTGAATGGGCGCAACGGGTGGGCCAGGCGGCGCGACAGCCACGTCAATTCGGCCATCATCGCGCCACCAACGCCTGTTACCGCCTTGGAAAGGCTGCGGCTTGCGTCTGACCCAGCACCCGATTTTGGGCTGCAGGACATGTGCCCCGACCGTCAGGCCGGCGGACGCGCGGCTGGTTTGGCGGTGTTGCACAGTTTTCTGGACACACGTGGGCGCACGTATCGTCGGGACATGTCGTCGCCATTGCAGGGGGCTGTGGCCTGTTCGCGGGTGTCCCCGCATTTGGCATTTGGCACCCTATCCGTGCGGGAAACGGCGCAGATGGCCGTAGGGCCACGCGACGTAGAGTGGGCCAAATCCCTCAAATCGTTTCAATCGCGTTTGGCGTGGCGGGATCACTTCATGCAGAAACTGGAAGATGAACCCGCACTTGAACACCGCTGCTTGCATTCCGCCTATGAAGGCATGCGCCCGCAGCACGCAGACCCTGTGCGCTTGCAGGCGTGGGCCCAGGGCGAGACGGGTTTGCCGTTTGTGGACGCATGTATGCGGTCATTGCAGGCGACGGGATGGCTCAATTTCCGGATGCGGGCGATGGTTGTGGCTGTGGCATCCTATCATTTATGGCTGGACTGGCGCAGTACGGGTCCTGTTCTTGCGCGGTTGTTCACGGATTATGAGCCGGGCATTCACTGGTCACAGATGCAAATGCAATCCGGGGTCACAGGCATGAACACCGTGCGCATCTATAACCCCGTTAAACAAGGCCACGATCAGGACCCTTCGGGGGTGTTCACCCGGACATGGGTGCCTGAATTGGCAGATGTCCCCGACGCATACCTGCAAGAGCCATGGCTTTGGGACGGCGCGTCGCGGTTGGCGTATCCTGCCCCGATTGTCGATGTGGTTTCTGCGGCACGATTTGCCCGCGAAACCGTACACGCCGTGCGCAAGGGCGGCGCGTTTCATTCAGAGGCTGCCCGCGTGGTGCACAAACATGCCAGCCGCAAAGACAGTCAAAGACGGTTCCAACGCGACCCCGTAGGCCCCAAAGCGCCCAAAGCGAAAAAAGCAGATCCAAGACAGTTGGGGTTCGAATTCTAGCATGGCAAAAATGCGCAAAAAGGCGGATTTGCCTGCCAAGATCTGCGCCACCTGCGCCAAGCCGTTTGTGTGGCGCAAGAAGTGGGCCAAAGTCTGGGACGAGGTGCGCTATTGCTCGGACAGATGCCGCCGGACCAAACGTTAGCTCCGGATGTTGCGTGATAGATTGCAGACTTTTTCGAAGGCACCGCGTCATCGTCCCATTTCATCTTCGGCGCAAAGCCCGTATGCATCAGCCTGAGTGTTTTCATCTGTTGATTGGCCGTTTGCCTGTTGAAAAAGAAATGGTGGGCTGAACCCCACCTTACGAGCCCCACCTTACGAGAAGGAAAAGAACCATGATCTCATTGAGAAAAGCCCGCACCATTGTCCGCAAAGCCATGGAAAAAGGAACCGAGGACGGCATGAAGCCATTGTCTGTTGTCGTGTTGGACGCGGGCGGCCATGTGCAAGCCTTTGAACGTGCCGACGGTGCTGCCCCCGGCCGCTTTGCGATTGCGCATGGCAAGGCCTATGGTTCCGTTATGTTGGGCATGGCCGGTACAGCCCAGATGGCGCGCGCCGAGGCGCAAGCATATTTCATGAATGCCGCCAATGGCGTGTTCGGAGGGCAGGTTATTCCGGTGCCGGGTGGTGTTTTGCTGCGTGGCAAAAAGGGCGAAGTGATTGGCGCGGTTGGCGTGACCGGTGACACCTCTGACAACGACGCGATTGCAGCGATGGCTGGCATTGAAGCGGCTGGCTTGACGGGCGAGATCTAGAACCGCCTAAATTTGGCGCATCTTGCGTTATGCGGATATGCGCACAGTCGGTTGCGCGAAAGGGTGGGCTTTTCATAGTCTGCCCTTTCTTTATATATTCAGATCAAAGTGAGGCACGAGGGACAGAATGGCACGACCTATTATCGGCATTATTTCAAACACACATTTGATCAACGACGAATACGAGGTCCATGCAGGTGGGAAAATGAACGTCGATGCTGTGTCTCAGGTCTGTGATGCTTTGCCGGTTTTGATCCCTGCAGATCCCACCCATGTCGACATCGAAGATCTGATGGCCCGTTGCGCGGGATTTGTATTTACTGGTGGTCGCCCCAATGTGCATCCAGAAGAATACGGCGAAGACCCAACGCCTGCGCATGGCGATTTCGACCGGGACCGCGATGGCTTGGCGTTGCCTTTGATCCGCGCTTGCGTCGAACGGGGATTGCCTATTTTGGGCATCTGCCGTGGTTTTCAGGAAGTCAACGTGGCGATGGGGGGCTCTCTTTATCCTGAAATCCGCGATTTACCCGGAAGAGACAATCACCGCATGCCTCCCGATGGAACTATCGAAGAAAAGTTTGCATTGCGTCATGCGGTGTCTTTTTCCGCCGGCGGTGTTTTTCACCGGGTCATGGGCGCGTCCGAGGTCATGACAAATACGTTGCATGGTCAAGGCATCAAGACGCCGGGGGACCGGGTGATCGTCGACGGCACAGCGCCCGATGGCACCCCCGAAGCCATTTATATCGACGGCGCCCCCGGCTTTACCCTGTCGGTGCAGTGGCACCCGGAGTATCAAGCGGCAATGGATCCGGTATCGCGCCCTTTGTTTGCGGCCTTTGGTGAAGCGGCGCATGCTTGGGACGCTGGCGAAATGCGCCCTGCTCTGAAATCCGCTTGAAAGGGGAGGTGCACTGAAGTGCACCTTGACATGTTCAGAGCGACTTTGACTCTGTGACCGCAGAGTTTTCATTGGGAAGAGGATGGCGCGTAAGGCGTGGCTTGCCGCGCATCGGGGCAGTTGGGTTGTACGCTTTTGTCGGGCTTGGCGCATACGAAAGCCCCACGGGTGTTTGTGGATCATATTCACCACGCCGAATGGCTCTGTGGACCGACGTATAGGCCCAATCCTGTGGGCGGCGCACCAACCCAGCCTGCACCGGTGCCTTTAGGATCATTTGCCGGTGTGCTTCATAATCATCGGTATCTTTTAGGTGGTGTTCCCAAAAACGGCGCTGCCAAATACCTTTTTCACCCCGCCGTATGGTCACTGGATCGCGGTGTGCCGGAGTAGGAAGTCCACGCGAAAACTGCGACTTTAGCATGCGCCAGCGGGTGCTAAAATCAGAATCGTCGGGCGGCAACGTCCAGATGGTGTGGATGACAGCGGGCAAAACAACGATTTCGTTGATCTCGAAGGGGTATCGCGTGCGGGTCATGCGTGTGGCGTGGCGCAGCCGCTCGATTTCGCGCACAAACAGGTCGCCGTTGCGGTTTGCAAGACGGACGGTGAAGAACAGCTGTGCGCCGGGGCGGTGTGTACGGATGTAATTGGGCATGACCCGATCCTATCCACGTCTTGGTTAAGCGGAGTTTAACGTGAGACGGGAAAAGGGCGGGGTAAGGTGCACCTTGGTGCACCCCATTTCACATCTGTCCGCCAGCGATCTCTATGTTCTGTCCGTTTATACTGCCGGACCCCGGACCCACGATGTAATTCATGGCGGCGGTCACTTCCTCGACCTCGACCAAGCGGCGATGCCGGTTGGTGTTCACCATGATCCCGCGTGCTTTATCTTCGGAAATGCCAGCACGTTGGGCAATGCTCGTGGTGTTGCGGGTTACGATGTCGGTATCGACGTAGCCGGGGCAGATCGAATTGAAGGTAAACCCCGTGCCCATGTAGTCCTCTGACAATGAGCGGATCAGTCCGATCATGCCG